>NZ_LXYE02000052.1 GCF_001659685.2 Labilibacter marinus
TTCATTACAAAACAGGAGTTCGCAGAGTATTCTGGAATTTCAATTGAAGTGATTAGCGAGTATTTGATTGACTAGATTAAGATCGTGTTGTCATGTAATCATCCTTACCAATATCTCATATAATTTGACTCCATTTAGTTTACAAAGTAAATGTCATTTCGTATCTTTGTAAAAGTCAAAGGACTACAAATGAAGTTATTATCAATTAAATAATAGGTGAGTAATTCGGGAGTTTTACAATAATCCATACGAATAACTGTTTGAATAAGTACTATTTACATAGCTTGGTTCGAGTCCTGTTGGGGCTACATACGAAGTGTCGTAATTAGCTATATTTTAGTTATTTGCGACATTTCTGTTTTTGCTACACACAGTTCTATACACAGTATAGGATGACTATGATCGGGCTTTTGAGTGTGTATAGTTTTCTACCCTATAGATACTCGCTTCCTCCTCCAAAAGCCAAAACCCATTCAAATAAATTATTAAGGGTATAAAAACGATGTCAGTTCTCACGGATCACATACTTTATTACCATAGAATTTATATCATTATAGTTACTTTTTATTGTATTACAGCCGTTGATTAATAACTGCTTTTCACAAAATACATCAATTAATAACTGTTTTTCAAGGATAATGACTGCTTTTCATATTTTTGTATAACCACTTTTTACGGATTAATGTCTCCTGAGAAAGGTGCTGGAATCCTATTAGCATCTACTTATCGATTTTATTCAGTGGTAAACCACCTCCGATAATAATGTAAATGTCTTGAATAATACCATCGATTATTATTCCAAACGAGGTAAACTATCTTCAGAAATAAGATGAGTTTAAAGGGTATTTAGGTGATAAATTTGAGATGCCAGATAACCTAGCTGCCTTCGTAGTTAGGCTCCTTGAGCAAGGAAATGGGGAGTTTTCTAAAAGAGCAATAATTAAAGGATTTAACGATTTTCCGCCTCATGAAATATCGAAAATTGAGAATGAGTATAAGACAATATTTATGTAGCTAAATACTCACTCTGATATACAAAGCGTATGTTTGTTTTGAATCACACACAGTTTTCACACTATTAAAACTGAGTTACCTCACTTACTTATGGATGAACATAAAAAAGGTTGACCTATTGGTCAACCTTTTTGTCTTTATCATCGAGGATCTTGAACTCTAAAAAGCTTAATGAGGCGGAAGGAATCAACTTAAGTCCAAAACCGTATTTGAACTTCCATTTTAAAAATATGGACGGGAAACCTTTCGTTAGATAAGCTCCCAAGTAAGGATGAACCTTCAGGGTCAATTTTTTAATCTTTTGTATTTGAACAGCTTTTTTAATGCTGTCTTCCAACTTCTCTTCAAGTAGGATAGCTGGTGCAATTTTACCTGTTCCATAGCAGGTAGGACATGACTCATCGGTTTCGATAGCCAATTCTGGTCGTACTCGCTGGCGTGTGATTTGCATGAGACCAAATTTACTTAGCGGAAGGATGTTATGCTTTGTCCTATCAGGAGTCATAGCTTCCTTCATCTTCTCAAACACTTTTTGCCTGTGTTCCGACTTTTGCATATCAATAAAATCGACAACAATAATACCACCCATATCCCTAAGTCTCAACTGTCGGGCAATTTCATCGGCGGCTGCAAGGTTTACTTCCAAGGCATTGTTTTCTTGGTTGCTTGCATTTTTAGAGCGGTTTCCGCTATTAACATCAATAACGTGAAGTGCTTCTGTGTGTTCGATAATAAGATATGCACCACTTTTAAAAGAAACTGTTTTTCCAAAAAGTGATTTAATCTGTTTTTCAATTCCAAATTGATCAAATAAAGGAACGTCTCCTTTAAATTCTTTCACAATTTTTTCTCGATCGGGCGCAATCAAGCCCACATATTCTTTGACCTCTTTGCACATCTCTTGATCTGAGATATAAACGCTGTTAAAAGAAGGGCTCATGATATCCCTAAGAATGGCTGAGGTACGGCCAATTTCTCCAACAACAAGTGCACGTGACTTTAAATTAAATAATTTGGCAGTGGATTCGTCCCAACGACGGGTAAGGGTTTTCAATTCCTTATCCAGCTCGGCAACTCTTTTGCCTTCGGCCACGGTTCGGACGATTACTCCAAAATTTTTGGGTTTAATACTGATTAACAGTTTTTTCAGTCTGTTTCTTTCTTCGGCAGATTTAATTTTCTGACTCACAGAAACTTTATCCGAAAACGGCATCAGTACTAAATTACGTCCTGCAATGGATAATTCAGAAGTTAGCCTTGGTCCCTTTGTTGAAATAGGTTCCTTGGCAATTTGCACCATAACTTCCTGACCTACTGAGAGAACTTCTGATATGGTACCGTTTTTATCGATATCCATTTCAGCTTTAATTTTGTTTAAGTCAACGCCTCCCTTTTTAGTGGTTTTGGCCATGTTAAGAAACTTCTTCAGGGTACGAAACTGAGGTCCAAGATCTAGATAATGCAAAAATGCATCCTTTTCGTATCCTACGTCTACAAAAGCAGCATTCAGTCCTGGCATAATTTTTTTTACCTTACCTAGGTAAATATCGCCAACGGTAAACTGAATATCGACTTTTTCGCGTCTTAACTCTACCAACCTTCTTTCTTCGAGCAATGCAATAGAAAGCTCTTCGGGAGATACATCAACAAATAGTTCTGCACTCACTTTAGTAGGTATTTTCAATATAAATAAGAACTTCTACCTGACTTCGTTGTCAGGATTTTTTCAATTTGTACATAAAACAAAGAACAAACAACGAGGAGTTAACTCCTGATGTTTGTTCTCTATTATGTTTTCACAATAAGATTTCGAAGATTACTTCTTCTTATGCCTATTTTTTCTAAGCCTTTTCTTACGCTTATGCGTAGCAATCTTATGTCTTTTTCTTTTTTTACCGCTTGGCATACTACAAAAATTTAACTATTAATAACCAATTACTTTACGTTGTTCTTCACCTTAGTAACAAAGCTCTTTGAAGGCTTGAATGCAGGAATGAAGTGTTTAGGGATAATGATAGTTGTGTTTTTAGAAATATTACGAGCTGTTTTCTCAGCTCTCTCTTTTACGATAAAACTTCCGAATCCACGTAAATATACATTCTTCCCTTTAACTAACGAACCTTTAATAGTCTCCATAAAAGCCTCGATAGTCTTTTGAACTGTAACCTTCTCAATTCCGGTATCTTTTGAAATCTCGTTTACAATATCAGCCTTTGTCATCTCTCTTTAAAATTATTTAATTATCAACTAATTACATCAATTTTCTAAAATTCAGACTGCAAAGATATAACGAATTCGAAAAATAAAAAAACAAAAAGTCTATTTTTGATAAAAAAAAACGAGATGGGTAAGTTCAGTAGTGACTTGATTTTGTGGTATAAAGACCATAAACGTGACCTTCCATGGCGCGAAACGACGGAGGTTTACTGTATTTGGGTGTCGGAAATTATATTGCAACAAACTCGTGTAAATCAAGGATTAAGTTATTATTATAATTTTCTAGAGAACTTTCCTACGGTACATAAATTGGCAAATGCAACAGAAGATGAGGTGCTTAAATGTTGGCAAGGCTTGGGCTATTATTCTAGGGCTAGAAATATGCATGCAGCGGCCAAATTTGTTTCTGAGCAGTTGAAAGGTGTTTTTCCGACTTCTTATGATGGTTTGCTACAGTTAAAAGGAGTGGGAACATATACAGCAGCGGCTATTAGTTCTATTTGTTTTAATGAGCAAAAAACGGTGGTGGATGGAAATGTATTTAGGGTATTAACTCGAATTTATGGAATAGAAACGGCAATAAATACTGCCAATGGTAAGAAAGAAGTGGAAGAACTGGCTCAATCGTTAAATGATGGTGATAGTTATGGAGATTTTAATCAGGCCATTATGGAGTTTGGAGCTTTGCATTGCACACCTAAGTTGCCAAAGTGTGACACCTGTATTTTTGCACAATCGTGTTGGGCACTTAAAAACAGTAAGGTAGATGTACTTCCTATAAAAGAGAAAACCTTAAAGATTAAGAAAAGGTATCTGACTTATTTATTTGTGAAAGATAAAGAGGGTAATACGATAATTCAACGTCGTAACGAAAATGATATTTGGAAAGGATTGTATCAATTTCCATTATTAGAACATTCACGAAAGTGCAGTGTGCAGAGTGTTTTAGAGCAAACAGAGTTTGTTGAGCTTATTGGTTTACAATCTATTAAAATACGTAAAGAAGATAATGTAAAGCATATTTTAACGCATAGGCATTTGTTTATTAAGGTGCTTTTTATTGAGCTAGATAATTTAGAAAGCTTTTCACAGGATGGTTACCAATTGGTGCATCACTCTGAATTGAATTCCTTTGCGTTTCCTAAACCTTTAAGCAATATTTGGGAAGAATGGGATAAATAAAATTACCGATGCAGAAGTTTATTTTAATAGTAATCATACAAACAGGTAGACTTGTATGTTCTTAAAGTACCTATGTGGTTTTGTAAGTTTCAGTAATAGAGTTATATGAGAGCCTAAATGTAGAGTCTAATCTAAATTCCAAAAACCAATAAGATATTATTATATACTTCTGATTTTAATATTTGTATTGGATAGGAAGTTTTGTATTTTTATCAATCCAAAAATAAGCAAATTATTATGTCAGTAAATAAAGTTATTCTAGTAGGTAACGTAGGGAAAGACCCTGAGATTAGATATTTTGAAAATGATAGAGCGGTAGCCAATTTTACAATTGCAACAACCGAACGTGGTTTTACAACTAGTTCTGGTCAGCAAATTCCAGAGAAAACCGAATGGCATAATATTGTAGTTTGGGGAGGTTTAGCAAAAGTTGTAGAAAGCTATGTGAAGAAAGGTACTCAAATTTACATTGAAGGTAAATTAAGAACCCGCTCTTGGGATGACAAAGAAGGAACTAAAAGATACACAACTGAAGTTTATGTAGATAACTTACAGTTATTAGGTCGTAAATCGGATAATCCGGGAGGTGCTCAAGGACAAGCGGCTAGTTATGGAACACCAGTACAGTCGCCTGCTCAAAACCAACAGCCCATTTCATCACCGCCACAATCGCCAGCTGCGAATGCGCCTAATGATGATATTTTAGGAGAGTCATCTGAACAGGACGATTTACCATTCTAATATTCACTTAATTCTGCATTCTTGGAAACAGATTTGGTTATTTCATCCATTCAACCCTATTTTACTTTAATGGAATTGTTGCCTCTAACTGCTGGGGCAACGTTTGCTATACTAACATTAATACTGTTGTTGGTGTTTTCTGCCTTACTTTCGGGTTCGGAGGTAGCGTTTTTTTCGCTTAGTCCAGCCGATCTTCAGGATATTGAAGAACACGACGGTAGAAGCAGTCGCATCATATTAAAACACCTAAAAGCTCCCGAGCAATTGTTAGCTACTATATTAATTGGTAATAACTTTGTAAATGTGGGTATCGTTATTCTATCGGCCTTTATAACTAAATCATTATTTGTTTTTAATGAAGGTTGGATAAAGCTGACAGTGGAACTTGTTGGTATTACTGGGTTAATTTTATTTTTTGGTGAGATATTACCCAAAGTGTATGCATCCCGTTTTTCTCGCAGATTTGCCGAAGCCATGGCTTATCCAATATTGGTATTAAAAGGCATATTTAAACCTTTAAGCGCCATTCTCGTTGGAACAACGGGTTTTGTAAATAGACGAGTTGCAAAAAAAACGGGTTCTATATCTCTGGATGATATATCGCATGCCCTCGAATTAACTGGAGATGAAATTACCGAAGAAAAAGAACTGCTGGAGGGAATTGTTAAGTTTGGTAACTTAAATGCAGCCGAGGTTATGACGGCAAGAGTTGATGTTATCGATATTGAAATTACCTCAGACTATAATAAAGTATTGGCAGTCATTATAGAATCTGGCTACAGCCGAATTCCTATATTTGAAAACACACCGGATAATGTGAAAGGTGTTTTGTATGTAAAGGATTTGCTATCGCACCTTGATGAAACCAAAGACTTTAAATGGCAGGAGTTAATGCGTACGCCATATTTTATTCCAGAAACTAAAATGATTGATGATTTGTTGGAAGAATTTCAGCAAAACAAAATTCATATGTCTATTGTGGTAGATGAGTATGGTGGAACTTCTGGAATAGTAACGTTGGAAGATATTTTAGAAGAAATAGTGGGTGAGATTACGGATGAGAATGACGATGATGAGTCTTTCTATGTTCGTCAGCCAGATGGCAGTATTATTTTTGAAGGCAAAACGTTATTAAACGATTTTCATAAGGTAACTGAAACTGACGAAACCGAATTTGAAAAAGTAAAAGGCGAGGCAGAAACATTAGCTGGCTTAATGCTAGAAATTAAAGGGGAGATACCTGATAAAAACGAACAGATTCAATACAAGAAATATTGTTTTACAGTTGTTTCTGTAGATTCAAGAAGAATTCGAAAGCTTAAATTTGAGCTGAAGAATAATAAAGCCAAAAAGTAATAATCAATGTTTAAAACCTTATTAATAGCCAGTTGTTTGTGTGCAATAATGCTGTACTCGTGCAAGCAGCATGGCACACCAAAGCCAAGAGCATATTATCGTATCTCGTTTCCAGAGCATGAATATAAAGTGATGGACCAAGCGGCGCCTTATACCTTCGAATATCCAAGTTACACGCAATTGTTGAATGATAATGTTTCGCACGATGCTGAGGAGTTCTGGTATAACTTAAACTACCCTAAATTAAATGGCACGGTTCACATCAGCTATAAAGCCATTGATGATAATTTAAATGTGATGTTAGAGGATAGCCGAAAACTTGCCTATAAGCATTCCATTAAGGCAGATGCCATAGGAGAGCAGATTTTTATTTCTCCGGAGAAAAGGGTTTTTGGTACTTTGTATGATATTCAAGGAGATGCCGCTTCGTCGGTGCAATTTCATCTAACCGATAGTAATTATCACTTTGTGAGAGGTTCCTTGTATTTTAACGCCATTCCGAATAAAGATTCATTAGCACCTGTGGTTGATTTTGTTACTGCTGATATCATACATTTGATGGAAACATTTGAATGGAAAAAAACGCCTTAGAATTACATGGCTGAAATTTTAAGAAAAAAGACGCAGAACCAAGGTTTGGTGGTGGTATGGAAAATGGAGGAGTCCTTGGAGGAGCTTTTTAGTATGCTTCAATTGTCGGCAGATGATTTGGAGAAGGTGGACTCTTACAGATTAGACAATAGAAAGAAAGAGTTTTTAACATCGCGTTGCCTGATTAAACAGGTGATTAACGAGGAACCCATTATTGAATATTTAGATTCAGGCAAACCGATATTAAAAAATAAGGATTACCGCATCAGCATTAGTCACACCAAAGGATATGTGGCTGTAGCATTTTCTGTAGGCGAGTATGCGGGCATCGACATTGAGCACCCTTCCGAAAGAGTAGCAAGAGTATACAAGCGTTTTGTGAGCGAAAAGGAAGCGGAGTTTATTCCAGAAAATCAAAAGGTAGAATATTATACCCTTATGTGGTCTTTAAAGGAGAGCATGTATAAAATGTACGACAGAAAGAATAGTATTTTTAATGTCAACTTTATATGCCATCCGTTCAATTTAAATAAAGAGGGTAACATAAGTGCCACATTTAGTTTTGAGGACCATAAAACCATGGACTTTGAATATATTACAAGTGATGATTTTTTTATGGTTTACCATTGTTAATCATTCTTTACGTTTTATAGCCATCTGTAAAAGGAATATACATACATGATTCTAAACACAGTACATACTAAGATAAAAGAAGGCAAAAAACTATTTGCTGTACTTATCGACCCAGATAAGTTTCCGAAGGAGAACTTACTGAAGATTATTACGGCTATGGAAACAGCCAATCCTGATTTAATATTGGTTGGTGGAAGTTTGGTTGCTAGTAAAATAGAGCAAGTCGTACAAATACTAAAAGAAAACTTGAGCGTACCTGTTATTTTGTTTCCTGGCAATTTGTTGCAGCTTACGCCCAATGCCGATGGTATTTTATTTATCTCATTAATATCAGGGAGAAATCCAGAATTGTTAATAGGTAATCACGTGGCTTCGGCTCCGTTTATTAAGGAAAGCGGGATGGAGGTTCTTTCTACAGGTTATGTTTTAATTGATGGAGGCACCACCACTTCGGTAGAATATATGAGCCAAACAAAACCAATACCCGCTAGTAAAACAGAAATAGCAGTGGCTACCGCTATGGCTGGAGAAATGTTAGGACAAAAACTCATTTATTTAGAAGGAGGTAGCGGTGCGCAATCGCCTGTTCCTGTTGATATGATTTCTGCTGTTAAAGAAAATATTTCTATCCCTTTAATTGTTGGAGGTGGTTTAAACACCAAAGAAAAAGTTCAAGAAGCTTGTGAAGCTGGTGCCGACATTATTGTTGTAGGTAACGCCTTTGAAAAAGATTTATCCTTACTAAAGGATTTTAAAGCAGTGGTGGATTCGTATTAGTTATTGAACGATTTCTTTTAATGGCTTTCCAATGCATCCATTCGGTTCAGTAATCTCCAATATGGTTGAAATAGTTGGAGCTACATCAATCATATCGATGGGGTCAAAAAGTTGAGCGGTTTTAATATTCCAGCCAAAGAAAATTAAAGGTGCATAACACTTCTGCTCAAACTTAATTTCTTTAGTATTATGAATCTCTTCTGTCCAGCCTGGCTTTAGTGCTACAAATAAATCGCCCGACCTGCCATAGAAGTAGTTTTGTTGAAACTCGCTAAAAGCACCAGTAGTATATTCGTTTACACGCAGGTGGTAGGCAGTAATGGTTTTTTCAATACCCGATACTTCTAATAAAAACTTAGCCGACTTATCCTGAATTTCTTCTATGGTTATTTTTTGCTCGTCCAGTAATTTATGGTTAAAATAAAACTGCTTGTCGTGATAGCCTTTTACCCACTTCCCTTGGCCATAAATAGCCATCAGATATAGGTTGAGTAAGGCAGCTGTTTTTCTGCCATTAAAAATGCCCGTATTTACCTTATTCTTTGCCAGTGTTTCAGGTAACCATCCTGTGGTAGGGGTAGAGTTTAAAACAAATAAAGTATGCTCTAATCCAACGTTATCTTTAATGAGCTGGATAAGCGATTCTATCTGAAGATCCATTCGCAATAGCATATCCTCCAGCTCCATGTCGAACATTTCCTGCGGCCTTTCTAAAAAAGGATTACACGATAACGAAATACTTAACATATCGGTATACTCATCCTTACCCAATTCCTCATTAATTAATAAAGCGGCTGCAAAATCTCTAAGCAACACATTACCCGATGGCGAACCAATAATCTTTTGATAAGGCGTTAAAGGGTTATTGCTTTTTTTATTGTACATAAAATGGCGAGGTTTAATCGGGTTTTCAGAAACAAACTCCTGATATTTTCTTAACTCCCTTAATGGTCCCCAATGTCTATCCAGATAGATATCCTGAAATTTCATGCTATTATATTTCGCCACCCAAGGTTTAGGTATGGAGTCGTGACTATTGGTCATTTCTCCCGTGGTACGGTTAAACCAGAATGATAAATCTTCATCTACATGACCTTGGTAAGCCATATCTTCAGGAACCAATGAGATGGCTGCTATTTTAGATTTCCCTTTGTAGAAGATATTTAACTCATCTGCAATCGTAGAAGCGTGTAAGTGAGGAAAAACAATACGACCAGAATCGGGCTGAGCGGTTTCATCCACCGTAATAAAAGAACTGGCATGTTCCTCCTTCTCTTTGTTGGAGGCAAACCAGCTTTCGCCAATTATACCATGTGTTGAAGGGTAGCAACCTGTATGCATATTCACCAACTTGGTTCCGCTAAAATAGGTGCTTGTTTTAAAATCGCCTTTATGGTAAAAGGTTCCATTGTTAACCAGTTGGTTAAAACCAAATTTCCCAAACTTCTCTCGAAAGGTAATGAGGTGCTCAGTTCTTAGCTCATCTAAATTAAGAAACACCACCAATTTAGGAGGTTGAACTTCATAATCGTTTTGAGCAGATAGAGAATGTATTGAATACAGAAATATAATAAGGACAAGCGATAACTTCATGTAGGCATTTTTTTACTTGTCCAAAAGTAAGCAGTGTACCGCAATATCTCAAATTTAAATCAAACTACTTGAGACTTTCTTTTATTTCTTCATGTTTTCTATAAGAAACTACATCCACATCCTCAATAAACACAATGCCAGCCCCATTAGCTTTGTCTATTAGCCCAGAAACCACTTTCGAAAAATCTTCGATTCGCTCAGCTTTGTCAATAATTTCAATAATTACTGGTGCTTCAGCTGAAAGCTCGTAAGTTTTAGATGAGTTATTTAGGCCGTTGGCACCATAGCCAGCAATACCTTTAGTTACAGTTGACCCGGCTAGGGTATATTTTTTTGCTGCAAAAACAATGGCTTCGTATAGTGATCGCTGGTATACTTTTTCTGTTTCCTGAATGATTATCTTAAGCTTTTTAGCATTCCCCTCTAATATCATAATGTCCCGTTTTTAGTTGTGTTGATTAAAGTAAGCCAAACCATAGGCTACTTCAAATTACAACTATTATAGCACACAATCAACTTAAAAAAAGATTTTTATTGAACCTGTGCATATGAATGCAAAATACTTAGTATCAACACTAAATTTGAGTGCAAATTACTTGATTGTTATCTAAATATTATTAATTTTGAAGACGTATCCTTAGAAAACGCGTTTCTTTTGATGTTTAATCCCTAAACCAAATTTTAAGTGTTTTCTAATATCCCTTAATTTACTAACATGGTCAAAATTCAAATTCAAATATTGATGCAGTTACGGTGATTCCTAACAGCCCCAATGTGAGGCTGTGTTAAACCCTTTTTGTGTAGATTATTTGACTCTTTTTGATTTGGCCGCAATTCTAATGTTTTATGAAGGTATATCAAGCAAGTCAAATTAAAAACATAGCTCTTCTTGGAAGTTCGGGCTCGGGTAAAACCACCCTCGCCGAGGCTATGTTATTTGAGGGTGGTGTTATCAGTCGTAGAGGCGATATCGAAAACCGAAGCACGGTTTCAGATTATCACAAAGTAGAACATGAATACGGTTACTCAGTATTTTCATCGGTGATGTATGCCGAGTGGCTCGATAAAAAACTCAATTTTATCGATTGTCCAGGCTCAGATGATTTTATTACAGGAGCCATTACTTCTTTAAATGTTACCGATACAGCCTTAATGTTATTAAATTCTTCTCAAGGCGTGGAGGTAGGAACACAAAACCTTTTTAGATATACTGAGCAATATAATAAACCAGTAATTTTTATTGCGAATCAGCTTGATAATGAAAAGGCAAATTTTGAACAAACCATTGACCAAGCTAGGGATAGTTTTGGTAGTAAGGTGGTTATTGTGCAGTATCCAGTAAATGTGGGTGCTGATTTTAATGCCTTGGTTGACGTGTTAAAAATGAAAATGTATAAATGGGGGCCTGATGGAGGCAAACCCGAGATTTTAGATATCCCAGCAGAAGAAAAAGAAAAAGCAGACGAATTACATAATATTTTGGTAGAGGCTGCTGCAGAGAATGATGAGAGCCTGATGGAGTTATTCTTCGATAAAGGTACGCTAGATGAAGATCAGATGCGTTCTGGAATTCATAAAGGCCTAGTTGCACGAGATTTATTCCCCGTTTTTTGTGTGGCTGCAGGTAAAGATATGGGTGTTAGAAGATTAATGGAATTTCTAGGAAATATCGTTCCATTTGTATCTGAAATGCCAAAACCAATTACAAAAGATGCAGAAGAGGTTACTTGTAGTGCCGATGGACCAGCATCTATTTTTGTGTTTAAAACAAGTATTGAACCTCATTTAGGAGAAGTATCATTTTTTAAAGTAATGTCAGGAAAGGTAAGCGAGGGCATGGATTTAATGAACATGACCAAGGATTCCAAAGAGCGCCTTTCTCAATTATATTGTATTGCTGGAAATAACAGAACAAAAATTAGCGAATTAGTAGCTGGTGATATTGGAGCAACGGTTAAACTGAAAGAAACAAAAACAAACGACACCTTAAACGAAAAAGGGTGTACCTACGCATTTGAGCCTATTCATTACCCCGATCATAAGTTTAGAGCCGCTGTAAAACCAGTTAACGAGCATGATGACGAGAAACTTGGAGAAGCACTCCATCGCATGCACGAAGAAGATCCAACCTTAGTGGTTGAGTACTCTAAGGAGTTAAAGCAAATCCTCGTATTTGGTCAAGGAGAATTCCATTTAAATACCATGAAATGGAGAATTGAGCATAACGACAAAATAAACCTTGAATTTTTACGTCCTAAAATCCCCTACAGAGAGACGATTACAAAAGCTGCTAGAGCAGATTATCGACATAAAAAGCAGTCGGGAGGATCTGGTCAGTTTGGTGAAGTTCATATGATTATTGAGCCGTATACAGAAGGAATGCCTACTCCAACCTCATACCGTTTTAACGGACAAGAGTTTAAAATGAATGTGAGAGGTACCGAAGAGGTAATTTTACCTTGGGGTGGTAAGCTGATGTTTTACAATTGTATTGTTGGTGGAGCCATTGATGCAAGATTCCTACCTGCCGTATTAAAAGGTATCATGGAAAAAATGGAAGAAGGTCCCCTAACAGGTTCTTACGCTCGTGATATTCGCGTTTGTGTGTATGATGGTAAGATGCATGCAGTGGATTCTAACGAAATTTCGTTTAAGCTTGCTGGTCGACACGCCTTTAGTGACGCCTTTAAAAATGCTGGGCCAAAAATTCTAGAACCTGTTTATGATGTGGAGGTAAAAGTTCCATCCGACAGAATGGGTGATGTAATGAGTGATTTACAAGGCCGAAGAGCGCTTATCGAAGGCATGAGTAGCGAAAAAGGCTTTGAGGTAATCAATGCTAAGGTACCGTTAAAGGAACTGGATAAATATTCAACTTCCTTAAGTTCGATAACAGGTGGTAGAGCTATGTTTACATTAAAATATGCACAGTATGATATAGTTCCGCACGATGTGCAAGGTTTGTTATTGAATGACTACCAAAAAGAACTGGAAGAAGTATAATGATAATTTTAGAAATGGATTAAGTGAACAATCGATTTCTAATAGGTTTGGTTAATTGTTGAAAGTGACATCCGGCATAGTGGTTTGTGCCGGATGTTTTTTTGTAAATGGGTTAAAATAGTCCCATTTAAAGGTAAAAAGAGTAAAAGCAAAATTTACGAATGTAGTTACATTTATATCATGTTATTAATCAATAAGAAACGAACATGATAAAGAAGATTTCTGTAGTAGTTTTCGTTATTGTTATATCGGCTTGTTCAAAATCAACGGATCACCTTTATTTTGGGCAAACACCTCCAGGTGACTCTGCCATTCTTTTTGCACCTTCTTTTATTTCATTGCCAGATAGGTGGGAGCCATGTATTACTTTCTCAAAAGACTTACATACTGCATGTTTTTATATAGAGCATTGGCCCAAGCGCGATACCAATTATATATTAATTACATCTTACCAGGATGGGGTGTGGTCTGTACCTCAAAAAGCCACTTTTGCTCATAAAAGGTATACTGGGGAGCCATTCTTTTCTCCTATAGATAATGATGTTTTGTATTTATATAGTAATCATTCAGACAATCAAGTGGGTGAACTCGATTTGAGTTTTGTAAGTAGAAAAGATTTTGAATGGAACGAACCTCGGAGCCTTGGAGCTCCCCCTAATATGCATAAAGGGCAGTTTCATCCTTGTGTTGTGGAAGATGGTTCTTTGTACTATGCAACGGATAAAGAAGGTGATATATGTAGAAGTCAATTTAAAGATGGTAAGTACATGAAGCCTGTTCGATTACCTTATCCAATTAATGGAGCAAATACGGATAGAACATGGGGCGATCCTTTCGTGTCACCTGATGAGTCTTATCTTATTTTTAAATCTACCAGAAAAGGAGGTTTGGGGCAAAATGATATTTATATCTCATACAAGAAAGTGGATGGTGGTTGGACGAACCCTAAAAATTTGGGGCCAAAAATCAATACGTCGTACGATGAGAGTGCAGGTGACATAACCCCTGATGGAAAGTACATGACATTTTGTTCTAACAAAGATCTGTACTGGATATCATCGTCATTTATTGATCGATTTCGAAGCACCAATTTTACTCCATATTTAAACGATTCTATTGATTCTATAACCTGTAAAAAGGGAGATGATTTTAAATACAAGTTCAAAGACAATGTATTTATTGATGATGATGGAAATGAAACTTTAAGTTATACGCTAACTATGGAAGGCTCTACGGTTTTGCCTGAATGGTTGCATTTTAGTGCTCAAAATAATTCCATCCAGGGAAAAACAGATCTGGCTGGTTCGTATCACCTATCATTAAAAGCACAAGACTCGGCTGGAGATTCTGCTGTTTGTAAATTTAGACTTATAGTTGAGTAAAAGCCTAATTTATTCTTCAACCGGGATAGCCTTTCCACTACCATCAAAGTAGGGATGATTAATGTAGTCAATGTTTAGTTCAGCAGGCATTCCACAATAACAGGCATTTCCTTGAGAGTACATTTTAATATTTAATGATTGCGAAGCATTTACTGAAATATCTGCCATTGAGCGATGGTTTAAATTGGTATTTTTCGATTTTAAATGAATTGCATCGACAACTACACCTCCTTCTATCCGATACGAACAATTATCGGCCTCTCCCTTAAGTATGTACTTGCCTATATTCGTTAGCCCGTAGCAAGTTAGGTTAAGCTTGTTTACATTTATGTCTAACAAGGCTTCGGTAAATGCACCCGATCCATTTGTTACAATGTTAAGCCTCTCAGCATTGTAACACCCAACAGTACTCAACTGACTCGGTTCATTAATGGTTATCTGATTAAGGTTAGTAGAAGAAATTTGAACCGTAATTAAATGATTCTTTCCTAGTAGCGGTCTTTTATTGTGGTTTAGGTACAAAGTATTGCCTTCCTTGTAACAGTTCATATCTTTTATAAGATAGTCATAGCCTTCTACTTTAATAGAGGAAGATTCATTATTACAAAAAACGATGTGGTAAGATGCATCTACTACAATTTCTGAAAAATCAGAAACTTGTATTTCATCTTGAATTATTTCTCCTTCTTTTGGAGACAGTGATTCTATATAACTGCATGATGGTAAGATGAATAATAACAGTATGTTGAGTTTTAGGTAATTTCTCATATTAGTTTCCATATTTTATTCTGTATCCAATACCGAACTCTAAAAATTCTGATTTAAAAAAACTTGCTTTTACACTAAAGTTAGCGACTAAATGATCGTTAATGTTATATCTAACTCCTAACCTGGAATACAAAGGTTCTGGCGGTTTTACTCCTGAATACAAATAAGTACCAAGATTCATGACTAAAGTAGTTTTATTCAAATACACATGGTATGCTAAAAATGTTCCCAATGCCCATTTCTCTGCGTTAGCAATTTCAGAACCTTCCTTGTATTCTTCGTAAGGTCTCCATATGTAGGATGCAATAGGCATGTATAAGCCATCTAGGCCCAGGCCAATTCCTCGTCGTGCATTTAGGTGCCAAATGTGGTTCAGGCTTAAGCTGCTGTTCCAATATATTTTAGGATTTCCCATTTCTGCCTGACTTGTTCCAACGCTTGCTACAGCAATAAATTCCTTCATTTTACTTTTAGGAGCTTTTATCTTTTCAGTTATTGGAGTAAGTGCAGGATTAAAATGATATTTCAATCCAAGGCTTGCCGAAACTGTATTTATGCCATGGTTGGGTTTTTGGGTAGCGCCATTTGAAAGGTGGTTTACAGCACCACTTAAAGCCAGTGAAAATTGTTTGTTTATTCTGTAATCAGCCAAAAGCGCAAAACCAACATATACATGAAAATGCGAACCAGAAACCAGATTGTACGGGTTGCTCTGTAGATCGAAAGGTTCAGAAGCGTAACCTAAGCCCATAGATACTTTGTTTTGAAGCGAGAATTTTGGTGTTCTGGCCATTTTGTAATTGATGTATGGAAAAAGAGCCATACCATGTCCATATACTTCTTTATTGCCAAAGGTTCCGTAATAAAAGCCCAATCCAATTTCGGGGTAATTAAAATATTTTTCCCAAGAATCGCTTTTAAACTTAGATCTACCATAGCTTATTTCAAAACCACTTACGTAGTCCTCTAAAAGATAAAGCATGCTGGAGTGATGAGGAATCACAATGCCTTTATGGTAACGAGCAGTAATATATTGATGTGTTTCGGTACTATCGCTTTGTGCAAAACAGGTTTGACAAAGGATAATAATTATTGAAACAAGGAGGTTTGATTTAATGAAGGTATTCAATGGTGTTTTGTAATTAAATGAAAAAAGAAGACTAGTTACCTCTGAACAGGTGTAGTGAGTTTTCTAACTTACGACTCTCGCCTTGGTTAAATCCAGTAGCCGTAATCACATAAAAGTATACACCTTCCGCTGCATCTTTGCCCGCAATTTTTCCATCCCAGGCATCGCCGGGGTTAGTGGTTTGAAATACCTTGCGACCCCATCTATTAAAGATGACCATTTTAAAATCTTTTATAGAGCTGTATACCACCATAAACTTGTCGTTGGTGCCATCGCCGTCAGGTGTAAAAACGTTGGGTGCATCTAAATAGATTTCCTCTACTTTAATAGGGCCAAGCGACTCGGTATCTTTACAGCCACTCACATCGTTTTTAACTGATATATCCATATGATAGGTCCCAATTTTATCAAACCTGACCTCAATTAAATCATCTTCACTTGGTTTTTCTTCGCCATCATCTGTTCTAAAATCTATTTGATAGCTTTTATTTAAACCTTTGGCCGAATCGTTAATGAAGCAAATGATACCAGCTGACCCTGTGTAACTCTTTATGTTTTTAAATTCTGTGTTTTCAGGCAATTCATTTTCGTTTTCTCTATCTAAAACATTAAATGTAAATATGGCTTTAACTGCAATAGGCTCTTCGTTGTAATGCAGACTTTCACCTGTAAGTTTGTGTGCATCATTAAAAGCTGAAGCATCTACGTAGTAAAACATTTCCTCGTATGGAGGTTCAATAAGCGGTTGCGAATTATCCGGAATGGCATCTTCTATACTTGGTTCTGATGTCCAATTATACGATATATTATAGTCTACTGTGTAATAGTCACCATTGCTAGGGTTGTAATATTCAAGTGTTTTTGTACTAATATCTGCAATTAATTGAATGTTGTTACAATTGCTAAAAAGTGAATCTGCTTTTAGGCTTAATATTTCTGGTTGAAAAGTCCAGCATACATCTTGCCTATCAATTGTGCCATTATTATTTACCGTAACTCTATATCCGCCATCACTCAGGTCAGTTAAACTGGGTTCTGTTCCTGTCATCACTACATCCCAATTGCCAGAATTATATTTTTCCCAAGTATAGGTAACATTGATTCCTCCTACTGGTGGTGTTGCTGTTAATGCACCTGTTTCAACATTAGGATATAAATAGATCAAATCATTCTCAGTATATTTTGTCTCCTGAGTATCGGTATGACCAGTGGATATGATTTGAGCTGAAGCACATGTGGCTGCCAGAAGCAACGTGAATGATAAAATATATTTGAAAAAAGTATTCATTACAAACCCTTGTTGATTATTTGAGATTTCAAAGATATTTATTTAAACGGTTTTGCGGAAAATAAATTGCAAATCAGGTAAATATTGAAATTCAAATAATCAAGATAGTTTAGTGACTTTTTAGTTCAACTAACTATTAAGCCATTGGATATGGACGTTGCGATAAGTTCTGCTGTATTAGCTAGTTTTGATTTTGCCAGCATTTTTCTGCGATGGGTATCAACGGTGTGTTTGCTAATTTCTAAATCGAGTCCAATTTCGCAGCTGCTTTTGCCAAGTGCCAATAGGTGTAAAATTTGTAATTCTCTTGCTGTAAATATTAATATGTGTTCCCGTTTTAAGCTCTTTTCTTTTGAGGTGTGAATATTATTTACATCATTAGATGATGAAACTATAGAGCACTCGCTAAAGAGTTTAAAGCCTTTTTCCCAATTCAATTTTTCGTGTAAGGTATTGGTGTTTCGTAATTTAATGTAGTTGCCATTTATATCCTTTATTCTAAACTCAATAGAGAAAATATCTGCACCTAACGGAAGGTTGGAATAATTGTTTAAGATAAACTGGCATGCGTTTTTGTAGGAAGAAGCTACGATATCAATATCTTGTGGATGGATGATGTTTAAAATACTTCTAATGTTCAGTAGGTCGTTATGCTGACCGCAAATTTCTTTGAATTCTTTAGATATGTGTGTTAATGAAAAATGAGGAAATCTAGTAATAAAAGTAAATTGCTTTTTAGTGGCAATAGTAAGATCCTCCGCTATGTTACTAGTTTTGTTGAATGTTCCATTAGATAATTGATCCTCGGTGTAAACCTGATCAATTTCACTAATTATTTTCTGATGAACTTTGTCCATTATTAAATCCATAATCTTCTTGCTATCAAAAGTGAATGTTTAATATATCTGACTTTGTTAGTGTTCGCTAACATGCATTCAGATATATGATTATAGCCTGCCCAATCCTGATAAAAGAATTGAGCAGGTATAAACTTTTGTATTATTGAATAAGATTTTGTTAAAAACAGACAATTAAAATTGGATCACCTTAAAGGTGGGCAATAAGGAGCTTGAATTGTTATAGAGGTACACCAACCACTTCAACTGTGGCTTGATAATTAGGATCAATTAAGCTTGAAAATTCATTTAGCTTTTGAGTTTTCATCATTTCATCACCATTTAGTTCGTGCGTTTTAGCTTGCCAGAATACGACTGATGGTTCTGATGGTAAAAAGCGTTCAGCAGTTTTTAGTAGTGCTAGGGCAGAGTTTAAGCGATTAGTGGATTTTTTTTCAGCTCTTTCTGCTGACAAGCTAATGTTTTGTTGTGCATCTATTGCCGCATTGTATTTTTTAATAGCCAACTGAAGGCTAGCATTACCTTGTTCTATTGGCGTTCCGTTTTCTGGATCGTAAAAACTAACAAAGATTTTGCGTTGCATTTCTGCTGGTGTTCCGTTTACCATACCAGGTTGCCACATGCCGGATGTTTCAGAAATTACTGAAGCTACGGCTTTATCTGTTTGAGTAGAAACAGAATTCTCAATACTTAAGTTACTTACCGAGCCATCTGAATTGATGGTGAATAAAACGGATACAACACCTTCATCTAATATAAACTCATTTTCGAGTTGTGTACCTAAATACTGGCAGATAGGTGAACAATTAGAATTCTCATCAATTGTAAAGCTAGTGCTTCCTGTAAATTTTGGCGATTCAACGGTGGTTTCTGATAGTCTTGTCATTTGAGCAAATGACAAACATGTAATAACTAATGCTGCTGTTAATAATGAAATCCTTTTCATGACATCTGGTTTTTAAAGTTTCTGATGAATTTAAAAATCTGGAGGACCTAAATTATAGTAGGCTCCAGGTGATGTATTACTTAGGTTTTTAATCAAAGACAATATAAAAGTACCTTAAACTCTTTTATTTGTCCATACTCAATGTTGAGTAGTGTTTTTTAAATGCTTGATAGTAAAGGTAAAGAGTTTTTATGAATTTTAAAAATTAACATACATTAACAGAATGGTAGGTTTTTATAAGTGAGATTCATCAATTAAATTGTTTGAAATTGAATAGGCAACTAATTCCGTTGTATTTCCAAGGTGTGATTTGGATAGCATTTTTCTTCTGTGCGTATCTACCGTATGTCTGCTAATACGAAGCATTTTGCCAATCTCAGAACTGCTTTTACCAACAGCTAACAGGGCAAGCACTTGTCTTTCGCGATGTGTAAATAAGGAGGAAAACTCTGACAATTCTTGATCTGGGAATGGGCATGAAACTCCATCTCCATTATTGGTGTAATTGAATTCCATTTGTACATTGTTTTTTAGATGACTGATGTCGGTACTTAAAGCAAGTGCTTTAAATTCCTTATCGTCTGTATCTTTTTTGAATATGCAATTCTGATTATATAATCTAATATAGTGACCGTCTTTATGCATGATTCTAAAATCCATGGACATAACACTCTTAAAGGGTTTTAAGTTATTATAATTATCAATTACGAATTCACACATTTTTTTTGTTGCGAGTAATGCAATAGGGTAATCTTCGGGGTGAATGAGGCCGTATAGTTTACGTAAAGTCATTTCTTTGGGATGATAACCAAGAACGTCCGAGACGCTAGGTGAAATATATAGCGTTTTAAATGCGGGAAATTGTATGATATGGAAGAATTGATTGTTGAAACATATTAACTTTTGTATTTCTTCTAATTCAATACCTTCCTTCGTGTAATTTGTAGAAATAAATTCTTTCCCCGAAAGTGTTTCTATTAAGCAGATTAAATCATTGTATGAAAAAAACTTATTCATGATGCCTCCCTTCACGCACTTGTTGTAAAAGTTATGTTTGCTTTGAGCTCGATGGTATAAGTTATTTCAATTTGATTGGTTTGTCAATATTAATAATCAAATAAAAATGCAGTTTAAAGTTCGCTTTGTTTCTTTAAACTGCATTTACCGGTTTAATTTTTTATCTATCATTGGTTTAATCGCTTAGTTAATCAAATTTGAATGCGATAGTTTCAGCGTTATTAGAACTGTACATTCTAACCAATTCTTCTAATTCTAAAAATTTCAAATCTCTATTAATTTCATCACCTAACATATCGTAAGTGCAGGCTTGATAATGAATCACGCATGGTTCGTTGGGTTGATATCTTGATGCATGATTAAATGATGTAAGCGCAGTTTTTAGTTTTCTATTTACTTTTTTATTACGCTTATCCTTGGATGAGAAAAGAGAATTTGACCATTCATTGGCCCGGTAGTATTTTTTAAGTCCTTTTGAGTAGTAAGCTACAGCTTGTTGTTGAAGAGTTACGCCTTCTGTATCGTAAAAATTAACAACAATTCTTTTTTCCATTGCAATGGCCTCGCCGTTATTTTGCCCAGGTAGCCACGAGCCTGAAGTTGACTTAATAGCACTTAAAACTGCTTTATCGTTCCTGTTTGAAACAGAGTTTTTTATAGCGTAATTTGATAATGTGCCATCAGCATTTACAGTAAAATCAATAATAACTTTACCTCCAGTAAAATCAATAGATCTAGCTTGATCAGCAAGGTCAGTAGATAAAAAGGCAGCTAGAGGAGTGGTTGCAATGCCATTAACTTCAGCAGTGGTTGATGAACTTTTAAAAGTAGGAGCCATTACTTCAATTTCTTCAATTCTTTGATGTTCCTGTCCAAGGCAAATAATGGATATCAGAAACAATCCTGTTATAAATCCAATTGCTTTCATGATGTTTTTGTTTTAATGAATAATGCAAGATCAAATATATGTAAGTATGGTCCTTTTGTAAATACTCAGTGCTGAGGATAGTGTCTTATGCTTATTCTTGCTGAAGTATTTTCTATATCTTTGCGATACATCAAAAAAAAGGAAGTTAGTGCAAAAGTATCTCGAACAGTTAAACCCAGCGCAACAAGAAGCAGTAGTCACTACCGAAGGGCAATCTTTGGTAATAGCAGGGGCAGGATCTGGTAAAACCAGGGTGTTGACATTTAGAATAGCTCATTTACTTACGCAAGGAGTAGCTCCTCATCGTATCTTATCGTTGACTTTTACTAATAAAGCGGCCAAAGAAATGAAAGAGCGTATTGCTACTATTGTAGGAGGCGATGTAGCTAAAAATTTATGGATGGGTACGTTTCACTCCATTTTTGCACGAATTTTACGAAGCGAAGCGGAAAAACTCGGATATCCATCTTCCTTTACCATTTACGATACCCAAGATTCTAAAAGTCTGTTGAAGTCCATTATAAAGGAAATGAAACTGAACGACAAGGAATATAAAGTAGGTGCTGTATTAGGAAGGATTTCGGCGGCAAAGAACGATTTAGTAACGCCTGCTGCTTATGCACGCGATCAGCACCGTATGTCCGAAGATCAAGCATCCCGTAAAGGATTGGTATACGAAATATACACACGTTATATGCGTCAGTGTTATAAGTCAGGCGTAATGGATTTTGATGATTTATTATTAAACACCAATATCCTGTTTCGAGATCATCCAGAGGTACTACAGAAATATCAAAATTGGTTTCAGTATATCATGGTTGATGAGTATCAGGATACCAATTACTCGCAGTATATTATTATTAAAAAGCTGGCCGAAAAGCACGGTAATATTTGTGTAGTAGGAGATGATGCACAGAGTATTTATAGTTTTAGGGGAGCAAAAATCGAAAATATTCTAAACTTTAGGAATGATTACCCCGATTATAAAATGTTTAAGTTGGAACAGAATTATCGTTCTACACAGAATATTGTAAATGCAGCGAATAGCATTATTGCTAAAAATTCAAAGCAAATAAAAAAGGATGTATTCTCTGAAAAGGATACAGGAAACAAAATAAAGATTCACAATGCCTACTCGGATATTGAGGAAGGGTACATTGTGATTAATGACTTAAAAGAAAAGAAACTTAAGCATAACTACGATTATCAGGATTTTGCAATTCTATATCGCACCAATGCGCAGTCGCGTATTTTTGAGGAGGCGCTTAGAAAAGGCAATATGCCTTATAAAATATATGGCGGTTTAAGTTTCTATCAGCGTAAGGAGGTAAAAGATCTGTTGGCTTATTGTCGTGTGACCATTAATCCAGCCGATCAGGAAGCCTTAAAACGTATTATCAATTATCCGGCTAGAGGTATTGGAAAAACCACTTTAGATAAACTTGAAGGGGCTGCTTCAGCTTCCGGAAAAAGCATGTGGGAGGTGATGATTTCGTTGGAAGGAACGGCCAAGTTATTTAACTCCGGAACGCAGCGAAAATTGAACTCATTTGTGGGTTTAATAAATGGTTTTGCAGCGGGTGCTAGTCAGCAAACGGCCTTTGATTTGGTGACGGAAATAGCTACCCAAAGTGGTATGATGAAAGATTTATATCACGACAGAACACCCGAAGCAGTGGCGCGTCAGGAGAATATTCAAGAGCTTTTAAATGGTATCCAGGAGTTCACCAATAACCAGATTGAAGAAGGCGGGGAGAATGGGCTGGTTAACTTCTTAGAAGGGGTTTCTTTATTAACAGATCAGGATAATGAAGGAGAGGATGATATTAATAAGGTAACTTTAATGACCATTCATTCCAGCAAAGGTTTAGAGTTTAAAAATGTATATGTGGTGGGAGTAGAGGAAGGATTATTTCCTTCAACTATGACTTTAGATAGCGAGCAAGGCGTAGAGGAAGAACGAAGATTGTTTTATGTGGCGGTGACAAGAGCCGAGGATAATGCTACTATTTCTTTTGCACGTACACGTTATAAGTATGGTGAATCCGCTTTTTGTAGGCCTAGTCGTTTTATTGCAGATATAAACGAAGAGTTTATTGAGTTTGCCGGCGGCGACCAAGCAAAAATACAGGATAAACCAGGCCGATTTGCTCCTAAGCCTACCCAAAAACGTTCCTTTGGTAGTTCTCAGCCAGCGCAAAAGCCAGGTTATAATTTTAAGAAAGTAAGCAGTGAGCAGGCAGCCGCCAAGCCAAGTTCTTTTTCAGGAGGAACAGCAGGTAACCTTAAAGCGGGAGTGAGCGTAGAACACATTCGTTTTGGCAAGGGAAAAATTGTAAGTATCGATGGACAAATGCCCAATGCAAAAGCCACTGTACACTTCGATAATGCAGGAGTTAAACAATTACTTTTAAAATTTGCCAAACTTAAAATTTTGGGTTAGATTTGTAGCCATAGTACTGCATGATATACACATGTTTACTGCACTATTTAAGATAAATACCCCCAAAATCTAAATCGATTACATTATTAAGATTAAGTTTATTGATGTTTTAGGTTTTGAAATTGTCTCATAAAGATTGATTTAGAGAAGAGATTATATAGTTAATTATGGAATATAATTCGAATAGGAAAAAGTTACTTTTACCTGAGTATGGTCGTCATATTCAAAAAATGGTAGATCATTGTGTATCTATCGAAGATATGGACGAAAGAACAAAGTGTGCACATTCCATTATCGGAAATATGGGAAATATGTTTCCACACTTGCGTGATGTAAATGATTTTAAACACAAGTTGTGGGATCATTTAGCTATCATGTCTGATTTTAAATTAGGGATAGAAACACCTTTTGAACTTCCTGAGAAAGAAACGCTATACGAGCGTCCGAAAAAAATGCCTTATAACAATCAGCGCATTAAGTATAAGCATTACGGTCGTACTATTGAGCAAATGATAGACAAAGCTACTGAAATGGAAGATGGTGAGCATAAAAAGCATTTAATTATGCTGATTGCTAACAACATGAAAAAGTCTTTGATAACCTGGAATAAAGATTTTCCTGGTGACGAGCGCGTTTTTAATGATATTAAAGCTATGTCTGGAGGAGCACTTGAAATTCCGGATGATATTAAAATTCCAGAGCAGCGAGAGCATCACTCTAATCATAGTCATAGCCAAAATAGAGGTCGCAGCAACAATAATAATAAAAAACGCACTTTTAAGCGTCAAGATGATAGAAGAAACTAATCTTTAATTATTATAATCCACCCATAATGCATTGTTTCGAAATAGAAGGAGGGCATAGGCTTTCTGGCGAAATCACTCCTCAGGGAGCAAAGAATGAGGCACTTCAAGTTATTTGTGCAACGCTACTATCAAAAGAAGAAATAATCATCAGCAATATTCCAGATATTGTTGATGTTAACAACCTAATCGATTTATTAGGTGATATAGGTGTCGAAATCAATAGAATCAGCAGAGATGTTTGTTCTTTCAAAGCAGAAAATGTTGATTTAGATTATCTACAATCCATAGAGTTTCGTAAAAAAGCATCTTCATTGCGTGGTTCTATCATGATTATGGGACCTTTATTGGCGCGTTACGGAAAAGCTTATTTTCCTAAGCCTGGTGGCGATAAAATTGGTAGACGTAGACTGGATACTCATTTTATTGGTTTTGAAAAGTTAGGTGCGCGATTCCATTATAATCCAAACGAAATATTTTATAGTCTAGAAACAGATGGTTTAAAAGGAACCTATATGTTGTTAGATGAAGCATCAGTAACAGGTACGGCTAACGTGGTGCTTGCTGCCGTGCTTGCTCCAGGTAAAACCACTATTTATAATGCGGCTTGTGAGCCTTATTTGCAGCAGTTATGCAAAATGTTGGTAAGCATGGGTGCTATCATTACAGGTATTGGTTCTAATCTTCTGCATATTGAAGGAGTTGAAAGCTTAGGAGGTTGTAAACATAGATTATTACCTGATATGATTGAGATTGGTAGTTTTATCGGGATGGCTGCTATGACAGGTTCTGAAATTACCATTAAAGATTGTGCTTACGATGAATTGGGTATTATACCTGAGGCTTTTCGTAAAATGGGTATTAAGCTAGAGCGTAAAGGGGATGATATTTATATTCCTGCACAAGAGGAATATGAAATAGAAACCTTTATTGATGGTTCTATAATGACTATTGCCGATGCGCCTTGGCCTGGATTAACGCCTGATTTACTAAGTATATTCTTGGTTATTGCCACGCAGGCAAAAGGAAGTGTTCTTATTCATCAAAAAATGTTTGAGAGTCGTTTGTTCTTCGTGGATAAGTTAATTGATATGGGAGCCAGAATCATACTATGCGATCCACATAGAGCCACTGTCATTGGAATGAACAAGGAAACTTCGTTAAGAGGAACTACCTTAACCTCGCCTGATATTAGAGCAGGTGTAGCTTTGTTAATTGCAGCGCTTTCTGCAAAAGGCAAAAGTACCATTCAGAATATCACACAGATAGATCGAGGATATCAGGATATTGATAAACGATTACAGAATTTAGGAGCTAAGATAAAAAGAGTTTAATACTCTATTTTGAGTCAAAAATATTTAAAGGGTTCCTGTATCGGAGCCCTTTTTTGTTTTATTGAACTTTACTTATAGATAGGTTACGTTTGTTAACATTGTTTAACAGGCGCATGTTTTGTCTATTTTTATAAATCACTTAAAAGTTGTATTGGTCTGAAATAGTGCAATTTGAGAGCTAGTGCTGTAGTGTTGTGTAGTGTTATTTTTGAACCAAGCTTATAAAAATACACATTTATTTTATAATTCAAAAGAAAATAATTTTGGTTGTTAATGTTTTTGAACATACTTTCGCCGACCGTTTTACTAACATTTGTCATGAAAACGATGATGTTAATCTAATTTAAGATGGATGGCACTGAAAAAGTTTTAAACTTTGCAGTGTGAGTATTAACCAAAATTGTGTGTGTATGAGAAAGCTAAAACTATTGATATTAGTTGTTTTAGCCGGGTTTGTGTTTTTATCTTTTAATAACGGAATGCCAGAACCAAATACTGGTGTAGCTATTGGAGATAAAGTACCAGAGATAAGAACTAGCTTATTGAATGGGTCGGATTTTGATTTAGAATCATTGAAAGGTAAAATGGTTTTAATTGACTTTTGGGCTTCATTTGATGGAGAATCACGTGTGGAGAATCATCAAAAGATGATGCTTCAAAAGAAATTTGCTAACAGCAAGTTTCACAAAGGAGAAGGATTTGTTGTTGTATCCATTTCTCTTGATCGTTTCAGATCGCCTTTAGCAAAAGCTATTAAAGCGGACGGACTTACAAATGTTTTGCATATTTGCGATTACATGGGTGCTGAGTCTGACATTGCAAAAAGCTTTGAGGTACAAAAACCAACCAACTTCCTTATTGATGGCGAAGGCCGCTTAGTGGCGTATAGCTCAAGTATCAACAAAGTGACAGAGTCGCTAGAGTACCTTCAAAGAAATTAATTTCCCTTTTTAAGATTTTATCGATTTTAAGATATTTAGTTAACAACTAAGTTTGCTGAAAGAATTGGTTTAGGGCGCATTTATTTGCACCCTGAATCATTTCTTTTAAATTTGAAATCGAATTCATCCAATTTGAATTGTCAGTAATTCGTTATTGTTGCGACTATGCTTGCAAACAATATTCAGATTGTGTTTGTTTTGAGATTATAAAAAGTTGAAAACATTTAAGTTTCGAGTTATGAAGAAGGTAGATTTAAAGAGAGCGACAGTTGTATTAGGCTTTATTGTGTGCCTAGCAATTTCAGCTCATGCGCAAAATAATGGAAAGGTTGGTTTAGAGATTGGCAACAAAGCTCCAGAAATTAAGATGCTATCGCCTCAGGGTGATGTTATTTCCTTGTCTTCCTTAAAAGGCCAATTGGTATTGATAGATTTTTGGGCTTCATGGTGCGGGCCTTGTAGAAAAGAAAATCCACATGTGGTGGAGGCATATGAAGATTACAAGGATAGAAAGTTTTCAAACGCTAAAGGTTTTACTATTTTAAGTGTATCCTTGGATTCCAATAAAAAAAGTTGGGAAAAAGCCATTAAAGCCGATGAGTTGGTGTGGCCAAATCATGTAAGCGACTTAAAAGGTTGGAAATCGAAAGCTGCAGAGATTTATCGAGTAAGAGGTATTCCGGATAATTATTTGGTTGATGGAGATGGTATTATTGTGGCAAAGGGATTGCGTGGCCCATATTTAGAAGCTGCTTTAAAAAAGCTGGCTAAAAAGAAGTAAGAAAATATTTAATATAAATTTCGATGGCAGTATGCAGTTTGTGTACTGCCATTGTTTTTGTATGCTGACAATAGTTAAGTGCAATGCTGCAAAAGGCTGTCAATTTGTCCCAAATAATTGGCTTGGCAAAGTAATTGTAAAACATGTCTCGTCAAAATAGAACAATAAAAAGAAATAATATAATGGCAAGTAAAGGATCTAAAAAAGAAAAGAAAGAGGAAGTTGTTGAGGAGCAAGTAACGAATAACGAAACAGAATCTGCAAAAGCAACAGAAGAGCAAGTAGAGGAAGCATCGGAAGAAGAAGTTACTGAGCAAACAGAAGAAAGCGAAGTAGAAAAGCTATCTCTTAAGGTTTCTGAGTTAAACGATAGATACCTTCGCTTAAGTGCAGAGTACGACAATTATCGCAAGCGTACCTTAAAGGAGCGCATGGAGTTAACTAAAAGTGCTGGAGAAGGATTACTAAAAGGATTGCTTCCTGTTGTAGATGACTTTGATAGAGCGATTGCTCACCTAAGTGAAGCTTCTGATTTAGATGCAGTGAAAGAAGGTATTGACTTGATTTATAATAAATTTCAGGAATTCTTTAAGCAAAATGGAGTGATTGAAATAGAAGCGAAAGAAAAAGATTTTGATACTGATTTACACGAGGCAATTACTAAAATACCAGCGCCTACAGAGGACATGAAAGGGAAAGTAATTGACTGTATTGAAAAAGGATATACGCTGGGCGATAAAGTGATGCGTTTTTCTAAAGTTGTTGTAGGAGAATAATTAAGCACTAGATACCATATTATTATGTCGAAAAGAGATTATTACGAAGTTTTAGAAGTATCAAAAAGTGCAGAGGCTAGTGAAATTAAAAAAGCCTATCGTAAAAAAGCGATGCAATTTCACCCGGATAAGAACCCTGGGGATAAAGCAGCCGAAGAGAAATTTAAAGAGGCAGCTGAAGCTTATGAGGTACTTAGTGATGACCAAAAAAAGGCGCGTTACGACCAGTATGGTCATGCCGGTGTAGGTGGTGCATCAAGCGGTGGTTATGGTGGCGGAGGTATGTCCATGGATGATATCTTTTCGCATTTCGGCGATATTTTTGGAGGCGGTGGCGGAGGCGGCTTCGGAGGTTTTAGTGGCTTTGGCGGTTTCGGCGGAGGCGGTGGAGGTCGTCAACGTGTCAACAAAGGATCTAACCTACGTGTAAAAGTGAGCCTAACGCTGGATGAAATATTAAATGGCGTTGAGAAAAAAATAAAGGTAAAAAAATATGTTCCGTGTAGCCACTGTAGTGGTTCAGGAGCTGACGGAGGTGCTTCTCATAGTAACTGTTCTACTTGTAATGGTTCCGGGCAAGTGACTCGCATTTCAAATACCATTTTAGGTCAGATGCAAACGGCATCAACGTGTCCTACTTGTGGAGGTGAAGGGAAAATCATCACCAACAAGTGTAAGCATTGTGCTGGAGAGGGTATTGAGAAAGATGAGGAAGTGATTTCGATCAATATTCCTGCCGGAGTGGAAGAGGGTATGCAACTTTCTGTTTCAGGAAAAGGTAATGCTGCACGAAGAGGAGGTATCAATGGCGATTTATTGGTGTTGATACATGAAGAGGATCATGATGAGCTAGTGCGTGACGGAAGAGATTTATTGTATAACCTATTTATTAGTATTCCAGAAGCTACACTTGGAGCACCAGTTGAAATACCTACTTTAGAAGGTAAAGTAAAAGTGAAGATTGAAGCAGGAACGCAGCCGGGTAAAGTATTGCGATTGAGAGGTAAAGGTTTACCAGAAGTAAATGCTTACGGAAGAGGTGATTTGTTAGTAAAAATCAATGTGTGGATTCCAAAAGATTTATCTAAGGATGAGAAAAAAGCAATGGAAAAAATGGCTGACTCAGATTCATTTACGCCAAGACCTACATCTCAGGAAAAAGGTTTCTTCAGTAAAATGAGAGATATGTTTTAGAAAAAAAAGCAAAGTTTTTTTTAGCTATTGGTTTTTAGCTCTTAGCTACAAAATATAAAACCCCAATTTGCATCGCAAATTGGGGTTTGTTTTTTTTAGTAATGCTCTTAGTTCTTCCCTTAGCTTTGTAGCCGGGGAAGTACCGCATCAAAGATGCGAGGATGGAGGCTACCTTTCCTGTTCTTTTGCCAACAGCAAATAGCTAAAGGCTAAAAGCCACCTCCTATATCACTTTTAGTTCTTTACCTATCTTAATAAAAGCTTCAATGGCTGTATCAAGATGTTCTTTTTCGTGAGCGGCCGATATTTGAATTCTGATGCGCGCTTGATCTTTAGGCACTACAGGGTAGTAAAAGCCAATCACATAAATTCCTTCAGCCAATAACTTCTCAGCAAACTCTTGCGATAGTTTAGCATCGTATAACATCAACGCTACAATGGCAGAATTAGTGGGTTTAATATCAAAACCTGCAGCCTGTATTTTTTCCTTAAAGTAAGCGGCATTTTCAATAACCTTATCTCTGTACTGGGTTGACTCCGTTAACATGTCAAACACCTCAGAAGCTGCACCAACAATAGCAGGAGCTAATGAATTAGAGAATAAATAAGGGCGAGAGCGCTGACGGAGCATATCGATAATTTCCTTTTTACCAGTAGTAAAACCGCCTAATGCACCACCTAATGCCTTTCCTAGGGTGCTTGTGATAATGTCAACACGATCCATTACATTATGGTATTCATGGGTTCCTCTACCGGTTTTTCCAATGAAACCTGAACCATGACTATCATCCACCATAACCAGGCTATTGTATTTCTCCGCTAAATCGCATATTTCGTTCAGTTTAGCAATGTCCCCATCCATAGAAAAAACACCATCGGTAACAATAATTCTATAGCGCTGATCCTGCGATTTTTTTAGCTGCTCTTCTAAGTCGGCCATGTCGGCGTGCTTGTATCGATAACGAGCTGCCTTGCATAAACGCACTCCGTCAATAATAGAAGCGTGGTTTAATTCATCAGATATAATAGCATCTTCTGCAGAAAGTAAAGGTTCAAACACACCACCATTGGCATCAAAGCAAGCCGCATATAAAATGGTATCTTCCGTACCTAAGAAATCAGCAATCTTCTGTTCCAGGTTTTTATGAATGTCCTGCGTTCCGCAAATAAAACGAACCGACGACATGCCGTAACCATGTGTATTCATTACCTCTTGTGCTGCTTTTACTACTCTTGGGTGCGATGAAAGCCCTAAGTAATTATTAGCACAAAAGTTCAGTACTTTATCTCCTGTACTCACTTTAATTTCTGCTCCCTGAGCCGATGTAATAATACGCTCGTTTTTATATAAACCCGATTCTTTAATCTGATCTATCTCCTTTATAAGATGATCCTTAAAATCTCCGTACATATGCTAAAATTTAGTTTTACCCAAAATTAAGCACCTATTTGGATTAAAAAAATGACTTACACCAACTTTATGATAGAGCTAAGCTTAAATAATTATTGCGCCATTATTAAGGAGGATTCATGTTCGATGTTTGTCCAATACTGACTCGGTATATATACTGACGAAATACACATCAAACTCAGACCAAACTCACAGATATGTGAGTTTAGTCTGAGTTTGATGTGAGATTAACCATAGTTTGTATCGAAGCATTATCGAAGATGTACAAACTGTATTTAGAAGATTACTATGAATAAGGGAGGAAATACAGCGATAAACAGTCTCGATGGACAGGTTAATTGTAATTATTGTGGTATAATTGTTGCTTCCAAATCGAAAATCTTTAACTTTTTAATTCCATGAGGCTTTTTACTCTATTTCTTTTACTTATTGCTTTTTACGTTAATGCATCTTCTATAACAATCGATGGTACTATTTTTAGCAAAGGCAATAACACTCCGCTTCCATTTGTCAACATAAGCCTAAAAGGAACCTATAATGGAACTGTATCTGATGCTGATGGCAATTATAAATTAAAGATTCCTCCAAATAAGGAATATACAATATGCTTTAGTTGTATTGGATTTGAATCAAAAGAAATTAAGCAAAGTCTGCTGGAGCAAAATCCCAATATTGTATTAAAGCCTTCTGTGGTTCCCATTAGCGAGGTGGTGGTAATGCCTGATAGTACCTTGCGCAGTTTTCTGCGAAAAGCTTACAATTTAATTCCTGAGAATTATCCTGACGTTCCTACTTCTTATGAAGTTTTTCATCGTGGCGGTATTCAGAATAATAAGAAGGAATATTTTAGACTTAACGAGGCAGTGTTGCAGGCCTATAAGCCATCCTATAAAAATAAAGCAGATGGAACCATTGAAGTTCTTAAAACCAGAAAGTATAATGAGGTAGAGCAAAGTGATGGTTTTAGATATGTTTATTATGGAGGTTTGCATCGAATTCATCGAGACGATGAGGTTAAGAACCGTGAAGATTACCTGAAACCTCATAAAGATTATAATTATGATTTAGTAGGTCAAGAATATTATAACAATAGAAAAGTATATGTAATAGCTTTTAGGCCTAAGCAGGATAAAAATTTACGTTATACAGGTAAGTTTTATATCGATGTAAAAAGCTTAGGATATATAAAGGTAGAGTTAAAGCCCACCGCTAAATGGATAGAAGAAAGGTATAATGATTTGTTGGGAATACACCGCGACATTAAAGCTAAGGATTTTGATTTTGTGGTAAATTACAACATACAAGATTCTATTTTCTATTATCAATCATCCTATTATAAAGAAAGGCTTGTTCACAGAGATAGTACTTATTATTCAATATCGGAAAATGTAGTTACTTCCATGCAAAAGGATTCGGTGGATAAGATTCCTTTTCAGCAGCAAACCCCTATTACCTATGTACCCACACTCGAAGCTACTGAATACGCCCAAAGTAATTGGAAAGATTATGCCACCATGCCTAATGCAATAGAGATTGATACTGTTGTGGCAAAAGAATTATTTAATACATCTGCTCCAAAGCCGAATAAAAAAGAAACTCTGCTAAAAACACTGAATAGGCTCGAAGTAGTATGGGGAGTAGGATATTCAGATTATTCAATGCAAGCATCTCATATAAATTTGGCTTATAAGCATCTTAATTTTAGTAAACAATTGGATGGGGCAAGTTCTGCGCTGAACATAGAGCAGCTGATATTGTATAAATTTACACCTTATCATGGCATTGGTTATAAATTAAACTTATCCTTAGGCGACGCCTATTATTACACAGGTAATGCATTGTGTTACAACCTCCGACTCCCAATAAAAACGGTAGGTAAAAATATATACGGTAATTTTTCTGTAGGATATTCTTGGCGCAATTTTGGTCAAGGCTTGGGCACTAGTAATTCAGACGCCGAGTTTAAATTTGGAGGCAAAAAGTTTAACACAGATAAAGTACGTGCTTTTACTGGATTAAAAGAGCATGGTTACGAAACAGGATTTAATTTGATGGTTCAGTTAAAAGCCTTGTGGTATTTAAATGTGGGTGCAAATTATTTTTGGGCCAACAAATCTCAAGAAACCATCTATATGAAAGAAGCCAAAGGAGTTTTCAGAACCCAGGCTAACGAAGCCTTAAATCAAGATGATATCAGCTATCAGATTGATGGAGTAGATTCAGGAATTAGTGGTGTAACAAATAATAATTGGTCAGTTAGTGCAGGAATAAGTATGTGTTTTTAAATACTGCGAGCTCGGTAAAAAACATTCCCGCCGCTGTCGCACCAATCTTTCGTGTAACATTTTAACTACCGTTGCTCCCATTTTCCAGTTTACCATTCCTTCTTACAATAAAAACACAAAAAACCCTGCGCTATCGCACGAGTCCTATCGTGTAATAAATAAGAAGTTGTACATAGGTACGCGTGAGGACACGCGCACTAGCCTTCGCTGAGTGGAGCCAGTGTAAAAAACGAAACAAAGTTATATAGTTTGTAACCTTATATTAAGTAAATAAGTAATACCATTGTTGCAAAAGCAATAAGTCATAATAAATCATAAACTTAAACACCAACCTATAATACAAGGAATTATTCCGCAGCCGCCTGGCTGTAAGTATTAACCCGCCCAATGGGCAAAAAACAGAGTATATGATTCAAAACATTAAAAAATCGTATTTCAATCCTACCCCCTGCTATCGCACGAGTCCTCTCGTGTGATAAGTAAGCAGAAGTTGTACTAAAAGAACGCGTGAGGACACGTGCACCAGCATCGGAAGTGAGTTATATCAATAATAACATGAAATGAGCCATGTAAATATATTCTTTAGGATTTATCCATCGTTATAAAATTTCACCACTGCTATGGCTATGCTTTAATTTTCCGCCTTGTCTAAATCCAAAATGTCTAATTTTATTTAAGTCCAATTTCATATTGCAATTGGTATTATTTTATAAGGCATAGGTAACTCAATATAAAGTTTCAGGAATTGCGCTGCGTTAAATCCACACGAGTGGGAGAAAAAAAAGAATAGATGCGCCTAACCTTATTAAGCATAACACGTAGGTAATATCTGATACAAATCAACAAAAACACAATTAATACTATACATTATGAGGTTAAATAAATTATTAGTCATTTTGGCTATGGCTTTAGCGGTATTTACCGCATGTGAGAAGGAGGATAAACCCCCTGTTGTGCCATCGTTACTTGCACCTGAGAACAACGCAGAAATTGAAGATATTATGTTCGGGGATATATGTTTCGATATTTCAGATGAAAGTAGTGCTGGAGTAACATATACTTTGCATGCAGATACAATTTACCCACCCCAAAAAAGGATTCGTGAATTTCGTGAGTCTGAAATTTATACTAATGATTTTAAGGCAGGTAAAAAATACTATTGGAGAATATTAGCAACCAGCAGTTCTGGTTTAGTTGATTCTAGTGAAATAAGAACTTTTACAACACCTAAAAGTACGAGTGCATCATGGGATTCATATAATATGTCTTTAAGAACTTGGGCTCATTATTTCGAGCAAAAAGGTTTTACCAAAATTAATGGAGATATAGAAGTAAGTAAAGAAGAATTGGATAAAAATAATTACAAAGATTATTCTTTTTTATCTAACCTAGAAGAAATAGACTTCTTAATCATTGAAAATGGAGTTGAAGATTTAAGTTTTTTAAAAAAGTTGCAAAAAATTAACACTGGTCTTTATATAAAAGGTGCTGACGAAATCGAGAATTTGGATTTTTTTGAAAGCCTTGAAGAAGTTAATGGTAATTTAAGTATAATTAATAATAGGAAACTATCAGATTTAACAATATTGGATAAGGTCGAAGGCGATATCTCAGGTTTTGAATACTGGGTTGATAGTGAGCAATTTGTATCTACTAACTTACCTAAGATACTACAATCATGTACGGAGTTAAACAATTTATGGATAAGTGATTTTAATGGGGTGATAAATGATTTGAATATGTTAAGTAATTTGGAGGTGGTTCATGGTGATGTAGAAATAGATGCTAATAATATAGATGGTTTGAAAAAATTAAATAAAATTGGAGGTAATGCAAGTTTTCGTCCATTAAAATCAACAACCATATCTGATTTAAATAACTTAACAACAATAGGAGGGGATCTAGATTTCTTATATTCATCTTTAGTGTCATTGGATGGATTAAATAATTTAAAGTCTGTTGGTGGGTTTTTATGGATAAAAGAGAATAAAGCACTGCGTACATTAGATGGATTAAATAATTTAGAAACTATAGGTGGAGAGTTAAGTATTGTTAATAATAACACATTAATGTCATTAGCAGGTTTAGAAAATTTAACAGAGTGTACGTATTTAGCTATTTGGTCAAATGATTTTCTAGATGATTATTGTCCTTTGTATAAGCTCTTTACTAGTGGTAAGTTAATTTATAATAATATTAGTGTACGCAATAATAAAGACTCTGAAGCAGATGAGAGAATATTAGATAATGTAATTAACAATTGTAATAATTAGCAAAGGGCATTCATCCCCCTCAATCTTGCACAGCTCCTGCACGTATCCTCTGCTATCGCACGAGTCCTCCCTAAAATCCGCAGGTAGTGGTTTAAAAAAGCTGTAAAACTCTATTCAATAAAGTTTTACAGCCAAAGTATTTTCACCTAAATTGGTGTTGCTAACAAAATACCGATATGAAGATACTAAATAGCCCAGCAATATCGCCGTTTGGAGGATTGAACTTTATAATAGAAGAAACGATTAAATTAAAAATTGATAAACTATTGGAAGAAAATTTACCCATGTTACCCAAACAGTCAACATATAATTGGTTTGACATAGTCATGTCCTATTGGTCTGTATTCTTCTGTGGAGGAGACTGTGCAGAGGATCTGTCGGTTAACTTGCGGAAAAGTTTTAGAGACAATCCGTTAATAAAAGTACCTAGTCTAGACCGAGTTTTAAACAGGTTAAAATCATTGGCTGTTCCTGCAGAATTATTTGTGGCAAAAAGAGACAAGAAAGAGCACCTGTTCTCTTTGACAGATGAGCTGAACCGGCTAAACCTGCAAATGCTCTCTCTATTGCCAGGCTTCGAAAAAGGCAATGTGATTTTGGATTATGACAATACCATAATATTTACCGAGAAAGCGGATGCAGAACTTACCTATAAAAAAGAAAACGGATATTGCCCCGGAGTAGGTATGGTTGGCCGGCATGTTGTATATGTAGAAAACAGGAATGGAAAAAGCAATGCCCATATTTTGCAACATGAAACAATCGACAGGATGGCAGCCCTGCTAGAAGAGGCAGGGATTACCATTGATGTAATAAGGGCAGATTCTGCATCGTACACATACAACATCATCAAGTCGATGGAGAAGTGCACCAATCGAATTTTTGTGAAAGCATGGATGACGGAAACTTTGGAGAAAGCAATTACAAAAATTGAAGAATGGGAGGAAATAAAAGTTGGAGACGATACCCTGTTCTGGGGCTCTACCTCTTTTACTCCGTTTGTACGCTATGCAAAAGGGAACAAAGAGAAAACGAACTCATTAAAGGAATATAGGATTGTGGTCACCAAAGAAGCCAGACGGGATGGGCAACTGAACCTGTTCACGGGCGAAGCATATAACTATAGCGCAATTATGACCAACGACTTTGAGATGACAGATGACGAAGTAGTGTTTTTTTACAATGCCAGAGGAGCGCGTGAAAGAGAATTTGATGTATTGAAGAATGATTTTGGCTGGGACAGAATGCCTTTTTCAAAACTGGAACAGAATTCGGTATTCTTGATAGTCATGGCCATGTGCAAGAACCTATATGTACATATGATCGAGAAATTTTCTGGTCTAACGAAGGTTTTGTCACCGCACTTCAGGATCAAGAAATTCATCTTCAGATTTATATGCGTGCCTGGCAAATGGGTTTGCTCAGGCAGAACAAGAAAATTGAGACTGTATGGCTCAACTGGATTTAAAACTTAAAATAAATCAAACATGAACAGGGCAAATTTTAAATAGAGAAAGGTAATAGGCTTAAGCCCTAAAGGGAATACTATGCCGTTGAGCTCACCCAAGCAGCCTAAATTCATAATTTCAGTTGAGTATTGACTGGAGTTGGATTGAGATTGATAGCGGAGAGCCGCTAAAAAATTTAAAAGCACGATAGATTGTAGAAAATCAGTATGCGAATTTTGGCATGCGGATTTTAGGTGGAATCGCGCACCGGCGTTAGAGAAAGCAAACAGTTAATGAATCCGAAAATATTAATTATAATTGCACAAAATTAATTATCTAAACATCATTATTAAGTTATGAACTACAATCAAACCTTTCGAATATACACTAAGCGAGTATTTTCTATCTTAATATTATCAATCTCTTTACAAACCACGGCAACTTTTGCCGGAAATTTTGCAGACCAAAGCAATAATTATGGTAATGGTACGGAAGGTGATCCATACCAAATAGCGGATTTAGCTGACTTACACTATCTTTCTAAAAACCATTCTTTCTGGAAAGAGCACTTTATCCTTACTGCAGATATTGATGCAGCAGAAACAGAAACCAATCCTGATTATAATAATGGAGGCAGTGGTTTTTCGCCTATAGGTATTGGAAATAATCCTTTTTATGGGACATTTAATGGGAATGGTCACATTATATCAAACTTGTACATCAAAAGTGATGATGATATATTAGGATTATTTGGTGAGGTTTATTTGAAGTCAACAATTGAGAACCTTGGCATTGTTAACCCTAAAATTATTGGAGGGGAATATAAAAGTAACTCAGTTGGTGCCTTAATTGGATTTGCCTATGGGTATAATGAGCGTGTGGCTACTGTAAGAAATTGCTTTGTAACAGGAGGAAGTATAACTGGAGATGAAAATATTGGAGGGGTTGTTGGACATGCCAGAGGAGTGAATATCTCCAATTGTTACTCTTCAACTAATGTTTCTGGTACTAGATACATTGGAGGGGTTGTTGGTATGGCGAGTTTAGACTTAACCATGAGTAATTGTTATTCTAGTAGTCAGGTAACCGCATACCAATACTCAGGAGCCTTAATAGGTGTAGCTGGATCCTACGGCATGGATGTTTCTGATTGTTTTTGGGATAGCGAAACCTCCGGGGTTTCTACTGCTGGAGCTATACCTCGTAATGCTGATAAGTCTAAAGACATAAATACTTCAGGATTTGTAAGAAAAAGCAACTTTCCAACTTGGGATTTTGAAAACATATGGAAGATAGGGAAAAACGCTTGGGATGATACTTTTAGACCAAGATTAAACTATGAGAGTATAACAGAGTACACCTATGTTAAAACCAAAAAAGCTACAGATATTCGTATATACCCTACAAGTACAAAAGATTATTTTTGGCTTGAAGGAAAAGATTTAATTGGATCATACATTAGTATTTATGATTTATCAGGAATTCCCGTTTTTAAAAGCTCAGAAATTAATTCTGAGTATCAATATAATATCAGCAGTTTGAATAAAGGTATATATATAGTTGTTATATCTAGAAACAACTATATATTATCTAGTCAAAAAATTATTAAGAAATAATATTCGTTTGTAGTCAAAGGGTGACATTTACAGCTTGCTTATAGTCACACCTCAGACTGCGAGATTCATTTCAACCACCTCCCCTCTCCTACGTCGAGGTACTCCTCCTTTTAAAGGAGGAGAAAGTACGTACATGATACAACAAAGGCCGCAAAATGCGGCCTTTGTGTTTTATATTTATGCTGTAGCAGTCTTGAAACTTCCTACTTGATACTTGTGTCTTAAAACTACCCTTTCAAGTTAGCGATGCTTTCTTCTAAAGCTTTGATTTTAGCTTCGGCATCGGCTTGTTTTTGTTTTTCAATGGCTACCACTTTTTCTGGTGCATTGTTTACAAAACGTTCGTTGCTTAGCTTCTTGCTTACCGAAATAAGGAAACCTTTATTGTACTTTAATTCCTCTTCTAAACGTTTAATTTCTGCATCTACATCAATTAAATCTCCTAAAGGAATAAAATACTCGTTGGCTTTTACCATAAATGATAAAGCCCCGCCGCTGTCGCACCAATCTTTCGTGTAACATTTTAACTACCGTTGCTCCCATTTTCCAGTTTACCATTCCTTCTTACAATAAAAACACAAAAAACAGGTTATATACTGTAAGCTGGCTTTTAGAATGTTCTAAAGGCCTTTTTTTGTGTAAATATTAATTCTCAGGTTTAATATTAATATTACATTTGCCATCTTTGGTGTTTTTAGTACATAAACTATAATAATTAAGCGTGTTATAAGCATGTGTAAGAAGTCAATTTATAAAGTTAAACTTAGGTTAAAGGCTGTCGCTATTTTTGCGAGTCTGTTTGTTACGCTTACTTTTAGCAAGGCTCAAGATAAATTAGAGTTGGGTGGGTATTTAGGAACTTCTTATTATTTAGGAGATCTGAATCCGCAAACTCAATTTTATCAGCCCAGTTTTGCTTTTGGAGGCGTAGGACGATATGTGCTTACGGATAGGTATGCAGTGAAGGGAACGCTCGGAGCTTGTAGAATTAAAGGTAGTTATCCATCAGATAAAGCCTTTTTTCCAGAAGGGGATGTACCTTATTCATTCAATAATTTTTTGGTGGATGGTACCGTGCAAATGGAGTTTAATTTTAAATCTTACGATCATGCTTTTGTAAGCGATACCAGGTTTACCCCATATCTTTTATTGGGCTTAGGTACAACGGTTTATAAAAGAATTTCTACAGAAAGTGGAAATGATACAAATCAAACGGTTTTTATATTATCTTTGCCATTCGGTATTGGTGCCAAGTATAAACTAAACAAGTGGATAAGAGTGGGTGCGGAATGGAGTTTTCGCAAAACTTTTGTGGATGATTTGGATATTGAAGAACAAGCAGGATTTGGTCCTGGTATTCCTAATCCAAGTGATCCTTATGGTTTTAATAACTCAGGTAAAATTCACAATACAGATATGTATTCTGTTGCATCAGTAATGGTTACGTTTAGCTTGTTTAGGAAAAAGGGCCAGTGTAACGGAGGATATTAAAAAAAAAGGCAAAGACAAAAAATATATGTCAGTAAAGAACCAACTGATAAAAGAAAGACTGCCAGAGCATGTTGCCATTATTATGGATGGTAATGGGAGATGGGCAAAAAAGAGAGGTAATTCCAGGGTTTTTGGACACAGGAGTGGCGTTAAGGCTGTTCGTGCTGTACTTGAGGCAGCAGGTGAATTAGAGATTGGATACATTACTCTTTACGCTTTTTCAACTGAAAATTGGAAAAGGCCCAAGTTAGAAGTGGATGCATTGATGGCTCTTTTGGTTTCCACAATTACTTCTGAAACAAAAACATTCATGAAAAACAATGTACGTTTGAGTGTGATTGGATGTATTGATACTTTGCCTAAAGAAGTAAAAAGAAAACTGGTAGAATGTATCGAAAAAACTTCCCAAAATTCAGGTCTTACTTTAAACCTTGCTATAAGTTATAGCGCTAGATGGGAGATTACTGATGCGGTTAAAAAGATAGCAGAACAAGTAAAAAATAATGAGTTAGATGTGGATGCGATTGATGCGGAAACTATTTCTAACAACTTAACAACAGCTAATATTCCTGATCCTGAGTTAATGATTAGAACCAGCGGCGAGTTAAGAATAAGTAACTTTTTACTGTGGCAATTGGCCTATGCAGAGTTGTATTTCTGTGATACCTTATGGCCCGATTTTCAGAAAGAAGATTTTTATGAGGCCTTAATGGACTTTCAGTCGAGAGAAAGACGCTTTGGCAAAACAAGCGAACAATTAAAGAAATAGAACAATTTAGAAACCATATAATGTTGAAGCACTTTACACTTTTCTTAATCATTCTCACCATATTCCCCACAATATCATTTGCTCAGAGTCAAGAGAGTGTACCTGTAATCAGCTATTCCGGAACTCCCCGAAAATACGAAATAGCCGAGATTAATGTAACAGGTATACAAAATTATGACCCTAAAATATTGGCTAACCTTTCTGGTTTAGCCGTAGGACAAAAAATTACGGTTCCTGGCGAAGAGATCTCAGAGTCTATTAGAAAATTCTGGAATCATGGACTATTTTCTGACGTAAAAGTTAAAGCGACAAAAATTGAGTCTGGGAAAATATGGATTGAAATTGAACTGGAAGAACGTCCTCGCTTATCGGAAATCAATTATTATGGTTTAAAAAAATCAGAGATGGAAACGGTTGCTGAAAAAGTAGCCATGATGAAAGGTAGCCAGGTAACACCTTATTTAATTACCCGATCAGAGAAGTATATTACGGATTATTTTGTGGGTAAAGGTTTTTATAATACGGAAGTTCATGTAGTTCAAAAAGATGATACTACTAAGATAAATCACGTATATCTGGATATTACAGTAGATAAAAAAGAGAAAGTAAAAGTAAGCAGTTTGGATTTTGTTGGCAATACGGTTTTTACTGACCAAAGCTTAAATCGTGCCATGAAAAAAACCAATGCAAAAGGTAAAGTTGTAAACTTCTTCCGTACCAAAAAGTTTATTGACGAAACCTACAAAGAGGATTTAATAGCTTTAATTGATAAGTATAACGAACAAGGTTATCGTGATATGGTTATTGAGTATGACTCAATAGCCCGGAATGATGATAATACCGTTGATATTAAAATTGGCATTGAAGAAGGACGCCAGTATTATTTAGGTGATATTAGCTGGATTGGTAATAGTATTTACCCTGGAGAATACTTAGGTGCGGTTTTACGACTTGAAAAAGGAGATATCTTTAACCAAAAGTTATTAGATGAGCGTTTGTATCAGGATGATGATGCGGTACATAACTTGTATATGAACCATGGTTATCTTTTCTCTAATATTCAACCTATCGAAATAAAAGTTTACGGAGATACCATTGATTTAGAGATGCGTATTTACGAAGGAAAAAAAGCAACCATTAGTAATATTGTTATTAATGGTAACACCAAAACACACGAACATGTAGTTCGTCGTGAGATAAGAACAAAACCAGGACAGTTATTTAGCAAAGCTGAATTAATTCGTACGGTACGTGAGCTGTCTCAATTGGGGCACTTTAACCCAGAGAATATTCAGCCCGATGTTCAGCCAAACCCAGAAGATGGAACGGTAGATTTAGTATATAATCTAGAAGAAAAAGCAAACGACCAGATTGAGCTTTCTGGAGGTTGGGGAGCAGGTATGTTTGTAGGTTCTGTAGGACTTAAGTTTTCTAACTTCTCGATGCGTAACATCTTTAATAAAGAAGCATGGAAACCTTTACCTACTGGTGATGGACAAACTTTATCTTTACGAGCTCAAACCAATGGTAAGTACTATCAATCATATAGTCTTTCATTCACGGAGCCGTGGCTAGGAGGTAAGCGTCCTAACTCTTTAACTGTTTCTGCATATCGCTCTATTCAATCAAGTGTTTCTAATCAATACCAAAACAACTTTAATAACTATAATGGTTATGGTTACGGTGGTGGTTATGGCGGTGGTTACGGTGGAGGCTATGGTGGTGGTTATGGTCAGAGTGTAACTTATGATGATTCCGAGATAGATATGCATATGAAAATATCTGGTGTATCTGTTGGTTTTGGTAAGCGTTTAACATGGCCAGATGACTGGTTCTCACTTTATACAGAAGTAAGTTATCAGCATTACGATATTCAAAATTGGCAAAGTTTTGTGATGCAGAATGGAATATCGCAGAATCTGCATTTCAAACTGATGTTATCGCGTAATTCTATTGATAACCCTTTATATACACGTAGTGGATCTAATTTTTCCATTGGGCTTGAGTTTACTCCACCATATTCTATGTGGTTAGATAAGGATTATGAAGGATTATATGAAATGACTAAATCAACAGACGCGGATGAAAGAGCAGAAGCGCAAGGACAATTATATGATTTAATTGAATATCATAAGTGGACTACTCAAGGATCAATTTTTAAAGCACTTGATAAAAGCCAGAAGTTAGTTATCATGGGTAAATACGAAATGGGTTTCTTAGGATATTACAATGAGTACGTTCGTTCTCCGTATGAGAAATTTATGCTTGGTGGTGATGGAATGTCTGGTTATAGTATGTATGGTAGTCAAACTATAGGATTAAGAGGTTATGAGAACTCCTCACTGACGCCAAGGGATGAGTACGGTAGTTATGATGGTAACATGTATAACAAATTAACCTTTGAAATGCGTTACCCTCTTACGCTACAGCCATCGGCTCAGGTATATTGTTTAGCTTTCCTTGAGGCAGGTAACGCATGGAGCGATTTTAGAGATTATAGTCCATTTGATTTAAAACGTTCAGCAGGTGTTGGAGTTCGTATATTCTTACCAATTTTTGGATTGATGGGAATTGATTGGGGTTATGGATTTGATGATGTTTCTAATACGAATAGTAAAGTGAATGGAAGTCAGTTCCACTTTGTAATGGGACAGCAGTTTTAAAAATGGTTTGATTTTTGAGATATAGGGTTGAACTTATTGTTTAACCAAAAAATTAAGACACATGAAAAAGATAGCTTTAATTGCGATAGTAATGTTTGTAGGCCTAGGCTTAAAAGCGCAAAAATATGCCTTTGTAGATACAGAGTATATCTTAAAAAATATTCCTGCATTCGAAGCGGCTAATGATCAGTTAAACCAAGCATCGCAAAAATGGCAAAAAGAAATTGAAGCCGTTTATGCCGAGGTAGAAACCATGTACCAGAATTACCAAACCGAAAGTGTATTTTTATCTAACGAGATGAAAATTAAAAAGGAAGAAGAAATTGTAGCAAAGGAAAAACAAGCAAGACAATTACAAACCAGATACTTTGGACCAGAAGGAGAGCTGGGTAAAAAAAGAGAAGCGCTGGTTAAACCTATTCAGGATGACATTTATAATGCCATTCGTGAAATGGTTGAGGATGATGGCTACGCAGCCATTTTTGATAAAGCTTCTGGTGGAGTAGTTTTATTTTCCGATGCAAAATACGATATTAGCGACGACGTACTAGAAAAACTTGGATATAAAAAATAGATGATTGTGGGTGATGCTTTATTTTATCACTGATGCAATACTAATACAAACTATATGAAAATTCTTAAACATTTATTTATTGGCTTAGCTCTTATGGGTTCAACCATGGCAGTTTCGGCGCAAACAGCGCTTAAATTTGGGCACGTGAACACACAAGCTATCCTATCAACCATGCCTGAATTGCAGACGATTGATACTCAGCTAAAGGCTGAATATGAAACGTTAGAGGGGCAATTAACGGATATGCAAGAAAGCCTTAAGGCACTTCAAACCGATTATCTAACTAAAATGCAAAGTGGTGCTTTAACTCCGCAAGAGCGTACTGCTTTAGAAACGCAAATTCAAGAAGGTAACGGTAAGGTTCAAAACTTTTACCAAAGTTCTCAGCAAGCGTTGAAGCAAAAGGAACAAGAGCTTAAAAAACCTGTATTTGATAAGGTTAGTAACGCTATTCAGGAAGTAGGAGCCGAAAATGGTTTTCTATATATATTTGAAGAAGTAGGTGGACTTACAGTATACAAGTCTGAAAAAAGCGTTGATGTGTCTGCATTAGTTAAGGCAAAGTTAGGTCTTCAATAATCAATTATTAATCTAGGAATTTAAAAAACTAAGAATATGAAATCGATAAAATTACTATTAGTTATAGCGGCTGTTGTTGTTAGCTCAAGCGTATTTGCGCAGGATTTAAAATTCGGTCACGTAAACATTCAAGAATTAGTTGCTGCATTACCAGCAAAACTTGAGGCAGATAAAAAACTTCAGGATGAAGCTCAAAAATTAGAGCAAAACCTTAAAGTGATGAACGAAGAATTAGATTCTAAGTACACAGATTACATGGAAAAAAGAGATTCTTTACCTGAGTTAATTCGTGCAACAAAAGAAAAAGAGATTCAAGAAATTAGTCAGCGTTTACAAAACTTTCAAATGCTAGCGCAACAAAACTTACAACAACAAGAACAGCAACTACTTCAACCAATCATTCAAAAAGTACAAAAAGCGATTGATGAAGTAGGTTCAGAAAATGGATTTATCTATATTTTTGATGTAAGTTCTAGAGTGGTTATTTATCATTCAGAAAAAAGTACAGATGTTGCCGAGTTAGTAAAAGCTAAATTAGCGACACCTGCATTATAAGTAGCAGCAAATAAAATTTATATATTTGAAGGATGGTTATTTATAGCCATCCTTTTTTTGTGCTTTAAAAATAGACTTTCAACTTATAATTGAAATGAATAATAATATAGGACCAATAGCTGTTTTTGACTCTGGGTACGGTGGCCTTACAGTGCTAGATAAACTTCGTAAGCAAATGCCAGATTACGATTTTATATACCTGGGAGATAATGCACGTACACCATATGGTACGCGTTCTTTTGATGTGGTTTATCAATACACTTTGGAGGCGGTTAAAAAGCTCTTTTCTATGGGGGTCCATTTAATTATTTTAGCATGTAATACGGCATCTGCAAAGGCATTAAGAACTATTCAGCAAAAAGATCTTCCTTTGATTGATCCCCAAAAAAGAGTGTTAGGTGTTATTCGACCCAGTGCAGAGGTGATTTCTTCATATACAAAAACGAATAAAGTGGGTGTTTTAGGTACTATTGGTACGGTTCAGTCTTTATCTTATCCCATGGAAATAGAGAAGCAGTCAGCTGCTATTACTGTGTATCAAGAGGCTTGCCCGATGTGGGTACCTTTGGTAGAAAATGGAGAAGCAAATTCTGAGGGAACAGATTATTTTATTAAAAAGAATATAGAAGGCCTAATTAGCCAAAATAAAGATATAGATACTGTCATCCTAGGATGTACTCATTATCCTCTATTAAAAGATAAAATTAAGGCTTATATGCCTAAAGATACAACTATTCTTTCGCAAGGTGATATTGTAGCTACTAGTCTGGTTGATTATTTAAAGCGTCATCCAGAAATGGACGAACGTTGTAGAAAAAATGGCGAGCTAACTTTTTATACTACAGAGAATGTGGACAAGTTTAAACAAACGGCAGGGTACTTTTTAAAAGAAGATATTGAAGTAAAACATATTCATCTGTAATAGTCACTTGCCAATGGTCAATAGTAAAATGGTTATGAAATTACTAATGACCAATGACTAATGACTAATGACCAATAACTATTTGTACCAACTTGAATACATCAGGTAGTTGTTGGCTATTTTGTTAATCATTTCCTTGGTTTGGTTAGGCTCAATGTCTTTTACTTTTTTAGCAGGAACACCAGCATAAATGCTATTAGGTTCTACTTGGGTTCCACTTAAAATAAGTGAATTAGCAGCAATAATAGAGTTCTCTCCAATTACAGCATCATCAAGCACAGTTGCTCCCATACCTACCAATACATCATTTTTAATTTTAGCACCGTGTATAGTTACGTTATGACCGATAGATACATTGTCGCCAATTTCGATGGTTGATTTTTGGTAAAGCGTATGTAAAACTGATCCATCCTGAATATTAACCTTATTACCAATTTTAATAGAGTTTACATCACCGCGTAAAACTGCATTAAACCAAATACTACAGTCATTGCCCATTTCTACGTCACCCACAATGGTTGCATTTTCTGCTAAAAAAACATTCTCGCCAAATTTTGGCGTAAACCCTCTTACTTCTTTAATTAAAGCCATTATATATGTTATTAGTTTTTTAATTGATAGTGTGGCAAAATTAGTGTTTTTACAGGCAAATAATATGTTCCTTAACACTCCTTCACTTTTTATTTTAGGTATTAATAAACCTATATCCTACTAATTTTCTTGCTATAAGATGATTTGGAATTGTATTTGTTACTCAAATAAAATCATAAAATATTGGTTTTCACCGATAAATACTGACGTCTGTCAAGCTTTTGTTGTTTTATAGCCATTACCTTTACTGGTAGTTAACGCAAATCAGTTTTTAGTGAAGTAAGATTCACTTGAAGATTGAATGAAAAAATCCTGAAAAAGTTTTATAATCATTATGGGCAGAAGTTCAAAAGTAATCGAACGGGACGAGGTTGTTGTTCGGTTTTCGGGCGACTCCGGAGACGGCATGCAGCTGACCGGCACCCTGTTTTCAAATACCTCAGCGGTTTTTGGCAACGATATTTCTACATTTCCAGATTACCCTGCGGAAATTAGAGCCCCTCAAGGAACCATTGGAGGTGTATCTGGCTTTCAAGTTCATTTTGGACATACGGAAGTATATACTCCTGGAGATTATGCTGATGTTTTGGTGGCGATGAATCCAGCAGCACTGCGAGCAAACTCTAAGTGGGTTAAACCTGGAGGTACTATCATTATGGATGTGGATAGTTTTGATGATCGAAATCTGGAAAAGGCAGGTTATCAAACGGATGATCCAATTACAGAGGATAAATTAGGAGACTATAATATTATAAAGGCACCTATTACTGAGCTTACCAAAATAAGTTTAAAGGATATGGGTCTGGATAAGAAGAGTATTCTGCGAAGTAAAAATATGTATGCTTTAGGTTTGGTGTATTGGTTATTCGATCGCCCATTGGAGCATACTAAAGAGTTTATTAAAAAGAAATTTGCTAAAAACCCCATTGTGGTGGAAGCTAATCTGAAAGTATTAAAGGAAGGTTACGACTATGGTGTAATTATACAGGCCGTAACGCCTTCTTTTCATATAAACCCAGCATCGATTAAAAAAGGGAAGTACCGTAATTTAAATGGTAATGTGGCTGTTGCTTGGGGATTAATAGCTGCAGCTCAAAAGGCAAGTTTGGAGTTGTTTTTAGGTTCTTATCCTATTACGCCAGCTACGGAGATTCTGCAAGAGCTATCTGCCAGAAAAGATTTAGGAGTAAAAGTTTTTCAGGCAGAGGATGAGATTGCAGGTATTTGTACAGCTATTGGAGCAAGTTTTGCCGGCGATTTAGCTGTGACGACTACATCTGGTCCTGGGTTAGCATTAAAAGGTGAAGCCATTGGTTTGGCTATAATAGCAGAATTACCATTGGTTATTGTAAATGTTCAACGTGGAGGTCCTTCTACAGGATTGCCTACCAAAACGGAGCAAAGTGATTTAATGCAAGCACTGTATGGTAGAAATGGGGAAAGTCCTTGTGTGGTGATAGCCGCATCTTCGCCCATTAACTGTTTTGAGTATGCCTTTTATGCAGCCAAAATAGCAGTGGAACATATGACGCCTGTAATTTTATTGACTGATGGATTTTTAGCCAATGGTACCCAGCCATGGAAGATTCCTGATTTAAAAGACTATCCTACCATTAAACCCAAGCGAGTAGCTGAAGATAAAAAGGATACCTGGATGCCTTACCATAGAGACCCAGAAAGCTTAGTAAGAAGTTGGGTGCCTATTGGAACACCTGATTTGATGCATCGTATTGGCGGTTTAGAGAAAGACGAAAATACAGGAGGGGTTTCTTATGATGCCATGAGCCACCAAAAGATGGTTGACTATCGTCAGAATAAAATTAAAAAGATTGAAGACCATATTATTGAGCAAGATGTATTAGGAACTCCCGAAAGTGACTTGCTAGTTGTTGGTTGGGGTGGAACATTTGGTCATTTATTTACAGCGGTTGAAGAGCTGGAAGAGGAAGGCGTAGGAGTAGCTTTGGCTCACTTTAATTATATTAATCCATTACCACGAAACACTTATGACATTCTTAAGCGATACAAAAAGATTGTAGTGTGTGAATTAAATCTGGGGCAGTTTGTCAACTATTTACGAATGAATTTCCCTGATATTGATTACAAACAATTTAATAAAGTGCAAGGGTTACCATTTACAGTGGTTGAAATTAAGGATCATGTTAAAAAATTATTGGAGGAATAGTCATGAGCGAACATTGCGAATTAAAATATACCGACTTTAAAAGTGATTTAAGTGTAAGATGGTGCCCAGGATGTGGAGACCATGCCATTCTTAATGCGGTTCAAAAAGCTATGGCTAACTTAAAAGTGCTGCCGCACGAAGTAGCCGTTATTTCAGGAATTGGTTGTTCTTCTCGTTTTCCTTATTACATGAACACCTATGGGTTTCATACCATTCATGGTAGGGCAGCAGCGGTGGCGTCAGGAGTTAAGGTAGCCAATCCAAACTTACATGTTTGGCAAATTACAGGCGATGGAGATGCTTTGGCTATTGGAGGAAACCATTTTATCCATCTTATCCGTAGAAATATAGATATTAATGTCATTCTTTTTAATAACCAGATTTATGGTTTAACCAAGGGGCAATATTCACCTACTTCTAAGCGTGGATTTATTTCAAAAACATCGCCTTTTGGTACAGTTGAAGACCCTTTTCGTCCAGGTGAATTAGCCCTAGGAGCCAGGAGTCAGTTTTTTGCACGTACCGTGGATAAGGAGTTGAAATTATCCATAGAAGTGATGCAAGAAGCTGCAAAGCATAAAGGAACCTCTATTGTGGAGGTATTGCAGAATTGCGTTATCTATAACGATAAAACCCACGAGGCCATTACTGATAAAAAGCATAAAGCCGACAGGACAATTGTTTTACACCATGGCGAGAAAATGGTTTTTGGTGCTAATAAAGACAAAGGTTTAGTTTTAGATGGTATGGATATCAAAGCGGTAACTATTGGAGAAGATGGTTATACTTTAGAAGATATTTTGGTTCATGATGCAGAGAGTTATCATGTTTCGATGCATCGTAAGTTGGCCAATATGGATTATCCTGAATTACCCGTGGCGCTGGGCGTTATTCGCTCGGTAGAGGGCTTAAGTTACGATCAGAGTGTAGAACTTCAGTTAAAAGAAGTACAAGCTCAAACCAATATTTCATCTTTTGAAGAATTGGTTAATGCTGGAGATGTTTGGGAGGTGAAATAGTAAAGAGGAGTATTAAATTTCATGAGTTTATAACTAATTCTATATAGCTCATGCGGTATAACTATACAATAGGTATACATGAAGGATTGTTCTAATGAGCAATCCTTTTTTCATTTAAAAAAAGTTTTGTTGTAACTTTTCATTTTATCGGAGCGTCACATGTAATAGAAAGACTTATTTTAATAATATCGTTATGACAAAAGCTAAATTAGTAATATCCGCCTTTGCAGTTCTTATTGGACTTAACCTGTTTGCAGGTAATCAAAATACAGAAAGAGAAGTTCGTAAAGTAGAATCCTTTCATTCTGTTTCAGCTTCTTCGGGAGTGAATGTATACTTGACTCAAGGAGATCAAGTGAGTGTAGAAGTGGAAGCTTCCAAAGACCAAATTCATAGAATTATAACTGAGGTTGAAGGAGGAACGTTGAAGGTATACGTAAAAGGTAATTTTAGATGGAACGGAAAAGATGTACGTAAAGTATATGTGAGTGCACCGGAATATAAACATCTTAAAGCTAGTGGCGGCGCCGACATTAGAGGTAATTCACCCATCAAGGCAGACTTGCTAACGTTAAATTCAAACGGTGGTGGAGATATTTACCTTTCTGTAGCAACCACTACTTTGAAAATGAACTGTAGTGGTGGTGCTGATATTATGGTGGAGGGAACCACAGAAACAATGACTGCATCAGCTTCTGGAGGAGCCGATATTAATGCCAAAAAACTCAAAGCAAAACATGTTACAGCTTCTGCCAGCGGTGGTGGAGATGTAGATGTTTATGCATCGGAATCGTTGACTGCTAAAGCCAGTGGTGGTGGTGATGTTAATTATACTGGTTCGCCAAAGGATAAAAAGATTAGCGAATCTGGTGGTGGTGATGTCTCTCGATTTTAATCTTCGCTAAAGTAAGAAGCAAAAAAAATGTGTATCTCTAATTAAAAAGAGATACACATATATAATAAAGTTTGTTGGGGGATATAAACTTTCTAATTTCCTGCAGACTACTTCTGGAACTCATAGCTATACTTTGAATCTCCTGAGTTAATACTTACAGTATACTGCCCGATTGGTAAAGCAGAGATATCAAATTTTCCTGAGTAAGTAGAGTTTCCTTCAACGCTTTTTACAAATACATCTTCGCGGTTAGAATCAGCAATTGAAATACCAAAAGAGTTACTTCCAAAAGTAATGTGACTTACGTAAAGTGTGTTTTCAACAAGGTTAAAGAATGCTCTTAATTCCTCTTCGCTAACTTCTTGTTTTGGTGTAACTAATTTATGATTCTTAATAATAAAGGTCTCAGTTAAATCATCGCTACCATTTACTTTAAGAATAGCTCTGTAAGTTCCGTCTTCTGCATGAGCAAAGTCAAGTACTTTTTGAGATAAACCATCTTTTTTAACCCACTCTTTGTAATAAACTTCGCCATTGTCATCAACAATTTTAAAAACCGCTGTTTTATCTGTTTTGTTAGATAATGAGATTACTGAATAATCAGTATTTAAATAAGGAGCTATTTGCATATCGCTTTTTCCTTTTTCACCTTCACCTGCAAATGCTACTGAACCTAATACAAAAACAAACATTACTCCCAATGCTAGTCTTTTTACAAAATTTGTTGTTTTCATTATATATGATTTTTATTTATTAAACTTGTTTGTGTCAAGCATTACTTCCGTTTGACATTTCAAAAGTAGATATTCAGTTTGAGGTGATTGCAAAATAAGGGGGTGTGGACTAGTGCTTTTAATTTTATTTAAGGGATTAAGATAAAAACGTCCTTAATTAATAAAAAGGAAACATACAGATAACATTAAATTAACATTGAGAACAGAGATTAACAAAACGGCCTAGTTTTAACAAATGATTAGAGATTCAACTTTAAGTTGTTAAAAATTTAGGGGCATTTGTTCAAAATGTTAATGAGTGTTGGAAGAAAGCCTTAATATTTGTAGTTATATTGTTACAATTAATTAATTTTCATGTTTTAAACCCCTGTTTATAAATTAACACAAACCATACGTTCCTCATGAAAAAGATATTCTTAAGCTTTTGTATCGCCCTATTATTTAGTTTTTCTGCTATAGCACAAAACGAAGTAAGCTTAAACACTTCCAAAGGCGATTTAAAAGGCACGCTACTGATTCCTGAGAAAGCAAAACAACCTCCATTGGTAATTATTATTGCAGGTTCGGGTCCAACCGATAGAAATGGTAATAATCCTATGATGATGAATAACTCCCTAAAAATGTTGGCAGAGGGACTAATGGATAAAGGGATTGCTAGTTTAAGGTTTGATAAAAGAGGAGTGGCAGCAAGTAAAGACGCTGTAATTACCGAAAAAGATTTAAGGTTTGAGGATTTTGTAAAAGATGCCTCGGCATGGGTGGATAAATATAAAAGCGATGAACGCTTTGGAGATATATTGATAGCTGGGCATAGTGAGGGCTCGTTAATAGGAATGTTAAGCGCACAAAATAAAGAGGTTGATAAATTTATTTCCTTGGCAGGAATTGGAGGTATGGCTTCAAATACTATAAGCAAACAAGTAGCAAGTCAGGCACCTATGTTATCTGCCCAAGTAGATACTATATTAGTGGATTTAGAAAATGGACAAACTGTAGATTCAATACCGCCCATGCTGTTTAATTTATTCCGTGCTTCCGTTCAGCCTTATCTCATTTCTTGGTTTAAATATAATCCTTCTAAAGAGCTTGCTAAATTAAATAAGCCTGTTTTAATTGTTCAGGGAACTACAGATTTACAGGTTGACGTGAAAGATGCAGAAATGCTTTACCAGGCACAACCTAAGGCGCAAATAGCCATTATTGAAGGAATGAATCATATATTAAAGCCTGCTGAGTTAGATAGAATGAAGAACATGCAGACATACAGCAAAGCAAATTTAGCCTTGCATCCAGAATTACTGCCAATAATTGTTAGTTTTGTTTTAAACTAATCGGAGCATGAATTCAAAACTTACACGTTTATACTTTATATTAAAAGGAAAATATAGTCATATTAAAAGGTCGGCACGAGTACCTAAAAAGTGGTATGGAAACAGAGGTGGCGGTTTTTATGTGGCACATCGTTTATTAAATCCAGATTCTATAGTGTACTCTTTTGGTGTTGGAGAGGATATTACCTTCGACCGTAAGATGATTGAAGAGCACGGTTGCAAAGTGTTTGCATTTGACCCTACCCCAAAGTCTATCAATTGGTGCAAAAAACAAGAATTACCTAAGGAATTTTCTTTGAATGAATATGGAATAGCTCAAGAGTCGGGTACCATGCAATTTCATCTACCTAAAAACAAAGAACATGTTTCGGGCAGTCTGCATCAGAATAATGCGGTTTCAGATACGGATATGATTGATGTACAAATGAAGTCATTTATTGATATTACTCAGGAGCTAGGACACACATGCATCGATTTTTTAAAGATGGATATTGAAGGTGCCGAGTACGATGTAATTGATGGCGTTTTGAATGCCAACATTGATATTAAACAAATAGCCATTGAGTTTCATGAGCGTTTCTTTGAAGATGGAAAACAAAGAACCATTGAGTTAATTGAAAAAATGAAAGCCAAGGATTATCATATATTTGGTATCTCCGATATTTTTGAAGAAGTGTCTTTTATTAAAAAGTAATTGATTTCTCTACCTTCCCAAACATCACATTAATGAGGACTCTATTTATTGTTTGCTTACTGTTAATAAAGGTAAGTGTTATGGCTCAGTTATCTACGCACGAACAAAATTACCTTTCCGATGCACTTTTTAATAAGGTAAATGAATTACGAGTTAGCAAAAAACTGGAAGTGTTGACTGAGGATAGCAACCTTATTAAAGCTGCTCAACTTCATTCAAGCTATATGGCTCGGGTAAATCGCCTCTCGCATAAAGAATCATCATCAAAGCTTCGTACGCCAAGTTTACGAGTAAAGAAATTTGCCAGCAATTTTGAACTCGTAGGAGAAAATATTCTATACGTACAAAATAAGAAGAAGCACCTAAAGGATGATATGATGGATGCTTTGGCTCAAGAAATGTTTACTGGTTGGAAAGAATCTCCTGGCCATTATGCTAATATGACCCACCCCAATTATGAGTTAGGTGGATTTGGTTTTGCTCGAAGTACGCGAGGGATGTTATATGCCACCCATGTTATGGCTACTAAAGGAATTGTTATTAACGGACAGAAATCGGATAATGCGTTTGGAGTAAAGCCTGCAGATAACAGCTGTAATAAGTTTCTGCAATCGAGGGATAATTTTGTGATTAATATGGGTAACTCATTACAAACCTATGGAAACAAGGTAGAGATGTATTACCATTCCAAAAGTTTGATTGATGAGATGATACCCAATGCCAAAGATGGTATTGCCATTGATTTGGTTACTCGCGACCAGTTTACATGCAAAAGTGAAAATATCATCGACTTTTCTCCTGTGTATGATGGCGTAATGCTGAAACCTGTTTACAGAGATGAGTTGTTTAAAAATAATACCGCAGAAAGTAAATTTAGATTTATTTCAGAAGTAGGTACCATTCCTGATGAGTTTCATGAAAAAGACTATAAGCCTAATTTGATATATATTATTAATGGAAAAGTATGTAGATATAATCAACCCATAACTATCCCTCGTGGCCGATATTCTTTGCAAGAGATAGAACCCCGAATTATGCACTCCAAACAATACCCTTTATTAAAATGGGGCATTGTTAATAGCGAAACCATGTATTTTGATTTTGATAGAGGTATGACTTCCCCTGTTAGAGAAAATGAAAGCCTTGCTTTAGAGGGAAAGCTAAAAGAAGTTGAAATAGTTAGTTATAGTTCTATTGAGGGTGATTCTGTTAAAAACAGCATACTGCAGCAAGAAAGAGCATCCTACATTAAAAACTATTTAAAAGATTTATTCGGTTCTGATAACGTACCGACTACAGTAAAAGCCAAGGAAAACTGGGAGACGATGGATTTTCAGTTGGAACTTATGGCTTTAAATGATATGCGAAAAAAGAGCCATGAAGAGCTACGAAAATTTGTGAGTATAGATACCCTTCATAATTGGGACTCTCTTTTGTATATTCAACGCAGGTCATACGCTACCATATTTTACGAAGGCAAGTTAAATCCTTCCGATAGTTTGTATTATCAACAGAATTTCCATTCGGGTATCCATAAATCAAACGTTGGTATAAGCAATCGAGCATTGGCCGAAATTTATAAAAACAATAGTCTTCATTTCTATTTGTTCCATCCGTCGGAAATGGAATTTATTTTATCTAAACCTGAATTGGTGCAGAATACGGCTGCCATTTTATCTAAAATATATGATTTTGATTTAGAGCAGAGCGTTTTGTTTTTACGACATTGGCTCAACCATCCAGACGATTTAACCCAAGATGCTAAATACAATTTAAGCATTTTATATTGTCAGGTAGTCTCTTACATATTGCACGATTGGGATGTGAGTAACAAAGTGTTTGAGAAAATTGTGAACCCGCATAAAATTGAAGATATCATTAGCGAATTTCAGGGCATCCAGGCTTTTAATCAATTGATTTTAAATTATCACTTAACTGCCATAAAGTATTTTGGACAGAATAATGACGCTAAGGGACTAAACTATTCATTCGGTTTCATAGAGAAATATTTTAAACAAATGGCACTTGATATACAGGATGAAATAGATTTGTGTTTGTTTTATAATAGTTGGAGTCGATATGATTTAACCATTGAAATGCTTTTAAAGCGATCTAAGCAAAAGGGATTTAATGAGGAGGCGGCCTTTATTCTAGCTCAAACCAGTATGGCCTATCCATCCCGACTAAAAGAGGAGGAGTTAAATAAGATAATGAGTCGCGCATTTCGCTTTAATAAAAAACGTTGGTGCACGTGGGTAGATCTTAATTTTCAGAACTTAAGGTATCCTAAGATGAAAGAAATTTATTGTAAAGAATGCAACAAGTAATATCGCATGAACTAATTTTCATTGCGTTTCAAGTAAACTATCCGTAATTTGCTATCTTCCGAAATTAAAACAGGAATATTAATATATGATTAAGCGTATTATATCGGTTTTCATCTTGATGTGTTTTTGCGTATTATGTTTTGATCAGAGCGTTTTGTTAAGCGCTACTTCATCACAGGATATCACGAATATAAAAAGCAAAAAACGCATTCTTGTTTTGCATGCATACCATCCAGGTTTTCATTGGACGGATAGAATTATGGATGGTATTAAGCAAGGTTTTAAAGATAGAGATGATGTGCTTTTGTATGTTAATTATATGGATACCAAAACAGTGTCCGACAGTATTTATTTTAAGCAGTATAAAGAGCAATTAAAACATAAATATGAAAAGATAAAGTTTGATGCTATTATCTCGTCAGACGATCATGCACTCAACTTTTTAGTTCAATATAAGCAAGAACTCTTCCCCAATGTACCAGTAGCTTTTTGTGGCATTAACGATTTTGTAGAAGATCGTTTAGTTTTAGAAAAGGATTATACAGGAATCTACGAATCCTATGATATTGAAGGAACTGTAGATATGGTTTTACAGAATCATCCAAAAGCAAAAAACATTGCATTTATCTCAGATAGTACCTTATCGGGAATTAAATTCTTAAATAAAATACAACGTGTTAAAAAGTATGAGGATACTGATTTAAAGATTAGTTACCTCACAAACTTGTCTCCTGAAAAATTAAAGGAGCAATTAAATAGCTTAGCTAAAAACACCGTTGTTATCTGGTCCATGTATTTACGAATGCCAGATGAAACCGTTTTTTCGCCAGAGGAAAGTATAGATTTAGTAACCAGTTTTACGAGCTTGCCTGTATATTGTGTTTGGGATGTAGTAGGAATGGGTGTGGTTGGAGGTAAAGTAACAAGTCCGCAATTTCAAGGGCAAGAGTCTGCTCAATTGGTTAGCTCATTTTTAAACGGAACAAAGGCTAAGGACATTCCGATTAAAAATAGCCCGATGATTTTTAAATTTGACGAGCAACAATTAATCAAATTTAATATTGATAAAGATGTTCTACCTAAAAACCGTGTCATCATAAACCAGAATATTTCAGTTTTTGTGACCCATAAGAATACCTTTATGAGTATGGGCGTTGTGTTTGCGGCTCTTGTAGTCGTTATACTGCTATTACTCTATTCTATTAGACGAAGGAAAGTAGCAGAGGAAAAGCTGCAGGCCAGTTACGACGAATTGATTATAACAGATGAGGTATTGCGAGAAACAAACCTACTATTGGCAGAAGCAAAGAATAAAGCGGAAAAGAGTGATAAACTAAAATCCGTTTTCTTGGCAAACCTAAGTCACGAAATTAGAACGCCCATGAACGGCATTATGGGATTTGCGGATTTATTAAAGCATGAAAACCTACCACAACCGTTGCAGCAAGAATATATTCAAGTAGTTGAAAATAGTGGAAAACGAATGCTCTCTATTATAGAAGAGTTGGTAGATATTTCAAAGATTGAGGCTGGGCTGGTAGAGGTGCATGCTAAGGCAGTTAAATTAAATCAGATTCTGGATGGCATCTTCAATTTTTTTCATTTAACCGCCAAAAGTAAGAAGCTGGAATTTAACCTGCATAAAGGCTTAAACGACTTGGAGGCACATATATTAATGGATACGGTTAAGGTGGAGCAGATTTTAATGAATCTGATAAAAAATGCCATGAAGTTTACTAAAGAGGGCGGGGTTAAATTTGGCTACGACATGGATGATGCTAAATTGATGTTTTATGTAACGGATACTGGTATAGGTATTAGTGAGGAGGCGATGAAAGTTATTTTTGAACGCTTCCGAAAAGTAGAAGATCACACCTTAGCTTATGAGGAAGGAATAGGTTTGGGCTTAGCTATTTCAAAATCGTTTGTAGAAATGATGGGTGGTAAAATATGGCTTGAATCGCAGTCTGACGTTGGTACTACATTTTACTTTCAATTGCCATATGTTCCTGCAATTGCTCATTAGCTAAGTATATTCTTATACCTTTGCAGGGCAAAAAGGTAATTTCATGTTTCAAACTTTATTTTTAAATGTTTTTACGGTTTTCCTGATGATCATCCCAGGTTATCTTCTCATTCGTAAAAATATTATTAGCGAGGCTACACTTAAAGATCTTAGTCAGATTATTATTAAGGTGTTGTACCCTGCGCTAATTTTTAGTTCTATTACCAAAGGGTATAGTATTGAAAAAGTGCTTGAGTCGTGGCAATTACCTGTGTCTGTTTTTATTTTATGTGTTATTGGTTATGTGGTAGGGCTGATATTCTTAGGTTTCTTTAAGCACAAAGATTTACAAAGGCGTAAGGCTATTTTGTTTCAGATGACCATCAATAATTTTTCGTTTTTACCTTTGGCTATAATAGCCAAGTTATACGACGAGCAACATATGGCTGCACTGATATTATCTACCTTGGGTGCAGAAATTTCGGTATGGACCATTGGTATGTCTATCCTAAACAAAAAGGAGGAAGGTTTTAAGCTCGAAAACTTGAAACACCTTTTATCTCCTCCCTTAATTAGTATTTACTTTTCTTTAGTAGTGTTATTAATATTGCATTATTTTAATCTCACCTTACCTGAAGTATTAGAGAAAAGTGTATTTATTAATTACACCCAAAAAACCATTTACCAATTAGGACAGGCTGCTATTCCTATTTCTTTAATTATGGTAGGTGGACGAATGGGCAAAATAAAGTTTAAGGAGTTATTGCAGGTTGACTACTGGTCGGTGATGTTATTTCGCCTTTTGATTATTCCCTTATTAGGAGTAGTTATTCTCCAATATTTGTTTCCATCCCATCCGTATTTAAACGTCATGTTAATTGTTGCTGTAATGCCCAACTCTATATCTAGCTTAGTATTGGGTGAGCTATACGGAGCCGATCAAAAACTCATGAGCGGTACTGTTTTACTATCTCATCTTATCTCTTTAATAACCATACCGCTTTGGTTATTGTTTTTGTTGTGATATACGAACATAGTGTAAATATACATGCAGACTTCCCCTTGCTCATAAAAACAAAGGGAAGCCTATTTAGGATATAGTTTTTTCGTGTTCAGTATCTAGGAAGTATCACGATTAGCGTTTCGTCCTTCTCCATAAGCACCAAAACGCTTAAATCTTAATCACTTTCTCAATCGTTAAATTATCATCGGCTTTAACTTTTAAAATGTACATGCCGCTTTTGAGTTCAGTAGCATCAACGCTTGTTTCTTGCACATAAGACGATTCTATCTTTTTAATTAATTTACCTGAAGTAGTATAAAGAGAAAGCTCCAAGTTATTGATGGAAGTATCAAATGTAATATGAAAGCTATCGTTACTTGGGTTTGGATAAATGTGGTATAAAGAAGTAATAATGTCTTCAACATCTAAAGTAGGGTCGTTATAGGTATTGTGGAAACCTGGGAAAATAGGATCGGCAGTATTACCGGCTAAATCTTCGCCAAACCAATGTATACGATGTGGATGACCATCACCACGATCATGATCGAACCAAGCAGGTTTTACATCTGCAAATTCTCTTACCCAATCAGCACCTTTGCGCTCAAGTTCGGCAATAATAGCATCGGCAGTTGTATTATCCACCACACCAGTCAACTGTTGTTCTGGGTTCACATCTACGTGGTATAATTTCCATTGGCCATTTCCGCCTTTGCGCACAATACGGTATGGGTACGAAATGATAGCAGCATTATGAAAACCGTTTTGAGGACGTAACACATGTAATACTTCTCCAGGACGAGCATCTTCACCTGCAATCATCTTATCCATAAAGTTTACCCCATCAATGGTTTTAGTTGCAGGAACTGTTCCTCCAGCCAAACTCACCAAAGTAGGGTATAAATCCATTGAGCTTATTTGATAAGGATAATGAGCTTGTTCCGTTATTTTATTGGGCCAATGTACAAAGAATGGAACTCTATGTCCACCTTCATCAACACTTCCTTTTAAAGCTGCAAGTGGATAGTTAACTGCGCCTTTACTATAAGTATAACCACCGTTATCACTAAAAAATACGATAACTGTATTATCCATTTCGCCAGTTTCGTTTAGCTTAGCCACTATTCTTCCTATGTTGGTATCCATGTTGGTCACCATGGTAGCGTAGGTAATACGAGCATCTACAAACTTATCAATGAGAGCTTGCTTTTTAACCGGATCGGTTTCTTTAGTCACTGGGGTAGATGCTGTAATGTAAGTACTGTTTCTAATCAAGCTCTCAAAGTTTGGGTTAGCTAATTTAAAAGCGTCAATCTCTTCTTGAGGAGCCTCTAGAGGTGTATGTGGCGCATTGTATGCCAAGTACATCATAAAAGGATCGGCATCGGCAGCTTTCCTGTTGATAAAATCAATGGCTTCATCTGTTAATATATCCGTTAGGTATTCATCCAAAGCAAACTCTTTTCTATCTACGTATTCTCGGTTTCTTTGCAAAGGATCTTGGTATTCGTTTTTTACTGTTCCTTTGGCGGTATTCCATTGATTCGGGTCGTTATATTGGACGGCGTGATTCGCGTTGCTGTTACTCCACTTGTACCAGATATTATCGTATTCACTTTGAAAATACGCCTTGCCACCACCTAAGAACCCAAAAAACTCGTCAAAACCTCTATCCATTGGTTGATATTTTCCTTCTTCAAAACCTAGGTGCCATTTGCCAAATGCAGCGGTATTATAACCTGTTTCATCAATTAAAGTAGAAAAGTAAGTTTCGCTTACAGGTATGCCTTTATCGTCGGTAATATCGTTAGGTAAGTTATATTGAGCACCAATTCTATGCGGATACATTCCTGTCATAATAGCTGCTCTACTGGGGCCACAAAAAGGGTGTGCCACATGCGCATTGCTACAAATTATACTATAATCTGCCAAAGCATCCAGATGCGGTGTAGGAATTACTCCTCTATCTTCGGGATAGCTGGCGTCGCGGTTAAAACCTACATCAGCATAACCTAAATCGTCGGCTAAAATTATTAAAATGTTAGGGCGTGTTCCAGCCGTTTGTGCTGTCGTCAGCGTAATGGCTGACATCAACAATACAATGAATGTGCTTAATTTTAGATTCATAGGAATTGAAATTTCAAGAAATGTTTTCCAAATGTTTTTTACCGCTACAATAATAGCGCATAAGCAAATGGATAATATCCTGAAACTTACCTGGTCAATCCACTATTTTACCCTTTGTTGTTTTGTTAAGTAGGGTGAGGTAGGGATGTTTTATAGTTGAGTTGGGGTATCGAGGGCGGTATTTTTTAGTGATTAATGCAAATCAAGCGTTGAGTGTACGAAAAGAGAAAAATTGCACAATTACGTGTTTCTTCAATTAAAATAATCCGAAAAAGGTTCTTCATTTGTAAAAAATTGCTTGGGTGACATACCTGATAAGGATTTAAAATCATTAATCATATGTGATTGATCGAAATATCCGCACTGATGGGCAATTTCGGTCAGGCTTAAATTTTTGTTTTTTGATTTTATGTGAATGGCATTTTGGAAACGAACGATTTTTTTAAACTGCTTTGGCGAGCTTCCTATTATATCGGAGAAGGTACGTTCAAATTGCTTTCTGCTTAAAAAAGTCTGTTCAGCCAATTCGTTAATCTCCACCAGGCCTTTAGTTTTATTAATTTCGTTAACTACATATCTAATTCTATCGTATTTGTACTCTCTCTCTTTTTGCTGTAGTCGTTTGATTAAGAATTTTTCGGCCACTGCAATTTGACCTTTAAATGTTGGTGCTGCATATAACTCATCTTCTAATTGATTTACTACCTCTTTCATTACATCCTTTAATGGTACGCTTTGGTTAAAAAGCGCCTTAATAGGAAGGTTTAAAAACATTGATAACCCTTGGGGCAGAAAGTAAATGGCAAAAAGAGACAAGCGACCGACTATTTTTAAATCGTGATGTGTTTTGAGCTGACCTGTGATAATTACATTTTCGGTAATTGATTTTTTGTGGTCGCTGGCCTCAGGTCTGTCGTTTAAATAAAAGATGAGTTCAAATAAACCGCTGGGCACAATGCGTTGAATATGTGATTCCCCTGTTACAACATTACTATCTAAACTCCAATACTGCTTAACGTATTGAGAGAGATATGGAGATGGTTTAGAGATGTTGTATTGCATGGCGAATTAAATATGAATTACAAATTTAATGATTTTGATATAACGCGGTATTCGTAAAGCTTAATGCAGCAAGGTAAATGTATTTAACCATGAAAGCTTGCAGATCGATTTTTCGACATCACTAAGCTAGCTTCGGCCCATTAAAAATTAAGAACTAGTGGGTAAGCGGTGGGCTTCTTTGTTTACCTTTCTTCGGCTATAGGAAGAAAGTAAAAGCAAGCAAAGTTTGACTTTTACTTTCTTAAAATAATGTTTTTATGGCAGGCATAACCAAGTGTTGACTTTAAAGGCAAACACTAGGCATTACCATAAAGGCCAACCCGGTTTCCTTCGCTATCTATAAAGATGGCAAAGTAGCCACGACCTTCAGCTTCAATTTTAGTTTTACCTTGAATAATACTGCCACCATGATCACTTATTCGTTGTAATGCTCTGTCCATATCATCTTCAACATTAAAACTGACCAAAGCCCCGTTTTTACTGGGCTTAAAGTTAGGTGCATAAGAAATAGCGCCCTCACCACCAGGAAAGCAAGCCATCTTTTCCTGTTCGCATTCAACAACTTGAAGATCTACCTTTAACACTTTGCTATAAAAACTTACTGCCTGATTAAAGTTTACGCAAGGGATTTCGACCCACGAAATTAGTTTTGTCATTGCATCGTTTATTAAGTGAATAATTAATAATACAAATGTATGGCGAGCTCACTTCCTAAAATTGTAGAATTGCGACATTGTTAAGAATATAGGATAGGAAAGAGCTATTCAATTTGTCATGATGTGGCCTGGTATTTTCCTGTTTATATCTTTACACTTGCACCTTTTTACATGTCCTCAGTTTGTCTTATTCTAAAATAGCTTTTATTAGTTTTTGTAAGTTGGCTACACCTATCATATTAAAGTATGCAATTTTCAATGAGCCACTGCTTCCATGAATACTTCTTAAATCGGTGACTTCATCAATTGTTGTAAAGAGAGGTTTTGGTAAAACTCTGTTGAACTCATATGTTTTGCTACCTAGTAGCGAATAGTTATTGTTGTAAGGCAATGATGAAACATGAGTAAATAAACCTAAAATAAAGTGGAATAATTTATGCTTAGGATATATCTTCCAAGAACAATCTCCCATATTTAGTCCCTTGAAAAGTATAAAAGTATGTTTTGATAGATTAGATTTTGGAGTAGTCCCTCCAGATATACTAGTAATTTGTCGTGATGCATTAACTATTATATCAGCATTTTTGTGCCTGAAATTAAGTTCTAATTCAAGGGTTTGCCCATTTACTAATCCTGTAATCGTTCCATTCATTTTCTGAGCAAACTTTTCCCATTCTTCAGCCAACCTTACATTATGATGGTAGTATATGCTGGTTTCATCTCGTCGTATGGGAACTCTTTCTATCATCTTCTTAAATTATTATAAATAAATACATAGTACAACTATAATTATAGAAATCACGGCTGAAGTATTTTTCAAAACAATGCTATATTCCTTCTTTCTTTTAGTTTCGATGGATGAAATAATAAAATTGCCCATGCTAAAACCAGGAAAAGGCAAAAGGTTTAGAATAACGAGAATTAATAGTCCTTGCACTAAAAGCATGGTAATATGCGAAATAGTGCTACCTCTATGTATTGTGCCAAATCCTCCAATTTGCTGATAGTTTACAGGTGTTGGATTGATTATAAGAAGAGAATGTTGCCATATTGACCCAAAACCATTTATCGCATCAGATAACCCTAATTTTTCTTCAGTAATTTTTACTTGATCACTTTTTATGGGTGAAACGAAATCCTTGCTAGGGTGAGATAGCATTTTTAACTTATCCTTCTGTTTAATAATTATAGTCTGATTTGTTGCATCTTTTACTACTTCAATATTTACATCTCCATCGTGTAAAAGTATACCTGCTACAATGTCGGAAATACGAACGACATTTTTGCCCTCAAGCGTAATTACTTGCATGCCATCTCGAAATCCAATATCCTTCATGGCACTATTAAAGCTTAAACCATAAATGGCATCTTTATTTTGTATGTAAGTGAGTTTTGTAGTTTTGGTAAGAGCGTATATCATTAAAAAAGCGATACAGAAACTAATTAATAGCGGCGTTAATTTTAATATAGGAATGTTCCAACTGAAATTATTTTGCCATTCTTTATATTGACTTTTTAAAACCAATCGTGGCCCTTGAACCAATAAAACATATATAACTATTGCAACATATAACATACCTAATCTTATTTATTAGTCTTTATAGTCTTTTTTCTCTAAGTTAAATAGCTCTACTCCTTTTAAAGGAGGAGTACCTCGACGTAGGAGAGGGGAGGTGGTTTATATTTATTGTTTGAATTATCCTATTGCATTTTTTTACTTTCCTTTTCCAGCGTCATCGAAATGGGTGTTATTTCCATCTCATCAAAATCATCCTCTTCTATTTCCACTTCTGGTAGGTATATCCAATCGTCAATTAAAAAATCATCCTGATCTTTAAAAACAATTCTAAGGTTACCATACCCAGTTTTACTTTCTGGATGATGTAAAAACACATTATAAAAGACTATTTGGGGTCTTTGAAACCGAGTGATATAATAGTCAATTCTTTCTCTATCCTTTTTTAAAGCAGACCTACAGTCCTTCAGTTTTAATTCAAGACTATTTGATCTTGTAAATCTTCAAATGATTCCATATACGTTTCGATTGATGCCAGATCTTATAATATCAGGCTTTAACGGATGACAAAAGGATACTTTAATGGACCTATATTATAGATAATGTATTAGCACATATCTGCGCTTGGTTTCTCGCAATAGTTTATCTTATTCTTTTATAACAAAGGTTTCCCATCCATCATAGTTACCGTTTAACTTTGAGGCTAGTGTTCTTAATTCTCGGGTTATTTTATTAATAGTTTGCGGGTCAACAAAGTCAGTTCTTGAAAATTGCAGACTATATGGTAAATCATAGTCATCAAGTTTCTTTTTTTCTTCAACCTTAAAACCATTGTTGAGCATGCTTTTTTCGTAATTATCTCTGTCTTTCGAACTTGAAAAATATACCCAATGATCCACCTGTCTGGCCTTGCTTAAATCATCGCCTGAAGCTAACAGTTGCTGAATAATTTGCATGTTCGACATATCCTCTCGGATTTCTTCATTAGGATATAAAAATTCTAAATACCCTTCCCACTTGTAATCATGTCTTATATTAATATAATACTTGTATCCTTTATATTTGGTCGTATATAGTGCAGTTAGCTTCTCTCTAATATTAGAAGTATCATTTAGGTATATATAATCGAGTCTTTCGCATTGGTAAGTAAAAGTACCAACTAGGTTGTTTTTACTTAAAGTAGAAGTTAATGCCTGAACATCGTCAGAAATCTGAGATAAATTATTATACTCAGATTTACTAGGGAAACCATCACTGTTACAATCGTTAAATGTAACCCCCGTAATTAAAACAAAGGGTAAATCTTTAATGGGAACATTGTTTATCAATCCCATATTTAAGGTTACGGATCCAGTACCTTTTTCGTACTCCGCCATATACACGTCCCAGTATTCTTTGTTGGCAACTTGTTGTTGTTGTTGTTGTTGTTGTTGCGATTTCGATGAACAACTGTATAATAGTACAGGAATTACAAGTAGTAATAGTTTATGCATAATGGTTTAAGTTTAGTTACTATAATTGCTGCAAGATAAAATAATTTGATATTACATTTATAAGGAAACTGTGTTTTATAAAGAAAACTGCCGCAAGGTTGAAACTTACGGCAAGGAATATCTTTCATTCTTAATTAGTCCTACATTTCATCCCAATCTCCTCCTTCAACTCCTCTTCTTGCTCTAAAATTTCAATATACAATTAATATTATTGTTAATACCCTTAAATGGTAGGCTATCGCACTTATTCCTTTGGTAAAAGCTACTATAATAGTTAATCTATCCATAGTAATAATAAGCCGTGGGCGATTTTAAGTAGGCTTTAATAGTTTTATAAAGACTGAAAATAAATAAGATGCATGTTATATTTTGTATACGTTATATCAATGAGCTGTAACTTACATTTAACCCTTATCAGGGCTCGTTTTTTAATATGTTGCTTGCTGAAGGGTGATGAAGTATTTTGTTTTTACTTTTTGTATTATACAATAATATATCTATATTAGAAGTAGCCTAAACAAAACCCAAAACAATATGAAATGATAATACATCTAAAAACAAAGTAAAAAACCGGTGCTGTTTTTTACTTCATTCAACTATAAAAAACAGAAAGAAATCCCTCTTCGTTAAAACGAAGCGCTCTTAATGTATTGAGACTGTCCGTAACTTTGGAATACTCAATAGCTACCTAAGAAAAATTGAAATCGCATTTTATTAAAACTATGTCAACTCGTAATTACAACTACAAGGATGTAGACATGTTATTGGCATCCAAAACTATTGCACAAGCCCTAAAGGAGCAATTTACTTTTTCTAAAGTAGTGGCTCAAATGGGCGTATCTAAAAAAGCAGCCAAAGAAAATACCGAAGTATAACTACCCGTGAGAAAAACCGCTGGCAGAATGGTAACCAATGGATGGGGAAGGCTGCCGGCGGTTTATTTTTTTCGTAAACCAATGTATTTTATTTAAAAACATGAGTCACATACCTTATTCAACAGGTTTAATACCCTTAATGATAGATGCCGAACAAGTAATAGATAATCATACCATGATGCGATGTTTATATTTTTCGGTACAATTTAAGGATCCGCTTAACGATTGGAATATAGAACTCGACGAAATAAATTACCCTTGTATCATGCTTCATCTCGAAGCCATTATTACAGGCATTAATACTTTTACCTGCGCCAAGGATATTGATGAGATGTACAATAGCATTGAAGGCAATGGCCAGTTAATGTTAGGTATAGATGATGTTTGGGTGCCTAAAAGTTGGTTTGGCATAAGTGCTCCCATTCGTCAAGGAGATATCTATAGGGTGTCGCCAAAAATGTTTTCAATGTGTTGGAGTTTTCGGAATGATAGAATATCCATGTCCAGTTTATTTATGCGAGCCGAAATGGAGCTTGCCAAAAGTGATAGTATGTTTATGGCTTTCTCCGTGCAAGAAACAGCCCTGTTTAAAGAATGGAGCAGCAAGCAAATAGACGAATCCAGAATGATTTATTTGGAGCAGATACAAGAATAAGTAGTTGAGCCAATAACATACTTAGATAAAGATTTGACATGGATAGAAGCTAATTTGACACACATAGATGGCTTTCTGACAAGCTTAGCTGGAAAAAGACACACTTAGCTAGTCATCTGACACAGATAGCTGAAAAAATGAATTAGATTGATATAGCCTTGTAAAAGTCCGTAAACAATCGGTATTGGATAAATGTTAAAGCGAAACACATAAATGCTAAGATGATTAAAAAGAAAACATGGGCTAGGATAAAAAATAAGCTATTGATTGGCGTAGCTATTCTACCTCTGCTGATATCAAGTTGCACGCAGCACCAACATATACAAACCGATTTATATTTTGGTCTGTCCACAAAAACAGACGAGATTACTCCAGACCAATGGAATAGTTTTAAAACGCAAACTTTAGATGAGGCATTAAGTGGCTATACGCAGGTAGATGCTCAGGGCTATTGGCAAAGCGCAAGTGGCGAAAAATATCGCGAAAACTCTAAACTCATTATTTACATTCACGAGGATAGCTCAGCAGAATTCAACAAACTCGATTCCATTATCCATATCTACAAAACACAATTTAATCAGGAGAGTGTACTCGAAGTACATCATAAAATTATCAGAGATTATAGTGAGTAAGAATAAGTAGTGACCGTCATAATACCTATCGTTACATAAAGGAGGGCTTAATAATCTGCCTTTTACCCTTGTGTTTTGCCGCGTTTAAATCACTCTCCTATTGACCTAACATGCCAATATTCACCATATTTTAAATCTTTAGCTATTTGATTTACTGCGTTTTTATGTCACTAATTTTGCACACTTTGTTTCTTTCTTTCCTTTCTTTTTTTCCATCTTCCAAGTTCCTTTTTCCTCCCTTAACTTTAATTAACGAAAAATTTCTCTAATTGATAAAACAATTTCTTTCCTTGTTAGTTCTGTTGATATTACAAAAAAACGCAGACAAATATTAGTGTATATTATCTAGTTATTATGACCGGATAATATTGAGAGAAAAGCTTAGACACATGGAGAACAGTTTTAATTTGCCGAACAACGGAAAGAAAAGGGTCATTATTATTGGAGCAGGATTTGCAGGCTTAAAGCTTGCCCGAAACTTGGCTAAATCAGCCTTTCAGGTAGTGATGATTGACAAAAGGAATTTTCATCAGTTTCAACCCCTCTTTTATCAGGTAGCCACTTCAGGATTGGAACCAAGTAATATTTCATTTCCCATCCGTAAAGTGTTTCACGAACACGCCAACTTACACTTTCGTAACACAGAGTTGTTAGAAGTACGTTCCGATATTAAAACAATTGTTACCAGTGCAGGAGAGCTAACTTACGATAAGTTGGTAATAAGCACTGGGGTGGATACGAATTACTTTGGTAATAAAAATATTGAGGAGAATAGTATCTCAATGAAATCTACCGCCCAGGCTATCAATCTTCGTAATCGAATTTTAGAAAGCTTTGAAGCAGCCATCTTAACCGATGACAGAAAAGAGCAAGCCAAGCAGCTTTCTATGGTAATTGTTGGAGGAGGTCCGACAGGCGTGGAGCTTTCGGGTGCCATTGCCGAATTAAAAAGCTATGTATTACCCAAAGATTATCCAGAGTTGGATTTCAGTAGAATGAAAATTCGCCTATACGAGGCTGCACCCAAACTGCTGAGTGTAATGAGCGATAAAGCCAGTGAGGATGCCTATAAATTTTTAACTAAGCTAGGTGTTGAAGTTCATCTAAATACCAAGATATTAGATTACGATGGAGAAGATATGACGCTGGAAGATGGTTCTGTATATAAGGTGCAAAACCTAGTGTGGACTGCAGGGGTAGGAGGCAAGCGCATCAATGGTATTGATGATTCTTGTTATGTGCGAGGTAATCGTTTAGCTGTGGATAGAACCAACCAAATTAAAGGACAGGATGATATTTATGCAGTGGGTGATATTTCGTATATGGAGACTGAGAAATTTGAACGTGGTCATCCGCAGGTAGCACAGGTGGCTATTCAGCAGGCCGTACACCTATCTAAAAATCTTATAAAAGAGACTGAAATACCATTCGAATATAAAGACAAAGGATCTATGGCCACCATTGGTCGTAATATGGCGGTTGTTGATCTACCTTCCTTTAGTTTCTCGGGTGTTATAGCTTGGTTTATGTGGCTGTTGGTTCACCTAATGGCCATTGTAGGTGTTAAAAACCGTTTGTTTATTCTTATCAATTGGGCCTCAGGTTACTTCTCTCGCGACCAATCTTTAAGAGTATTAATCAGACCATTTAAAAAACAGTAGGTATTAATTTTATAGTCGAATTAAGGATAAAAAGAAAGGCAGAAGTGATTTCACTTCTGCCTTTAATAGCTCATTAAGCCTATATTATTTAGATACTTTTCAACCTTTATAAGCTTATTTTATCTTCGCTAATTCTATACGGATTTTATCCCAACGTTCCTTATTCATTTTAGGTCCAACCACTTCAATTACGTTACCCGATAGCAAGGCACCTATTTCACCACATTTATTTAATGGCATAAAGTTTACAAGTCCGTAAATAAAACCAGCCGCATATAAATCGCCAGCTCCCGTAGTATCAATACTATCGGCCTCAATAATACCCACTTCAAAGGTTTCGCCTAAGTGCTTAATAAGCGACCCCTCTTTACCTAGTTTAAGCACGGCAATATTACAGTCCTCAGCCATTTGGTCAACAGCGGCCTGGCCTTCTTTATTGGTAAACGCTTTAGCTTCCTCTTCGTTGGCAAAAAGAATATCTACATACTTAGCCACCATGTCCTTTAAAAAGGCCAAATTATCCTCTACCACATTAAAACTAGCCAAGTCTAAAGAAACAATTAGTTTAGCCTCTTTAGCACACTGTAAAGCCTTTTCAATAAGTGGTTGATTGTATACCAAATACCCTTCAATATGAAAGTGAGAATACCCTTTAAATAACTCCTCTGTTACTTCATCGGCATTAAGTTCTACAGCAGCACCAAGGTAGGTGGCAAAAGTTCTTTCAGAATCAGGACTAATTAAAGCAACAGCCTTACCAGAATCATTATCACTTTCTAAAAGCTTAGGCTCAATGTTGTTTTCGCTCATATCCTTTTTAAAGAATGCACCCAACTCGTCTTTACCAACTTTTCCAAAGAATCCGGTATCAACACCTAAACAAGATAAACCATGAATGGTGTTAGCAGCGGAACCTCCCGAAGCTTGTTCTTTGGTATAATCAGCTATTTCTTCCAGAACTTTCGAAGACGTCTCTGCATCTACCAATTGCATGCTTCCTTTCGGTAAATTTAGTTTTCCCAGTAAATCATCGCTTTTCATCCTTGCTAAAATATCAACAAGTGCATTTCCCATTCCCAGAACTTTACTCATAATCAGCTATCTAATATTGATTCGTTATTTTTTTGTAATTTTTTTCACAAAGATATTGCATACTTTCAAAAATCCTATTACTTTTGCTCCGCATTTGAAAAAAACGGTACGTCAAACGAGGCTACTATTCAAGTGTAGAAGATTTCTCTTTAACCGAAGAGAAACTGATTATATTGAAACATGTATATTAGAATATACTCCTCCTTAGCTCAGCTGGTTAGAGCATCTGACTGTTAATCAGAGGGTCTCAGGTTCGAGTCCTGAAGGAGGAGCTATAACAAACATATATATTACTACTTTACTTAGGTAAAGTACTCATTCCTCCTTAGCTCAGCTGGTTAGAGCATCTGACTGTTAATCAGAGGGTCTCAGGTTCGAGTCCTGAAGGAGGAGCGTTAAAAGCCATTCGATTTATTTCGGATGGCTTTTTTTGTTCTTTGATGTTTAGCCCTCCTATTATTTTCAACTTAAAATTCGTAAATTAAAGGCCTGTAGTGGGTCTTTATTATTTAAGATGTAACCTTAAGTAAATATTGCCGTTACGGAGATAAATACGGTCACTTGGTTGATAAATAGTAAAATCCCTGACATTGAAAAAACTGTTACTTGGACTTTTAATATGTTGCTTGTATTTACCCTATACAGAATCGCAACAGTTTAACTTTACTAATTTTGGAGAATACGAAGGTTTAACAAACCCTTTGGTACAATGCATTGTGCAAGATTCGACAGGATATATGTGGATAGGAACCAACCATGGTTTATATTGGTATGATGGTCAGTACTTCGATGTATTTAATTACGACGCCTCCGACTCCACCTCCATTGCTGAGGATAATATCACAGCCCTATATGTCGATCCCAATAAAAAGATTCTATGGGTGGGTACAGACTTCGGTAGCATTAGCCAATTTAACACCTCCTCCTTTAAGTCTACCAATTATCAACGAAGGAACGACGAAGAACATCATCAAGGTATGTCAGCCGTGCACTGCCTACTACGGTACAAAAACTATATATTTATTGGAACTCGAAACAAAGGCTTGCAGGTTCTCAATCTAAACACCAATGAATATACCGATGTCCTGATGAAAGGATCTTCAAACTATGCTGTTGAAGACATAAAAAAAGTTGGTTCAAAAATACTACTAGCGACCTCTAAAGGCATGTATCAATGCGATATATCCGTTATTAATGATTCAAAAATTGAAGAGCTAGAATTACGCCATTATGTAAGCACAGATAAAGTTATCTCATTCTCTGCAATTAGCGACACTTCCATTTTATATTGTACAAACAGGCGAATAACACTTTTTGATTCATCCAAAAATAGCAAACAAGTAATTGTAGATGATCAGTTTAAGCCCGCTATAATTAGATCTCATTTGGTTGATGCCCATCAAAATATTTGGGTAGGCACCAATGGCAAAGGCATTTATATACTTAATCTCAAAGGCGAGATATTAAAACACTTTATTGGAGAAGGAAATAAAAAATCACTGGTTAACAATTCGGTTAGCTCATTATGTGGATCCAAAAATCAACCTTTAATTTGGGCTGGTACCAAAGATGGCTTGTCCATGATTGATTATTCTACATCCCATTTTAAGCATTTTTCTGCAGAAACAGGTAAAGACAATAGCACAGATAATCTCTTCTTTTTATTAAAACATTCCAATAATACATACTGGTATTGGTCGCACAGAGGTTTGTTTTATTCAAAAACAGGAAAAAATTTTAAGTTATTTGAAAAGCTTCCTAAAAACTATGGAAACATATGGGCTGGTATCGAAAACAAAGAGAAACAGATTTTACTATGCAGTAATAAAGGATTAATTAAAATCAATCCTCAAAATCATGAGATTAAAACAACTAGCTTTAGAGATGATAACTTCTCTGATAAAAACTACGATTTTATAACAGGCATAACTCAGCATAATAGTGACTTATGGTTTGCAACAGGAGCAGGTATCATTTGTTATAACGAAACTACAAAAGAGAGAAAAGTATTTCCTTTTCCTGAGAATTATAAAACCAATGGAAGAATTCGCACCTCATGTATTGAATTTGATAAAAAAGGAGGCATTTGGATTGGCGATAGAAATGGCTATTTAATATCATTAAACCCCAAAAGTGGGGCGTTTAATAGATACTCTACTACAGTAAAAGTAGCTGTAGGCAATGTTCTAAGACACAACCTAGTTATTGATATTTATCCACATAGCAATGATGAACTTTGGTTAGGAACCTATGGTGCAGGTTTACTTAAGTTCAATCTTCAGTCTAAAAAAATATCCGCAGTATCTTCCAATGAAAACCTTAATTCAAATGTGTACAAAATCATAAAAGACAATGAAGGTTATTACTGGATGAACACCAATAATAAGATAGTACGTTACGATGCTGATAAAAACAGAGCCTTAATATACGGAAGATTGGATGGTACGTTCTGTCGAGAATTTAATGATGGAGCTTCGTTTTGTAGTAATAATGGCCATGTTTTACTGGGTGGTTTTGGTGGATTTATTGAGTTTAATGTCAATCATTTTAATTACAATAAAACTAAGCCATTTACCGATATAAATTCTTTCTATGTCGATAACGAAAGTGGATCGAGTAATCCAGATGAACAGTATAAACTTGAATATATTCCTGGAGATACCCTCCAACTAAATACAAGTCAAAAACAAATTTCATTTTATTGTTCAGCGCTAAATTATATTAGTCCTGAGAAGAATATGGTTGCATGGAAACTGGATGGTCTTGAAGAAAAATGGGACACTCTTTATGCTTACGATTATAAATTTTTCAGTGAGTTGCCTGCTGGTAAATATACACTTAAAGCCAAAGCTTGTAACAATGACCAGGTATGGAGCAACAGAGAGGATAAATTATTTATAGTAGTCAAACCCACTTTTAGAGACAGTATTGTCTTTAAACTGCTGCTTATTTTTATCCCATTATTAGTTCTTTATTTAATCTTTTTAGCAAGAACCCGATATTTAATTAGACACAAACAACAACTCGAACAAAGTGTTTCTGAAAGAACACAACAACTTCAGGAAGTCAATGCCGAATTAGAAGAAAGTCGTGAGGAAGTTATTGTACAAAAATCGGAGCTTGAAAGACACAAACTTTACCTAGAAGACCTAGTTTGGGACAGAACAGTGGACTTAGAAAAAGCCAAGGAAAAGGCAGAATCCTCTGATCGATTAAAATCAGCTTTTTTGGCAAACCTATCCCATGAAATACGCACACCGATGAATTCTATTGTTGGTTTTTCAACATTACTGGTCAGCGATGAGTTCAGTGCTAAAGAGCGAGCCGAATTCGCATCTATGGTGCAAAAAAGTAGTGATAGCCTATTGGTACTCATTGATGATATTATTGATATATCACGTATTGAAGCAGGTGAAATACAACTTACGCTTCATGATTTTTGCATTTCAGATTTATGTCAAACTGCGTTTAAAACACTTTCGTTTAAAACAACTAATAAAGCCGTAAACTATAAAATTGATACCGGTTCTGTGGATGGGGATTGCCTGATACATTCAGATCCTGAACGATTAAAACAGATTTTTATTAACCTACTAAATAATGCCATAAAGTTTACTGAAAAAGGACATGTAATATTAAAGGTGCTTTCGCAAGAGGATGCTCATATGCACTTGGAAGGCAGACCAACAGAGGATTCAATATTGCCAAATGAATACTACTTATTTATCGTTGAAGACACAGGAATTGGAATTGACAAAAAACATCACGAACACATTTTCTCCCCATTTCAAAAAATACAAGAAGGCAAAGAATTTCACGAAGGCATTGGCCTTGGGTTAAGTATTGTAAAGCAACTTATTGGAATTTTAGGCGGTAAAATATGGATTGAATCAGAACCTGGCAAAGGTACTCAATTTTTCTTCTACTTGCCTAAAGAATTAAAGTCTGATAGTTAACTCCTCTGTCACACTTTCAATATTTTCTTGTTATACTTGTAAATAACAAAGAAATCTCAATCTGATAAAGAAATGTTTGAATGACAAGATGTTTTCTTCTCATATTAATCCTTTTCAGCACCTTTTCAGGCTTCTCGCAAGAAGTTGCTTTTAAAAGCATTTCTGCTAAAGACGGCCTATCACAAAACGATGTCAACTGCATATTACAAGACAGCCAAGGTTTTATGTGGCTAGGCACTTACGATGGACTCAATAGGTATGATGGTTACGATTTTAAATCGTACCATTTAAGTACCGAAAAGGGTGCGGCCCTAAACAGCAATTTGATACAATGCATTGCCGAAGATAAATTTAAAAACATTTGGGTGGGCACTTCGGATAGAGGTTTAAACATCATACGTTACAAAAGCGAAAATATAGAAAACATTACCATTAACGAGGATTCCATTAACCTTATTGAAAAAGAAAAAATTATTGGAATCGACTTTTTCGATGATAAAGCCATCATCTTTACTAAGGAATGCATCTTTCTTTTACGGATTTCAGAATCAGGTTTTGAACCTATTAAAATAGGAGATAATTACCGTATAGACACAAATGCTTTTGCCATCAATTGTTTTCAAAAGATATCTAACAGTGAATACCTCATGGGTACTTCAAATAGCCTAACACATATTAAACTCAACCTCCTAGAAAACAAAGTGGAATTTAGTGAAGTTAAAAAATGGCTGAATGTAAGTGATATAAAACCCTTTAAAGAAGGATATCTGATTTCTTGTTTGGGTAAATTGTTTTACCTAAACAAAAAGTTTAAATTAAGAAGAATAGCTTTTACTCAATACTCTTTTTTGTTAGTTGAGGACGATACACATATTTGGGGAGCTAGCAAAAACGGCCTTCATTATGTAGAGCTGGACGAAAATTCCCTTGAATTTAAAAAAGTAACCACTTATACCAAAGAAAACACCAACGATCAGCTCGCCAGTAATATTATAAAGTGCATATTTAAAGATAAAATGGGAATGCTTTGGCTAGGCTCTGCTAACAGTGGAGTTATAAAGCTAAGTCATCAACTCAATAAATTTAAACTCTATAAAAAGCAACTGACCAGCAACAACCTTAAGAGCAATCATATCAAATGTTTCTTTGAGGATTCAAAAAACAACCTATGGATGGGAACAGATGGTGGCGGCATCAGTTATTTCTCCTCCAACATAACAGATTATAACAAAATCCCTCTTGAAATAGCCGATGATAAAAAAACTATAAACAACATCAATTGTTTTCATGAGTTTGAGATGGGCGATAGTATTTACATTATTGCTAGTACTGCTTACCCAATAAATGTACAAACATACACACTCAATGGCCAAAGGGTATACCTTAAAAATTTGGAAAAGGTATTCGGCAAAATTACCCATCCTATTCATACTATTGATTCAGATGAGCAATATCTATGGCTAGGCACCAGCGAAGGAGGCCTTATCAGATATGATTATATGCATGATGTTTTTAAGCGCTTTCTAACCAAGCAAATTCCTACACTGGCCAGTAACCTAATTCGAAGCATTTGTGTTGATTCAAAAAAAAGAGTTTGGATTGGAACCAATAGGGGTTTGAATATGCTTAGCCCTGAACAACGCCATAAAGCACTTCCTAAGTTTAAGCTATATACGCATAGTCAAAAGGATAGTACAAGTTTGAGTTACGATTATATATTACCCATTCTTGAAACGAAAAACAAAGAAATTTGGATAGGAACGCTTGGTGGAGGTCTTAATAAATACCAAGAAGAGAGTGATTCGTTTTTACATTGGACCACCAAAGATGGCCTGCCCAACAACAACATTAAAAGTATAGTTGAGGACAAAGCTCATCAAATATGGGTATCTACCAATAAAGGCATCAGCTCTTTAAATCCTTCTACTCAAAAAATATCCAACTATAGCACGTCTGATGGTTTGCAGGATAACGAGTTCAGAGAATTGGCTGCTACCAGAAGAAAATCGGGAGAATTACTATTTGGAGGAAACAATGGATTTAATTCTTTTTATCCTGAGCAACTAAAAACCGATACAACAATCTCTGAGGTAGTCTTTACGCAAATGATATTAGCGGGTTCGCCGAATTATGAGGATGTTGTATTAAATCGAGCACAACTATTAAATTACCAAAACTTAGATGAAGCCATTACTAGGTCGTACCAACAAAATAGTTTTACCGCGTACTTTTCGGCACTGCATTATCAGGCTCCTGAAAAAATACAATATAAATATCGATTGACGGGATTCGAGGAAAAATGGACTCAAATAAATGCACAGTCGCGCTTTGCTAAATATACGAATCTGCATCCAGGCGAGTATACCTTAGAGGTGATAGCCAGTAACAGGGATGGCATTTGGCCTCAAAAACCCTTAGCGTTAAAAATAAAAATCAATAAACCCTGGTATAAAACGTCACTTGCTTTTTTCGCTTATTCCTTGTTGATTCTTACTTTAGTGTATTTCTCAAAGCGCTATTCGTTAATCCGAAACAAAATGAAGCAGGAGCTTTTGATGGAGCGTTTTGAAAAGCAAAAAGAAAAAGAATTGACTCAGGTAAAACTCCGTTTTTTTACAAATATATCACACGAATTAAGAACACCGCTTACCATTATTAAGGGGTACTTCGATCATGTTATTCCGCAATGGGACACTTTGCCCAAAGATAAAGTTAATAGTGACTTTGCTGTTATTGGTAGAAATGTAGACAACTTACTTCGATTACTCGGGCAAATTCTGGATTTTAGAAAGTTGGAACAGCACAAAATGAAACTCTTACCAAAGCAAGGTGATATTATTGTATTTACCGAAACCATCACAACTTCATTTCAACTATTAGCAGATAACAAAAAAATAAATCTTCAATTTACACATGAGTCAGATTCGGTATTGCTCTGGTTTGATGCGGATAAGATGGGGAAAATCATCAGTAACCTCCTATCTAATGCCATTAAATACACCGATGAGGGAGGCCAAGTAAATATTTCTATTAGCGAACTTCAAGAAGAAGTGAAAATTGAAGTAAGTGATAATGGTATAGGTATTCCCGAAGAGGATAAAAAGAGCATATTTAAACGCTTTTATCAAGTCGATGATATTACTTCTAACACCATCCAAAGTACGGGGATAGGCTTAAGCTTATGCAAAGGCTTGGTCAGTCTGCACAAAGGTAGCATAGAAGTCAATAGTAAAGTTGGAGAAGGGTCGAGCTTTGTTTTGCACTTTAAAAAAGGGAATGCACACTTTGTTAACGATAAACCCAACGAGATAATTACTGAAACGATTGAAGAAAATGTTGATGGAGATGAAGATATAGATAATAACTGTTCACCCATAAAGCTAGAAGATAAATCGAGTATAGATTGCAAAGAAAAATTAATTTTAATAGTTGAAGATAATAAAGACCTTCGTACTTTTTTAGAAGAAAAATTGAGTGCTTTTTTTAAAGTAGAAGCTGCTGCCAATGGAAAAGAAGGCCTATTAAAATGCGAAGAACTCTTGCCCGATTTGGTGATTAGCGACATTATGATGCCAATGATGGATGGTTACGAACTTTGCCACTCTATTAAAAACAGCGAAAGTATTAGTCACACTCCTGTGGTTTTACTAACAGCAAAAAGCAATTCAGCATCCAAATTACAAGGTCTTCAACTGGGAGCTGATGCCTATATTAAAAAACCTTTTGAGTTAGATATACTGGTAGCTCAATGTGTAGCTATATTAAAAACCAGAGAAAAAATATGGAAACACATTGGTGAAAACCCATTCTTTAAAACCTCTGAAGTAACTTTTACCACACGCGATGAAGATTTCCTGAATAAGATAACCTCACTAATTGAAGCTAATATGTCGAATGCGGGTTTTACTGTTGAGCAATTGGCTGCTTTATATGAAATCTCTCAAGACAATCTCAATAAAAAAATAAAAGCCCTTACGGGAAAAACATGCGTGCAATTTATTCGTTTGGTGCGTTTACGAAAAGCAGCTTTATTATTAAAGAGTCCACACAACAGAGTATCTGATGTTACTTACGAAGTGGGTTATTCCGACCTTCAGCATTTTCGTGAGCACTTTAAAAAAGAGTTTTCACTATCACCTTCTGCTTACAAAAAACAACATAATAATTAAGCATCTTTTTTTGATACCTAAGCATTGCATCCAAATCCAATGTAAGGCAAGCGATATCATTAAGTTATCTTAGAACCCACAATGTTTAATTTTCATAAGACATAATTAAAGTATTAAATACCATTTAAAAACCCTCCTGTAAATTACCGCTCTAAATAACGATAAAACATCCCCTATAGTCTAACTGCTGCATATCAATGTATTACAAAATAACCCTTGGTGTTTACAGGAATTTACCGTTGGTTAGTTCTCTTGGTAAAAAATACATTTGGCTCTCAGAGTTCTTGAAACTAACTCAAGGTTGATGTATCTCATCTGCATTCCGACAAGCAGATTATTTTAAAGGTAAGCAGACCTATACGTTTCATTACTCACCCTTAAAAATCCATTTACTAAAACAACAGAAAAAATGAAGAAGACTTTACTACTCATGTTATGTATGGCAATCATGACCCAGGTGTTTGCTGGCGGCACAAATACCTGGCAAGGAATAGGACGAATTGCCTTAAGCTCGGATGGAAATGAGCATGATCACGATGATATTAATGCCACCAAAATGGCATTGATGATTTTGGCCAAAGCTGGCTTACAAGATAAAGTAGTGCTTTATACTTATGCCGATCATATTTGGGGCAGTAACCAAACTACTTCCGACCAATTGGACAGAATGCATACTGTTGCGCTTGGAGGACAACAAAAATTTGGATTTCAGGACGCCACTTTTATGGCAGCAGTGGAAGATCCAGCTGCAGCTTATGCTGCCATGGCAGCCGAAATTGCCAAATCTACAGCAACCGATCCATTATTTATTATTGGAGCTGGACCTATGCATGTAATTGGTGAAGGCTTACGCATTGCTAACGGAACAAATCCTGATGCTCTAAATTATGTAACCGTCATCTCTCACTCGGACTGGAACAATAATCATGGCCAATCGCACAAAGATCCTGAAACTACCGATCATGATGGTTGGACATGGAACATGATGAATACTTCATTTGGTAGCAAGGTGAATTTTAAAAGAATAAGCGACCAAAACGGAACGCCTCCTAACGTATATTCTTCAAACGATAAGTTTAAAGCATCCACTATGGCCGATTGGAATTGGATGAATACACACCAGGATCCTAATGTAAATTGGGTATACCAAAACCATACAGGCAAAGGCGCCAACTCCGCCGCTGATTATTCCGATGCTGGAATGTCTTTTTATTTAGTAACAGGTGACGAAATGGGGAATCCAGTGAAACTAAAGGACTACATTGGCCCAGATGTTATCCCGGTTGTTATCGATCCAACCAAACCCATGAGTGTTAGTTTAAACGAAACATCATACCATATTGAAGAAATTGATGGGACTTTTCAACTTACTGCTACGGTTCTGCCAGAAACAGCGATTAACAAAAATGTAACGTGGAGTTCTAGCAATAGCACAGTAGCAACAGTAAGTAACACTGGTTTGGTGACGGGCAAAAAGCTTGGTTATGCAACTATTACAGCCACTACTGTTGAAGGAAACAAAACAGCAAGAGCCGAATTTCAGATTGGCGTTGTTGAAGCAGCAGATTATTATGCTGGAGAAGACTATGTTTGTTTTGAAGCTGAATCAACCAACTCACCGCTACAAAAATGGGTACTAAGAACGCCTGAATGGTCGCAATACGTATTACCTATTAAGGATGCCGCATCGCCAAATCCTATAAACAACACCTACCTTGAGTATACTGGCGGTACCGAAGATGGCAATGGATCGGGACAAGACATTTTGGTGTATAAGTTTACGCCCAGATCTACTGGTATATACTACTTAACGGGTCGAATGGCTCAGAATTTACAAGGAGCCAAATGGGATAAATGCAACGATATTTATGTGAAAATGGCTGGTGATTTTGATGCTGTAACAGGTGGAGCGACTAAAGATGAGCTAACAACATGGTGTAAGTTTTATGGTAGAGGACACGATGGAGGCACCCCATTAAAAGGCGATTGGGGACAGTTTGTAAAAGGAGAGCCGCATCATGGCTCGCCAAAGAAAACCATGAAATATGCACTTAAAGCTGGTGTTGAATATACATTCTCAGTAAGCGGTAGAGCGCAACGCACTTGTGTAGATTACTATCTATTTTACAAAGAAGGCGCAGCTGTTACGGTTGGCGAGAGAAAAGACTTGGCAACTAATTCTCCTATATACATGAGGCCAGGTGGTGTTCCTGTAGAGATTTGTGCTGCCATTAATGCGCACGATTTTGATGTGACTTCTGTTAGTGGTTACGATCCTGCTGCTAAGGGAACTATTCCTAATAGTCCTGCCGATGGTATTAACAAAGGCGAACAAGTGATTGGTTGTGGCGGTACTAATGGTATAAATCAAGATATTGCGGCTGAAGAGCCTTACACGGGAACCGATGGAGATGTTACATTTACAGTTAAAGCGGTTGGCGAACCCGATGGAGAATGTACTTATGCTGTTTTTATTAACGGAACAAAAGTGGGAGAAAAGCAGGCCTCAAGAATTCATGGTACAGCTACAGCTCCTTATACATACGAAGATTTAGTGATCAACGATGAGCCTGTAGCTATTCAGAATGGGGATATCATCAGAGTAACTTCAAATCAGGTTTCTAATAATTTAGTTCCTGAAGGAGATGGTTTTGCTACTGCCCGCGGACGTTGGGTAAGCCTAAATATTTGTTCGGCCAATGCAAACCCTAACCCCGATAATGGCGGTGAAGAGCCAGAACCTGTAGAAGAACCTGTAATCATTAGCCATAATGCACCCACTATAGTTGACCCATCGGCCACAGAAATGACCATTCAGGTAATTTATACCAGTGCTACAGCAGTTGACTTTGTAACAACCATTCATAAAATAGTTGGAGCGGGAAACGAAACCAATGGTTTTAAACGTATAAACGGTATTCAACCTGCTACTAACGGAACGATTAATATTACCGTACCTATTAATCCGGGATTAGATGTGGCTGAAAGTTATAGATGGGTCATTTATTTTTTGCCTCCAGGTGGAAACTGGCAAAATCAGTATGACCCAATCAAGCTTCCTTTTTCCGTATCTGAAACAACCGATATAAACAGCGTTTCAAGTAATACTAAGGTATATCCAACCGTTTTTACGAACCACATTAACATTAAAAGCGATAGCGAAATTGCAAGCGTACAGCTGTTCAGTATCAGTGGTGCCAGCATCACAAAAAAAATGGTTAATCAGCAAAGTGATATCCTTGAAACCAGTCATGTACAAGCAGGCCTATATTTGCTAAATCTTAAAATGAAATCTGGTGAAATAATTGTACAAAAGGTGATTAAGAAATAATTCCTCGGCTTTTGCTTTTTTTAGGGCAATAATTACATAAACGGGAAATAGTAACTTAACCTAAGAATGAGTAAATCCCAAACGAATAGGATGTCAGTATTGGCATCCTATTTTTTATAGTTTAAAGTATTGGTGTTGAGTAAAAAGCTGTAAATTAACCAACTCTTTTTAAAGAAAGGGAAGGATTCAGTCAGGAACTAGATGAATAACTATATGGTAAATAGCCATAATGGTTAATTTCTAATCTCAGAATAGAACTCAAATAATTACCAGTTATACTCAAGCTATAGAATCAATACGCTGTACCGTCAACTCCTCATCACCAAGAAGGTCATCTTATGATAGATATTAACAACGACACCCTCTAAAGGCTTATTGGTAACTATCAACCACCGCATGACAAAGAGAATCGTCTTTTTTTTGTGATGCCTGGTATATATATGAAGACATTTATT
>NZ_LXYE02000053.1 GCF_001659685.2 Labilibacter marinus
AAAATGTGTAAGAGGTAAATCTAGAAGGTAGGTTAGGCTAAGATTGTTTAGTTATAGGGCACTAGAGCTTACTTCACCTTTTTTAAATCTTTAATATTGAATTCATATTCTTTCTCGAATTCTATTTTTAAAGAATCAAACTCCTCATCGAGTACAAATTTATAGCCAGCTATCGTATCGTTGGGGATGATTTTTTTGCCTTTGTACTTTTTGAAAAATGCCTTTATCAATTTTGCGTTATCCGCATTGATAGCAACAAAGCATTCCAAAGCTGTATTTTCATACATGTTATAATCACTCTTGATTGATCTAAGTATTCCCATTTTTAGTTCGTTATTTAAGTCCCTCGTTTATGTTATCAATGTCATCTTCAAAATCTATACGAATATCTTCGTGAAGTGTATTTAGCGCCTTATTTATATTTTTTACTTGTCGCTCGTATAAATTGACCATCACTTTACTTTCTTTAAAGGAAACACCGCAGTTTTGCATATTTAAGCAAAAGCATATTAATAGTTCAATGGCAGTTTCTTTTTTGCCTGAGTGTTTAATGTGTTTAGTCACAACTCGAAGTATTCTGCGAATGTTTTTCTTTGTGTAGTAAAAGGTGTTCTTGTCAATGCTCAGAAATTCAGTTTCTATTTCCTCCTTAATAGTATTGATGTAATCAAGTTCATTATCAGCTTCGAATAGCAGGTAATTAAGTAATTCTTTATTATCCTTTTTGTATTTAGCCATTCTCAAGCAGTGCTCAACAATGAGTTCCTTGGGCATCTGCTCCAGTTCTTTTTTTATCGTATGAACGGTGTTAATCTTTATTGGCATATACTGGTTTGTTATTCTTAGCAAACATACTAAAAGTTCAGGATAGGCTAAGTGATTTCTCATGATCGGTCACTTCTTTTTCTACTCTTTTATACAGAATTGTTTTTTATATTGTGTTCAAAATATTTAACAATGAAATCGAAGTTATTCTTAATTGTATTTAGTGCGATTATCTATTGGGTTTTGGTTAATTATGTTCCGTTTGGGACGTATATTGTTTTACCCATTAATTTGTTTGTGACTTTTTTACATGAGTTAGGGCATGCAGTATTTGCATTAATAACAGGAGGGAATGTTCATGAAGTCTTTATTCAGAGTAATGGAGCAGGGTATGCAGTTACTTCAGGTGGATTTGTGCCTCTCATTTTAATGGGAGGATATATTGGAAGTGCGTTATTTGGTAATTTATTATTATTCATAGGAATTTGTAAGCCTAAAACGAGCATGGTAGCATTATATGTTATTATTGCCATTTTAGTTTTTACAGCCATATGGTGGTATAGCTCAATATTTACTACGATTCTTTTATTGTTGTTTTCTGGCTTAGCATTTCTGCTGAGTAAAAAATCAAAAAAATTAGTCGCAGATTTATTGGTGGTTATTGGAACGGTTAGCCTTCTTTATATTATCATGGATTATAATTCTGGTCCATCATCGGATTTAGCCAAGTTTACTGAGATAGTACCGATTCTACCTCAAGCAATATGGGCCATTGTATGGCTTATATTAGTCGTTTGGATGACTTATCTTACTTTGAAAAAAGCATTTAGGAAGTCATAATTAAGATACTTCCTCTGTAGGAAAATAACAATAAATTATTATATTCGTCCGTCTTGTTTTATTTAAAGGAATATTTCAAGATATCCTAGAACTATTTATTAACTAAACCAACTATGAAAGAAACATTAGACGCTGCGTTTTCTGCGATTAATATTATTCCTACCGTATTTCTTATTCTCATATTAATTTATTGGTTAACTGTAATTATTGGTGTTTTTAATATCGATAGTTTTGATATTGATGCGGATGCTGACCTTGATGTGGATGTGGACGTAGATGCCGATGTTGACCTGGATGCTGATATAGATGCCGACGCTGACGTAAGTGCAGGTGATTCGTTACTTTGGTTAAACTCTGCTCTTTCCTTTTTTAATTTAGGAAAAGTACCTTTCATGTTGATTTTGAGTTTTTTTGTATTGTCGATGTGGGTTATTTCGCTACTGATGAATAATGCATTAAATAATGGTTCTGTTCTGTTATCGCTTGTTTATTTAATCCCCAATATTTTGGTTAGTGCTTTTATCATGAAGTTTTTAACCAGTCCTTTTGTGAAGTTATTTGAGAAAGCAGAAAGTGATATTGATAGCAATGTTAGACTAACGGGTAAAATGTGCAAGGTGACTTTAAATGCAACGCATCATAAAATGGGTCAAGCAGAGATTAAGATAGAGGGCTCATCATTTATTATTAATGTGAAGTCCACGGAGGAACAATATAATTTATATAAAGGAGACAGTTGTTTAGTGATAGACTATATACCGGAGAAAAAGATTTACTTAATTGAACCATATAAAAACTAGAAAAGATGTTTGAAGGATTATCAGGATTACCAACAATAATTATTGTTGCTATTTGTGTAATATTATTTGGGTTTATCATATTAGTGATTAAAACCTATCGTAAGGCTACCCAGGGGCAGTCGCTTGTTCGTACTGGTCAGGGGGGTGTTAAAGTTTCATTTGGAGGAATGTTTGTTATCCCAGTTCTTCACCAAATGGAGTTAATGGACATCACGCTTAAAACAGTAACCATTGCTCGTCAAGGTAAAGAAGGATTGATTTGTAAAGATAACTTGAGAGCCGATATTAAGGTTAACTTCTTTGTTCGTGTAAATAAAACTTCAGAAGATGTAATTCAAGTTGCACAAGCCATTGGTTGCGATAGAGCATCTGATAAAGAATCATTGGTAGATTTATTTGATGCTAAGTTTTCTGAAGCATTAAAGACGGTAGGTAAGCAATTTGATTTTGTTGAATTATATAACTCAAGGGAGCAATTTAAGTTAGAAATACTTAGGACAATTGGTACCGATTTGAATGGTTATGTACTGGATGATTGTGCCATTGATTATCTAGAGCAAACATCTATTGACGTACTATCTCCTGATAATATTTTAGATGTTGAGGGTATCAAGAAGATTACGAAGATTACTGCCGAACAACAAATATTATCTAATCAGATTAGAAGAGATAAAGAAAAAACTGTAACCAAGCAAGATGTTGAGGCCAAAGAAACTGTGCTACAATTAGAAAAACAGTTGGCAGAAACAGAAGAAAAACAAAAGAGAGAAATTGCTAATATTAAATCACGCGAGGAAGCCGAGATTTTTAAGGTAGAGCAAGAACAAAAGCTAATCAGTGAAAATGCTAGACTAGCAACAGAAGAAGAAGTTCAGGTAGCAGAAGAGAATAAAGAGCGACAAGTTATTGTAGCGCGTAAAAATAAAGAACGCACCGAGGCTATCGAAAATGAAGCTGTATTAAAAGACCAACAGATTGAAGAAAATGAGCGCGAACGACTTGTAAGCATGGCTCGTTTAGATAAAGATAAAGCTCTAGAAGGTGAGCAAAAGAAAATGCAAGAAGTCATTCGTGAGCGAGTTGAAGTAGAGAAGTCGGTTGTTATTGAAGAGGAAAAAATAAAAGATACCAAAGCACATGCTGAGGCGGAAAGAAATAAGTTAGTGGCCATCAAGGATGCAGAGAAGGAAGCAGAAACGAATCTGGTGACTGAAATTAAAAGTGCTGAAGCGCATCGTAAAGCGGCTGAATTTCAAACTGAGCAACGTATCATGGAGGCTAAAGCTGCTGAAGAGGCTGCTGATAAAGAGGCTAATGCCACTAAAATATTAGCGGAGGCTAAAGCTGCTGAAGCTGCAGCATTAGGAATTTCTGAAGCGCAGGTGATTGAAGCTAAAGCGGAAGCCAAGGAGAAAGAAGGTATGGTTGATGCGAAACTTATTCTTGAAAAATCAAAAGCACAAGCTGAATCTATTAAAGAAACAGGTTTGGCTGAAGCTACTGTTGTAGAAGCTAAAGCGGATGCTGCCGAGAAAGAAGGTATGGCCGTTAACCGCGTAGACAGCGAGAAATACACTGTAGAAGCTAAAGGTATTGAAGAAAAAGCTGCTGCCATGAAGAAGTTAGATGGCGTAGGTAAAGAGCATGAAGAGTTCAAATTGAAATTAGATAAGGACAAAGAAATTCAGTTAGCTAAAATCAATATTCAAAAAGATATTGCAGAGTCGCAAGCTAAGGTGATTAGCGAAGCACTTAAAGCTGCTAATATTGATATTGTAGGAGGTGAAACGATGTTCTTTGAGCAAATTATGGGAGCTATCTCTAATGGTAAGAGTGTAGATAAAGTAGTTAATAATAGTGAGGTTTTAAAGCAAGTAAAAGATACTTTCTTCTCTACTGAGGATGGGCAATCTTTTAAAGATAACATGTCTAGCTTTATTAATCAGTTTGGTGTTTCTTCCGATGATTTGAAAAACTTAACTATCTCAAATCTTTTATTTAAAATTGGCAATTTGGCCAATAATGAAAGTGATAAAAGCTCCATCTTTAATTTATTAGATATTGCAAAAAGTATGGGCTTATCTAATAAGTCTGCTTCTGATATAGGAATTGACCCATTTTAATTGTCAGACAAAATAAAATAAAGAACCCTCAGGACATGGTTCTTGTTAGTTCGAAAAGATAAAATTGTTAGATATCATGTAAATCGGCTCTCCTCCTTGCTAAGGAAACGTACGTCCACTTAGTGGAGGGGAGGTGGTTCTATGTGTATCTTAAAATTTCAGTTTTGTATGAGGTACAATTCAAATGTGTAGGGATAACTTTTAAAGGTTTGAGTGTTGTGTAGACAATTAAACCACCTCCCCTCGTACTTGATGATGTACTCCTCTATTTTAATGAGGAGTGCCGATTTACAGCTTAAATAATTTATTTTTTTGAAATATAAAGAACGATCCAAAGAGATTCCTAAATGGCTAACGAACAGTGTGACAATCTAAATGTCTCCAGTTTGTTAATCGATCAATAATTAAAGCTCATTTACCAGGCTTTCTTCTTTGAAATATAAACTCAAAGCAAATCATGGCTACAACCACACCGCAAGATACCAACGAAAATACAGCTGCCGAACCCCAGTTAGAACAAGGAACCTACGAAATTATTCGAAGTCGTTTAAACCAGCATGGTAAACAACTTCAGAGTAGATTAAATAACTTAAACGAGGAGCGTAAAGGTGTTTTTGGTTCCATAGAAACTACTTTAATTGGTAGCGAAAGAATTACAACGGCTAATAACTGTATCCCTGTGGATATGGTTACCATTGGTAATTCTTTTATTTTTGGTTACAACGTCATCATCGGACTGAAAAAGGAAGTGGATATTTCTGATGTTTTTAGCGTGTATGGCTATAACGCTGAAGAGCATAACTTTCATGAGGAATCCTTGGAGTTATTGATTTCTGATGAATTTGAGAAGGATTTTAAAAACTTATATAAGTACTACAAAGAAACGCAGTTTATAAAGTTTGGTAAAATAGGGCCTTCGCTATTCTTGGTTTTTAAAACAGGAAAAGGAAAGTTTGATATCAAGACCTTTAAGTTTTTGATAAAAGGAAATACGATAGAGTACGTAGATAACAGAAGTGACCACGAATTCGTATTTCCGGATCAGCATGAGTTTAAATGGACCCGCACCACGCGTGATATGCATGTAAAAGGTCAGTTTCCACACATCTCTATTGAGGAGCAAATTTTTGTGGAAACAACTGAAGGTGATTTGACCATAAAGGTAGAGAATAACACCGATTCTGGTTTGGGTATTTATGCCGAAGAGGTGGAGCATAAAACACAAACACTGGATGATGCAGAGTTTTATTATTCCATTATCGAAAACCTGATTGTACTAAAAATAAAGCCTTACCAAGAAGAGCAATTTCGATATATCGTTTATAATAAAAAAATGCAGGAGGCTGTTCGAATAGATTCGCTGGAAGACTCATGTGTTTTATTGCCCGATAGCCACGGTTTAATATTCGCCAATGGTTATTATTTGCAAACTGGGGAGATAAAGATTTTTGATAATGAACTGACGGAGATGATTTTTCTACGTCGTATACCATCCCCAAATGGCGAGGATTATTTATATATATTCTATAATCAAACTCGTGGCGATTATGTGTTACTATCCTACAATTTAATTGCTCAGCAGGTAGAAACACCAGTTATTTGTAATGGATATTCTTTGTTTGAGAATGGTGAAATCTGTTTTATGAAAACCGATGGTGCACCTAAAAAACACCATGCCTTACAAATATGGAAAACGCCTTATCTGGATAGTAATTATCAGTTGGAAACAGAGTCAAACCAGACTTCGTTTTTATATAAAATTGGCAATAAGGATATTGTTAGGGGAATGTCGGAATGTAATGAGGTACTTAAGCTCATTCAAAAAGAAGACAGTTATGCCAATCTGTATTTTGATATTCAAAAAACGGCCAATGATATTTTAGATTCGTATTATTGGATAGGAAATGAGGAAGCAGCCAATCTTCAGGAGCCTCTTTTACAAATTAAAGAAACGGCAGGGAATGCCATAGATGAATACGACAAGGTTGTTAGCATTAAAAAGAACTCGGCTGCAGAGGTGACCAGAGTGATGGAGCTAATTTCCAGTGTCACTAAAAAAATTAAAGACACCTCTTTTTCTGCTATCAATGAATATGTAGATGTGCTGGCAGAATTACGAACGCTGCGTGGCGAAACTATTTCGTTGAAAGAGTTGCGTTACGTAGATGTTGCTCATATCGAGAGTGAAGAGCTTAAATTGGAAGAATTCAATCAGGAGATTTCAAATAACTGTGTTCAGTTTCTGCTGAAACCTGAAGCCTTAGAACCATACAGTAATAAAGTTGAAGAGCTGAAGGGTGATATTAAGGAAGTGAAAAAGGTGGTGAAAGCCAATGACATTGAAGAAGAGTTGAGCCAGACTTCCGGTGAGTTAGAGATGTTGATTGAAATTGTTAGTAATTTAAAAATTGATGATGCCACAGAAACCACGCGTATCATCGATAATATATCTACCATATACTCTAGTTTTAACCAAGTAAATGCAGCTTTAAAACGTAAGCGTAAGGAGTTATTAAGCCTGGAGGGAACTGCAGAGTTTAATGCGCAAATTAAGCTGATTAGTCAAGGTTTAACAAATTACTTAGAGCTATCGGATTCTCCTGAAAAGTGTATTGAATTTCAAACTAAACTGATGGTTCAGATTGAAGAGCTGGAAGGTAAGTTTTCGGAGTTTGATGAGTTTATCGATAAGATTTCTACCAAGCGAGATGAGATTTATAACTCCTTTGAATCGAAGAAAATTAGTTTGGTAGAGGCTCGAAACAAACGTGCTAATACATTATTCCAATCGTCTGAAAGAATACTAAAAGCCATTCAAAATAGGGTTTCTAAATTTGGAGATGTAAGTGAGATAAATGGTTATTACGCATCCGACTTAATGATTGAAAAGCTTCGAAACATTGTTTCTGAGCTAATAGAATTAGAAGATTCGGTGAAGGCCGACTCTATTCAAAGTCAATTAAAAACCGTCAAAGAGGAGGCCATCCGTCAGTTAAAAGATAAAACTGAATTATATGTAGATGGCGAAAATATCATCAAATTCGGGGAGCATAAATTCTCGGTAAATACCCAACCATGTGAATTAACGATGGTTTACAAGGGTGAGGAGATGTTTTTCCACTTAACAGGAACTAACTTTTACGAGAATGTAAAAAATGAACAATTCTACGGATTTAAAGACCTGTGGGACCAAAGCATTCCTTCGGAAAATACAAAAGTTTATCGCGCGGAATATTTGGCTTATAAAGTTTTTGTAAAATGTCAGCAGGAATTCAATGGCCAATTAATTGCATTAAAAGATGACGATATCCTAAAGTACATTCGTGATTTTATGGCGCAACGCTATAACGAGGGTTATGTAAAAGGAGTGCACGATATGGATGCCTTTATCGTGGTAAAGGAATTAATAGAATTATTAAAAACAGCAGGACTTCTAAAATATTCTACCCAAGCACGTGCATGTGCTGTTTTATTTTGGAATAAATATGCCTCGGCAGAAGTTAAGGAATCGTACTATAAACAGTTAAAAGGTGTAGGTGCTTTATTAGAAATATTTCCAGATGCACAAGAGTTTCAATACATTGTTGATGGCTTAAAAGTGCAGATAGCAGAGTTTATTAACAAAACAGAATTGTTTAATCCTATTTTGGTAGACGAGGCAGCGGAGTACTTTTTTCATGAGGTGGTAAAAGATGAAAACTTTGTGATTGACAGCGAGGCTGCGGATTTATATAAATCGTTTATCGCTTATTTAAAGGATAAAAAGGCCAACGATTTCTATCAGCAGTCTATTGAAGAATTAAATGCTGAACCTGTTGCGCAATATAAACTGATTAAAAAATGGCTGAGTGCTTTTATGAGTGCTTCTAGTCAGACCAATAAAACTCAGTATACTGATGAAGTGGCAGTGCTCTTGATGCTCAATTGTTTCAATAAGAAAAACATTGTTAAGGCATCTTTACGAAAGGAGCTGGAAGGGTTTCAAGGAACGCATAATGCTTTGGTTGATGGGAAATATTCTTTCGATTACAATCAGTTTATTCTTAAATTAAAAGCATACGAGAAGAACACAGCACTGCGTTTTGCCGATTTTACAGCGCTTAAAAAAGATTTGATTCAAGATTTCGAAGAGGAACTTCGTTTAGAGGAATTTAAACCGCGTGTGTTGTCGTCCTTCGTCAGAAATAAATTAATAGATAAAGTATACTTACCATTGGTGGGTGACAACTTAGCCAAACAGTTGGGTGCAGCTGGTGAGGGTAAGCGTACCGACTTAATGGGAATGCTGTTATTGATATCGCCTCCAGGTTATGGTAAAACTACCCTGATGGAATATATTGCCAGTCGTTTGGGTATCATTTTTATGAAGATAAATGGTCCTGCTATTGGTCATGAGGTAACTTCCTTAGACCCTGCCGAAGCTGGTAATGCGAGTGCTCGTGAGGAGTTGAAAAAACTGAACTTGTCGTTTGAGATGGGTGATAATGTGATGATTTATCTCGACGATATTCAGCACTGTAATCCAGAGTTTTTACAGAAATTTATATCGCTTTGTGATGCCCAGCGTAAAATCGAGGGTATTTATAAAGGACGCAGTAAGACCTATGATTTCCGTGGAAGAAAGGTTTGTGTAGTGATGGCGGGTAACCCATACACCGAGAGTGGTGATAAGTTTCAGATTCCAGATATGTTAGCCAACCGTGCCGATATATATAACCTGGGAGATATTTTAGGCGATACAGCCGATGTGTTTAATATGAGTTATATCGAAAACTCGTTAACATCGAATAAAGTGTTAAACCAGTTGGCTGCCAAGAGTCATAATGATATTTACCCAATGCTTAAGTTGGCTGATTCAGGTAATAAAGAAGGACTTGAATTTGAAGCCAGTCATACGCAAGGGCAGATTAATGATTATGTGAATATTCTGAAGAAATTAATGGTTATCCGTGATGTTATTTCTAAGGTGAATCAACAATATATTGAGTCGGCTGCACAAGCGGAAGAATACCGAACTGAACCAGCTTTTAAGCTTCAAGGTTCGTATCGTAACATGAATAAGATAACCGAAAAGATTGTGACCATCATGAACGATGATGAGCTGGAGACTTTGATTCTTTCGCATTACGAAGGAGAGTCGCAAACACTGACTTCAGGAGCAGAGGCCAACATGCTTAAATTTAAAGAGATTGTAGGCAAATTATCTGATGAAGAAGTACAACGTTGGGACGATATTAAAGCTACTTTTCAGAAAAATATGAAACTAAAAGCTGGAGGTAGCAGTCAGGCAGCGCAGGTACTGGAAGGTATGGTGAGTGTTACCGAAAGTATTAATAATGTTTCTGAGACGTTGAAAAAGTGTATATGGAATAGCTAAAAAAGTGGGCAGTCTTCAGTAGGCAGTTAATAGTAATATTTCTATAATGACCGATAACGAATGTCGCTTCACGATATTGCTCCGACGGAGCCAAAGCAACAGCCCAGTGCATAGCGCTGGGTATACGTAATGTAAATCAACCGATGCATCACAAGGTCGTTTTTAATAAAAACAGAATTTGCATCGGAACTAGTTATTAAAAACAACCATTGACTATTTACTAAAATATAATAAGCAATAAACTAATGTTATGAATATAAGCGAATATCTTAATTCTGAAAAAGCCCAACTGGCCGTATTAACTAAAATGGCCAAAATTGACGGTCAGGTAACTGGTTCTGAAAAAATGTTTTTGAACCTAATGGCGCGTAAACTGGATATTTCAAATAACGATTTTGAGCATATTTACGAAAATACCGATAAATACGAATACGTACCACCCATTAATGAAGAAGATCGATTCATCATGTTTTATCGTGTTATTCAAATGATGAAAATGGACTTGTCGGTAGATGTTGAAGAGATAGATTTTTGTAAAGAACTAGGCCAAAAACTAAACATTAGTACCGATAAAATAGATGAGATCATTAAACTATCCATCATGAAAAATAAAGAAGTGGTGGAGTATGATGATATTAGGAAGTTGTTGGTGGGGTAGGTTAAATTGATGAAAACTATATGATAAAAGCTTATAGAGCATATACATATTTAGTTAATGTTATAGCATTAATATATATTGCAGCTGAAATTATTGATGGTTTTTCAACATTTTTAACTGAAGATTTCCTCATATTAGGTTTAATTGTCAGCGTATTATTTACCTCTTTCACTCTATGTAAAGCTAGTAGCCACTTTTCTGATGATAGAAAAGGAAAAGTGATTTCTTCAACAGAAATAAAGTCTATGATGAAAGAGGGGAATGTTGATAAGGGAATAGTTTGGGCTAATTTTTCATTTGGTTTTTTAATAAGTCTTATGATGATTTTATATATTATTGAAGAGTCAATTCGTAATTTAATCTCTGATGCGCCAAGACTAATCTCCATTCTAGTTATAGTTCTATATGGTATTGTTCAAATGCTGTTTGCTATATTGATAAAAAAAAAGATTCATTAATTATTTGAAACCAGCATTATTAGATATTGTGTTGATATAGCAGAAATGGTAAGAGTCCAGATTAAAACAACATAGAGGGACGCTTGGCTGATGATTAAATAAAGCTTTTAGAATGATTACCGACAACATCATTATAGCTCAAATATTTAGTGCCTTATTATTGTGCGCTTTTATCGCCTTACATATATACTATGGTTATGTTTCTAGCCAGCAATTAACCGAGATGATCAAGTATTACTTTAAGCAAGGAGGTGTTGAAGTACTATCTGTTGATAAGCTCAGTTTTAACGACCAATTAAGAACTGGAGCTATCTTTACATACATAAGCAAGTACTTGGTGAGGTATACTTATAAACCTTTTACGTATGGGAGTAAGTATTATAGAAGGGTTGAAATTATCAATGAATCGGGAGAAGAGGAGTTGGTTTATATAGCTGTTTTTGTAAAACAGAAAGCCATCGTATATTGCGATGAAGTTAAGTTTTAAATTCATTTTGCTCAAGCTTTCGTAGCTTTGCAATAAGCCGAAACCAATTGTTCCAGAATATTTACCACTTAATTTCTTTTAAGCCTTTACTACGTAAATATTCGTTGGTTTGGCTAAAATGTTTGTTGCCTAAAAAGCCTCGGTAAGCCGATAGAGGAGAGGGATGTGCTGATTTTAAGATGCAATGTTTGTTGGCATCAATATACATCGATTTTTTACCTGCATATGCACCCCAGAGTAAAAAAACAACATCCTGCTTTTGTTGAGCCAGATGTTTAATTAGACTATCCGTAAACTTTTCCCAGCCCTTTTTCTGATGCGATCCAGCCTGATGAGCTCTTACGGTTAAGGTAGCATTTAAGAGTAATACACCTTGCTTGGCCCATCTTTCTAAATTACCACTCTCGGGGCGAGGAATACCGCAGTCGCTTTCAATTTCCTTGTAGATATTAACCAATGAAGGAGGAACTTTTATTCCGTCGTTTACCGAAAAGCATAAGCCGTGTGCTTGGTTTATATCGTGGTAAGGGTCTTGCCCCAAAATAACCACTCGGGTTTCTTTTAATGGACATAGGTTAAAAGCATTAAAAATGAGATTTGCCGGAGGGAATATGGTATGTTCATCATATTCATCTGCAACAAAATCACTTAACTCTTTAAAATAAGCTTTCGAAAGCTCTTCGTTTAAAAGCTGTTTCCAACCAGATTCCATTTTTACGTCCATAGCCGTTATCTTTTATCAAGGTATAATATTACAATTTTTCGGCTTCCTTTTGTATTTAGCCAACGGGCTTTTACTTTTCACCTACAGCAGAAAAGTAAACAAAAGATGCCGCTGCTGCTGATAAAATTGCTAAAAACTTAAGCATATAACCAAAATCAAAGAACTCGTTGCACTGAAGTAACTTTGATTTTTTCACCTTATAAACTTAAATTTTCTGACGCATTTTATTAGAGGCAGAAAGTCTTTCAGCAAAAAAAATAAAAATAGCCGAGAAAAACGATTTGCTTTTAATTACTTTACATATACAACTAATTATTGTGAGTTGAATTCATTGACCTTTTAAATATATGGCGAGAATATTTCTAGTATTTGTTTTAGTTTTTTTTGCTTGCGAGAGTGCCTGCGCACAGGAAGCTGATTTGTTGAATCAGTTAGATGAAGAAATAAAGCGCGAATGGTTGTATAATCAGAACAAGGAAAATAGTTTGGATTCGCTAAAACATGAGGTGTTGTTAAATGCCACCAAAGGAAAGGAGTGGGAGCAATTTAGATTATATGAGCGTATAGCCAATGAATACTCCACTTATGTGTTTGATTCTGCAATGTTGTATTTTCGCAAAGCCTTAGATTTAGCTTACAAGCTTAATCATTCAAAAGCCATTGCTCAATGTCAATCTGATTACGGGCATTTATTGGTTTCCGTTGGATATTACAAAGAGGCCATTGATACGCTCAATTTAGTTTCTATTCAACATTTATCTTCAGATAAAATGGCGCGCCATTATGGCTATTTAGTCCGCGCCTATTACGATTTGGCCGATTATATTAATGATGACTTTTATGCACCTGAGTATCGCAGCATCGCAAGCAATTATGTAGATTCGGTTTTACTATATGCCGAACCGAATACAATTCAGCCAGTAATTACAAAGGCCTTGCGTTTTTTGGTGCATTGGCAACCAGATTCGGCCATGTTGTATTATACTTCAGCTCTTACGGATATGAAACCCGATATACGCGAGCGGGCTGTTATTCATTCCTGCTTGGGTTTTATACAAATAGAGATGAATAATACCAGCCAAGGCGAATCGCACCTAATTAATTCAGCTGTTGCCGATTTAAAAAGCTCTACCAAGGAGGCTTTGTCGTTGATGGTGTTGGCTAACTTTTTATATGAGCAAGGTGATGTTGAGCGGGCCTATAAGTATATTCTAAAGGCGAAAGATGATGCAGAGTTTTTCGGTTCGAAACAAAGGAAGCTTCAGGTCTCTGAGATATTTCCAGCCATTGAAGGTGCTAAACTGTTGTTAGAAGAACGCAAAAAAGAAAAAGCGATCAGAAGCACTTGGTTAATATCTGGCTTGACCTTAATTGTACTTGTTTTTTTATTAATTGTATATAAACAGCTCTTTAATCTTCGCAAGATTTGGCTGATGATAAAGCAAAACAACAAAGAGCTGGAGGCTTTAAATACCCAACTCAACGAAGCCAATAAGATAAAAGAAAAATATATTGGCCATTTTTTTAATACCGGTTCAATGTTCATTAATAAGATTGAGGATATCTCTAAATCGATGAATAAACTCCTGATTTCAAATAATCCTCAAAAGTTAAAGGCCGTATTAAAAAGTATCAACCCTAAAAAAGAACGAGAACAGCTTTTTCATAACTTCGACGAAATCTTTCTGAAGATATTCCCCACTTTTATTGATAGCGTTGAGCAACTCATAAATTCAGAAGAGAAGTACGTTTTAAAACCAGGGCAATTATTAAACACCGAGCTGCGTATATTAGCGCTAATAAGGTTAGGTGTTGATGATAACGAAACCATGGCGCAAGTACTAGGTGTTTCGATTAATACTATATATACCTACAAAACCAAGGCTAAAAATAAATCGCCCCTTCCTACAGAAGAATTTTTTAATAAGTTGGCCGATATTAAATCTGTGTAAATAAAACTATTTCACTTTAACGGGGATGCCGCTAACCATGAGAAATACCTGGTTGGCTTTACTGGCAATATATTGGTTCATCCAGCCTTGTAGGTCGGTAAATTTGCGCTGAACTTCATTTTCGGGCATCCCGCCTAGCCCAATCTCGTTGGTCACGAAAATAAACTCAGCATCTTGCTCTATCAGTTTATTAAATTCTGCCTTAGCCAGATCAAGAGAGGTGTCTATATCACTTTTGTTATCGAAAAAGAAGTTGGTTAACCAAAGGGTGATACAGTCCACTAGTACCACTTTACCAGAAAAGTTATGACTTGAAAGAAACTTCTCCTCTTCGATATTCTCCCAACGTTCATCCCTATCAGCTTTATGGCGCTCAATTCGCTTTTGATGCTCTGCATCCCAAATTCTGGAAGTAGCCAGATAAACGGGTTTGTCGCTTGCTGCTAATGCTAAGTCTTGCGCGTATGAGCTTTTCCCAGAACGCTGTCCGCCTGTTATTAAAGTTATTTTTTGCATACCATATTAGTCATTAGATAATAGTCATCAGTAAATCCATCACGATTGACCAAAGACTATTTAGTATTTATTATTTTATAAATTCTACTTCTTCAAAATTGGAGTGCAAGGTCAACTTAACTACTGCTCCATAGTTTAATTTTAGCTGAAATATTTTTAATAAAGGTATTTCTAAAAATCTCGATAATAAACATCGGATGACTCCTGAATGTGTTACAATAGCTATTTTATCTGCATTGCTGTTTTTTACTCTATCGTTGATGAAACCATTAGACCTTTGAAAGAGTTGCTCAAAATTTTCACCATTTGGAGTAGGGCTGTTAACGAAATCAGCACTCCAACTCTTCATCACTTTCTCATCTATATCTGCCCATGGTTTTAATTCCCAATCTCCAAAATGCATTTCCTTTATCCTGTCATCATAAACGATTTTAGCAGTAGGGAATAAGTACGAACTCAATTTGTCACACCTCATTAACGGACTAGAATAAACTTGCTGTGGTTCAAATAGCTTTAGACTTTGTTGAATGCTTAAAGCTTCGTCTTCAAAGGTATTTATCACATCAATATCCGAACTTCCGTAACACAAGCCTGCTTTGATGTCAGGTGTTGTGTGTCTGATTAAATAAACTTCCTTCATCGAACTAAATCATCGTTAAAATAGCACTTAAGGCTATTATACTTAGGTAAAAAACTACTTCGGTAACTTGTTGCATGGTGCCGAGGCAATCGCCCACATAACCACCAATCCACTTTTTAAAATATTTCTCTAACCATATTTTTGTGATGATTAAAGGAATTATAATAAAGAAGACTTGCCAATTCATAAAAAACAGAAAAGATGCAAGACCTATGATAATAGCGATCCAAAGATCTGTAATGTGCAGATTCTTGGTCACTGGTTTTACCTTACTCAATTCATCCTCTCGAACATAGGGTAGGTTGTACATGGTAGAAACTGCGAACGTTCGACTGATACTATGTCCAGCGATTAACGCAGGAATTACATAGGCTTGAGGCAAAGAACTAAGCGCAAGAAACTTTAACATTAAAAGTAATATCATACCTATCATGCCGTAAGCACCTACCCTTGAGTCTTTCATTATTTCAAGGATTTTTTCCGTAGTCCAGCCTCCTCCAAAGCCATCGCAAACATCGGCAAATCCATCTTCATGAAAAGCACCCGTTAATAAAACCGTACTCACCATGGACAATAAAATGCTAATGCTATTGGGGAATAAAAAGCTGCTAGCCCAGTACACCAATGCTCCTCCTGCTCCAACAATTATCCCGACCAAGGGAAAGTACCGATTGCACTTATTAAGGTTTGCCTCTGAATATCCAACCCAACTAGGAACTGGTATACGGGTGATAAACATTAATGCTGTAAAAAATAATTTTATCTCTTTCATGTTTTAAACTAGTATCAAGACCCAGGTATTTAAACCATTGACCAATGACTAATGACCATTGTACTATTTAATCCTTATTAGAAACGCCAGCATCTTCGAAACTACTCATCTCGTTAAAAAAGTTAACTGCGCTTTGAATGATTGGATAAGCAATGGCACTTCCAGTACCTTCACCTAATCGCATGCTGATATCTAAAACGGGTTCTGCTTTTAAATGTTCTAACATTAAAGCGTGACCTTTTTCGTGCGATTTATGAGAGAAAATACAATAATCTAACACTTTGTTATTAATTTCAGAAGCAGCTAGTAAGGCCGATGTTACGATGAATCCATCAACTAATATGACCATTTTTAGCTCTGCAGCTTTAAGCATGGCTCCAGCGATAGTCGCTATTTCAAAACCACCCAATGCTGCTAAAATATCTGCTGGAGTATTTTTATCTTGATGCAAAACAACCGCTTTTTCAATGACAGCAGCTTTATGTGTTATGCCCTTTTCATCCATTCCTGTTCCTGCTCCAGTGGCATCAATAGCGGCGCAATTTGTATAAGCAGTTAAAAGAGCTGCAGCAGCAGTAGTGTTACCAATACCCATCTCTCCAAAACCTATAATATTGGTTCCTTCTTGATGTAACTCATCTACAATACTAGCACCATTTTTCATGGCCTGTTCACATTGCTCAGCACTCATGGCAACTTCTTTTGCAAAGTTTTTAGTCCCATGAGCTACTTTAGCATCAATCAGTTTATCGTTGCTTTTAAAGATGAAATTAACACCAGTATCAGCAACTAATAGTTTTATATTATTCTGACGAGTAAACACGTTAATAGCAGCTCCTTCTCCTAAAAAGTTCATCACCATTTGAAAGGTTACCTCTTGTGGAAAAGGACTTACGCCTTCCTCAGTAACACCATGATCGCCCGCACATACAAGAATGGCTGGTTTTTTTAGTTCTGGAGTCAAGGTGTTTTGAATCTCGCATATCTTTTGTGCAATAGTTTCTAATTTACCTAATGAACCTAGGGGCTTGGTTTTGGTATTTATTTTATGTGTTATCTGTTCAGATAACTCTTTATTAATAGCTTGTATATTAAAATGCATATTTGAGTTTTTTAAGAATAAAAAAAGCGCCTTGATATTTCAAAGCGCCTGTAAAAATAAGTTATTTATTGGGCAAGCCATAAGGCTTATCCTATTTTTAAAAATTCCATCCTATTCTTAAGCCAGAAGTTATAGCCAAAGGAAAATCATCGATTCCGCCAATAAAAGCTTTGTGCAGACCAAAATCATGATCATCTTTACCAAAGCCATATCCAACACCTACAAACCAATCTAATACAAAGCCTTGTTCAAACACCCATTGTTTACCAATGTTAAGCATCACCGCACCTACTACATTTGTTTCTCGTTCCGGCTCGTCAATGCCGCCAAATAAACCATAAACAGGTTCGTAATCATAATTGTAGTAAGAAAAGATTAATTCGGGACGAAAATAGGCTCCCTTAAGGATATGGGCAAAACGCTGACCTTTTATATAATAGTCGGGGCTTTTGATAAACTTATATCCTGCTTTTAAAAATACACCAGATTCATTATAATCGCGAGTGTCCCAACCAGCACCTATAATTCCTAAGGTTGTTTCAAAGCTTCGCCCTGGACTAATACTTCTTTCGTATGTAATTTTGGTGCTATTAAATAAGGGAGAAAGGAAACCTACCTTAATGATATCCTTTTTATCCTTTACATAGTTTTCTGGGTCAAACATGGTATTGGTAAAGGTTAATTCTTTACCGTTAGCAAAAATAGCTTTGCTTACATTATTCTTGTTAATACCAAATACAACGGTCTCGCTAATTTCTGGGGTCAGATATTTTATTTCTTCATCGCCAATTTCTTTAATGGTACAATGGATGGTGTCGTTGTTGGTTTTAATTAAGCGATCCTGTGCTTTGATGTTACCTAATGCAGTAAAGGTTAGCATTAGAACAATTAAACTTAGCTTGTTCATTTTGTTAGGTTCTTTTAGTTATTAATTTGTTGCAAAGGTATGATGCAATTTTGTATAAAGAGTTGCTTAAGCAAATTATTATTTTAAAATGCCTTTAACATCGTAGCCTAATTCGTTTATAGCTTTCTCTACTTGACTTTCATCAATTTCTTTGCCAGTTATTTCTACTGTATTTATTGATGGGCTTGCTATAACAATATTTATGCCATCTATCTTTTTAAGGTTTTTCTCAACGCTGGCTTTACAGTGACTGCAGGTCATTCCTTCAACTTGAAAGGTTTTAGTTGTTAGGTTGCCAGCAAATGAAAACTGAGACGCATTAAAGTTGGGTGCTACATTTATTGAAGAGCTTGGTGCTATAATGGAATCGTTATTTGTTTTAGTTTCTGGTTTAAGTTGAGTTTTTCTTATCTCTATATTTTTACTGAGGTATCCATAAATGATTAATCCAATTAATACTACCGTGCTGGCTATCTTCATCCATGGAGGTAATAGTTCGTGTTGGTGATGAAGATGGGACGCATCCGTCATTTGAAACCACTCAGCAGGCAAAAAGTGGTTAATTAAAAATCCGAATACTAAAGCTCCTCCAATAATAGATCCTAAATAGCTAAATAGAGTTTTGTTACCAAATACCTTTTTAATTATGGTGATGGTCGCTGCATTAGTAGCTGGGCCAGCCATTAGTAAAATTAATGCCGCACCAGGAGATAATCCCTTCATCATTAAAACGGCTGCTATTGGTACAGATGCTGTGGCACATAAATATAAAGGTACAGATGCTATTAAAACCGTAAACATACTGAGTGCTTCGTTCTGAAGATATAAGGTGAAGAATTCATCGGGAATAATCGTTGATAGAACTGCAGCTATTAATATACCAATGATGAGCCACTTGGCTATATCCATTAAAAACTCGTTAAATCCATATTTCAAAACTCTTTGTAAGGAACGATCTTGGACGGTATTATCATTTGAACAACATGAATCGGTGCAAGTTTCAATAGGTTCTTTTTTATCCTTAGCTAATATATTTGTGACTACGCCTCCTATCACTCCTGTAATTAAAGCGACCAATACACGAATAATGGCAAAAGGCAAGCCTAGTAAAGAATAGGTTACTAAGATACTATCTACGCCAGTTTGGGGTGTGGAAATTAAAAATGATACGCTCGACCCTTTGGAAGCTCCATTTTTATAAAAGGATATACCAGTGGGTATTACTCCACAAGAACAGAGGGGTAGAGGTATGCCAATTAAAGCTGTATTTACTACAGATTTAAAATTGCTCTTTCCCATATATCTGTCAATCCAATGCTGCGGAAACCAAACTTTGAGTACGCCTGCAAAAAAGAATCCCAATAATAAATATGGCGACATAGCATTGAGTAGCTGAAATAGCTCTTGGGCAAACTCTTTAATAAAATCAAGTATCATAAGTACTGCTTGTAATTAGACTGTTTTGAAAATAAAACCAATGACCAGTTTAATAAAGAAACATGGTAAATGTCATTTATGTTTTAAGCAAAAAAAATCCCCAAATAAGGGGATTTTAAAATATCTTTAGAACAAGTATTATCTCATATCTATAATATCTACATCTGGGTTGGCTGCTTCATCAAACACAAACATATTATCTGCCATTGGCGTGTTTGTTTTCATATTTTTGATTAAAATGGTATAGTTGTTTCCATCTTTACCAATTTGTTTGATGCCATTCAGCTGCATATCGTTTTTCTTAATTTCAAGTTTAATTCTAGAGTATGGTTTGTCTCTATTGATAGGATAAAGGTCAATATGGTACATCACCACTCCATCCTTAGTTTTTTCACCAACAAAAGTGTACTTAAAACCTGTTTCATAAATAGTAAATATTTTTGCTGGGTTTAAAGTTTCTTCATCTTCAGGATCTGGTTCGTCCACATTTACTTCCTCGGCATCAATCATATGTGTCCACATTGTTTTTCCATCAAAGTAAGTGTCTACATCCATTAGGTTAACTTTGTATTTATCTCCTTTTATAGAGATGTCGCCATCGTATTGTTCCTGAATATCTTCTTGTTGATTTTCCATAGCAAAAGAGAAATCTGCCTCAATAGTGGTGTATGTTTTGGTTTTTGTAGATAACTGGTCTAATATTTCCTTTGCTTTTTCTGGATTCTGTCCGAATACAAATCCAGGTATAAATGCTATAAGTAAAAGTATTTTCTTCATCATATTAAAATTAATAAAACCTTTTTGGCTGGGATGAAAAAGCAGATGTTACTTGCTACGCCATGTAGGTTGTGTTTTTATAAATTAGTTAAGCTTTATTTATTCTATAATACAGTTAGTGTTTTCAAAAACGATACCAAACTCTACAGGCCTTTTATTATGTGCTCTAACGAAGCTTCGTCTGGTACCAATACTTGTCGAGCTTTGCTACCTTCAAATGGTCCTACAATACCTGCAGCTTCCAGTTGATCGATAATTCTACCGGCTCTGTTGTAACCAATAGAGAACCTGCGCTGAATTAACGATGTAGAACCCGATTGGTTAGCTACCACCACACGTGCAGCTTCTTCAAAGTGAGCGTCTTTATTACTCATATCCACTTCGCCCGCCTCGCTTGTTGAGGTGTCTCCAACGTATTCTGGTAATAACAAGGCGCTTGGATAACCTTTTTGTGAGCCGATAAAATCATTTATTTTTTCAACTTCAGGTGTATCCACAAAGGCGCATTGAACGCGCACTAAGTCGCTTCCTTGCGAGATTAACATATCTCCACGGCCAATTAACTGGTTGGCTCCAGGTGAATCTAAAATTGTTCGGGAGTCAATCATCGAGGCTACTTTAAAGGCTACCCTAGTTGGGAAGTTGGCTTTAATAACACCTGTAATAATATTGGTAGATGGTCGCTGTGTTGCTACAATCATATGAATACCTACGGCACGAGCCAACTGCGCAATACGTGCAATAGGCATTTCAACCTCTTTACCCGCCGTCATAATCAAATCAGCAAATTCATCAATAACCACCACAATGTATGGTAAAAAGCGATGCCCATTTTCAGGGTTAAGTGATCGTTTTACAAACTTATGGTTGTATTCCTTAATGTTACGCGCATGGGCTTTTTTAAGTAAATCATACCTCGAATCCATTTCAATGGTTAACGAGTTTAAAGTATTCACTACTTTTTGCACATCTGTAATGATAGCTTCATCTTCATCATCTGGCAATTTAGCCAGGAAGTGGCGCTCTATTTTACTATAAATATTTAATTCAACCTTTTTAGGATCGACTAAAACAAATTTTAATTGCGATGGATGCTTTTTGTATAACAGTGATGTGATAATAGCATTTAATCCAACCGATTTACCCTGACCTGTGGCACCCGCAACTAACATGTGTGGCGCTTTAGCTAAATCAATCACAAAAGTTTCGTTTGAAATTGTTTTACCTAAAGCGATAGGTAATTCATATTTTGTAGTCTGAAACTTTTTAGCGCCAATAATAGATTTCATCGATACTACTTCTGGCTCACTGTTTGGTACTTCAATACCGATGGTTCCCCTGCCAGGAATAGGCGCAATAATACGAATTCCTAAGGCTGCTAATGATAACGCAATATCATCTTCGAGGTTTTTAATTTTGGAGATTCTAACACCTGGTGCAGGAACAATTTCGTATAATGTAACAGTTGGTCCAACCGTAGCTTTAATACTTTTAATCTCAATTTTATAGTCGATGAGAGTATTTACAATCTTATCTTTATTGGAATTCAGCTCTTCATCAGTAACAGGTTCATTACCCATATGATGATCTTCTAATAAATCAACAGGAGGTAGTTGGTACGAAGATAAATCAAGTGTTGGGTCGTAATCTCCTAAAGGCGTGTTATCTTTTACCTCAAATACTTCATCTTCTTCCACTTTTTCAATCGTAAAGCTATCGTCTTCCGAATTCTCCGATCCTGCATTTTCAGAGATGTCTAATTCTACCTCTGTTTTAGGTAATGTGGTTTCTGTTTCCTCGGTAGGTACTTCTTCCTCTGGAGTAATTTGTTTTACTACAAACTCTTCTTCAGGTGCTGTTTCTTCTGGAATCTCTTGTTTGTTTGCTATAACAACATCCTCAATAGCTTCTTCGTTTTGTAATAAGTCTATATCTTCTGTTTCGGGTTTAGCTTCTTCTGTAACTTTATCCGCGGGTTCTTTTGTGTCATCCGTAGCTTTAAAATAGTTTCTGATAAAAGGAGCAAAACTATCGAACGTAAATGTGACGTAAATGATAAGCGTAAAAAATAGGAATAGAATAATTCCAACATTGCCAATAGCAGCAATCAACCATTTACTCATAAAATATCCCATCTCACCACCTAGTAATATGTAGTGATTGTTAACGATATTCATAAATATATAACCCAATAAAATAGAAAGCCATGCTCCAACAAAGAAACAGTGTAAGATGGTTTTTTTTACTGAAGCCAGCTTAATATTGAAAAGCCTAAAAGCGATGACTACAAAAGCAACAATAATAGCCACAGCAGCAATACCTATACCTGAATTAATAAATAAATCGGCAAAGTATGCTCCTAGTTTACCTGTTCTGTTTTGAACTGTAATTTCGGAGTTACTGATGAATTCGAAAAAGTTAATGTTGAATTTACTACTGTCAGCGCCTCCTGTAAATATAAATGATACGAAGGCAACCAATAGGAATATAGAATATGCTATTAGGAATAGACCAACAAAAAACCGTACTCTAAAATCACTAAGCTTCGATTTAAAGTCGGTTAATAAATTCTGTTTGGATTTTGCCTTTGTTTTTGCTTTAGGACGTTTAGTTTTTACTCCCATTGTAATATTTAGTTTTTACCAGATGCTAGCTTGCCGACAAAATTAATAAATGTAGTTTCTAAATAGTGATATATATCTAATTCTTTTTAAACGTAATTTCTCCTTTCTTATTATTAAGCTGAAATACAGAATTAGTAGACTAAGAAATATATCTAAGATGAATGATGTTATCGGAACTAAAAAGCCTTATTGGAAGTTGTGAATAAGTGTAATAATTAAATCTTCAATTTCAGATTCAGGTACATTTTTTGATTTATTAGGGACTTTAAAAGTAGACTTTGAAGGAATATTGTAGTCAATATCTTTTGCAGTAAAATGAAAACGAACACCATTGTAGTCAACAGAAAATTCTAGTAACAGGCCTGGAACTTCTGAAAAAGGCGTATGTCTATTGGGAATATCAATATTTATAGACTCAGCATAATAGATATCAAAGGTTGGTAAGCCTTTGAAGGTTACTTCTCCTTTTCGGCATGTTAAGCCAGCAATTTCTTTAGTCTCATCTTTAAAGTAGGTAATTTCAGGAGATACCTGATCGTTAAAAAAGAAAAAGTTTGACCTGCAAGCCCCCTTGTACATCAGTTTGTTATCCATAAAGCGAAAGATGGTTGCACAAGAATCATCGATGGCAGGAGAGAAAAAATCCAGAGCAAATACGTTAAAGCTCCCTTTGAGATTGTATCTGACTTTGTTGTCTCTAAAACTTAAAGTCATTTTGTCGGGCATCAAACTGCTTGAAGCAGACTTGCTAACTTCTTCGGGGTAATTAATGGAATATGTGACTACACCAGCACTAGGGAAATCAGACTGGTCTGCCTTAGTTTTACATCCCTGTATTATTACAGAAAGCAGAGCTATATATATAATAAACTTCATTCAGTTACCAGGAATGTAAAGTGTAAATTAATATTAGGTTGTCCTCTGGTTCAAAAGTAAGTATAATAAATGAACCAATTCTTTATTTTAGTATGGAATAAAGAATTGTTTGTCAAAAATACGGCTCTATAACTTTATGTTTTTAACAAATAACATAAAAGCATCCTCATAGTTGACGATGCTTGGTGAAGTGCTTGCTTGTGTAGTAAAACGTTTATTTTTGTGGTAAAAATATTTCTGAAATCATGCATCTGGCACTACCTCCGCCAATGGTTTCAATGGTATCAATAGGTATTGGACAAGGCTCGCAATAAGTATCTAAGGCTAGTTTCTGATAATCACTTAATATATTATAGGCGCTTTGCGACATAACCAATATTTCTTTTTGGTCTTTATTTTTTAAGGATAGCATATTGCCTGCAAAATGATTGACCTGATCTAATGAGATATCAATAATTTCATGGCCTGTAGATTCCAGCGAATTAATTACTAGTTTTTTTTCTTCTTCATCAATAATACTTTCTAAACAGATAACTGAGAATTTTTCGCTAACACACATCATTACATTGGTGTGATATATTTCTTGTCCGTTTTTATCAGTCGATGTAAAGGCAATTGGCTTATATCCGATTTTATTACAGAGTTCATTCAATACATCTTTATCTGTGCGAGGAGATATACATGCATAAGCGAGTTTGTTAATGTGATCGAAAATAATACTTCCCGTACCTTCTAAAAATTTGTGTTGTTTTTCATATTCTGATAGATCTATCAATTCTGAAATTTCAAATTGCTCTTTAATCTGATTTAAAATTTCGGGTCTTTTTTCGGCCTGGCGGTTGGGTGTGGCCATTGGGTATAAAATGGCTTTCCCATTAGCATGGAAAGATCCCCAATTGTTTGGAAATATAGCATCAGGTTTCTTCGGTTCGTCCGTATCCTGAACTACCATAACATTTATGCCTTTTAACTTTAAATGCTCGGCAAAGGCGTCAAACTCTGCTATGACTCTTTGTTTTAAATCATCCTGAGATAATTCTGTTTTGTTTTGAAATGCATTAGAAACAGCTGTTTCTGCATTGAAACCAAAATTTGCAGGTCGAACTAGGAATATGTTCGAGGTAGATTGTATCATTATCGTAAATCAATTAATTATGAATGTAAATTTAGAAACATACTACTTTGCGTAAAATGATAAAACTTAGCAAAAAAAAAGGCTGTTGAAAATTTTCAACAGCCTTGAACCTATAAAATGTATTATTTCTAAATCAAACCTCTATCGTTTAATAGAGCTTTTTCGTCTGGTTCCGCACCTCTAAACTTTTTGTACAGAATCATTGGGTCTTCAGTTCCACCTCTTTCTAGTATGTTTTCTCGGAATTTTTTAGCTGTCTCCTGATCGAAAATGCCATTCTCTCTAAATGCTTGGAAAGCATCAGAATCTAAAATAGCAGACCAGATATAAGCATAATAACCTGCTGAATAACCTCCAGAGAATACGTGGTTAAAATATGTACTTCTGTATCGGGTAACTATTTCTGGGATAAGTCCCATTTTGGCAACAGATTCTTTTTCGAAATCATTAGGATTCATCGTTAGTGCTTCCGTTAAGGTATGGTAATCCATATCCATAATAGCTGCCGCTAGATATTCTGTAGTGATAAAACCTTGGTTAAATTTAGAGCTCTTCTGAATTTTAGCAATTAACTCATCCGATATAACTTCGTCAGTTTTATAATGCTTGCCGTAAACTTTTAAAAGTTCAGGTTGTGCAGCCCAGTGCTCCATAATTTGCGAAGGAAGCTCCACGAAATCTCTTGGTACCGCAGTTCCAGATAATGAGTTGTACTCACATTTAGAAAGTAGTCCGTGTAAAGCGTGGCCAAACTCATGAAATAGAGTAGAAGTTTCGTCAAAGCTTAATAAAGCTGGAGTATCTTCTGTTGGGCTAGTAAAGTTACAAACCATAGTAATGATAGGAGCAATGTGCTTACCATCTTTCACTTCTTGTTTGCGATATGAGCTCATCCAAGCACCACCTCTTTTGCTTTCTCTAGGATGAAAATCCATAAACAGAATTCCTACATGAGTATCGTCTGCTTCTTTTACTTCAAAAGAAATTGCATCAGGATGAGGAGTAGGAAGGTCTGTTCTCTCTTCAAATTTTAATCCGTATAGGTTTGTTGCAGTATATAATATACCATCTACCACGTTGCTTAATTCAAAATATGGACGTATTTCGCTTTCGTCTAAATCATACTTTGCTTTCTTCACTTTTTCAGAATAGTACCACCAATCCCAAGGCTCAAGCGTAAAGTTTCCGCCTTCTGAATCAATTATATTTTGCATATCGGCCACTTCTTGCTTAGCAACTTTTAAAGACTTCTCCATGAGAAACGAAAGTTTGTCATTAACCGTTTCTGGAGTCTTAGCCATATTCTTTTCAAGAATAAAAGATGCATGGTTTTCGTAACCTAAAAGCTTAGCTCTTTGAACGCGCAAAGAGGCAATCTTTTTAATGTTCTCCTTATTGTCGTATTCGTTATTGTTGTCGCCTCTATTAATGTATGCTTTAAATAATTTTTCTCTTAAAGCTCTATTGGTTGAGTATTGTAAAAATGGAGTAATGCTTGGGCGATGTGTAGTGAAAACCCATTTACCTTCTTGGTCATGATCTTTAGCTGCTTTCGCTGCTGCGTCAATTTGTCCTTTTGTTAAACCATCTAAATCTTCTTTTTTATCAACAACCATTATGTAGTCGTTGGTTTCGTTTAGTACATTATCGCCAAACTGAAGTGTTAACAAGGATAATTGCTCATTTATATTTCTGAATTCATCCTTTGACTCTGCAGGAAGATTAGCACCGCCTCTTGTAAAAGCTTGGTAAGTTTTTTCAAGTAACATGGCTTTTTCACCGGAAAGATTCAGTTCACCCTTTTGCTCGTATACCGATTTAATTTTAGCAAATAAAGCTTCATTTAAATATATATCATCACTAAGTTTAGATAACATTGGAGCTACTTCTTTAGCGATAGCTTTTAACGAATCGTTGGTGTTAGCGCCTGTGAGGTTATAAAAAACACTACTTACCTTGTCTAGTAACGGACCGCTATATTCGAGTGCTTCAATGGTGTTTTCAAAACTAGCAGCATCTTTGTTTGCTACAATAACACTTATATTATTTTGCTGTTCTGCAATAGCTGCGTTAAAAGCCGGTAAAAAGTGCGAAGGTTTTATTTCGTTAAAAGGTGCAATTTGGAATGGTGTGGTATACTCATTCAGTAATGGGTTGTCATTCATTGCTTTTTCTGTTTTACATCCGATAATGAGAAGGCACATCATCGAAACCAAAATAGTGAGTTTTTGCATAATGGATAAATTATTAATTGGTTTGATGCAAAAATACTTATTACACTACTAAATAATAATGACTAAATTCATGATTGATAATTTATCGCATTATGATTGTTTCTGATGGAATTAAAATTGATGCATATAATTACGAATTGTTAGCGGTGTTGTGTCTGTGGTTATGATTTGGAAGTTATGGTGCTTTGGATCGAAAACTTCTTTGTAAAATTCGAAATCTATTTCCTTAAATAAAGAAATAATTCTGTAATTGTTTATAGCACAATACTTTCTCTATTTATATGAAAACGTTAATTTATTGATTGCTAACCTGTCACACGTATATATTTATGTTGTAAAACAATCATCTTTTTTGCATTAAATGATGGTTGAGGTCATTTAAAGTCTTATTTTTGTGCTCGATTCTGAAATAAGTAATAATTCAAAAAAATAAGATAATGAGTATGAAACCATCGCACATTGAGCACATTGGTATTGCAGTTAAAAGTTTAGATGACGCTATTCCATTTTATGAAAAAGCTTTTGGATTAGAATGTTATGCTGTTGAAGAGGTTCAAGAGCAAAAGGTAAAAACAGCTTTTTTTAAGGTTGGACAAACCAAAATTGAGTTGTTAGAGTCAACTGATCCTGAAGGTCCTGTTGGAAAATTTATTGAGAAAAAAGGAGAAGGCGTACATCACCTTGCTTTTGCTGTTGAGAATTTAGCAGAAAAATTAGTTTCTATTCAAGAAGCTGGTGTAAAAGTAATTGACAAAACTCCTCGTCAAGGTGCTGAAGGATTAAATATTGGTTTCTTACATCCAAAATCAACTTTTGGTGTATTAACAGAGTTGTGCGAAGATCCTGCTAAGTAAAAATTTGAAATATATTATTAGATGTCAAGTCAAGATAAAATTAAAAAGCTTATTGACCTTAGAAATGAGGCTAAGTTAGGTGGCGGTCAAAAAAGAATTGATGGTCAGCATGCAAAAGGAAAACTAACTGCTCGTGAGCGTATTGAAGCGCTTTTAGATGAGGGTAGTTTTGAAGAGTTTGATATGTTTGTTACCCACCGTTGTGTAAACTTCGGAATGGAGAAGAAGAAATTCATGGGTGACGGAGTAGTAACTGGTCACGGTACTATCGATGGCCGTGTTGTTTATATATTCTCAAAGGACTTTACGGTTTTAGGAGGTTCATTGTCAGAAACAATGGCTGGAAAAATTTGTAAAGTAATGGATATGGCAATGAAAGCTGGTGCTCCAATGATCGGAATTAACGATTCTGGTGGTGCTCGTATCCAAGAGGGGGTAACTGCTCTAGCGGGTTATGCTGAAATTTTCCAACGTAACATTGAGGCTTCAGGAGTAATTCCGCAAATTTCTGCGATTTTTGGTCCTTGTGCTGGTGGAGATGTATATTCTCCTGCGCTTACTGACTTTATTATGATGACTGAGGAGAACTCTTATATGTTCGTAACTGGTCCTAAAGTTGTAAAAACGGTAACAGGTGAAGATATTTCTGTTGCAGATTTAGGTGGAGCTCACGTTCATGCATCTAAATCAGGTGTAGCACATTTCGAGTTGGAGAATGAACAGGAAGGGTTATTGTTGATCAGAAAACTTCTTTCTTATATGCCTCAAAATAATCTTGAGGAAGCTCCGATATTAGAAACTAGTGATCCTATTGATCGTTTAGACGACGTTTTAAATACAATCATTCCAGATAACCCTAACATGCCATACGACATGAAAGAGGTTATTCATACGTTAGCGGATGATGCTGAGTTTTTAGAAGTACACAGAAATTATGCTAAAAATATTTTAGTAGGATTTTGTCGTATGGGCGGACAATCTGTAGGTGTTGTAGCTAACCAGCCAAGTTTCCTTGCGGGAGTTCTTGATTGTGATGCTTCGCGTAAAGCAGCTCGTTTTGTACGTTTTTGTGATGCCTTTAATATTCCAATCCTTACTTTAGTTGACGTTCCTGGTTTCTTACCTGGTAGTGGACAGGAGTATGCTGGTATTATTACTCATGGTGCAAAATTAATGTTTGCGTATGGTGAAGCTACAGTTCCTAAAATTACGGTAACACTTCGTAAGTCATACGGTGGTGCGCATGATGTAATGAGCTGTAAGCAACTTAAAGGTGACCTTAACTATGCATGGCCTTCAGCTGAGATTGCTGTTATGGGTGCTAAAGGTGCTATTGAGGTTCTTGAAGGACGTGCTATGTCAGCAATCGAGGATCCAGAAGAGAAAAAGAAGTATGCAGCAGACAAAGAAGCTGAGTATACTGAGAAATTCTCTAATCCATACAATGCAGCAGCGCATGGTTATATCGATGATGTAATTGAGCCACGAAATACTCGTTTCCGCGTAATTAGAGGATTACAGGTTCTTCAGACTAAAAAGGTGAGTATGCCTCCTAAGAAGCACGGAAATATTCCATTGTAATAAATAACTAATAGATATGACTTTACTAAGTGTTGAATCAAGTACTTGGACCATAACTATTTTAGGTTGGGCAATTGTTTTTGTTGCCCTGCTTTTTTTAGTAGGTATATTTCTAACGATTCCAAAGATTATACGTTGGGCATCTAATAGAAAAGTAAGAGTCGTTGAAAACGGGCAAGAGGTTGTTAAGGATATTAATGACATTTCAGGAGAAACCAATGCGGTAATTGCTACCGCATTGCACCTGTTTTTAAACGAGAATCACGATGACGAAAGTAATGTAATTACCATTAAACAGGTACAAAGACGTTACTCTCCCTGGAGTTCAAAATTATATGGAATGACTAATTATGGTTTTCCGCATAATGTTTCAAAACAAAACCGTTATAGCCGTAGATAATTCCCCTTTTCTACACACGACTATCTGTTTTTAGTTTTCATGTTTGTTAAGTATAACATAACCATATTAACGTACATGATTTTAGTAACATCTGGTAAGGTTAATGTAACAAATAAGCTCAATTAAAAAGGTGTTTATTTGTTATATCAGCTACAGATGAAATAAACATAAAATTAGACAAATGAAAAAGTTTGATTTTTCCGTAGCAGGAAATAAATATAACGTTGAAGTTAAAGACTTCGAAGATTCGGTTGCGACTGTATCGGTAAATGGTACTATCTACGAAGTAGAGGTGCATCAAGATAAAAAAGCGGTTTCTAAAACTCCAAAGTTGGTACGTAAAGCAGTTACGCCACAACCAGGAGAAGGAGCTGTGCCGCAAAAAGCAACAGGTGCTGGAGCTGTTAAAGCACCGCTTCCAGGTAATATCTTTAAAATTGAGGTAGCTGTTGGTGATACTGTTGTAAAAGGCGATGTTCTTCTTGTAATGGAGGCCATGAAAATGGAGAATAATGTATTAGCTGAAAAAGGTGGGGTAGTAAAATCAATTAAAGTTGGTTTGGGTGACGCAGTGCTTCAAAACGACATATTAATTGAATTTGAATAGCCATGAAAAAGCACATAACTACATTTATTACATTAACCTTTTTGCTTTGCTTACAAGTTGTTTTTGGTACAGATATTATGGCTGCACCAGAAGCGGTTGGAGCAATGGATGGTTTAACTACTCTTTGGAACTTTACTGGCTTTGCTAATATCGATTATTTTAATCTGATAATGATCTCGGTTGGTTTGTTCTTTATCTTCCTTGCGGTTAAATATGATTACGAACCTTTGTTATTAATACCTATAGGAACTGGTATTATTTTAGGTAATATACCTGGAGCGGAAGCTTATGGTGTATATGCTAAGGATTATTTAACTTCATTAGTTGCTAGTGGGCAATTGGATGCTGGCCAAGCTACTCCTTCTGTCTTGGAATACCTATATTTCGGTGTACAGCAAGGTATTTACCCTCCTTTAATTTTCTTAGGTATTGGTGCGATGACTGATTTTTCTTCGCTGATATCTAATCCTAAATTAATGATTCTAGGAGCGGCTGCTCAAATTGGAATTTTCGCTACTTTTCTTGGTGCTTCGGCTTTAGGCTTTACGCCTCAGGAAGCAGGAGCAATTGGTATTATTGGTGGAGCTGATGGTCCTACGGCTATCTTCTTATCATCGAAGTTAGCGCCACACTTGATGGGAGCTATTGCAATTGCAGCTTATTCATATATGGCTTTGGTTCCAGTAATCCAGCCGCCTATTATGCGTTTGATTATTCCTAAAAAAGAGCGTGCTATCAAAATGAAACCACCAAGAGCGGTTTCGAAAACGGAGAAAATAATGTTTCCGTTGATAGCGTTGTTGCTAACTACGTTTATATCACCGTCAGCCTTACCTCTTTTGGGTATGTTGTTCTTTGGTAATTTATTAAAAGAATCGGGAGTAACAGAGCGTTTAGCTGATACTGCTAGGAATTCGTTAATTAATATTATAACTATTCTTTTAGGAATTACGGTTGGAGCTTCTACACAAGCTAGTGTATTTTTAACTACTGATTCGTTAAAAATATTCGGACTGGGAGCTTTATCATTTATTGTAGCAACTGCTGGAGGTTTGTTATTTGCTCGTTTCTTAAATGTATTCTTGCATAAGAATAATAAGATTAATCCTTTAATTGGTGCTGCTGGGGTGTCTGCGGTGCCAGATTCAGCTAGAGTTGTTCAGCAGGAAGGGTTAAAAACGGATCCGAATAATCACCTACTAATGCATGCTATGGCACCTAATGTTTCTGGTGTTATTGGGTCTGCGGTTGCGGCAGGTATTATGCTTAGCTTCTTATTGTAATAAAATAAACATTAAAGATAATAATATAAAGGATCGTCATTTTGGCGATCCTTTTTTTTGCTAGAATCGCATTTACATAAATTAACATTTAAAAATATATTTTTGCATATTGTAAATATATTTTTAAATTTGTTAGGGTTTAACTAAAAAGAAAAATGTAATAGAATAAATAGGATATAGAATATATTGTGTTTGTTTTATGGTTAGCCCCCATTTTTCACCAAGCCATTCTCTTTTTTATGCGTTTTCGCAGGCTGCACTATGTGTTTGTTCAAGTCGTTTGGATAATATATGTTTTTTAATTACGTTTGCAGTGTTGATTTTTGAACAGATAGAACGAAAGTTTTATTACTTGAAAGATCATAAGTCTAATAAGTATTTCTGTTAGCATCTATAATCTAACCATACATTAACTTTTAAACTGTAAGTAAAATATTAATTTTAATTTTATATTTGCAGTCTATTTACAAACTGTAAGTGTTCCCCCACTTTTGTAGATAGATTAACTCACATAAATGAATTATACAATAACAAAAACCTTTAATCGTATGGAAGTCAAAAAAACAATCCAACAAGTTTTATAGTTGAAGAAATTATTCTTCAGATTTTATTAGATGCCCAAAGTGCGTCTAATTATTGATTCGTTATGCACGATCGGTATTGATGTATCGTGACTCTCAGTATTGAATTATCTTTTTTTTAAATACACATTTATTAATTTAAACCTTTTGTTTTATGCGGAAATTAGCATTATTTCTGTCATTAGTTCTATGTATAGGACTACAGACTTTGAATGCCCAAACAAAGGCTATTTCAGGTAAAGTTGTCGACGATCTTGGCGAGGCAATCCCTGGAGTATCTATTGTTGTTAAGGGTACAACAACTGGGACTATTTCTCGTCCTGATGGTACTTATCAGCTTAATGTACCAGAAGATGCCACTGCTATTGTCTTTACGTTTGTAGGAATGCAAATGCAAGAAATAGCTTACACTGGTCAATCAACTATAAATGCAACAATGGTATCTGATACAGAAGATATTGATGAAGTTGTTGTAACAGCTATGGGTATTAAACGTTCTGAAAAATCTTTAGGTTATTCAGCTACGAAAGTGTCTAGCGATGAATTAATTAAGGCTAGGGAGACCAACGTGACTCGAGCATTAGCAGGAAAAGTTGCAGGAGTACAAGTTCAAACTACATCTTCTGATCCAGGTGCTGCTTCATCTGTAATTATTCGTGGTTTTGGTTCAATTAATGGAAGTAATCAGCCTTTATATGTAGTTGATGGTGTGCCTTTACAAAACAATACAATCGAAACATCTGGGCATGCTATTAGTGCAGGGGGTATTGGTAATATTGCTTCCAACGATATCGAATCTATGACGGTATTAAAAGGAGCAGCTGCAACTGCATTATATGGTAGTCGTGCCTCTAATGGTGTTATTGTTATTACTACAAAAAGTGGAACGAAGCAAGGTGATAAAAACTTCTCTATACAATATAATGGAGGTATGCAGTTTCGTCAGGTTTCTCTTTTTCCAGAATGGCAGAATGATTTTGGTCAAGGTTGGAATGGAAAACAAACGTACATAGAGAATGGTTCTTGGGGACCTAAATTAGATGGATCGACACAGGTTTATGGGCCACAATGGAACAAGCAGCAGTTGATTCATGAGTATGACGTTAAAGAAGACAACGTAAAAGAGTTTTTTGATATTGGTATATCATCAAATCATAACATCTCTATTAGTGGAGCATCTAAAGATGAAGATATGACTTATTATTTGTCATTTTCAAACACAGATGATGATGGTATTATGCCATCAGATGCAGATTCATATAAAAGAAATACATTAGCATTTAGATCTACTTTCGACGCTACGGACTGGTTTAAAATTTCATCTTCTGTGAATGTGGCAAATTCAGAAACAGATGTAGTAGGTTCTTTCCAGGGTACTTCGGTTGTAGATGGATTATATGAAATGCCTCGTGATGTTTCAATTCTTGATATGAGAGATTTAAGTAGTGCTTTTAATACACCAGAAGCTTATTTTACTCCTTACGGTATTACCAATCCTTATTGGTCTTTGGCTAATAATTATAATCATTTAGATTCGAAGCAGTTGTATGGTAAATTACAACTAGATATAAAGCCAATTAAAGAGTTAACATTGACATATCGATTTGGTTTTGATTATACAGACTATGATAGAAAAGTGGGTACGCCTAGAATTAATAATGATGATGCTTTAATTGATGAAGATTATGGTTATGGGCCAAAAAATATGAATCAAGATGGTTCAGTTTATGCTGCTTACAGACGTTCATATGAGTTGAATCATGACTTCTTAGCTAATTTTGATAAAAGGTTTAATGATATAACCTTTAGTGCTAATTTTGGAGTTAATGTAAATGAGAGAAGTGCTACATCGATGGCGGGACAGACTGATGTTTTAACATTTGAAACTGGCTTTTGGGATTTAAGTAATGGAGCTACTAGAAGTGTTTTGACAGAAAGTCAAGTTACTAGAAGGATGATTGGCGTTTTTGGTGATGCTACAGTGGGTTATAAAGATATGTTATTCTTAAACGTAACAGCTCGTAATGATTATTCGTCAACGCTTCCAGCGGATAAAAATAGCTATTTCTACCCAGGTGCAACATTGAGTTGGTTGTTTAGCGAAATGATGCCAAGTAACAACATTCTTTCGTTTGGTAAACTTCGTTTAGCGTACGGTAGAACAGGTAATGATGCTACACCTTATTTAACTACTACTAATTATGTACAAGGGTATGCAAATGGTTACTATGGAAGAGATATTGCACAGTTTCCAATGAATAGTGCAAATTCATTTATCTTAGGTGATACCGCAGGAAGTAATTCATTAAGACCAGAAATGACGTCAGAGGCTGAAGTTGGATTAAATTTACAATTTCTAAATAACCGTATTGGTATTGATATGGCTTATTATGATAGAAAAACAGAGGATCAAATCTTTACTTTACCAGTTGACCCTTCTACAGGTTATAGCTTTATGGTTACAAACTTTGGAGAAGTTCAAAATCGTGGTATTGAGGTTCTGTTAAATACTACACCAATTAAAACAAATAACTTTCGATGGGATTTAGATTTTAACTTTGCAAAAAATAAAAACAAAGTTTTAACTATGCCTGAAAGCTTAGATGGAGGAAAAGTTACTATTTATAATTTTGCAGCTGGTAATGATGCAGTATATATGTATGCAGAAGAAGGTAAAGAAATGGGAACGTATTATACTTATCTTCCTCAGTATGTTACAGATGAAAGTAGTGAGCATTACGGAAAAGCAATTGTAGACAGTAATGGACAACCTGTTCTAGGAGATGAGGTTGAAGATACTGGAAAAACAATGAATCATGATTGGAGTGGAGGTATTAATACAACTTTTTCTGCTTATGGTTTCTCATTAAGTGCGGCATTAGATATAAGATATGGTGGTTATATGTTTTCGAGAACTAAAAACTTAATGCAATTTACTGGTAATGGAATTATTACTACATACAATGATAGAAAACCATTTGTAGTACCTAACTCAGTACAAGCAACTACCGTTGGAGAAACTGTTACTTATAGTGAAAATTCTACTGCGCTTAGACAGACGGATGGAAGTATGCAAGATTATTATAATGATTATGGATATGGAGATGGTGGTTTAGCTTATCTTAACGATAGAACATATGTTAAATTGCGTAATATTACTTTATCTTACTCCTTACCTCAGAAATGGGTAAAGGAAGCCTACCTAAGTAATGTATCTTTATCAGCTTTCGTGAATAATCCATTTGTTTGGACAGCATCAGATAACTATTATGTAGATCCAGAATCAAGTACAACGGGTACTGACTTACAAGGTGCTTTTGGAGAATTATATTCTAATCCTTCAAGTCGAGTATATGGATTTAACCTAAGTATAACATATTAAAATAATGAGATTTATGAAAAGAATATTATTCTTATTAGCAATTATACTAGGTATCACCTCATGTGACGATTACCTAGATATAAATACAGATCCTAATTCACCTTCAGGTGATGTTGTTTCTTCGGATATGATATTTCCTGGAGTAGAAATGAATTTAGCGAGTAGTTACGGTAACTTTTTGCGTATCGTTGGGGGGTATTATGGGCAACATTACGCACATAACTTCGGAACTAGCAACTATATGGATTATTCGGAGTTTAAAATGTCTCCTACAAGATCTAGTGGTACATATACGCAACTTTATACGCGTGTTATAAATAACTTAAATACTATTATCAAGAACTCTGAAAGTAAAGAAGAGTGGGGCACATATTTAGCTGCTACTACTTTAAGAGTTTTTACATTTCAAACAATAGTTGATGCTTATGGAGAAGCACCTTTCAGTGAAAGCGGTAATCCAGATATAGTAAGCCCAAATTATGATGAAGGTTCAGCTATTTATGATGCTATACTTGCAGAATTAAATGTTGCTTTAGCTAATGCAGCTACTACAGATGTTGTTTGTACTAACTTTCTATTTGGATCAACCTCGGCAGAGGAATGGATTTCTTTTGCGAATGCTTTAAAATTGAAATTACTAATGCGTGTTAGTAATGTAAGGAATGTACAGTCGGAACTTGCATCTTTAATTGCGGAAGGTAACTTTCCGACAGAAGATGTTACTTGGGACGATTGTTGGACGGATGAAACTGGAAAAGCAAGTCCATTTTATCAGGAAGAATATGCCAATTACTTTGGTTCTACGCAAATTAATGTAGTAGCAAATATAGCTTATATGCAGACTCTTCTGGATAGTAATGATGGTCGTGTTTCAGAATTTTTTGAAACTAATGAGTCGGGGCAATATAAAGGTGGTGTTTCTGGTACAAACTTTAGTACATCCTCGCAGTATAAGTCTCCTTATTTCTGTCGTCCAGTATTTGCCTACGATATGCCAGTTGCGTTAATATCTGTATCGGAAACGGAATTTTTCTTAGCAGAATATCATGCTAGATATGGTACATCCGCTGATGCACAGATGCATTACGAAGAGGCTATTAAGGCATCTTTTATGTCTGTAGGAGCAACAGGTGCTGAAGATATTTATACAAATCAATATCCTTGGGATATCGCTAAGTATGAAGAGTTGATTGGTATTCAAAAATGGATTGCGTTAGGCGGATCAAATAATTTCGAATCTTGGTGTGAAATGCGTCGCCTTGGGTATCCAATGTTTGGTTCAGTTAGTGGAGAAGATATTTACAATGTTGCAAACGATGATTATAAACCTGAACTTTATGTTTCTGGTACTTTATATTCGCCAATAAATGTAAATACCGACCTAGGTGCGAATAAAGTGTTGCAACGACTTAAATATGCTGAGAGTTCGTCTAATAGAAATAGTAATGCTCCAGCAAACAAGAAAGATGATGTACCAGTGTTTTGGGCTGAATAATAGTAATCCTCTAAATTAGAAAACATGAAAAACAAAATATTATTATTTGCTTTAGTTGCTATCATCGTAGGGTTTACTTCTTGTGATGACGAAACTACGGCTAATATGACAAGAATCACCTATTATCCTACATTAGAGTTGGAAGGTGAAACATCAATGATTATTGACAAAGGTGAACCATATGAAGAACCTGGATATTCGTCATTTTTAAATGGTGAAGATATAACTGATGAAGTAATTGTAACTTCTGACGTAAATACCGATGAGGCAGGGATTTATAGCGTTAAGTATGAAGTTGTAAATCCAGAAGGGTTTAAGGTAACAAAGACGAGAATTATTTACGTTGCTGACCCAACTCCATCGCCGATTGAAACTGGATTACACGATGTATTGGTTGGAACGCATAGGATTAACCAAAATAGTGGTGCTAAAACTGATTATGATGGTTATCAAATATTATTCCTTCAAACAGAACCTGGAGTATATTATGTTTCTGACTTTTTAGGTGGATATTATGACCAAAGGGCTGGTTATGGAGCTAATTATGCAATGACTGGATATTTTAGACTTGAAGCAGATAATACTTTAACTCTAATTAGTAGTTATCTTGAAGGTTGGGGTGATTCTTTAGATGGTATGAAAAATGCTTCTTTTAATCCTACGACTGGGCAAATTGTGTGGTCTGTTGACTATGCAGGATTCTTAGAGTTTAATGTTATTTTAAATTAATAAAGCTGATATGAATATGAAAAATATTTCATTAAAGATATTAACGCTATTCTTCGGTTGTTTTTTATTTATTTCTTGTGAGAAAGATGAGATAGGAAATACTGCTACTGAAGCAATGGCAGGAGAATGGTATGTAAAAGTTGATGCTATTGATGCAGATGGTGGGGTTGTTTATGATGATCCGTTTGGCAATGGTCATTTTCACTTGGATATGTATAATACATCAAATAATGATGATAACCAAATGTGGATTGATGAGAATAAAAACTTTCAATTACATTTTAAATCAAAAATAAATGTTGATTTAAGTTCTATGACTTTTAGCGTTGATGCTGGAGCTAATGAATATGAAGATAACACGATTACTCTTACGGAAGGTAAACTTCTAAAAGGGGCTGCAACAACTCCAGGTGGAGCTGTTGCTGATAGTATTGTGTTTCTTATTTCAATTAGTGATGATACATTTCCTGCAGATTATGGATATGATAAATATAGAATTGCAGGTTTTCGATATACTGGGTTAACCTCTGATGAGGATCATTAATAAGGTATATTAAACCCCATAACAACTAGGCTGTGGTGGGACACATAGATTAAAGGTTTAGTTGTGTGAGTGGAGGGCAGATTCGTTAGAATCTGCCCTTTTTTCGTTTTAAATTTTATATTTAGATAGTATTAAAGTTATTAATATGCATAAATATGCTCTATATTTTATGTTGTAGTATGTTTTGTAATTGCTTAAAAATGTGAGCTATGTAATATATATTGTTTATATATTTTGCATTGTGTATTGATTTCATCGAACTTGCATGTAGTAATTGTAAAAATTAACTGTATGCTACAAAGAATATTTATGGGAGGTGTTTTTATCTCCTTACTAATCCTAACCAGTTGTCAATGCAAAACCGAAGGTCGGTTTGTAAAAGACGCGGAACTAATTAATCAAGCACTTCATCTTACAACGAATGATGCAAAGGTTATCCTTACTCCAAAGAGTGATTATTCCATAGAAGTAGAATATCAATTACTAGGAATTACTAATCCAGATTCCTATGCCTTGTTACAACAGATCGACGTGGTACCTACTGAGTTTGAAGAAAGCAAAAATGAAATTCTTTACTCAACAAAAGGACTTAGCGTAAAGATTCAAAAATGTCCATTAAAAATTAGTTATTACAAGCACAATAAACTCTTATTCGAAGAAGAACAAGGGTTTGTATATAACGATTCTATTAAAGGTTTCAGAATGCAGCTTGATTCTACCGAATTACTTATGGGAGGAGGAGAACGTGTGTTAGGGATGAACCGTAGAGGACAAAAGCTTCGCTTGTACAATCAGGCAAGTTATGGTTATGGTACTAAGGCCGAGCTCATGTATTATTCACTTCCAATAGTTATCTCATCTAATAAATATATGTTGTTATTTGACAATACGGCGGATGGATATTTAGATTTAGGTAAGACCGAAGAGGATATCTTACAATTTGAAACCGTTGGAGGAAGGATGAGTTATGTGGTAACTGCTTCTGATAATTGGCAAGGGCTAACGGATAATTATACTGCTATTACTGGCTATCAGCCTATGCCTCCTCGTTGGGCTCTTGGAAATATAAGTTCCCGGATGGGCTACCGTTCTCAAAAGCAAGTAGAAGATGTGGTTAGTTTATACCAGAAAGAAGATTTTCCTTTGGACGGTATGGTCTTGGATTTATATTGGTTTGGTCCCGATTTACAAGGTCATATGGGCAATTTAGAGTGGGATAAAAATGCTTTTCCTGAACCAGAAAAGATGATGGCCAATATAAAAGATAAAGGGGTTAAAACAGTTTTAATAACTGAGCCATTTATTCTAAAGAATAGTGGCAAGTATAAGGAATGTGCCACGCAAAATCTACTTGGAACTGATTCTATTGGAAATCCTTATATCTATGATTTCTACTTTGGAACCACCGCTTTACTAGATATTTTTAAACCTGAAACCAAAAGTTGGTTTTGGGATGTTTATAAAAAGCATTCGTTAAGTGGTGTTGATGGATGGTGGGGTGATTTGGGAGAACCTGAGGTGCATCCAGATGAATTACAACATGTAAATGGAGCAGCCAATTTGGTACATAATGCATATGGTCATGAATGGGCTAGAACGGTATTTGAGGGATATGAGCAAGATTTTAATGATAAACGTCCTGTTATACTCATGCGTGCAGGTTATGCAGGATCACAACGTTATGGCCTAATTCCATGGTCGGGTGATGTAGCTCGTTCCTGGGAAGGACTGCAACCTCAAGTGGAGATTTCCTTACAGATGGGGATGCAAGGATTGGCTTATATGCATTCCGATTTAGGAGGTTTTGCTGGAGATTATAAGGATGCAGAGCTTTACACTCGTTGGTTGCAATATGGCGTTTTTCAACCTGTATACAGAACGCATGCTCAAGAGGATGTTCCTCCAGAGCCTATTTTTTGGGATAAACAGACCAAAGATATTACGCGGAGATATATTAAATTGAGATATGCTTTAACGCCTTATTTATACACTTTAAGTTATTTTAATAGTACGCAAGGTACACCTTTAATGCGTCCTCTTTTTTATGTGGATGATAACCCTGAGTTATTAGAGGAAAGAAATTCATATCTATGGGGAGAAAACTTTTTGGTAGCTCCAGTAACTGAGAAAAGTGCTACAGAATGGTCGGTTAACTTTCCTGCGGGAAGTAATTGGTATAACTATTTTACAGGAGAGAAAATTTCTGGAGGACAAGTAAAAAGTGTTCCTGTTGATATATATAATATTCCTGTATTTGTTAAAGGAGGCTCTTTTATTCCAATGGTTCCTGAGTTTAATAATATGGAGGAATATAATACTGAGGAGCTGTTTGTGCATTATTACCACGATAAAACAGTCACTTCTTCGCAAAGTATGATGTACGAAGATGATGGTGAAACCAATAATTCATGGAAGAATAATCAATTTGAGAAACTTCACTTTTCTTCGCTTAATAGTAGTGATGCGTTAAGTATTATTATTAAAAGAGATGGATATGATTATTCAGGTAAGCCAGCATCAAGAGAAATTACTTTGGTAATTCATCAGTTCGAAGATGAGCCAGAATTGGTATCTATCAATAATAAGGAAATCTCATTTAATTGGAATTCAGACAAACAAGAGTTAACAGCAACTTTCACTATGAAAACTAATGCATTAAAAATTGACATTAAATAATAGCGTTATGAAGAAAATAATTTATCTCATTTTTATGCTTGCTGCACTTTTTTCATGCAAGCAATCCGCGACTAAAAAGGAACAAACCGCCGAGAAAGAAGGTAAGGTTGTAGTTTATCAAGTTTTTACCCGACTATTTGGAAACACAAACACCAATAATAAACCATGGGGAACTATTGAAGAAAATGGTGTTGGTAAATTCAACGACTTTACCGATAAAGCACTATCTGAGATAAAAGACCTTGGCGTAACGCATGTTTGGTACACAGGAGTTCCTCATCATGCCACATGTACAGATTATACGGCGTTTGGAATAACTAACGATGATCCAGATGTGGTAAAGGGAAGAGCAGGTTCGCCGTATGCGGTAAAAGATTATTATCAAGTTGATCCGGATATGGCTGTTGATCCGAACAAGAGAATGGAGGAATTTGAGGACTTAGTTGAGCGAACACATCAGCATAATATGAAAGTGATCATAGATATCGTGCCGAATCATGTGGCCCGTTATTACAAGGGATTGAATAATCCTGAGGGAATTGTTGATTTTGGAGCGAATGATGATACTACGCTTGAGTATGCTAAAAACAACAATTTTTATTATATCCAAGATGGCTCTTTTAAGGTGCCTGAACCATTGGATAACTATAAGCCTTTGGGTGGTGCAGACCATCCCCTTATTGATGGAGAATTCGAAGAAGTTCCTGCTAAATGGACAGGCAATGGTTCTCGTTTAGCGCAGCCCAGTCATTACGATTGGTACGAAACAGTAAAGGTGAATTATGGCGTTAAACCAGATGGAAGCTTCGATTTTGATATTTTACCTAGCAACTATGATATCAAAGATTATAAGGAGCATTTTGCTTTTTGGCAAGGAAAAAATATCCCAGATTCTTGGAATAAGTTCAGAGATATTGCCCTGTTCTGGTTAGATAAAGGAGTAGATGGTTTTAGATTTGACATGGCTGAAATGGTGCCCGTAGAATTTTGGAGTTATTTAAATTCATCTATCAAGATGAAAAATGCAGAAGCATTTCTTTTAGCCGAGGTATATCAGCCAGCGCTTTATAGAGATTATATTCATAAGGGTAAAATGGATTATTTATATGATAAAGTTGATTTGTATGATACCATCAAACATGTGATGCAAGGGCATGGTTCTACCGATAATATTGCACCTATACAGCATAAATATGCCGATATTGAACATCATCTATTACACTTTCTAGAAAATCATGACGAGCAAAGAATTGCTTCGCCTGAGTTTGCAGGTGATGCAAAGAAAGGAATGCCAGCTATGGTGGTTTCGGCTACCTTAAGTACTTCTCCTACTATGATTTATTTTGGTCAGGAAGTAGGTGAGCCTGGAGCTGAAAAAGCTGGATTTGGAGCGCCAACGCGTACATCAATTTTCGATTATATAGGAGTGCCTCATCATCAGCGCTGGATGAATGACGGTAAGTTTGATGGCGGACAATCAACAGGAGATGAGAAGCAACTTCGAGCATATTATCGAACTTTATTGAATTTTACGATAAATAATGAAGCAATGCTTGGTGAATATGCCGACATACATGCCTTCAATAGAGAAAATACACCAGGTTATACAAACAAAGTGTATTCGTTTGTACGATGGAGTGAAAATGAGAGAGTACTTGTTATTTCCAATTTTAGTGATGCCGAGAGTTATTCGTTTAATTTAAAAGTGCCAGCAGATATTGCAGGTAAAATGTTGTTAAGTGATAAAGAATATACAATGACGGACGAATTTACCGGCGCTTCTCTAAAACTGAATGTTCATGATGGTGTAAATATTGATATTGCCCCACTACAATCGTATATATTATCTTTTTAAAATATAAGAGCTTGGTTTTGAAGAGTGTTTTTCGAAAAGTCATTTCTTAATACAAGCTTTTTTGTCTATCAAAACAACTACCAAAAAAAATCCGTTACAGCTGTAGCGGATTTTTTCGTGAATGCCTTGTTATTGTGCATGAGAATAATGCAGATATTTACACTCCTGATTAATCGATGTCTTTCCAAGCCTTGCATAAGAAAGGTTCGATGCTTCAAAACTTAAACGTCGCAAATGCTTCATAGTTTATTCGCAACTATAATGTGATAATTCTGCGAACCTTTTGCGAACAGCTTGCGAAGAAATGCGAAGCCGCCCCGAAGCTTTTGCGAAGCGGTCCTGAAGAAAGTAACCGAAAATGTGAAAAAACGGACATTGTCGGGATCATTTTTGCCTAAAACGAGGAAAATTGGAATCATTTTTCGATTTAACTGCTCAAATTGGAATTATTAGCATATTTCATCCTAAAGCAAAGCAACATAAAGATTTCTGCAACTCCCTAATGGTCAGTATATCAATGTTATATCAAATTAGACAGGATTAGCATGATAAACCAGGATTTCTTTTTCCTGTAAATCATGTTAATCCTGTCTTTTTTTAAGCAATAATCTTAAAAATATAACTTACAATAAGGAATTTAGCCTTAATTCTCTTCCCAGAATTCCTCTTCTTTTAGCTCTTCAATTCTGGATTTGCAAAACTTTTCGATATCAGATTTTTTTCTTTCTGCAATCGTGTCAGCCTCGTAGTAACTAAGTAGCTTTTCATATCTTCCTAAAGCTTCCTTCTTATCTTTTATTCCATAATCGTATAAAGTAGCCAGCTTGTAATCTACATATTTACTATCCGGAGCGTTTCCTTTCATTAATAAATATATCTCAAGCTCTTTATCATATTGCTGGGTACGTTGGTAATTTAAAGCTATTTCATTGTAAATTAAATTTAAGGTTCCTCCATCGGCTTGTATTAGATTAAGAGCTTTATTTAAATAATACAGACTTTCTTTGGGTTTAAAAAGGTAATTATCTTTAAGAAAGCAGCTGCCAAGCATATAATAAATCTGAAAATCAGTGGTGTCTTTAGTAATATATTGCTCAAGCGGTTTTATTGCCGTTCTGTAATTTTCAAGTTTCCAATTGCTCATACCTAGATACTTGTTTGTCATTAAAGAAGAATCTTCATTTTGATTTAACTGTGTAAATACTTGTAGTGAAGCATTAATGCTGTCTGTGTGATATAAAGTTTTTCCGTACAAACGTTGTAATAGTTGATTGTTGGCAAAGCTTTCTTTATAATAAATGTGATAAAACTCTACGGCCTCTTCAATTAACCTTGATTTAATATAAAGGTCCATAGCTTTAATCATTACAGTGGGATTTGCTTTTATTTGGCAAGTTCTGTTGTAGTAATATATGGCACTATCTTTTTTATGAACCGATTTATATAAATCTCCAATCTGATTGGAAAGAAATGAATTAGTAGTGTCCTTTAAATATGTGGGTATAAGAATGTTTAAGGATTTTCTTCCTAGTCCCATCTTTTTTAAACTTAAGCCCTTTCTAATATTGTAATAATCAGGTTTGATATCTTCATTAATTAATTTATCCTGCAACGTTAGAGCAGATTGAAATTGACTTTGTTTAAAGTATAAATTCTCCAATGCCTGGCTTACTTGAATATTGCTTGAATCCTTAACGATAAGTTGTTCTAGTATGTCAATGGCTTTGTCGTACTGATAATGATGCATTAGAGAATCGGCATTGTGCATCAAAATAGAGTCGTTTAGCATAGGTTTTTCCGAGAGTTGATAAACGGAATCTTGTTGTATACTGGCCAAAAGGCTAAAAGGTAATACAAGGAACGCAAAAATAATTAGAGTAGAATGTGATCTGGTAAGTTTCATGTTATCTGGGTTTTAATAAATAAAATAAATCTATCAACTACAAACTTAGTTAAAATATTTGTTCAACTAAAATATTAGTTGTAGATTTGAACTAATAATTTAGTTGAATCATTAAACATTGTTTTTAAGAACGGGCTATTTCTTAAAGATATCAACGAAAAGTTTATAATGAAAGAGTTAACAAAAGCAGAAGAACAAGTAATGCAACAACTTTGGGAATTAGGCGAAACCAACGTGAAAAGCATTATTGAAAAAATACCGGAACCCAAACCGGCATATAATACCATATCAACTATCGTAAGAATTCTTGAAACCAAAGGTTTTGTAGATCATAAAAAGGCGGGTAAAGGATATGTGTATTTCCCTATTGTATCGAAAGAAGTGTATAAAAAGAAGTTTATGAAACGTGTTATGTCTCACTACTTTCAAGATTCGTTTAAAGAGCTGGTGTCCTTTTTTGCCAAAGAAGACAAAATGGATATTGCCGATTTAGAGGAGTTGATGAATGATGTTAAGAATGAACTCACCAGTGCGACTGGAGTGAATAAGCAGAGTAATGAATAAAAGCTTAATGAGTTTTTAATTTAGATTATAATATTGAGACTTTAGTTAAAATAGAACACATGGAATTTTTTATTAATTACCTATTGGAGTCGTCGATAATACTTGGAATATTAACCATATTTTATCGTTTCGTATTACATCATGAACCACTTTTTAAGTTTAATCGGATTTATCTGTTGTTTTCGCTTTTGTTGGCAACAGTTGTTCCGCTTATTCATATTTCTATTTATAAAAACAACGCAGCAAACACCCAAGGTTTTGTTAATTTATTAGATACCGTTAACGTGTTTGCTGGCGATATGCGCCAAACTGTTGTTCCCGCTATAGCGGATAATCAATCGTTTAGTTGGATTTATATGCTAGGTGCTATAGGGTTGTTGCTCAGGTTGCTTATAGGGATTGTTCGATTGGGCGGACTTTCGAAAAAGGCAAACTGGCAAAAAATAAATGGCGTTAAAATAGCTGACTTGCCCGGTCGCTTTAACCCATTCTCGTTCTTTCATGTCATTTTTATCAACCGTTCATTGTATTCAGATAACGATTTGGATAAAATTATGGTGCATGAAATGGCGCATGTTAAGCACAAACACTCAATCGATGTTTTGCTGTTCGAGAGTTTGTTAATTGTTCAATGGTTCAACCCTTTTGCATGGTTAATTAAATACCTGCTTAAGGAGCTGCACGAATTTCAGGCAGATCGTTCTGTTTTAAATAAAGGAACATCTGTTGGTTCGTACAAAAACTTGTTATTGTATCAGGCTACAGGAGCCCGCTTGTTGCCCGTCAATAACTTTAATCAATCAATTACTAAAAAACGATTTAAGATGATGACTAATAAAACCATAAAAAATAAGGCATTTATAAAAACACTAGTTGCTGTTGCAGTAATTTTTGGAATAGGATTATTTTTTGCTTGCGATAATGCCGTTGAAGAAGTTCAGGATGGTAACTTAAAGAGTGCTGAAATAGAAAAAGTTTATGATGTAGTAGATGTTATGCCTGCATTTCCGAAAGGTGAACTTGCCCTTCGTAAATTCATTGCCATTAATGTAAAATACCCTAATGATGCTAAAGAGCAAGGAAAGGCAGGGAGAGTATATGTGCAATTTATCGTTTCTAAAACAGGTGAGGTTAAAGATGCAAAAATAGCCAGAAGCGCTGGTTTTGAATCATTAGATGCAGAAGCGATACGTGTTATTTCCTCGTTGCCTGACTGGGAACCAGGAATGAAAAATGGAGCAAAGGTAGATGTTAGTTTTACGATACCTATTAATTTTTCTTTACAGGATAAAGATGGAAGTACAGCTTCTAAGGAAAAAGAAGGTAATTCCTCAAAAGAGGAAAATGAAAATGGTGTTCATGTAGTTGGATACAGTAAATAAAATAATAATCTCACCAGGAAATATGTTTTTTTCTGGTGAGATTAATTCTCTCCACGAACAAAATCATAAAAACCACCGAACAAATAATACTTGTCATAGCTTTTTATCGGTAAAAGCAGTTAATTTTGTACCGATAAATAGGGAAAGCAAGACATGGCAATAATATACCATCCACAGAAATATAAGTTAGAGGATAAATCCATGCAGAATTTCATCGATACAGATGAAATCAATGAGATTTTAGAGGGGGCGAAAGATCCGAGCAAAGAGCAAGTTAAAGCAGTGATAAAAAAAGCACTGGATAAAAACAGACTTTCACTTCAAGAAACCGCCATATTAATAAATGCTAACGATCCAGAATTAGTAGCAGAGATTAAGCAAGCTGCAACTAAACTTAAACAACAAGTTTACGGCAAACGCATTGTTCTTTTTGCACCTTTATACATTGGTAATTTATGCATTAACAACTGCACCTACTGTGGTTTTAAAGCAGATAACAAAGCGCAAAAAAGAACTACGCTAACCGCGGATGATTTAAAACAAGAAGTTAAAGCTTTAGAAGATGCGGGTCATAAACGTTTAATTTTAGTTTATGGTGAGCATCCTCGCTATAATGCCAAGTTTATTGCAGAATCCGTAAAAACGGTTTATTCCGTAAAGCATAAAAATGGAGAAATCCGCAGGGTTAATATCAATGCGGCTCCTTTAGATGTAGATGGGTTTAAAACGGTAAAGGAATCAGGCATTGGTACCTATCAAATATTTCAAGAGACCTACCATAGAGAAACTTACCTAAAAGTTCATAAAAGTGGACTGAAAAGAGATTACGATTGGCGTATCACTGGTTTAGATAGAGCCATGGAAGGCGGTATTGATGATTTAGGTATTGGAGCGTTATTAGGTTTATACGATTGGCGCTTCGAGGTGATGGGATTACTCCGTCATGTCAATCACTTTGAGTCCGTTTTTAATATCGGACCGCACACCATTTCTTTCCCTCGTATTCAAGCAGCATCAGGAATAGATGTAGATCCCAAGTGGGCTGTTTCCGATGAGGATTTTACTAAGTTAGTTGCTATTCTTCGTCTGGCCGTTCCATACACTGGGCTAATTTTAACCGCGCGCGAGCCTGCTGAAATTAGAGATGAAGTACTTCAATATGGGGTTTCTCAAATTGATGGAGGTACTAATATAGAGATGAAAGGGTATTCTCAGGATGAGGATGAGCAGGATTTAGATCAGGAGCAATTCGAAATCAAAGATGATCGTTCATTGAATGAAGTGATGGAGGAGTTGGTAGAGAATGGATTTATTCCGTCTTTTTGTACATCCTGCTATCGTCGAAATAGAACAGGAGAGCACTTTATGGAGTTTTCTGTACCTGGCTTTATTAAACGATTTTGTCAGCCCAATGCTTTATTAACTTTAGCAGAATACCTTGAAGATTATGCACCAGAAAAAACAAAGGTGAAGGGATATCAATTAATTGAAGAGGAGCTGAAAAACTACGATGATCCTCGCTTTAAAGAGAAGTTAGTTGAACGTTTAGAAGATATAAAAACAGGTACAAGAGATTTATATTTCTAATTCTCATAAACTATTCAATTCTTTGTGCGTATATGCCATTTTAAAACTATTATTTTATGAAGTTGAAGATATTATTAGGGGTAGTTGCCGTAAGTGCAGCATTATTAAGTTGTGATATTGAACAGAAGATTAAAGAGCTTGAAAAATCTAGCGATGCTGTTGATGCAGTATGGGATTACAATGCTGCAGCGTCACATTTTCAAGCTGTATCAAAGGCAACTGATGATGTTGTAACAAGAAGTGAAGGAGGTTACGATATCCCTATTACTACCATTACACCTGCTGATCTTACAACTTTTCCAAAAGATATTGTAGTTGATTTTGGTACAGTTGGCATGGAAGGTAACGACTACCGTATAAGAAAAGGTAAACTTTTAATAAAACTTGAAAATGGCTGGTATCGTGAGGAAGGATCAGTAATAACCACCACCTTTGAAGATTATTATCAGGATAACTTTAAAATTGAAGGTAAACGCATAGCTACTAATAAGGGATTGAATCCTGAAGATCAAATATTTTTTGAAGTAGAAATTGAAGATGGTAAAATTACAGATCCGCAAGGGAAAATTGTTACCTATGAGCAAAAGAACCTACGAACATGGATATCTGGTGAAGACACTCCTTTTGAATTGTGGGATGATGTGTACGAATTAGATGGAACTCAGAATGGTAAAAGCTCAAATGGGGTTGACTACAAAATATTTACCCGAGTGGGATATCCTTTGGTAATCGATTTAACTTGTCCTTTTGTAAAAGATGGTGTGCTTGATGTTGAAATATCTGGAGCTCCACAAATAAGTGTCAATTATTTCAAGGATGTGGACATGGATGAAGTACCTGATTGCTCACCTTCTGCAACCATAACTGTAAATAATGTAGACTATCCATTATAAAAGAATTACAATAAAATGAAACTCCCCTATAGGCACCATGCTTGTAGGGGAGTTTTGTTTTTATTGCTTTTTTCTTCTTACATTAAAGGTCTTTTAGGCTGACCAAAATCATACGAACAATTGGCTAACAGGTTAAACTATTAGATACTTATATTGTTTTGCTTAGCAATAATCAGTGAGTTTTTTCTTAAATTACAATGAGGAATACTCTAACTATCTACTATCTAAAAAATCTACTATGGCCAATTCAAAAATAAGAATACAAGATGCATTAGATTATCACACCAAAGGAAGTCCTGGTAAAATAGAAGTTATCCCCACTAAAGCCACTAAAACTCAGCGCGATTTAGCATTGGCATATTCCCCTGGCGTGGCAGAACCGTGTAGAAAAATTGCCGATAATGTGGAGGATGTATATAAATATACAGCTAAGGGTAATCTGGTAGCCGTAATCTCTAATGGTACAGCCGTTTTAGGTTTAGGCGATATTGGCCCCGAAGCTTCAAAGCCTGTGATGGAAGGGAAAGGCTTGCTTTTTAAAATTTTTGCAGGTATCGATGTTTTTGATTTAGAGCTGAATTCTACCAATGTGGAAGAATTTATTACTGTAGTAAAAGCACTTGAACCTACTTTTGGAGGTATTAATCTGGAAGATATAAAAGCGCCAGATTGTTTTGAAATTGAGCGAAGATTAAAAGAAGAGTTGAATATACCCATCATGCATGACGATCAGCATGGAACCGCTATTATCTCAGGCGCAGGTTTAATAAATGCGCTTAAGGTGGTGAATAAAAAAGGTGCGGATGTTAAAGTAGTGGTATCGGGTGCTGGAGCATCAGCTATCTCATGCATGAAGATTTTTCTGGAGTTAGGAATCAGTAGAAAAAACATTATAGTTTGCGATTCTAAAGGAGTTATTCGTAATGATCGTGAAAACTTGCCCCCAAGCAAAAAAGAATTTGCTACGGATTTAGATCATCATAAATTAGAAGATGCCATTGTGGGTGCAGATGTATTTTTAGGTTTATCACAAGGTAATGTGATGACGGCAGAGATGCTTAAGAATATGGCTCCTAATCCCATTGTGTTTGCCTTGGCCAATCCTGATCCTGAAATTGGATATGAATTAGCCATGGCCACACGAGATGATGTGCTGATGGCCACAGGAAGATCTGATCATCCCAATCAGGTGAATAATGTATTGGGTTTCCCATTTATTTTTAGAGGAGCTTTAGATGTGCGAGCTACTGAAATAAATGAGGCGATGAAGTTGGCTGCGGTAAAAGCGATTGCAGAATTAGCGCAGGAGCAAGTGCCAGAGGTGGTGATAAAAGCCTATAACAAAGACAATATTACTTTTGGTCGCGATTATATTATCCCTAAGCCACTCGATCCTCGATTGCTGACTCGGGTAGCGCCAGCGGTGGCAAAAGCCGCAATGGATAGTGGTGTAGCTAAAAATCCTATTTCCGATTGGGATGCTTACAAAACCAGTTTGGTGAAACGTTTAGGTAATGATGACCAGATTATACGTCGATTGACTAATAAGGCCAAGCAACATCCAAAGCGTATTGTGTTTGCTGAAGCTGAAGATTATCGTGTTTTAAAAGCTGCCCAAATTGCCTTAGACGAGGGTATTGCTATTCCTATTTTATTGGGTGATGAGGAGAAGATAAAAGGTTTGATTGAAAAACATCAGCTGGATTTACATGATACTAAAATCATCAATCCGCAAGCTAAAACTTCGCAGGAAATGGTGAGTAGATATGCTCATCTATTTTTTGAGAAAAGGCAGCGTCGAGGATATAACCCGTACGAGGCGGAGAATGAAATGAAGAAGCGCAATTACTTTGGGTGTATGATGGTGGAAACAGGCGAAGCCGATGCTATTATTTCTGGAATTAGCCGAAAGTATACGCAAACCATAAAGCCTTCACTTGAAATTATTGGAACGGCTGGACCTGGTCAAAAAGTATCTAGTATGTATTTAATGTTGACCAAAAGGGGACCTCTATTTTTTACGGATACAACCATGATTCCGAACCCCACATCGGAAGAGTTGGTGCAAATAGCTTTTCAGGCTGCTAAGGCGGTTAAACAGATGATGAATATTGAGCCGAAAGTCGCCTTCTTAGCTTATTCTAATTTTGGCTCTTCAGATGATGCAGAACCTAAATTAGTGCGTAAGGCAGCTGCATTGATGAAGGAAAACTATCCTGAGATTATTTCGGATGGTGAGATACAAGCTAATTTTGCTTTTAATCAGGAGGAGCTGAAGGAGAATTATCCATTTTCCGATTTAGTTAATAACGAACCTAATGTGCTTGTGTTTCCCACGTTAACATCGGCTAATATTGCATATAAATTATTGCAGGTAATGAAAAGTGGAGAGGCTATTGGGCCTATTATACTTGGAATGAAACGCCCAGTGCATATTCTGCAGTTAGGGAGCTCGGTGAGAGAGGTGTTAAATATGATAACGATTGCTACCGTTGATGCTCAGATAAAATCAACCATCGAGAGCTTATAAAGCATAAATTACTATACTCTTCCCTTTGTCCATGCCGATAAAGGGAAGAGTCGTATTAAAGTAAATTCTTGGTAAACAAGGATAAACTAAACCATTGTTTATTATCTGTAAAAATATTATCCAGCTTCAAATTACCCATATCACCAATTTGTTTAATCGAAGCAGGGTTAAACTTGTGCGAATTCTCCGTATGAATAGATTCTCCTTTCTTAAACACAATTTTATGGTTGATTAGAGGAAAGTCAATGGTCATAGTTCTATTGGCAATTAAATGCATTTCTATTCTATCATCAACATGGTTATAAAAAGCATGGTGTTTAAAATCATTTGTATTTAAATTACTTCCCATCATATTATTCACAACACGAAGTATATTCTTGTTAAATTTATCAGTCACTTTTTTATCATCATTGTACGCTTTTTCCAAAATGCTAAAATCTTTTACCAAGTCCATGCCCAGTAATAATTTATCACCCGGTTTCATCACCTGAGATAACTGCTGCATAAAAGTTTGTCTCTCTGTTTTGGATAAGTTACCAATGGTGCTCCCTAAAAATAAAAACAAGTTTTTCCCTTTAAAAGATAGTTGCGATAGCTGTTGTATAAAATCAGCCACAACTCCTCTAATAAGTAGCTCTGGATAATGCATACTTAAATGACTGGCCGCTCTTTTAATAGCCGATTTGCTTATGTCAACAGGGCAATAGGTAATTTTGGATAATTCGTGTTTGGGCACCTGATTCAAGAAGAGAGATATTTTGGTATGGTCTCCGCTACCTAATTCCACCACATTATATCCACTTAAACTCATTTTTAAATCGGCATATAAGTTAGATATAATTCGTTTTTCGGTATTGGTTGGATAATACTCCTGGAGTTGTGTAATTTCTTCAAACAATTTAGAGCCCACCTCGTCGTAAAAATACTTTGGTGAGATATATTTCTTTGAGGCTAGTAGTCCTGTTTTAATTTCTTCAATGCTACTTTGCTGATCGCTTTTTTGCAAAATATCCACTAGCTCAACTTGCTCTTTTACTTGAAGAACTTCTTCAGAATAATTCATATAAAAAGTATTTGAATAATGGATTTAGAAAGCATTAATAGCTTCGGGCACTCCGGTTTCGTATAGATTAGTTGGATCGTTGCTCCACTCAAACCACCCTCCGTCAAACACCGAAACTTTAGGCCAGCCCATTAACCAAGCATTAAAAAAAGCTTCGCTGCCTCGCCATCCTGTTCCACAATAAAAAGCCAAATGTTTATCTGGCGTTACGCCAATTTTTTTCCATTTTTCTTCTACCTCATGAAACTCTCTTACGGTATGATCCACGTTCCTGTAGTTTTCCATATGGTAAGCATCCGAACCACAATGCCCAAATATGGCTCCTGGTATGCGACCTTTTTTCTCAATATAATTGTAGCCACTAACTTCGCCAATGTATTCAGGGTAGCTGCGTACGCAAACAATATCTGCATCTGGGGCCTCTATCATTTGTTTAGCTTCGGGTACATCAACCGCTAATTGACTTTGCGCAGGTATTTGTGCGCCGAATTCAGAAACAGCTCGTTTAGGCACGTCTTCCGTACTTATTTCATAACCAGCATCCTTCCAACTCTGAAAACCACCGTTTAAAATACGAACATCTTTAACTCCAGCGTATAGCATGATAAATGCATTACGAATGGCTCCAATATGTCCAGCAGCACTTCCGGGGAAGTCATCATCGTTATCTGGCCACATAAATTTTCCGTAAAGAATCACCGTAGTGTCTGCGCTTATTCCATGTTCTTCCAGCGCTTTTTTAATTTCTTCAGGCGATCTTCTATTCCACGTTTCGGGTGCTTCCAAAGCCAAGGTGTCCATATCAATAGCTCCTGGAATATGACCTGTTAAGTAGGCATCTCTATTTCTATAATGAGAATGAACGATCACTGTTTTACCACCTGGATGTGATGTAGGTATTATCCCTTCAGTAATTTCTTTTACCCAGTTCGCTGAAACCAAATTTTTATATCTGGCAAGTTGCTCCATGGGTAACTCTAAATTAGGTATCCACTCCGTTACTAAATTAAAATAGATTGAAACGTTTGGATAGCCAGCCTTTGAAAAAAGGTGAGCAACTATTTCTGATTGGGAATGCTCGTATCCATAAATAATGAGCTGATGCTGCGGTAGAATTTGTTTTGAACGTACTACTTCAATCCAGTCAATGTAGTTGGTCCATTTAAAAGGTAAGGTTTTAGCACCTGCTATGTGTCCTCCTCTTTTTTCGTTTTCCATTCGCCATCCGTTGTAGGCGTCTATGGGTCGTATATCAATGATTTTTATTTCGGGATTGTTTAAGTAAAGGGATAACTGTTTGGTGGAGATGGTTTTAATTGAATTCATAAATAGTAGTTTTTATGTTCCTATTAAATGTACGGAAAAATCTAAATCAGAACCAAATAAAAAAATGAGTATTGTATATGCTTAATAAACAGTAGCCTATTTTCAAACTAAAGTTTCTTTCGCATAATCTAAAAAACTTATCTTAGAAGAAATTAAGCATTTGCACACATGAAGAGTAATCAATCAAAAGTTATTAAATCGATAGCAGCCATTGCTATTGCTATATTTCTGTTGATATCGTCATCTATAAAAATACCTGTTATTGATGCACAAACTGATCATTATTTTAAATCGTCTATTTCGCAAGCGGGTATTGCTTATGCTACTTGCCGTTTAATTAATGCATCAGTTTCAGTAATTCAGCATTCAACTGTAGAGCTAGAACCTGCAGGGGTTGGTGTTTCTTTGGCTGTGGGGCAAGTTTTAGACCCAATTGATGATATGACCGAACGCTTATCTGACGTACTGGTAACGGCCATAGTATCCTTAGGTGTGCAAAAGTTGGCTTACGAAATTGCAACTCTTTTTGCACCTACTTTAATAGCTATTTTGCTTATTGTTTCATCCGTTTTGTTGTGGATTAAAAACAGACGAGTGGCCATTGTGCAAAATGGAATAATTAAGATGGTGGTAATAATTACCGTGTTTAGATTATTCTTGCCATTATCTTCTATTACAAACGACTTAGTGAATAAGTATTTTTTTGAGGAACAGATAGAATTAGCAAATCATGAGTTATCATTAGGCTCGGGTGAGTTAGATAAGTTGGGCGATTTTACCTTACCTAAGGTGGATGGCATTATGGGAACCATTGAAAATAGTGCAGTTTTCCTTTCTAAAAAGTCGAGAGAATTTAAGAATGCGCTGACAAAAACGGTGGAAAATATGGGAAGCATGATTGAAAATTTACTCAATCTTACTTTTTTATATGTTGGATTATTTATCATTCAAGTTATCATTCTTCCTATTTTTTCGTTTTGGGCCATGGTAAAACTTAGTAATGCCCTTTTTAATACTAAAATTCCTTTGCTAATAAAGCATAGTGCCACTCAAGAACAAGATGTAGAGAAATAAAAAACTGTTGCAACATCTTTCAGCATGGCAATAATTTGCTGCTCGTATATTTCGTTTTTATCGAATTGTAGATAAATTTGTTTGCACTAATATTTAATACAACGGATAATGATTAGAGATGCTGAAGTAGGTGATGGGGCTGCTATTGCCGAAATATATAACCATTACATACAAAATACCATAGTTACCTTTGAAGAAGATTCTGTTGAAAAAGAGGAGATGCAAAAGCGCCTTATGTATGTGAGTAAAAAATTGCCATGGCTTGTATTTGAACAAGACAAACAAATACTGGGTTATGCTTATGCTAGCGAATGGAAATCGCGCTGTGCTTACAGGCATTCCTTAGAAACTACGGTTTATTTAAAGGATGGAATGAGTGGTAAAGGAATAGGAAGTAAATTATATGCAGAACTCATTAGGCGTTTAAAACACAAGGATTATCACACTTTAATTGGTGGAATATCCTTACCTAATGAAGGAAGTGTAGCTTTGCACCAAAAGTTTGGTTTTGAGAAAATAGCGCAGTTCAAAGAAGTAGGCTTTAAGTTCGGGAAATGGATTGATGTGGGCTATTGGCAATTGATTCTGGAATAATCCAGGCAGAATTACAGCCGTGGAGATGTTAAAAATTAATAACTGCCTAAAAATAAACTCCAATTCATAAAACATTAAAAATCAAAGTACCGTTATTTGTCAAACCCTAATATGGATTTTCTAGAAAGAACATAATGATGATGGACAGATTAAAAACAACCAACGCCTTATTATTAATAATAGCACTACCTATCTTTTTTTACGTGCTAAAAATATTGTCGTTTATTTTTATCCCTTTACTTCTTTCTATGTTCATTGCGCTTTTGTTTTTGCCGTTAATGCGTTGGTTTCAGAATAAAAAATGGCCCAAAAGTTTAAGTATTCTATCTGTAATTTTACTCATTGTTGGAGGGATAAAGATTGGTGGTGAACTTATTAAGCTTTCTAGCAGGGAAATTCTATCTGCCGATGCCGACTTTTTAAGTAAGGCAACCAATAAATTGTTGGAGTTAATTTTAATGGCCGAAGGTTTTTTAGGAATAGAGCGAGTAGAAGGGAGCAATGTATGGCTTCATTATATTAACGACCTGCATTTACTGAACGATGTAGGTACCACATTTAACTTTATTAGCAATGCTTTATCAACCATGTTAATGACCATCTTTTTTGTGGTGTTATTACTGGCTGAATCTATCAACTTTCAAAAGTTATTAAATACTACCATCATCAAGCATAACTATTCTTCCATTAAAATATTTGCTAAAATAGAGAAGGACCTCATTAAATTTATTGTAGTAAAGTTATTAGTAAGTGCAGGAACGGGTATTGGTATAGGTTTAGCCTGTCATTTTTTTGGCGTTAGCTTTCCTATTTTTTGGGGATTATTTGCCTTTGTAATCAATTTTATTCAAATGATTGGTTCGTTTGTTTCGGTGATTACTACAAGTCTGTTTGCTTTAATTGAACACGATGCTACGGGAATGGTATTGTTTTTTGTTTTAACTATAACCGCTGTTCAGGTTTTGTTTGGCGGTATTTTAGAACCCATTTTTATGGGAAAATCATTTTCAATTAATATCGTTACTATTCTTGTGATGTTAATGTTTTGGGGTTATATCTGGGGTATTCCAGGTATGATAATGTCTATACCTATTACTGTTTTCTTGAAGATTATGTTTGAGCAATTTAAGTCCACACGAATGATTGCTACTCTTATGGATGGTAATACGGCTGGCAAGAGGTAGTGCTGGGGTAGAAAAGTAAAGAGGTATATGGGAAGTAACGGGTACGCTATTATTTAATGAATGCAGCAATTAAGATTCCAAAATAGGTTAGAAAACTTATTGAGGCTATGACTTTTGTTTTCATTTGTTCCGCGTAACTATACCATAATAAACAAGCACTTGTTAATGCACCTGCAATATAAAGTATTCCGATAGGAATCACTGCGAATGCAACCGCAGGATTTGTGTTATCGTTAATCCCAAAGAGAAACCACCCACAGACTACTGAAATAATTAGTAGTAGAATAGATGCAATAGTTATTATAAATTCTGCTTTTGAGTAACTGTATTCATTAACAATGTCTTCTTCAGTAATTTGGATATCATTTTCTAATAAAGGGTGTTTATGTACTTTTTTTAATGTCATTGAAAGAATATTTACTCCAGTTTCCTTTTTTCTAACTGCAATTAGCTGTCAAGTACATCTATATTTAAAATAATTTGGGTGATTGAATCCTCCTTCAACTATAAACTATCAACTCATTATTTTACTTGTTCTTTCAGTAGTTTGTAATCAACTTTACCTGTACCGAGCAGCGGAATATTTTCCATTAGTATTACATCATTTATTTTAGCGAGAGGGGGCGCATTCTTTTCTTTTAAATAATCATTGGCCTCCTTTACGCTTATGGCTTTAGTAGAGAATAGAACAATTTTAGGAGGAGAACATTTGTCGCTTCCTTCAATCGCCAATACTTTTTCATCTTCATCACCATATTTTTCTAGCAGTATGTTTTCTAAAAACGGAAGGCTAATCATTTCGCCACCATTCTTAATAAAGCGTTTTAATCTACCCGTTAAAAATAAATAACCTTCATCATCCATGTAACCCAAGTCACCCGTTTTGTAGAACGGCTCACCATTAATTTCTATAAAAGGAGAATCTATGGCTGAGTTTAAGTATCCATTAAATATATTTTTACCTCTAAAGCAAATCATACCTTCTTTATTGGTGTTTAAAAGAGTTCCGTTTTCCAGGTCAATGATTTTGCATTCTACATCAGCAATTACTTTTCCTACGCTACCCTCTTTTTGTTTTTGTATAAGGTTTAAAGATAAAACGGGTGCGCATTCTGTAATACCATATCCTTCCAAAAGAATACCATTGGGAATCATATCATCAAACTGTTTTTTCACATCTTTGCCTAGTGCTTCAGACCCAGACACAACAAAATTGATGGATTGCAGGTCTTCCTTTTGAGCATGCGAAAGAATCATTTTTAGAAAGCTTGGTGCAGCTACTAATAAGGAGGCATCGGTATGCTGAATTGTTCTGACCACGCCTTTGGCATCCGTTGGGTCAGGGAAATAGGCAATTCGAATACCTGTAATGAGTGGTAATATGGATAAAACCGTAAAGCCAAAACTATGAAATGGTGGGAGGATGCCCATGAATATTTCGTTTCTGGTAAAATCTACAGTGGATAAAGTACTTTTTAAATCGTTGACAATATTGCTATGCGTTAAAGGCACGGCTTTAGGTAAACTCTCACTACCCGAAGTAAAAAGTATAACAGCAATCTCATTAATGTTCTTTGTATTAATCAACAGTTTCGGGAAGCTGCTTTTTACGGCTCCTTTGAGTTTAGTTCCTATACCAGCCTTGGCCACCTCTTTTTCCATCATCACCAATTTTCCGATAACTGAATCTGGTAATTTATCTTTGATGTTCTCGATGAAAGAGCTTGCGGAAAATATTTTAGCTACTCCCGCATCCTCAACACAATGTTCTAGTATTTTTTTACCAACCGTCCAGTTGAGCATAACGGGTACTTTGCCTGCTAAATAACATGATATGATTAACAAAGAAGTGCTTTGGAGTGCAGGCAGCATAATACCTATGCGTTCTTCTTTACATTGTTTTTTTATTATTTCGGCCACAACACATGCTTTTAACAAAAAGCTTTTACGAGTGGTTTCGCCTAAAATAGCATCAAAGGCAAAAGGTAATTTTTTGTGTGATGTAAACCTGTCAATAAATTGAGTTGGAATGTTATTGAGGTTTTTAATTTTTACATAATCGCAAAAAGGGGTAGACTTGGAAAAAGAGCATGGAGGTAGTGATTTCTTCGTCTGTAATTCGGCATTTGCCAAATAATAGAAATCAATTACATGGTTAAATCCTGCTATGTCACTTACTCTATCAATCTTAAACTTTTTTTCAATCTCTGTAATAATCTCTACAATACTTAATGAGTCTGCTCCCAGGTCATTTATTAAATTAGCCTCAGTATGTACAGAATGAATATCAATATCTAGTTTTTGTGCGATAATTTTATTCACGCCTTTTTCAATAGCAATAGGAAAATCTACTTTCTCAATGGTATTTTTCTTTAGCTCTAGATTGGTTTGTAAATGGCTTTCTTCAATACCTTTTTTCTTATTTTTTAAAAAGAAAAAATGTCTAACAGAAGATATTGCTTCTGTTCCGTTAATGTTGTAAAAATTTTCTAAGTAGGAGTTAAAACCTTTTCTATCTTGCTGCAGAGCTTGCTTCTTACATTCCTCTGTGATGTTTACAAATTCGACACTTACTTTGCGGCGAGGCATAAAAATTACCAAGTTGCTTAAGGTGTATAATAATCCTCGAAGAAGACTTTTTCCAAAGTTGGGAGACTTTCCTGTGGGTGCTTTAGACCACATGCTTCCCCATAAACCATTGATGCGAACACCTACTACATGAACATGGCTAGGCATGTTTTTAACAATTTCGTAAGCTGATTTTTTATTCAAGATACGCTCGTAACCTTGCCCTGTAATTTGCCCTGCAGGGTAAATTACAATGCTGCGTCTGTGGTTAAAGGCTACTTGGGTAGAGTCCACAATATCTTTTAATACATCCGTATTTCTACTTCCAGCTTGCAGGTCACTTACTCTAACGGCGCCCCAGTTTTTAAAGAACTTATTTATGATGGGTAAGTCGTAATAACCAGATGTAATAACAGGTACAATGTTTTTAAACGAAGCCACATGACTAACTAATATCATGGGGTCTACCACTGCTTGATGATTAGGTAAAAACAGAACAGGTCTATTTTTATCAATAGCTTCGGTATTATTAAGCTTAACTTTATACCGGAGCGATAACACAACTCTTCCTAAAAAGAAAATAAGTTGTCCTATGGCTCTTACTATGGGATGTTTTTTTCTCATTCCTTTTGTTTTTTTTGAACAGCATCCATAAAGCAAAAATACATTGAGCTGTAATTGCTTATGCTACAATATCTAAACTTCCGATAAATGAAATGTGCTTACAAATGGTATATTCAATTTACAAAATAAATTAAACTTACCTCTTTCCTGCTCCAGGAATACGAAAATATGCCATCAGAGTAATGGCTAAGGATAATATTAAGATGAATAAAAACACCATTCTGGAATTAAAACTTCCTTCGATAATAGGAAATAATAGTGCCGAAATTAAGATGGCCACAAAAACCATTTGGTTGTTATAAGCAATAACAGGGCCTAGTTCGCGGCCTTTTACTTTATCTTGCATAAAGGCATTTAAGGGAATTTTAAAGAGCCCTGCAAAAAAGGCAAAAATGATAATGAGTATTGTAAATATGGTTACATCTGGTTTTATAAAGAAAATGGCTGCCATACTAATGGTCATTCCAACTCCTCCTATAGGAACCAGTTTGGTATTTACTTTATGGTTAGATAATACACCTGCAGCATAACAACCTGCTCCAATACCAATGGCCACTAATGCCATAATAGTTCCAGTGGCAGTGTTGGAAAGTTCTAGAAATTTTTCACAATAAATATAAAGGTTCAGTTGTATCATGGAACCAATTAACCAAAACATAGACAATCCAAGTACGGTGTAATTTAATCCAGTAACTTGTTTACACCATTTAAACCACTTAACGGGAAATAAAAAGGGATTTAAGGTATCGTCAGAATCATCTTCGGGTTCCGTTTCAATGGCTTCAATCTTTATACTAAACAACCAACCTACAAATGCTAAAATCATTAAGGATGCTGTCAGTATAATGGTTTGATGACGCGGATTTTCAAAATGCTCATGTAAGTCAGATATCACTCCACCCAAAAAGGTGCCCAGTAAAACGGCCACAAAGGTAATCATCTCCATGGCACCTGTTCCAAACGAAATACCTTCTTTGCCACCAATGTCTCTAATTATTCCGTATTTACTTGGAGAATAAATACAACTCTGAAGACCCATTAATAACATACTGAATAATACTACATACACGTTTTTAGTAAAAAAACCAGTTGAAGCAATAATCATAATAGGTATTTCAGCCATTTTTGCCCATTGAATGATTAGGGACTTAGGATTCTCTTTGGCTAGCTTACCAGCCCAGGGTGACAGAAATATATAGGGTAATACAAGTAATCCCGCTGCTGCAGAAACCAATTGAGCCTTGTGTTCTAGACCTATCCAGGTAATGCATACAAAACCAATTAAGGTTTTTAATAAATTATCATTTAATACGCCAGCAAAGTTTGTACTAAATAATGGAAACCATTTTGCACTTTTTTTATTCTCCATGTTCAAGCCTTATTGGTGATATTTATTGTACTAACATACACTTATTTATTAAGCTCCTCAAATTATAACGAGTTAAGTAAGATGGGTGCGGATTGTTATGTCCTGTTGTATAGGTAGGTGAGTCTGTTTTTAGGGTAATGTAAGTTAATTCGAATTCTATCGTTGAAAATTTTTCTTCATGCTAAATGTAAGGAATGAATAAAAGTAGAGACTATATCCTCAAAATAAACACACCATAAAACAGAAAGATGATGAAGAAGATATTTTTAATACTAGGCGTGATATTAAGTGTAACTGCCATTAATGCCCAAACAGAATTTCATAATTTTAAGATAACCGATATTGATGGAGAGGCCTTTGATTTTTCTCAATTAAAAGGAAAAAAAGTAATGATTGTAAATACTGCAAGTAAGTGCAGTTCTACTATACAGTACGAAATGCTTCAAGTATTATATGAAAAGTATAGTGCGCAAAATTTTGTGGTAATTGGGTTTCCTGCAAATAATTTTCATGATACAGAGCCTGGAGATAATGCCGATATCAGAAAGTTCTGTACCTTGAACTATCATGTAAATTTTCCTTTAATGGGAAAATCATCTGTAAAAGGAGAGGATATGAGTGAAGTGTATCAATGGTTAACTTCAAAAGATAAAAACGGAGTGATGGATAGCGAAGTAGAGTGGAACTTCCAGAAATATTTAATCAATGAAGAAGGGGTGCTCGAAAAGGTATTGGCTCCGGGAACAAAACCATATGATAAGGAGATAATCAACTGGATTAAGGGTTAGTATTGAATAAATAAGGTAATTTGCTTAGCAGAAAGAAAACTCTTTCTGCTTTTTTTGATTTTATTGACTAGGAATTTTAGCTTTGTGAGTTCAATAACAGGAAGTAATTAAACGACTTGGCCAGAACAATAAAATATAAAAATCAAGCATAGAGATTTTAATAATGCTTGAAAAGGTTTAGCTAGTTAATAAACAGAAGAAAAACATATATAATGGGACGCGCATTTGAATATCGTAAAGCCACTAAAATGAAGAGGTGGGCTGGAATGGCAAAAACATTTACCAAATTAGGTCGACAAATAACCATGGCCGCCAAAGAGAGTGGTGCCGATCCAGAAACAAACCCACGATTGCGTATGTTAGTGCAGAATGCAAAAGCTGCAAACATGCCAAAGGATAATGTGGCACGAGCTATTAAAAAGGCAACTGAAAAAAATACCGAAGACTGGAAGGAAATTGTTTATGAAGGTTATGGACCTTTTGGAATTGCAGTTTTAGTGGAAACCACAACAAATAATAATTTACGTACAGTTGGAGCTGTTCGTAGTTATTTTAGTAAAGCAGGTGGTTCTTTAGGTACGACAGGTAGTGTGGAATACATGTTTGAGCATAAATGTCATTTTCAGGTTGAAGGAAAAGAAGGATTAGATATTGAGGAGTTAGAGCTTGAAATGATTGATGCTGGAGCCAACGAAATTTTTGAAGAAGAAGGCAAAATCATTATTTATGGAGAATTCGAAAGTTATGGTTCTATCCAAAGTTATTTAGAAGAAAATCAATTTGAAATTGTAAGTTCTGAATTTGAGAGACTACCTACCACAACTAAAGAGTTAAGTGCTGATGAAGTGGTTGTGTTTGAAAAAATGATGGGTAAGTTTGATGAGGATGAGGATGTGACCAATGTTTATCACACTGCTACAGGAATTTAAGATATAACTGAAAAAGAATACTAAAACCGCAACTCAATTGAGTGCGGTTTTTTTGTTGCTATACTTTGGTTACGCCAGCTATAATTTGTCCTGATGGCATCATATCGTCAGAAGGAGGTATTCCTTTATCTTTTTTATATTGAAGCCTTTTACAATCCTTCATTTTTTCTCCTCTACAATAGCTTGCAATAAAACCTCTGCAGGCTAAATCTTTGGTTTCTCCGTACTTTTTAAAAAAGCCGCAACCAGCTAAATTTACACACTCTTTATTCATAACTGTAAGATTAAGATTTACTTAAAGATATGATTTTTGTATTTAAACATGCTTATTTTTCTGTTTTTTCAGAAAGAACATCCATTTTAAAACAACCTGATCGAAGAAAAATACAAAGACAATAGCTAATACCCCTAAAACTGGAAGTACGTATTCTGGTTTTAAAATTTGAGGCATATTCTTTTTTAATAAGAAATGGATGGCTGCATAAATGAGACCAATAACTACTACCGCAGCTAGCTTTAAAACCCAATCTTCTAATAGGCGGCGTCTCATGGCTCGCATCTCAAACTTTTGTGCTAACCTATTGGCAAAGCTATCTGGTATTCTAGGCGATGGCATTTCTTGATGCACCTCCGAAATTATTTTATCTATTTTAATAGGATCTTCTTTCATGGTCGTACTTTTACTTATCGTTATACAATAACTCAATTACATTATTGCCATGATGTTTTTCTAATTCTGTCTTAAAAATATTTCTTGCTCTACTTAAATAGCTTTTTATTGTTCCCAAGGGCATTCTCGTAATTTCTTGAATTTCTTTGTTCGAAAACTCTTCTAAATAATACAAAGATAAAACAGTTTGGTAATGTCCAGGAAGCCGAGCTATTGTTTCCGCAACAATAGATTTAATTTCATTTTCCCTAATGCTTTTATAGGTCAGGTTCGAAAAATCACTTTCAAAAATCTCAGGTTCTTCGCTAAGGTCTATCTTATTTCGTGTTTTCTTTCTAACATAGTCTATAGATGTTTTCCAGGCTATAGAAGCTATCCAAGTAGATAATTTCGATTCTTTTCGGTAGCTTTTAATGTTTTTATAAACCTTAATAAAAACTTCCTGTGCAATATCTTCTGTATCCATCTGATGATGGCTTGTCATTTTTTGAGCGATACTAAAAACCAATCTTTCGTGCTGAGAGACCAGAAAGCGGTACGCTTCATGATTCCCTTTTTTTACTTGGTTTATAAGTTCAATATCGTTCATATATAATGTAAGTCGACCATAGCCAAGTAAAGGTTGCAGATATTTAAGATTTTATTTTTTTCAATTTTATTGCAACCTTAATTAAAGTTGGTGCGACAAATAAGCAGAGATGATTCTCACATTGCAATGATTAAAAATACAAATTATTAAAATGAAAATATTATGGGAGAAGTTTTTACAGTAGCAATTGTTTTTGCAGGTTTCTATTACATCATTAAAATGATAACTGATTATCTATTAAAAAGGAGAATAGTTAAGAGTGGTCATATGGAAAAGGCCGATATTTTAAGTCCAGTGAAACCAGTGGATGATGAACCGCAAAAAATGAAAAGCTTAAAATGGGCTTTGGTAGCCACCATGGCAGGTGCAGGACTAATAGTAGCTTATATTGTTGGGGACTTGTATGGTTTTGATCGCTACGGAATTGAAAGGTCTTTGATTTCTTTTGGAATTGAATTGATGTTTATTGGCTTGGGATTTTTGTTTTATTTCTTAGTTGCGATAAGACAAAAGTAGTAGCTTATCAAATCTTAATGCGAAATAAAAAAGCGGTTGGACAATGCATGTTCAACCGCTTTTTACTTTATAACGTATATCCGTTTTCTTATATTAACTGCAACCTCCAGCTACTCTGCTTGCTTTTTTCTCAACGGGTTTATCTAGGTTAGCTACAGCTTCGCCAATTTCCGTAAGCTTCTCAGCGGCATCCTTTCTAAACTTAAATAAATCAACATCTGCTTTTGAGCCATTTTCATCAACTTCAGACAATAAGAAGTATTGCTTATTAAACTCCTCGGCTGTTAGATCCAGTGCAAAATTATCTGATTTACCAAAGTATTTAGAAACCATACAAGCACGTTGCGATTGGTAAATATCAGCTCCGTAAAACACATTGGTTTTAATATTTTGAATAACAGTACTTAGGTTCATGGATTGATGAAGTTCTTCCAAAGGAATGTTAATCGCAGTAGGAATATGGAATTCCTTATATTCCTCAGGTGTACGAACATCAATAACATTGTATTTATAGTAATGATTCATTAATTCGTAAGCCAACTTGTCTGCATTCATCATCTTAGGATTACATTCTCCAGCATCTATTTTAGCATCAATACGCGTGTTCATTACTTCGGTTCTGTTTGGCGTAATGATAACAAGTAATACCAATAGTATAGGTGTAGCTACAATAATGGTGTTTTTTATAATAGTTGGTTTAAACCATTTGGTTTCTTTGTTATTAATTTTGTTTTCGATAATGGTAGTCATCACAAAAGCCCCTGCTGCCACCAGTATCATAACTATTCCAAATACTTCTCGGTTTAACCCGAATTGCTCAAACATTAATACAGGGCCCCAGTTTTCGGCAAGATATAAATCTTCCCAAATAGGAAAACCTTCGGCAAAAATAAAAATACCAATTACACCTCCAAGTAAAAAGGCCCAACCATCTACACGCCCAGTAGCTGCGGCACACGCACTCGTTCCTGGGCAAAAGCCTCCAATAATAAATCCTAAACCCATAATTCCACCGCCTACTAAGGCTGCCCATAAAAAGGTAGGGTTAATGTAAATAATACTTAAATCGAGTAGGTTAAGATGATTGAGTATGATAATACCTACCATGGCTGTAACACCAGCAGTAAAAAATACTCTTAATACGGTAAAATCGTAACCGTAAAATAAGCCCACTAATTTCTTTGTAGATGCAAAACCTGCTTGCTCTAATGCGAATCCAAAGCCAATTCCAACAATTAAGGCTATTATGAAATTGAATTCTCCACTTATAATATCTGGTACTAACGGTCCCATATCTATTGTTTTTTAATCCATAAGTTTTTGAAAAAATAGGCGGTCATATAAGCCATCCCGAAAATGGCTAGCATGGTAATAATGCCGCCAAAGGACATTACGGCCATTCCGCTCAGCGCAGAGCCCGAAGTACAACCTCTTCCGAGCTGGCTACCAAAACCAAATAAAGCACCACCTGCTATGGCTGCAATAATTCGGGTTCTGTTTTTAACGCCAGGACCTTTTTCTAATTTTAATGCGACTCTATTGGAAGCAACAGCAGAAATAAATGCACCAATAAGTACGCCTAATACTTCAAAGACTAGCCACGATTTCATAGGGCCTTCTGGATGCGATTCATTATAATCAGCATAATATGCGGTGTTTTCTGCATGTTCAGGAGCCACGCTATTTACTGATTGAATAACCACGCTTTTAAATGCTCCACTTGCGCCAAGTCCTCTACCTGTTATATATATGGTAGCTAACAGAACAAAGCCTAGAAAAAATCCCGCTAAATAGGGATTCATGTATTTTTTAGGTGCCTCACTCATTTTCTTTCGTTTTTTTAGTTTCAACAACTTCTCCTTCACTCACCGTATTCTTAGAATTTTCATTCCCATTTTCAGGTTCATCATCTAACTCTTCCCAACCGGTAATCATTGCTTTAATATTTGTGGTTAGCGTATGTCCTGTGGTGGTCATATATACATGTACAATAACAAAAGCCATCAACAAAAATGCTCCTAATGTATGTATTACTGCTATCCATTCTAATGGGATATTTAAGGCAATAATCATATCATTTACATCAAATGACTTATAAAACATATACAGCAACCCCGATAAAATAACCATTGGTGCCATAACTAATTTAAAGCCTAAATACACTACGGCTTGTAAAGGATTTAACTTTTTACGAGCCGATTTAATGGTAGGGTGCGGTTCGCTTTTGAACATACCTACCGTATAATATCTTATTTGAGCCTGCAATTTTGAAAAAGTAGGGATGTACTGTCGCCATTCGCCCGTTGTAAAGTGCCAAAATATGCTAAAGGCAATTAATGCGAGTAATAAATAAGAGGCGGTACGATGGAAAGCCACTGCTTTTTCGAATCCAAACAAATGAAAGGAGTCATGAATCTCGAATCCTGTTAATGCCAGAAAAAAGATGAGTGCTGCCTGACTCCAGTGCCAAAAGCGTTCAAACGATTTATATATATATACTTTAGCCATAATGGTTATATTTATAGTTGCTTTTAAATAAGCTATTGATCTGTATTTATTTCTTCGGCTTCCATTTCGTTTTTCCTAAACGAATTAATTAAGCGGGCTAGTCCATGAATAGAAACACCAACTAAAGAACCCCAGAATAATAAATTACCCAATAAGTCGATCCAATTGTTGCGATCTCTACCAGGCATATAAAAGTCTGTTAGTGAAGCTAAACGACCATTATCACGAGTATGGCAGTCCGCACAAGCTAATGATTGATCCTTTGGCGAAACCATGTGATTCACTGGCCAGTACATCTCTGTTTCAATAAACTCATGCTTTCCACTATAAGGAAGATTCATTCTTTTCATACCAGCTTCTGCCGCTAAATCCCAATTAAAGTCTACCCAAAATGCACTATCGCCTTTTTCAGGAGAATATAGTTTAGGTTGAATGAGTAGTTTCGTTTCAGGGTCATAAATTTGATCACCGCGATGAACTTTAACGGGATAAATTTTAGAATGAATATCATCAGCAGAACCCAATAGTGTATTTATTTGTACAGGAATTGTGTCTACTATATCACCAAGGACGTAATGTTGGGCATTTCCATTAAACCATTTGTATTCAGGTTCAACATTTTTTTGCCAATCAAACTCTCCTTTTATAGATAAATAGGTATGGTTGCCCAGTGAATCTTCTTCGTGATAAGGTTTACCATCCTTAAGTTTTCCCGATTCCGACCAGCGCCAAGCCATTTTTGTAGCATTCTCTTTTGCGTAAGTAGGTATGTGGCAAGTCTGACAAGCAATTTTATCGTAATGACGATTGAGCATATCATCCAAGTGCGGACGAGAACTGTGGCAGTCTTCACAATTTAAGCGATTAACATCGGTTGATGAAACCGAATATAGTTTTCCTTTCATCTGGTGTTTGTCTGCAGTATGGCAATCAACGCAGCTTAAGTTAATTCCGTTTTGGGCCATATGTACATCTGTGTTTCTATCGCACGCCAATAAAGCCTCCTCCAAATCACCATGTTTTACATTGTTACCACCACCACTATAAAAGTGGCAACTTCCACAGTTAATTTTACTAGGGCTACCTACACTTTGTGCCACCTTTGAAAGATTAACGCTTCTGTCAGGATATCCAGCCATGGCTGCTCCTTTTATATACTCTTCACTATTATCATGACACACCATGCAATCTACATTTTTTGCATTGGTGAAATCAAAACTATTGCTAGTCATTCCAAAGCCTATGTGGCATTTTGCACAGGATTGTTCATTGGTGTTTGCGCCAATACAAAAGTTATTAAGTACATTCTTTTTTCCAATTTTAGAAATCCCTTTTCCTTCTACATAGGCTACTCGTTCCCAATTCCAGTGGCTAGAGTGAATTACCTCTTCATGCCTTTTGTTGTGACATTCCAAACAGGCTACAGTAACGTCTTGAGGGGTTTTAAAATCTTGATTTAAGATTTCAAACTGAGTATGATCTACGGAAGGTTTATCCTTGGTAGCATACTCCTGCTTTAGTTTGTATTGCGATAGATTTAAAGGTTCTGTTTTGTGAAGTAAGTTCACAGAAACTAAAACTATTATAGTAACCACAATAACATATACAATGACTCGATTCATACGCGTTGGTTTTATTTCTTTTGTTCTGGATTACTAAAGTTAAAGATAAAAATGCAAGGTATTAAGGTTTTTGATATAATTCTTACTACGATGATTTTCACCAAAAGTATACAAGAATCTAGATATATTAAGTGAGATATATATAGATTCTTGTAATTTATATTGAGTCTGCTTAAGTATAGTCTTAAAAGTATTGAGTTATATGGGGTGAACGGTGTTTGTGTATAATTTGCATAGGTGTCATTTCTTTTATTTAGAATCGATATAAATAGAAACATTCTTATTAACTAAATATTTACCATGATTGCCAAGAATTATCAAGGGTTCTTCTACTTCATTTATTACACCAGCAGTAACAAAAATTAACTTTTGGGTTAAAATATGTTGACTATTTATTTTAAAACAATTACATTGCGTTCAAATAGTAAAGTGTAAAAAATACACTAAGGGTGTTTTAAGTGAAAATAATGTAATGTAGATGAGGAAGTATTGTGATTATATATCAGTGGATTGTGTAATATTTGGTTTTGAGATTGACCGACTGAATGTTTTGCTTGTAGATAGGACACTAAGAGGTGAAGGTGAGTCGGATATTGAGTTCGCTGATCATACGCTGACAGGTAACCACATTTACGAAACGGAGACGGTAGGTGATGCTGCAAATCGTGTTTTATACGATTTGACAGGACTAACAGGAATTTATCTTGAACAGTTTAAAACTTTTGCTCATCCCGATCGACTAAAAAAAGAGAATGATAGAAAGTGGCTGTTGCACGACGGTAGAGATCCTGATAAAAGAATTGTGTCGATTGGTTATTTTGCTCTACTGGCTACGCAAGATGTAACCATAGAATGGAAAGGAAGAAATGTAAAATGGGTTCCTTATCATGAAATAGGCGAATTGGCTTTTGATCATAATGAAATATTAGAAAATGCATTAATTGCCTTGCGCAATAAGGCCAAGCACGAACCTATAGGTTTTGAGCTTTTACCCGAGAAATTCACCTTAAGCCAACTTCAAAAAGTATATGAAATTATTCTGGATACGGAGTTTGATAAAAGGAATTTTAGGAAAAAAGTAGCACGAATGAAATATCTAATACCTCTGGATGAAAAGCAAACAGGAGTAGCTCATAAACCCGCCAGATTGTACATGTTTAGCAGAGAGGTATATGAAAAAACGAAAAAAGACCTTTTTGATTTTTGGGTATAGAACTAAAACGAATTGAACAAAGCTTTTAAATGAAAAATAATCTACAACATAAACTTTCAATTAAAGAAAAAGTAGGGTACGCCCTTGGAGATGGAGCAGCTAATATTGCTTGGAGAGGAGCTTCAACGTTTCTACTATTCTTTTATACCGATGTTTTCGGAATTACCGCTGCGGCTGCAGGAGTATTGCTTTTAGTAGCGCGATTTAGTGATGGTGTTAGTGATGTGGCTATGGGGGTAATTGGCGATAGAACCAATTCTAAATACGGAAAATTTCGCCCTTGGGTTTTATGGACGGCCATTCCGTTGGCGGTTATCTTGTCGCTATTATTTACTACACCTGAAATAGGAACCACTGGTAAAATAATATACGCCTATACAACTTACATTCTGTTTACACTGATCTATACAGCTAACAATATTCCTTATGGAGCCTTGATGGCAGTGATGACTTCGGATAATAGAGAACGAACCAGTCTCGGATCGTACAGAATGGTGGGTGCATTTGGTGGAGGAATGTTGGTGCAAGGTGCATTGCTTTTTTTAGTGGCATACTTTGGTAATGTAGATCCCACTATTAAAATAAATCAATTACAAGAAGATAAATATGTAGTTAGTGTTTCTTCTCCTCAATTTGTAGAAAGTGCTAAAATTAACACCAAGGATGGTGTGGCTAATTTCGTTTGGGAAGATAGTTCCTTGGCTGAAAATAATAAGCCATCTCCATATATTAGTTTTTCGATGGAGCCAAATCAGCCCTATTCATTTATAGTTGAGGGCGAGAGAGAACTAGAGGAAGCTAAGATTTCTTTAATCAACCAAAAACGAGGTTATAGCAATTCTATATATGTGCTATCTGTTTTTTTGGCTTTGTTTATGATTGTAACATTTGCTACTACGCGCGAAAGAGTAGCACCACCTAAAACGCAGGAAACAAATCTTAAGAATGATTTATCAGATTTATTTCGCAATAAGCCGTGGTTAGTGTTATTGGTTGTAGGCTTATTATGGACTATCTATAACTCTATGAAGCAAGGTATGGTGCTATATTACTTTACACTTTACCTCAATAATCAATTATTAGCTGCTTCCTTTTTAGTAGGATTAATGATAGCTTCTATAGCTGGAGCAATGGTAACTGCACCATTAGGAAAACGCTTAGGGAAGAAGAAGTTATTTATATGTGCCTTGATATTTTCGGGAGCAGTAAACGCCTTGTTTATTTTCTGTGGACCTCAAGATGTAGGAGCAATATTTACCATAGGTATCATTTCTGAATTTGGAGCGGCCATATTTCCTACCTTGTTTTTTGCCATGTTAGGCGATGCTGCTGATTATTCTGAATATAAAAACAACAGAAGAGCAACTGGCTTAATTTATTCAGCGGGTTCGTTTGTAACCAAGTTTGGAGGAGGTATTGCTGCTGCCATTATAGGAGCCGTTTTGGCCGCCTACAATTACGATGGTATGGATTCAAGTACTATTGAGGGAGCCTTGCCTGCAGTTAAAATGCTGATGAGTTGGATGCCTGCATTAGTGGCTATGTTGGCGGCTGTTTTAATGACTGTTTATCCTTTAACGCAAAATAAATTAGATGAAATAAGCCTAGAACTTAATGAAAGGCGGAGTAGTGAATAAGTACCAGATAAGTACAGGGTTTAACAACTAACTAAATGGAGAGGGCACCGATATAGTGTTTGCGATATCGGTTCCATTTAGTAAAACTAACAACGAAAATAAATAAAATGAAATACGGTTTTTTTGATGATACTAATAAGGAGTACGTGATTACGGATCCTAAAACTCCATGGCCTTGGATTAATTACCTAGGCAATGAGGATTTCTTTTCGCTTATTTCTAATACGGCTGGAGGCTATAGCTTTTATAAAGATGCCAAGTTCCGTCGCCTTACAAGGTACAGGTATAATAATGTGCCCATGGACAATGGAGGAAGGTATTTTTACATTAAGGATGAGGATACTGTTTGGTCACCAGGTTGGAAGCCTTGTAAAACTCCATTAGATAAGTACGAATGCAGACATGGTATGAATTACACTTCCATACTAGGAGAAAAAAATGGTGTGTCTGCCAAGTGTACATTTTTTGTTCCGCTAAAAACATGGGCCGAGGTTCAAAAGGTAAGCTTAACCAACCATACCAATGCGGTTAAGAAAATTAAGCTTTTTTCGTTTATGGAATGGGCTTTATGGAATGCTGCTACGGATATGGAGAACTTCCAACGTAACTTCTCCACAGGCGAGGTGGAAATAGAAGGTTCTACTATTTATCACAAAACAGAATATAAGGAGCGCAGAAATCATTTTGCCTATTATTCGGTTAATCAAGCTATTGATGGCTACGATACCGACCGAGAATCTTTTATGGGTTTATACAATGGTTTTGAAGAGCCTGAGGTGGTTGAGAATGGAGCACCTAAAATGTCTAAAGCCATGGGATGGTCACCTGTTGCCTCTCATTATATTGAGGTGGAGTTGCAACCTGGAGAAACAAAGGACTTGGTTTTTGTACTCGGATATGTTGAAAATAAAGATGAGGAAAAGTGGGAAAGTAAAGGTGTTATCAACAAAACGAAAGCGAAAGAAACTTTAGCTCGATTTAATACTGCCGAAAAAGTAGATTCGGCTTTGGCAGAACTTAAAAATTATTGGGAAGGGCTGTTGAGTGCTTATACCGTTCAATCTGGCGATGATAAGTTAGATCGTATGGTCAATATCTGGAATCAATACCAATGTATGATTACCTTTTGTTTTTCGCGTTCAGCTTCTTTCTTCGAGAGTGGTATTGGACGAGGAATGGGTTTCAGAGATTCAAATCAGGATTTAATTGGTTTTGTTCATCAAGTGCCTGAAAGAGCGCGTCAAAGAATCATTGATATCGCTTCAACGCAGTTTCCTGATGGGGGATGTTATCACCAATATCAGCCGCTTACCAAACGAGGAAATAATGATGTTGGGGGCGGATTTAATGATGACCCGATGTGGCTTGTTTTAGGAACTACAGCTTACATTAAGGAAACTGGTGATTTCTCTATTCTTCGCGAACAAGTGCCTTTTGATAATGACGAAAGTATCGCCAAGTCTTTGTTCGATCACTTAACTGTTTCGTTTAATCACGTAGTTAATAATTTAGGTCCGCATGGTTTACCACTAATTGGTAGAGCCGATTGGAACGATTGTTTAAATCTGAATTGTTTTTCTACAGACCCCAACGAATCGTACCAAACTACAGAGAATAAAACAGAAGGGTCAAAGGCTGAATCTCTTATGATTGCTGGTTTGTTTGTAGTTTATGGGCGTGATTATATTGAGTTATGTAAGGTGTTGGATAATAGTGAAGAGGCCAAGCGTGCTCAAGTACATGTTGATGCTATGGTAGGTGCTATTAAAGCACATGGTTGGGATGGCGATTGGTTTTTAAGAGCTTATGATTTTTATGGTAAAAAAGTGGGAAGCCATGAAAACGAAGAAGGAAAAATATTTATAGAATCGAACGGTTGGTGTACCATGGCCGAAATAGGAAAAGATGAGGGCATGGTAGAAAAAGCCTTAGATAGTGTAAAAGAAAAATTGGATACGCCTTATGGTATTGTTTTAAACAATCCAGCGTTTACAAAATATATTGTAGAATACGGAGAGATTTCCAGTTACCCTCCAGGATATAAGGAGAATGCAGGAATTTTTTGCCACAATAATCCTTGGATCATGATTGGAGAAACCAAACTTGGACGAGGGGAACAGGCTTGGGAGTATTTTAAAAAGATATGTCCGGCTTACCTACAAGAATTTAGCGACCTGCACAAAACAGAGCCCTATGTTTATGCCCAAATGATTGCAGGTAAAGATGCGGTTAAGCCCGGTGAAGCTAAAAATTCTTGGTTAACGGGTACAGCAGCCTGGAACTACTATACAATTACGCAATATATTTTAGGTATTCAACCTCATTATTACGGTCTAAAAGTTGACCCATGTATTCCAAAGGATTGGAAAGGGTACAAAATAAGCCGCAAGTTCAGAGGTGTTACCTACAATATTGAAGTGAAAAATCCACACGGTGTAAATAAAGGAGTCAAGTCAATACAAGTCAATAATAAAAGTATTGATGGTTGTATTATTCCTATTATGCCAGAAGGAACTCACGATGTAATTGTTGTGCTTGAAAGTTAAAGGATAGTAAGTGAAAAATAATGAAACAGAATGCCTATGTAACAGATTGAAAGAAAAGAAAAAGAGAACCCGTATGGAAATTGCAGCTTCCTCCGGGTTCCAAACATCAAAACCTTTAAAAAATGGAATTGAATCACTTTAATAACGCAAATTTATGAAAAACTCTAATCATTTTAGCACATGTGCATGACGACTATTTGTAATTGGTTGCTGGCTTGTAAATAGCGGTGTTGATATAAATAATTTAGTTAGCTAAAAATGTAATGTAACAAAACGATCAAAAATGGTAGTTTATGAGTAGTGTATTATTCATTATTGAAGTTTGTAACTGAGAAAAATAGGCTACCTAGTATCTACTTTATTTATTAGAGGTGCGTTTTGTAAGGGTCACATTAGTAGTTAGTAAGATGTGGTTTGTATTTCTTGATCTCTACTTTTTTAGTATATTTATTTAATAATTGTTAAAAAATGACTCTCTTTGTTAATGTAATTTTTAAAGGAGATTTGAAGGTGTTATTGAGTTTAGTTAATTGATTATAATATTGACTATTTGTAAATGCCTTTATTACTAAAAAATCTTTTGCCGAGATCAACTTTTATTAATATTTCAAGATATGCTTATGTAATACTAAAACAAAAAGAAAAAAAGAACCCGTTTGGAAATTGCAGCTTCCTTCAGGTTCCGAAAATCAAAACCTTTAAAAAAATGGAATTGAATCACTTTAATGACGCAAATTTATGAAAAACTCTTATCAAGTGAAGTGCTGTACACAGCAAGTACACACTCAAATTAATGCCAGTGCCAACTGGTTGAAAAAAATGGGTTTAACCCTGTTTTTATTGTTGTCCCTTGTGTCCACGCTTATGGCACAAACTAGTGAAGTAACAGGTACAATTACCAACACCCACGGAGAACAACTTCCAGGTGTAAATATTATTATAAAAGGCACCACACAAGGTACCGTTACTACTATCGATGGAGAATATAGAATTAATGTTGCTTCAACAGACGTTCTTGTTGTTAGTTTTATTGGTTATACCAGTCAGGAAGTAGCCGTGGGTGACCAAACGACCATTAACGTTACGCTTGAAGAAGAAACCTTAGGTATGGATGAGGTTGTAGTAGTAGGGTATGGAGTTCAGAAAAAGAGCTTGGTAACAGGTGCTATTTCTGGAATTGAAGCAGAGGAACTAGAAAATAACTCATGGACCAATGCCGAAAGCGCTTTACAAGGTAGAACCCCTGGAGTTGTTATTGTACCTCAGTCTGGTTCGCCAGGAGCTGGTATGAATATGAAAATCCGTGGTTCAGGTACCAATGGTGATTCTAATCCACTTTATATTGTTGATGGTATCCGTATGTCAGATATAAAGGATATCTCGCCAACAGATATTGCTTCTATTGAAGTATTAAAAGATGGAGCTTCTGCTGCCATTTATGGTGCCGAAGGAGGTAATGGAGTTGTGATGATTACCACGAAAACTGGAGTAGCAGGTGAAGGAAAAGTTACTTACGATTTTAGCTATGGAGTTCAGAGTGTGGGTAATTTACCTAGCTTGTTAAATTCAGCAGAGTATAATCAATACCAAAGTGAGCGTGTAGATGGAGACGGAAATGCAATCGTACCAAATACAAGCGAACATGACACGGATTGGTTAAATGAAATTTTTACAACTGCCCCTATGCAGTCTCATAACTTATCTTTTTCAGGAGGTACAGAAAAATCAAAATACTTTACTTCTTTAAGTTATGTAGCCCAAGATGGAATTGTTGGTGGAGATGAATCAAAATACGAGCGTTTTACAGCACGTATAAATGCCGATCATAAAGTAAAAAACTGGTTAAAGGTTGGTGTAAATGCAACTTATGCTCGTTCTAACAGAAAGGTGTTAAATGAAGATGATGAGTTTGGTGGATTAATATCTTCTGCGTTATTGCTAGATCCTTATACGCCAACAACACTAGCTCCAGACAAGTTAAATGATTTCATGACTAAAGTATTAGCTGATGGAAATACTTTACGAATGGATGGTAGTGGCGACTATTACGCTATTTCTGAGAATGTAAGAGGAGAAATGATTAATCCTTTGTTGCAGATGGATTTAGCAACCGAAGAAATCGCTACAGATCGTATTGTTGGTGCTATTACTATGGAAATAGATTTAACTAAGGATTTAAAATTTACTTCGCGCCCCGGTGTTGATGTAAAAGTTGCCAATACTACTAGTTGGACGCCTAAATATTATTATTCAAATGAGCGAAACAACTCCACATTAGCTACAAACGACAACTACGACCTATTTTATCAATGGCAATGGGAAAACTTCATTAATTATAACAAAACCTTTGGAGCCCATTCTGTGTCAGGGGTATTGGGTATGTCCTCTCAAATGAGTGTAGATAAGTTTGTTACTACTAATACTTCGGATATGCCTCGCGAAGGAAAGGAGTATGCACAGCATGCTTACACCAGTGGAACAACGGGTTTAATCGATGGTAATCGTTTCGAGAATAAATTAGTGTCTTATTTTGGTAGAGCTTCTTATGATTATAAGAATAAGTATATGGTTCAGGCCACATTAAGAAACGATATTACTTCAACGTCTAATGTTCCTTCTGAAGGAATCGGTGGGATTTTTCCATCGGTATCAGCCGGTTGGACATTCTCCGAAGAAGATTTCTTTCCTGAAGGTTTTATTAGCTTGGGTAAGTTAAGAGCTAGTTGGGGGCAAAATGGTAGTATTAAGTCGATTACAAGCCAAGCTCGCAACGAAGGGCAGTTCTTATATTCATCGTCAATAACAACATCAGGTTTAAGATATCCTAATTCTTCAGGAGGTTTTATTACTGCAGCAGAACCAGGAAGAACAGTTAATCCTAATCTTACTTGGGAAACCAGCGTTCAATCAAATATTGGTTTAGATTTAAGAATGTTAGATGGTAGTTTATCATTCACAGCTGATTATTTTAGTAAAGAAACCAAAGATTTATTAATGTTTGGTCAGCCACCAGCAATATCTGGTACTTATGCTTCTATGATAAATGCAGGGGATGTTAAAAACTCAGGTATTGAGTTAGGCCTTGGATATAAAGATTATAGTGGTGAGTTTAAGTATAGCATTAATGCCAACTTTGCTTCCTTAAAGAATGAAGTAACTAAATTAAATGTTACTGCTCCTCGTTTAAATGGTAGCGATATAGGTACTGGTTCTTGGGTAGGTGCAACTGCTTTTGAAGTAGGAGAGCCAATTTGGTACTTCCGAGGATATAAAACCAATGGTATTGACCCCAATACTGGAGATCCTATTTTTGTTGATGCGGATGGGAATAATACTTCTGATCCTGTAGATGCTGATAGAACAAACATTGGAAGTCCACATCCGACCTATATGTATGGATTAAGTGCTGTTTTAGAGTATAAAGGATTTGATTTTAACTTTTTAATGCAAGGTCAAGGAGGTAATCAAGCAGTATACGGATGGATGAGAACGGACCGTTTAACGGGTAATTTACACAAACGCTTTTATGACGACCGTTGGACTGCAGATAATACAAATGCATCTATGCCAAGTGCAAATGGCGATAGTAGAATGTATGCTAGTGATTTAATGGTTCAGGATGCTGATTTCTTACGCATTAAACAAATTCAATTAGGATATAATATTCCACAAACATGGGCAGAAACAGTGAAGATTTCTTCTGCAAGAGTTTATGTTTCACTTGATGATTACTTTACATTCACTAAGTACGAAGGAATGGATCCTGAAGCTGGAAGTGACCAGTTTAATCGTCAAGGGATAGATAGAGGAGTTTACCCTACACCTCGTAAATTTATGTTTGGTTTATCTGTTTCATTCTAATCTTATAAAAGAACTAAAAATGAAAAATAATATTATATATATAGTTGTGGTACTTCTATTAGCAGTCGGTACGTCTTGTACCAAGGACTGGTTAGAAATACCAGAAGAGGGTCTTATTCCTCAAGAAAATTTTTATAAAACGAACGAAGATAATATTCAAGGTCTTGCTGCAGTTTACGATATGATGCAAGTGCTAAATGCACAAGATTGGTCTAGTTTACATCATATTAAAACAATTCTTTCTGATGAGGCTCGAGCAGGGGGTAATGATGAAGGTGATCAGCCAGAATATCATGAGTTTGATGATTATGCCATTACGCCATTAAATACAAAAATTAAAGATATATGGGAGCGTCTGTATTATGCTGTTTACAGAGCTAATGTTGTGATAGCAAATGTAGGAGAAGCTTCTAATTCGGATGCTGTTAAAGCTGAAGCTTATGCCTTAAGAGCTTATTTGTATTTTGAGTTAGTAAACTTATTTGATGAGGTTCCTCTTGTGTTAACAGAACTTTTGCCAAGTGAGTATTATATGGAAGCTAGTACTGTTGAAGCTATCTATGCGCAAATTGAAGCGGATTTAAAAATGGCCATTGCAGGACTACCTTCAAAAGCGGATCAAGAATCTTGGCGTGTAGCTGATGGATTTGCAAACGCTTTAATGGGTAAAGTCTTAATCTTCCAAGAGAAGTATACAGAGGCTATTCCATACTTAGAGGCTGTAAGTGGTTATGGCTTGTATAGTGATTATGCTGATGTGCTTAAAATTCCTTCAGAGTATGGAACAGAGTCAATGTTCGAAATTGGCTATGTGAATACAGAAGGATGGAACTGGGGTAATTATAATATTTGGGGTGACGGAAGAGCTCAGGAGAATAACATTCACTGGATTCTTTGTGGACCTCGTGAAGGTTTCTATAACTCTTATGATACGGCGCTTGTGGATGGTAGTGATAAAAAATTAGGAATTGTATTACCGGTATTCCAAGGCTGGGGAGCTATGCCGCCAACCAAAAAAATGTATGATGAATTTGATGGTTTAGATCCTCGTAGAGACTTAACCGTGATGTACGAAGATGACCTAAATATGCCAGCATATAATGTGAGTTTAAGAGCTAGACTTAAAAAGGATGATGGAACTTTAGAGAACTTTCCTACAGGAGGTTTTCAGCACGAAGGTCAAGGTGTACTACGTTTAAAGTACGGAACTTGGAAGTCAGAAGGAGGACAAGCGGATTCGGATGAGCCTGGTTTAAATATGGGTACAAATCTAAGAGTGATGCGATATGCTGAGGTTTTATTATTGCTTTCAGAGGCTTATGTACAGGCTAATAGAGCTGGAGATGCCATTCCTTTAATCGAATCATTAAGAGATAGAGCAGGATATACTGCACCTGTTACTAGTGTTGATATGGATGTGATCGAATATGAAAAAGTAGCTGAGCTTTCCTATGAAGGACATCGTTTTTACGATATGATTCGTTGGGGTAAAGGTGCTGAAATGTCGAGAGAAGGAGCCACTTTTACCGATAAGTATAGTAAACTTCCAATACCGCAAGCAGAGTTGGATGCAAATCCTAATTTGATGCAAAATAAGTATTGGAGATAATTATAATGCGTGTTTTTTCGGAAGCTGCCAGTAATATGGTGGCTTTCGTTCTTCATAAAAAATCATTGCTGACCCACTAAAAAAAGAACAATAGATCAAGTGCAACATTTTATTTTGGAAAAAACGTCACTTCAAGGTAGCTAATTCGCCTTGCATTAAAAAGCGTTAAGAAAATCAGTAAACGCAGCGAACAAAGGAAAAGCTGTTTGAGCGTAGCGAGTTCTTTTCTTTTCGCGGAGAGTATTGATTTTTAGCTTTTTTATGCCAGCGGCGGTCTTCTTTGTTTCCTTTCCTCGACTGAAGGAAGAAAGTAAAAGCCTGTCTGGCTAGAAGACAATGGTTCAGTATAAAATAGGAGTATGGATTTTAATATTAAAAAATAGTCGCAAGAAACGACCCATGAGAAACCTTTCGCATGCAGGAAGAAAATTATAAGGGAGTTCTATCGAATACAATTGAATGTTTAAATGATAAGGATATGAAACGAATATGTATCTGGTTTGTAGCCCTGCCGTTATTATTAGCTGGTTGCGAACAGAGTAATGAAACGAGTGAAAAGGGTGATGAGGAGCAATTTGTAAATGATCTTTTGCAAAAAATGACCTTGGACGAAAAGGTTGGTCAGCTTTGTCAGTATACCAGCCAGTGGGAAATGACTGGGCCAACACCTGATGCAGCGAATGCCCAAAAATTAGAAGAAAAGCTAAGAGAAGGTAGCGTAGGTTCTATGTTAAACGTAGTAGGTGCCGAAGCTACCAAAAATGCGCAAAAAATAGTAGTTGAAAACTCACGTCTAGGTATTCCCTTAATATTTGGTTATGACGTAATTCACGGACAAAAAACCATGTTTCCAATCCCCATGGGAGAAGCTTGTTCATGGGATTTAGAATTGGCTAAATTATCTTCCTCCATTGCTGCAAAAGAAGCTGCGGCTAATGGATTACATTGGACATTTGCACCCATGATGGATGTAGGGCGAGATGCTCGCTGGGGAAGAGTAATGGAAGGAGCCGGTGAAGATGCTTATTTAGGAAGTAGGTTTGCTGAGGCTAGAGTGCATGGTTTTCAAGGAGATGATTTGAGTAGTGAGAATACCATTGCAGCCTGTGCCAAACATTTTGCAGCCTATGCTTTTTCAGAATCTGGAAGGGATTATAATGTGGTTGAAATTGGAGGTGAGTCTTTGCATAATGTGGTACTACCTCCGTTTAAGGCTGCTGTTAATGCTGGCGTGGCCACTTTTATGAATTCTTTTAATACTATTGATGGAATGCCGGCTACGGCTAGTGTTTATTTACAACGTGATTTATTAAAAGGTGATTGGGGCTTTAAGGGCTTTGTGGTTTCTGATTGGAATAGTGTGGGCGAAATGATAGCTCATGGCGCTGCAGCCGACTTAAAAGAGTGTGCACAGAAGGCCATTACCGCAGGTTGTGATATGGATATGGAAGGCTATGCTTATGTCGATTACTTGACTCAATTAGTAGAAAACGGAACCGTGGATGTTCAGTTGATTGATGAGGCTGTTTCTCGAATTTTAAGCGTTAAATATCAGTTAGGCTTGTTCGAAGATCCATATAAATATTGCGATGTAGAAAGAGAGAAAAATAATATTTACACGTCTGAACATCGTGAAGCTTCTCGAAAAGTAGCTCGTGAGTCAATGGTGTTGTTGAAGAATGATGATGCCATTTTGCCTATTAAATCAAGCGTAAAATCCATTGCGGTTATCGGACCATTGGCAGATGATAAAGATTCTCCATTGGGAAATTGGCGCGCAAGAGCCGAGGCAAATTCGGCAGTTTCCTTGCTCGAAGGTGTAAGGGCTGCTGTTCCTGAAGGTGTGGAAATCAACTATGCCAAAGGTTGTGAGTTGGCTACTGGAGGAAGAACTTTTTCTACCTATCTGCAAGTGAACGAAGATGATAAGTCAGGTTTTGCTAAAGCAGTTAAAGCGGCCAAAAAATCAGAGCTTGTATTATTAGCAATTGGCGAAGATGCATATATGTCTGGTGAAGGTCGAAGTCAAACAGATATCACCTTGCAAGGTGTGCAAAAGGAATTGTTTGAAGCAGTGGTTAAAGCCAATAAAAATGTGGTGGTAGTTTTAATGAATGGTCGCCCGTTGGTTATGCCAGAGGTAGTTGAAAAAGCAACGGCTATTTTAGAAGCATGGCATGGCGGTTCTGAAGCAGGTCATGCTATAGCTGATGTGTTATTCGGCAAGTATAATCCTTCGGGGAAATTGGTGATGTCGTTTCCTCGAAATGTGGGGCAAATTCCTATCTATTATAACTATAAAAATACAGGACGACCTGAAGGTAAATACGATGAGGATAATCTATGGTCTAATTATACAGATGCTCCTAATTTGCCACAATATCCATTTGGATATGGTTTAAGTTATACCTCTTTTACTTATGCCGGGTTAAAATTAGATAAACAAGAAACAGGTGTTAATGGTGAAATAAACCTTAGTGTTAAGCTTACTAACACTGGCCAGGTAAAAGGAAAAGAAATAGTTCAATTGTATATTAGGGATGAGGTGGCTACTTATGCTCGCCCTGTTATTGAGCTAAAAGGTTTTGACAAAGTAGAGCTAGAGCCAGGAGAATCTAAAACTATAGAATTTAAATTAACAGATAAAGAACTGGGTTATTATTTCCCCGATGGAAAATATGTAGTTGAACCAGGAAGTTTTAAAGTGTTTGTCGGTGGTAATCCTCATGAACTATTACAATCCAATTTTATATTAAACTAATTATCTATCTAAAACCAAAACAACACCATCCCATCCCAGAAGATCTCATTCTTCTGGGATTTTTTTTATCAGAAAGTTAGTAGTAACAGTTTATAGAATTTATAGGCTATATATTCTAAATGTCAATAATTTCAGATGTTGATTGAACAATTGTGCTAAAACAGGGTCTTAGTTGTTCATTAGGGTAAATAAACGATAGACAAAATAACATATTTCAGCCTGAAGGATTTTCTTAGCAAGCCATAAATCGAGTATATATCATTCATCGATAATGATATTTTATTCGTGTAATGTTTGTAAAAGTGCTTTAAAGGCTTAACCAATTGAAAAAAATAGATGAGTACAGAACAACTTCAATTTTCTGAATATTTAAATTCCTTTAAGGATACGCTGAAGAGTGTATTTTACCAACGCGATAACATCGAACAGTTTATACAAAAAAGAGGATTTCCTGCTTTAGTTCTTAGAGATATTATGGCTAAAAATCCCCTGTCGGTAGGTATCCCAGAGGAATATGGAGGTAGAGGCGTAAAGATGAAAGAATGTCTGGGTATGATGGATGCGGCTTCCTATGAGTCACTACCTTTATCCTTGACTTTTGGTATTAACATTGCCTTGTTTTTAGAACCGGTAGGTAAATATGGTAGCGAAGAAGCTAAAAAAAGTGTTTTTAATCGATTCTTAACCCAACAAAATATGGGTGGGTTAATGATTACAGAACCAGATTTTGGTAGTGATGCCTTGGGAATGCAAACTTCTTGCGAGCGTCAAGGGAGTAATTATCATGTTAAAGGTACTAAGCATTGGCAAGGACTGACTGGTTTAGCCGATTATTGGTTAATTACATCAAGAAATAAAACTGCTAAAGGCGATTTAGCCAGAGATATTGATTTTTTTGTTTGTGATGTACAGCAGCCTAATCAACAAATTATTGTTGAAGAATATTATAATAACCTAGGTTTATATCCTATCCCTTACGGAAAAAATAAGGTGGATGTAATTATTCCAGAGCAATATAAACTTCAGCCAGTATCATCGGGTTTAAATTTAATGATGGATTTATTACACCGTAGTCGTTACCAATTTCCTGGCATGGGAATGGGTTTTATTCGACGTATGTTGGATGATGCTATTGAGCATTGTAAAACGCGTATTGTTAGTGGAAAGCCATTGATTAAATTGGATCAGGTTCAGCATCAAATCAACAAAATTCAAAGTGCATTTACGGTTTGTTCGGCCATGTGTTCGAGAAGTGCAGAGTACGCAGGAGTAGAGAAAAACTTGGGGGCAGATGCTATTGAGGCTAACAGCATGAAGGCTTATGTAACGGATTTAATGCAAAGTTCTGCACAAATTCTTACCCAGCTAAAAGGTGCTAATGGTTATAAGGCTGAGAGTGTTAGTTCGAGAGGTATTATAGATTCACGACCATTTAGAATTTTTGAAGGGTCAAACGATATGCTTTATACGCAGATTTCTGAAATGGTCACTAAGCTGATGGTGCGTAAAAAGGAGCTTAACTTATCTTCTTTCTTAAAAGGATTTAATTTAACAGAAAAAGTGTCGGAGCAATTTAAAGGCCTGATAGATTTTACCATTGATCCTAAGGTTGTTCAGCGTAAAAGTGTTGATTTAGGAAAAATATTAAGCCGTATTGTTTCTGCAAATATGGTTGTAAGTATGGCTGAAAAAGGTTTTAGAAATGATTTAATTACCAATAGCATTGAGAACCTGAAACAGGAAGTTTCGATGTTGGTTAGTTCATACCAATTTCAAACTAATATTGCCACAATAGAGGATTATAAAGAGTCGTCTACTTGGTTAGATATAGTTTAAGATTTAAATATATTTGAGTAGAAAGGTTTATGAGTGATGATGCTTATAAACCTTTTTTTATTGTGCATACTTATAATGGCCAATTATCTTAAAACTAAAAAGGCAATCCTCCATTACTTGTCCAGCACCAATGTTATGCACGATGAGGTAACGCTTGTTATCGCTTGATTTTTTATTGATGACTAAACCAATATGCGTAGTTCCTCCACCTAGGTTCCAGCAAACAATATCTCCAGGCTTGTAATCATTAGCCTCATTACTTTTAGATAAGGTAGTTCCAAAACGAGAAAAGTAAGTCATTAAATTGGGAACTCTGCGATGGTCAATATTAGTATCTGGCCTTTTTAAGCCCCAATTATTGGGATACTTGCTAAAGTTAGCTTTCATATCTTCATGTACCTCCTTTTGCAAATCAATACCTAATTTTCGATATGCTCTAATAATAACATCCGTACAAACGCCTTTGCCTGCAGGTACATCTCCATTGGGGTAGGGGATGCTAAAATAACTGGGGTCGTAACTAACCTTATCCTTAGTCAGTGATATGGCTGCATCTGATAATTTTGGGTAAAAGATACTATCATTCTGTGCCCCAGAAAGTACCGTTATGGAGATAAAAAGTATTGATAAAAATAGTTTCATTTTTTTAGCATTATTGACATGCTAAACTTACCAAGAAAAAATTGAGGATAAAATTACGTTAGGCAAGAAAATGTTAATTTGAAGATGCTAACTCAATAACGATAAAAAGTCTGTAACTCCATATGATGATTTGCCACCCCTGCTAATCATCACACGAAATATACAGACTTTTCGGGTTAAGAGCGGTCCCTATTAAAAGCCGCTCTTTGCGTAACCTAATTCTTTGTGCCAGAAAGTTAGGGTTCGCGAAATTATAGATTAGAGTATGTTTTATTTATACCTTAACTAGTTTAAACGATTCATCAGCCCAAACCTTAATTCCTCTAAGAGAGTCGATTTGATTTTCGATATCAAATTCTCCTTCATTAGGTTCTTTGCAAGGTGATTGTTTACTTATTTCTGAGGCTTTTATTTTTACTTCTTCAGGAATAAGCTTGTTCTTTTCTAGTGTACACAAAATGTTTTCTAAACCAGCATCATGATGTTCGATTCCATTTTTTAAAAGCATAGCACTTAATAAATATTCAGCCGACATGGCTATTACATTAAGTGTAATTACTTCTCCAAATTTGTTGGACTTAGAAAAAGCAATGGCATTATGAAAGTATTCGATGCCTGTGTTATAAAATTCTTTTGGACGTATCATCTTTAGTTTATTTTCTGGGCTTTAATATTTAAAACTGAGTAAACTTAGTTTGTTGTTATTAACTGATTGTTTACCCTGTGGGGTTTTATGGTTAAATGTTTATTATAAATTAAGTATAAGTTCTTTTAAGTCGTTATTGTCTACACTCTTTTTTTGTGCAGTAGCCAATTGTTTTATTTGTGGCAATATCTTTTCTCCTTGTTCAGGCGTTAGTTTTATACCCATTCCTTTTAATGTATCCAATACTGAGGCTATTCCTGAATGTTTTCCAATTACAAACTTAGACTCTTTACCCACTTCTTCTGGATGAAAAGCATGATAACTCATCGGGTTATTCAGTAATGAACGACAATGAATGCCGCTTTCGTGACTGGTTATTAATTCACCAGTGATGGGTTTAGTTTGGCTTACTTTGCGTTTGGATATTTTCTCAACAAATTGACAAATTGGTGCTATGTTTTTTAAATCGATTCCAAGGTTTTGGTTCAAGGAGAATTTTGCTGCAGCGGCTACTTCTTCGAGTGGCGCGTTACCAGCTCTTTCTCCTAAGCCATTGATGGTTGTGTCGATGCTGTTGCAACCAGCTTGTAATGCAGCAATGCTGTTAGCTGTTGCCATTCCTAAATCATTATGTGCATGAAACTCTAAGTCTAGTTCAGGAAATAGATAACGATAATCATTGATCATATCGTGCACTGAGAAAGGATTCATGATCCCGACAGTATCAGCAAATCGTACTCGTTTTACTCCTAAATGCACCGCTTCGTTAATATAGCTTCTTAAAAAGTGAGGATTAGCTCTTGAGGCGTCTTGTGCACCAATACCTACAAACTCAAAATGGTTTGAAGCTAAGCCGATCATAGTTTTCATTTGTGTGAGTACCCAATCGTGGTTTTTGCCAATAGCGGCTAATTGAATATCGCTCACCGGAAAGGAGATGCTAATGCGTTTTACACCAGTACGCTTAGCGGCCATAATATCTGATACGGTAGCTCGTGCCCAACAAAGCGCATTAAAGCTAAAACCTTGATTAATCAAAGTTCGAATATCTTTTTCTTCTTGAATAGAAATGGCTGGTGTTCCAATTTCAGCTTCTTGTACACCAATTTCCTGAAGCATATGGGCAATCTTTATCTTTTCATCTAATGAAAAAACAACGCCAGCAGCTTGTTCTCCATCTCTTAGTGTAGTGTCTATCAGATATTGTTTCATGGCAAATTGGTTTATGGATCAATAGTGGATTAGTCATTGGTCAGTAGTCATTTGTGAAAGTAATAACCCATGACTACTGACGAGTGACTAATGACTTTTAATCTGAAATTAAATACTCCTCAACTGCTTCGCCTTCTTCAAGCGCATCAAGTATTTCATCAATTTTTTCTTCGGTTATTTCGCCATACCAAAGGTTGTTGGGATGGATGACCATGATAGGGCCTTGGCTACATACATTTAAACAAGCTGTGCTTGTTACAGCAGCATCAATGCCTCTATCGTTACACTCTTCCATAATGTATGGGATAAAATCTCCAGCTCCATTTTTGTTGCAGAATCCTTTTGCATCTCCTGCTACACGGTATGAATTGCATACCAAAATGTGATATTCCGGTTTTTTCATGATTTGAAAATTATAGGTTAATTAATATTTGTTTATTTGTCTTCTATGTCAATTTTCGATGCAAAAACTATTTCTATATCTTATGCCATTTGTGATGCATCGATTTTAGGTTGTAATTAAAACCTAGGGCTTCACCCTAGGCTATAGCTTACGCACCTTTGGTGCTTTAATTGCACTGCAAACTGTTTGTTGCCAGTTGCTTACTGAACCCTGCCAACTGCCCACTGAATACTGCCCACAGTTTATCGATCACCCACATCCTGTTCCAGTTCCTGAACATTCAGATCCACATTTAAAGCTTTCGGCCTTGGTGATGGTTCTTAGTTCAGCTCCTTTATATACTGAGTCCATTCCTTGATCAATTAAACCAGACATCTCAATTACTTCTAATCCTGATTTGCCTAATATCTTAGATGGTTTAGGTCCAACACCTCCAACTAAAATGGCTCTACAATCGCTTAATATTTTACCTAGTTCTTCCCATCGCCCGTCGCCATTTCCTTTTGGAGGAGTTACGCGTTGGTTTACTAGTTTATACCCGTTAGGTGTTTCTTTAAAAACGTATAGTCTTTCGGCTTCGCCTAAATGTTGGTTTACTAAGATACCTTCGTTACTGGCTACGGCTACATATGGACGCTTATCTGCATCGCCTTTATCTATGCGTACTTTGGCAGCTTCAGTTAAAAGCTCCATGGCTTCGGTGCTATCTTTTCCTAACAGTCCGGCAGCATCTGCTCTACATCGGCTACAGTGCGTCATAGGTGGCAAGTGCTCGCCTATTTCTTTTCTGATTTCCTTCATGTAATCGCTGGTAGGCTCTGTTAAATCAGAAAAGGGTGTGTCTTCAACAGGAATCAAAGGAATGGTGTTCATTAAGTCAACGCCCATTTCGGATAAGCCTTTAGCTAAGTCTCCAAGTTGTGTGTCGTTTACTCCAGGAATAACAATAGCATTGGCTTTAACAGTAATGCCAGCTGCTTTTAGTTTATTGATGGCTTCCAATTGTTTTTCTAACAATAGTTCAGCTCCAGCTAAACCGAAATATCCTTTTTTCTCAAAGCGTACCCATCGATAAACATTCTCCAGTACTTTAGGATCTAAAGAGTTGATGGTGATGGTTACATGGCTCACTTCTAGTGCAGCTAGCTCATCAATATAGGGAGCAATACCTAGTCCGTTTGACGATACACAAAGAATCATATCGGGAAAGTTAGAACGTACCTGACGTAGGGTCTCCATGGTTTCATCTGGGTTAGCAAATGGATCACCAGGTCCCGCAATACCTACTACCGAAAGCTTTGGCATTTTTTCGCGCAACGACTTTAAATAAACGATAGATTGCTCTGGCGATAATATGTTAGAAGTAACTCCAGGACGACTCTCATTAACACAGTCGAACTTACGGTTACAATAGTTACAGCTAATATTACATTTTGGTGCAACTGGTAAATGCACTCTGGCATATTGTCCTTTTGCTTCTTTATTGAAACAGGGGTGTTTTTTAAAGTCGATCATATGCGGTTTTTTTAGTATAAAGTATAAAGTATTAAGTATAAAGATGATTTACATCTTGTGAATGTGCTTTATTTCTTTACGCTTAAGTCTTTATGCTAATGTCGTTATATCTATTTTTAAAATATTGAGTATTAAGATGTTTCGCGCTTTGTTAAAGAGTCTTTTGTCTTTATACTTTTGTCTTAATACTTCTTTATATGTATTTATATCCTACTTCAGAATGCTCCTGTTTGTACTCCATCATGGCGTTTCCAATTTTATCGAAAAGCTCCTGAGCTCCTTTGTAGGCAACATGTTTTAATCTGGATCCACCCATTCTATCATGTATAGGGAATCCGACTCTGATGATGGGAATGTTTAGCTCACGTGCGATGTAGTAACCTTTACTGTTGCCCACTAATAAATCGGGTTTCATGTCGATACATAACTCATTGATTTTTTCATAATCTAAATCACCCATTACTTCAATGGATTTGCCATGAGTTGGAGCACATCTTTCAATCTCTTCTTTTAGTTTTCCGCTGTTACCACCAGAGGCAGCTAAAATGACTTCAACGCCAATTTCATCCAGGAAACCTGTCATGGCAATCACTAAATCCTCTTCGCCATATACTACTGCTTTTTTACCAAAAACGTATTTATGTCCATCGGCGTAAGCATCAATCAATCTGCCTCGCTCCATGCTATATTTCTTCGGAATTTCGTTTCCACTGATGTCGCTGAGTAATTGAAATAATTCGTCACTTTGCGTGATGCCAACCGGAACGTTCATGGTGAATTTCTTTACCCCAAACTCCTTCTCTAGGTATTCAGCTCCAGTGTGCGCTAAATTTTTGTTTTTAATGCGACCTACTAAATTGCCTTTGTTAAGGATGGGACCAAACTCAATACTTGCTTTTGCTCCACCCATCATTTTTAGCTCTTCAACTGGCGTTCCTCCATCAGGTATTCTATGGTATGTATCCCAAACAGGATTATCTAGCGTCTCTGAATAATCAGGAACCATGATATAATCGATCCCAAAATCTTCTAAAATATCTTTCAACATCCTTAAATCCTCAGTTGAAATAAAACCAGGAAAGATGTTTACCTTTTCGTTCATCTCCACCTTTGTGGCAAAGGTTTTGGTAATGGCAGCAACCGTTTCGTGGAAACCGTCCATGTGCGAACCTTGATAACTTGGCGTTGATGAGTATACAAACTCAGGTACGCTAGGGTCGTCGGCATTGGCTGCTTTGTAATTTCTTAAGGCCTGACCAATATCGTCGCCAATGGTTTCGCTTAAGCAAGTGGTACAAACGCCAACTACTTCTGGTTTATACTGTGCAATAACATTATGTATGGCTGCACTTAAGTTAGCTTCGCCACCAAAAATGGTTGACTCTTCGCTAAAGTTAGATGAGGCAATATCAACAGGCTCTTTATAGTGACTGATTAAATATCGTCGGATATAAGTGGCACATCCTTGTCCTCCGTGAATGACAGGAACACATCCTCTCACTCCTTTATATGCTATACTTCCGCCCAATGGAGAACACACTTTACATGCGTTTCTCGTGGCAACGAAGTTTTTACGTTCTTTTAATACTGGTATCTTGTCGGCCATTTTATTCTAGTATAAAGATTAAAGTATAAAGTATAAAGATGATTTACAGCTTGAGCTAAAGTCTTATGTCTTTCGTCTTTATACTTTTGTCTATTTTTTATCAATAAACTTCCACACAGGGCTGCAAACCGAAGCGTATACTTCTTTAGCGAAGTTGAGCATGCCTACAAATCCAGCTAATGCTTCTTTACGTTCGTGGTTGTGATCGCAAAAACCAAGTCCTAGTTTATAGGCTATAGGGCGTTCTTTAACACCACCTATAAAAAGGTCGGCTCCTGTTTGTTTTACAAAGTCTGATAACTCATTGGGGTTAGAGTCATCCACAATAACAGTCCCTTTGTCGCAAATTTTTTGCAATAGCTTGTAATCGTCTTTGTTTCCTGTTTGTGAACCTACTACCACGGTTTGCATACCTAGTAAGCGTAATGCTTTTACTAAGCTGATGGCTTTAAAAGCTCCACCTACATAAATAGCGGCTTTTTTACCTTCTAGCTTTTCGCGATAGGGTTGAAGTGCAGGAATAAGCTCTGCTATTTCTTCAGAAACCAAGGCTCGTGCTTTGGCCATTAACTCGGGGTCGTTAAAATGTGTAGCTACTTCGTAAAGTGCATCCGACATATCTTCGATACCAAAGTAGGATACCTTTTTAAAAGGGATATCGTACTTATCTTTCATTTCTTTGGCTACGTGCATCATACTTCCTGAGCACTGTACCACGTTTAACGATGCTTTATGACATCTACGAACCTGTTCTACTCGGCCATCGCCAGTAAGGCACGCGATAATCTCCACACCAATTTTTTTATAATATTCGGCTAGTATCCATAATTCACCAGCCAGGTTAAAATCGCCTAATATGTTAATGCTATATTTAGGAGGAACATAATCATCATTGGTTCCTACCAGATTCATTAAAGCATCACAGGCAGCTTTGTAACCATCTTTTTTAGTTCCTTTAAAGCCTTCGCTCATTACAGGCAGAACTTCTACGCCTGTTTCTTTGGTTAGCTGTCGGGCAACAGCTTCTACATCATCACCAATAACGCCTACTATACAAGTGCTGTAAATAAAAACAGCTTCAGGTTTGTACGACTCGATTAATTCGGTCAGTGCGCTATATAATTTTTTTTCTCCTCCAAAAACCACATCCTTCTCATGTAAGTCGGTAGAAAAGCTTAAGCGGTGTAATTGTGGACCTGATGACATTGCTCCCCTGATATCCCATGTATAGGCGGCACATCCTATTGGGCCATGGACAAGGTGAAGTGCATCGGCAATTGGGTAAAGTACTACCCGTGAACCACAAAAAACGCAAGCTCTCTGACTTACTGATCCTGCTACTGATTTTTTTTCGCAGGCTAAATCATGTTGGTCTTCGCCAATGGTAACAATCTGGGATGTTCTATCTTTTATATATTTTGACATGATATATCTGTTTTAATAGAAAGATTGGGTCTTGACAAGACTCATTAAATAATTAAGAGAATTAATATCTCTTAGAGACAAGGACAAAGGCTGGCGAGGCAATTCAAATATTTATACCACCTATTATTTACCACTTCAGCGTTCCGAAGTATAATTGCCTCACCAGTCTTAACCTCTGGCAAACACAAATTTGTCGCTTGATAAATCAAGCTTAGATTATTAGATACAAGTATCAAGTATCAAGATGATGTGCAAGCTGTAAATAAGTCTTGTGTCTTGATACTTACTACTTGATACTATTTTTACAAAATGTAAATCTTAATTGCTAGTTCCGCCGGGACTTACATTACAAGCTCAACAGCTTCTTCAGGAGAATTTTCATCCTGATATTGCATGATAAGGTCAAGCATTTTTTCTAGGATACGGATACCTCCCATATAACCTAAGGTTGGGAAATAAGAGTGTCCAACACGGTCAACAATTGGGAAACCCATTCTTAAGAAAGGAATCTTCTCATCAAGAGAGATGTACTTTCCGTAAGTGTTACCGATTAATAAATCAACACCTTCTTGTTTAATCCACTGGTGTAATTGGAACATATCCGCATTCGCACCATTTTTATATTTCACTTGGTCAATTTTGTCTCCAAGAACCTCTTTAAGTCTCTTTTCAAATGCTTTTCCTGGTGTACCAGAAACCACATAAGCAGGAACCATATCAAGGTCTAATAAGAACTCAACCATTGGAATTAATTGATCAGGATCTCCGAATAATGCTACACGTTTTCCGTAGAAATACTGGTGCATATCAGTAATCATATCCATTAAGCGACCTCTTTCCATATCTATTTCTTCAGGTACAGATACTGCACCAGCTTTAGATAAAGACATGATGAAACGGTCAGTAGCCTTAACTCCGATAGGAAGATCAAGTAAATCAAAAGGAACTTTGCAAGAGTTGTCAAGCGCAACAGCAGCACCTTTAGTACCGAATTGTCCTATGGCAACCGTTTTCATGCTGTCTCCCATGCTTACTAGCTCAGGAATAGTAGTACCACCTTTTGGATACATTTCGAATTTACCTGTCATTGGAGCATCCAAAACATCAGAAGTATCAGGAGCCAATACGGTTTTGATACCCATCATTTTGGTGATTCTTTTTAGCTCACGCATGTCAGATGGCTCAACCCAACCAGCAAGTAGGTTGATTTGACGTTTAGCCTCGTCAGTTTTTATAGCAAAATACTTAACGATAGACTCTAACATATTGTGATAACCTGTAACGTGAGAACCTACGTAACTTGGTGTTGCTGCTTCAATCACGTGTTTTCCTTCAGGTACTTTACCGTCAGCGTTAGCTTTTGCAACAATTTGCTTAAGGTCATCACCAATTGTTTCTGATAAACAAGTTGAGTGAACTGCGATGATTTCTGGATCGTACACTGAAAATATTGTTCCGATAGCTTGTAAAAGGTTGGCTTGTCCACCGAAAACTGAAGAACCTTCAGTAAATGATGAAGTTGCAGCCATTACAGGCTCTTTGTAGTGACGAGTTAGCGCTGTTCTGTGATAAGAACAACATCCCTGTGAACCGTGGCTATGTGGTAAACATCCGTGAATACCTAATGCCGCGTACATGGCACCTACCGGCTGACATGTTTTAGCCGGGTTAATGGTTAGTGCCTTTCTATCTATTTCTTTTTCTGTTGTATGTCTTAATAACATAGTAATGTCCTCCTAATGATTAAGCGTTAATAGTCATGCTACCTACAATCTCTGGTTCTGATTTCCATGGAGAATCAACCATTTTCCAAACATCAGTTACCAACATGCGTTCCATCTCTTTAAAGAAGTTGATGGCTCCACCGAAAGCAGTGTAAGGACCACCGTAATCGTAACTATGAAGCTGCTTTAATGGAATACCCGACTTTTGAACCACGTATTTCTCTTTGATACCAGCACAGAAGATATCTGGCTTGTAGAACTCGATTAGTTTTTCCGTTTCGTGGTGAGAAACATCATCAATAACTAAAGAGTTTTTGGCCATTTCAGGCATCATACCTTCGTAATCGCTAAATGCATAACCTTTTTCTTCAAGGGCTGCTTTTTTAGTTACAAGGTCATCGCGCCATAACTCAGGATTATCTGTTTTCTCGATTGTTAAATCCTCGATGTTACGTGTATCTGCGTCAATCTTAATGTTAGGAATTACTTTACGTCCTTCATAATCATCACGGTGAGCAAACTCATAACCTGCCGAAACAGTTGTCATTCCAAGCTCTTTAAATAACTCTTGGTAATGGTGAGCACGAGATCCACCTACGAACATCATAGCTAGTTTACCTTCCGTTTTAGGCTTAATAGCATCCATTACTACTTGTACTTTCGCCGATTCGCGAGCAATTACTTCTTCAATTTTTGCAGTTAAATCAGCATCATCAAAGAATTCTCCTACTTTGCGAAGTGTTTTAGCAGTAGCATCGGCTCCAATAAAGTTGGCTTTGATCCATGGAATACCGTATTTCTCTTCCATCATCTCTGCGATGTAGTTGATAGAACGGTGACACATTACAATGTTTAAGTCAACGGTATGTGAATACTCCATACTTTTAATGGTAGAGTTACCAGAGAAAGTAGAAATTAACTCAATGCCTATTTCTTCGAATAAAGCTTCTAATTCAAAAGCATCACCACCAATGTTATACTCACCTAATAAGTTCATTTGGAACTTGCTTTCGCGAGGACGATCATTTAATCCAACTACGTTTTTAAATACACCGTTGTTAGCAATGTGGTGACCTGCAGACTGAGATACTCCGCGGTATCCCTCACAAGAGAAACCGAATATGTTGATACCTAATTCTGCTTGCATATCGCGAGATACAGAGTGAACATCATCACCAATTAGTCCTACTGGACAAGTTGAGAAGATACCGATTGCTTTAGGATTAAATAAAGCATGTGCTTCGCGAATAGCTTCTTTTAATTTAACCTCTCCACCAAATACAATATTTTCATCTTGCATATCTGTAGAGAAAGAGTAAGTGATAAAGTTATCTTCTCCCTCAGCTGGTCTGGTTTGGTTACGACGGGTTAACCATGCGTAAAAACTACAACCAATAGGTCCGTGTACTAAGTTGATGATATCTCTGGTTGGTCCTAAAACCACCCCTTTACAACCTGCGTAAGTACATCCTCTTTGGGTAATGATACCAGGAATGGTACGTACGTTAGCTTGTACTTCCTGATCTACCTCAGGATCGTTAGCAACCATACCCTTTTTACGCTTCTTAGCAATTTTGCTAGGGTACTTGCTAATGATGTCTTCTATTAATGGAGTAGGATCTGGTAATCCTGCTGAATAATCTTTCTTTTTAACCATGTTTTCTTGTTTTTAAGTGATAAAAACGAATCGTAATTAATCCACTGCTTTGCTTCCTGTAATTCCAGTTCTTACCTGGATTACATCCATCATTGGCATTACAAATATTTTTCCACATCCATGTGGCTCGCCTTGGTTAGCGTCAATAATTGCGTCTACTGTAGGCTGTACAAATTGGTCGTTTACCACGATTTCAAGTACTCTTTGTGCGCGAAGGCGTGGCTCTTTTCCTAAATGCTCTAAAGCTTCAGGTTGATCATTTTTAACGCCCTCAAGTATCTTAGCTTCCCAAAGTCCTTTACCTCTTCCAAACACTTTACCCGATGCAGTCATCGAAGTAACGTTGGCATCTAAAAGAGCCTTTTTGGTAGCATTCATCTTATCGATGTTTATTATTGCCATTACTTTCTTCATGTCTCAGACTTTTTTGATGTTAGTAAATTAAAGTTCTTTTACTCCTCTTGAGATAGTGTATGCTTCCTCTACTGGAGTGATGAAAATTTTACCATCACCAAAAGCTCCTTTTTCTCCTGAACGTGCAGCTTCCATAATGGTAGATACTGCAAAGTCTTTGTCTTCGTCTTTAATCACCATAATTAACTGCTCTTTTGGCAACTCATCATAAGTAACATCTCCAATTTTAATACCTCTTTGTTTTCCTCTACCTACAACAGGCGATTTTGTAACGGCGATATAACCCGCTTCGAATAAAGCTTTAAGAACTGCACTTGATTTTTCTGGACGTATAATTGCTTTGATCATTAACATTTTCTGGGTCTCCTATTTTTTAATAAATAAATGTTGAGATGTGAATTGATATGAAATAGGTTATCTCAACTGAAGTTTGTTTGATTTTTTAAGTACTCAGTCTGCAGTCCTCAGCAAGCAGTATTTTGTGGACCGCTTACTGTTGGCTGCTTATTTTGACTGAGAAAAATTAGTTCATGATACCGAAGTCCATTAATAATTTCTCTAACTCTTCAATTTCAAGAGGAGTAGGGATAATGAACATTTCGTTAGCATCAATGGCTTTAGATAAAGTTCTGTACTCGTCAGCTTGTGCGTGCTCAGGAGCGTGCTCAATAACTGTTTTTCTGTTGATCTCAGCATGTTGAACCATGTTGTCACGAGGAACAAAGTGAATCATTTGAGAACCTAATTGACGAGCTAACTCTTCAATCATTTCTCTTTCGTTATCAACTTTACGTGAGTTACAAATAAGTCCTCCTAAGCGTACAGTACCTGCTTGTGCATATTTTTGAATACCTTTACAGATGTTGTTAGCAGCATACATGGCCATCATCTCACCTGACACTACAATATAAATTTCTTCTGCTTTACCATCGCGAATAGGCATGGCGAATCCACCACATACTACATCACCTAATACATCATAAAAAGTATAGTCAGTTTTAAATTTATCATCCCAAGCACCTAATTGCTCTAATAAGTTAATTGAAGTAATGATACCACGACCAGCACATCCTACACCTGGCTCTGGACCACCTGACTCAACACAACGAACACCACCGTATCCTGGTTTTACAACGTCATCTAATTCTACATCTTCACCTTCTTCACGAAGTGTGTCTAATACTGTTTTTTGAGCTAGACCACCTAATAATAGACGAGTTGAATCCGCTTTTGGATCACATCCTACTACTAAAATGTTTTTACCTAATTCTACTAAACCTGCAACAGTGTTTTGAGTAGTTGTACTTTTACCAATTCCACCTTTTCCGTAAATAGCAATTTTTCTCATCTCTAATTAATTTTAATAGGTTTATACTAATTGTCTGTTTGGTTTCTCTTATTTCACACGGTGTGCCAAGAATGAATTATAGGACTGTTTAAAAATGCATGTGTGTGGTGTAAGTGTCAGTAGTACAGTGTTTAAAAAAATATTAAAAGACTGATTTGTTTTTGGCATGCTTAAATTTGTACTACATTAATGTAGGAATAAGCCCGATCGTTACTTTTTAGGTAACAAAAAGCGTAATGTGCACTGTGTCAGTGTATAATAAATAGGTTGCGAATTACTTGATTACAAAAGGGTAGGAAAGTGTGATATTTATCAGGGTTATGTAATGTGTAATGATTGTCATACGTAATATAATAATAGTAAAACGAGGATATAAATGGAATTGGCAATAATAATAAAGAATTAAATTGTGTACATTTGTTATGTGATCGTTATGTGACTAAGTGGTTTTGATTTTTTTTAATTGTTTGATTAACTGAGTGTTTTATTTTTTATTTGTATGACTGAGTTAGAATTGAGAAAGTTATTAAGTGAACTTAGAGCTATGCCAAATGAAACAGAGTGGCTCGAGTTTAAAACGAATAATTGGCAAGATATAGGTGAGTACTTATCTGCGTTGTCAAATTCGGCATGTATTCATGATAAAACATATGCATATATAGTGTTTGGTGTAGAAGATGAGAAGCATCGTATTGTAGGTACAACATTTTCTCAATATCAAAAGGTAAAAGGAAATGAAGAAATGTTATCTTGGTTATGTAGGTTACTTGAGCCAAAAATAAATATAGATTTTTATCCTTTGCAAGTGGAGGGTGAACGTGTAATGATAGTTCGGGTTCAATCTGCGATTAATACGCCAATTAAGTTTTCTGGTGTGCCTTATGTGAGAATAGGGTCGTATAAAAAGAAGTTAGATAAGTATCCTGAGATGCAGCGTTTGATTTGGACTAAGGAACCGATGAGTGTTTTTGAGAAGGGTGTTGCAATACGTAATGTCAATGGGGATGATGTTTTAGGACTAATTGATTATCCTTCGTATTTTGAATTGTTAGGTTTGCCATTGCCTGATAACAGAAGTGCCATATTCGATAGGTTGAAGAAAGAAATTTTAATTTCTGCAAGTGATGAATTGTACAATATCACAAATTTGGGAGCTATCCTTTTTGCAAGGAATCTTAATGATTATGAAACTTTGTTTAGGAAATCAATTCGTGTAATTATATATCAAGGCAAAAATAAACTTAAGGCGATAAAAGAACAGGTTGGGCAAAAGGGATATGCTTCTGGGTTCAAAGGATTGATTGATTATATTAATGATCGGCTTCCTATGAATGAAGAGTTAGGGAAGGTTTTTAGGAAAGAAATAAAAATGTATCCAGAAATTGCAATTAGAGAGCTTGTAGCGAATGCAATTATTCACCAAGACTTTAGTGTTAGTGGAACTTGTCCTATGGTTGAAATTTTTGATGATCGCATAGAAATAACTAATTCAGGAAAACCGTTAATAAGTACATTGCGATTTGTAGATCATAATCCTCAATCTAGAAATGAAAAATTAGCATATTTCATGAGGAGGATGAATATATGTGAAGAAAGAGGTAGTGGGATAGATAAAGTAATATCTGAATGTGAATATTATCAATTACCTGCACCACGTTTTATAGAGGAGGATAATTATACAAAAGTTATATTGTACGCACATAAAACTCTTCGTCAAATGGACAAGGAGGATAAGATTAGAGCTTGTTATTTGCATGCTTGTTTGCGATATGTATCAGGAGATTATATGACAAATCAATCGTTAAGAGAAAGGTTTGGTATAGTGGAAAAGAATTACTCGATGGCGTCAAGGATAATTTCAGATAGTATAAAAGATGGTATGGTAAAGTATTCTGATCCAGAAAGTAATTCTAAAAAGCATGCTAAGTATATTCCGTATTGGGCGTAGTATTTTATGTGATTGAGATGCAGCTTGGTGCTGTGTTGTATGTGATGTGATACAGAAAATCAATTGGTTAGAATTGGTTTTGTATGTTATCTTATGACCTTCATCTTTGTGGGGTAATACTTAGGCGCTTCTGGTGCCTGGTAAAGAGCTTCATGAAGTTCAGTTAGCATTTTCTTTAAAGGAATCTCACTCGGTATTTTCGAGAAATCTATTTTGTTGATGTTCTCAGGGGTGGCAAAAACACCAGGAACCCAATGGTTAGGCGTTTTCAGTTCTTTGTACCGGTATTTCGCAAAATCTAACATGTCGTAGCATTTCCAAAGTTTGCGCCAATGTAATAACAAAGGTAAATCCAGTTCAGAACCGTTATCTTGATATGGGTATGCATCAAAGTTAGAATATGGATCGTCGTTTAATCTATTATCTAATCTTTGTTTAGCCATTAAGTCTAACTCTTTGGTGCGGTCTGTTCGGCTAAAAATTGCATTCATCTCATCAAAGTGCTGGGGTTCTGTTATGCCAAACGATAAGGTATGTACATTAGGTGTATTCAAACAAAAGCGTGCATTCCATTGAATAGGTGTAGCATGCGGTATCGCATTTTTAACTTTGTTAGTAGGCCTAAAAAGCTGACCTCCCTTGTCGTTGGGCGAAATAATAAAAACACCCATATCTTTCTTCTCTGCCAACTGAATAGCGGCTAGGTTTCTTTGGTAGAAATAATAATAATGAAGGTTTACGAACTCAAAAAGGTCGGTATCAATAGCACTACAAATACTTTCCATAGAACCATGTGTACTAAAGCCAACGTGTTTAATAATACCTTCCTCACGCATTTTTAATAGTTCTTCAACAGGACCACCCTTTTTACAAGTACTATGAATGATATCTTGATTGTTGATACCATGCCAAGCATAAAAATCTACATAATCAGTTTTGAGCGTTTTTAATTGCTCCTCTACTAATTTTCTGGCTTCCTCAGCAGTGGGAGGATTCCCCTTGGTCATTAGGTAATATGAAGAACGGTCTACTTTTAACTCATCGTTTAAGGTTTTTCCAAAAACCTTTTCGCTTTTTACATAGCCGTAAGCCGTTTCAAAATGATTAATACCATTTTTTAAAGCCAAATCAACAATGTTGTTGCAGTGGTCTTGTGTTTCAGTTGGAATCTCATGCCTTGGTTGATCCCACGACTTTGTAAATCTCATCCCTCCTAATGTAATAGCACTAATGTGCTTCTCTGTCTTTCCAAATCTACGGTATTCCATTCTGTATAATATGCTATGTTATTCTATAATCGTTTGATAAATTCTAAGGAGCCTTCCATGGCCATTTCATTGGGGTTACAACCAGGCAGTCCTTCAGGAATATCCAAGCCTAAGTTACTGTAATGTTCAACCCACCCTTGATGAAAATCAGCTGTGGCAGGATTCTTAAAGGTCATGGGGTTTAAAGTAAATATGGAGTCTGTTTTAAAGATATGATAAATAAACTCAGAGCAATAAAAGCCAGGGCTTTCCAAGATGTAAGTCTTGTCATAAGGCATGCCAATTAAAATATTGGCAATATTAATAGCCTCGGTAATATCGGCTTGTAATTCCTTTTTTATACGATAGCTATCAGTTATAAAAGTGCTATCTCCATCGGGGTATTGAAAATCAGTAAGTAACTCCATGCAAACTCCATTTTTTGCACTAGCATGTATCACATACATGGTATCTCCTTTTAAACAACATATACCCATATGGGTGTAGTTAGTGTTTGTACCCGTTTGAGTGACTTCGTTAATGGCTTTTGATAAGCCCATATTATTGTTGCCTCTAAAAAGAATATCTCCATTCTTTAACTCAGAAGGCTTATTATTAGATGTACAACTCATCAATATTAAGGTGAAAAATATAAAAGTGTGTATATTGAGTTTTTGCATGGCGCAATATTAAACTTTTTATAATAGTTTTTATCGAATTCAATAGTTAAGTAACTCTAATTTGTGCTTCAGTGTTTAAAGTATTTTGTTTTAAAAGAAAAAGCCGAAAACAATCATCTGTTTTCGGCTTTAATAGAAACCATAGTAATATGTAGTAATATCTTAACTTTCAATTAATACAGCGTGCGTATTTCTAAATTGCATGGCTTTTCTAAAAAAAGATTCATTTTCGCCAAATGGCATTACCATATTAACGTTGCTGCTACATACTGTGCATTCACCTGATACTTTAATGTCGTTAAATCTATCCAAAAATATTTTGTAGTTACTTACCCCACTGTTACAATGTTGGTTGCATGTTTCACACAGCAGTTCGTTACTTAAAAGGTATTTAAAACCTCTTTTTTCTTGGTGGTTTAAAAGCGTATTGAGTTGGAATTTATTAATCTCAATATCATTAAAGTCAATCATAAAACTGGATTTAAGGTTATGAATTAATATGTAAACTGTAGATTTTCTGATTGTTAAATTATCTATAAATCACAAAAAATCAAAGTCATTATTCATTTTTTTTGCCATGAATTATTAAATTTTAATGAAAGAAGGAAATCTTCGAAAAAATATAGATCTATTAATATACTCAGAAGTTATTATTGGGGGTGATTGTGAAAAATATTAAATAAATGTTGGTTGAACTTAAAATATAGGGGGTGTTAGAAAGAAAGAGTATAAATAAGCTGAGTAGTGGGGCGAATATGGAGGGGTGGTGTGTTAAAGTGTTATATTTGGGCTTTGAATGGTTTCGGATTACAACTAGAGGGTTAATTATGCATGCAAATTGTAAAAAAGGAGGAGAGGATTGCTACGGCTTAAAAGAGATGACGTTACTCTTTGAGATTAGTCAGCGATTAATTGCGAGTAAGGAGCTTAAAAGTGACTTGTCTCCTATATTGAAAATAGTGGTAGATCACTTGGGTGCTGACCGAAGTTTTTTGACAATTTTTAATAGGAATAATTCCAATATATATATTGAGGCGGCTTATGGAATGAGTCAGAAGCAACAATCGTTGGGTAAATATCGTTTGGGAGAAGGCGTAATCGGTAAGGTAGTTGAGCTAGGACAACCTATAGTCATTCAGGAAATTTCTAAATCGAATTTATTTTTAAATAAAACTAGGTCAGAGCTGAATAAAGAGGGGCGGGAGTTGACTTTTATTTGTATTCCTATTGTGTTGGAAAATAAAACAACAGGCGCGTTAAGCGTTGTTCGTCCTTTTAATCCGCATATAACCTACGAAGAAGATATTCATTTGCTCTCTATTGTAGGGTCTTTAATTGCTAAAACAGTTAAATATCGTCAGGAAAAAGCAGAAGAGTTAGAGGATTTAAAGCAAAAAAATATAGAGCTTGAATCAGAAGTGAAAGCCAATAATTTTACGACAAACATTATTGGTAATAGTAGTAAAATGCGCGATGTGTTCTCCCTTATTGAAATGGTAGCACGAACCAATAGTACCGTTTTGGTGCGAGGAGAGAGTGGTATTGGTAAAGAATTAGTGGCCGACGCTTTGCATATTGAAAGTAGTAGAAAGAATAAAAACCTGATTAAGGTAAATTGTTCTGCTTTGCCCGATTCTTTAATAGAAAGTGAATTGTTTGGGCACGAAAAGGGAGCTTTTACTGGAGCGGACCAAATGCGCAAAGGTCGTTTTGAGATGGCCAATGGCGGTACCATATTTTTAGATGAAATTGGAGATTTACCTTTATCTACGCAAGTAAAGCTATTAAGAGTAATTCAGGAGCGAGAGTTTGAGCGCTTAGGAGGAACGGAAACCATAAAGATAGATGTGCGGATTGTTTGTGCAACCAACTGTAATCTTGAAAAGCTGATTGAAGATGGAACCTTTAGAGAGGATTTGTTTTATAGAATCAATGTGTTCCCTATTTTTGTACCTGCCTTGAGAGAGCGACGTAACGATATTCCTTTGTTGGTGGATTATTTCATCAATAAATTCAATAAAAAGAATAAAGCATCTGTTAAGCGAATCACTACTTCAGCCATTGATATGTTAATGGTGTATGGCTGGCCTGGTAACGTGAGAGAATTAGAGAATGTAATAGAACGTGCTTGTATTTTGGCTCGCGATAATGTTATTCATAGTTATAACTTACCGCCAACCTTGCAAACTGCCGACTCTACAGCCACGGGTTCTCATGAAGGCATGACAGGTGTTTTGGAGCGTTTAGAAAAACAACTTATTATTGAAGGCTTAACAAGTACCAAAGGAAATATTACCAAGGCCGCTGAAGAGTTAAGAATTACCGAACGTATGTTGGGTACTCGAATTAAAAAGTATAAAATAGACGCTTGGCGCTACAAAGTATAATATAGAAAATGCGGGACACCTAAATTCGCTGTCCCGCATTTCCTATTTTAGTCCAAATAATGGTCTGATAAATTTTACCCGCCTAATGATGAGTTCATAAATGGCAAAACTCCCCAAAAAGGTGATGGCATTAACTAATAATAGCTTTAACCATACGTTCATTTCAAAAGGTAGAATTAAATATGCACCCAAATATAAAAAAGCCATGTGCCAAATATAGATAGGGTAGGCCGCTTCGCTCAAATATTTTAATTTTTCGCTGGGTTTGTTTAAATATCTACTCGTAAATCCTAAAATAGCAAATATCCAAGTAGCAGATTCAATTGACATTAAATAGTTGGGAGCTTTTAATTCGTAAACCAATAATCTAAAAACGAATAATGCTAAACTTAAAACGAATAAAGTCCATCTGTATTTTAAACAAGTATCCAGAAGCTTTAGGCCAGTTGCAACCGCACTAAACCCCCAAAAGAAAGCAATAAATCCGAATACAAATCCATGCAGTGTTGAAGCGTACATCTCATAAATGCCTGGATTTACAATAAGTGATTCTAATACAAAGCTTAATGCGATGATGGGTAATATAAATGGACTTCTATAGAGCCTAGCAAACCAGTTGTCCGGATTTTTTTCGTTCGTTTTCTGCATCCAAAAAAATATAGGTAATAGCATCAGTACAAACGAAAAAATATGACCTAGAAACCAAAGGTGACTTGGGATAGCTGCATAACTTAAGTCGTGTTTGTAGTAAAACTGAAAAATATAATAATGTATAGGTACAACTACAAATATTCCTATTATAAAAGGGATGAATATTCGTTTGGCTCTTTCGCCGAGTAATTGTTTCCAATTTCGCTTTTTGAGCGCAAAGGCCACACCCATGCCCGATACAAAAAATAAGATAGGTATCCTCCATGTGTTTATCATTGACATAGGTATCCAAATGGATTCTAAAGATTCTGAGCTTTGGATAAAACCAATAAATATTGCCCACGGCTGAAAAACAATGGCTACGTGATATATTAATAATAGCCCAATTGTAGTTACCCTCAACCAATCTATATCGTATCTTCTTTCGTTCATCATTGTTTTTATTTAAGTAATTCGGCTATAATTGGTCGTTCATTTTTAATAAAATCATAGTCTAACTGAAGGCCTAATGTACCCAATTGTGTACCAAAGAAATCATAAATGCCTTTTACTTTTTCAAAATCATCCGCTACAGATTGTGCCGCTGTAGAACCTCCTTTATTGATAATATCTTTTTTAGCTCCGTGTTGTAAAAGTGCTTTTACAATTTCTGTTCTGCAGAAGAAAGCAGCCGAATGTAGAGCTGTAGACCCCTCTTTGTTTTGTACGTTAACATCGGCTCCAGCTTTAATAAGTTCTATGGCAACTTCATTGTGTCCAAAAACTGTTGCAGATATTAAAGGAGTAGAACCGCCCATAGGTTCAGTGGAGTTTAAATCCGTCCCTGCTTTCAGGTGCTTTTTAATTTCATCTAAATTACCTAAGTACGCAGCAGTGTGAATGTCTGTTGTAATTTCTGTTTTACTGGAGTTTGCTGCTGCTTTATTTTCTTTTGCCTGAGAATTGCAAGATCCAAAAGCTATTAAAGATAGTAATAACATAGCGCTGATTCGTTTTTTTAAAATAGTTTTCATGATTGAAGTTTTTATTGTTTAAATTCTTTAATGTAAAGGTCTGTTAATTCGTGATGCACTATAAATCAATCATGAAGAAATCTATAGTAATAATACTTTATCCAATGAAACTATGATGCATGTATGTAAAATATGATGCAAATGCGGATTAGAAGACGGTTTTTATCGAACTTTTATATTTTATTTCTCTTGTGTTATTGGTTGTATCTTTTAAGATAAATACTAATCTTTGAGATGCTTTAGTAAGTAATTTTAAACCCTCATAATGTCGGAATTGACACCAAAAGAACAAAGTTTTTTAAGCGAGTTAGATGAATTGATTCGTAAAAACATATCAAACGAACAATTTGGTGTGGCTGAGTTAGCTTCTGAAATAGGAATGAGTAGGTCTAATTTATTGCGCAAAGTAAAAAAGTTGGCTCAGGTGTCGGTGAGTAAATATATTAGTCAGATTCGTTTGCAAGATGCCTATACCTTGTTAAAGCAGGATGAGTTAACGGTTTCAGAAGTTTCTTACCAAGTTGGTTTTGCAAGTACATCATATTTTATCCGATGTTTTCGAGAGCAATATGGCTACCCTCCTGGCGAAGTGAAAAATAAGGTGGAAGAAGTTCAACCGTTAAAGCAAGAAAAAGCTCCAGTTAACAAAAGGTATTTGATGGTTGCTTTGGCCTTGCTAATCGGTACAATTGCTTTGCTGTATATATTTATTCCAAGACAGAATACTGTTATGGATCTTGATAAAACCATCGCAGTATTGCCGTTTAAAAATGAAAGTGCAGATTCTTCAAACATATATATAGTAAATGGAATGATGGAATCGGTGCTGAGTAGCCTGCAAAAGATGAAAGGACTAAAGGTGGTGAGCAGGACTACGGTTGAACAATACCGAAACACGACTAAAACAATTCCTGAAATTGCGCACGAGCTTAATGTAAGTTACTTTGTGGAGGGAAGTGGTCAAAAGGTAGGTAATCAGATTATGCTCAATGTACAATTGGTTCAATCCAATAGCGACAGGCAGTTGTGGGCTAAACAGTATAAACGAGAGGTGGAGGATATTTTTCAGTTGCAAATAGATGTAGCTAAAAATATTGCCAATAATATTGAGGTTATAATAACTCCTGAAGAGCAAAAAAGGATTGAGAAAGTGCCCACGCAAAACTTAGAAGCTTACGATACCTTTCTAAAAGGCTTGGAGTTGTTTCGTCAGGAAACGGGAGAGGGGTTGGAGGAATCTATCGTTTATTTTAAAAAGGCTATTGAGTTAGATGAGAACTTTGCCAGAGCCTATGCCGATATTGCCATTGCTTATTATTATTTAGATGCTTTCTTTGCCGAAAAAAAGCATAGTGCTAAAATAAACTATTACGCCGATAAGGCTCTTTTACTAGATGCGCATCTTGGACAAAGTTTGCAGGCCAAGGCATATTATTATATAAATATTGGTGAGTATGCCGAAGCCATTCCTTTTCTGGAAAAAGCACTGGAGTATAACCCCAATTCCGTATTAATAATAAATACCCTTTCCGATTTTTATACCACTTTTATACCCAATGCAGGTAAATATCTAGAATATGCTTTAAAGGGAATACAGCTAGACTTGGCTGCTCAAGATTCTTCAAGCGCAAGTTATGTTCATTTACATTTGAGTAATGCCTTTATGCAAACAGGTTTTGTAGAGGAGGCTGAGCAATATATAAATTCCTCCTTGGCTTTTAATCCCGATAACTTATACTCTCAATATGTAAAAGCATATATATTATTAGGCAAGGATAAAAACTATGCGCGTACAAAAGATTTATTGTTCTCTACCTTGTTAAAAGATACCACGCGTCTAGATATTCTACAGGAAGTAGCTAAGGTGAATTACCTCATGCGTAATTATTCCGAGGCATATGTTTATTATAAAGACTTTCTGTGGGCAAAGGAAACGTATAAACTACGCATATTTCCCTCAGAGGATATTAAAATGGCTTTGGTTTGTAAGGAGCTCGGTTATACTCAGAAGGCAGATAGTTTATCACAGGCATACTTTCAATATGCTTCCAATGATGAATCTATTTATAAAAACCTAAGTTTATCTGCTTATTATTCATATCAAAATAACACAGAAAAGGCCATTGAGCACCTTGGTCTATTTGCTCAACAAACCGATATTCAGTATTGGATTGTGTTATTTTTAAGAGAAGAGCCTGCCTTTGATAATATAATAGATATGCCAGCATGCCAAGCCTTGATTTCGCAAATTGAAGATAACTTTAATAAGTATCACGAAAATTTGAAATCAACCCTCCAGTCCCAAGGGTTAATCGAGTAGTATTATTCCTCAGGTATGTGTGCGTAATCAATAATCTCAATGGTTAATTTTTTGCTATCGATGCTTTTTAGTTTCCACTCGCGTTGTTCTTTGCCTCCCCAATAGCCTACCTTAATATATATAGTAGAATCATTTTGCGACCAGCTTCCCTCAAAGTCTCCATAGGTTATTGGCGGAGTTCCGCACCAACCAGCATTTTTTCTTTCTATTAACGATTGGTCTGCTTTTAAAGCAAGCCCATATTCGTTTTCCTGTAAGGCGTAGGTCTTAGTATATGTAATTTGATTTGCCGAATAGTCAGGATTTATCCAGTAGCCAGTTACATCCAATCCTGGTTTGTCTGCGGGTGTATTTTCCTTATCGCATGATAGTAGCGTGCATAATAGTATAGCTACAATAGTTAATTTAGTATGTTTCATGGTTTTCATTTTTCAATAAGATGAAAGAATCTAACTATGGTTGCGTAATAGTTCTTCTATTTCCATGGGCGTTCCCTCGATGCGTCCTCTTCTCTTAAAAGGTACAGGTACTCTCGGGTCGGGCTTTTCGCTCTAACTCCTCGCTGTTTTCTTATGTGTTACATACATTATATACAGAAATATCTATTCTATATAAGAAAGCCTGTTTTTTAGCTGCGGGGTACCCGCTTCAATCCCTAACGCGAGCTATGGCGATGCGTTTGGCGATGCGTTTGGCAGGTTAAATTGAAGGTCTAAATCTATAATGAAACTTTTTTCATATTTTATTTCAATG
>NZ_LXYE02000054.1 GCF_001659685.2 Labilibacter marinus
TTAACAGATTCACAGCAGGATTTATCGATTATATTATCATTTATGGATTTTCATATGCTTATGTTTATGCATTTGGCGAACCGAATGCAGATGGAGGGTATACCGTGAATGGAATAGGTGGGATTATTCCTGTTGCGTTTTGGTGTATCATGACTATTGGGTTTGAGCAATGGATAGGAGCAACCATTGGTAATGCTTTAGTAGGACTTAAGCCCATTTCTATTCGAGGCTATGTTGATATTGAAAATGCCATTATTCAAAATGAAAAAATAAGTTTCGGGCAATCGCTTAAAAGACATTTACTAGACCCTTTGGATATGTTCTTTTTTGGTTTGATAGGAATTATAACCATAAAAAATACCGACAAAAACCAACGCCTAGGAGATATTTGGGCTAATACCATTGTTATTGAAACCTCGGAGTTTAAAAAGGAAGAATAAGTTATAAGTGACTCAAGAAAAATGATAAAAGCATTTATTACAATACGATTAAAACAGATATCTCGTAACCTGATTGGAGTAGGTTTGTTTCGTTTATTATTTGTATTATCCCTTATAGTTTTTGCAGGCATAAGCTTGTTTAATTCTTGTGTCAATGCAATATATGCCTTTTATAGTAGTGCAGGTTTTATCCTTGTACTTAGCCTAATTCAACTTCGCAGAAAGGATAAAACTTTTTTAAAGACTCATTTTGCATCTTATCAATTACTTTATTTTGTCGAGTATCAATTATTGGCTTTGCCAGTACACCTTTGCCTGTTATTTCATCAAAAGTGGGAACCGTTTATAATGCTTGTGTTAGGTATTTTTTTGATTCCTTTTCTGAATTATAGTCTTGTACAAAGAAGTCTCAATACAAAGTTACAAACTTTAATACCTGATGATAGTTACGAGTGGAAAGCTGGAATTAGAAAACTACTATGGCTCATATTACCTTTGTGGATTACTGGACTCTGTACTTCGTTTGTTATGGCTAGTGTTCCTGTTGTAATGGTAATTATTGGTTTTGTTGTTTTAAGCTTTTACGAACGCTGCGAACCTTATCAATTCATTATAGCTTCAGAAAGAAGCGCGGGTAAATTCATCTTGCACAAAATAAAACTGCAAATTGTAATTTATACATTTATAACGTTTCCATTACTGCTTGCATATATGGTGTTTCATAGTACATATTGGTATATTCCAGTGGTGGCGTATTTCCTGTTAACAACACTTCATATTTTTATAATATGCACCAAGTATGCATATTATCAACCCAATGAAAAATTGCCTGCAGCTCAAAGTATGGGTGCAATTGGGGTGATGAGCGTTATAATACCTGTTTTCTTACCCTTTGTATGGGGTGCGAGTGTGGTATTTTATTTTAAATCCAAACATAAACTAAACAATTATCTGAATGATTTTAATTGAAAACCTTAGCGTCTCTTATAAAAAAGACAGCCGAATTATTAATGGCCTTCAATTATCCCTTTCTGAATGTTTAATTCATGCCATTGTTGGATTAAATGGAGCAGGAAAAACAACTTTATTAAACACAATTTACGGTTTAAAGAAGCAAGAAGAAGGAAAGGTGCTTTTTAATGGAAGTGATTTAAATAAAAAGAGTGTTTCGTATTTAGTCAGTGAAAACTTCTTTTATTCCAATATAACAGCTCGAGAATATTTGTCCTTATTTAAGAATATTCATTTTGATATAGAAAAATGGAATGCCTTATTTAAGCTACCATTAGATAAGTTGGTTGATACTTATTCTACAGGTATGAAAAAGAAACTGGCTATTTTAGGTTCGTTAAAACAGGACAAAGCTATTATGATTTTGGATGAGCCTTTTAATGGCTTAGATATAGAGACCTGTCGTATAATTCGTTCCATATTACTTAAGTTAAAAGAAAAAGGTAAAACGATTATTATAACTTCTCATATTATAGAAACATTAACTAATTTATGCGACCATATTCATTATCTTGAATATGGAAAAATTACACATAGCTGTGATAAAAGCGAGTTTCAATTATTTGAGGAGGAATTATTTAAAGAAATTGAGCTTAAGAATGAAGAAGCATTGTGTGAATTAATTAATGACCATTAACTACAAACGATTAAACTATAAAAAATGAAAACACCATTATTAATTTCCAGTCTATTACTGATGATACTTTTTTCATCATGTTCAACTAGTAGTAAAACCAATACTTCCGTACCTAAAACTAGGAATTTTGAAGAGATATCCCATGGCGATTTCTCTAACTTGAGAGAACGTGTATTACTTGTTTCAAACAGTATAGATGTATATGAAGAGAAACATGGAGCTAGCTTTATTCAAAAGAATAAATTAGATGAAATAGATTTTAGTAAAAACATGCTGATTGCCATTTATATTGGTGAAAGAAGTTCGGGAGGTTATCAAATTATAATCGATAAAATAGAAGAAGATAAGGAGCATATTAAAGTCTACTACTCGGTAAAAGCACCTGATGGAATTGCCACTACGGTTATGACACAGCCCTATAGGTTTATTCAAACATCTAAGTCAATTAAGTCCGTTCTGTTTTATGAGGATGGAAAAGAAATGAGATAGGTAAGGTTATAATAGGCTCTTAATAATGACTAAATCGATTTTAGTTATTATGGTGGCAAGTATTTAGATTCAGAAAACAATATGACAGATAAAAAATATGTAATAAAACTGTTTGCTGTATCAACTATATATGGCGTTGTTTTATCTTTCGTTGGTGGATTTATGATTCTATGGTCATCAAAAGAAAACATAGAAAACTTTCTTTTGATTATAACTTTAATTATTGGATTGATAATATTCAATAAGGTTAGGAAGCAAGACGAACTATTTGAATTTATTAGTAATCTATTTATCTCAATAATTTATACTTTAAGGATAGCTATATTTTACGAAGGGCTACATCCTCAATCAGAAGAAGGTGTAAAAACACTTAGTTCGTTTATAATTTTATTTTGGGATCATTATTTCCTGTTTATGGCAGGAATAATATTGTCAATATGTAATCTGATAAGAAGAAAACTAAAGTCTAGTTAACTGAATTTACACAGGGCGTAGTGCAATTGTGCGAGACTGATAGATACTACTCAAACCCTATACATGTGGAAATTTAATGTTTTTGTACCCTGTTATCCCCGTGTAAGATTATATTTTTGTTTTTGTAAATTAATAGAAAATGTAATTTAAAAGTTGAAAATGTACTAATACTGACTTGTTTTTGCCTTGACCTTATTTGGCGAGAATAAACTAAGGTTTTATGTATAAAATCCCTATAGTTTTCAGGTAAAATAGTCTTCAACTTTTGATTATTAGAAATCATCATAACCCTATCAGAATGCATAAGTTTATATTATTCAGTTTTTTTGTTCTTCTTCAAATTTTATCAGCCTGCATCGTGCAAGCCAAAGATAAACGTCCACCCAATGTTATTTTAATTTTAACCGATGATTTGGGTATTGGAGATTTAGGATGTCAAGGTAATCCCTGGATAAAAACTCCCAATATAGATGCATTTTACGATGAATCCGTTCGTATGACCGATTTTCATGCCAGCCCCCTTTGTACGCCAACCAGAGCCGCTATCATGACGGGCAGGTATCCTATTAATAATGGAGCTTGGGCTACTTTTAAGGGCAGAGATGCTTTGAGCGAGAGCTCGATAACCATGGCCAATATATTTAAGCAAAATGGCTATAAAACGGGCTTGTTTGGTAAATGGCATTTGGGCGATAATTATCCTGTTCGTCCTACCGATAAAGGATTTGATGTAGCCATTCATCACTTGGCCGGAGGAGTAGGAGAGTTGTCCGATTATTGGGGTAATAGTTACTTTGATGATGTTTATTTCGTCAATAACGAACCTAAACAATTTGAAGGTTATTGTACCGATGTTTGGTTTAATGAAACCATGAAGTTTATCGATGAAAACCAGGATGAACCCTTCTTTATTTATTTACCCACCAATGCTCCACACGACCCGCTAATTGTAGCAGAGGAGTATGCTGCACCTTATAAACATCTGGAAGGAGAAAAAATCATTAGTGCTAACCTATATGGTATGATTGCCAATATAGATGAGAATATGGGGCGTTTTCAGAAATATTTAAAGGATAAAAACCTGGAGGAGAATACCATTCTTATTTTTATGAGTGATAATGGAACGCGTTATGGATATAATTATAGTGGTAAGTTAGGATACAACAAAGGATATAGCGGAATTAAAGGCAGTAAGCTGGAGGGTGGTCATCGTGTGCCATTTTTTATGCGTTGGCCTCAAGGAAAGATTGAAGGAGGTAAAGATATTAATGATGCCGTGGCTCATGTCGATTTAATTCCCACCTTGGCAGGCTTGTGTAATTTATCTCTTCCGCAAAATTTAAACCTAGATGGAATAGACTTTTCGCCAGCTTTAAGTAATAATGATTATCAACTACCCGAAAGAACTGTTTTTGTGCATAACCGACAGGATTGGAGACCTCCTATGGATGAAAACGAAACTTGTATTTTAAAAAATAATTGGCGTTTAATTAATGGATCAAAGCTTTATGATATAGAAAAGGATCCAAAACAGAAGAATGATTTAGCCAATGAATATCCAGAAGTGGTGCAAGACCTTTTAGCTCAGAATGCCAAATTTATTGATTTCACCAAAAAGAATCCGGAGTATAATGAATTGCCTGTTCATGTGGTAGGGCATAAAGCGCAAAAAGAAGTTACCTTAACCATTCAGCATGCTATTGGAGAAGATGGTGGGATATGGAAATGCGAGCAAGTAGCGGCAGGCATGAAGAATACCAATAATACGCATGCTTTGGAGGTAGATGAAGAAGGTATTTACGAGGTTGCTTGTTGTCGTTGGCCTAAGGAATGTCCAGGAGCTCTATGGGGAGTACCACAAAAAAATCCGAAAGGTTTATTTAGTTACGAAAGTATAAAACCCAATAAAGTGCGCATTAGTATTGCTAACCAAATATTAGAAAAGGATATTAAAGGCGATGAAGAAGCAGTTGTTTTTAAAGTTGAACTCAACAAAGGAAAAACACTATTGGTAACCGATTTTATCGAAGACAAGAATATTTACGGCGTATATTATACCTACGTTAAAAAGTTGGAATAAGAATCATTGTTTGGTAGGGGTAACTTATCCACCTTAATGTAAAAGCGTAAAGAAAGTAAAAGCCCGTCGGCTAGAGACATGGAGATAGTATTAGTTCGTATTATTATTTTTACCAGATAATAATGGTTAAGAATAATAGTTGTACAGTTGTATTTTGTTATGCAAGTGCATAGAGGTTAAATATGAAGAAAAATATAATTGATTTCATACAAACAATATTCGGTCAATAGGTGACGAACTATATCACAGAAAAATGAGTAAACTATTTTATATATCCGTATTAATATGCCTTATCAGTGCATGTACCTCACAACAATCTAAAAAAATCATACAAGTACCTAAAGCCAATTCACCCATTACTATAGACGGTATAGCTAATGAACAAAGCTGGCAAAATGCAAAATCACTTACCTTCAATTATTATTATAGATCAGATCAAGAGAATGATAAGCAAGGTACCAGTTTTAAAATGCTTTGGGATGAGCAGCATATCTATTTACTTTTTGAGTGCGAAGATAAATACATCACTGCCCGCATGAAGGAACGTGATGGTTGGACTTTTGTAGATGACTGCGCCGAGATTTTCCTGAGTCCTATGCGCGACCAAGTAGGAATGCACTTTGGTTTTGAGACTAACTTGTATAAGGCCACCAACGATTTTATTTTTATTAATGAGATTTATCCAGGAAAGAAATTTGTGGTTAAAGCTTATAATCCAGATTTTAAAGTTGAGGTAAATATTGATGGAACTTTAAATGATAATTCTGATATAGATAAAGGTTGGTGCATGGAAATGGCTATTCCTATTGCTGCTTTTCATACAGCAGGACCAGTAGAAGAAGTGAAAGAAGGTTCGCAATGGACATTTTTAGCTTTGCGTCAGGATAGAAATAAAGTAGAAGGTCAGCGTGTTTCTACCTCTACTTTATTTCCAATGATTACCGATTATAAGGATGTGCATAATCCAAAGACTTTTGGAGTGTTGGAATTTACAAATGATTGAAAAAGGTATTTATAAAGTTACACTGTATAGTTTGAAGCGTATTTCATTATGTAGGTTATATAGACGATAAATAGTCCCCCAGACTTTCATCTCGGCTCAAGCCAATTTTTTTACGAATTCTCGACCGTGCCATATGAACGCTGTGAAGAGATATTCCTAAAATATGAGACATCTCTTTACTATCGAAATTGAGTTTTATTAAAGCACAGTATTTTAAGTCGGTATGTGTTAAGCTGGGGTATAACTTCATTAACTGTTCGTAAAACTTATTATTGGTTTGGGTAAACCTTAAATGAAAGTCGTCCCAAATTTTTGCATTGCCTTGTTTGTATTTATTGCTTAGTGTCTTGAATTTTTCAGGCTTACTATCTTTAATTTCTTCCAATAGTTCCTTAATCCCTTGTTCTTTTTCAATTATCTGTAATGCGTTAGCGGTTAGTTCCTTGTTTTTAGTTTCTAAAATAGCTTCGTTTTTTTCCTTTTTTAAAATCATTTGTTTCATTAAAAAACGCTGTCTAAACATAAGCAGACCAATAGCGGCCAATAATATCAAAATACTAATCAATAATTTTAATCTAAAACTAGCCTTATCTTTTAAGTTAATAAGGTATTGTTGTTGGTTGATTTGCTCATCTTTCTCAAATAAGTTTTTCTGATACTCTCTCTTAACTTCAAAGAGTTCTTGATTCTGTTTACTTTGCAAGTGAAACAAACTATCCGAAACTGCTTTTTGCTTCTGCATATATGAAAAAGCCTTATGTGTATTTCCTTTTTCATAGTTTAGCAGAGCTAGCTGCTCCAGAATCATGGGTTTAATATCATAATGCATTTTCATGGAGTTAACCGTACTCAAAGCTTTGTTGTAGTAAAATATAGCACTATCGGGTTGATTTAATGCTTTTTTAAGTTCTGCATGAAAAGTATATACTTTAGACGCAAAACCTAATTTTTTTTCATCAAACTTTTGTATCAGACCCTTGAGGTAAATGTCGGCTTTACGATAGTTACTTTTTTTAATGTAAGCGTAAGCATAGTAGGCATCCACATAAATGAGCCTATTGTTGTTTGTCGATATTAAATAACAAGAATCAAGGTATGTTATGCAGGTATTGTAATCATTCATTTTAGCGTATTGCTCAGCAATGGCGTAATAGCTAGAACCCGTTTTATCGTATTTTTGTGCTTTACAAACTTCAAGCGCTTTTTTGTGATGATAAAGTGCAATACTATCTTTACCAAAGATTCCATACAATCTACCCAAACGAGTATTTAAATCGGTAAAAGCAGTGGTATCTATTTTTCGAATTACATTCTTCTGAATATCATTCAATATATCAAATGCTTTGTTGTATTGCCCTTTTCTTCTTTCTAAATCTGACAGCCCCAACAAGCATGTTATGTAATTAGCTGTATCCCCTTTTTGTTTAAAATAGCTAAGGGCGTCATTAAAATACTGAAATGATTGTTGAGGATTTGTTCTATATAATTTATAACCCTTACCAGGAAAGGTAGGACTTATGTAGATTGAGGTATCTGTAGGATCATTAATGTTGGCCAGAATGTTAGTCACTCTAACAAGTAACAAAATACAAATAATTAGGCATGTTGTATATTTTTTGTGCCTCATGTTATATTGCCTCAATTGGTTCTTGAATTTATAGTACAAATGTAGTTAAAATGTAGTGGTGTTTGGAGACTATATAGTTCATATGTAGGGGGTAAGTAGTTTGTTTTAAAAATCGCATTGTATTTTTGAATCATTGGTTATTAGTTTGTTAAGATGATTTTATTTGAGTTTCTAAGAAAATATTTACTAGCGTAAGTATAGTTTATTAAAATCTCATATTATAATAAAAGATAGTCAATGTTATATTACTGAACTCTCTTTTAACTGGTATATTAGTTATACAAACATCATATAATTTCCGTGAATAAAGGAAGGTATAGATGACAAAATAATTCATGGTTTTCCTTTGTCTGTAAAATATTAATCGTCACAAAAATTCGATATAAAAATGAGAAATATTCTATTATCCATGTTTTGCATTACCTTATTGTGGTCTTGTAAACCAGCGTCAAGTAAACAATCTACTAAGGAGAAAAAACTATACCAAGCAGATTGGTCGTCGTTAAGAAAGCATTCAAGTCCTGAGTGGCTCGATGGTATGAAATTCGGAATCTATTGTCACTGGGGACCACAAACCGTTCAGGTAGGCTCAGATGATGAGGAGATGACACGTCTTGAAGCCATTGAGCAGTGGAAAGGGGAAAATTTTGATGCCAAGGTTTGGGTTGATTTATTCCAGAGAGCAGGAGCTCAGTTCGGAGGGCCGGTTGCCTGGCACGGCAGTGGTTTAGTAAATTGGGATAGTGATTTGACAGATTGGAACTCGGTAAATAAAGGACCTAAGGTTGATATTTACGGGAGTTTAGCCAAGGAACTTCGAAAGCGTAATATGCCTATTGTTTCGTCCTTTCATACAGGTGATTTTTGGAGTCGTATGTGGGGACAAATTTCGCTTGAAGATACAACGGTTTTAGATCCGAATGCTGATAACTCTTCATATGCAACCATGAATAATGGTAGGATTGGAGATCCAATTTTTGATGCATGGTATAGTAGAATTGCTGAAGCTGTTGATAAATATCAACCAGATATGATTTGGTTTGATACTGGTTTTGGAGGAACGGTTCCTGCTGAACTTAGAGGACATGCTACAAATGGACGCTTATTACCTGAAGGAAACAATGAGTTAAGAAGTGCTCCAGAAAGATATCAGCAAAAGATGATTAGCCATTTTTTTAATAAAGGGCTTGAATGGGGCAAGGAAGTAGAAGTAATTTATAAAACTCACGATATTCCAACAGGTATTGGAATGCGTGATATTGAAGACGGCAATCTGATTGGTTTGCAATATGACCCTTGGGTGTCAGATGTAAATATGCAGCGTCATTTCGAGTGGAAATCTACTTGGTTTTATAACCCTGTAAATAAAGTTAAAGACGCAGCTACCTTGGTGGATATGTTAATAGATATGACCAGTAAAAACGGACGTATGTTATTAAATGTACCTCCTATGGCCGATGGTACCTTTTCGCCTGAAGTACAAAAAGAGCTTCTAGATATGGGCGCTTGGTTAAAAATAAATGGAGAGGCTATCTATAATACCATGCCATGGGTACTCTTTGGCGAAGGACCTACTGAAGTAACCCATCCAGGGCATCACGGACAAGGTAAAAATAGGGGAGAGTTCATTCCTAAATATACTGCTCAGGATATTCGCTTTACGCAGAATGGTAAAAGCTTATATGCCATTGTAATGGACTGGCCAGGAGAGAAAGCAGTGATAAGAGCTTTAGGTAAAAATGGTAAATTATACCCTGGAGATATTAAGTCGATACAACTATTAGGTTCTTCTAAAAAGATAAAATGGGAACAAACAGAAGCTGGACTTGAATTAGATTTTCCAAAAGAAAAACCTTGTGATTTTGCCTATGTAGTTAAGGTGGAGCGCAACTGAAGGTAATTGTAAGTGATCTGAGTATGCAGTTAATTCTAACTCAGGTTATAATTGGTACCGTATTCGTTAGATAAAATTTAGATTATACATAACTAAAAAGGCTCGCAATTTTGCGAGCCTTTTCTATATCATATAAATCAAGTATTTCTACTTTATTTACTACATGTTCATACCACCACAAACGTGTATAGTTTGTCCTGTAACGTATTTAGATAAATCTGAACCTAAGTAAACACAAGTGTTTGCTACATCTTCAGGAGTACCGCCTCTTTTTAATGGAATACGTGCTTCCCATTCTTTTTTCACATCCTCTGGTAAAACACCAGTCATTTCAGTAATGATGAAACCAGGAGCAATAGCATTGTGTCTAATTCCTCTAGCACCCATTTCTTTAGCAGCCGATTTGGTAAAACCAATAATACCAGCTTTAGAAGCAGAGTAGTTACATTGGTTAGCGTTTCCAGAAACACCTACCACCGAACTCATATTAATTACGCTACCACCAGCTTGTTTCCACATAATTGGTTGAACCGCTTTGGTAAAGTTAAATACTGACTTCAAGTTTACAGAGATAATTAAATCCCAAGCCTCTTCAGTCATTCTTTTTAATGCACCATCTTTAGTGATACCAGCATTGTTTACCAAAATATCAACACTACCAAAATCTGCAGCTATTTCTTTCACTACACGCTGTGTATCTTCATAATTACTTGCATCCGAAGCATAACCTTTAGCTTTAATACCTAAAGCAGTTAGTTCTTTCTCAGTTTCTTCAGCAGCTTCGTTAATCACTAAATCAGTAAAAGCTACATTACAACCATTCTGTGCATAAACCAAAGCAATGGCTTTACCGATTCCTCTAGCAGCACCGGTGATAATTGCAGTTTTTCCTTCTAATAATTTCATTTTAAAAGTTTTTATATTAGAAATTTGTTCTCTTTCTTATTTTTAAAGTGACAAATGTAATAATTTATAATAATAATAAAATATTCAGATCACTTTGCCATCTAGAATATTCCTTTGGTAAAATAAATTAAACCTTTTCAATAATTTGTTCCATTGCCTTGCCAGCCTCCATTTTAATATGAATATCGGTAATTTGAGGAGTGAACTGGGTAGCAATAGGATTTATTTCTACAATAGTGGCTCCATTTCTTTTGGCTTCAAATGGTACCTGACAAGCAGGCATCACTTCACCCGTAGAACCTATAACTATTACCAAGTCTGCTTTTCTTGCTGCGGCAAAACTTTTGTCGTAAGCGAGTGGAGGAATCCCTTCTCCAAAGAAAATAAAATCAGGCTTTAATACGCTATTACACTTTTCACATAATGGTGGTAAACTTTCTAAACTGGTATTTTTAGCTGCAACTACATGTTTGCACTGTGTACATTTTAGATGCTGCGAATTTCCATGAAATTCATATACTTCCTTACTGCCAGCTTTAAAATGTAAATCATCAATGTTTTGAGTAATAACAGCTTTTAAAATACCTCGTTTTTCTAAATTTGCCAGAGCAATATGTGCAGCATTGGGATTTGCCTCAGTAAAGAAATCATAAAAAATCTCTCTAATAGCTTTCCATGATGCTTCTGGATGAGTTAAAAAGTAGTTTAGTTCAAGAAGCTCAGGATCGTATCTATTCCAAATACCTGCTTCTCCTCTGAAAGGAGGTATGCCACTTTCAACAGAAATACCAGCACCAGTAAAAGCTATGGCATGTTTCGACTTTTTTAACAAATTAACAACTTGTTCTAACATATAAATTGGATTTATAACGTTTTTTCACATAATACACCCCTAAAACAGATAACCTTTATGTACTTTTTTACGTTTAAAATAATGAAATCCCTATTATTTATACCTACATCAACCTAAAAAAAAGGATTTAATTTATGACGAAGAGTAGCGGTTTACGAAAAAGGATCTTTACAAATGTAATATTACCATTAATCATCGTATTTTTATTGGCATTTAGTTTTATAGCCTATCAATTTAATAAATATAGTCAGCAAAAAGCGATTGATAGTACAGAAGATATTGCACAGTTATATTCTTCGCAAATTTCTGAAAACCTAAACAAGGATTTGTACATGGCCAAATCGTTGGCTCAGGCTCTTCAATCGTTACATCACCTTGATTTTGAAGAAAGAGTTCAAACCTCAGATGATATTATATATTCCTTAACGATTAATAACCCTCGCTATAAAGGAGCTTGGTATAATTGGCAACTATTTACCTTTGATGATAACAGAAGCAAGAAATATGGCAGATTAAGAAGCACGTATTTTAACCATGATGGAGATATTACACGTCAAGTGGATACTTTAGATATAGATGGAGAAGATCCTAATGGACTGTTTCATACTATTCATAATATTAACACGGAATACGTTACAAATCCTTACTTCGAGGATTATGAAGGAAAACTTGATAAGCCTATCATGGAAACTAGCGTTTGTATTCCGCTTCAGCGTGATGGTGAGTTTATTGGTTTAGCAGGCTTCGATTTAGAGCTGGATAGTTATCAGGGCAGATTAGCTAATTTGGAAACTTTAGAAGGAGGTAATGCCATTTTATTCTCTAATAACGGTGATATAATTGCTTCTAAAAATGAGTTTTGGTTAGGCAAGAATATACTGGACTTAAATCATGGTTTTGAATCATCGGATGATATTTTTGAGCAGATGGGGGAGGCCAGATGTTTTACACAGGAATATACTAGTGGTGATAGTGCAGACTATTTCTCATATTCTCAAATTAATATTGGAGAATGTCCTACACCTTGGGGCTTAGCATATAGTGTTCCTACAGAGTTAGTGATGGAAGAAGCTAACACTATTAAGTATATACTAATAGGATTGTTGCTGATAAGTTCCATTTTTATAACCTTCTTTTTGGTTCGTTTAATCAGAAATATAGCAAGGCCTATAAATACGACGGCTAATTTTGCATCCAAAATAGAACAAGGAGATTTAACAGCCACGATTAATTACAAGAGAAAGGATGAAATTGGTAACATGGTGAATTCTTTAAGATCCATGGGACAGCGATTTAATCAGGTAATTAAAAATATTGATGGTATCTCAACCACGATAGATGATACATCCAATGAAATTGGCGCAGAAACCAATAAATTGGCTGAAGGTGCTGCAGAACAAGCGGCTGGTATGGAAGAAATCAGTAGCTCTATGTCGGAGGTAATGGAAGGCGTAAAGGCCAACACTCGAAATGCTTTAAAAACGGGGCAGATTTCTAAAGAGGCTGCTTCTGATATTTCGGTAAGCCTAGAAACGGTGAAGAAAGCTAATGATTCGATGATTGAAATTACCGACAAAGTGAATGAGGTAAAAGATATTGCGGCTCAAACCAATATTTTAGCTTTAAATGCTGCGGTAGAAGCAGCCAGGGCAGGAGAGAGTGGAAAAGGTTTTGCTGTAGTAGCGGCCGAAGTTCGTAAGTTAGCAGAACGTATTAAAATGCTCACCGATGAGATAGAGGTGGTAGCTGAACAAGGAAGAAGTAACTCTAATGAAGCCACCGAGAAATTAGAAGCTATCACACCTGAAATTATAAAAACGGCAGAGTTGGTTAAATTAATTTCCGAAGATTCGGAAAACCAAAGTGTGGCGGTAGACCAGATTAATTCGGGCTTGGCACAGTTAAACCAAATTACTACTCAAAATGCTACACAGGCAGAGTACATGAGACAATATGTAGAAAAGCTAACGGCTGAAACGCATAAGATGAATGATACTATCGATTATTTTCAGGTTTAATCGTTTATAAGAATAGGTATAGTATGAACTGAAGGTAAGTAATTGATTTTTATAATTTGATTACTATCTTCGGGCAAACTATAAATAGCACATAATGAACCTACTCTTAATATCTATAGCACCAGTTGCTATAATTCTTGTTTACATATACTATCGTGATAAGTACGAAAAAGAACCTATTTCTCTTTTATTAAAGGGTTTAGTAGCTGGAATGCTGATTGTTCTTCCTGTTATAGTTGTGGAAAGAGCTATTTCGGCAGGTTTGCCTTATATATTCTCGGAGAAAATAGGGATGGCTTTTGGTAATGCATTTCTAGTAGCCGGATTTAGCGAAGAGGCTTTTAAGTTATTGGCCGTATATATTCTTATCTGGAAGAATCCTAATTTTAATGAACGTTTTGATGGAATAGTATATGCGGTTTTTGTTTCGCTTGGTTTTGCCTTAGTGGAGAATATTATGTATGTATTTTCTAACGGACTTAGTGTGGGAATTTCAAGAGCATTTACGGCTGTTCCTGCTCATGCTATGTTTGGTATTGTAATGGGATATTATTTGGGATTAGCCAAGTTTATCAAAGAGTCGAGGTCAAAATATATGTTATTAGCTATTCTAGTACCGATTCTTTTTCATGGTATATACGATTTTATATTAATGGTTCAAATTGAATGGGTTCTTTTATTCTTTTTGCCATTTCTGTTTTACATGGTATATCGGGTAAAAATTAAACTAAAGGAACACGAAGAAAATTCGGTATTTAAATATGATTAATATAAATCTTCAACACGAATTAGTTTTTACAACTTCTCGCAGTTCAGGGCCAGGAGGACAAAATGTAAACAAGGTAAATACCAGGGTTATTATTCACTTTGATGTGCTTCATTCGCAGGTTTTAAACGAACAGCAACGGATGATTGTATTTAATAAGCTACAAAACAGGATTAATAAAGAAGGTCAGTTAGTTATAGCTTGCGAAGAGACTAGGTCTCAGTTGAGGAATAAGGAGATCGCAGTTGATTTGTTACATCAATTAGTGCAGCAAGCGTTAAAACCTGTGGTGAAACGAAAAGCTACAAAACCAACACGTTCTTCTAAACTGAAAAGACTACAAAGCAAGAAAATTAAGGGCGAGAAAAAGGCCAATAGAAGAAAGCCTGATTATTAGTTTTAAGATAAGAATTTGATAAAATACAACAGGCTGCCTATTCTAGAAGCAGCCTGTTGTATTTTATCACTCATGCTTGAGTGTGATTTATAAATCTTATTTTGAAGTGATGATTACTTCTTGCGATTTAAAATCTCCTGACTTAGCAGTTACTTTTATAGTTCCAGCTTCCTTGGTCGACTGGATTATTGCTAAACATCTTCCTTTAGCAGTGGTAATGCTGCTCGATTGAAAATCATTGATATTATCATCTTCACCTGTATCTACTCCTAAAAGCTTAGCAGGTCCTTCAATTTCAAATTCAATTTTAGTGTTGTCTGTTTTTACAGTACGACCTTCTTCATCTACTAACTGAACTACAATATGCGAAACATCATAAGCATCTGCTTCAAGCGATGTTTTATCAGCCGTTAAAGTAAATTCGGTTGGTTTAGTTGTAGTATGTAATTCAGCTATTACCTCCTGACCGTCAAAACCTGCTTTGGCTGTTAATGTACCAGCTTCAAAAGGAACCGTCCAACGGAAAATACGATCTGGACATTCCGACATACTTCTTCTTCCAATGGAGCGCCCGTTTAGTAATAATTCGACAATGGTGTGGTTCGAACATACTTCTACAGTAACCATTTCACCTTCTTCGTAGTTCCAGTGCATATTAGAATCTCTCCAACGATACGATCCGCTGTTTTCTGGTAATTGCTGGCCTGAAATATTAGTTCTCTTAAAACCAGACTCACTCAATGGTAAGGTACCAATTGAGATATGTGGTTCGTTTACCCAAATGCTTTTAAAATAGTTCCAACCTTGAACTTTAAAGCCAGCAATGTTCAACATATCTGACCATCCACTTTTTGAAGGCCAATCACCATGACGTTCTCCTATGTAACCAATACCAGTCCACATAAAAATGCTGAATACACCAGGGTTTTCAATCACCTGTTTCCAATCATCCCAAGTTCCTGGGTTTTCGTTAATGGTAATTTGTTTGTGGGGGAAATGTTTTAGTGCCCAAGGAATATCCTTGTTGCGGTAGCTAAATCCTACTAAATCAACAGCATCCGCATATCCACTTACCATACTTGTTTGTGGTACCACTAAGTTAGCTGTTGTTACACGACTCGGGTCAAGTTCTTTTACCCAGGCGTTTAATTTTTTAGCAGTCTCAGCTAAAATATATTCACCTTTTTCCGACTCAATGTAACGCTGTTTCATCTCTTCAGCAGAGAACATTGGAGCGCTTCCCCAATATTTACCTGAGTTTTGAGGATCTTCAGGGTCTTTCCAGAATCCAGTTACATAACGGTAATGTAAATAAGTCCACTCAATTTCGTTACCAATACTCCATTGGAAAACACTTGGGTGGTTGCGGTCGCGCATTACGGTACGTGTTAAATCACTTTTAGCCCATTTCTGAAAATGCTCCACATAACCACGAGTAATATAATCCTCGTTTCTATCGTGATAGTTTAGGCGCTTATCTTTAGCGTAATCCCACTCATCGAAAATTTCGTCTTGTACCAAGAAACCCATTTCATCACATAGGTCAAGGAACTCTTGAGAATATGGATTGTGCGCAATACGAATAGCATTTACGCCAGCTTCTTTTAGTTTTTGTAGTCTTCTTGCCCAAACTCCTTTAGGAACAGCAGCACCCACTAAACCACCATCGTGGTGAATACAGATACCTTTTACATCGGTGTTAACACCATTTAAATAAAAGCCCGACTTAACATCAAATCGTAAAGAACGAATACCAAACGGAGTGGTGTACTCGTCTACAATAACACCATCTTTAATTACTTTGGTAATGGCCTTGTACATATTGGGTGTTTCTGGCGACCATAAACCAGGGTTGCTTACTTCAAAATTTTGTACAAAAGCTTCTTTGTTGTTTTTCTTAACCACACAATCCGTATTAGCACTGGCCACTGGAGCACCGTTAGCATCAATTAACGAAGTAGTTAAAATAAATGCACTTTCTGTATCTAATTCGTTTTCAACTGTAACTTCAAGCTTTACAGTAGCTTTGTCTGCAGCTACCTCAGGTGTTGTTATGTAAGTTCCCCAAATAGGAATACGTACTTTATCTACGGTAATTAATTTAACGTTACGATAGATACCGCTACCTGTGTACCAACGGCTATCGGCATAGCGCGAATGGTCTACATGTACGGTTAATACGTTATCCTTACCATCTGTATTTAAATACTCCGTTAAATTCCAGTATACAGGAGAGTAACCATAAGGATTTTCGCCTAATAGGTGACCATTTAACCAATAGGTAGCATTGTTATAAACCCCATCGAATAATACAAAGGTGCTTTTCTCTTCTTTTTTAGCTGGCGTTTGAAAATGCTTTTGATATACACCAACACCACCTGGTAAATAACCAGTACATCCTTCGAGTGTTGAATCAAAAGAAGCCTCTACACTCCAGTCGTGTGGTAAACGAACATCGCGCCAATCGGCATCTGCCATCGGAACTTGCGTAGGCAAGGCTGTATCTTTTTGTAATGCAAACTTCCAACCAAAGTTGAAGTCTGTTTCTCTGCTAAATTCTGTTTTCTCTGTTCCACACGATACTAATATCAATGCAAAAGCTAGAAATAATAAGATTTTGTTCATGTTTAAATTGTGTTTTTATATTTGAAACAATTGCGATTCTGTCTTCGCTTATTTAGTCATTGTCTGTTTATAAACCCTAATTAGCAATACAAGTATAATCAAGATACTATTTAAAGTTCACTTTTACACGTAGACAAAAACTTGACATGGTATTTTGATACTTGAACATTACTTGAACAAATTCTAATGTGTTATTGTGTAGTGGGAGGTAAGTGATTGTTATATACGTGTGTATCATACCTTGATACATGTTTTGTTAGTTGGTTAAGATGAATGAATTCAAGTTATATTTTTGAATAAAGGGTAAATAAATATTTATGCAGAACGACAAAAATTCCCCTTTATTAATGTAATAAAAGGCCTTTAGATTGGGTAAGTTATCAAATACACTCTATAGGGTTTAAGTGGAAAACTGATTATAATATGAGAAATTTTAATTGAGGCTTAGTATAAAGAATCATAAATTCTTTAGGGAGTCTCTGCACGTTTGTTAACCTTAGGAAGTTTATTAATCAAAATAAAGAAAGCTCCAATAATTAATAAATCACTAACTATTTCAATTATGCTTGGTATTATGTTGAAATATAATGAGTAAAGGACGTTGTTTCCTTTAGCACTTAAATATTCTTGCCATCTTAAGAGAAAAGAGTCTTGAATTAGGAAGTTTGAAAATGGAGCAATAATCAAAAGAACTAAAACTAATATTCCGAATATTCTTAGTTTTTTTCTGTCAAGTATAAGGTCAGGAATTTTCTGTACAGTACTGAAGTTATCCATTTTACTAAAGTTAATAATAAAAACAATAAGGCCTATCAATACTAATCCGTCTATTATTCTGCCTGTAATGAAAACTGTCATTATTGGCAAATCCAATAGTTTCACAACTCCGAAAAACAGATTTGAAAACAAAGCATTTAGTTGAGATAACCCCCAGTATGTAATTATGCTAGTTACAAAGCATAGTATTAATAGGTAATGGTTCTTCAAATCGATATTTGGGTTCATAATATTTTTGCCTTATTTGTTAGGTATTTAGTGCTTTAATTCAATTTGTATTTGTAGTAAGTTGATTTATTCCCATCGGTAGGTGTTATTTTCGTTGCTTATTATTGTCCGTTGTTATTTGTATTCCTTCGATTAGAATTAATATAATTCTCAAAATCTGGTATTAAGATATCCTCATTCAATAGGTACGGATAAATCTTTGAAGGGGACATTGTAAATGAATCAATTAAGTTGATAAAATAAATGTCATCCAAAATCCAGTTTACATTATAAAATACGATTGCTTCATCCCTTTCTATTGGTAGTTTATGAAGTTTTGATTTTTTAAACTCATTATCAAAGCCAACCTCCTCATAACTTTTAAAACTATAGGGTGTTTCAAAAACAAATAAGGTTTGCAAATTATCAGTAATTAAGTTTATGGAATAAATTTGGCTTAATGTGTCTAAAACTACTTCATTTTCTTGGTGCGCTGCAAATATGAAATAGGTGTTATTTTTTGCGAAGTATGAATAAGAAAGTTGGCTGGTAGTAACCGAACCTTCTTTCGCATATACCTTTTGTTGCATTACCTGTTCAACATCTTTTATTTTCAAAGCCTTTATTGAATCTATTTTTAGTTTTGAAATGGTATTAAATTCATAATACATATTGGGTAAATAACTACATAAGCTATCTTGTTTTGCGGAGTTAACCACTTCATTTAGGTTACTGATGGCATAATGAAGAAGGTTTAGTGTGTTATTTACCTCGAAATGAAATCCAAATTGTCGGATAACTATCTTTTCGAGAGAATCCGTAGGTTCTATACTGTAAATTTCTTTATTGATGTTATTCTGGTCTAGTTCATTTAACATTGAATAAGGAACCATTTGATATACATCTGCATTTAATGTACTATCATGAACCGAAGTGAAATAACTTTTGGATCTATAGCTGCCTTTGCCGATGTTCATGAAGCTAAAATTGTGTCCTTTATAACTATTGCCATAATCATGGATGAAGTCAAGGAAGACAGGCTCGTTATAATTCAAGTGGTTGCAGAGTAAAGATGCATATTCCCCAATTATTCTTGCATTATTAATTTCTTCAAACATAAAACCTGTCTTAAACCTTACAGTTACTTTATCAAACTTGTATGTAAAGTGTTTATCTGTATGAGCATAGGATTTAGCAAAACTTATTAATAATAAGAGTACAAAAATGTATTTCATTATTTTTTAGGCTTTCGTTTTTTCATTTTAATTAGTTATTGCTAGTATTTGATTCATCACACCCGTAATCAACAATTAGTTCTAACTCTTTGTCATTTTTAAATAATTTGACATTCACTAACCCTTGTGTTTTAACCATTGAATCTCCAATTTCAATTTGTTCAAAGTTTCCATTCTGAAAAAGAACCCAGTTCTGTATTTTTTGAAGTTTACCATCATTTTCAATTTCAATTGTTTTATAAGAATGATTGATTTTATCAATGTATTTGTTGCTTATAATACCAGCCCATTGTGTTTGACGAAATTGTTCTTCATATTCACACCGATCTACTTCCGAAAAGTTATTCGTGTAAGAAAATACGGAGGTTATAAATACTATAGTTAATAGAGGAAACGCTGTCCCTAAAATAAAATATATTAATTTCTCAATTATTTTTTTTGTCTTTATAAATAGCTTCCACAAGTTACAGATATCTCTTACATAACCACTAAACCAATTAATTGGATATCCTTTAGTTTTTAAAATATACTTAATCAAGTAAGCTGATAAATTTAATGTTATCACTAAAACTACAATCTTATAGAATGAATCCTGCATTTCTGTTTTATATAGAATATGTATCTAAACTGTTTTTAATAAAGCCTACTAATTAGCTCAGCCAAATTTAACAATAAAAACTTCTTATGCTATAAGTACTACTTTAATATGAGAGAAAAAGGATGCTTTAATCTAGAGCAAGTAGATATGTATTTTATGGGAGTATGGTTTGCGTCAGCAATGCAAATCTGCAGCAGCTGTGTAATGGTTTGCATCAGCGATGTAAACTTAAAGTATCGTCATTTAATGAGCTGTGTGTTTGATTTATTGTTAGTTACCCATGGTTCACTGTTCCCTGTTTTAATTACCACAAATACCTTTAATATCATTTACCGTGTTTTTATATTCAAAGTAGTTGCTTACACCAACCGAACCTCTAACACTAAACTCAATATAATCGGATCCAACTTCTAGTATAACACCATTAAATCCGTTGGCCAGTAGCTGTGTTTCAATTTCAGGGCCTGTTAACGGAATACCTATATCATCGGTACCGCGTAATAAGGTGCGTTGAACAAATGGAATACGCACATATTTAAACTTTTGAATGACATCGAATACCTCGACCGAAGTATAGGGAGGAACAGTTATTTTTCTATTGCTAGAAACTTTTTCTGTTTCGGTATATGAAGTACTGCTACTGTTGGTTTTTGATTGCCCAAAAGCAGTTGTATTGCTGTTTGATAAGGTTCCCGATGCCGATACGCTTACGCCCACCCCAAATACGGTTCCATTGGCTGAGGCACTAATGGTAGCCGATTTACTATCGGTTTGACTGGAATATAAGTTAGCACTCTCTTGCATGCCTATTAATACAGTTTTAGTTTCGGTTTGATTATTACCCACAAAGTATTGCCCTGTGGCCCCCGAGCAATTATGAATGGTTTGGTCAAATGCAAAGTCCATTTGTGCAGGCGGCACTATAGCTGCTGAGTATTCTGTACCTAAATCTTCGTATTGCCAGGTAATATTTGCAGCAACTACATTTAATGCTAAATCTTCTGCAGTACTCAATGTGTTGGACAATGCAGCTTGATGATACCCATAAATGTTCACCCATTTTTGTTTAAAGAAATCGCTACCATTAGCAGGTCTTATTTTTACTTGTCCATCACGAGTACCTTCAAATTTAAACTTATGCTTGTCTTCAAGGGTAACGGCACCATTGTCATCGCTATAATTGGCATTCCATCTTAATACACCATCGTATAATTCTAAATAGCAGTTTTTAAATGCTGTTTTTATGGCATAAACATCATCACCTAAAGGTATAAAGTAGAATTGCTGAATTTTATGATGGTCACTGTTCGGACTATCTCTGAAAAGGGTACTTACTATAAAGATATTATCATAAGATTTACTTGAAAAATTGATCCTATTACCCCCTAAGTATCTATTGTTATATAGGATGTAATGCGGAACGTTAGGGTTAAATTTAATGGCCTGGAATAACCTTGGTTTTTCTGTTTCAACCGTTAAGGTTCTGTTACTTCCACTAATGATAAACTTGGTATTGGATTCTGTTTCAATCAAATTATTTTGAGCATCATATACAGAAGCTTCAATCGCAACCCCTTCGCTGAAAAGAAATATTTGGTCGGCACTTAGGTTTTCACGTTTTATTTTAAATAAGGCCATATGTGTATAATCATCTACCTCGATATTATTTTGCGATAAAGCACTTAGGTCACCTCCAATACTCACATTTACTGTAGTGGGTTTATAACCACGTACGGCTAATAGACGTGTATCTATTCCAATTCCAATTTCTCCTGCATCCACAGGAATGGTGTTAACTGTAGAATCTGAAATTCCCGCAAAGCGTGTAGTTCCATCAGTTTCTCCCACATCCTTCGGTTGGGGTTTTTCTACTACTTCAAAAGTACAGTTGCTAAAAGCAGTTACAAAACTTATTAAGACTATATAGAGTATATTTTTCATTTGTTTGAATTTGGTGTCGACTCACAAGTATTAAGACTGATGAACACAGTACTGAGCTTTATGCATCATCCTTAATAGGCTTGTTTTATCTCATTAAAATTTAATCGTTTATCCGTGTTTGCAATTAATTAGCCTAATAGGCAAGCGCTAATTACAAGCACCTTCAATGTCGTGCAAACTATTGTTGTATTCAAAGTAATTGGCCACATTTACCGAGCCTCTGATGCCAACAACTGCATAGTCGCTACCTATTTCTTCAATATGACCAGAGAACTGGTTAGCTATTAATTGTGCTTCAATTTCAGTACCCGTTAAATGATAGGCTTCTATGGAACCTCGCACAATAAAACGCTGCACAAACGGTATTTGTACATTTTCTAATTTTTGAATAGCATCAAATACCTCAACTGCACTATAAGGCAGCACGGTAATGGTTCTGCTGGATGATACCTGCTGTGTTTCATCAAAAGTAATGCTTTGGCTACTTTGCTTATCATTACCAAATTCAGTGGTAGAGGAGGAGGCCAAAGTGCCTGAGGCAGAAACGCTAACTCCAACGCCAAAAAAGGAACCTGAGGCAGAGGCTTCGATAGTGGCTGATTTGCTATCTGTAGAGCTCGAAAACATATTCAGACTTTCTTCAAAGGCCATGGTGGTTCTTTTCTTTTCGCTACTAGAAATACCCACTTTGTAATCGCCAGTGGCTCCCGAGCAGTTGACGATGGTCTGCTGAAAGGCAAAATCCATTTGTGCGGGAGGAATGATAGCTGGCGAATATTTGGTGCCTAACTCGTCATAATCCCAAGAAATATTATCGGCAAAAATTTTAAATTCTACATCGTTTGAAGCGTCATCATCAAAAAAGATAAACGAATGATTACTATTGGGATACTGAACGCTTAAGTATTCACCTGTTTCGGGTTCTTGTATTTTTACATTTCCACCTTGGGTTTGTATAAGCTTAAATCTACCGTAATCAGGATAATAAATGTCGTCGAAATTTGGTTGAGTCCAGTATAGTTGAGTATAATCACCATTACTATATTCTTGGTATATGTCAGCCTGTAAAAATCTTTGCGTTATTTCGTTACGGATGTAATAACTTGAATCGTTATTAAAGTTGGGAGATTTAATAATACTGAAGCGGGCTTCACCAAAATAAAAGGGACGTCCTTCGGGTTTAGATCTTGAGTATAAATTTAAACTTCCCGATGTTTGTTCTCCATACCTACAAGAGGTTTCCCAATTCTCTGGGTCGTAGCAATAAAAAATGTCGCCTCCCTCGGGTCTAACACTTAAAAACTCAAAACTATTTTCTGAGGCTACTTTAAAGTAATGAACCACATTGGGGTTATAATGTAAGGGTTTTAATATACGGTGGCGGTTGGAGGTTATTTTTAAGGTTCTGGCGGTGGTGTTAATTATGTAACGAGAAATACTTAAATCCTCCAAAGCATCTCCCATTTCATCAAATACAGTTATTTCAATGGGTAAACCATTGGCAAAAGCTTTCAATTGATTTTCGTTCAGCTCTTGTCGTTTAATTTTAAACTGTGCAAAATGGGTATACTCATTTACCACAATATCGTTTTGAGAATAAGCACTGAGGTCACCCTCAATTTTTACATTTGCTGTAGTAGGATAATAACCTAATAAGGCCAAGGACCGCGTATCTATCGAAAAACCAATTTCACCTTGGTCTATAGGAATAGATTTCAAGGTTTCTTCAGATATTTCATTGACTATTCCACCAGCACTGTTGGTTAATTCTTCAGCTGCTTCTTCAACATCCTGAAGTAATTCAATTTTACAACCGCATAAAATAACTATAAGGAGTAATATTATATATTTCATGTTCATAGATGATGGATTTAAATGATAGAAAAGACCTGTTTCTAGTCGCTTTCAAAGCTACGAACAATAAAAGATAAGTATGTCTTTTATTGTTGCGCGCGATAAATAATTATACTAGTGTTTTAGGATGATAATAAGGACTTAATAAGTCGTATGTTCGAATATATTGGGATGAATTATATTAAAAATAGACTTACACAACATAAGAAAGTAGAAAGAAATAAGAATACTTGTTGAGTATTTGATAATTTGAGTAATTGTTAATTGCTCACTGTTTATTGTATAATGTGTTAACACATATGTTGTTATGTTTTAAGAAGTTTTATGGCTTTTAAAGCGTATAAAAACACTAGGATTATTGATTGTTAAAGAGTGTTTAAAAATGTGTTTAAAAATGTAACTTTAGGCGCTGGTATCAGTACAAAGTCCAAGTGTATTTTACGAACTTCATTAACAATTTTTTGAATGAGACTCATAATGTTTAAAGGCATCTCACATAAACTATTTTTTACCATCTTATTTCTTATCACTTTTCAAATTATTACTGCTCAGCTAGCAGGTTTTAAAGCGCGTACTTTTCAGGAGCAGGATGGTCTGGCGCAAAATACGGTACATAAAATCTTACAGGATAGTAAAGGGTTTGTTTGGTTAGGTATGCGAACAGGAGGTTTAGACCGCTTTGATGGTTATACTTTTATGCATCACAGATATAATCCTTACAATCCCGACGGCATAGCAGGTAACCATGTAGCCACTTTAATAGAAGATAGTAAAGGTTATATATGGGTGGGATTACGAGATAGGGGTTTATCCCGTTATAATCCTCGTACCAAAAAATTTAAAAATTATGCCTACGTAAAAGATGATAGTACCGCATTATGTAGTAAGTCAGTATTAAGTTTGTGTGAAGATAAACTTGGTCAAATTTGGGTTGGAACAAGTTGGGGTCTATGTTTGTATCATCCTGATAGAGATAATTTTGAACAAATATATAAAGTAAAAGGAAAGAAGAATACCTATTTTAAAAATATCTCGGGTATTATCCATGTTGATGATCAACATATTTTAGTTTCTGTTCTTGCGGATGGTTTATTCTTATTGAATTCTGAAACTAAAGAAGTGGTAAAGCATTGGAAGTATGATGCAATAAATCCTCAAGGACTTAACTCGGATAAACTGTCCTCACTCATCATGGATAATCACGGTCAAATTTGGGTGGGAACCAGTAAGGCAGGAATTAATCGCTTAAGCGATATAAATTCAGATACATTTACACATATCGTTCACGATCCTAAAAACAGAAATACCATTTGTCATAATGATGTTCGGGGCATGGTGATGGCTTCAAATGGCGATTTATGGATATCAGGACCTGGAGGAATTAGTCTTATTTCTAAGGCTGAACTAAAGAATGATAAACCTTGGGTACAAAAATATCAGCAAAATATTAATGATAATAACAGTCTTAGCCAAAACGCGCTTTATACGGTAACTGAGGATAGGGATGGTGATTTTTGGGTTGGAACGTGGAGTAACGGAGTAAATTTTGTAAATACCAAAGGAACCAACTTTAAGTATTATCCAAGTATAGAAGATAATGTGTTTACGTTGAATGAGGATTTTGTGAGATGTATTACAAGGCACAATAGTAATCTTTATATCGGAACCCAGGGTGGAGGATTAAATATTATGAACCTGAACACAGGAAGGTACAAATATTTTAAACCCGATTATAAAAAGAATACCAAAGGTATAGAATCTATAACTGTTGAAAGGGTGGAAATATTTGACAATAAATATGTAATGATTGGTACAAACAACGGTGTAGCTTTTTTTGATGAGAACAAAGAAATATTTCATACTAACTTAAGGAAGAATACCGTTCGAGATGTTGAGTTTGATAAAGATCATAACCTATGGGTAGCGGGGCAACAAGGTTTGTATATCTTAGATACTTCAGAAAAGGGACTTGACCCTTCTAAATATAAAGATGAAGACTACAGGAGCATAGATAAAAACGCTCGTATTATATTCAAAGATTCTAAAGATAGAATGTGGGCAGGAACTAGTTATGGTCTTAAACTATTTACGGATACTGTTAAGTTTCAAAAGCACTTTGTGAGCATTGAAGGAGATGAAAATTCATTGAGCAATGAATTTATTAATTGTGTAACTGAGGATGCTGATAGTAGAATTTGGGTGGGTACGGCTGATGGTTTGCATATCTTTAGAGAAGATAGCGCAGATTTTATTCGCTTTGGCGAATGGGATGGATTGCCTACCAACGAAATTCACAATGTTTTCTTTGATGAGGATGGTTTAGTTTGGATAACGACTATAAAAGGACTGACTAGTTTTAAATACAACTCTAAGGCTAAAATAAAATCGGAAAGCTTTTCAGATTTTAAAACATACACTGTTGAAGATGGTCTGCAAGGAAACACCTTTACTACCAACTGTAACTATATTACAGAGGATGGCTTGGTTTATATTGGCGGTATGAATGGAATGAACTCCTTTGAACCAACTAATCTTGTTACTAACACCATTAAGCCGAGAGTTACTTTATCTGGATTTAAGCTGTTTAATAAAGCAGTTGAAATTGGCACAAAAGATTCTCCTTTAAAGGCGGATATTGCCTATATCGAAGAGTTAGAGTTAAACCATAAACAAGTATCGTTTACTATTGAGTATTCTGCTTTAAATTTTAATGCAGCAGAAAAATGCGAGTATATGTACAAATTAGATGGTCATGAGAAAGAGTGGAATAAGGTAGGTAAACGAAGAGAAGCTAACTTTTCTAATTTACCAGCAGGAGAGTATACTTTTATGGTAAAAGCTTCTAATAATGATGGACTTTGGAATGATGAGCCAACAGAACTCTCCATTGTTATTCATCCTGCATGGTGGAACACTTGGTTGTTTAGAATATTAGTATTAATCATTATCTCGGGTGCAGTATATTATATAGTAAGGCGTCGAACGCAAGAAGCTAAAGAACGTAGAAAAGAGCTGGAAGAAAAAGTAAGAGAAGCTACTGCTGAGTCGGATAGAAAAAATGCTGAGTTAGCAGATGCACAGGTGAAATTGAGTGGTGTGATAGAAGATGTAAAGCTTAAATTAGGAAAAACATCCACAAAACTATTAGAGGCTACCAATAGTCAGGCATCTAGTATAGAGGAAGTATCTGCATCCATCGACCAAATGGTTAATGAGATTAACGAAAATGCTTCGGGAACAGCTAAAATGTTTGATAACGCACAAGTAGTGGAGAATAATTCAGCCGAAAGTGTAAGTATTTTTTCTAAAGCGGTTGATTCTATTGAAGATGTGGCGAAGGGAATACAAAGCATTACTGAGTTTGCACGTACTACTAACTTACTATCGTTAAATGCCGCTATAGAGGCTGCTAAGGCAGGAGAGCATGGACGAAGTTTTGGTGTAGTGGCTAATGAAGTGAAAAAACTAGCTGATAGTTCGCAGGAAGTGGCCGTGGAAATTAAAAAGCTTTCAAATAACGGGCTAGATTTATCACACGAAGCCAACGAAAAAATTGTTGCGTTGCAAGAATATATCAAGGATATTGTCGGGTTGATTTCGCAAATCAGAAGCTCAACGCAAAGTCAATCTTACGAAGCCTCTAATGTTAATACGGCCATTCAGCAAATATCCAATTATGTAAGTGATACTGCTAATTTAGCCGAGCAATTAGATGAAGCGATAAAATCATTATCTCTAGAAGGTTAATTTTTGATTTATTTAGTGTCTATCGATATGATAAAGGGTTTGAGTTATAAAATTCAAATACAAGGCTTGTGAAGTCATAAACACATATTAGTTTAAATACTGACAAGGTCTCTCATATACTGAGAGGCCTTTTTTTATGGACTGCAATGGTAAGTTTGTACTACCAGACATATAACTTTTATCCTCAGGTACTCTAAATCGTGTTTATTAAAATTTCTTTGTATTAGAGCTTTGAGCGATATGAGTTCAACTATAAAAAAATGTAATCAGTCTTGTGTCTCGTCATAAATGTCTGGATACTAAATTAGCGTATATGAAAAGAAGAGATTTTTTTAGAAAAGCAACGGTTGGAGCAGTAGGTGCAAGTTTGGTACCTGTTGTAGGAAATGCTGCCAACCATAATCAAGGTGTTGTTGATAGAGAAAACGACCGATGGTATCAAGTGGCCAAAGGAAAAATGGGAACTCCGGATAGACAAGAAACTATCGATTGTGATGTCCTTGTTTTAGGAGGCGGTATGGCTGGTATTTCGGCTGCAGTATCCGCTGCGCGTAACGGGGCAAATACAGTCTTGGTTCAAGATCGTCCTGTGCTTGGAGGTAATGCTTCAAGTGAGATGCGTGTAACTGTCAATCAAGGAAGTCATAAAGAACGTGAATCGGGTATTGTAGAAGAAATATTGATTGAGAACTGGGTATATAATCCGCAGGACTCCTACAATGTTTGGGATCATGTTTTATATGGCTATGTAACGCGCGAAAAAAATCTTCGACTAATGCTAAATACACAGGCTATTAGTGCCGAGATGGATGGCGATAAGATTAAAACCGCTATTTGTTGGGGTATCACCAACGAAACAGAATATAAGATTAACGCTAAGCAATTTATTGATTGTTCGGGAGATGGTTTATTAGCTGCCACTGCAGGTGCAGAGTACAGAACAGGTCGTGAGAGTAGAAACGAGTTTGGTGAGGATCATGCGCCGGAGCAAGCGGATGGCTGGACAATGGGAGATTGCATTATGATGGTTACAAAGGATATGGGCAAGCCCGTTCCGTTTAAAGCGCCGCATTATGCTATTCCGTTTGATTATGAAGCTGCCTTTAAAGATAAGCACAGAAGAATTAAACAGGTAAAAGAAGGTTATTGGTGGGTTGAAGTTGGCGACGATTTTGATATTATTGCTAACCGTGAAAATATCCGTCATAAATTGATGGCCTATTTTTATGGGGTGTGGGATTATATTAAGAATTCCGGGGATCATCCCGAAGCAGATAATATTGCTTTGGATTGGGTTGGTTCTATTCCAGGAAGAAGAGAGTCGCGTAGGTTTATGGGCGATATCTTGTTAAATCAAGTGGACTTGGCCAATAACAAAACTTTTGATGATGCAGTTGCTTTTGGTGGCTGGTCGTTTGATGAGCATAATCCAGGTGGAATTGAAGATTTATCGCAGCCAGCAAGTTATTTCCATAAAGGCGTTAAAGAGTTGTATCAAATTCCTTATGGTGCATTATATTCTAAAAATATCCAGAATCTTTCTTTCTCAGGACGTAATATTAGTGTAACCCATATGGCCTTATCGTCAACACGTATTATTGGTACTTGCTCAACTATGGGACAAGCAACTGGAACGGCAGCAGCAATGTGTGTTAAGAAGGGAATTAACCCTTGCGAATTACGTAAAAAACATATTAAAGAATTACAGGAGCAATTGCTTCGCGATGATGCTTTTATTCCACGCAGACCAGCGCTTGATAAAAGTGATTTAGCTAAAAAAGCAGATGCTATCATGGGTTCTTCTACTATTTCGGGAGATGCTAAAAACCTTGTGGATGGTATGTCTCGCGATAGAGCCGATAAGATTCACCATTGGGAAGCGGATGGTTTAAATGCAGAATTGCAGTTAGAATGGAAAAAGCCGGTCAGCATTTCTAAGGTTGAGTTAAAGGGAGAAACAGTGGTAAGTCGCAAAATGATGATGCACAAAAATCCTGAAAAATATACGAAGCAAGGACAAATAAATGCTGTACCGCCAGAATTAATAAAAACAGCTACTGTTGAGGCTCGTATCAAAGGTAAATGGGTAGAAGTTGCCAAAATTGAAGATAATATTACCCGTTTAATGAAAACAAGTTTTGAACAAGTTAAAACGACTGCTGTTCGCATTAAGTTGAACGAAACTTGGGGTTATAAGAACGCCAAATTGTATGAAGTACGTTGTTATTCGTAATCTGATGTAACTATTAAATGTTTGGAAAACAATTATATATAGTTTGGAGTATTGGCCTGCTCATCCCTATTTTTTTAGGGATGAGAGCAGGTACGCCTCTAACTCCAACTAATAGTGTTATTCATGAGGTAGAATACAGGCATCCAGGCAATAAAGACGATTTTTATACATCATACACACTGCACGAGCTAAAAGGTGATGATGGCATGCCTGAACAGTTTTATATAGATGTTCAATCCGTAATTTGTTTAGAAGATGTGTGTCAGGTAGTACCAGTTCGTTTGTATTGGAATAATATTGGTGAATATAAAAAGTATGAACTTGCTGAGGATATAAGCCTGGAGAAGGGGGATGGTGAATTTTTTGAAGAAAAAGATTATCTTCTTTTAGATAAGATTTTAGCAGATAATAATTCTCCCTTTAAAACAGTTGGTATTGACGAAATCATCAGTTCAATACCAGTGCACGGTGAAGAGGTAGACGGATATTCTGGTGCTACAACCTTAAATTTGCATTCTTCGGAATCTGTTGAAGGTGCAGCTTTAACCTGTTTTACCTTATGGCATTGGGCCAATGGATCTATTCAAGATTCAATTAGAAGGATAACGGGCGATGCTTGTAATACGCAACAGTTGCAAGAATTATTTCAGCATCAGGAATTGGCTTTTAGGTTATTTGCTTTGGAGCAAATGGGAGCGAAGGATTATTATAGTGTTGAATTTTATCATCAATTATTATCGCATACAACAATAGCAAACTCAAAGGAGATAAAAGCTAGCCTTAATTATTTGGAGCAAGGACCAACTGAGATGTATTTTAAAAGTATATTAGAGATGGTAGCTCAAGAAAACAAAGAACTGCGCATTTGTGCTTTAAGCTCACTGTCTAAATATAAAACCGAAGTACCTTTAAGTACACTAATTAATTTAAGCGAATACCTTTCAAACTTCAGTTCATATAGAGAAGTGAACCTATTATTGAGTATTATTGAAGAACAAAAAGCGTCATCTGTACAAATAACTGAAGAGGCAATAAAACTATTAACCAAAGATATACTGGTTGCCCGACGTGCTTATTGGTTTCTCGAAGATAAGAGCCTAACCCCCTCACAATACAAAGTTTATAAGAGATTTTATAAAAAGAATAAGGAGTACTTGTAGGTACATATCTTGTCTCTATTGGTCGTCCTTTGGGTTTATTAACTCCTCCATACATTTCCTGAACGCACAGACAAAGCATTTATAGCTATTAGTTGTTCTTTTGAGTAAACGATGAAATTTACAAATATGAACAACCGATTTTTGAGCTGCTTAGTAGTCGCTATTTTACTTCTTTTCTCGTCATGTAAAGATGAAAAAATACATGTAATACTATTGGCCGGTCAATCTAATATGGAAGGTGCGGGTAATTTTAATGCGTTAGATTCATTAACGCTGGCACGGATAAAAAAGATATCGAGCAGAGTGATGCTTAGTAATGGGGGTAAAGAAGCAGCTTCTATCTCGTTTCAATATTCAAAACATCATAAAGAAAAGTATGGCTTTGGTGAGCGTTTTGGTCCAGAAATGATGATGGCTCTGGATCTGGCAGCAGCCAATCCTGATAGAGAATACTTATTTATTAAATATGCTCAGGGAGGAACTTCTTTATACGGTGCTTGGAATCCTAATTGGGATGCAGAAAAAGCCGATATGGCAGAAAATAAGGATTTTAAAAAGAAGCTTAAACTATACTCTTTACATACTACACAGATAAAAGAGAATCTGGAACGTTTGAAACAACAAGGAAAAGAATACGAGATTATTGCTATGGGCTGGTTACAAGGCGAAAATGATGCTGCAAGGGAGTTCTCTGCAATCAGCTATAAAGAAAACTTACAAGAATTAATTAGTGCTTATCGCGATGTGGTAGGAAATAATGAACTACCTTTTATCATAGGTCAAATAAACTCTACTTACGGTAGGTTTAAGGAAGGGCCTGCGGTGGTTCGTAAAGCCATGGAAGAAGTGGCTGCAGCAGATAATAAGGTGGGTATTGTAAAAACATCAACAAATAGTACGTGGAGTGATTATCCTAAACATAGCGATAATACACATTATAACACAGAAGGACAAAAACGATTAGGCTTTGCATTTGCAGAAGAGTTAGTGCGCTTGCAAGATTAGTGTACGAATCCATAAATAAATGACAATTAAAAATATAAATATGATCAAATTAACAGCAAAAGCACTTTTAAGCATTCTGTTTTTAGCAGTGTTTGTAAATGCAAGTGCTACAAAAGTAATTCAACTTAAACCTATCGAAGGGGATATGACTTCGGTGGTTAGAGAAGCCATTGAAGGTGTCAATGATAAGGATATTAAAATAGTATTTGAAAAAGGAACGTATCACTTTAAGCCTGATTTGGCCTATAGTAAGTATTGTTTTATTACGAATCACGAAAACGGATATAAACGAATTATTTTTCCTTTTGAAGGATTAAATTCAGTGGAGATTGTTGGAAATGGAGCAGAACTTATTTTTAATGGTCAGGTAATGCCCTTTTTGTTTGAGGATTGCAATCAGGTTTCGGTGAGTGGATTAACCATTGATTGGGATTTTCCATTTTTATTTCAAGGTGAGTTGATAGCGGTGAATAAAGAAGAGGGATGGAGAGATATTAAACCTTTTACGGATGGTTTTTCGTGGAAGCTGGAGCGAGGAAGAATTACCTTCCCGAATATTTACGGATTTAAGTTTTCTTCTTTAGGAAGTACACTACCCTTTGAGCCTGCCAACAAGCAAGTGGCACATGGCGCATGGGATTTATCGTCGCGACCAGAAAGAGTAGAGAAACGCCCTAATGGTGTACTTCGTATTTACGAAAAAATGAAATATTACCCTGAGCCAGGTACTATTCTTAACTATAAAGGACCCAAAGGAGAAAACCGTTATGCACCTGCTTTTCATGTTATTTCATCTAAAAATATAAAGTTTGATAAAGTGGTTATTCATCACGCCTTGGGTATGGGCTTCCTGTTAGAAAGGTCAGAAACAGCTAGTATTTCTAATTCGGGTATTTATGTTCGTAAAGGTTCACCAAGGGTGGTTTCTATCATAGCAGATGCTACTCATTTTTGTAATTGTAAAGGAGATATTGTTGTAGAGAATTGTCGTTTTGAGAATATGCTTGACGATGGAACCAACGTGCACGGAACCTATGTTGAGGTAAACAAAAAGATAGATGATTATACCTTGTTATACGAGTTAAAGCATTTTCAGCAAGCTGGTTTCGAGTTTGCTGGTAAAGGTGACGAAATATGGTTTATTCATCAACCAAGTCCCGATAGAAAGACTGTAAATAAAGTGAGTTCGGTAAAGGTTATCAACGATTTATTTGCAGAAATAAGCTTTGAAGAAAAGCTTCCTGCTCAATTAAAAGAAGGTGATTTGTTGGAAAATAAAACCTGGAATCCAACTTTTACCATGCGTGGATGTACTATTCAAAATCATAGAGCCAGAAATGTGGTGCTAAAAACACCTTTAAAAACAGTGATTGAAGATAATTATTTTTCATCTATGATGTCATCGATACTTTTTCGTGGTGAGACTTTTTATTGGTACGAATCGGGTGTGGTTGAGGATGTGTTAATCCGCAATAATACCTTTAATTATTGTGCTTACAGTGGTTCGGAACATGCTGTAATGTACGTAACACCACGCTTGGGAAAAAATTATGATCCAACCGCTTCTTACGATAGAAATATTCAATTTGTTGATAACACAATCACCACTTTTGATACACGTATTGTAATTGCAGATAGGGTAGATGGTTTATTGTTTAAAGGCAATAAGATTACGCAAAATAACGCACGACCAGCCTTATATCCTGATGCTCCACTATTTGATTTGATAAATTGTAAGAATGTACAAATCTTAAACAATACCTATCAAGGTGAATATAAAAAAGCATTTAAGGTAGATGCATCTTCGGAAGAAAGCTTAAAAGTAAAAGGGAATAAAGGATTTAAGTATAAAAAGTAATACATACTGATTATAACAAGTATATGATGAAGAGAAATATATTTATCACATTATTACTAGCAATAGTAGTGGTGGTTTCAGCTAAAAAAAAGCAAGAACAACCAAATATTGTATTGCTATTTGTAGATGATTTAGGATGGGCCGATTTAGGTTATCGAAACACTTTATTTGAAACACCTAATATCGATCAGTTAAGTAAAGAAGGAAGCGATTTTGAACGTGCTTATATTGCATCACCGTCATGCAGTCCTAGTCGTGCTTCTATTTTAACAGGTAAGGAGCCTGTGCGTTTTCAAATGGCGCGTCATATTGTTGAAGGTGAAAATAAATTGGCTTCCATCGAGGGCGATTTTAATATGTGGAAAAAAGATCCAGTTCAAATGCCTTCCATTAACCATTTGCCACTGGAGGAGGTTACCTATGCCGAACGTCTAAAGGAGTTTGGGTATTATAACATGTTTATTGGTAAATGGCATTCGGGAACCGAAGATTACCATCCTATTCATCAAGGTTTTGATGAGCAATATGGTACCGGTAATCATGGTCATCCTAAAAGCTATTATCCTCCATTTTTTGCGCATGGAAACCCACTAGAAGATATTAAAGAGGATTACTTAACGGATGTGCTAACCGACAAGGCCGTAGATTTTATTGAGACTTATAAAAAGAAGCAGCCTTTTATGTTATCCCTTTGGTACTATAATGTACATGGACCTCATATTGGTCGTAAAGATTTAATTGGAAAGTATGAGGCAAAAGGAATGGATAATAGATATGCCAACTATGGAGCAATGGTTGAAGCCATGGATGAGTCCGTTGGCCGCGTACGAAGTGCTTTAAAAGCTAAAGGTATTTCAGATAACACTGTAGTAATTTTCACCTCTGATCAAGGTGGTTATTTTACCAACTATCCTTTGCGAGGCAAGAAAAATGGAGGGTATACGTTAAACGAAGGTGGAGCTCGTATTCCATTTATTGTGTATTATCCGGGCGTATCAAAACCAGTTAAAATTAACACTCCTATTCAAACATTAGATGTTTATTCTACGCTAGTGGAAATTGCTTCAGGAAAAGACCAAAAAGATCCGCAGGTAAATGGTGTTAGTTTAATGCCGCTAATAAAGGGTGATAATATTGAGGATAGAGATTTATACTTCCATCGTTCATACGAAGATCAGTATGCAGCTGTTATTTCAGGAGATTGGAAATTAATTAAATATCACTCTGGAAACGTTCAATTATATAATGTTGTTAAGGATCCAGGAGAAGTAAGTAATCTTGTTTTTGTACATCCTCAAAAAACTAAAGAGTTAAAGGACAGATTAGCAGCTTGGGAGAAAGAAGCTGTACCAAGTTATTAAATAGTATTTGCCCGAAAAGTCTAGTTTCTTCGTTACTTCTTTTTAAAAGCAGTTTTTTACTAAAAAGGACTAACCTTGAACCTAGGCTCTTTAATTCTTGTACTCAAAATAAATAGTTAGATTTTCTATAGAAATAATTTAATCATGAAAACATTAATCACCCTAGCATTATCCTTTTTTCTTATTAATACAGCGGTAGCGCAAGATAAACCTAATATTATTTGGCTTATGGCCGAAGATATGAGTGTAGATTTAGCTTGTTATGGAACCAAAGCGGTTAAAACTCCAGTGTTGGATAATATGGCTGCCGAAGGAATTCGTTTCGACAATTGTTTTGTAACCAACCCCATTTGTTCACCTAGTCGTTCGGCCATGATGGTGGGTACGCATCAGGTAAAAATAAATGCACATCATCATCGCAGTAATCGAGATGTGCCTTTAAACGAAAATTACAAACCTTTTACTTATTGGCTTAGAGATGCTGGTTATACTTGCGTTTTAGGTAATCATGCAGTCATGAAAAAAGGGCGTAAAATTGATTGCAATTTTAAAACAGAAGCTATTGGCGAATGGGATGGAAAAAGCAAGTTTGGCTTGTTTGATAAGTACGATAGATTTGAAAAGGAAGATCAACCATTCTTTGCTCAAATTCAGTTGGTGGTTACACACAGAGGCGATTGGTGGAATCAAGTACGCCAAGAGTCAAAGCATCCTGTTAATCCGGCTGAGGTGGAGTTGCCAAAGTTTATGGCCGATCATCCTGTGGTTCGATTAGATTGGGCCAAATATCTCGATCAAGTAGAATATATGGATAATGAAATTGGTATGATCTGGAAAGAGTTGGAAGATAAAGGAATGGCCGATAATACCATATTAATTTTTATTGGAGATAATGGTAGATGTAATATTCGCGGTAAAGGTTATCTGCACGATCCAGGTATGCATATTCCTTGTATTATATATGGTAAGGGAATCGAAAAAGGAAAAGTGCGAAAAGATGTAGTTTCGGCTACTGACTTAACTGCTACTGTACTCGATTTTGCTGGAATAAAGGTACCTGATTATATGACCGGAAGCCCTGTGTTTGATAAAAAGTTTAAGCGTGAATATGTATATGGAGCTCGTGATTTATGGGATGAGATAGAAGAGGATATTAAAGCGGTGACTTCTGATAAGTGGAAATATATTAGAAATGATAAACCTGAGCAAGCCTTTGATGCACATCAAGCCTATTTAGAGTTTTACAGACCGGCAGTGCATGTAATGCGTACTTTAAATGAGCAAGGAAAACTCAATGAGCAAGAAAAGTTATTCTTCGCTCAAACAAAGCCAACGGAGGAATTATACGATTTAGAAAATGATCCGCAAGAGCTAAATAATTTAGCCAGTAACCCCAAGTATAAAAAGGAACTTTTAAAGCTACGCAAGCAAACCGAAAAGTTTGATGATGAGATGAAACCTGTGGGTGATGATTATAATCCTGTACATCCCAATTCTGTTGATGTAATTGAATGGGTTAAATCGGAAAGGCCAGAGCTTTATCAAGAAATGTTAGCAGGTGTAGAGATTGGATTTAAAAAGATGGTTACTGAGTATAAAGCATCTCTAAAAAAGAAAAAATAGACAATCTAATAACTATATAAAAGTTAACCTTATGCAAAAATCTACCTATTTGTTGTTGCTCATGGTAAGCATGTTTTTCATGTTTGCTTGCACCAATTCTGTAACTAATCGTTATAAAATAAATAGCGATTGGAAGTTTAAGTTATTAGAAGAAGCTGAAATTAATGAGGAGGAATTCTCTAAAAAAAGTTATGATGATACCAGTTGGGAAGATGTAAGTTTACCTCACACTGCCCATATCGAACCTCTGTTGGTCAATAATCAATGGCAAGGTACATGCTGGTATCGCAAAGCCTTTGAGATTCCTTCTGCCATGCAAAATAAACAGGTGGTTATTGAGTTAGAAGCAGCTATGAATCATTCCAAAATATGGATTAACGGCCACAAGGTTAGTATTCATCAAGGCGGATATTTACCAGTTGTTTTGGATATTTCTGAATTTGTTGTGTTCGGACAAAAGAACATTATGGCTGTTCGATTAAACAATACAGATAATGCCATTACTGGTCCCAAACCTATGCATAAGTTAGATTTTAACATGTATGGAGGTTTGTATCGAAATGCTTGGATAAGCTATAAAGAAAAGATACATATATCACATCCTGTAATTGCGCAAAAAACTGCAGGAGGTGGTGTTTTTATTACAACTTCGCAGGTTTCCAAAAAGCAATCTTTAGTTCATGTAAAATCTCATATAGTTAATACTGAAGAGTATGATATTAAAGTTCAGGTGGTTAACACCATTTTATGGAATAACCAAGTAGTAAAAAAACATGAATCTTCCATCATTTTGCTAGAGGCAGGATCGAGTATTGATCCGGTTGGAGATATAAAGCTAAACAATCCACGACTCTGGAGTCCATCGCATCCAAACCTATACCATATGGAAACAAAGGTTTTGGTAGATGGGAGTGAGGTAGATAAACAAACAGATAGATTTGGAATTAGAGAGTTTACTTTTATTGATAATGATTTGTACGTAAATGGCGAAAAGACATTTCTTAGGGGTGTAAATCGTCATCAAGAATATCCATTTATTGGTTATGCTCTGTCGGATAATGCACAATACCGTGATGCCAAAAAAATTAAGGATGCAGGTTTCGATTATGTGCGTTTGTCTCATTATCCGCAGTCACCTGCTTTTATGGATGCCTGCGATGAATTGGGTTTAATTGTTATTGATGCTATTTTAGGTTGGCAATATTATTTAGATAATGATGATTTTAGGGAATATTGTTATCGTTCGGCAAAGGAGTTAATTTATAGAGATCGAAATCATCCATGTGTATTAGCCTGGGAAGTTTCGTTAAACGAAACGCAAATGCCCATTTTTTTTATGGAGAAATTGCATGACATTGTACATCGTGAATTCCCAAGTGAAACAACTTATTCGTGTGGTTGGAAGGATGATGTATACGATATTTATCTACAAGCACGTCAGCATCGTATTATGCATCCGCATCATCTAAAAGATAAACCATATGTGGTTTCTGAGTATGGCGATTGGGAGTATTACTCGAGTAATGCAGGCCTTAATCAGCATAAGCTGGATAAACAGTTGCGTTACGAAACAAGTAGCAGACAATTTAGGCGATATGGTGAAAAACGATTGATGCAGCAATCTAAGAACGTACAAGAAGCGCATAACGATAATTTTAATACACCTGCTTTTGCAGATGGATATTGGGTGATGTATGATTACAATAGAGGTTATCATGATGATATAGAAGCATCGGGTATCATGGATATTTTCCGACTACCAAAATTTGCTTATTATTTCTACCAAAGTCAGCAAAGTCCTGAGCAAAATACAGTTTTAAATATTGCCTCTTACTGGAATAAAGAGTCCTGTTTAGATGTTAAAGTTTATAGCAATTGTGATAATGTTTCTTTGTATTTAAATGATGAGTTGATTGCTGATCAACAACCAGATGGTGATTCTGTATCTAATCACTTATCGCATCCGCCTTTTACTTTTAAGGTGCCGAGCTTTGTTCCTGGTACGTTAAAGGCCATTGGTAAAATTAATGGTCAGGTGGTTAAAGAAACCATTGTTAATACACCTGGTCAAGCAGTAGCTTTAAAAGTTTGGTTAGATGAAAGCGGAAAACAAGCTGAAGCCGCGTGTAACGATGTACTGTTTTTATATATTGCCGCAGTAGATAATAATGGCACCATTATTCCTGATTTTGATGGACTGATAGAATTGGAGCATAATTTAGAAATAGAGGTGATGAATGTTGGAGAAATTAAAGCTGAAGCCGGCATAGCCACAGCGCTTATAAAAATAGGTAATAAAGCAAAGAGTGTAAATGTTAAGGCATCATCTGAAGGATTGAAATCAAATCAATTAACATTTGAAGTTCTCCGTAATAATTAATAAGCAGACTGTATTGTGTTGTAATAGAGTGTTTTGTGTAGATTTGGCTGTTTTGAATAAAAATGTCAATTAGTTAAATCTTAAATAATGTTTACATATTTTCACATTTGTACTGAAATTTTAATAGTTTTGTGACATAGTTTTATAGTTGTCACATAAAAATTAAGATTTACTTATGAGCATAGTTGGTATTATTGCTATTACTGTAGGAATTGTAATTGTACATCGAGAGAGAATCAGATTAATTAGAGAATTAAATGCTACAGAAGGCATCTAGATGATTTGAAAAGAGAAGTGAATTGAACTTAAAAGAGACTCTAAAAGCAAAAGCTCCTAAACGAATAGTTTAGGAGCTTTTGCTTTTTATATATTTCTAATTTATCTTTTTAAGAATAGCCAGCGCATTATCATTTTTTTGTACTTGTTTATAAAAGTCAATAAAATCATCATACTCACTAGCAGGGTATACACCACTATTTAATTCCAGATATCTATTGTAAATTAATTTATTATCCACCACTTCAGTTTCCGCTATATACGTACCATACTTACTTTCCATATTCACTTTATTGGGAAGTACTTCGATATTAAAGTTTTCAGGAATAATATATGTGATAGAATCCTGATAACAGCTTTCTGATTTTTTATAAATATCGAAAGTTCGATCCTTAACCTTGCTGGGGATTTTATTCCACTTGCTAGCCAAATTGACTGGCAAGAATAATCTCGATCCGCTTTTAGAGGCGTAGTTCGGAAGCGATAGATTTATTTCTTCACTTAATTTAGGTTTACTGCAATTAACAGAATTCAATGAGAAATTATCTATCTTAAAATTAGGGATGTTAAAATCCTTATATAAAAGCTTTAATTGTTCTTCTTTGTCTTCAACGGCTAACCTGTGTTTATCATCATATTGTAGGCCTGTATACTCCGACTGTAGTTTTGCAGAGCACGTTCCCGTTTCTGTTATTTGTACCTCTGCTGTTCTAATTACCTTATTTAGTTTTTTATTATACTTAGGAGTCTTGGTTAATACACCTCCATTTTCGGTAATTAACAAAACATGTCTGTTATCCGTAAAGTCACCCAAAAATCCACAAGGCATAGTTTGGCTGGTACATTCTAGCCAAGTGGTATCTTGCTCCATTGGTACGCATAAAATAATATGATTAGATTGATGGCAAATAAATTCAGGATCAAAATCATATTTATAAGGACCTGCTTTTATGACTGCATAGTTCGATTTTATTCCAGCATATTTTAACATGCTATACATGTAGTTTGATAGCGCTTTACAATCGCCATAACCATTTTCAGAAACAGAAGTGGCTGAGTGTGGCTGTATTCCACCAATACCAACAGATATATTTACATACCTTGTATGCGATTGCATATATTTATATAAAGCTTCTACTTTCTCAGTATCAGTATTACATTTTTCAAGAATAGCATCAATGTCTGCCAAACGATCATCGGGTAGTTCATCTCGTCCTTTATTGATTAATGCTATAAAATCACCAAATTCTTTCCAAGAAGCGGTAGAACCTTCATAATTGTCATATTTGAACTTTTCTAATCTCACTCTAACAAATGGTCTGAAATTTTCAAATGAAGGCCTGTATGGTTCATATTCGTATGCAAGAGCATTTTTTAACTCCCAATTGATTGAGTTTTCTGATTCGGTTTTACTTATACTATCATTGAAATTATAATCCTTATGGTGCAATTTAATTCCAGAAGTATTTTTAACCGAAAAAGTGCTTTTTTCAATAGATAAATTATCGCCTGGTATTGGTCGCCAATCGTTAATACCATAGGTGTTATTCTCTTCGTATACTACTTTGTATTCAATGGTATATGGATACTTTTTTTCAACAGGCTGTAGATAAAGCATTCTAATGCCCGAGTAGGAGGTACCGTATGAGTCATAGCTTACATCTTCCCATTCGCTGCGCCCCCATTTGTTTATCTGGGTACCCAAGGAATTATACATTCTTGCGCTAATTTCAACAATGCGTTTATTTTTATTATACCAATATCCATCCCATGCTTTCTTTTTTCCTTTGTAGTTTAATACAGTAATAGCTTTAGTTATGGTAGTTCTGGTATTTGAAATAGATTTTATTTCAACTTTTATATCCTCATGACGAACAACAGCATAAGCATTGGTTTTTAAAGTATCGGAAATTAAAAAAGTGGGATACTTAAGCTCTTTCGCTTGCGCAGAAACTAAAGAGAGGAATGTAATTATTAAAACGAGTGTTATACGCATGGGATAGGGTTTTAATTAAAAATAGGTTCAGTCCTTCATATAAAGAACCAAACCTATATATGTTTATAACGAATGCTTAAATCTTTTTAAGCACTACTTGTTCAGCTTCTTTAGTAACAATCATTTCATTAAATTTCCTTAAGTCTGGATATTCGTTGCCAGGGAAAATTGTTTGATTAATCATGTATTGGTTAGTCAACTGAATAGTTCTTCCTTGTGTAGCTGTAACAAATATATATTTGGCCGAGTTATTTGGCAATGCCATCACTAATTTCTCAGGTAATTCATCAATTTCATAACCTTCTGGTATGGTGATTCTTATTATAAATTGTTTTTTAATAGGGAAGTTATAATCCACTGGATAAGTTCTTTCTTCACGCTTAAAAATATTCTCAATAGCACGACTAAAAAGTTTTGGATTTAAGAAAACCATATCGCCTGCCTGATTAATACGGTTAGTAAGCTTAATTTTACTTTTTAATACAACTGGTTTAGTAATACTATCTAAATCTTGAATTTCAAATTCAGTCAATTCGGCATCTTTATATCTCTTCTCGAGGATATCAATAAACTCCTCTTCGTTTTCCTTCGATTTGTAATTTCTTCTAAATTTAACTGCAGCATAATTCTCGGCCTTATAGGTGATGTTTCCATTTAAATTAAATTCTTCATCCATAATTAGGTTGGCCATATACATTTCCTTATTTGGAATATTACTGTACAAATCTACCCAGTCACCCATACCATTTCTGACTAATCGGCCTCTTCCATTTAAACACTTTGCAGGAAGTAAGTTATACGGACAGTTAGACTCAGTAGCATCCATCAATAGATATTTTCCGTCAATATTGACGGCGACAATTACGTGGTTAAACTGAGTTAGGCTAACTAAACCAGGTCGAATCATTCCGTGGTTTCGGGTACTTGTAATGACAGGGTAAGCATCTAATCCAATTTTTTTACATAGAGCAACCAAGTTAAGATTAATATCACCTGAATTCCCTTTTTCATCCATGTAGGCTTTACGAATTGTTTTATTGGCATCAAGACTATGACTTTTATTCCATAACATATGATGATTAATATGTTGGTATGCCATACAGGCTTTTTGTTCGTCAGATATACTTTTAGATGAAATACTTGTAGCAATATCTTTTAAGTGGCCATCATTTTTTAAGGTTAAACCAAAATTGTCATCATCAAGCAATGTTTTATTAATACTTGACCAATCTTTAGTATAACTTTTGTAGGTGCTCCAAGGGTATTTTGTAGACCTCAACTCAAACTGAATAGAAGATAAATAATCTTGAGGAGTAGTAATTAAAGGTTCGTTTTTAAAGGCAGGTACACTATCCGCAATATATTTCATGTGGGTTACCTTAGCTTCAAGTTCGTGCGTTTGTCCTGCTGTTCTACCATTTTGATCGATGGTAGCACTGGTTCTAAAGCTAAATTTTTCGTGAGTGGTACGTTCAGTTTTATTGATATGAACATACCCTTCCATCCAGTTTTTATAATCATACCACTCAATTACATCGGCTAAGTATTCTGAATGAATTGTTGGAATATCTGATTGGAAATACCAATTACGCAGGTTGAAAATAAAGGGACTTTGAACGAGGTAGGATAATTCAATAATTGACCCTTCCTTAACATCAGGCATTGTTATTTTTACGATGTTGTGCGATTTATCCAGTTCGTCTCTGATGATTTGTTTACTGGAAAGTTTTGTTTTTTCCAGTTTTCCATCTTTCATGTTATAAACAGCGCCTTTTATGCTATTTACTTTTTCTTCGCCTCCTGAGTATGATTTATAAAGGAAAATCTTAAAGTTTCCTTTGTCAAAAGCTTCTTTATCAAACACTTTAATTCTAATGTGTTTCTCAAATTTCATAAAGATGTCTTCAGCGGTAATTTCGAAGAAAGTATGTCCCATATCAGCAAGTACAACTGCACTGGCATTACTGTCATTGGGGCAGACGGTCATATCTATTTCTTCTTGAGATATTTTGCCGTACTTCATGTAGGCTTTAGCAGCTAGGGCGTTGGTTGTGATTAAAGAAATGCACGCAATTAGTGCAATAGATCTTAGTTTAAGCATGGTTAAATAATTAAGTTAGTTCTAGTGTTTCGCAACTAATATAAATATTTTTCCATTTAAAATGGTTTTAAATTAGATACGTGCCTTTAACTCGATGGCAGTTAGTTTAATACCAAGTAGTTTGCGAGAAATAACATTTAACTTGTTAATGTTTCCTGTAAAATGATATACGCTGTGATAATGATTTAACTTTTCATGAGAATCTAACTCTTTAAAAGGAGCGGATGATTCAAGCTCAAAAAAGCTAGCATCTTCTGCAGGCGAATAATCCATAGAACCATTGTTATAAACTTGAATAGCTTCTCCATTATAAGGATTATCTTGAATGCTAACCTCCGAATTAAAATATAATGAATCTCCGTTATGTTGATATTGTATAATGGTTAAAGTATTGGTTTCTGGTTTATAGTTACCAAAAATAGCAGGAGAAATATCTGATGGTATGCCAATTTTAGAACGATACTTTCCATCGGTTTTGTAGATTAAAGCATTGTTCATAAGTTGAATTTTACTACTGTTTAGAGGTCCCATGTAGGTATTAATATCATCCAAAACAATGGAATCTGAAACGGGTATAATAACCGTACTTTTATCGCTTCCTTCAAACATACCCATGCTCCAAATGGTGGCCAGTCCAGTTGACTTATCCCATTTAATCGAATCCAGATTGGTTAATGTATGCTCACTTGAATATGCCACAACATCTATATCTGATGCATCTATATCTAAATCATTTTCAATATCTTTTTTCTCAAGGATGTTGATATTTCGTTGAATAAGAAAATGCAGTTTTGTTCCAATAAAATTAGTCAGGCTCATTTCTTTCGATAAATGAATACTCTTTACAGATTGGTCCATTACCTCAAAGGCTTCTTCGTTCATGCATGCAGGAACCTTCCAGTTGTCTTCAGATAAAGGTTTTTGCTGTCCATAATAAAAAGAGTATTGTCCGCCCAGTGGACCTATCCAAACTCTATCTTCGCCTCCAGCATCACCACCGTTTCCATGGTAGTTGCTTGCTAGTATTTCACGATTTAACCAGCCGTTGCTAATATCCTCATGGAAATTAGATGTTGAAGTCATCACTCTTCCTTGGTAAGTAGGGCAAATACATATTTTACCAGGATATGAACTGGCTTCGAGCTCGATGTAATTTGTATTTAAGGCTAATAATGCTAGATCGCTGGAGTATTTGTGATAAACGATATTGTTAGTGCTGGAATGACATGATACTAACATCACTAACACAACATAGGCGTAAAAAATCTTCATTGGGGCATATTTTAAAAGCTAAGATAGTTTTTGTTACTTAAATAAAAATGTAAGAATCTAATATTACTGGATATTGTAGCAAATGCAGCTGTATTCACATAAGCATAACCTAAAATAAATACACTTTACTTTATCTTGATAAAAGTATTTTATAAATTTATTGTATGAAGCAGTATTTATCAAACTAATCACTTTATTATGCCACTTAAGCAAAAAGAATTAGCCTTGTATATGGGGCCTCAAGAACTAGGAGCACCTGATGACCTAAAAAAGGTAATCATTGATTTTATCGACAAAACAGAAAAACGCTTAGATATTGCTATTCAGGAGTTGGACGATATTGATATTGCCAAGGCAATTATAAGAGCTAAAAACAGAAAGTGGTTTACGGTTTCAGGAAAATCAAGATACTTATCGGTTAATTTAGTTTTAGAAGGAGATTATTTACAGGCCATAAAGCCCGATCCAGAACCTTTTGAAAAAGGCGGTAGTTTAAGAGATAACAGAACTATTTTAAATGCCTTGTTTAGAAGTGCGATCAATGTAAAAACTGATTTCAATGGTAAAATATTTCATCAAAAATTTATGATTAGGGATGGAAAAGAGTTGTTAATGGGCTCTACAAATTTTACTAAAACGGGTACTTCTAAAAACTTAAATCATATTGCTGTAGTAAGCAATAAAAAAGTGGTAAGTGCCTATAAAAAAGAGTTTAAGGAAATTATGGCTGGTAAGTTTGGTAAAAACTCTGAAGTCACTCCAAAACCCGTTCCTGCTATTTCCGATTCGGTTAGGTTAAAACCATTGTTCGCGCCCAATCATAACCCCGAGATGGAAATTATGAAACAAATGGCTAAGGCAAAGGAACAAATAGATTTTGCAGTGTTTACATTTGCCGAAAGCTCAGGGATTGATGACCAGATGAATTTGAATGCCAGAGCTGGAATAAAAGTGTCTGGCTTAATAAATGGTGACCAGAAAAATAGAAAGTGGTCGGCTTCTAAATTTTTGGATGACAATATTGAAGTTCAGTTTACCCAAAAAGGAAAAAAAGGATTGGGCAAACTTCATCATAAACTGATGGTTATAGATAAAAAGGTGGTTATTATAGGCAGTTTTAACTATACCAAACCAGCTAATTTATTCAATGATGAAAATGTACTTATAATAGGCGATATAGATGAAACATCAGAAGTAGGTAAAAAGAATCAAGCTAAAATTGCTGAATACGCCTTAAAAGAAATAGAGCGTATCAATAAAGAGTTTACGTATTGATGTTGTTTCTTTAATAGTGTAAAAGCTGCACCTTGTGTGGCTTTTTTTGTGCTATAACATTAGACAAATACCCATGAATTAATCACGGATTCAAACACTACCTTAGCAGATTCAAATTTTACGAAATTAACAAAATATAAGCGAGTAGTTTCGTGATATGAATCCCTTTAAAAACAAAATTTTGCTCTCCAATCACGATGCTTATCACATCGTTAATTTCGAGGATATTTTATATTGTAAGAGCAATAATTCATCCACCATATTCTTTCTCATTAATGGTCAGCGTATTTCTACATCCTTACCTATTGGTTGTATTGAAGAAAGGCTTTCAAAATACAGCTTTATTCGCTCTCATCAATCGTACATAGTAAATGCCATGCATATATTAAGTGTACGTAAAAATCAGCATGTTGAAATTGAGCTCATTAACCACAGCGTTCTTCCTGTAAGCACTCGGCGTAAAGCTACATTAATGCAGTTTATTTCAAAAATGGAGCGAATTCAAAGTACTTGAGCACGTTTTCAAGTTATCTCCTTCTGTAAGTATTTTATACAGTAATTTCACATTAAATAATAAGACAAATCAAATCACAATAAAAAGATTAAAAATGAACAAGCTAAGTATCATCCTAACTACTGCAATATTCCTTTTTTTAGGAATTACGCATACGAAGAGCCAGATTAAACGATATGAGGTTAAATCTGGTAAAGTAATTTATACCAGCTCTACTAATGGTAAAATTATGGGAACGACCACCAATGGTAACGGAACCGAAGCATTGTATTTTAAAGATTGGGGTATTACAGAGTTAAAAGAAAGCAAATCTACAGAAAGCACCGTAACTAAAATGTTTGGGCAAAAGAGTGAAGAAAAAACTTCGCAACATACTTTGGTCAAACTGGATAAGGGAAAATCGTATACAGTTGATTTTGATGTAGAAGCTATTTATGTGAACAAAGATTTGGCTTTAGAGATGATGGAATCTTCAGATGCGAATGCCAACGCAAGTGAGATTGGGGAGCAAATGCTAATAAGCATGGGCGGACAAAAAATAGGAACAGAGAAGTTTTTAGGATATGACTGTGAGGTTTGGAGTATTGCAGGTGGTAAGCAATGGATTTATCATGGTGTGATGTTAAAAGCTGAACTAACCCTAATGGGAATTACTACCTCAACTGTAGCTCAATCTGCCGAGTTTAATATTTCAGTTTCTGAGGATCATTTTCAGTTACCAAACTATCCGATTAAACAATCGCCTACTACAGCTATGGGGCAAGGAATGTTTGAAGATATGGGAGAGATGGATGATGAGGAGGATTGGAGTGCAGCGGATATGGAAAAGCTCAGTAAAATGAGCTACGAAGAATATAAGAAAATGGTAAAAAGTAGCGACCCTGAAGCAGCTAAATTAAGCGATGAAGAATTAAAGGCTACCTATAACATGATGCAACAAATGCTCAAATTAAAAACGGGTAAATAGTAAAAGTTTAAAGGAATATAATTAAACAAGGCACAAATAATTTAACGAAAACCAAAAAAACAAATGAAAAATTTATTTAAAGTATCAACCGCAATTATGCTAATGTCTCTATTGATCACATCTTGTGGAAAAGATGATACGAATAAACCTAAAAAGGATGATTATACGGGAACTTTTAATGTGGTACTTGATGATGCACTTTTACACCAAGGTACAACTCCTTTGGTAGGTATAGTTCAAGATAATAAGCAGGAGTACGTGAATACAGTTACTATAGCAGATGATAAAATAACTATTTCGGTTAACCAGTTTCCTCGAGTAATTGGCAATGATGTTGTTTTTGGAACTGTTGGCGACCCTGGAGTTGTATTTATTCATGGAGGACAGGTTTATACAACAACCTCGGGTTCTTTTACACGTGTTTCTGGCAGTAAAATTTCATTTGCAGGTGTATGCAAAGTTGGTATAGGCCAGTCTACTCATACGGTTACTGGTTATGTTGAATCTAAAGCTTTTGAAGTGGTAGAGTAAGAGATTGATAAATCTAAATAATAATGGAGCTTGCGGTATTGTATCGCAAGCTTTTTTTTGTTGGTATATATTGGAATTAGCTTTGGGATACTTGTACGTACAACCTTTTTTAATACAATTCTTGGCATTTTTCTTACAATGTTTCTCTCTTTTTGTTGCGTTAGTTTTGTACAGTAAATAATTAGCAAGAAAAAGTAAAGGAGAAATAACAATGGAGTATGAAGGTAAAATATATAGACCATGGCCAGAGGCAAGTAGCTTTTTAATACAAACCACATACGGATGTAGCCATAACAAGTGCACCTTTTGCGATATGTTTAGAGAAAAGAAATTTGGCATTAGAAAGGTGGAGGATATTTATCAAGATATTGAGGAAGCGCGAAGAATGTATTCGCACATTGAGTCTTTCTTTTTAATTGATGGTAATGTAATGGCTATTAAAACCGACTTAATACTTAAAGTATTACAGAAGATAAAAGCCACTTTCCCGGAGTGCAATAAGATTTCCCTTTACAGTCAATACAATGATTTTAGACGTAAATCTGTGGAGGATTTAAAATTGCTTAAAGAAGCAGGATTAACAATGGCATACGTTGGTTTAGAGTCGGGAGATAGGCAGATTTTGGAGGAAGTGAAAAAAAGCATGACTCCAGAACAAGCCATTGAAGGGGCTGAAAAAGCAAAAGAAGCAGGTATTAAGGTGTTGGCATCTTTTGTTTTTGGTTTAGGTGGCAGAGATCGTTCTAAGGAACACATAGAAGAAACAACTAAGCTGTTAAATATACTTAAGCCAGAAGAAATTGCCCCCATGGCCTTGGCCGTTCAGCCAGGTACTGAGCTAGAAGAACAAGTAAAAAGTGGCAAGTTTGTGCAGGCTACAAGACTGCAAATGTTAGAAGAGGAAAAGTACCTATTAGAAAACATGGATTTTGATACTTTTTATTGGGGCGACCATGGCAATAATGTAGTTTCCTTAAAAGGAGATTTTCGCAAGTACAAAAAACAGTTTTTAGGCATGGTAGAAAACGCCATTAAAAATCCGGATATCAATAAAGAAAGTGTGCACGAAACATTTTCGTGGTAAGTAACAAGTATATCAATTTACCTCAATCAACGAGCTCCCTATCTAATAATTGGATAGGGAGTTAAGTTGATGTTCTGAAATTGTTTTTACTTCCTTTTTTGGTTGATTAAAAAGTGAAAAGCCTCTCTGCAGCTTAAGAGAAAATGAATACTTGAATATTGTTGATTTAAAACTAAAATAATGAAAGCTAGAAAAGAAGAAATTTTAAAAGCTCATGCATATCGCAGAGCAATTAAAGAGTTTGAGCCAGAGCAAAAAATATCAGATGATGATTTTGAGTTCATTCTTGAAGTGGGTCGACGCTCTCCAAGTTCCTTTGGATGGGAACCATGGAAATTTGTAGTGGTTCAGAATACTGAGTTACGCGAAAAATTAGCAGAACCAAGTTGGGGTGCTCAAAAGCAATTAGCTTCGGCAAGTCATTTTGTAATTCTAATGGCTCGTAAAGGCGATGAGATGAAGGTGGGTTCAGATTATTTAAAATATAAGTCGCAACAAGTAGATAAGCTACCTTCTGACATTGAAGAAATGAAACTGAAGTTCTTCAAAGGGTTTATGGAAAATGAGTTTGACCTCACCAACGAGCGTAAAATTTTTGATTGGGCTTGTAAACAGGTGTATTTACCATTTGCTAATATGATGACTGCAGCTGCACAAATTGGTATCGATTCTTGCCCTATTGAAGGCTTTGATAGAGCGAAGGTTGAGAATATCTTAACAGAAGCTGGTGTAGATACTACTAAATTGGGCGTTGCAGCTATGGTAGCGTTTGGTTATAGAAAAGAGGATTCACCATTTCCACAATCTCGTTTTTCTATGGAAGAAGTGGTAGAGTGGGTGAAATAAGATTTTATTTTGGTTATTATAGTTTGGAACCTGATTGGCAGTATTGCTGGTCAGGTTTTTTGTTTTTATGGGGTAAAAATACAATTCAGAATTTCGAATAATAAATATACCATTACTTGTATGTACAACCTTTTTTTATACTATTTATTACTATTGCCTTACATCTATTCATATAAACAATTGAGTAAATTTGTATTGTTGAAATAATAATAACCTGCATAAAATTAAAATATTATGGAAAGCCAAAAGCAACGTAAAAAATTAAAGATTGATGAAAACCACCTAGTCTTTATTGATTCTGATACCAGCAAAGAATCCATCATAGAATGTGGAGAAGCTTATATCGTAAAGAATTTCTTTACCAATCATTATCCAGATAATGGTGAGCTTGAAAAAGCATTAAACTATATCGAATACGAATTAACCGACCATAAGGAACTGAAAAGTAATAATGAGCTTTTAAGTACTGATAATTATTTGCTAGCTGAGGTATTGGATGTGCAAGAAACAAAGGTGGTAGAACGCGATGATGTGGAGTTAGCTTTTGATAAATACATAGATTGCTCAAATGGAGAACCAGAGCATATGCTAGGTATAAAGTATTCGCTTGAAAAACTGACTACCATTATATTAGTGCGCTCTGTAATGTACTATCTAGGTTTTACGGAAATTGAAATTGTAAAATAATAGAAGAGATGAAAAAAACAATATTAATAACGGGGAGTACCGATGGTATAGGAAAATTAACTGCTGTTTTTCTGGCAAAAGATGGACATGAAGTGATTTTGCACGGGCGAAATGCAGAGAAGTTGAATGCAGTAGTAGCTGAGATTTCTGAGGAAACAGGAAATGATTCAATCAAAGGTTATGTGGCCGATTTCTCGGATTTAGAATCTGTAAAAGAAATGGCGGGCAAAGTTAATGGAGAGCTTGCTAAAATTGATGTATTAATTAATAATGCTGGTGTTTTTAAAGGACCAGGAACAAATGAGCAGGGATTAGATTCTCGTTTAGTGGTGAACTACTTAGCGCCTTACGTGCTTACCAAAGGTATTTTGCCAAGTTTGAAAAAAGGAAATGAAGCGCGAATTGTAAACTTAAGTTCAGCTGCTCAATCTCCTGTTTCTATGGATGCTTTAAAAGGAGAAGAAAGTATTTCGGTAGGAGAGGCATATGCACAAAGTAAATTAGCGCTTACCATGTGGAGTTTCTATTTAGCACAAAAAGTGCCTGAAACAAGTGTTATTGCGGTAAATCCTGGTTCTCTTTTAAATACAAATATGGCCAAAGAGGCTTACGGTCAATTTTGGTCACCAGCCGATAAGGGAGCTAATATTTTATACGAATTAGCAGTGCACGAAAATTTTAAGGGTATTACAGGAAAGTATTTTGATAACGACCAAGGTAATTTTGGTTTGGCTCAGCAAGATGCTTATAATGAAGCTAAAATAGAACGCTTAATAAAGGTGACAGAAGAAATTGTTACTGATTAAAAGCCTAGGAGAAATAGTAAACCAATGGTGGTTTGCTAGTGAAGAAAGAAATCTCAATGAATGAACATTGTAAAAAGGTCTTAACTATTGGAGTCATCGATTTATCGTTTCATAGAATTATGGGTTCTATACACACCCATATGTTGCGGCATATGGGTTTTGAAGTGAATAGAATATTTACTCCGCATAAAGATGCTTTTGACAAACTTAAAAGCGGGGAGGTAGATATGATAACCTCAGCATGGCTTCCTTTTAGTGATGGTCAGATTAAATCTGAAGTGGAGAAGGAGGTGCCATTGCTGGAGCTAGGTAATCATTATCAACCACAAGCTTTTTGGGGTGTGCCCAATTATATTTCTTCAAATGAGGTGGCTGAAATTGATGATTTAAAGAAGCCACACGTGATTAGAAAAATGAAGCTAGCTATTCAGGGTATTTGTCCTGGAGCTGGGATCAGCCAATCATCCGTAAAAATGATGGATAGCTACGGACTTCATTCTAATGGTTATCGGTTTTATACAGGAACAGAGGAGTGTTGTTATGGCGCTTTTGAACAGGCTGTGGAGCAACAGCAATGGGTGGTTGTTCCGCTCTGGAAGCCTAATTTTTTACGTTTAAAATATCCTATTAGAGAATTACGTGACCCTAAAAAAATCATCAGCTCCAATGATATTGCGGTTTTGTTATTAAGAGAAGATAAAAGGGATCTATTTACAACAGACCAAATAGAACAGCTTGATAGATTGAGCTTTTCGGTAGATATTATTGAAAAACTGGATGAAAGAGTGAGCCGTTATAATGACCCGTTAGATGAACTCTGTGAAGAGTTTTTGCAAGCAGAAGGAATTTTAGGGAATAGGAATTAGCTAAGAGTAGAACACTTATTTACCTAAAAGCTCATTTGCGCTATGAATAGAAATAGATAGTTTTTTAGCCATTTCATCTCCCAGTTTATCGGTGTATAAATCGTGTAAAATATTTAATGACTGTTCAATAATCGCTTTAAACTCAAACCCTTTTTCTGTGGGGAAAACGCTAACCACTCGACCTTCTTTTTTTCTTTCAATTAAACCCATTTTTAATAGCTTTTCTATAAAGCGAGTTACGGTAGATGCTTCTAGGTTCATTCGTTTACCTATTTTGTGTTGGTTTAATCCAGGATCATCCAATATTACCAACATAACATAAGCATATGCAGGTGGTATTCCTGTCATTTTAAAGGCCTCATCTGCCAATTTATTTAAATATCGAGTTAAAGAATTTGCCGTAAAATATAAGCAACTCTCTACGTTTGAACTGTTACAAGTACTCATGATTTTTAGTTAACAGTGAATAGTCACTGGTTTAAGAACAGCAAACCTGTCCGCTTTTTTTAAATTCTTTAACCGTCATGCCATATGCCTTTTTAAACGAACGGGATAGATGACTGCTGTCTGTGAAATTAAGCTGGAAGGCAATTTCTTTTAAGCTTAGATCGGTGTGTAATATTTTAGTTTCAACTATTTTTAATTTCGATTTTATAATATAATCTGCCAAACTTACACCTGCTTGTTTTTTAAAATATTCAGAAAAGTATGATTTAGAGATGCTAAATTTATCTGCTAAAGCAGGAATACGAAGATTATCTCCTTCAAAAATATGAGTGTTAATATACCTTAGTATCTCACCAAAGCGATTATCTATTTCGTTGGCTTGTTCTACATAACGTTTTTCAATGCTACGAGCCAAAATATTTAAAATAGAAAAGATTGATCCATTAATGATGGCATTTGAATAACTATCAGAAGCCAAATATTCTTGATAAATGGATTTGATGTTATGAATAATAAATTGCCTTTCTCTATCGGTTGAAATAATATCTCCAGGAACTTTATTGTAATTGGCTAATATGTATGCAATTCTATCAAACCAAGCATTATAGTTAGTTAGTCCATCATCGGTAATAAAATAATTATCGGTAAAACGGATAAAATAAAAACGAGAAGTTTCCTTAATCTTAAAGGAGTGACAATCTAAAGGAGGCAATAGAAATATGTTGCCAGCTTGATACTCAAATTCATGCTGGTTAATACACTGCAAACCTGACCCTTCTTCTACATATACAATTTCAAAGAAGTTATGCTTGTGTGGTCGCTTACCCCAACTAGTTAATTCCTCTACATGTATTTCAAATACTTTATGAACGGATTCTGTAATCATGGTATTAATATTGGTTTGTATGTGCAAATATAGGTATTATTCATCTTTAAATGAGTTAACTGTTTGTTAATGTTGAATACGTATTGTTTATTACTTGTATTAGTACAATTCTAACCTTTATATGTACAATTTTGACTGCATGAGCTTGTTTATCTTTGTTATACCAATTTCATAATACAATTGGTATTATACAGCAATAAACCATTAAGGATAAAAATCATGGAAAACCAAAAATTAACAATCGTAGCTAGAATATTAGCAAAAGACGAAAAAAGAGATTTAGTAAAAACGGAGTTACTTAAATTAATTGATGTAACTAGGGTTGAAGAAGGGTGTATCAATTATGATTTACATCAGGACAATGAAAATCCTAACTTTTTTCTTTTTTACGAGAATTGGAAAAACAAAGAATTATGGCAAAAGCATATGGGTAATCAGCATTTAGCCGATTATTTGAAAGCAACTGAAGGTGCAGTGGAGGAGTTTATTGTTCATGAAATGACAAATATTGAGTAATTGTTAAAACCTCTCAGTTTATGATTAGACTGAGAGGTTTGTTGTTTTATTTTTTCTGAGCAGCTAGGGCATCTACTATTTCTTGGCAAATACCTAGTCGGCCATTGATTAAAGTTGTAGAAGTAATTACGCCTTTTAAACAAAGTTTTTCATCCGGCAAGCGATATATATCTTGATAAAACATATATTTTACGCCCTTGTGTTCGCACCTTAGTTTAACCACGAATTTATCATTACTTCTTAGCGGATATTTGTATTGCATATCGGCTCTAGCCACTACGGCCATAATACCTTTTTCAAATAATTCGGTAAAATTTAGACCTATAGTATCTAAAAATTCATGGCGTGTATGCTCCAAATAATTTTGGTATACCGAGTTATTGACTACCCCCTGTAAATCACATTCGTAATCTCTAACTTTAAATTCTAATTCGTAATCGTATATTGTTTCCATGATTTTTGTTTTGAGGATTATAACTTTTCGAAAGTGCCCTTTACTTAAACTAATACGGAGAGCTTTTCTTTAATGAGCTGTACAAAAGTATTGATATCTTCTTCCTGTGTATCAAAGGAAGTCATCCAACGTACTTCTGACTTTTCAGGATCCCACATATAAAAAAAGAATTCTTGTTGCAAAGGTTCGATTATTTGAGATGGAACAATAGCAAAAACACCATTGCTCTCTACTTTTTGAGTGATTTTAACTTGCGGAATATCCTTTAATTTATCGGCTAGCTTTTTAGCCATGGTATTGGCATGAGCGGCGTTTCGCTTCCATAAATCATTGCTTAATAAGGCTTCAAACTGTGCGGCCGTATATCGCATTTTAGAATGCAGCTGAGCGGTTTGTTTGCGGATGTATTTTACCGCTTCTGTATTTTTACCAAAAAAGATCACAGCCTCGCCATACATCAAACCATTTTTTGTACCTCCAAACGAAAGTACATCTACACCAGCATCAACAGTCATCTCTTTAAATGAACACCCTAAAGCTGCAACGGCATTAGAAATACGCGCACCATCCATGTGTAAATACATATCATTATTGTGCGCATAATCAGCAATTTCCTTTATTTCATCAATACTATACAAGGTTCCTAATTCGGTAGCTTGTGTAATGCTTATTATTTTTGGTTGCGAGTGATGTTCAAAACCAATACCGTGCATGTAGGTTTTGATACCTTCAACGCTTAATTTGCCATCTTCAGTTTTAACAGGCAGCAACTTACAACCCGAATGTTTTTCTGGAGCTCCACATTCATCTACATTGATATGTGCCGTTTCTGGGCAAATAACCGCATGATAGGGGCTGGCCAAAGCCTGAATAGCAATAACATTGGCTCCGGTTCCATTATAAGCAAAATAAACATCGGTAGCTTCGCCAAATATTTCCTTAAACTTAAGTATGGTTCGTTGGGTAACTTCATCGTCACCATAACCTACTGCATGACCCTTATTTACATTAGCCATGGCTTCAAGTATTTCAGGATGAACACCTGAGTTATTATCGCTGGCAAAACCTCTAATTTGTGACATATTGTAAAATTTAAAGTCCGAATTTGCAAAGAAATATTGAAACAAAAAAAGCCGAAACGCATGGTTTCGACTTTTAATACATGTTATTAATATTCTATCCGCATAAAGGTTATATTTTCAACTTTACACTTTTAAGTTTCAACTATTTTTAGCCTTCAATCCAATTAATAATTTCTTCGCTATCAGGTTTTGTTTTGGGTGATACTACTTTAACTAGTTTACCCGATTCATCAATTAAATATTTCTGAAAATTCCATTTTACATTACTGTCTTCTACACCGTTTTTTTCTTTTTGTGTAAGCCATTGGTAAATAGGTGCCATATCATCACCTTTTACAGAAATTTTAGCCATCATAGGAAAAGTAACCCCATAGTTTAGTGTACAGAATTCTCTAATTTCTTTCGCATTACCTGGCTCTTGTTTCATAAAATTGTTGGCAGGAAAACCTACAATTACAAAATCATCTCCACCGTATTTTTTATAGATAGCTTCCAATTGTTCGTACTGACCTGTTAATCCACATTTAGAAGCGGTGTTGACAACCAGTACTTTTTTCCCTTTAAGCTGAGATAAAGCAAATTCTTCACCTTCAAGAGTTTTAACTGTAAAATCGTGAAATGATTGTTGTGCATGCAGTGTCATCGCACTAACAATAAGCATGACTATTAATGTTAAACTTTTATATGTTTTCATATTGGATAATTTTAATTCAAACATATAACCTCATTGATATGTATTTTGTTTAAAGAGTACGAAAGGATTTGATACAAAATAACTTGGTTCTACGGGCAAGTGTAACTCGCGCACTGTACCATACTTATTATCAGAACTGGACGAGTAGGAGCAAAAAAAATCCGATACAAAAAGCATCGGATTTTAAAATTGTAGGAAGTAATGCACTACAAGCCATAATCGTTTCCGTATTTCTCTACTACGTAATCAATATCTTTATCTCCTCTTCCAGATAAATTAACCACAATGGTTTGATCCTTTGGAAGGTCAGCTGCTATTTTTATGGCATAGGCCACAGCATGGGCACTTTCCAATGCAGGAATAATTCCTTCGTAGCGCGATAATTCAAAGAAAGCATCAATCGCCTCTTTATCTGTAATGCTATCATAATTTACGCGCTTAATGTCTTTTAAATAACTATGTTGCGGTCCAACACCTGGGTAGTCTAAACCACTAGCAACGGTATTTACAGGAGCGGGTTCTCCATTTTCATCCTGTAATAAATAACATTTAAAGCCGTGTATCATACCGGGCTTGCCAAGACTTAAGGTGGCGGCATGCTCTCCGGTTTTAAAACTAGTTCCTGCTGGCTCTATTCCATGAATTTTCACCGATTCATCATCCAAAAATGCAGAGAAAATACCAATGGCATTAGAACCTCCACCTACGCATGCTACTACATTATCAGGAGCTTTACCTTCGGCTTCTAATATTTGCTCTTTGGCTTCAACTCCTACAATAGATTGAAAGTCGCGCACCATCATAGGAAATGGATGTGGACCAACAACAGAACCTATGGCGTATAGTTGGTTGACTGGGTCTTTTAGGTAAGCCTCAAAAGCAGCGTCAACAGCCTCTTTTAATGTTTTTAAACCGTGTGTTGCAGGTATAACTTTGGCGCCTAAAATTCCCATTCTAACAACATTAGGATGTTCCTTTTTAATATCTACTTCGCCCATGTAAATATCGCACTCCAAGCCCACTAGTGCTGCAGCAGTTGCTAACGCTACGCCATGCTGTCCTGCACCCGTTTCTGCAATTAATTTCTTTTTGCCCATTTTCTTGGCCAAAAGGGCTTCTCCTAAACAATGGTTTATTTTGTGTGCACCAGTATGGTTAAGGTCTTCTCTTTTAAGATAAATTTTTGCTCCTCCCAGTTTGTTGGTAAGATTCTTGGCGTAGAATAGGGGAGAAGGACGACCAGTGTAGTGTTTTTGTAAGTATAATAACTCCTCCTTAAAAACAGGATCGTCTTTAATTTTTTGGTAGGCATCTGTTATTTCCTGCATTAATGGCTCTAGCATTGGAGGAACAAAACGTCCACCATATTCGCCAAAAAAGCCATTTTTATCAGGCATTACAGAAGCATCCAATAATGCTTTATCAACTTTTTCCATATACTTATTTATTCAAATTGGTATTAATTATAAGGTGAACACAATAATAAAAGATTAAATCGACAAAGCAAAAAAAGCGATTACAATCTACTCGGGCTTGGAATGGATAATCTCATCCATGATTTCTACTGCCGACATAACCAACTTAGGGCATAAGCTATTAAATAATCCCGATTCCACAGCTTTCGCTTTTTCTTCCGGTATGCTCATGTCATATCCTAATAAATCGCAGCATTGCGAAGAACCATTTTGCCTTTCAAACTCCTTTAAAAAGGCTTGTGCTTTATTGTACATGGCTGGTTTGTTAGCAGTTTGCGCCTCCGTATATCCTTCATAAACGCCCAATGCCATTAATGCACCAGTAATTGCACCACATGTTTTTCCTTGCTGTGCTATGCCCCCTCCAAAAGCGGAGGACATCATTTCTAAAGCATTTACATCTAATTTATCCGAAGCAAGTCCTATCAAAGCAGATTGCGCACAATTGCAGTTGTTGCTGAATTTATCCTGAGCTAGTTTAAGTTTGTCTTTTAAAGTCATAATTATAAATGTTACTGGTTCGTTAGTTATTAGTCATTGATTCGATTTACCATGCTAATCACTAGCTATTGTTTACAAAATTGGAGCTTAAAAGTAATGAATATCCAAACTTGATTACTGTGTTACAGGAATGATTATGATGAAAGTAGCTAACTTGTAATCTTTCTAAATTAGTATTTTTTATGACCAATGTCATGTTTCTCTATTTAGTCGTAATCTATTCATATACACCTTATAGAAACTACGCCTGTTGTATTTTTTAATGCTTTTAAAATGCACATACCCCATTGGCATGAGGGGTGACGTTTTTAAATGTATACTTTTGCGGCGCATATTGAGAAAAATTAACGCAAATTTTATTTATTATCATGTTTGATACTGGAACAACAACATTTATGATGCTGGCCACTAGCTTGGTTATGCTCATGACTCCAGGATTGGCATTTTTTTATGGGGGCTTGGCCTGTAAAAGAAACATCCTTGGAGTAATGATACAAAGCTTTGTGTCACTTGGAATCACTACCATTTTATGGTGGGCTTTTGGTTATTCTTTATGTTTTAGCGGAGGAGAGAACGCTATTATTGGGAATTTAGATAAAGCCTTTTTAAATGGTGTAGGCCTTGATTCACTTTATTCTGCAGACAAAAAATTTCCTGAATTGGTATTTGTATCCTATCAGATGATGTTTGCCATTATTACACCAGCATTGATTACTGGAGCTTTTGCCAATAGGGTAACTTTTAAAGCGTACCTACTATTTCTTATTTTTTGGCAGATTTTTGTTTACTACCCGTTTGTACATATGATTTGGGGTGGTGGAATTTTGGCCCATTGGGGAGTTTTAGATTTTGCAGGAGGGATTGTTGTGCATGCCACAGCAGGTGCCGCCGCACTAGCCTCAGTGTTGTATGTTGGAAAGCGTCGTAATGTAGATTCTAAACCAAACAGTATTCCTTTGGTGGCTGTAGGTACAGGATTTCTTTGGTTTGGATGGTATGGTTTTAATGCTGGTTCAGAACTAGCTGTAAATGGAATTACTGCATTAGCTTTCTTAAATACAGATATTGCCGCATCCGTTGCAGCTGTTACCTGGTTAATTATTGAGTGGGTTAAAACCGATAAAAAGAAACCTAGTTTCATTGGACTTTTAACCGGATCTATAGCAGGTTTAGCTACTATAACTCCAGCTGCAGGCTATGTTACCATAAATACTGCTGTGTTAATAGGTGTAGTTGCTGGTGCTGGATGCTACTTTGCAGTACAACTTAAAGAACGTCTTAAATGGGATGATGCTTTAGATGTATGGGGAGTTCATGGTGTTGGTGGTGTATTAGGAACCATTATGCTAGGACTATTCGCCACTAAAGCAGTAAATGCCAATGGGGCTGACGGTTTATTTTATGGTAATGCTTCCTTTTTAGTTAAAGAGTTAGTTGCCATATTGGTTTCCTCGGTTTACGCCTTTGGTTTTACATGGGTAATGTTAGTGGTTATTAATAAAATAACGCCAGTAAAAGTAAGTGCTGAAGAAGAAGAAATGGGATTAGATGAAGCTATGCACGGAGAGATTGCACGAGATAGTTACTAATTGTACAAAGAAATATTGAACAAAAACGCTCTTGGCATTATTTATGCTTAAGAGCGTTTTTTTTATAGCTAAAAATGCCGGTATTAAACCTGGGTGAATATGACAGATAAATAAGTATTGAGTTAGTTTTAAAAATGAAATACCGAATAATCAGCTATTTTTTATAATTTGCATATATAAAATATGCTTTTTTAGATTTATATTAATCAAACAAAATAACACTTTATGGAATCATTTAGTTTTCAGCGACCATGGATCTCGGCAGTGCGAGGAATTTCTTATATTGCTTTAGGACTCTTTGCTATTATTCAAAAGCCCGACTCTTTTCAACCTTTGCTATTGATAATGGCTTTGTTAATTGGTTTTATAGTAGTGCTTTCTTTAGGAGAAACTACTATCATGAAAAAAACGAAGTTAAAAGGAACTTTATTAGGTGTGTTTATCATTCATGTTTTTATACTGGTGGTATTAATTCGCGCTTTTTTCTTTTATGAATCAGGTGCTTTTACGATAGAACGAGCACGATTTGCAGGTATTGTTGCGGTAATGGTAAGTGTAGGTTTTAACGTTGTACTTAATTTGATGGAATCTTTTGCTCTTATTCGTGCAAAAATTAAATTCTGGCCTATTTATATTATAGAAGCTATTTTGTCGCTGATGTTAATGACTTTTATCTTTAGTTTGGTGAAAGGTATAAATCCTGTTTTTTTAGAAATGATAGGTTATTATAGTATTGGTTTCGGAGTCATTTCGATTCTCCTTACTAAAATTGTGTTGCAAGTTAATGCTATTCAATCCTCAGAATCGGATAATGATTAAAAACAAATAGATATAATAATGATATATTAAACAGCGCCTTGTTTCGTCAGAAGCAAGGCGCTGCTTTGTGTATGTGTTTATGATCATGTTGATTATCGTTGAATTATTCAAACATATTTCTTTGTAAATTGAAAGGGGAATTGCCAACAAGTAGCTACATTTTGAAAAGGATATTTTTTTTTCAACTCACCCAATAAAAATGCTATAATTATATGTTTTTTTGATACTTTTACGGCTCAATATTAAAACCGATTATGTCGCAAAAAACAGACCAACAGTTTGAGCATGTAATTAACGTCTGCAAAGATATTTTTGTAAAGAAGATGAAGGATTACGGCACAGCTTGGCGAATTCTTCGTCCCTCTTCCATGACCGATCAAATTTTTATTAAAGCGCAGCGTATTCGAAGCATCGAAACCAAGGGAGTAACTAAGGTAGATGAAGGTGTTCGCTCAGAGTTTATAGGAATAATCAATTACGCCGCAATGGCCATTATCCAACTTGAAAAAGGACCATCTGATCAACCAGAAATGGATAATGATGAAGCTTTAAAAATGTATATAGATAATATATACAAAGCGAAGAACTTAATGTTGAATAAGAATCATGATTATGATGAGGCTTGGAGAAGCATGCGTATTAGTTCTTTCACGGATTTGATATTAATGAAACTTCATCGTACCAAACAAATTGAAGATAACGAAGGGCAAACTATCATATCGGAAGGTATTGATGCCAACTACCTTGATATGATTAATTATGCCATTTTTGCAATGATACAGTTAGACTTTCCTGACACGGAGACTCCCAAAGAATAAATAATGACAAGAGTTTTATTTTTAATTAGCAGAATTTTAGTTGGAGCTACATTTATTTTTGCAGGATTTGTAAAGGCTGTAGATCCAATGGGTTATGCAATAAAAATAACCGACTACCTAAGTGCTTTTCATCTGGAAGGGCTTTCGAGTATGGCTATGATTGCGTCTATAGCTATTATTGCTTTAGAGTTTTTAACTGGTTTGCATTTATTATTGGGTATTCGCATTAAAACAGCGTCGTTTTTTACGTTGGTCTTTATGGCTGTGTTTACACCATTAACGCTTTATATTGCTATTGCAGAACCTGTAACCGATTGCGGATGTTTTGGCGATGCTTTAAAAATAAGCAATTGGCAAACTTTTATTAAAAATGTAATCATCTGTTTACCTACAGTATGGCTGTATTTAAATAGAAAGAATTTTAATGAAGAAGTTTCTGCAGTTAATAAAGTGCTTATCACTGCTTTTTTTACTCTAGGAATTATTGGCGTATCACAGTATAGTTTAAAGCATTTACCAGTTCTCGATTTTCGTCCTTATAAGGTGGGAAGTAATATACATGAGGGAATGATTATTCCTGAAGATGCAGAACAACCTGAGTACGAAACTACCTTTTTAATGGAAAAAGGCGGAGAACAAAAAACATTTACTGCCGAAAACTACCCTTATACTGATTCCACTTGGGTATTTGTAAGTAGTAAAACCAAAGTGTTGAAAAAAGGTTACGAACCCCCAATTCATGATTTTGTATTGATGGATGCTGAGGGTGTAGATCAAACACAAAATATTATTAATAACGATAATCCTATTCTATTAGTCGTTTCTTCTCAAATTAAAAAAGGAACCTGGAGCGAAGGAAAACAGGAGCAGATTAAAGCTTTAAAAGATGCGATTTACGAGCAAGGTGTAAAAACGTATTTTTTAACCGCTTCGGCGGATGACGATATTACTAAGTTTGAATTTGAGGGAGATGGTGGTTTTGAGTATTTGAATGCTGATGAAACCATGCTAAAAACCATTATACGTTCCAACCCGGGTTTAGTGCTTTTGCAAAAAGGCAACGTAGTAGGGAAGTGGCATCATAATGATATTCCGCAAGTAGCTGAATTTAAAAATCCCGTAAGGTATAGTTTAGGAGAGCACGAGCAAAAGCAAAATAAAATGTTTGTTTGGCTTGCTGTACTTACTAGCCTATTGGTGGTTATAGTTTTAATGAGAAAAAATAAATAGTCAAAATAATTTCAATAACAAACATTTTTTACGATGAGACAAAACATTGTTGCCGGTAACTGGAAATTGAACACAACACTTCAAGAAGGTGTAAAATTAGCCACTGAATTAAACGAGATTTTAGCTTCTAAAACAATCAACTGTGGTGTTGTTGTTGGTGTGCCTTCTACGCACATTACTGAAGTAGTAAAGGCTGTTGACGCTGGAAAAATTGGTGTTGCTGCTCAAAACTGTGCAGATCAAGAATCTGGAGCTTATACAGGAGAGATTTCTGCTGCTATGGTGAAGTCTACAGGAGCTGGACATGTAATTCTAGGTCACTCTGAAAGAAGAGAGTATTATGGTGAAACTAATGCTACTTTAAAAGTTAAAACTGATTTAGCTTTAGCAAACGGTTTAACGCCAATTTTTTGTATTGGTGAGGTATTAGAAGAAAGAGAAGCTGAAAAGCAAAATGAGGTTGTTAAAAGTCAGATTGAAGAGGCTTTATTTCACCTTTCTGCTGACGAATTTGCTAAAATCGTTATCGCTTACGAACCAGTATGGGCTATCGGAACTGGAAAAGTTGCTTCTCCTGAGCAAGCTCAAGAGATTCACGCTTACATTCGTTCGGTAATTGCTGACAAATACAGCGCTGAGGTTGCTGATAACACTTCTATCCTTTATGGTGGTAGTTGTAAGCCTGGAAACGCTAAAGAATTATTCGCTAACCCAGATGTGGATGGTGGTTTAATTGGTGGTGCTTCTTTAAAAGCTGAAGACTTTTACGGAATTATTGCTGCTTTTTAAGCATCGATATTTAAGATAAATAAAATGGCCTATTCTGTTGAGTAGGCCATTTTTTTATGCTTTAAATTATGCGTTTGAATACTACGAATTTTCCATCTATATTTCTTTAGTCTGTATAGGCCTACTCATTAAAAGATTCATCCAAATCGTATTCCGATAAGTCTTCGCCACGATCTATTTCGGGTAACTCTTCCCAAATAAAAATTTCAGCTTTGGTTTTGGGTCTAAATTCTTCTAACCAATAAAAACCATCTAACCTAAGGTTTTCGTCAGGTACTAAAAAAGGAGGGTTCATGTTACCGTTAGGAGATACGCGCATCGTAATTTGTTCTACCGCCCTTTGACGCAAATAAAGGGTCATGTTGCTGCATTCTGCTCTGTTTACGCCAATCACATTCTTTCTATCCATCGGAAAATAAACCGATTGAGCGTTGCCATTTACATCTATTTTATAAATCTCGTTATTACGGATATAACCTGTCATCAGTTTACCTTTTACCTGGTTATAGCGACAAGAATCTTCCTCAGAGATGATAAAGGAGCGATCTATTAAATCCACTTTATCCATTACTTCATCTTTGGTATACATTTTAATAATATCCGCTGTTAGCTGATTACCCATAGACCACATGATAGGGTCGTAATAGAAAGTGTTGGTGGTGTCTCTGGAGTCAAATACCATCGAGTCGCAACGTCCTTGCATATCTGTTCTAAAGTATTTTACCTTTCTATATGCTTTAATCAGTTTTTCTTCGCCATCTTCTAAGGGTACCGCTTGTAGCGTATCTGCATGTAAAAACAAGGTGTCGTTATTATACATCTGCAATAGCTCAGCGTTTTTAGTAGCAAGTGCATCTTTGGTTATTTCGTTATAAAAACCATAATCACCTTTAATAATAACATTATTAGTGGTGTCATGAAGTTCCATGCTATTAAATATCTCACCAATTCCACTGCCGCGATCGTAATATATGGTATCTCCTTTTAAAAGCTGCTCGCCATCCACATAGGCGTTTTCTTTTAGCAAGGCCAAATCGTGCATCATATCGTAATAACCGGCTTCTGCATATATAGTATTGCTGTCGCTGATGATAAAAGTAGGTCCTTCTATTTTAGATACTTTAGTTACGGTGTGATAAATTAAAGTATCCGAATAGATCGTGTATTTCGGGTTAACTCCCACTACGCTGTCTTTGTAATGTACTTGGTCAGTATCTGGATAATAATATCCTTTTTTGCTGGTAAGTACATTCTCTTTATTAACTATTTTTCCGAAATTGAAATAGTAGGCAAAGTTATTGAACCTATCGTAATCTAGGTAATCAGTTGTTAATACTACATCTTTGTTGATGAGTTTAACATCGTCTCTAACTTCAGCTATACCAGTGTTTCCGTTGTAGTTTAATCGTTTGCCGTATAAGTGCAGAGAATCATTTTGAATAATGTGAATATTGCCTTTGGCTTTCATTTTGTTTTCTAACTTGTAACGATAGGCTGTATCGCAATACATAACGGCTGTGCCATGGGTAAACTTTACATTCCCAATTAACACTTCAATGTCTTTGCCATAAAGTTCTTCATCTCCAATAAAGTTATCCGCATTGTTTACTTCAACCATGCGCGGTTTCTTTTTTTGCGCAATAGTATTTATTGAAATAAGAAAGAAGGATATTAAAAGTATAGTGTAAAAGCTTTTCTGTAAACGCATTTGCTTAAGGTAATGAATGAAAATTTACGCCGCAAAAATAAGAGTAAAACCCAAATAACGAAAATAAACTGGACTTACTTTAAGCTTTTCTTGGCAGGTGTTTAGCTTGTTTAGATTCAATTATCGAGCCAAAACAAAAAATCAAACGTGCTGACTAAAATATGAAAGTATTATGGTAAATCTGTAGTTGGTGTTTCTGTAGAAGAATGGTAGATAAGTTTCCTTTTCAGGTAAATAGTATCAGGAGCGTGGTTAGGTTGTGGTTTAAACTGGATAAACTGATTGATGTAGTCCTCAGCTTCAATCGCTAAACTAATTTTATAACCTTTATTAAATTTCAATAAAAATTCTCCTTCCGTATTTGTTTTTGTATTGATTTTTTGGGTTCCTGATTCGTCAATGTTTTGCTGGAACAGGCAGAAAGACTGTACTTCTGAAAAAGCTAAGGGGCAATTGGTCTCTTCGTCCACAATTACCCCTTTATACGATATATTATAGGCCTCTCTTGCACAAGAAGCACATAAAATCATTGAAATTATAATTAAAACTATTTTGCTTTCCCCAGTAATTTGCATTCTCCAAGCATTTAATTCTGGGTAAATTAGTAAAAATTAATGCTTAATCCAATTTTTAAAGTCAAATTCACAATCTTTCCATCCATCATGGATGGTGATATAAGTATCTAATTGCTTTTCTCTTATCCAATCATCAATCGCATCCTGACGTCTTCTGTCCGTCATAATGTTTTGTACCAATTGGTAGTCATCCTTTAGGTTAGCGCGGTGTGGCTCAATTTTTTGTTTCTGTTTTATGATCACATACACATCTTTACCTTTGTCATCTTTTATGCTAAAAGGTTTCGAAATTTCATCTACTTTTAGTTTTTGTAGCTCTTTAGCTAATTGTGGTTCTTGAATGGCAGAAAGCTCAAAATTTGAGGATTGCGTACGCATGTTAACCATTAAACCACCGTTGTTACGTGTATCTGTATCCATAGAAAAGTATAACGCAGCTTCTTCAAAACTTAACTCTTCATCTTTAATCAAAGTAGAAACCGAATCTAAACGCTCCACTGCTTTTTGATATGCTGCTGCAGAAACCTTAGGTTTTAAAAGAATGTGACGTACATTAATACGCTCACCTTTGCGGTCGATTAATTGAATAATATGGTAACCAAACTCAGTCTCAACAATTTTTGAAACCTTATTTTTTTCTTGCATGTTAAAGGCTACGTTGGCAAACTCAGGAACAAAAGTACCACGTGTACTCCATCCTAAATCTCCACCACTGGTAGCACTACCTGGATCTTCAGAATATAAAACGGCCAATGTGGCAAAGTCTCTTCCGTCAGCCACTTGTTTTTGGAAGTCTCTTAAGCGCGACTTTATACGGTCAATTTCTTTTTGCTCAATTTCTGGATATACTGCAATTTTTTGAATTTGGTACTGCACAGGAACCATTGGCAAACTATCTGGAGATGTTTTTCTGTAATATGCACGAACTTGCGAAGGCGTTGGTTCTATGTCGGCAGTGATGGATTGTTGCATACTCTCCGTTAGCATCTGGTCACGAACGGTCTGCATTTGTTCCTTTTTAATTTGCAATACCGATTTATTAAACCACTCTTCTAGTTTTTCACGACCACCAGCACGATTTATAAATTCATTCATCCTTCTATCAACCTCGTTGATAACATTGTTTTCATTCACCTCAACACTATCCAAAACAGCCTGGTTAAGCATTAACTTTTGGATAAGTTGTTGTTCAAATAACTTACATTTTAAGTTACCCTTTGCCGAAACACCTTGCATTACTGCTTGTTGGTACTGATATTCAACATCGGATTTTAAGATGGCATTATCACCCACCACGGCAATAACTTCATCAATAATATTTTTTTGACTTAGTAGGGGAGTACTAAATAATATGGTGGATATGATGGCAATAAATAAAGTGGATGTTTTGTGCATTATTTCTTTTTTTCGCAAAATTAATAGAATTTAATTTAAAATAATATAATGTGTTGTAAATGAATGTTATATTGTTTTGAATTTGCTGTTTGGTTGCAAATTTAGTTGCAAATTTGATTTTTGTTTGTTTTATAACGAATGCAAATATGTAATTTTTTAATTAAAAAGATAGTTAAAATTAACTTAAAGTGTGGCTGAACTATATTATCTATTTGCAACCAAATTTTGCAACTAAAAACAAGAAAAGTAACGCTCATGTATTTTAATATATCTTTAATAAGCATTAGCATGTGATAAACGAAGGGTATGATTTAATTATATTATAAGACATCTCTTAGCATGGAATCTCATAAATTTGATTTAAGCACGATCCATCCTCTTTAATAGGGGTTGTAATAGTGTTCATTTAGTTAGTTAGTAATAAGGGGATGAAAGTAAACAATATTCTTAATCATCATCATCCCCAGAAATATCAAACGTTGCCCAAACAATTAGATGGTCACTGGTTTTTTACCGAATTCTTTTGTTAGTCCTTGTTCTTGCCAGAAATTATATAATCCAGATGAGTTTGAATATTCTGAAGTATAATTACTTTGGAAAATAATATTGTCATATGATTTCCCCCCGGCAGTAATAGTTATTCCCTCAATGCAGAAGTGCATATTAGATATTTCTGCGATTGATGTCATGGTAATTACCTGAAAATATTGATTATCCAAGCTAATGTAAACAAAGATAAAAGTGAGCATTGGGGTTGTATATAATACCAAAGTTATGTTCCTAATAAATTCGAACAAAATTGAATTTAATTCGAGGGCGGGGTAAGTTCAACAGCGCTGTCGCTCAACAACTAAATTTGGGAATGTGATTTAGAAGATTTGCTCACTTCGCTCACAAATCCTAACTTAAACAATATTCAAGTTGGTTTTATGATGATTTAAACAATACCTAAAGGTTATGGGTTCGCTGTCGCTCACCCTAATTAAGAAACAAAACTATTGGATTGATAGAAGAATTAATATTTGTCGTTCACATACGTTCACTCCTAATGTTTTAAACAACCTCAAAGAAGGTTTAAAAACAACCTTTACTAAGTTAATCAAATCAACCCTCATGAGGGTTGTAATAAACCACCTCTTTGAAGGTTGTTTTTACTAATTTAACAAGTAATCTATTCAGTAATCTAATCCAATAATCTAATCCAATAATCTAATCCAATAATATAATACGTAATCTATTTACTAATATAATTTAGTAATGTAATCAGTAATCTATTTCAGTAATTTAAAATCATAATCTGACCAATAATCTAATGTTTATAATTTATGCTACTAATTTGAAAATAATTTAATTCAACTGAATATAACTGGGTTTAAAATCCTTGACTTTTAATTTTCTTTTGTTATGGAGTAATTGAAAAATCCTTGCACCTTGGTTAGATTGTAATTAGTTTTGTAGCAAAAAGAAAGATCACTAACGAGTGATTAATGTTTTGAAATTTAAATTAAAAAGCGGAAACATTTAAATGAGTAAATGTCCAACGTGACTAAGTTTCTCTCTAAGCAAGTAAAAGGTTTTCATTTTCCGTAGGTTGCTTATTTGAGAATTCCGTATATACCTAAAAATAATGAACACAAAAATAACAGTATGCTTAAAGTTATTAAAATGGCATATGAAAGAAAAATTAGAATCAATTATGATTCAAGCCTTGAGCAAAAGAAGGCAGAACAATTTTTGCAAATACCTCTCTACTTAATTGATATACTGGGTTTAAATGTAACGGATATCAGAGTAATTGCTAACCTTAGAAGGTCTTCGACCTTTAAGTGTAATAATAAACCTAAAAGATATACTGAAGCTTCACTATGGAAATCAATGGGATTCGCAAGCCGTGACCCATTATCAGACAGTCTTAAGAAGCTAAATAAATTAGGATTTTTAGAAGTAGATGATGACATGTATGTCCTAAATCATGGTAAAATCAATGAAGTTGGATATGTTCACTATCAATCAACTTATTTACCAGCCATTAATTTTGATACCAAGGACAACCTTAAAGAGGTTATTAGCCAACAGGATAAAGAGATTGAGCAATTAAAGGCAGAATTAGACAGAATAAAGAGTGTTGAGCCAACTGCTTCTGAAGAAAAAGTTAAGCCAATAAAAGCACCTGAAAACAATCAGAATCTTGTTTTAAATTCACATAATACCTTTAGTTGTGATATTGCTATTGCACGGAATGAGTTAGATGAAGTCTCCACTTTTAAAAATGGCAATTTTATAGAAGAGCATTGTCAAATGAATGACGATGGTGATATTCAAAAAGATGCAGATGAGGTATTGCATGCCGGGGATTCTCATAATGTTGAATATCTGCAAGTCGACGATGAGATTCCAACAGAAGAAGAATTTAATATAGCGATAAGTGAATTAAATGGTTTGGAGCATGCCCGTAAAAATGGAGCAAGGGAAATACCTCGTTTTGTGGAGAATGAAGAAAAAAATAGACATATTATAAAAGTTTTTGAAGAAGCTAATCCGCTTCTAAATTTTGATTCAGTAGGCGAGGGTGAGATAAACGTGTGTCCAGAAGAAGAAAGTTCCTTAAATGTAGGTGAAATCGATACTTGTGATGAATTGGAAGATGATTCAATCAATGATAATACTGACCAGCATAGTATAATTTCATGTGAAGATGACATGAAACCTTACTTTAAATCGCAATATGCCAATTCCGATGAAATAAAAGAGATTGTTATCGATGAGTTCAATAAGTACCCAGCAGATCTTGGGCTTACATTTTACAAGTTTGATAAACTATTTTTCTTAAGTGCTTACTATATATATAGAAAGACTAATGGTGGAGAGAGAGTTACATATGATGCTTTAAACAAATGTATTAAACTGCATAAAGAGGAAGATAAATTAAATGCCATTACGAATGATGTTGGATCGCTTGTAAAGTCAATTGTAAATGAAGATTCAAGGGTTTTAAATAATCTTAAGGCTCTGGCAAGACTAAGATGGAGCTAATTATGTTTAAGCTGTCTTTCTGTTGGTATTTAGTACAGAAATCATAATTTACCAAATAGCTACCGGAGAAAATTATCCGGTAGCCTTGTTTGATTGTTTCAATTAAGTTATGAATGATTTTGAATATTACAATTCTACCTCCTCATAGTCAAAATAGAAATATTCGGGAGAAGTATCGTTCACACCATTTTTGATTTCAATTTGAGTAGGGTAGTTATTGTCGTTGATTATAGTTGGGGTAATGATAATCTCTCTTTCATCATCAGGAGATGATGAAGCTTTACTATACTTTGCTATTAAATAATCACTAAAAGCTCCTATTTTTGTTTCATGTTCAATATCCCAATATAAATAAAACTTTAACGAAGGATTAATACCCTTAAAAGGATGGTAAACTGCGCTCCACTCAATTGTAATGTCATAGACGGTTGAATAATCTTCATAGTCGTACTTAACAGATTTTGAGATGTGTGTAAAATCATCTGTCAAGTAATTAAACGTACTAGTTTTTTCATCAGTACCTAAGTAAAATGATGTCAGCATATTTTTATCGTCAAAAACAAACCTATCACGTTCATTACTTTCATATGATTCCTCACTATATGTTCTTTGAGTATTAAAACCATTGCTAACCCATTCTATAGTTTCTGTATAATTATTGGCTGGATCGTAATTGCTGATGTTTGTAATTTTAGTCGGGTTATTATTGTCATTGTATTCTATGTTGTCACTACCATAATTGTCGGTTCTTTTAGTAAGTAGTCCGTTAGCATTATATTCAAAAATAGTTGTAGATTCATTCTCACTAAGTTCGAAATATGGGTGAGTTGACATCTTTTTTAACCTGAGTGTAGTTTTTTTATCTGGTTGTGGGTCGTCTTCCTTTGATTCCAAATCAGAACTACAACTAAATAGGCTAATTGTAATTAAAAGTGTTGATGTTAATCTTAATAGTTTCATATCAATTTATTTAAATAATAGCACTTTTAACGTTAAAAGAATACCTATGTTTCTAGTATAGTGATACAACCTTCTTATCGTTTGAAATATTCAATTAACCGTGATGTTCCTTATATGGAATCAACGTTAAACCCTCAAAGTACTACGATAAGAAATTGGAAATTGTATCTAAACTAATAAATGATTATACTCGCATAACCTAGACTAATCATAATATGCAAGCGATAATTATAGATGACGAAAAAGATGCCGTTAATGGTTTAAAAAAGCTAATTACTGATTTTGTTGATACTGAAGTTAAAGTTGTTGGTTCAGCAAATAATTTGGATGATGGAATCGGATTAATTTTGAAACAAAAACCTGATTTAGTATTTCTAGATATTGAAATGCCCCAAAAGAATGGACTTAAGATTTATAACACTTTCCCAAATCCAGATTTCCAGATTATTTTTACTACTGCTTATAGTGAATATGCCATTGATGCTGTGAAGAGAAATGCTGCGGATTATTTACTAAAGCCTGTGAACTTTATGGAACTGTCAGAGGCAATCAAAAAGGTCAGATGTAGAATTGAAGAAAAACAATCGAAGCTGAACCTTGAGAAGCATTTAAGTGCTGTTAGTCCGGCTTCATATGTTGGCAACAATATAATGTTCCCAGTTTCAGACGGGTTCGAAATGGAGAATTCAAGTAATATTGAATACGCTTACGCAGAACAAGCGTATTCTGTTGCTGTCATGTACTCTGGAAGAAAGATAACCGTTAGTAAGCCATTAAAAGATTTGGAACTATTATTACCTGAGAACCAATTTTACCGTACCCATAAATCTTATTTGATCAATATTTATTACATACAAAAATTTATCAAGGGCAAACAAAGTATTGTTGTTTTACGCAGTGGGGAAAAAATACCTGTATCGGTGAGGAATGTCAGTGACTTTACTAAGGATATCCAAAAGTTGATAAGCTAATGAGATTGATTTGTATCTTCATAATATTATCGTTGTCAGTATACTTGTCGGCTCAATTTAAACCTTATCAACGATTTACTGAAGCTGATGGTTTGGTGGATAATACTGTCCAAGACCTTGTAATTGATAAGGAAGGTTATTTATGGGTTGCAACCAATAATGGAGTATCAAAGTATGATGGAGAAAAGTTTGTCAACTTCCAGAAAAAAGATGGCTTATTAGGTAATTATGCTTGGGCGTTAGCAGTTGATGATAATAACAATGTTTGGGTTGGTTGCTATAAGGAGGGACTTAACTTGATTAGGAATGATTCTGTTGTTGCTTCTTATAAAATGAAGCTGACTAAATACAACAACTCGATACGTAAATTACATTATTCATCAAACTATAAGATGTTATTTGTAGGTACGGATGATGGATTATTCTACTTCAACGATTCCATTTTTACACAAATAAAATCTCCTCGAACCGATGATAGAAAATGTTCTGTATTGGCTATTGAGGAGAGTTCTGATAATTTATTTTTTTCTGTTCATGGCAGCGGAAGAGGAATGTTTGAAGTAGTTAAAGATTCTACGGAACAAAACTCATTAAAAACGATCCAGAGAATGGAGGGTGATAGATTTGCTATTGAAGTCATTGAAGATACAGTTTTTTCTAATGATAGAAATAAAATTGATAAATGGAGTCTTAATAGTAATCAATTGGACACAAGCTTTGTTGATCTTTCTTCCTCATTTTTGGCTTGGGATATGACTCAAGATCGTGAAGGAAGTTTATTATTGTCTGGTTGGGGAGATCATGATTTATTCACTGGCGGAATTAAAAAGTATGATTCTAGTATCGGGATGATACGTAATATTCCTTTTGATATTGAAGGTAAGTCATTCATGACCATTATTCATGATTCGGTGAATAACCTTATTTGGGCAGGAGGAGATGGTCTTTACGCTATACCTAATTGTATTTTTGAATATCGAGATTGGGATAAGAACTGGAATGTTTCGGACGTAGTTGAGGTTAGTGGAATGAAGTATTTTCTTACAAATCAAAATATATTCAATGATGATGGTGAGGAAGTTTTCTCGTATTCCTTGTTAGAAAAGATTTTAAAAAGGAAGGTAGCTAAATACGTAGCAGAAGGAGGTGAAATGAAAGGTTTAGATAGGATATTTTCCTTTTCGTATAAATTTAAACCAATAAGATTTATTAAAACTAATGGTCAGGTATACTTGATGACCAATCACGGATCAATTTCTTTTCCAGATTGTATGCGATATTATCCATTCGAATCTGGATGGTTCTCTTTATGGGAAGAAAACAATGCTTATTGGGTAAGAGATTACAACACCATGTTGCATTGCTCTAATATTAATTCGAAACTAAAATTCGAAGAATTGGAAAGTAAAGCAAATTCTATTCGCAGTATAAAGGGCATTGTTGAAAAGGGTGATACGTTACTTTTTCCATCGCATTTTTTTGGTATGTTCTCTTTGGTTAACGGTAAAGCATATGAATTGAACAGCAGTCATGGATTAGATGATATTTTAACAGATATGGAAGTTGCACCTGATGGTTCGATTTGGTGTACTTCTGTAGATGGTAATTTATTCAATGTAGGTTTTAAGGATTCATTATTCGTCAGAAGCAAGTTTAATTATGAAAGTGGATTGATTGGGACTAAGTTTAATTGGTTAAAGTTCCATCAAGGTTTTCTTTATCTAGCGACTAACAAGGGGTTAAATATTGTTCCCGTTGATCAATTGAATCAACAGAAGTTAAAACCTTTGTTTTACAATGAGAATAATGGTTACAACTATATTTTATCCAAGAAACCTCAAATTGATTCAGATGGGAGGCTGTACGTTTATGATGATGAAAGATTGATTTATATTGATGTTCCAGAGATCGGTACAGAGTCATTAGTAATTAGAACTAAGTTTTTTGTTAATGGAGAGGAGTTAGAATTGCTAGATGGAATATCGCTATCACATTCTCGTAACAATATTCTGGTAAGTTTTAATTGCCTTAGATTTCCTACTACAAAGAACCTGACCTATCAATATCGTATTAACGAACGAGATTGGTTGGTAGGTAATGAAATCCGTTTAGAATCTCTACAATCAGATAAATATTCCATTGATTTAAGAATTGTTAATAAGGAAGATGGGGCAGTTTCCAGTAAGAATATCCAATTTAAAATCAGAAGAGCATTCTGGGAACAATGGTGTTTTATTCTACTTGTATTACTTATTGTTGGGATAACTATATATTATCATACAAATAAGCGTATTAAGCGAATACGAAAAGATGCAGAAGAACGTCAGAACCTTAATCATCAATTAAACGAAATCCGAATTCGTTCGCTGCAAGGTCAAATGAATCCTCATTTTATTTTTAATGCACTTAATTCCGTTCAATATTTTATACTGGTTGAAAATGTGGAAGAAGCATTGACCTACTTGGGCAATTTAGCTGGTGTTATTAGGCAAAACCTTAATAACCTTGGGGAAGAGTTAATTAAACTGGATGATGAGGTTAAGTTTATTAAGCAATATCTGGAGTTAGAGAAGTTGAGATTTAAAGAAAGACTAACGTTTGAGGTTAATACTAAAATTCAATCAGAAGGATTAAAAGTACCTCCAATGTTAATTCAACCATTCGTTGAAAATGCTATCAAACATGGTCTATTGCACAAAGACGAGGTTGGGAAAGTACAAGTGGATATTATTGAGAATGACGATACATTAACGGTTATTATCGAAGATAATGGAATTGGAAGGGAGAGAGCGAAAGAAATAGCTACGGATAATAACCAAAGAAATGGGAAAGCGACAGATATTACCAAAAAAAGGTTGAATCTCTTAAATCAAAAGTTCAAGACGAATAACTACACGTTTAAGATCGAAGATGTTGTTGGAGAGTATCGTAAGTGTGAAGGTACGAAGGTTTATTTTACATTAATGTTGGTTAAGTAATTTACGTTTATTGAAGATTTATAGACGTTAAGAAAGTAGTTCGGGAACAACAGTAACTATAATGTCATAGTCAGGTAAAAAAGGGAAATTTTAAAACCTGACAAAATGAATAAATCAATTACACTTTTTGCAAGCATGTTTGTCTATGTTTCTCTGTTTGGGCAGACTGTTGTTTCAACATCAGGGACATGTTATAAAGCTTCTGAAGTTGAAATTAGCTGGGCACTCGGAGAAGTTGTAATAACAACAGCTACATCACCAACTGTTACCTTAAACCAAGGATTTCAGCAAGGAAATTTAAGGATAAGCACTTTAGTAGAACCGGAAGAATCAGTTGTGTTAAGAGCATACCCCAATCCGGTTAAGGATATCCTTACAATCGAAACCTCTAATAAGAACCTGAAATATCAGGTCGTCACAATTGAAGGTAATGTAATTGAAGTTGGAGAAATAAACGAGAATAAACATTCTCTTGATTTTTCAAACGCTTCAAAGGGAGTTTACTTCTTAGTAATTAATGACAAAAAAACATACAAAATCATCAAACAATAAACACCAATGAAAAAGTTCTTAATATTAATATTACTGATCATCACGACACTTACAATAAGTGCTCAAGCACCTGATGCATTCAATTACCAAGCTGTAGTGCGTGACAATTCTGGAAACATAATCACCAATCAGGATGTGAAGTTCCAGATCAACATCCTGCAAGGGGCAGTTGACGGAACAGCGATTTATTCTGAAACGCATACTGTCCAAACTAACGGACAAGGTCTGGTTAATATGGTTATCGGCACAGGAACATCGACAGATGATATCTCAACCATTAATTGGGGAAGTGACAGTTATTATATTCAAATTAATCTCGATATAAATGGAGGCGAGAATTATGAGTTAATGGGCACGAGTCAATTGTTGAGTGTTCCTTATGCGCTGAATGCTAAGACTGCGGACAATCTTATTAATCCAATTTGGATGAGTAATAATGGTCAATCATCAAATCAAGATTATAAAATTAATATTGGATTAACTACACCTTCTAATTTACATTATTTTAAATTAAATCTTGTCGGCAATCTAGTGCCGAATACTGAAACATATGATATGATTGGTTTCTATAAGCCAGAATTCAACAAGCCATCGTGGCATATTTCATTAGTTAGTAATGATATAGTATTTGCTGAAACTGGACAAAGTGGGAGTCGATTATATTTAAAAGAAGGCGGTAATGTTGGTATAGGAACTAATAAACCCGCAAGATTATTACATGTTTCAGATGCAATGCGACTTGAACCATTGCCTACACCACCTTCGAATCCAAATAAAGGAGATTTATACTTCGGTGAAGATGGGAAGTTACACCTTTACAATGGTCAAGCATGGTATTCTTTGAATATGACTCTAGATTAAAAACATCAATCACACCCCTGAAACAATTCTTCAGGTGAGATCATAAAAATATCACATATACGAAACAGGGACAGGATATTCACATTCTTACCTGTTTCGATTCTTTCAACCAAACTACGAGAAATCCCATACTCTTTTGCAAAATCTTCCCTCGAAAGCATCGTGTCATATCTATACTGGCGAATGACACCTCCAATAGCTTCCATGCGCATTTGTGCAAGACCATCAAAATGGACACGGTGATATTTCTGTTTCTGCTGCTTCATACCTTTTAATAATAAATACTGATGAGCAGAGGAAAAATATGACATATTATAATATGTGACTGTATGTACCGGAATGTACCTTATCAGTTCCTAACTCACCCGATAACAGTATTAATCTGTACGATTTTCAAATTATGATTTAAGTTGAATATGTTTACGTGTCCTATGGGCAGTGGTATATGGGAATTATGTCTCACCTACATTGATAGGTTTGGGGGCAAAATTTAAATCTGATGGCAAATTATAAAATATTATAATCCAACATCCTTAAAAAATTGCTCAAGTGTGATTTCGTAGAACGCAAGTACTTTAATAAGATTACCAATATTATATTCGAACCTGCCGTTCTCCATGTTATTATATGTATTCCTTGTTAGATCAACTTTTTCAGAAAACTCAATGTAGCCAACTTTAGCAATACCTTTTCTCATAGTCTTCAATCGCTCTCCAATAATCTGAAGTTTCTCCTTCTGATCGGATTCGTTTCTTGCTTTTTTATTTTCTGTCATATTTAATACAAATATATAAATAATGCCTAATAGTTTGGGCATATTGTATTTGCTGTTATATTTGCCTAATATATTAGGCATTTAATTAAGAAGGAATAATTATGGACATAAGAGATATGTGCTACGGGAAGATGTTTGTTTACCATGAAGAGATTAAACTTTACCGTGAATTCGGCGAAGCATACTATTTAATAACTGAAGCAAAGTCTCCAAATCATTTAGTAGCATATCATGTTCAGATGCCTGAGTTTGCAAAGGAGAGATTAAAGTTATCTGATAGCTGGAAAATTATTTACGGGGCATGTCCGAACTAAAAAACATTCACTATTGGTTAAAAGTGAATATTATTCGCTAAAAAGCTATAGTTCAACATATAAACATTAAGTAACGAAAACACTGGTTTCACTAATGTAGTTAAATCCTCAAAACTGAATATTATGAGCAAGAAATACTCAAACACGACAGCAGACTATTTAAGTTGGGATCAGAACCTAAATTTGATTAGAAGGTTATTTGATGATGGCGAACACAAAATGTCATTATTAATTTCATTGGGATCATTTTGGGGATTGAGAATTTCTGATCTTCTTAGGATTAAATGGGATGATATTCTGGATAAGGATGAATTTAAACTTGTGGAGAAGAAAACCGGAAAGTCCCGTGACATTAAAATTAACCAACAACTGCAACGTCATATTAAAGAATGTTACAATAAAATTGCGCCACATAATTCTGAGGATTATATTTTCACTTCACAAAAAGGGAGCGTTTATTCCATCCAGAGAATAAATGTGATTTTCAAAGAGATTAAACAACGATATAAAATCGACATCAATAATTTTAGCACTCATACCATGCGTAAAACATTTGGACGTGAGGTTTTCGGAAAAGCAGGTACTCAAGCAGAACTTGCATTGGTTAAGCTATCGCAGTTGTTTAATCATTCAAGCACTTTAATCACACGCAGGTACTTAGGGATTGCGAAGGAGGAGCTTATGCAGACTTATGATGTTCTATCTTTTTAAAAGAACAAGAGGCATCCCACACCTAGGATACCTCTCAAACTAAAAATCTTCGTTTATTATCTATCGTATAATTACTTTTTGAGAATCTAAAATTTTAGAGTTGATATCCACTACCTGTACCAAGTAGATTCCTTTTGCGTGTATATTATTTAAATCAATTCGTGTTAATTGTTGATTTATTGAAGTTCCGTAAACTTCATTACCTGTGATATCATATATTTTAATTTTTATACCAGAACCTAGTTTAAATAAATTACAATCAATAAATAGTTTTTCGGAAGCAGGGTTTGGATAAATTGAGAACTCAACATTTTTAATTTTCTTTTCTACTTCAGTTGTAATAAATTCTTGATATTCAGAATTTATTTCTTCTACGGTAAGTGGTCGGTTGTATATTTTAACATCGTCAATTAATCCATTAAAGAAATAAGTTATTGGAACATTGTGATACGGACGAGCTCCGATGTAAGTTGGCGTGTTTTCCGTATCGTTATATCCTGTAACAGAGATGTTGTCAACTAGATTACTATTCCAATAGAGCTTGATTCTTTTTTCAGAGTCATCATAAATATATGCAAAGTATTGCCATTCAGAGTCATTTATTGGAGTTTCAATTCGGTTACCTGCCCATTGTGCTCCCGTTCCTAATTGACTAGAAAATTTATAACCTGAGCCAAAGTCTGGATCGATACGAATTTCACTACTCATGAAGGTGTGATTTCCATCATCATATAATTTAGAAACTAAAACACCCCAACCGTCTTGTTGACCTTCGATCTTAAACCAACCAGAAAAAGAGTGAGAACTATATCCTTCTATTACTCCCAAATCAATGTAATCATCATTACCATCAAAATCATATGCAGAATTAGGTTTTCCAAATCTATCATCTGTTAACGTTGCTCCGTTAATTGTACCATGGTTATTGTTACCACTTTCATCATTAGCATTACCATTAAATGGGTAGTGTGCAATTAGTCCATCGTTTGTTTCATTGTAAAGATTTGAGATCTCATTTTGTGAAAGAGCTCTTGAATAAAAACGTATATCATCCAATCCACCTTTAAAGTAATGAACTAAGTCGTTATTATAATATCGTGAACCAAAAACAAGTTCTACATCATTATTTATATCATGAGCTATATTGCTTACTACTGAGTTGCTCAGTTGTCCATTTAAGTATATATCAAGATCTAAACCATTCCTCACTAGTGTTATGTGATTCCATTGATCAAGTATTACTCCAGCAGTTGTTGTACATACATTTCTATCAGCACTTGTAGCTTCATTAATTTCTAAACCAACTCCACCTGATGTAGTTAAGGAAAAATTAAAATAATTTCCCCATGAACCAGCAGCTCTTTTTCCTAAAATATCTTGATTTTGTATAGTAGGTAACTGGTCTACATACATCCAGTAAGATATTGCAAAATCAGTAGATCCAAAATTACCTGCTGTATTATCAATTAAAATATGATCGTCAGTTCCATCGAATTGATAGGCACTATTTTGGTTTCCAAATCTATCAGGTGATAATGTTGCCCCATTTACAGTTCCATCATAATTATTCCCACTCTCATCATTAGCATTGCCGGAAAATGACCAATAACCCACTAGACCATCTGTTGGAATTTGTGCTGATGAGAATAATGTTGAAAATAATACGACAATTGTAACGAGTAGAATTTGTTTCATAAGTTTAAATTTAGATCTGATTCTATTAAATATAAATTCTTAGTAATAGATATGTTATGAAGCTTACCTATTAGTTAATAAAGATACTTAGAACGGATACGTCAAGTTTTTAAAATTGTTGCGGTTTATACTTCAGGTTTTTAAACGTTGCTTTATTAAAGATTTTCGTTCCTTTAGGGATGCCTGAAAGGGAATGAGAAAGACAATTGATTAATAATAATTGACAGTTTAGTATATGTAGCACATGATTAAATATTATTGGAGACTTGATCATTAATATCAAACATTCGTCAATTTTGACTAAATATTCTGCAACATAATGGAACAAAAGTGCGTATTAAAACGATATTTTATATTAAGTTTCTACAACCAAATACTTATCTAGCAGTTTATGGGCAATATCGTTAAACAACAACATACTCTATAGAATAAATGGATAGAATCAAGAGGATATGATAATTTTACTTTTGATGGCATATTAAACTACAAGAAGTGGGAGCAGTCTACGCCAAAAATCATGTTTCTTTTGAAAGAATCAGCAGACGATTTTACTCAAATTGCAGAAAAAGATATTGACATAACTTCTGGAAATGGCAGTCATTTCTGGTGGAATATCTGTTACTGGAAATATGTGATCAATAGTATTTACAATGGAAAGCGTTGTGAATTTATGGATAAAAATGAACTGCCTGAAGTTAAGTTTAATCAGAACATACTTGATGATATAGCATATGTAAATATTAAAAAGAAATGTGATAACAAGACAAAATCGAATGATGGAGAAATATTTAGTTTTGCAATCGAAGATAAAGAATTGTTAATTGAACAAATTGAGTTAATAAACCCAAACATAGTACTTTGTAATCACATAACTTTCCGGTCATATTGCCATTTGTATGGAGATGAAATTGAAAAGCTGAATGAAGTATGCTATAAGCATAATGATCGATTAATTTTAAACTTTAGACACCCAAGTTATTTCCAAATTAAAGGTGGTAGAAAAACTCATTTTAGTGATTTGAAAAGTGCTCTACTTGATAAAAATGCCTTAGATTTATTTAATTGGACGAAATGATTTAATAAATAAAATAAACATCAAATATGACCATTTTAAAAGCTTTCACACTTTGGCTTTTCGGCTTATTGGCAATAATAAATGGATTCTTTTACTTAATTGAGGATACATCAAATGAGATAAGAGGTCTTGCATTAGTTTTTATACTGATGGGGATTTATACAGTTCCTTGGGTAAGAAAGAGGCTGAGATTCAATATCAAACCTCCTATTCATATATTTATTTATGTATGTATAATGTTCATTATTCAAGAACTTGACTCCGTAAATAGAACTAGTGTTGAGATTGTTTCAAGTGTTAATGCAACTACTTTAAATGTTAGAGAAGGTGCAGGTACAGATTATCCTGTTGTCTTTATATTGGAAAAGGGTGATACTGTAAAAGTAGTTTCAGCGCAAGAAGGTTGGTCTGAAATATCACTTGAGAATAGAAGTAATGGTTTTGTAGCTAGTAAATATATTCAAACAAAGAAAAACACTAAAACTGTTTGGTGGCGTTGGATTGTTTATATTACTGGAGCAGTTTTTCTATTAAGGAAACTATTTATAAGAAAAAGAAGTTACTCTTCTGATACGTTCAGTAATTTTGATTATGCTTCAGATGCCTCAAATAAAGTTGATGACCAATCAAGTATCAATAATCAGGATACAGATTTTGGAAATCACCACCATTCAACAAATGTGAATTCTAAAAGCTCATCAAGGAGTTATTCTACATCGCAAAAGGAAAAAATTGTAGATAATGAAAGCACTGTTGAAAAAGAAGTAGTTTTTTATTGCAAATTCTGTGGAAAAAATGATTCTTCCATAAGTTCTTTAACATCGAGTTCTTGTAGGTACAGTTCTAATGGAAAGCATCAACCATACGAAGGGAAAGATTCACTTAAATTTTGTTGTAAATATTGTGGCAAAGAGGATGCAACGATTAGTTCATTGACATCAGGAGCATGTAGGAATAATTCAAGTGGTAAGCATAAGCCATATATTGGGGAATCTAATCATATATTTTTCTGTAAATATTGTGGTAAGAAGGATTCTACCATAAGTTCTTTAACATCGAGTTCTTGTAGGTACAGTCCCAATAGAAAGCATCAACCGTATGAAGGTAAGGGTGAAACTGAATTTTTCTGTGAATATTGCGGTAAAAAAGACGCTACTATAAGCTCATTAACATCTGGATCATGTAGGGTTAATCCAGAAGGTCAACATCAACCGTATATCGGCGAAATTGCAAAAGAATATTACTGTAAATATTGTGGGAAAAGTGACTCAACTATTAGTTCATTAACATCAAGTACTTGTAGAATAAGTCCATTAGGAAAACATCAGCCTTATGGTGGAAAAGTTCAAAGTAAATATTCCTGCAAATATTGTGGAAAAAATGATTCTACAATTAGTTCACTTACTTCCAGTTTTTGCCGAAATAGTCCTCATGGAAAACACCAACCTATTGAGGATTATTAACCCTATTATAATATGAACTCTACAAAAAAATAGTTGTCGATGGATACTGATTGGTAAAAGAAGTAAAGCAGAGCATCCTCACTATTCATTATATTTAGGAAATGATTCAGATTTGAAGGATTTTAATATTGATAAATACGTAACTAAAATTTAATATGGCAACAAATAACAATCCAGTAAAAATTGAACTAGTAAAAAAAGACGAATACAAAATATCCATAAAGCTTGATAATTGGGAGGTTTCGAAAATTGTATCAGAAAAAGCGTTAACAGATATCACGAATCAAATTAATGATGCAACAGGTTTATCTAGGATTTCAGATACATTTAACTGTTCTGGTGAGGAAGCTCAAATAATAAAAAAGTTTTGGGATAAGCAGAGTAACTGGAAAATGTGTAATGCATGCAAGTTTAAATGGAAAGAATGCTATTCATGCATTGTTACTTGCGATAGTCCACTAGAAAGAAACCTTTTGTTAGAACTGCGGAAAAACGAAATTGAAGTTGTCATGCAACGTAGATTTAACAAAGATGGTAGTTTCTATGAGTTTCCTAAAGAGATTGACTTTGATACCATATTAACTATTCCTGATTTCTATATTGAACAGGATGAGGTAAAGCTTTGTATCTATGCCGATGGTCATACTTATCACAACGTAACCGAAAAGCAGGCATTAAGAGATCGTAACATTGATAGAGAATTACAGCGTTTAGGATTCGTTGTTCTTCGTTATACTGGTCAAGAGATACGAAAAGACTGTGGCTTGGTTGTGGAGAATATTATGAATAATCTTAAAGAATAAGGAAATTAAATTATTGCAGGTGATTTATTATCAATTACCTGCAATATTATTAAAAAACTATATCTTTCAAATAACCAAGGGAGTATATACACCAACCCCACGGAATATCTTTTGTGGAGTTTGAAGCGTGGATCTCTTCCCCATCAATGCAACTGTTCATCTTAAGGTAAATATATTCACCATTCCTGCTAATTTCGTTAAGAACAACTGGGATGATACCTGTATCTTGGACAAAGAGTAGTTTCTGACCTACAGAGACCATTTTCTGTTTGGTGTGAATATTATCGAAATCAAGAATCATCTCATCAAATGATTCGATACAGCCATTAATGCAATAAGTATTTTTCATCTTAGTTTTTATATATAAATACTGAGGTATTTGTTTTGGGACAGAGATGGACAATACTTTTTTTAATGGGAGATACAATTACAATAGGTAGGGTTGTACAATCTACTTAAAATGTGGCATTGACCGTACAATGGGGGATACTATCGTATCCGATGCCCCACCCCGGGGGAGGGGGTGGTACTTTATATACCAAGGGGTGCAACATGAAGATTTTTTTCAAAAGAAAAATTCCTGAAATATTATTTCGGTTGCCCAATTTTCAAGTAGCTAAAAATTTTGAGAAAATAAATTGTGAATTCCGGAAGTGTGATTTTATAAAATAATATAAAAATGAGTGTTTGTAGCCTTTAACGATATTGATGGGACAGGAATTTTGGATATGATTTATGTGGAAGATGATTAAGTTTGTAGCTTGTTAATTTAAAATGGAAATCGATGTATAACCTTTGGGAAGATGTAGTAACTGTAGCTGATTCTGCTGTGCATGATGGGTTATCATTCGGTGAGAAAGAGTTATGCTCGAAGTATGTTGTTCTCACATTTGACGATCGATATCGGATTGTTCTGCGAGCTGAAATTAGTTATAGTTCGGATAGAGGTGAGTTTTATTACAGAGATTTGATTTTAAATCAAGAACACCGAACACCATTAAAGGAACAACTTGGTATTTTAAATGAGCTTCCTGAGCAAGGATTACAGGTTGGGAGGATTGTGACCGGTAATTACGAATTTCATTATCATACGATCGATACCTTTATTTGGGTGAGCGAGGTTGTGAAGAGGTAGGTGTTGATTATTCAATTTAATTGTTTTAAATTGATAGTAAGATATGATTTAGGATGATTATCGATTTGGGAATCGGTAGGAAGCACATCATTAGTTTGGTGTGCTTTTTATATATTATTCAGATAAAACATTAGTAATTTTATTGGGACGTTGTCATTTTTACAATTACTCTTCTAAATTATTCCAAGCTTTCTTTTGGTCGGATACGCTAGATTTTTTTGTGTAATATTTTGTCATAGTATCAAGTGATTTATGACCACTATACGCTTGAACTTGTTTAATATTACCTTTAAAAGTGTCGTTTAAGTTATTGTGTATTGCGTATCGCCTAAAGGCATGACTCGTAATTAATTCCGAAACTTTACCTTTTTGTACGATTGTTTCACCATTAACATAAGTATTGTAATATTCAACTTCACGATTTAAACCACATAATTTAGCATAGTCTTTCAGGTATTGGTCGTATTTACTGGTCTTTTCTAGAAATTTTCCCCACCATAAAAAACCATCTTCATTAGCATTTTTAACTAACTTTTTAAGCTCATTAATAACTTCTGGCATTTTATTATTTTTAATAACAACATCTCTGTAATCCGAATTGCTTTTTTTATCGTAAACTTTTATAACCGTAAATTCAGGATCAGAAAAATCGATATGTTGTTTTTTTATGGTCTTGTTATCACTAATTCGTAAAGATAACAAGGTGTTTATTTTAATTATTGATTGAAATGTTTTGTAAATTATTCTTCGTATTCGTGGGTTTCCTTTTTTACCTCTTATTGTATCATCATCAATACTATCAATATCAAAATTTATTAAAATTTTCACTTCTTCATCTATCAATGTTAACTGCTCTTTTTCGTTTTTTAAAGAAGGAATTTTTTCCTGAAGTAGAGGTAATCCTCTTGTTTTATAAATCTTATTAAGAAACCTCTTTGTAGTGGTTAATTTATTCACCATCGTATTGAATAGCTCAGTTGAATTAAATTGAAGTATATAGTTCTTGTATTCGGTTAAAATCCTTCTGTCATCAATAATATGGTAAAATCCTTTATAAATGAAGTCAGGGCATAAATAAAGAAACTTTTTAAAATGCTTTAGGTTAGAACCGTATTGTCTGGATGATGTTGGTTTTGTACCGAGCAAAAATCTATTTTCCCAATAATCAAAACTATCCGCAGGGTCTTTATCTTCTTCAAAAATTTCACCTACTTCAAATTTTTTAAAAGTTTCAATCGAACACACCCCTTTACGATTTCTAATAGATTCAATTGTAAGTTTAAATTGGTCAAAAATTTCATAAAGCTTCTTTGCAGTTTGCCCCTTTAGTTTTTCATATTTTAGTAATTGAAATTCTGATTCTAATAAAAATTGCTTTGTGGTTTTGGTTGCTCTAAATGATTTACCATCTAAGCTGTAATTGTAACGAATAAATATTTCGAAAGTGCCATCTTCTTTTATATCGTTTTTTTTGCGGTAGAAGGATAAGTTACCAAAATTTAAATGTTTGCCCATAATTTTATTAGTTTTCAATTATGACAACCAAATTAAGTAAATGGAATAATTTAAAATATATGACCTATTAATTTGGGTGCAACGGTTGCAAATTTTGGTTGCAAAATACGAAAAAAATGATAATTAGTTGCAAATTTAGTTGCAAAATATTCGGAGTCTATAATTGTAATGTATTACTATATAGAGTTTTGCTATTTTTGTGAAATGTTTAAAATCAACAGTATAAAATTAATAGAATTTAATTACTTTTTGTTTTAATCCTTCATCATATAATTCATCTCCAAGATTTTGAATGAATTCCAGACGTTTTTTATTGAGTAAGATAGCCTTGATTTTATCCTCTACATAGTTAACAGGTGCTACTTCTTCCATTTTATGGTAAGCTCTAATAGATACCAAATAATGAGAAGTGCTATCTTTAGTTTCGTAAAATTTATTGTAATCCAAAAATTGAGGATGATTAGGCATTGGCTTGGGTAATAGCTCCGAAATTTCGTGTAGCGCTACCCATCTGTCCAAAAAGTTATCAAATTTTTGAGCATTTTGATAACAGTATTCCTCTAGGCGTATATAATCCTCTGGATTTTCAGAACGATACCATTGCTTAAGCTTGTTAAGCTTTGGTGCATTTAGCGGAACCTTAATAAATATACCTTGTATGATATGTTCATTCAGCTTAAAGTTGACACTCATTTCGTTGTAATAAGCCTCAATCTCTTGAGTGGTAATCAACGGAGTGTATTTTTGCAACATCAGCTTTTGCTGATATTTATGAATCAATAAAGAAGCTCTATAATCGTTTAATATTTGCTCTAAATCCTTTTCTTCGGGAGTTAAATTAAGCTCAGCTTTACGCAGCAATAGTTGCGATTTAACCCAGCGATTAATGTAGTTCTGTGTAAAAGCTACGCTGTCATTCTTACTTAAGTTATGCGGTATCGCTTTTTCTAAATCGCTCAATGTTAGTATACGATCATCCACTTTTGCAAGAGGTTTAGATACTTCCTCCTGTGAAACAGTTTTACACGAAAACAAGCAAGCTAATGTTGCTATCGTTAATAAAGATAATCGAAATAGGGTACGCATGTTATGTTGTTTGATCTACTTTTTACTGTGTTTTAATGCCTTCGTGTTAACTACGGGTGCGTATTTGCTATTTAATTGCTTTAACCACTCTTTTTCAATTTGAGTTTGGTAGTCAGCAATTACTTGACCACGTGTTTCTTCTAATTCTTTTTGTTTGGCAGCAATTAGCTCACCAAAAGCCCAAAGGTATTTAAAATCGTCGTCTATTTTACCTTGCGACTTTTTAATTTTCCATATTTGTTTGTCTACAGCCTTGTATTCACCTTGTTCAAAAACTCCTTCCATAACTTTAGCGTTAGGATAAAGTTGCTTTAAACTATCTGTAGTTATTTCTTTATTGGCGGTAATAACTTTCTTTGCTGCAGTTAATTCCTTTTTGTCATTCGTAAAAAATACCTTTCCATCTAACTTGGCAGGGAAGAAGTAATCCGATTTATGAGCCGAATAATAGTTGCTTATACCAGTACTATCCTGAATGGCTTTATTCCATATTTCTTTTTGGCTGATTTCAAAAATAAGCAAGCCATCGTGGTATTCGCTCAATAGGTATTTGTATTCAGGGTATTTTTCTTCTAATTTTGATTTTTCAAAAGCTAAAATCTCCTCTTCTAAAATAGAAGTGATTTGTTTATCGATTAAGCTGCCTCTTTTGTTTTGGGTAAACTGTCTGTTTTCTTTTAGCGCATCTACTAAATCAACCGTTTTATATTCCCAACCGTTCATCGAAGCTAATACTTTATCCTCCTTACTTAAGTTCTCAAATAATTGATCGTTGCTTAAGCTGTTGTCCTTAACGATTGCTTTTAAGTCGTCAATTGTTTCGGTATTTTCCTGATAGCTGTATTCTTTTTTTAATCGGGTAATCACCACTTTTTTACCTTGGTAAGCTCTTTCGTCTTTAGAAATGCGGTTGGTGATTTCTTCTTTCATTTCATCAAAAGGTTTTACGCCTCTTTTCTCTAATAATTTGATGATATGAAAACCGTATGGTGTTTGTATAACCGTTGAGATGTTATTTACACTATCTAGTTCAAAAGCTGGTTCGCTGTATTCAGGAATCATTCTGCCTGTTCCAAACCAAGGAAGTTCTCCTTCTTTATTCGCACTGTTTCTATCTTCAGAATATTGTTTAGCTAAAGCTCCAAAATCATCGCCTCTTAAAACCAATTGGTAAATGGAATCTATTTTAGCACGTTTGTTTTTTACAATATCAGCAGGTGAGTTAGGAGGAAACATTTGCATGATATGTGCCGTTCTTAATTCTCCACGATTGGCTCTTTTTTCGTGCACTTTAAGCACATGGTAACCAAAAGCAGTGCGTGTGATTGGAGATATCTGATTTACCTCGGTATTAAACGCAGCAGACTCGAATGGGTAAACCATCATAAAACCACTAAAAAATCCAAGTTTACCGCCGTTTTGTTTAGCTGAAGGGTCTTCAGAGTATTTCTTTGCTAGTTCATTAAAATCAGCACCATTGTTATATTCTTCTATTATTGAACTGATTTTATTGTATGCTTTCAGTGTGTCTTCAGGACTCGGAGATGGAGCCAGTTTTATTAATATGTGGCTTGCATTAACTTCTTGTGTTAACCTGTCGTAAGCTTCCTGAATCAAGCTTTCTGTTACTTTTTTATCCGATAAGTAAGGCTTTGCTAACTCATCTTTATAATAATTAAATTCCTTTGTAAATGATGGCAAAGTATCCAAGCCTTGAGCAACAGCTTCATGTACCTTAAGTTTGTAGTTTACAAAAAGCTCAATGTATTCCTTTCTGCTTTTGGGCTCTTGGGTATACTCGTTGTTTTTGTTATAAATAAAGTCAAATTCCTCAATCGAATAATTTTCATCTTCTATTTTAACCAAGGTTTGAGGTGTTTGAGCAAAACAAGATGCCGTTATTAAAACGGTGAATGATAGTGAAATAAACTTTTTTAGTTTCATTTTTCTTACAACTTATAAAATGGAATTTTATCTATAAAACAAACAAGGGGATTATATTATTGTATAAGGCCCTTGTTTGGGGCTCTAAAGAAAACAAAAAAGCCCGAAAAACAAAAGTTAACGGGCTGTTAAAGTCTAGTTAAATAATACCTATTTTATGATGAAGTAAATCTTAAATATTTTTAGAATTAATGCTCTTGTTCAAGATGCAAAAATGATACATAGCATGGCTACATTGATTTTTTACAACAAAGAAGAAGAGTATTAACGTGAAATGATAAGTTTTAATTCATGGTAATACTAGTATTACACCATTATTGATTTATAATAGCTTGTATTTGTTCTTTATCTGGAATGTTAGGAAATTTAGTTAGTATTTCCTGCGCTACCTTTTTGCTTTTAGCGGTTTCCTTATATTTCATGTATAAGTTAAGTAAGCCCACATGGTAACTCATTTCATCAGGATTTAGTTTTAATGCTCTGTTTAGATAATCTTCTGCATCCTTCAAGTTATTTTTAAAGTCGTACATCATTGCAATGTTGTACATCAAACGAGCATTATTGGGCGAATATTGAGCTGCTTTAAGCAGATACTCCATTGATTCGTCATATCGCTTGCGTTCAGATAAAAACAAGGCGTAAGTAAATAGCGTGTTACCATCTTCAGGCATATGCTCTAGGTAATCTTTTAGCAATAACTCTGTTTTTTGATGTTCACCTTTACTGTTATACAATAGAGCCAAGTTAATTTTAATAGCATGTAACTCTTTGTCTTGTTTTAAAGCCCTTTTATAAAACTCCTCAGCTTTGTCTAAATCCTGATTGTTGTAATAGAAGTTGGCTAAATTAAATTTACCTGTAGGGAAATCTGCACTGTATTTTAACGCTCCCAGATATTCTTTTTTAGCATTTTTTAGCGCTTCTCTATATTTACTCGGTATTTGATCTTGCGGAACAGCATTTAACTTGCTTGCAGATTCTACACGAATTGATTTTGTTTGGTCGTTCAGTAAATCTAATACGGCATTTAAGGATTTATTATCATCAACAACCAAATTTTGTAAGGCATTAAAACGAATATGACCATTGAAATTATGCAAAGCCTTTAATAAAATATCCTTCGATTGGCTTTGGTAATGCATTCCTAATTGTTGGATGGCTGTAGCGCGTATAATTTCAGGATATACCTCGTCATTATAGATATGAACTAACTCTTCAAAACCTTTCTGGCTTCCAGATTGAGCTTCTTTAAATGCTGTTCCATATTGTGCAGGGCGACCAATTCCATGCCATTTTTTCACATAATCAATAGCCCATTGAGTACCTTCTTTAGGGTGACATTGGTTGCAAGCATTAGGCGTTCCCAACTTTTCTGTTAAATCAGGACGAGGTATGCGGAAGCTATGATCGTTACGATAATCAACACCCATGTAAAATTGCGCAGGCATGTGACAATTGATACACCTTGTCCCTTCGCCTACTTCGAATTTAACACCGTCATCTGCAATAACAGCTTCTCCAGTAGCACCATAATCCTTATGGAAATGATGATCGTAGGTATCGTAATCGTCGGCACGATGACATTGGGTACACAATCTGTTATCTTCGAATAAACGCTCGGTACTATGTACGTTATGACAATCGTTACATTGCACATCTCGCATAAACATTTTACTTTGTGTAAAGGAGCCATATACGTAATCTTCATCTAGTATCTGACCATCGATATGATAATTTTCGCCCGAAGGTAAATTAGGAATTGTATGATTATAAATATCTGCGCTGTGCTCAAAATCGGATAATGAACCACGGCGTGTATGACATCTAACACAAAGATCTACATATTCCTTATTGTCGATGCCACTGGTTTTAACCTCCAATCCAAAGTTGTTATGCTCATCTCTGGCATATTCTGCTTTAGCTGCCCAATCAAGGTGTTTAGATGCAGGTCCATGACAAGCCTCACAGCTCACATCAATCTCGCTCCATGTAGTATTATAGGTGTCATTTTCAACATCGTAGCCTTTAACCAAGTTGGTAGAATGACAATCGGCACACATACCGTTCCAGTTTTGTGCTTGATTGGTCCAATGCAACCAGTTATCGCTTTCAATCATCTCGTCCGTATAAATAACCTCAGCCATGTGGTACCAAGCACTATCTTTAGAATCCCACGTAAGCGCTAGGGTTTGTAATCTTCCTCTATCAAACTCCACTAGATATTGCTGTAGTGGATAAAAACCGAAAGTGTATTTAATTTCAAACTCCTCTAGTTCGCCAGACTCACCATCGGTTTCAACCAAGAATTTTCCATCTCGCTTATAAAAGCGATGTGTCATGCCGTTGTATTCGATAGATTGATTATTGAAATCTCCCAATACGGTGGAGTCATTAGCGTGCTCCATGGCTTTATCATGATGCGAGCCTTCCCATTCGTTATATTCGTTCAAATGGCATTCAACACAAGTTTCACGACCAACATACTTAGCTTCATTATCATGATAAGTATCTGGCGTGTCGCTATAGGTGTTGATTAACATATATGCTGGAACAGTAACAATAGCCACAAGCATGGCTATAAAACTGATGCGTTCTATTTTATTACGATTCTCCATTTATGCGTAAGTTAATTGCGATTTATCAAAAGATTTTCTCTTTACAGGGGCGGATGTGTCAATCAACAACTCACCGTTTTCAATGGTGATAGGAAAGTAATCCAGTGGTCGGGTAGCAGGCGCTGCCAATACCTCTCCAAATTGGTTAAACTGCGAACGATGGCACGGACAGTTATAACCGCCTGTTTTTAGGTTAGAGTCTACTATACAACCCAAGTGCGTGCATTTTACCGACATGGCTAAAAAGCCACCATCTTTAAATCTTCGTAAGAAAAACTGTCCTGTAACAAACGGATAGGTTTTATTACTATGGAAAGTATTTACATTACCTGCGTTAAATAGCTCTTTCTTTTTTTCTATATGACTAACTTTACTCACGCCTCCTTTAATCAGGAAAAAACCTTCGATGGCTGCAGCGGCTATAATTAATCGTTTTATAAATTTTCTTCTATCGAAACTCATTACTTGTGTCTTCAATGTGTTAGATAATCATTAACATACCCTTGCCTCTTAATAAAAGAGAAATAAGCATCATACATATGTAAGATGACATTAATATGGTAGTAATGGTCATTACTATTTCTTCTGTTTTTGCACCATGTTTGGTTTTCCAATACCATAAATAAGCTATAAATGGAATGGTATAAATTAAAAAGGGTACCAAACCAGTAGCAAACCAACTTCCTAAACTCGCAAACCAAAGGTCGAAATGTAGAAAATGCTCTAGTAAATAGGTTAAAACAAAGGTAAATACAAAGGAGAAAATGGCAGAGTGAATAGTCATTCGCTTACCCAGTGCAGAGTTGAACCACACGCCAGTATTTAGATTACTATATTTAAAATAAGGCAAATAGAAAAAGAAAATACCAACGGCCAATGGAAGAAGTACTGCACTAAAAAACGGATGTAAGTGTAATAACAATTCTTGCGCACCTAAGAAATACCAAGGTGCTTTACTTGGGTTAGGACTGTTTAAAGGATTAGCCTGTTCTAACAATGGGGCATGATAAAAAGTGGAGAATACAAATAAACCAGCAATTAATAAGGCCGCTACCATAATCTCTAACCACAATAAGTTAGGAATAACAAACACTCTTTCTGCTTTAGACTTATCTATCTCTGGAAGAGCCACTCCTCCAGCTTTACGAACCAGCCAAAAGTGCATACTCATTAAAAAGATAAACACAATAGGGACGATTCCCGTATGTAAATTGTAAAAATTCAATAAAGTATTTCCATCTACTGTTTCGCCACCTCTTACTAAATTAGCTATTGGGTGACCAATATAAGGTACATATTCTATGATTTGTGTAATCACGGTCACCGCCCAATAGGCCAATTGGTCCCATGGCAAAAGATATCCAGTAAAGGAAGAAACAATCACCATAAACATCATGATTAAACCGTATATCCAGTTTTCGGCTCTTTTTTTATAAATAGCTTGCGAATAATAGGTTCTGATTAAATGTAAAAAGGAAACTATCACCATTAGTTTAGCGGAAATATGATGCAGATTACGAATAAACTGACCAAATACAGTATCTGACTGTAAGGCTACAATAGAATCGTATGCATGCTGCACCGTAGGAACGTACGAAAAACGAAGCACTAAACCCGTGAAGCATAGTATTACAAAAAGCAAAGCGTTAATACCTCCCAGTCCAAAAGTTCGGGTAAACTTTAGAGCTCGCTTATCTATTTTTGGAGGATGAAGGTGAAGTATAAACTTTTCAATAGATGATGGAAGTCTATTTCCTGAATTATTTTTAGTCATTTCAGAATATCTGATGTTTGTATTGATGCACAAAGAAAGTCAAAATGCTTTGAATACAAAAGAGCTTTTGTAGTTGCGGGTGTAATACATGTACTGGTGGATATTAGTACCTTGTAATTGGAGCTATTAGTTAATTAGTCAATAGTCATTGGTGTTTGGTTATTACTAATACAGGTAATTAGTCAATAGTCATTGGTGTTTGGTTATTACTAATACAGGCTGCATACTATAAACTGTTTATTCTGCCTTCTATTCCATGTTATTGAACAAACGGGTACATCTATTTTACCCCAAGGTACATAGCGTGCCCATTCTTTCAGCATCTTTGTATGAGTACAAATTATTTAAAGTAAAGTCAAACATAAATAAACACAATGAAGTTAAAAGCGCTCAGTTTCATATTGCTGTTGGTATTATCCGTGGTTTTTGTATCGTGTGCAAACCCACCTAAAGAAAATACGCAAGCTAAACCCAATGTACTTTGGATTTTTGCAGAAGATTTGTCTCCATTTATGGGATGTTATGGCGATTCTATCAACCAAGGTCATACACCTGCTATCGATAAATTTGCCTCGAAGGGAGTTTTATTTAATCGAGCGTATGCCATGTCACCAGTATGTTCACCTTGTCGTTCAGCCATAATTACTGGGGTGATGCAAACTAAAACAGGCACGCATAACCATCGTTCGAGCAGAACAGAGAATGGGAAAGTGGTTCCTGAAGAATTGAGGATAAACCTACCTGAGTATATCAAGACATTGCCTGAACTGATGAAAGAGGCGGGTTATTTTACCTTTAATAGTGGTAAGGATGATTATAACTTTCATTACGACCGTACCAAATTATACGATGTGGGTAATATGCCCGATTATGTGGCAGGCATGAATGGTTGGCAAGGAAATCATGCTGAACATACTTTATCGTGGACAAAGGATGTTTGGACGGCACGCAAAGACAAGAGCCAGCCTTGGTTTGGACAAATAGAGATTATGGGTGGTAAGCGTGATTATAAATATGTACGCGAAGGTGAGAAGTTAGCCGATAATGATGTGCCATTGCCGCCTTATTTTCCAGATGTAAAATCGCAACGTAAGGCATGGACAACCCATTATAACGCAGCCCGAGGTTCGGATGTGCAGGTAGAAGAGATATTAAAACAACTGGAAGTAGATGGCGAGTTGGAGAATACCATTGTATTCTTTTTCTCCGACCACGGAAGTAATACTTCGTTACGTCATAAGCAGTTTTGTTACGAGGATGGAATGTTGGTGCCTTTAATGGTAAAAGGAAATCATCCTGCCTTAAAAGCAGGAACGGTGCGTAATGACTTAGTTTCGTTGTTAGATGTTACGGCAACTACTTTAGCTATGGGGGGTGCTGAAATTCCCGATTATTACGATGGGCAAGATTTATTTGCTAAAGGATTTACACCAAACGAATATGTGTTTGGAGCTCGCGACCGCTGCGATTATACCATTGATAGAATTCGCACGGTACGTTCAGATAAATACCGTTATATCCGTAATTTCTTTTTAGACAGACCAATGATGCAAGCAGGTTATCGCGACCATCAAGCCATGGTAAAGGATATGCATCGTTTATATGCCGAGGGTAAATTAACACCTTATCAAGAAGAACATTGGTTTGGCATTCGCCCGCAAGAGGAGTTATATGAAATAGCTGCAGACCCATACGAGATGAATAACCTGGCTAAAGACCCAGCGTTTAAAGCCGAGCTTGAAAAGCATCGCATGGTGATGGATGAGTGGTTGAAAGAAAATGATTTGGAAGTGCAATATCCAGAATCGGCCATTCAGCTTAAAGCAACCTATGAGATGTGGAAAGATAGACCACGTTTTAGAGATGCTAAAGTAAATCCAGAATACGAACAGTTTAAAAAGTAAGATCGGAAGAAGGAACAAGGAGAAGGGAGACCGGAAAACGAAAAAGGTTTTTAGGCTCTCCCCTTCAACAGTGAAGAAAATGATGTACATAGTGTAAATGCTAACACAAGAACAAGATCTAAATATGACACAAAAATTTCTAATAATTATATGTTTATTGCTGGGAAGTATTCATTTGTCTGCCCGCGATATCGTTAATTTTAATTCCAACTGGAAATTTGCTCGCTTTGGAACAATGCCAGATGGAACTACCAAAGCGGAACCCAAAGATATGGATGAAGTAGACTTTGACGATTCGGATTGGAGGGTTTTAAATGTACCGCACGATTGGGGTATCGAAGGACCTTTTAGAGATGACCTTCCTAACCGAACAGGAAAATTACCTTGGGCAGGTATTGGATGGTATCGTAAAGCCTTTACTTCTGAAGCTACAGATGCTGGAAAACGTGTTTTTATAGAGTTTGATGGCTCAATGTCTAATACCAAAGTTTGGGTAAATGGTGGATATGTAGGCGAATGGGCTTATGGTTATTCTTCGTTTAGGCTAGAGATAACCCGTTACTTAAAGGTTGGACAGGAAAATGTTATTGCGGTTCGTTTAAATAACAAGGTAGAATCGTCGCGTTGGTATCCTGGCGGAGGAATTTATCGCAACGTTCGTTTACTAAAAACAAGCCCAGTAGCTATAGCTGAATGGGGTGTTTTCGTATCTACACCAGCTGTTGCCAAAGATAAAGCAACAGTTCAGGTTAAAACGGAAGTTGATGGTGGTGATGCTGACGATTTTGAGGTTTTATATCAGATTTATGATAATGGAAACTTAGTTGCCGAAACAAAACAAAATGCAGCCTTAAAAGCAGAAGTAGAATTACAGAATCCGAGTCTTTGGAATCTGGATAGTCCTCATCTATACCAATTAAAAACCTCTTTATTAAAAGATGGAAAGGTATTGGATACGTATGAAAGTACTTTTGGTGTGCGCGAAATCGAATACACCAGCGAAGGTTTCTTTTTAAACGGAAAGAAAATCAGGATGAATGGCGTATGTCAGCATCACGATTTAGGTCCTTTAGGAGCGGCTTTTAACACTCGCGCGGCAGAACGTCAAATTGAAATTTTAAAATCCTTTGGAACCAATGCCATTCGCACTGCGCACAATCCTCCTGCACCTGAGTTTTTAGATTTATGCGATCGTATGGGGATTTTAGTACAGGTAGAAGCTTTTGATGTTTGGGAAAAGAAAAAGGTGGATAATGATTATGCGCATTTATTTGGTACTTGGCACGAGCGCGACTTACGCAACATGGTTCGCAGAGATAGAAACCACCCTTGCGTGGTAATGTGGAGTACTGGTAACGAAATGATTGAATTACGTTCTGGTAACGATGCGCCAATGGCCGTTATGTTGGCTGATATTATCAGAGATGAAGATAATACTCGCCCAACTACGTTTGGTTGTAGCCGACCAGAAGCTACCACCAATGGTTTCGAAAAAACAGCAGAAGTATTTGGCTTAAATTACAAACCACATTTATACGAAGAGGTGCGTAAGGCCAACCCAGATTTACCTATCTACGGAAGTGAAACAGCATCTACCATCAGTAGTAGAGGAGAATACTTTTTCCCTGTTTCAGAAGATAAGTTTAAAGGTAATGGTGGATTCTTTCAAGTAAGTAGTTACGATTTTACAGCGCCTAACTGGGCATATCGTGCCGATGTTGAATTTGAAGCACAGGATAAATATCCGTGGGTGTTTGGTGAGTTTGTATGGACTGGCTTTGATTATATTGGTGAACCTACACCTTATAACAAGGATAAAACCAATCTATTAAACTTTACCGATCCTAAACAAAGAGCTGAAATGAAAGCTCAATTAGAAAAAATGGGTAATAACATTCCGCCACGTAGTTCATACTTTGGTATTGTTGACTTATGTGGATTCCCTAAGGATAGATATTATTTATACCAAGCTAAGTGGCGTCCAGAATTACCAATGGCACATATTTTACCACATTGGAACTGGCCAGAACGCGTAGGTAAAGTAACTCCTGTATTTGTATATACCTCGGGCGATGAAGCAGAATTATTCTTAAACGGAAAATCATTAGGTCGCAAAAAGAAAGGCGAATATGAATACCGTTTACGTTGGGACGAAGTAAAATATCAACCAGGTGAATTAAAAGTGGTGGCTTATAAAAATGGTAAAAAATGGGCCGAAGAAAAAGTAAAAACCACCAAAGCTGCTTATAAAGTTCAGTTAAGTGCCGACCGCGATGAAATAAGTGCTGATGGACAAGACCTAAGTTTTGTAACGGTTAAAATTGCCGACAAAAAAGGATTAATGGTTCCGCGTACGCATAATAGCGTTACATACAGCATAACAGGACCTGCCGAAATTATTGCAGTGGGTAATGGCGATGCGACTAATCTTGAATCTTTTCAAGCTACTACCCGAAAGGTATTTAACGGTATGGCTTTAGTGGTAATTCGCTCTTTAGAAGGAGAAACAGGAGAAGTTAAGCTGATAGCTGAATCGGAAGGTTTAAAAAAGGCAGAACTTATTATTAGTACGAAATAGAGCATACTAAATGTTTTACAAACCGCAAGTGTATTTTATTATGCTTGCGGTTTTTTTATTGTTTTAAAATTTAGAAGTTATGTAATCAGGCTCTCCTCCTTATTAAGGAGGAGTCCGTCCGCGACGCGGAGGGGAGGTGGTTCGATATATTTTTGTATTTTAAATTATAACAAATAAAACTACCATGAAAAGTAACCGGCCTGAACTTATAAAAAAAAGAAAACAATTAAGGAACAACTCAACTCCTGCGGAATGTGAACTGTGGAATTATTTGAAAGGAAAGAAAGTTTGCAGATTAAAATTTAGAAGACAGTATTCTGTTGGAAAATATGTACTTGATTTCTATTGTCCGGAGTTAAAGCTTGCCATAGAATTAGATGGAG
>NZ_LXYE02000055.1 GCF_001659685.2 Labilibacter marinus
AATAAAACAATTATTAATTCACCAACTTACTTAAAACAAAAGTGTCAATAAGCCATAATTATGGCATCTACCAATAGTTAAATTAGTAGAAATAAAAACGGCCACTTTGCTAACAAAGTGGCCGTAGAATATATTAAGCTTTAAAACTTAGTCTTGTAATTTTGCCGCTAAAAATTCGCGGTTTAAACGAGCGATATTTGAAATAGAAACACCTTTAGGGCATTCTACTTCACAAGCTCCAGTGTTCGTACAAGCACCAAAACCTAAATCATCCATTTTACCTACCATAGCTTTAGCTCTACGAGCTGCTTCAACTTTACCTTGCGGTAACAATGCTAAGTGACTTACTTTTGCAGAAACGAATAACATAGCCGATCCGTTTTTACAAGTAGCAACACAAGCACCACAACCAATACAAGAAGCAGCATCCATTGCTTCATCAGCATCTGGCTTTGGAATAGGTAATGCGTTAGCATCAGGTACACCTCCAGTACTCACTGAAGTATAACCTCCAGCAGCAATAATTTGATCAAATGCAGTACGGTCTACAATTAAATCTTTGATTACAGGAAATCCTGCAGAACGCCAAGGCTCAATTGTGATAGTCTCTCCATTTTTGAACTTACGCATGTGCAACTGACAAGTAGTTACATCATCATCTGGTCCGTGCGGACGACCATTGATATATAAAGAACACATACCGCAAATACCCTCACGACAATCGTGATCAAATGCAACAGGCTCTTTACCTTCACCTACTAATTGCTCATTTAAAATATCCATCATCTCAAGGAATGAGCTATCGATAGACACTGTCTCTAATTTATATGTTTCAAAACGACCCTTATCTTTAGCATCGTTCTGACGCCATACTTTTAGAGTCAAACTTATATTATTATCCATTTTTCTCTGTTTTACTATTGAACATTAATAGACTTACAAGATTATTTGTAGTTACGTTGAGCAACTTTAACAACATCAAATGTAAGTTCTTCTTTATGCATCTCAGGTGCTTTATCTTCACCTTTATACTCCCAACAAGCAGCGTAAGCAAATTTGTCATCCTGACGTAATGCTTCACCTTCTTCTGTTTGATACTCTTCACGGAAATGACCTCCACATGATTCTTCACGATTCAGTGCATCACGCGCCATTAAGTCTCCAGTAGTAATAAAGTCAGCTAAACGAGATGCTTTTTCAAGTTCAACATTCATACCTTTATCAGATCCAGGAATTTTAACGTTTGACCAAAATTCCTTCTTGATTGCAGCAATTTTTTCGATAGCTTCTTCAAGACCCTTTTTGTTACGAGCCATACCAACGAAATCCCACATTACCAATCCAAGTTCTTTATGTAAGCTATCCACAGAACGCTCACCTTTAATTGACATTAACTTGTCGAATTTAGCTTTAGCTTCTTTTTCAGCTTCAACAAATTCTTTTTCGTCACCTGTCATACGTGGTGTACGAATATCATCAGCCAAGTAATTTTGAATAGTATAAGGAAGTACAAAATACCCATCCGCAAGACCTTGCATCAAAGCAGAAGCTCCAAGACGGTTAGCACCGTGATCAGAGAAGTTAGCCTCACCAGCTGCAAATAAACCAGGAACAGTAGTTTGTAATTCGTAATCTACCCAGATACCACCCATTGTGTAGTGAATAGCAGGATAAATCATCATTGGTTCTGCATAAGGATTGTCATCAACAATTTTCTCATACATTTGGAAAAGGTTTCCGTAACGAGAACGGATGGTATCTTCACCTAAACGCTCAATAGACGTTTTAAAATCAAGATAAACCGCTAAACCTGTATTTCCAACACCAAAACCTGCATCACATCTTTCTTTAGCAGCACGAGATGCAACATCACGAGGTACTAAGTTACCGAATGCAGGATATCTTCTTTCTAAGTAATAATCTCTTTCGTCTTCCGAAAGGTCAGCACCTTTTTTCTTACCAGCTCTAATCGCTTCAGCATCTTCCTTCTTTTTAGGAACCCAAATACGACCATCATTACGTAATGACTCTGACATTAACGTTAACTTAGACTGGAACTCACCGTGAACAGGAATACATGTTGGGTGAATCTGAGCATAACAAGGGTTAGCAAAAGCAGCTCCTTTTTCGTATGCTTTAATAGCAGCAGAACCATTAGATCCCATTGCATTTGTAGATAGGAAGAATGTGTTTCCATATCCTCCAGTTGCCATTACTACAGCATGACCAAAATGACGAGAAAACTCTCCTGTTACTAAGTCACGAGCAATAACACCACGAGCTTTACCATCCACCATTACATAGTCAACAATCTCAGTACGCGTATACATATCAACAGTACCTGCATTTACCTGACGCATTAACGACTGGTAAGCACCAATTAATAACTGCTGACCTGTTTGTCCTTTAGCATAGAAAGTACGACTTACCTGCGCACCACCAAAAGAACGGTTATCTAATAAACCACCATACTCACGTGCAAAAGGTACACCTTGAGCAACACACTGGTCGATGATATCATTACTTACAGAAGCCAAACGGTAAACGTTAGCCTCACGAGCACGATAGTCACCTCCTTTTACTGTATCATAAAACAAACGGTGCACAGAATCACCATCATTAGGATAGTTTTTTGCAGCATTGATACCTCCCTGCGCAGCAATAGAGTGAGCACGACGAGGAGAATCTTGAATAGTAAAGTTTTTTACTTTGAAACCCATCTCACCGAAAGAAGCAGCAGCAGAAGCTCCAGCCAATCCAGTTCCGATTACAATAATATCAAGGTTTCTTTTATTTGCAGGGTTAACCAACTTTTGGTTAGCCTTATAATTGTTCCACTTTTCGGACAGTTGCCCTTCAGGAATCTTTGAATCTAATTTCATTTCTTAAGAATTAAATGATTAAGAAAATAACATAAAATAAGCAGCGATTACGATAAAACCAAGGTTAATTACCCAAGCGAATACCGTTCCAATAACTGTCCATCGCTTACGCCAGATGTTGTTACTAGCACCTAAAGTTTGGAAAGCCGACCAAAAACCGTGTGTTAAGTGAAGAGCTAATCCTAATGAACCAATAATGTAAAGAATTGCCTTTACAGGATTTTGTAAATTAGCTTTTACCAATGCATATGTATCATGCATAGTAACACCATCAATAGTTACCTCAGCAGCTCCGTGAGTAATTTGAAGAGGCACCCAATAATCAGCAATGTGTACGCCTAAAAACGCTAAAATAGTAAGACCTAAAATAAACATGTTTTTAGATGCCCACATCACTTCTTTGGTACCATTACCAGAAGCGTATTTGTTATTTCCGCGCGCTTTGTTGTTTTGCGCTGTTAACAAACCACCATAAATGATGTGTACTAAAAAACCTAGGCCTAAAACTGGTTGCAAACCAAATTTAATAAGCGGTAATGCCATAAAGTTTGCCGCAATATTAAATGTCTCACCAGTTTTATCCACCAATAACGTCAAGTTAATGGCAAGATGGACTATCAAAAAGATAATCAAGAAAAGCCCTGACAAACTCATCAAAAGCTTTTTTCCAATCGAGGAACAAAATAAATTACTCATAAATTTAAAATATTAAAATCTCTAAAATTATATTCGATTTTTGTATTTGAGAGCACAAAGGTAGTTTGTTAACCGTTTTTTACAATGGGAATAAAGAAATAAATCTTTATTTAAAATCTGTCTAAGGATTTACCGTAAAATAACTATTAATTAATGAATTAACATATGCTTTTTAGTTTTAAAAATCATATTTTTTTAATCGGAAACAAATTTTAACATTTAAAAACACTAGGCATACAGACGGTTTAAAGCGTCATACAAGACTCGTTTCTCTGACAAAAAATCGCATTACAAGACGAATACAAAAATCAATTTCTAGCCTATTTTAATCAATAACTAATAGTTGTACTTGGTACGCTTTATATTTAAAACAAAAATATAGGATAACCATCACTATTTATATTGCTCTTTTAAATTAAGGTAAAGTTTTATATTTTTGCGCTTATATCCCCAAAGGCAGCTTTGCGTTGGGCAACTATACTTAGAAAAATTCACAAGTTTAATAAGCTAGGTTATGAACGAAGAAATTGAAATATTGCTGGATATGGCCAAGGAGAAGATGGACAGCTCCATCACACACCTTGAGCACGAATTAGTAAAAATTAGAGCTGGAAAAGCAAGCCCAGGCATGCTTGAAGGTGTTATGGTTGACTATTATGGCTCAATGACTGCATTGCAACAGGTTGCCAATGTAAACACTCCAGATCCACGTACTATTGCTATCCAACCATGGGAAAAAGCCATGATTGAGCCTATTGAAAAAGCAATTATGTTGGCTAATTTAGGATTGAATCCTGAAAACAACGGTGATTTGATTCGAATCAGTGTTCCTGCTTTAACAGAAGAGCGTCGTAAGGACCTAGTTAAGCAAGTGAAAAAAGAAGCGGAAGATGCTAAAATTAGTATTAGAAACGTAAGAAGAGATTGTAACGAAGAACTTAAGAAAATGCTTAAAGACGGTCTTGCTGAAGACTTGGAAAAAGATGCAGAAGCTTCAGTTCAGAAATTAACAGACCAATATTCTAAGAGTATTGATGAGCTTGTTACTAAGAAAGAAAAAGACATCTTAACTATCTAATCAGCTAGATAGATTATTGATAAAATACGAAGGGCTAACTAGATTCTAGTTAGCCCTTATTTATTACTTCAACTGGTGTACCAGGAACAAACTTATTAATGGTACACAATAAATCTTCATATCCAATTGGCTTGGCGATATAATCATCGCATCCTGCCACTATTGATTTCTCTCTTTCTTCAGACATGGCATAGGCTGTTTGCGCAATAACAGGCACACTACTATTTATCTTTTTAATTTCTTTGGTAGCAGCATAACCATCCATTTCAGGCATCTTAATATCCATTAACACCAAGTCAATATTATTAATCCTATTAAAAATATCTACTGCCTCAGCTCCTGTTCGTGCCCAAATTAAGCTTGCATTAGATATAGACAAGGCTACTTCTAAATACCTGAAGTTATCCTCTTCGTCTTCGGCAATTAAAAAGGTTTTACCTTCCCAGTTATATATATTACTTTCTTGCCTCTTTTTATTCGGATTATCTACATTATTTACTTTATGGTATGGCACAGTAAAAAAGAAAGTAGTACCTACACTAGGCTCTGATTCAATCCAGATTTTACCACCCATCAAATCCAATAAATCTTTCACCAAGGAAAGTCCAATTCCTGTACCTCCGTATAAAGTTTGTCTACCTTCCGAGAATTTATAAAATCGTTCAAAAATACGATCTTCCTTTCCCACTGGTAATCCAATACCTGTATCTTTTACATAAAACTGTAACACATCCTCATCCGTCAACTCATATCCAAATTCAACAAAACCTCTATCTGTGAATTTTATTCCGTTACCAACCAAATTAGCCAACACTTGCTTTAAACGATCTCCATCGGATAATATCATCGTATTAGCATCTGCTACCCCTTCCTTTAGATATAACTTGATATTTAGTTGCCCGCGTCGTTTAATATCATTTGAAAAATTATCATAAACATCTTGCAAAATATCGTGTAAGCAAACTGGCGAATTTCTAATTTGCAGCTGCCCTGTATCAATTTTTGAAATGTCAATTAAATCCTCAACAATAGTCAATAGGTTTTTTACATTTAGATTAATCAGGGTAACAAACTCATCTTTTTCTGGCCCACTAATTTCTTTGTGCGAAAGCAGATTACTGAACCCCAATATTGCATTCATTGGAGTTCTGATTTCATGCGACATGTTAGATAAAAACGAATTCTTGAGCACATCCGCTTCTTCAGCCTTAACAATGGCACGCATTAACTTTTCTCTTTCCTGACCTAAGATGTTTTGATACCTCAACTCTTTCTCAAAACTAAAGCTCATTCCATTAATAAAAGATACTAATGGAAAAAGGGTAACCACATTTACAAAAATAAATAAAACACAAAGGTTGATAAAAACAGATAAACTAAATGCCGATAGGAAATCAACGGTGTAAACTTGCGCATAATGTAATAAGCCAACGATAACAAACATGACTGCATTAAGTACTACCGAATACACGCCCGCCTTTTTCCCCAACAACATTCCTGCTAAAATAGAATAGGATATTAATATTACTAAGCCCAGCGCAGCTGGCGCATCCTTTATAAATAAGAAACCTCCAAGCACATAAACGGACATCAATATCCAAACAACCCGAAGTTTAAAAGGTAATGATTTAACTATTCCAGCAAACAGAACACTAAAAAAAACTACAGTACTAAACATGGCTGAACCATAATTCTCATCCTGAAGGAATGAAACAGCATAATAAACATATGCTACAAGGCCCATGACCAATAAGGCAAGTGTAAAATAATGGAAAACTCTTTCGCGCCAATAATAAAAGCCACCACCAGATGGAACCGTAGTTGGTCCCAGCTTCCTCTTCACCCAAACATTAAGCTTTCTTGCGGCTTTACTTTTTTCCTTTGTCATACATTAGAGAAACAGGAGGTTTACTATTTCATTTAACAATAGTCAAAACTCCCCTAAATAGGGCTATAAAGATAAAAATTTCAATTTTATATCAAATCTTATTCCGTAAAATTATTGAGGTGCATTTGAATAAAAAAGAGTCCTTATTTTATCCTCTTCTACTCAACGGACAATTAGAACAAATATCAATACCTTCCTGCACGGTCAATACCCTCTTTCTAAAACTATTATACTGCAAAGAATTCCATATGCTAGAAAATGACTTTTTATGCAGATTACCCATATTATATTGAGCGTTTTTATCAAAACAACAGGGAACCAAGTCTCCTTTCCATGTAATTACAGCGGAATCCCAATGTTTTTTACACTTATTTTTCACTTGCCCCTGCAAACTAACCGCTCCATCCTTTTGTAACCTATAACGTGATAAAGCTTCTTTTTGGGGTAATAAATCCTTCTTCTTCTCCACATCATACACCTGCGCCATTTTCACCTCTACCATATCCGCACCTAGCTCAATAGCCTTTTCTTTAAAACGGAGTATTTGATGCTCATTAAATGAAAATGCAAGAAACTGCGCTCTGATAATGGGCGTTCTGGATTTAGCCTTTTTCTTGGCCTCTGATAAATTACGAATGCCCTCTAGCACCAGCTGCACTTGTCCACCAACTCTATATTTTTGATATATGTCTTGTGTTATTCCATCCAAGGAAACGACCAATACATCCAAACCACTCGTCACCGTCTTTTCTGCTTGTTGAGGATTAAGAAACTGTGCATTGGTAGAAGTTTCAACAACTAAACCTTGTTGCTTAGCAGATTTTACCAAGTTGAAAAATTGCGGATGCATATATGGCTCTCCCTGAAAGTAGAGGTTTATATGCCATAACGATTTGTGTGTTTTTGCCAACAATTCGCCAAAAGCTTCTTCGTTAATCATTCCTTTGGGGCGAGTTAAAATACCCATACCAGTGGGGCATTCGGGGCATTTCAAATTACAAACATTAATCGGCTCTATACTTAAAGCCAATGGATACCCCATCACCCTCGGAGTTCTAGTCATGACACTAACCCAAAAGGAAATGCCCAGCTTAATTACATTAACCAGTTTTGCCCAAGTTGCTGTACGAACATAAGTCCATGCAATAAGCAAATTTGCCCGATAGTCTCTAATTCGCATCTAACAAATCGAACACTTGATTTAAATTTGGAGATAGAATAATCTCCGTCCTTCTGTTTTTCTTTCTGGCCTCACTCGTCTTAGTCGAATCAACAGGCACAAACTCCCCTCTTCCTGCTGCTGTAATTCTCGATGCGCTTATATTGCCATTCTTTAATAAAATACGCGTAACAGACGTGGCACGTTTCACACTCAAATCCCAATTATCCAGCAAAACTGCACTTTTATAAGGAACATCATCGGTATGCCCTTCCACAAGTACATTAATATCTTTTTTTTGCTCTAGTACGCCAGCGATTTTTGCTAATGCACCAACACCAATGGCACTCACCTCGTAACTACCTGATTTAAACAAAAGCTTTTCCTCCATGGAAACATATACTTTCCCATTTTTTATGTGCACCTCAAGCTCATCGCTACCAAAATCAGTTAATGCATTAGCTACCGTATTCTTTAAAGCATTCATTAACGAATCTTTTTCCGATAAGGCTCTCTCTAATTCGTATAATCGTTTATTACGATTTTCTAATTCTCCTTCCATGGAGGCTAAATTCGCGGATGCCGAAGCCAACTTCTCTCTTTTTACCGCTAACTCTCTTTCTGATCTAAACAACGCGTCCTCACGTTTTTGCAGTTGCTCGTGTAAAGATTGTAAATGCTCCAATAGTTCTTTTGATTCACCTGAAATGTTACCCGAAGAATTTTTAACGAACTCTCCATACTGAGCAGCCAATTCCTTATTTCTGTTTTTCAAAGCCCAATTCTGCTTTGCCAAACGTAAGGTATCTTGCTCCAACCCTATCACAAGCTCCTTCAATCGCTCCAACTCACCCTTTAATTCCTTATTATCTACCTCCATCGAGCGATAATCCGATTGTAAGCGATTCAGTTCTTCCTTATTATCTATCTCTCGTTGTTGCACATCTTGAAACTGCTTTAAAGGCACACAAGAAAAAATTCCTAATACAACTAATGCTACAACTATAATATTCGACTTCTTCATTTCACTCTATTTTTATCCATCTCAAATATGCTGAATATTTTATTACTTCAAAACAATCTTGCACTAAAGGTTTAATAAAAATTGGCGATTCGCTTAAAGAAAATCAAAGCACCATCCGTTTCACTCAAATAGCTACAATCATTTGACTGAACTGTATTGAATTCACCTTTATTCATTCCTCGCAAAGGCTCCATAAGAAATCAATTTTAAGCGTTAAAACAAACATGATTTTTTTGATTCATCGACTGAGACCAACCTCATACAAACCTAGTAAAGCATCTAAGCAAAATGTTCTAATCGCTATTTTCATCAAAACTACAATTCAAGTTTTTTTACTCACATTCAACCCTGCATTATTATTTAAACTGAATTCGTTTTAAATTAAAGAGGGCAGGTTATTTAATTGCATGTAATATATTATATTTGTGCCCAACAAATTTTCACCCCAATAACAGAGAATGGAAGAAATAGGGCATCAATTACTTCAACAGATTAATAACCCTGATGATTTAAAGAAGTTTAGCGAAAAAGAACTCATTCAGATTTCTACTGAATTGAGGGACTATATCATTGATGCTGTTTCATGTAATCCAGGTCATTTTGGGGCGAGCTTAGGGGTGGTTGAACTTACCGTTGCCTTACACTACGTTTTTAATACACCTACCGATAAAATCATATGGGATGTTGGACATCAGGCCTATGGACACAAGATTTTAACCGAAAGAAAAGAAAACTTCCATACCAATAGAAAATACAAGGGTTTGAGTGGGTTCCCCAACATCTTCGAAAGTAAATATGATGCTTTTGGAGTAGGACACTCTTCAACCTCTATTTCGGCAGCTTTAGGAATGGCTATTGCCGCACAAAAAAAGGAAGAAAAAGACAAACAAGTGATTGCCGTTATTGGGGATGGTAGTATGACTGCGGGTTTGGCTTTTGAAGGATTAAACAATTTAAGTATTGCTAACTCTAATGTGTTGATCATTTTAAATGATAACAATATGGCCATTGACCCTAGCGTTGGTGGATTAAGTGATTACTTGGTTGACATTTCTACTTCGCATACTTACAATAAAATACGAAGTGAGATTATTAAGGGCCTAGAGAAGTTGAAAATAACAGGCCCTAATTCTGAGGATAAAATTGTTGCTTTAAATAATAGCATCAAATCCCTACTCACCAAACAATCCAATATTTTTGAAGGATTAAACATTAGATATTTCGGTCCTGTAGATGGGCACGATATTAATCATCTGGTAAAAGTACTAAAGGATTTAAAAGATATTCCTGGCCCTAAAGTTTTGCATTGCATCACTAAAAAAGGAAAAGGATTTAAATTGGCCGAAGAAAACCAAACAGCCTGGCATGCAACTGGAGCTAAGTTTGATAAATATACAGGTCAGAAATTAGATACAACACCACAAAAGCCTCGTCCGCCAAAATATCAGGAGGTATTTGGGCATACCATTGTGGAGCTGGCCGAGAAAAACGAGAAGATAGTGGGTATTACACCTGCCATGCCTTCGGGGTGTTCTTTAAATATTATGATGGAGAAAATGCCCGACCGCGCTTACGATGTAGGTATTGCCGAACAACATGCGGTTACTTTTTCTGCTGGTTTGGCCATCGAAGGAATGGTGCCGTTTTGTAACATCTACTCTTCGTTTATGCAACGCGCATACGACCAGGTGATACACGATGTGGCTATTCAAAATTTAAATGTAGTTTTTTGTTTAGATAGAGGCGGATTGGTAGGCGCCGATGGAGCTACACATCATGGAGTTTATGATTTAGCCTTCTTCCGACCTATTCCTAACCTGATTCTATCTTCGCCACGTAACGAAGAAGAGTTAAGAAACCTAATGTATACGGCGCAGTTGCCTGACCAAGGACCTTTTGTTATTCGTTACCCTAGAGGAATTGGAACCAGTGTGGAATGGCAAACCCCTATGAAAGAAATTGAAATAGGGAAAGGCGAAAAACTAAAAGATGGTGACGACTTGGCCTTTATTAGCCTGGGTCCTGTTACCAATAAAGTACATCAAGCCTGTGTAAAACTCGACAATGAAAGCATTTCTTCGGCCTGTTACGACCTGAGGTTTTTAAAACCGCTGGACGAAAACCTGTTACACGAAGTGTTTAAAAAGCATAAAAAGATAATTACCGTAGAAGATGGAACGATTATTGGTGGTGTTGGTAGCGCTGTAATCGAATTTATGGTGGATCATGGTTATTCTGCTCAAATTAAAAGAATGGGTGTACCCGATAGATTTGTTGACCATGGAACACAAACCGAATTACATAGCGAATGTGGCTTCGATAAACGAGGAATGATGGAAACCGCAAAAAGTATGTTCCAATAAGGTTGTTAAAAATGTATCCGTCGTATAAAAAATACTTTTCTCTCAGCATATCACTTTTTATACTCTCTTTTACTTTTGCTCAAAAAGTTAAAGTGTTTGATGCAGAAACGCGCTTGCCTGTTTCTAATGTTATTGTGTTTGATGAAGCAGAAAGTCAGATTGCAGGCACTGACCACGATGGTTTAGTAGATTTATCTGTGTTTAATGAGGAACAGGCTCTATGGTTTAAACATCCTGCTTACGAACTGTTCTATTTATCTCGCAACAATCCTTTACCCAAGGCCATTTACATTTATCCAAAGGTGTATACTTTAGATGAATTTGTGGTTTCGGCCTCTCGTGTTGAAGAGAGTAAAAAGAACATTCCATACTTTTTAGAAACCATTAAACCGCGCTCCATTGAATTTAAAAATGCAGCTACAGGTGCAGATATACTAACCGGAACAGGTTATGTGGCCGTTCAAAAAAGCCAAGGTGGTGGCGGTAGTCCTATACTAAGAGGGTTTGAGGCCAACCGGGTGCTATTGGTGATGGACGGGGTTCGCATGAATAATGCCATCTACCGCAGTGGCCATCTACAAAATAGTATCACTATCGACCCTAACATTCTGGAGAAAACCGAGGTACTATTCGGCCCTTCATCTGCCATCTACGGAAGTGATGCTTTAGGAGGTGTAGTCAGTTATTTTAGTAAGGACCCTATATTATCCAACGATACTATGGTGGTGATTTCAGGCGAGGCATCGCTGCAAACTATGAGCGCATCTAACGCTACCCGAACCAATGTTAATGTAAATGCAGGCTTTAAACATTGGGCTTCGTTAACCAGCTTTACCTATAGTGACTTTGGCGATATTAAAATGGGAGAAAACCGACCTGATAACGCACCTCAGGATTGGGGAAAAATTTATCATTATGTAGGCAGAAAAAATGGACAAGATGTAATGCTGGATAATCCGGATCCCAATGTGCAGTTGAACACCGGATACAAACAGTACGATGTATTACAAAAAATAAAGGCTACACTTAGCCCCAATCATGCATTTGTTTTAAATGCCCAATACTCTACCTCATCTAATATCAGCCGATTCGACCAGCTAAACGATTATTCTGATGACCAATTAAAATATGCCAATTACTATTATGGCCCGCAAGACAGACTCTTTGTATCTGCCAATAGTCGATATAAAAAGGAAACAAAATGGTTTTCTTCGCTAAACACCATTGTGGCCTATCAAAATATAAAAGAATCGCGCTTTAGCAGGAAGTTTGGTGACGACCTACAAAAATCGCAAGAAGAGTTCTTAGATATATTTAGCTTTAACTTTGATTTTGCCAAGCAATTTAACGCCAACTCTAAACTACAGTATGGTGCAGAGATATTATATAACGATATGGCTTCAAAAGCCAAGTATACCGATATAAATACTGGCGCCATTACCACGGCTACAACCAGATATCCCAATGGAGGAAGTTTTTTTCAATCTTACTCCTTATACCTGAATTATCACCAGAAACTGCACGAGCAACTGAGCTTAAATGCAGGGGTTCGTTTTGGATATTTTAGGTACGACTCTAAGTTTATAGCCGATGATCTTTTTGAACCTATCGTGGAGGATTTAGTCATGAAAAACAAAGCTCCTTCAGCAAGCTTTGGTATGGTTTATCTACCCCAAGATACTTGGAAAATTTCGGGTGTTTTGGCTTCGGGGTATAGAGTGCCTAACGTAGATGACTATGGTAAGATTAGAGCCAAAGGCGATGAAATAAGTGTACCTAATCCTTTTTTGAAACCAGAATATGCGCTAAGCACTGAGTTATCCATCACTAAAAGCTTTTACGATGAAGGTTTGCTTATTAGTGCAACAGCATACAACACTTGGCTTTTTGATGCCATCTTAAGAGAATATGTTAGTTACAACGGACAAGATTCTATTGAATACGACAACGATATGTATCGTATGTATCACAACAGTAATCAGCACAAAGCCATCATTCGAGGTGTTTCTGCAGGAGCCCATGCTCACCCTTTTGAATATCTTACCTTAAACGCCACCATTAACTATACCCACGGTAAGGTAAGCACTACAGCCGAACCCATGGGGCACATTGTTCCTTTGTTTGGTAAAGCCAGCGCACAATACCGACGTAAAGATTTAAAGCTTGAGTTTTATATGAACTATCAGGCACAAAAAAGATTGGAAGATATGTCGCCATACGGAGAGGATAACCAAGACGAAGGCACTGAGGACGGATTTCCTGCTTGGCAAACCTATAATATTGCTGCGCAATACCAACTTTTTAATAGCCTTACGCTACAAGCCTCGGTAGAAAACATCCTGGATAGACACTACAAAACCTTTGCTTCAGGCATTAGCGCTCCTGGCAGAAACTTTATATTCTCCATTACGGGGAGGTTTTAAGCTGTGCTTGAAATACAAAAACTCTAGATTCAGATAGCACTTATTCAACACCTCCAATTTTCATGTTGCAAGTATGCATTTCTTTAGTGAGAGCCGATATTTAGATGCAGACAGCAAACATTTCAGTGCTACGAGCGGCTTATTCATATGTGTTTTTTCTTTATAAAATACAATCGGCCAGCAGCATTGTCTAGTAGGTAAAATATAAGTTTGCATAATGTGCTTATGCAATAGCACTCCACAAAATTCGTTTTAATAGTTGAAAGACTAAACAACTATGAATCTTAAAACTCTCAACTTTAAACAACTGGCATTAGTGTTCATTTTTACCTTGGGTACTCCCTCTTATAGTCAGTATAAAAAGTATTTGGCCCATACGGCAAGAGTTAAAACAATTGAAACAGGAATTTATGGATTAGATGATAAGGTAGGAATTTACTTGGCTTACGCCCAACTCAATAAAAGAAAAGCATTACTCTACTTTTTAATGAGTTATGGAGACAGAACCAACAACCCCAATATGAAAGATGAAGTAATGTTGCAGTTTAATTATGGTAAAAATATTTATAATCTGAATAAGCACTTGTTTATAAATGGCTATCTGGGAGGATTTATTTCTGCTCAACGAACTATTGGCACATCCATTGGCCCGACAATAAACATGGAAATTGAATACTTTTTTACCAAAAAATGGGCCCTTAAAACTTCTGGAGCATTGTTATACTATAGTCCATTGCCACACAATAAAAACCTGCAATGGAGAGCGTACGGGGGTATTAAATACATTCTGGCTAAACAACTAAAAAATAAAAATAAGAAACGACACCAGTTTGATAGTTGGTGTAAATAACTACTCGCCCCTCCTATCACACGATTTTCACCTAAAATTCGCATGTCTTTTTTTCCTAGCTGACTCGAATCTGCTATTCATGAAATAGTAAAGCTGTTAGAAATTGTATTCCAGAATTTAATCTATTTGTAATAATTGCACATATTGCAAATACCGCTAGCAAATTGTTGTTTTAATAGTTAGTGTTTATACACTTGTTAATCATGTTCATCCTGTTCATCCTGTTGTTAAATTTGAGACAAGATTGACAAGACAAACAGGATTAAATCGAATTACAGCTTCACCACTTTATGCGTATAACACTCATTATTTATTTCGATAAGAATAATATACATTCCTTTGCTTAGTGCCGATAAATTAATTCGCGAATTGGTTTGTACATCTGTTAGTTTAAGAATGGTTTGGCCCGACTGATCAACAACCCTAAGTATATTGGCGGTATCAATAGTTTGACTGGTAATGTACATGTAGTCTTTTATAGGATTTGGAAATACAGCAAACGGACTCTGGCGCATTTCTTTTACAGACGAACTAGCTCCATATTCGTAAGCCCCAATACTAGGCAACTGATGACGAATATGTCCTAGTATATCGGCATTGATACCTAAATAATAAATGGCTGCCTTAATAGCCGGCGAACCTTCCTGAAGTGCTAGGTTATCAGGATTACTTACAAACAACGGGTTGGAAGGTTCTGGCGATTGCAGATCCCAACCAGTATCATCTTGGTATTGTTGCCAATCATCCATCTGGTAACTTTTTCCTGTACCATTTATGCTAACCATGCGTTGGTTATCGTTTTCATGATAAAACAAGTTATTATTTAATGTAGTCCCCAAGTGCGAGTTGTTGGAAAAAGTAATGCCCGACAATACATATTCGTCATCCACATTTCCGTAAAATATATTGTTACTCACCACTAAGTTCTCGGGCGATTTAGACACAGCAAGCATGGCTCTATAACCCGATCCTTCTGCCGTTACATTCATGCCATAAAAAGTATTGTTTATGATGGATGAATTTTTTAAACCTACTGCACCAATGTGCTTTTGTTTGATGTATTTAAATACGTTGTTGTAAATTTTAAATCCCGTAAAGGTACTTGCCCCCGAGTTTAACCAAAACCCCATACTGGTAAAACCATTGGGATGATTACGGGTATCATCATCCGGATTATCCCACACTTGATTATTCCGAATCACAAAATTCTGAAACACATCGCCCGTATATCCACCCAGTATATCAATACCCGTAGTATGATAACCATGATAAAGTTGGTTGTTTTCAATGGTTACATTTTCAAAGGTAATGGGTGCAGTTCGGGTATCTGCATATATGTTGTACGAAATATTGCGTCTTCCACAATCGTGTATCTCATTGTTTTGAATGAGCAAATCGGAATGCCACACTTGCAAACCCATGGCCGATGCAGCTCCTTTTGTTCCCATATACCCAATGTGGCAATTCTTTATTTGCAGACCTCGCTTGGCATAAGCCATAGGCCAGCCCGTATCAAAACCATATTTAAGGGCAAACATTAGTTCCAGGTTTTCAATGATGATATATTCCTGCGCTTGGTGCGAATTCATTTTAATAGCACTGGCTCTTTGCGGCACCTCAATATAACTATACCTATCGGCAGGATTACTGCTACAATACACATAAATATGATCATCTCCCCAACACCAATCATATTCCTCATTCATCAACGAAAAAGCATTGTCGCGGTCGCGTTCGCAAATATCGGTTGGCGCTCCTTCATTATTTAAATGAATATGCTCCATATTGCCCCATGTAATACTGCCATCTTTTTCGCCAAAAAATATACTTGAAGGATGATTAGTGACCGAATGACTGGTACGGGTACGAGGTGCGCTTATTGTTGTAGACGACAACCATATATGGGTTTTACCAGGAACCTTTGTCCACGCTTCTGCACGCTTTGAGCCTAGTATCCTTGGTCTTTCTCCTGTTCCGTAAGCCGAATAAGTAATGTAGTTTTGTTCGGTTCCACTTTGACGAATGATGAGCTCTTCGCGCCATACACCTCCTCGTTCAAACAGAACCATATCGCCCGCTTGTAAAGTGGTAGAATTGACTTTTGCGATGCTTTGCCATGCACTTTGTTCGCTGGTTCCTGCGTTGGAGTCTTTACCCGAATTACTAATATAATAGGTAGTAGCAGAAATACTTATTGCACTCAATAATAAGCCACAAAGGGCAAAAATAAACTGTTTCATTAGAATTACATTGATCGTGTTTTATCATGCTTCCTTCGAAGCTGTAACCCTAGGCATATTTAACTAACAGATATGAAGATAAATTATTGTTCGATTATGAAAATTAGTTTTATGCCAGCATTTGATACTAAGTAATGTGCCACAAAACCCATTTACTAACACGCTTATAACTCAGCCCGAACCTTTTGATCGATAAGCTTCACATTCAGGAGAAGTTAGAACTGAACTTTTTTCTCTATTCTCATGCAAGAGTTGAATAAATAATGAATGGAGAGTTGGGAATATCTTTTAAAAAGAGAAATCCATAACTATGATTCACTAAAAAATTGTAATTTGACTTTTTATTACGTCAATAAAACTATTCCAAATACAAAATATACTTCTCAATAAGCACATTATTTTCTATTATACATTTATATTCTTTCTTATTACACGGTTAATATATTTTATATTCAGATTGACATATCTTTATTACTCATTAATAATCTTTATAGATAGGTTATAATTATTTAGAAAAAGTCCATTTACATCTACAAATACATTCATAAACTTTTAAAAGTGTTTCTAGTTATTAATAAATAGTATTTATTCCATTACAAAAGGTATACAATACACCCAAACTAGTTAATACTATATTCGAAAGATACTCTAGAATTACTAAACAAGCTAACAAAGTATTACGAGCATATTTTACTTGCTACAGTGCCTTGAATATATTATATTAGTGTGAATCATAATCTCACCTAGTATGCTGAAATATAATTTTAAAAGAGTGTTTCGTGCCCGAGGAATAGACAGGCCATTTACCTTCCTTAAAAAGGCTGGTTTTTCAGATAACTTTGCCTCCAAAATTAACAACAACCGTGTTTATCGTTTAGATTTAAAAGACCTGGAACGCTTATGCTTTTTACTACGATGCACACCCCACGATTTATTAGAATGGCATCCAGAACCATCCATGGAAACAGTAGATACACACCCTTTGGAGAAGCTTCGTAAAAGCACAAAAGATACTGACTTGATAAAAACCATAAGCGCTATACCACTAGAACAAGTACAACGTATCGAGAACCTTATTAAGGAAGAAATAAAAAGTTTGGAAGGCTAATAGAAGCTACATCTAGTGATAATGCAACTTTGTTGTTTAAAAGCAACGCGATAAAATCGCGCAGCAGCGGAGTACGTATGAAGTTTGACTGATGGTTACTTTATATGGCCAAGGGACTTTTAAATAGAAACGAAGCGAGACGCTTCGCTTAACGCGAATAAAAAAAGTACGTGTTACAAACTCGCGCTAGTTATAGCATTAAAAATCTTGTAAATCTTGTTCATCCTGTCTTTAAATTTGAGACATGATTTACAGGATGAACAGGATTAAAACGAATTACTCCTTCATAATATCTAACAGGTTTCTAAAACCTGTTAGATGTAAATGTAGCCTAGCTAGCGCAGATCCGCGAAATAGATCGGCTGAAAAAATGATACAAAAGAGTGGTCATTAAAAAAGCTGTAACTCTTTTACTTGTGGATTAGGATTTTCCTGAGAGAAAAGCATCCCAAGTATATAACTTAGGCCTATTAAACGAATCAAGTATTATAGCCTAAAGAATAATAAAATGATTAAAAGTCCAATATACACACTCTTGTTCCGAGTTTCATTCTCCTTTAAACTCTATTTCTAACATACCTTAACAGAACTATTGAAACCCTCGTTGTTTTTAACATATCGTTGGAGCAAATACAACTTTTTGTTAAAACGCAGCGCATTTGTTAAACACTGTTCTCAATGTTAAGCCAATGTTAAGTCACTGTTTTATGAATGTTACATACCCCACTTTTTCACCCTAAGCCTTAAATAAGATTAAAACCACGGCTCAGAACCCCCATATTTTGCAATCACCTCAAACTAACTACATACTTTTACACTGTCAACAAGAAACAAGGTTGGCTAATTATTTAATCACAAAAACAAAAATTAAAAGTTATGACAAACAAAAACAAAGTAAAAGGATGGGTATTGGGAGTAATACTAGCCTTTGTAACAACAGGAGCTTATGCAGGTGAAGGTGGAAAAGCTGCAGGAAACGTATCTATTCACCCTTATTTAAACACCGACTATTCAGTTATCTCTGTTTCAAACCTAGCCGATAAGGCAGCGAGCTTTAGCATTAAAGATGCAGAAGGTGTGAGAGTATATAAAGAGTGGGTAAGTAAAGAAGGTTTTGCACAAAAAATTCTTGACTTTTCTAATTTAGAAGATGGTGAGTACAAAGCTATATTAAGCGTAAAAGGTGCTGACGAGATTGTAGAGACTTTTAAAATAGCTGATCACAAATTAGTTTATGACAAAGTAGAGCAAGTAATGAGCAAAGAGGAATTAAAAGCTTTCTTCAATGTAGTTGAGAACACTTTATTTGTAAGCCACATTTCTTTTGGCAGCAGCTCTTTTGGTATTTCTATTTCGGATGAGATTGGTGATGAAATTTTTGAGAAAGGTTTTGAAGGCAATTCTACCTATTCTGGAAAATTTGATATTTCAACATTACCAAACGGAGAGTACAAAGTTAGTATTAACTCATCAAATAAGGAATATACATATGCTTTCAGAAAATAACGATAACGACAAAGCCGATCAGGGCGACCAGGTACTATTAAAAAGTACTTCATTTTATAAATGTGTATCTTCTATATTTTAGAGATACACATTTTTTTTGTGCTTAATTTACCAGCGTTACTTCAGGAATTTCATCAATAAAACCTAATAAGCAACAGTTCCACTTACGCCTCAACCAAGTACTGATCCATTAGCATAAGCAGCTCCTCTTTATCGGCTGGCTTAGCAATACAGGCATCAAAACCTCCTTCAATCAGCCTTTCTCGCTCCCCATTTACCGCCCTTGCTGTATGTGCAATAACCGGCAAGCTTTTATTCACTTTTTTAATCCTACGAATCAACTCGTATCCATCCGAATCAGGAAAACTCATATCCATCAACACCAAATCAATATCCGTTCTGTTCATCAATAGCTTACTTGCTCCTGCTGCAGTTCGTGCAGAAACCAATGTAATACCCGTTTTTTCGATGTATTTTCGCATTTGCAGATGAGCACTACTATTCTCATCTACTAATAACATCATTTTATTCACCCAGGAATATTTTCTTGGCACCAATGGATTATCCATTTTTACATGCGACTGCATCCTTGATTCAGTGATTTCGGCGCTTGCATTATCTAACGGATGTGTAAAATAAAACTCCGAACCTTTCGCTTTTTCTGAGTCTAGGCCAATTTCTCCACCCAAGGCATGCACTAGCTTTTCAGAGATAGCCAGGCCTATGCCAGTACCTCCATATATTTTATCCGATTCCTCTTGTCCTTTACTAAACGGTTGAAAGATGACATTTTGCTTGCCCTCTTTAATACCAATACCTGTATCCTTTACAAAGAATTTTAATCCATTACCCTCTACACTAAAACCAAACTCAACAAAACCCTTGATGGTAAACTTGATGGCATTACCTATTAAATTCACCAATACCTGACGTAATCGGATAGGGTCCGTTTTTACCATCAAACCATCGAAATTATCTGGCTTGGTATAATACAGTTTCACTCTTCCTTTGTGTTCAATTTCTACTTTTGGTAAGAAGTTTTCATACAAACTCTGCATCAACTCATCCAAATCCACCTTCTCCTTCACCACAGAAATTTTACCACTCTCAATTTTAGCCACATCAATAATATTATTGATCAGGCTCATTAAGCTATCCGAGTTTTTATGGATCACATCCACATATTCATCCAGCTCACTCTGCGGCGTTTCTGCTCCTCTCAGTAATCCCGAGAATCCAACAATCGCATTCAATGGCGTGCGTAACTCATGACTGATATTAGCCAAGAATTCCGACTTTAATTTATCTGATTGCTCCGCCTTTTCTTTGGCCAGTAACAATTGTTTTTCTGTTGTTTTGCGAATGGTCAAATTACGACCTAGCGCCACTAAAGTAACTACTTTTCCATCTTCGTTTTTCTCTGGCGAAAGTGTCCAATCAAAATACAACTCCTTCACCTCATCGCTAAACCCTTGCTCTACCGACATGGTTTCTCCTGTCATGAATGCATCATTAACTTTGGTTTGCCATGTTGGTTCCACAACCTCATCCAATACTTCAAGCTGAAGTAGGTTTTTACCAATTATTTCATCTGGATTTAAAAACTTGAATCTTTTCGTGAATGCTCTATTGAAGAAAAGAATTTCACCAGCAGGATTCAAACGAAGAATGATATCGGGTGAGTTTTGGGTGAGCGTTCTGAATTCGCGTTCACTATCCGCCAAAGCTCTCTCATTTCGCTTACGCTTAGAGATATCATGAATCGTAAAATAACAAAGCGATTGATTATCCATATAAATTCGCGTTCCCGCCAATTCTATTTCCACCTTTTCACCATCCTTTTTACAAAGAATTAAATCGCCCAGGTACTCCTCTCCCTTTTCTACCTGCTCTATGGCATTAGCAAACTCATACAAATATCCTTTATCAATCAGCTCCATGGCTTTTGTTTCGGATAACTCTTCGTATGTTCTTCCTAAAATAGTACAAGCCGACTTATTCACATATTTAATGCCATGCTCCTCATCAATAATCATAGCACCATCAATGGCCGATTCTACAATTTTTTGATAGCGTTCACGACTTTCTCGTATATTTTCCTGGGCCAGATATGTTTCAGTATTGTCTTGGGCAAAAATCAAGTAACTATCCTCATCTGCTTCTAACCCACGCGAACCATACAAGCTAAATTGCTTTAATTCACCATCCTTGCTTCCGAGCTCAATATCTTCTTTAGCTGCACCATGATCATTTATAGCTTGATAAAAAGCAGCCATTCTATTTTTAAAATCGTCGCTCGGCTGATCATAAAACTCCGAAGGTTCTTTTCCTATTAATTCGTCCCTCGTATAACCAACTGCGTTTATAATATGCTCATTTACATATTTAATTCTTCCCTTAGAAATGATAATTGTACCCAATGGAGATTCATCCAACACCTTATCGAAGAATATCTCCTTGGTGATTAAATCTCTATTTTGCTCCAGCAGCTCCGAATAACGAGCATTGTGCTCCAACTCTCGCTCCGTTCCTCCTAATATTTCCGAAATAGCTAAGGCTATCGACTCCCAAAACTGAATTAGCTCATTGGGATTATAATTTTTAAAACCTGTAAATTCTCCAATCAACCAGCCACCAAACTCTTTTGAGATCATGACACGGTTCACCAGTATAAACGAGGTTCCTAATTGAATATCTACACTACTCTTTCTTAGGTATTCCTCCCCTATATATTTCCCATTGATTTCCTCGGGGTTTAACTTCAGTTTTTCAACATCCTTATTGGAGAGTAATTCCTCTTCGTGTTCATCATCTTGTGTCCACGAAAGCTCATGCCCGTTGGAGAAGCTAGATTTATCAATCACATAAACACTTCTTAATCCCAACTCAGAACCCACTAAACGAAGTAATTCATTAATGGACTTCTTTGTGCGCTTACTTCCTTTAATTTTACGAAGAATCTGATTTCGCAAAGAACTTAAATACCAAACTCTGGCCGCATTACTCTTGTGCCACAAACCATCTAAACGTGCCGACATTAAACCAACTACACGCTCTATCTCCTTCACCTCAAAATTGTACCACTCTCGTTTAAACGCACACGACTCAACCACCAATATGGCTTTTTTGTAATGCGAAAAAACTATAGGAATAACTAATAAGGACTGCGTATTAAAAATCTCGAATTTATCCGCCAAAGAAGCCGCTAATTCACTTTTTAAATCAGAGCTCGCAAAGCATCTTTCGAAATTCGCTGTCTCCAGTGGATTTTCAATATCCGTTATGGTTAAATCTGCCGGATGATATTCTTGTACGTGATTATCTACCCATTGCTTTTGGGCAACAAAAGAAGTTTGCTTTTCGTGGTAAGAGAAAACTGAAACACGGTCTACTTTATATTCCTCGCCTATGAGTTTTAAACAAGAGAACAAAGCCATATCAAAATCACTGGCATCCTGTAGTACTCTAGTTATCTGCTCCATTAAAGCTGAAGCGGCATCCACCTCTCCCTCCTTTTTTGAGCTCACAAATCTATTAAGCATACTTTTCAGATGCTTGTTCTCCGCCTCTAACGACTGAAGCCCGGAAGTGTATTCCAAACTATCGTTTCCCATTCTATAAATCCAAACTGTTTATAATGATAACTATATCAACCACCGACAGCACTTAAAATCAGCACCAATCGGACACATTTTCCCCAGTTCAAAAATACAGATATATAACTTTACTATCGTTGAATTAAACTTTTAATTATCAACATATAATAAACATTGCGTTTTATTATTTGGAAACTACCTTTCCGAGATCTTTAATCGTATGGCATTATAACCAGCATAAGCTGCAACAACCAAAACAGTTACCACCACATAATACACAAAAATAGGTACTGGTACTGGGTCTCCTTTAGCATAAGAATGCATACCTGCCAAGTAGTAATTAACACCTAAATAGGTCATCACTACCGAAAAGAATCCAACAACTGAAACTATATTAAACGACAATTGCCCCTTTAAACCAGGTATAAATCGCATATGAAGAATAAATGCATAGATCATGACAGTAACTAGCGACCATGTTTCCTTTGGATCCCACCCCCAATATCTTCCCCATGATTCATTGGCCCAAACACCACCTAAAAATGCCCCAATGGTAAGCAAATATAAACCTACAGTTAACATCATTTCCATAATGCTACTCAGCTCTGTAATTGTTAAATCAATCTTCTCTTCATTAGCCTCCTTCTTTAATCCAATAATGATTAAATTAAAGAAGCCCATAAATGCACCTAAACCAAGGAAACCATAACTGATTACAATAACAGCTACATGAATATTGAGCCAATATGACTTTAAAACAGGAACCAAGTTTGTGATTTCAGGATTCATCCACCCTAAGTGAGCTACCATTAGTACAATGCCTGTAAAAATACCTGCTATGGATAATACAATAGGTGTTCTTTTACTAAATATTAAACCTGCCAAAACAAGCGCCCAACCAATTAATAGCATCGATTCGTAACCATCCGTCCAAGGCGCATGACCTGAAATATACCAACGCGTAATCATACCAGCAGTATACACCAAGAATAGTAAAATCATTAACGCAGCTCCACCAACATTAAAAAACTTGGGTGTTTTTCTAGGTAGGAACAAATACACAAACTGTACAATAAGTAATATTAAGCCCAATATAAAGAACACTGGCGCTATCAATAAAAATACATTGGTTTTATTATAGAAAATTTCAAAATTGCGATCCTTCTCAGTCGGCAAAACATTTTCGCCAAACTTGTTTTGATATTTAGCGATGGCATCCACATAAGTGGCGGCATCTTCTTTTTTGCCTTCCTTTAATGCTTGTAGGTACACAGGAAAAATATTGCGCACAAACATGCTATCATCTGGACTTAATGCTGGAGACGGATTGCCTGGCGTTAACCAGGTAGCATATTCGTCTCCTGGTATTGGAAACAGCTTTAATAACTGCCCCGTGTGAACCAAATAAAACACATTCACTTGCTCATCAATCTTCACTACCTCATTCTGGAATTTAGATCTATACGCAGGTTTGGTTCTATAAGCTTCTTCAACCTGCTTTTTAAGTTTGTAATTTCCCGTAGAACCAAAGAAATCTGAGAATGATGCTTTCTTATCTGTATTACCAACGATAGCTTGAATAGGCTCTTCATCAACCGTAATTAACGGAACGCTTTTCCATGCTTCGGTATTACTTAAAATACTTAAAACCACTCTATCCGCAGAGTATCCTTTAAAACTATTGTGCTTAACTAACTTACGCAAAATCTCTCCATTTACGGAATTCATCGGCTTAAACCTACCTCCATTATCCTGCGCCCATAACTCTCCAAAAACTTTAGCTTGCTGCTCCGTAACATTAATATATGCATCAATATCCTGCGCTTGAGAAACTCCTGCAACAGATAATATTCCTGCCAATACCAGTGCTTTCTTTCTATTTCCAATCTCGCTTACAACCGTTCCTAAATGACGGAATCGACTTTTGGACGCTACCAATGATAAAATCATAGATAGTGTCATTAGAAAATAACCAATGTAAGTGATAATAGTACCCCATAAATCGTTATTCACCGACAATACCGTACCTCTTTCATCCGTATCGTAAGATGATTGATAAAAACGATAACCTTGGTAATACAATATGTTATTCATGAAAATTCTAAAATCTTTATTTACCCCATTTCGCGAATCTTTTAAAGTAACCTCACTGGCAAATGACGATGGGCTATCTGAACCTGGATACCTTTCCAACTGGAAATCGTTTAGTTTAATATCAAATGGTGTTGTTAATACAATAGAACCATAATTAAGCTTTAACTTAACACCTCCTACTTGTACACTTTTATACTCGCCAATTCTATCACCTCTTCCTTGTAGGGTTATTGTTTTTTCTTCTTCTCCTGCCTTAGCATTCACCACAATCGCTTCCATACCTGTTCCTTGCTCTCCCTCTTTTGCTGGTACCGCCTTTAAAATTGCCTTTTCCATATAATTGGTCTGAACCATAAAAAAGGAACCCGTTCCGTAAAGTACATTTGAATAAAATGGCTGAGCCTCACTTAAATCCACATCTGTTCTTTCTTGCGTTCCCATATCGGTAATAAACACATTAAACTTAGATGTAAAATATAATTGGTCGTCTTTTGGAAAGATATTAAAATCACAATCTTTTTCGGATGAAAACCCAATGGTGATATCTCCAATTTTAAAATCTTCACCAGGAAACATACTTAGGTTATTTCTTCCTCCACCAGCAGAAACTACTAGAGAAAGCATTGGTTCTCCATTTTCATCCTCAACAGGAATTAAGTTGGTGTTTTTAATGAACGAAACACTTTTCAATTCCACTGTTTCGTCACCAACATGTATCTTCTTTTTAAAGTAATCTCTACTTCTCTCCGACATCAACACATCAGATTTAAACTCCACTACTTCTCCATTCTTTTCACCCGAACCTGTAATATATGTTTTTGACGATAGAAACTGATCAGTGGTAGCGCCTTCGCGAATATGCATCATTCCTTCATATCCTACATATCGAGTTAAAGCAGCTCCAACAATGATAACAAAGAAGGACATGTGGAATAATAAAACCGGCAACTTGCCTTTCTTCCACATATATGCTTTGTTCATATTTAAAAACATATTAATCCCTAACAGCACAAAAACGCCTTCGAACCACCACGAGTTATAGTACAGAGCTTTTGCCGCATTAGTACCAAAGTCATTCTCTACAAAAGTTGCAATTCCCATGGCAGCTGCCAATATTAAAAATAACGTTCCCATTAAATAAGGAGCAGCCAGAAAGGATAGTATCTTTTTCATAAGATTATTAATTAATATCAAGATTCAAGCATTAAGTTTAACCAATAGCTTACCAAAGCTAATTCTCGGCATATACATACTAATACTATATCATGATTATTTTATGTGTTTAGATTTTTTCATTTGTTGATTTACGATAAGCTTTAACTTATCTGCCTCGCTAATCTATAAAATATTTCCGCAATAACATGCTTTAATTCAAAAAGGAAAAAACATAGAGCTATTGATATAAACCCGTATATTTGTCGCCTTATAAATATTATTTTGACTAACTTAGTAGTACATGCGTATATAACACAGCTACTTAATTAAAGTTTTATCAAAATAAACACATAAGTATATTTAAAATTGAAATAAACATTTACCTACTATAAAGATGAAAAGATTATTCTTTGGACTACTGACACTTCTGTCTGTTTGCTCCTACGCTCAAGACTCCGAGAAAAAAATCACAGTAAAAACTTATGGTTTTGTTGGCTTTGATGCCATCCATGACACCAGACAAAGCGTTTCGGTTAGACACAATCATGTGTATCTATATCCGCTTAACGAAAATCTTGATGCTAATGGCAAAGACATCAACGACCGTTCTAAAACAGACATGGGTATTGGAATATCTCGATTAGGTTTTGCCATAACTGGCCCTGATGCATTTGGCGCCACTACTTCGGCAAAAATTGAAGGTGACTTTCTGGGTGCTCCCGGAAACAGTAAAGACTACATGTTAAGAATACGCCATGCATTTTTTAACTTAAAATGGAATAAGTCGTCCTTACTAATTGGACAAACCTGGCATCCTTTATTTGTGCCAGAAAACTATCCCGCTATGGTAAACTTTGTAGTTGGAGCACCTATCCACCCAATTTCCAGAGCACCACAAATTAGATATACTTATCAAGCTTCTTCTGATTTTTCAGTAGCATTATATGCTATGTCGCAAGGTGATTTTAAAAATTCCGGAGCTTTAGAACAAACAGAATATGCTAACATTCCAGAAATGAATGTTCAGTTTAAGTATGGCTCTCCAAAGAAATTCTTTGCGGCTTCAACTTTTGGATTCAAGCAAGTTTTACCTAAAACTCTGGACGACGCAGAAAATTACTTAAACGAAAACGTAACCAGTTTTCACGCCAATCTTTCATTACGCTACACTACACCTGCAGTAACCTTTAAAGCTGAAGGAGCATATGGTGGCAACATGACTAACCTAGTAATGATTGGTGGTTTAGCCAGAAAAACAGAAAATGGAAATGCTGTAAATGGAGAATATGAAGCCATTAGAACATCCGCTGTTTGGACTGACATACATACGAATGGTAAAAAAGTGAAGTTTGGACTTTTTGCTGGTATCACAAACAATTTAGGAACTGCCAACGAGTCTTCTGTAATTGAAGACGAGATTGGATACACCAGAGGGTATAACATTGCTTCTGTTACAGCCGTTTCTCCAAGAGTAGTTTGGACATCTGGGAAAGTAAATATTGGGCTAGAGCTATTACATACCATCGCTGCTTATGGCGATGATTTAGATGAAAAATCGAAACCTATAAACACCAGAAACTTTTCAAATAACCGTTTAACACTTGGATGTCGATATAATTTTTAAATCGATATTAAAAGATATAAATTTGAAGCCCGTAAGTAAATCTTGCGGGCTTTTATTTTACATCATATTGAATGAAGAAAAACATAGGAATAGTAGCTGCCATATTGATTATTGTAGGCTTTGGAATGATTCATGGCTCTTATAACAATGCTGAAATATACGGAGGAAGTACCATTGGGGTAGGAAGCATCGCATTATTATACCTACTATACACATCTGGAAAGAAAAACGAAGAGGAACAATAATGTATTCGAAAAACGAAGAAAAAGAACTGAAGTTAGAGTTTTGGAGAAAGCTAGGTAATCGCACTAGAAAACTACCCGGACAGCGCGGGAAAGCGAAGGTATGGATTGGAGATAGAACAGACGTTAAGGGCGTTGACCTTAGATTTGATGTGGGCCGAAAAAAAATTATTGTTGCGCTTGAAATAAACATTAAAAACGAAACACGCCGTTTACATATATATGAGAAGTTAGAAGCCACCAAAAGGCTTTTTGAAAATGAATTTGGTGAAGAACTTATCTGGGATTTTGCCTACGAGAAAAAACACGGCGAAGAGGTGTGCCGAGTATACCAAGAAATTGAAGGAGACTTTCTTGTTCCAACTCAGTGGCCAGTTATTTTTAACTTTATGATTGATAAAATGCTTCGAATGGAAAAAGCATTCTTAGAAGTGCAGGACTACTTAAAGTATGACGAATTGAATCAGTAAGAAAAAAAAGTCATTGATCAACAGTATTAATACCAATGACCAATGACTATTTTTATAATGACAAATTTACGCCGAATTTCTACTAGCGTTAATATTTCCGAACATCGCTCTAATCACCATTTTTTCGAATACCTCTAAAGGTATTTCTTTATTGCCATTTTGCGATTCTTGAATTTTCATTAATGCATACTGCTGAATCATTAACAATGGCAGTACAATTCGCTCTCTTAAACGAATACTCATTTGACTTCTTGGATTGTCTGTAAGTAATCCTGATAAGCCAGATACTTTTAACAACATTTCATTCGTCAATTCATACTCTTCGTAAAGCATCTTCCAAAAGTCACCATACTTTTCATTCTTTTCCAGGTACCTGGTCAATTCAAAGTTGGTTTTACTCATACTTTGCATACTATTAGAAAGCAAAGTTTTAAAGAAAATAGAATCATTGTATAAATCTTTACAAGCTTGCAAGTTTCCTTTTTCCTCTTGTTCCTTTAATGCAGAACCAAGACCATAATATCCTGGTACATTTTGTTTCAATTGACTCCAAGCACCCACAAACGGAATCGCTCGTAAATCTTCAAAATTAATTTTACCGCCACCTCCGCGTTTAGTTGGGCGACTACCAATATTGGCTTTACCGTAATATTTTAAAGTACTTATCTCCTCTAAATAAGGAACAAATAGTTCGTGCTGCTTTAGCGATAAATATTTTTGATAACTACTTTCAGCCATCTCTTCAATAAAATCATGCTGCTTATCCTGCAACTGATTTTGTGGTTTGCTATATAACTTATTCGACAATCCAGCCGTTAACAAATAGCCCATATTATGCACTGCAGCTTCTTTAATACCGTAGTGTGAACTAATGGTTTGACCTTGTACAGTCATTTGGATTTGTCGGCTTTCGATATTTTTACCCATACCTGCATAAAAACGATGCGCATTACCACCTCCACGCGCTGGAGGTCCACCACGACCGTCAAAGAACACTACCTCAACATCACTTTCTCTAGACTTGATTGTAACGTTTTCTTTAGCTGAGAAAATAGCCCAGTTAGCCATTAAGTATCCTCCATCCTTGGTTCCGTCAGAGAATCCTAACATCACCGTTTGACTATCTGCCCTACTTTTAAGGTGCTTACGATAAGTTGGATTAGTATATAAAGTTTGCATGGCTTCTCCAGCTAACTTTAAGTCATCAATCGTTTCAAAAAGCGGAACAATATCTACGGTAAGCTCATCGTAACCCCAACCACAAATTCGAAACATGGCTAAAACTCTTGCCACATCAATTGGTCCGCGGCAGTTACTGATGATATAACGATGCGCTCCACGCTCTCCGTTTACACGCTGAATATCCTTAATAACACCAAACGAAGCTACGGTATCTTTTACAATATCATCCTCAAAGATATTAGGATCGGCAACACCACGCACATTCATTAACAACTGAATTTGCTCAGCCTCATCCATATCAAACAAGTTAGCTGGCAATAGTTCAGGGTAAGCTTCCATTACCGCCTTAAGCGCTTTGGCAATTATTCTACTATCCTGACGAATATCAATACTCGCCATATAAAATCCAAACAATTGGACTTTACGCTTCAGCGACTGTATCTTTTCAAGATATAAACCTTGATGTTGCTCAACAATTAAAGTCTCTATTTCTGTAATGCGATTTAATAAATCGTCTAATTTCACATTTGAACTTCCTGAAGCATTACTTAATTCTGCCTTAAAAAGATCTTCTATTTCAACCACTCTATCATGAACCCCTGCAAAAGTTACTCTCCGCTTAAGCTCTCTAACGTCATTATAGTAACAATTAGTAACCGTATTACGCAGTCTGGCCGCCACTTCTTTGGTGGTATCTACTGTTACAAATGGGTTACCATCTCTATCGCCACCAGGCCAAAATCCTAATGAGATAAATTGGTTATTCTGCTCTAAAGCTTCCTTGTAATCTTCCGCCGTTTTATCTAACAGCTGACCAATAGCAGGATAAAAAGTATCCTTTAAATAAAAGGTCAAACGATTAGCCTCATCCAACGGAGTTGGTTTAATTTTTTGAAAGAAAGGCGTTTTACCTAACTGCTGTAATAAATCTCTAACCTCAGCCACTTCACCTGTTTTAATGGCTTGCATCAAATCAGTAATAATGGCTAATACCTGAGAAGGGTAAAACTGCGTAGGGTGAGCAGTCAACACCACTCGCACACCAAACTCTTTAACTACCTCAGCCATCTTATCCTTCAGGTTATCCTTTTTTACCCTGTCACTAATTGAAGCATAGGAATTTTCACCTTTAATGCGATGAATTTTATTATAAGCAGCATCCTCTAATGCATCAATCAAAACAATTTGACGCTCGATATATTGAATGACCTTAAAAAGAAAATCATTTTGATCTTCTTCAGAAAGCTCTGATTTATGATTAGAGAAGAAGTTTTGTAAAATTGAAACTGGGTCTTCCCCATTATCAAGTCCATTGGTACATGCCTTGTACAGTAAAGGAATTAAATTCCCTGCTTTTTCAACCGCTTCTAATTGTAGCGATAAAAAGAGACTATTATAAAGCTGATACTTCAGCTCTATTTCTTCTTCGTAAGATTTTACAATTTGACTATTCATAATTTTTTGAACATTATAATAAATGGTAGTTTATGGTTTTAACAATGTTATAAAACAAAAGGGTACCGATTAAAGCACCCTTTTAAAATATACACTTAAGGTACTATTATTTCTTCTTTGACCAACTGTCTTTTAATGCAACAGTCCTGTTAAAAATAAGTTTATCACTGCTTGAATCTTTATCTACACAAAAATATCCGATTCTTTGAAACTGAAACTTATCTAATGCCTTGGCATCCTTTAATGAAGGTTCCACCTTCGCACGAACCACCTGCAATGAATCTGGGTTAATAAAGTCTAAATGATCAGCATCCTTTTGAGCTGCTGGTGCTTCGTGATTATATAATCTATCATACAATTTTACCTCAGCATCTACAGCATGTTTAGCCGAAACCCAGTGAATTACCCCTTTAATTTTGCGCGTAACAGTCGTGGCTCCACTCTTTGTTTCAGGATCGTAGGTGGCATATATTTCCTCAATAACACCTTCTTCATTCTTTTTTATACCAGTACAAGTAATAGCGTATGCACCTTTCAAGCGCAATTCCTTACCTACGGTTAAACGAAAGAATTTTTTAGGTGCATCTTCCATAAAATCATCTCTTTCAATATACACTTCACGAGAAAATGGAAGTTTTCTAGAACCCATAGATTCATCTTCTGGGTTATTGATTAATTCAACCCACTCTTCCTGATCTTCAGGATAATTGGTAATGATTAACTTTAATGGATCAATCACCGCATTTACGCGCGCTACTTTTTTATTCAAGTCCTCACGAATACAACTCTCTAATAAAGCTACATCAGTAATACTATCGCGATTAGTTACCCCTACTTTATCCGCAAAATTACGAATTGACTCGGGTGTATATCCTCTTCGACGCAAGCCTGAAACAGTTGGCATACGCGGATCGTCCCATCCTTCTACAATATCTTTTTGAACCAGCTCCAGTAACTTTCGCTTACTCATTACTGTGTAATTTAAATTCAATCGTGCAAACTCAATCTGGCGAGGCCTTACCTTCGCTTTCCAATTTTCATCAGCTTCCCTAATTTGATCCAGAAACCAATCATATAATGGTCGGTGCACTTTAAACTCAAGCGTACAGATAGAGTGGGTAATTCCTTCGATAAAATCCTCTTGCCCGTGAGCAAAATCATAAATAGGATAAATACACCATTTATCACCCGTACGATGATGCGCTTGATGAATTATTCGGTACATATACGGATCGCGCAAATGCATATTTGGCGACGACATATCAATTTTTGCACGCAACACCTTGGCTCCAGTTGGAAATTCACCAGCCTTCATTCTTTCAAACAAATCCAGATTTTCCTCTACGGAACGATTTCTGAAAGGACTTTCGGTTCCAGGCTCTGTCGGTGTTCCTTTTTGCTTGGCTATTTCATCCGCATTTTGATCATCAACATAGGCTTTTCCTGCCTTTATAAGCAATAAAGCCCATGCATAAAATTGATCGAAATAATCCGAAGCAAACTTCACTTCTTTCTCCCAATTAAAGCCCAACCACTTCACATCTTCCTGAATACTATCTACATATTCCACATCCTCTTTAACAGGATTGGTATCATCAAATCTTAAATTACATCCACCACCATACTTCTGTGCAAGACTAAAGTTTAAACAAATAGACTTTGCATGCCCAATATGTAAATATCCATTAGGTTCTGGTGGAAAGCGTGTTAATACAGCTCCGCCATTCTTATTCTCTTCTAAATCCTTATCTATTTCCAGATGAATAAAATTCGATTTTACTTCTTCTGAATGATTATCATTACTGTCTTTGTTCATTGGTATGTGCTATATATCGATGATTCCTTTATAATTTTTCCTGCAAACATTAAAAATGTTCGATTAATAACCCACAAAAATAAAGCTTTTAATATAATAGGCGATTATTTATTATTAATAGTTGTAAAAAAGATGAATATAATACCAAACAAAAACTTTTGTCTTTTGTCTTTTATAAAATGTGCATTTTATAAATTTGCCACAACAATATCACATTAGGAAAGTTAAATAACTTATGCAAAAAGGTATAATAGAATTAGAGGAGATGGAGTTTTACGCTTACCACGGATGTTTTAAAGAAGAACAAGTGGTTGGTAATCGTTTTATCGTAAACATTTCTATACAGGTAGATGTTAATGTACCGAGCAAATCAGACAATATTCAAGATGCTTTAAATTATGTTAGTGTCTATGAAATAACCAAACAAGAAATTCAGCAGAAATCGCATTTGGTAGAACATCTTACCGAGCGAATTTTAAATGCAATTCATGCAAAATTTGATTATGTAGATTGGGTTAAAGTGAAAGTTTCTAAAATGAATCCACCTATGGGCGGACAAATGAAAGCGGTGAGCGTAACCATGCAACGTTAATTAACATTTAAGTAACGCCCTGATAAAACAACAGTTACAATAGGTAAAGTTAAAAATTAAGCCAAAATTCAATTTTATATTTGCAGGGAATTAATTTAATCACTTATTTTGCAAGCCGAATAGGAAACGGTTCCTTGGCCGAGTGGCTTAGGCACTGGTCTGCAAAACCAGTTACGGCGGTTCGAATCCGCCAGGAACCTCTCAAAAACGCTCGCTTTTGGTTATAAAGTGAGCGTTTCTGGTATTATACAGGGACATAGTTAATTAAAAGCTTTCCCTGACCAACCACCTCATCCTATATAAAGCCAAGAAAGACAATATTTTACATACGTATCAAATTAATTAAGTGACAAGAGATGGACGCTAGAGAAAGAAAAAACATCAAGAAGGGAACTAAAGTGGCGATTCTTCAAAAGCAGGATGAACGTTCTGGACATTTAACACATGGTGTTGTTCAGGATATTATTGATGAAGTGGGTTTCCACATGAAAGGAATTGAGTGTAAACTAAAGACTGGACAAACAGGCAGAGTAAAGCTAATTAAGCTTTAACAGACACTTTAGTTACAAACAAAAACTCCCGATTTTCAATTGAAAATCGGGAGTTTTTGTTTGTAATCTGTTATCTAAATCAAGAAGCAATAATGATCCTTTTAGAGAATTATTATTTAACAACTAGTTTCAACGGTTTATTATTCCCTACTTTTACTAAATACACACCAGCATTCAGGCTAGAAATATCCATAACGTAATCTGAATTTGTGGGTACTTGCTCCATCAGTATACGCTTACCACATATGCTTAAAATATCAACTAATATATAACTATGTTGAACATCTGTAATTTTAATATTTACAACATCACTAGCAGGGTTAGGGTGAATAATACAATTTCTGACATAACTTTCAGAATCAAGATTTGTTGCCACAGATGCTGACTTCATTTCAGAAACTCGCTCTAAGGTAAACTTATCCATGTTCCAAGTCCAATTAGTAGAACCTGCGGTTAATTTAATCAAATGATTTCCTGCAGAAAAGTTGGCTGTTTTACTAGCTTTAAGTGCCTGGTAATTATCCCAACTACCATTATTAGGAACGGTAGTTGTGTTAAAATAAGTACCGCTAACACTAAAGTCAATTGTTGATCCTGTTATAGGCGATGATGTGTAGTAAGTAATTTCATATGCACCATCTTCAGGTATGGAAACAAGATATTCCACCCAATCACCTTTATTCACATAGTTAATTTTTGTTCCTGCATTATTTACTCCATAGTTTACATATCCATCATTAAAAGTTCCATCTGTATCAGAAAAACTCTCTGCTTCAATGGTAATAGTTGAGCCTACCCCTGTATTGCTCGAATCAACAGGTTTATATACTCGCACCCAGTCTACTAACATTTTATTTTTAGACGCATCTGCCAAATCAGCAGCCGATGGTGTTGAACCAGTTAACCAACTCTGCGACTCCATATTAATGATAATATCAAGATCCTTAGTAAATCCCCGTGCTTCATTTGTTATTCCATTATTGTCTAAATCGTTATCATCACTTCCCTGAAACCAACCTGTATCAATTACATTATATCCTTTAGAAGCATTACTTGCATTTTGAAGCGTACTTAAACTATAGGAGCTTGATGTGGTAAAAGTTGCAACATCAGAATAGCCATCGTTCCCATTTGTTGGCATACTATAGCCATTACCATCTTTAGTTACAGAATTATAATAAGTATACTCCCAAGTACCATTAATTTTAGTTGCCATGGCATTATAATACATTACACGAACCAAGTCTCCATCTATATAATACTCAAAATGCTTTGGAGAAATCCAGTACACACCCATACGCATATAACGTCGATTACCACCATTCCAGCAATATGGCCCCCAACCGCCAGCATCTGTAATTTTTGAAATTGGATACCAGCTATTTTTATCTCTAGGCTGATAATCGGTAAATGGGTTACGAACAAAGGAATGATGACTAATATGAGTAAAATTCTTGAACCAACTTACACCACCATAGTTTTCAATAATATCTATTTCTTCCGTATCATCAGGACTTAATAGCCAGAAACAAGAAGCTAATGAAATATTAGCAACACTCACTGAAGCCTCTACATAAGCAGGATAAGAAACCTTACTATTTGAAGTAACACAACCCGAAGCAACTCCATAGCTACCTCCTTTACTATTTTTGGACGTATAAGCTACGGTTATAGCAAGGTTATCTCCATCTACAGAAACCTGAGAATTATTCCAATAGGAATAACCTGGACCATCCCATGAATTGTGATAAAAATTATACCATTGATTATTAGGCCCAAAGTTAGATTTATCAGCAAAGCCTCCTGAATTAAAGGAATTTGTATAACTAAAGTCATCCGACAGATTAGTTTGAAGCTGCCACTCTTTACCGTTTCCGGCATTGGCAGGAATAGAGATATTACTCCATTCTTGTGCATTAGAAATTACTGCGATGAAAAGCATCGCTACAGAAAATAAAGTTGTTTTCATAAGATTTAATTTTCACAAGTTTTCCTCAACACTAAGGGTAACTGTGTTGAGGAAAAATGTTAATTTTTACACTTGTATTATATTCTCGAAACTATTATTAAGATAAATACAGTACAGCTTGTAAAAAACAACTAATGCAGGGGGAGTATGATAACTATCATTCTGTACGCTAGATTTAATAAGGGGTAGCGTAAGAGATTAGATCGGCGAAATAACATGATAATATTTAATAAAAACTCGCCTTATAATCAGATCTGATCAATTTAAAAAGTATACAATTATTTAATAGGGTTTTCAATGTGCGACCTTAATATTTTGCGACAACAATATTAAGATATAGAATCAGCACATTGTATTAGGTACAATTTAGATGAAAGGGCTGACCTTTATCCTGATAGAACTATTTTTCTTCTTGATTTTCCCACCAAGAAGAAAAAATATCTTAATGCTTAACAATACACCCAGTAATGATGATAAGATTTTAATACATTAACTTTATAATTTTTAATCACATTGTGCATTATTTACTTTTTGCGGACAATCATTTAAATTTTCTTTTAGCAAAGTCACTATTTTAGGATTCAAAGTTGGGTTTAATCCAACTTTCTCATTCAAATAATCCTTGTCAAAACCTACGATTCTTTCATTATCAATAATTAATAAGGGACGACGAATTAAAAGGTGGTCTTTCATCAAAAGCTCAATAGCATCTTGAGCATTATACTTTTGGGGGTTAACCTCACCTGACTGAACGGATGGAGCATTTTTATTGAACCAATCCTTTACTGGTAAACCCTCAAAAAAATTAAGTAATTCAATTTGCTTCCAATCATACTGTACAATATGAATAGAGTTGACCGTATGCCCAGCCATTTCTAGGATTTGTTTTTGCTTAGTATTATTTATACAACCCGTTTTTTCGAAGAATGTAATTGTAGCCATTTAATATGAATTTTAGTTTTTAAAAGCATATCAAATTTAGTTCCTGAAATACAATTACACTCTATATCTGCCAATTACAAACACAAACACCTGACAGTTCCTTACATTTTTGTAGACATTAATATAAAATGAAACCGAAAAGTCTAAATTATTTCAATAACAATTACCACATCTTCTTTAGCAAAAAGAATCGTGTACTTTTTGCTAACTTCTTATTGTTTTATTTCATATGATAACACGATTACATTGAAATTGCCTATAAATAGCCGTAACTTTAATGTATGGTAGACATGTATGAAATACAGAATCAACTTTTTGAAAACATCAAAAATAAGATTGATGCTAAGTATTCTCTTGTACATGAAGTATCTGAAGCACTAGAAATAAGTTATGACAGCACCTATAGGCGCCTTCGTGGAGAGAAGCAAATTACTCTACAGGAAGCCTTTGTTTTAAGTCGTAGATTCAACGTATCTCTAGATGCTATTTGCCAGGTAGACTCCAACTACCTTCCATTTATTTGTAATCCTGTTGAACCTGAGAATTTCTCTGGGATAAAATGGCTCGACAATGCACTAAATAATGTAACTCAATTTTATAATGCGAACATTACTGAACTCACCTATGCTGCCAAGGATCCTCCAATATTTAGCTACTTTCAATTTCCTGAAATAGCTGCATTTAAATTTTTATTTTGGGAGAAAACATTATTTAAATCGAAGGGCTTGGCTAAGCAAAAATTTAGCATTCAGCATACAAATCCATCTATTATAGATCGTTGTAAACAAATTGCTATCATTGCACTTAAAATTCCAACAACAGAAATTTGGAATGAAGATACATTTAGGATATTACTTCGACAAGTGGAGTATTATTGGGTTTCTAATTATTTCAACACAAAGGAAGACCTTATTTCACTATTAGAATGTCTTGAAAAATGGCTAAACCACACCAAAAAAGAGGCTGAAATAGGCATGCGTTTTTTATATGGAAAAGAACCCAAGGGTATACCAAACAGCTACAAACTATATGAAAATGAAATTGTTTTGAACGACAACACTATCTTTATTCGCCTTCCTAATAATAACGTCACTTTTATAACTTATAATGTTCTTGGACTTTTATCATCTAACAATGATGCCTTTTGCAAAAACATAGAACGGTTTCAGCGTGCTATAATCTCTAAATCTAACTTAATTAGTCAATGTGGAGAGAAAGAAAGGAATCGCTTTTTTAATAAACTTCATTTTGCCATTGATCATTTTAAAGAGAAATATCATATATAATCAAATAACAGCCACTAAACCATCTTCTTTCATTATCGATCTTCTATTTATTGATGTTGCCCAATAGTAGAAACGCTTGGGCAACATAGCTACAATAGCATAAATAATCCGATTTATAAATCCAGGTATACATATTACCTTATGTATACTTATATTTTTAAGACTATAAGCGACCACCTCATCTGCCTCCATCCATAAAAACTTACTTTTAAGTATTTTTTGTTCTTTAGCCTTCCCTTTTCGCCTTAAATGAAAATCCGTTTTTACGAAACCCGGACAAAGCGCCTGTACATTTATATTATACCTTTCTAAATCCAAATAAAGACATTCGGAGAATGAAACCATAAACCTTTTTGAAGCACAATAGAAATAATTAAAAGAAGCTGGCATAAAGGCAGACAAAGAGGATACATTTATTATTGTGCCTTTTTGGTGCATTATCATATTAGGAACTACCGAATGAATCAAATGGGTAGCAGCTGTAATATGTACATTTAACATACGATTTTCCTCTTCGTAACTATGATCAAAAAAACCTTCTGCACTACCATAACCAGCATTATTAATGAGCAATTCAACAGAACGCATTGTTTTAATATGCATTAAAAGCTTTTTAAACTGATTGGAATCATTAAACTCTACCCGCATTATTTCAACCCGAGCATTAAAAGAATTTTCAAGTTGACACTTCAGTGATTTTAAAGCATCTACTCGTCTACCTGTTAGTAACAAATGCCAACCTTGACTAGCTAATAAGTGAGCATAGGCCTTTCCAATACCACTTGTTGCTCCTGTTATAATAGCTTGTTGATTTTTCATTTTACTATTCTTAATTTATTCGTATTTCTATACACTCCGAATTAACTACCCATACGGTGAAAAAGCATCATCAAAATACATTAGATTCTATTATGATAATCTATTCTTCAATCGCCTAAGATTAGCATAAAATACATTTTTAAGCACAGGCTCTTGCACCCATTGTGGAAACATAGGAGGCTCACTTGAAAAAGTTGTAAAAGTAATTTTGGTTTTTTGATGACCCACTCTCTTTAATTTCCATACAGCCTTATAATCTTTAATTCGCACCAATTCCGTATCTAAATGAGGACTGCCTTTTCCACTCTGCACGGTTAAATAATAACTATCTTTATTTTCTCTAGCAACCGAGTATTTAGCTATTAAATCCCTATTAGACATAGGCCATGGCAGCTGAATTTCCATATACACCCAGTGCGCCTCTGGATCACCTACTTTTTGGGCAACCTTTATTCCTTTCATCCACTCTTTAATCGTTTCATGACTATTCAGATAACGCACTACATCCTCCATACAACTTTCCACTTCAAATTCACCTTTACGTTCTCTAACATTAAGTGAATCGTTAACCTTTACCCATCGTTCGTAAAGGGCAATACCTTTAGCGTCTTTCACACACACCCATTCCGAATAATACATTGATGCGTTAACAAATGCCTTTTCTTTCAACACAGCAGGGTTTAAATTTAAAAGCATCCTAATCAAGAAATAAACAAGAATTACCATTTTTCTTTATATTAGTTAAACATCTTCTGAAGTAAAATTAAGGATGAAGTCTTCTAAATTGTAATTACTAGTTAATACAGCACCCCACCTATTTGGCAAAATTTGCATCTGGAAACTTATTTAATTGATTTAAGTAGCAATAAGCACAACAAATGAAAAATACTTGAAATAATTATCGAACAACAATTCAATATAAACATCTACTTATTGCACATTTGTATACACTGCAACATTTTATCAATAGCACCACTACAGGTTCTACTTTAACACAAATAAATCCTATTATTAATAAGTAATACCGAGTGATAATATATATGAAAACCAGCACTAAAAACCATTAAAACACTGTTATATTGCCACTTAAGACACACTCCATTTACATAAGCTTTTCATTCGTTCACCGTACAAATCCAAACACTAATCAAAGCAAACGAAACATTTTCAGCAACTTGCGTAATATTTCAACACAACTTGAAGCGATGACTCTGATTATATGCTTCATAAAACAAAGACAAATGAAAAAGTTGATTATTATTTTATTCGCACTTATAGCTACAAGTAATTGGGCAAATGCTCAGTTTTCGCACCTAAACGATGTTGAATTAAAAACAAGTGAGGATTATAAAGAATACACCGAACAGGTACTGGATTGTAGTTATTATTTGTTGATGACTCCGTTTGACAAAAAAGATTCGGAACGAACAGCAGCCACAGAATTTATTATTCGATGGATGAAAGGAAGTCCTTCTTGCGATTTTTCAGTAAGTGACGACATAAAAACCCTCACAGAAGAAAAAGAGGAGTTAATAGGACTGTATGCCTCGTGTTATGCTAAAGTATATCTGGAAAATGAAGAAAGCACTCAAGATATTACCGAAATTACTGAAGGCGCGGTTAGTGCATTAATACAGTACTGTAACAACCCTAGCAATAAAATTAAGCCTACTAAAGAAATGAAAAAACGTTTAGGCTAGAAATAGGTTATAGGCATTAGCCTATTTTACACATTGCAATTTCATATTAAGAAAAATACTCACAAAAAAACGGATAAGCTATGAGCTTATCCGTTTTTTATACCTTATAATTTAACAGAAAGGCAACTCCTACTTTTTATCTTTGGCATCAAATAGCTTATCCACTACTTCAACTAAATCGCCATTATTTAGTTTTTTAGCAATGGCACTATACGGAGCACTAACTACTTCCTCGCCCTTTTCAACACCTTCAATAATTTGAATATACTTTGTATCTTGAATACCAACTGCTACTTTCCGTTGTTCAATTTTTCCATCTACCACAACAAAAACAACCTCTGTTTTCTCTTCTTCTTTTTCTAAGTCCAAATTATCATCCTCAACTTTCGTTGTATCTTTTCGTGTAGTAACCGATTGAATTGGCACGGTAAGTACATCCACTTTTGTATTGGTTTGAATATCCACAGTGGCCGACATTCCTGGTCTAAAAGGATAAAAATTAGTTCCTTTCTCCTCAAGTAACTCTTGGTACGATTCTGGAAGTATTAATATTTTCACTTCAAAATTGGTAATCTGATCTGCACTTGTCCCTTGGGACTTGGCTGAATTAGCAATCTCTGTCACTAAACCTTTAAATTTCTGCTTAAGATAAGCGTCTACTTCAATTAATGCAGTATCCATTGAACTAACTCGAATGATATCGTTTTCGTTTACATCCACCACAACCTCCATATTATTCAGGTTAGCGATAGTCATCATTTCAGTTCCTTCAAATTGAGCAGTTCCCACTACGCGCTCCCCTTTCTCTACGTTTAAACGAGATATAGTTCCATCCATTGCAGCATAAATGGTGGTTTTGGCTAAGTTATCCTTGGCCTCATTCAAAGACGCCTTGGCATTGCGTAAAGAAGCCCTGGATGCATCCACACTAGCCTTTGCGACATTATAATCGGCCAAAGCCTGCTCATATTCCGACTCTGAAATTGTTTGTTCTTTCCAAAGTTTTTCATTTCTATTATACGATAACTCTTTTTGTTTAAACTGAGCTTCGGCTTGGGCAAGACTAGCTTCTGAAGACTTTAAAGAAGCTTGCCTTTTTTCGAGATTACGCTCATAGATATCTGGTTGAATGCGTGCCAGCATCTGACCTTTCTTCACCTCATCACCTTCCTTAACAGTCAGTAATAAAATCTCTCCAGAAACATCGGAAGAAACCTTCACTTCTACCTCTGGTTTAATTTTACCATTAGCCGTAATGGTTTCAGTTAAAGTTCTTACCTCAACTTTCTCAATTTTTACTTTATGCTTAAATTCTCCTCCTATCCACCCTTGCTTTTTGGCAACAATTAAAAGAAGAATAATTACAACTAAACCTATTAAAGGGTATAATACTGATTTTTTCATTTTTAAAATTAGTTGAGGTAATGTATTTAACGCAAGATAATAAGATTAAACAAATGCATTTTATATTTATCTAAAAATAACAAAAGCACCCACTCAAATAAATGAATGGATGCTTCGCAATTATTAAACCCACACTATCTTGAAGTTTTTACAACTGTATTGGGACACCTTTATAAAAATCAAGAATTTTATTTCTCAAAATATACTCATATTTCGATTGTATAAGATTTGATTGAGCTCTTGTAAAATCCGTTTTAGCCACATTGTAATCCACTGAATTTACCAAACCAACATTAAACTTTTCCTCCGTATATCGAAATGATTCTTTAAATGATTCCACAGCCTCATTACTAGAAATATACTTATTATGCGCAGCCAAAGCATCAGCATATGCTTGCTGTATCTCTTTGCGTAAGGTTAATTTTGCCTGACTTAAAGCATAATTTGCATCGATCACTCGTACTCTTGCATTTTTTACACTATTTCTGGTCTGTAACTTATTAAAAATAGGCACGTTTAATGTAGCTCCTATATATAAGTTTTTCGTCGAATTAATTTGGTCGCCTAAAGGTCTGTTAATTTTATCTGGATCATCTTCAAGCCATATAGCATTTGCTCCCCAACTTCCATCAATACTTAAGCGTGGATAATATCCGCTCTTGGCAATATCTACCTCAACTTCAGAACTTTGCAGATTATAGTTTGCACCCTTAATCTCTGGCATAATATCAATCGCCATTTTATAAACATCAACAGGTTTAGCCAAGTTGATTTCATTCACTTCTGGAATTACTGGCGAAATTACATCAAACTCAGCAACATATTCTAAATCTAACAACTGCGCCAAATTTAATAATGATAAACCTAGATTATTTTTTTGCGTAGTCACATTAAGAGCTTCTTTTGCTGCTTGAGATTTAATTTCAAGATAACTACCCTTAGCTTGACTACCAGCGTCAACCAACTTTTTACTTCTTTCAACCTGCTGGTTGGTTACCTCATATTGTTCTTCAGCAATAGCTAATAACTCCTTATCAAATAAAATTTGAAGATATTGACTCGTTATGCGTAGTGAAATATCATTTTTTATTTCCTCCGCCAAAGCCATGGTAGCCATTAAATCTATTTGATTTTGCTTGATTTTATTACTTAAATTGAATCCATTAAACACATCGACAGAAGAGCCAACTCCTAAACTAAACGAACTATTGTTTACCTCAATATTTTGGGCAGCTTGCTGAACCCAAGTATATCCATAGCTTAGGCCATAACTTGTGCGCCCGTTTAAATCAGGTAAACGATTTAATTTACTTTGATCTAATTTTGTTTGCTGCAATTGATTATTCACTTCCTGCCTCTTAATAGTAATATTATTATCCAAGGCATAGGTAATACATTTCTCTAATGTCCATGCTTCTTGCGCCTTTACATTGGCTGCTTGCACAAAAAGAATGATAACAAGTAATGACAATATCTTATTCATCATGTTAGTCTGCTTAAATTAATTTTTAAATGTTTAAGGTTAATGATAATTATGATTTTGGCACTTTAATCTTATCATCTTTTTGAACTCCCGACTTAACCTCAATCTGGATACCGTCCGAAAGACCTGTTTCAATTTCTTTCTTTTCAAACTGTTGCTCAGCCACCTCTACTTCAACAAATGCGGTATCGTTACTAAATTGCAAAAGTTTTTCGTTTATAGATAAAACACTATCTCTTCTGTCTAAAACAATATCTGCATTAGCGCTATATCCAGCTCTAATAAACTGACCTTCTTTTAAATTAACGTCAGCTTTAATTTCAAACTGAATTGCACCATTTTCTTCTACGCCTTTAGGCGAAATATACTCAAGCTTCGCATCAAATTTTTCTCCTTCAATGGCTCCGATAGAAAGTAACAAATCCATACCTTCTTTAATTTTACCAACTTCGGTCTCATCAACTTTTCCTTCAAAAATCATTTCACCCATATCAGCCAAAATAGCTACAGTTGTTCCATCATTAAATGTGTTACTTTTAATCACTGAATTTCCAACTTCAACAGGAACATCTAAAACCATACCCTCGATAGTTGCCTTAATTATGGTATTTGTTTGAGCTCCCATATTTTTGGTTACACCTTCTTTAATTAACTGAAGGTTATTATCTGCAGCATTCACATCTTCTTTAGCATTTTCATAGCCCATTAATTGATCTAAATATTCTGATTCAGCAATAACACCATTATCATACAAATCCTTCTTTCTCTTGTACTCAATTTCGGCATTTTTAAATCTAATCTTAGCTTTATTCAATTGACTCTCGGCATTATTAACTTGAACCATTTCAGGTATAATCTGAATTTTAGCAATCAGATCACCTTTCTTCAATAAATCACCAGGCTCCGTATAAATTTCGGTAATAATTCCAGACTCCTGAGGTTTGATCTCAATTTCTTGTCTTGGCACAACAGAACCTGTTGCTACTGTTTTTTTTACGATATCCTTAAACTCGGCAGATTCGGTTTTGAATACTACCTCTTTTTCTCTGGACTGATCGTATAAATAATAGAAGCCGCCTACAAAAACAAATGCGAACACTACTATAAGGATGATGTTTCTAACTCTTTTCATGTGTATAAGTTTAATTTTATTAAGGTCATATTGAAGTCGCTACTTTATTCTTTTTTGCCAAAAATTAGAGCAACTCAGTTATAGTATTTTATTATTAATTCTCCTGACGGATAGCCTCAATTGGTTTAATAGCTACAGCTCTTCTGGAAGGTATAACTCCTGCCAAAACCCCTGAAAATATTAATATTAACAATGACGTTACGGCAACCGTAAAATTCACCTCTGGATTTAAAAAACCAGAATCCGCAGATGGATTACTCCCTATCGCTTGGCTTATTCCTTCAACAATAAGAACGCCGAAGAACATTCCTAAAAATCCTGCTAAGCCTGTTAAAAAAACCGACTCGGTAATAATTGTTGATATAATATTGAGAGGTGAAGCACCAATAGCTCGTTTAATACCAATCTCTTGTGTTCTTTCTTTAATGATGATAAGCATGATATTACTAATTCCAATAACACCAGCCAGTAAAGTACCAATTCCTACTATCCAAACTAGAATGTTGATGCCTAAAAATAATCCGCTCATTTTCTTAAACTCTTCACCAACATTATTAGAACCCATGGCACCTTCGTCCTCAGGGTGAATATCATGTCGTTTGGCTAATAAGGCCTTCACTTCCTTCTCAACCTTCATGATATCATATTCCGGCTTTGCGGTAATAGCAAAATAACCTACAATATTATTATAGTTGTAAACTACCTGACAAGTTGAAAATGGAATAAAAACCGTTTGGTTTTGTTGCTCTCCCCAACGTTGAGAATGTTTGGATTCATAAGTTCCGATTACCTGAAAATATATTTCACCAATACGGATATATTTATTTAACGGGTCCTCATCCTTCTCAAACAAATCATTATACACCGTTTTACCAATAATGGCTACTTTACGATTACCTTTCAAGTCCATCTCATTGATAAACCTTCCGTGCTTTATGCTTACTGGGTCAATTTTATAATCTTCAGGTATGATACCCGTTACCTCGTATGAACCTTCTTGCAATCCACGACTAACAAGCGATGCATTCTGATATCCTCCTCCTTGCATTCTTGGTGCAATAATATCTATACCTGCAATGTTATCTTTCATAGCCTGTTTATCCTCATACTTAAAATAGTATCTCCTATTTCGAGGAAAACCTTTATAGGGTTTCGATGTTGGTTGCGTCCAAACGAACATACTATTCGTGGCAAAGTCGCCCATATTAGCATAAACACCATTCTCAAGACCTTTACCCGCACCCATCATCAGCATGAGCATAAAGATGCCCCAAAAAACACCAAAGCCTGTTAAGAAAGTACGCAGCTTATTTTTTTTCAGCGTATAAAATATTTCTTGCCATTTATCTAAATCAAACATACTATTTCGTTTTATTCGTCGCGTAATGCAACAATGGGCTTAATTCTAGATGCTCTTCGAGCGGGTACATAACCTGCTAAAGCGCCAGCTAACACAATGAGTAAAGCGGCTCCAATAGCTATATTAAAATCAACACCTGGATTTCTGAAAAAATCTGAAGCTGGTAATCCTGAGGCTAGCTCCAGTAACCCTACCCCCACCAACAAACCAAAGAATCCAGCTATTGAGGTAACTATAATCGACTCTTGAAGAATTAAACTAACTACCGATCCAGGAGAGGCTCCAATGGCCTTTCTAATTCCTATTTCTTTGGTTCGTTCTTTGACTACAATAATCATTATATTACTTACTCCAACAATACCTGCAATGATGGTAAAAATACCTATGACCATAACAAACATGCTAATTCCAGTAAAAATGGCTTGGGTTTGCTGATAATTTTCTAGTACATTATATCCTCCTAACGCTCTAGTATCTTCAGGATTAAAGCGGTATTTGTCCGCTATAATACTCCTAACTTCCTGATACATTGCCTGACTTTCTTCCAAAGTACTTTCTCCAGTTGTAAAAGCTATACTTCCAACATCTTGTTGTCTTCCAAAAACCTTTTGAGCCACCGTCATAGGTATATAAAAACGTTCCGTCTCGCCAGGATGAACATCATCAAAAATTCCAATTACCTTATGCGGTATTCCTCTTATCTTAATATATTCACCTATCGGATTTTCATCCTTGCATAGTCTTTCTTTAGCTTTTCGTCCAATAACTGTGACTTTTCGAGCTTCTTTTATATCAATTAAATTAAGCAATCTTCCCTCAGCCAATTGAACCGATTCTATGTGCTGATACCCTTCTAAGATTCCCATCACCTGAAAGGTTCCATACTCATTTTTATAATTGATTAATGAGCCCCACATTCCAATTCTACCTGTTAAATGTCCTAGCTCTGGTATCTTTTTCTGAATCAGTTCAAGGTCCTCATCTTTTAAAGAAATTCTTCTTCCAACATTTAATCCGTCATGTGCCATAGAAGTTTGTCCGCCCCATAAAAATGCACTATTCTTAGCATCACTAAAGTTGTGCATTACCCCTCGCTCAAGCCCTTTACCTGCACCTAAAAGAATAACCAGGATGAAAATCCCCCAAAAAACACTAAAGCCTGTTAAGAAAGACCTTAGCTTATTCTTTTTCATGGTACTTATTATTTCCTGCCAATTACTTAAATCAAGCATAGGTCATAATTTTATGTGTTTTTTCGCTTTCAATTAATCCATCTTTAAGTTTAATTAAACGATGGGTTTTTTCGGCGATATCGTGCTCATGAGTAACAATCACGACTGTAATACCAGAGTTATTTACTTCTTGTAAAATATCCATCACTTCGTAAGATGTTTGCGTATCCAAAGCTCCTGTTGGCTCATCGGCAAGTATTACTTTTGGTTTAGATATCAAAGCTCGTGCAATAGCTATCCTTTGTTTTTGACCTCCTGACAATTCGCTTGGCATATGATCTGCCCAATCCTTTAGCCCCAGTCTTTCTAGATATTCCAAAGCAATTTCATTCCTTTTTTTACGAGGCACACCTTGGTAGTATAACGGTAGGGCTACATTCTCAACTGCATTTTTAAACGAAATCAGATTAAACGATTGAAAAATAAAGCCGATATACTGATTTCGAAATGCAGCAGCTTTCTTCTCATTCATCTTCTGAATTAGAATGTCGTTGAGATAATATTCCCCTTTATCGTAGTTATCAAGGATCCCTAAAATATTAAGTAGAGTGGACTTTCCTGAACCAGACGATCCCATAATGGAAACCATCTCGCCTTCTTTAATATCCACATCTATGCCTTTTAAAACATGTAGTGAATTTGCCCCAGTTATATAGGACTTGTGTAAAGAATTTACTTTTATGACGCTTTTACTCACCTGTAGATGTTTTATGGTTGATATTCTAAAATATGACAATTCTCATATCAACCAGCGTTCCAAAAACAACAATTCGCTGTATTTGTGCAAATTAGCACATAATCATAAGTGAGTACTCAAGGTGGTAAGTGTTCATAAATGAACCAGCGATGTACGATTACGAACACTAATCCGAAATCACTACACCTTTTAATCTGTAGAAATGTAAAACTTCTTTGTTTCCTCTTAAGTTCAGTTGTTGGTTTTAAGCTCTCCTCTATGCTTTAGACACTTTCCAATAACCTGTACTAAAAGATAAGACTAATGTAAACACTAAACTTATAACGAATGCTAGAACAGTAATATTAGAATCCGACTCTGGTAAAGAATGATACTCTAATAATAAAGAATACATCTTAGTTATAAAAAGTTTAAGTAATACAGTTGTTAATGTTAATAGTGCCGAAAAAGCTAAAAAGCGTAATCCAAATTTAACGTAATTCATACCAAGTATTTATCGTGTTGTTTATCTATCAAGAGCTAAAGTACTACAACTATAAAAAGAAGTGCTATTATTAGCGTGACAAATGCGTGACAGGACTGTGACAAATGTGTGACATCAAAAAGGCAAAGCGTGACCAAAGCGTGACAAGCCACAAACACGTACCTACAAGACAATTACACGTGTCATATCTTTATCATTTAAAGATGATAAGATTTTGAATGATAAAAAATCGTTAAAAATATTTCTTTAATCGGATAGAGAATCGCCCCTTTGATTCCTGATTTAGCATCCAATCTTGATTATAATATTGGATGATTGAAGATAATTGAAGATTACTTTTTATAGAATAATTTGTTATTGATGATAAATATCCACCTTGTAATAATGGATATCCAAAACCAATTAAATCTAATTCAGAATTAAAGTTTTCTGTAAAATCGTATTTAAAAGATAAGTTATAGGAATGCTCGCTAACACTAAGATTTTTTATTGAAGTGCGCCCGTAAAACAAATCCTCTATGTTTCCTTGCTCTCCCTGTTGAAATTCGGAATATAAATACTCTAACCCTATTCGAACTTTTTCTTTCTGATAATAAGCTCCCAATGATACCAATGCATTAGTAGATGAAAAATCATCTTTAGTAGCAAAAATAGAAGTCTCATTAAAGAGCTTAAGATGATTCATACTATATGACCATCCAAAACCAAAAACATAATCACTTTGGTTTAACAAGCCACTCAGCAATTGAAAGTCTAATGCTTTTATTTGCGATTGAAACCTAAGGGCGGCTGTCATATCGTAATTACCATCCACTTTAATTACCGCATCAACTCTTGCTTCATCAGAATTCCCAAAGCTAACACTTACCCCATCCATACCAGGTTTAGCTCTATAATCAAAATCATAGAAAGAATATACATTAAATATATCATTAGGATTCCAAACTCTTCCTCTGCCCCATTCCACTCTTTGCCGACCAACTACGGTATTAACTTTGCCTATATCATAACTTAGCGTTAATCTATCAATATGGCTATTTAACACATAACCTTTACCTGAAAATATATTCACGCTCAAATCCACCACACCAGGATCACTTGCTAAAATATACTTATATGTCGCATCGTTCTTTATTGTTCCACCCAATAAAAACCTATTTCTGAGCCCTATATCTAATGATAAACCATTATTAAAGTTTCTATTGATATTAAATCGGTTATGAATTAGGTTATCTAAAACCATATCATCATTATTACTCCATGTAAGAGATGGCATTTCAGTTACAAACCCATCTACATCCCAAGATTGCCCAGATGCATTTCCACACAAAAATGTGGCAACAACAAAATAAATACAAAACTGAATCTTTGTTTGTAATTTCATTTAAACTAAGTAAATAATCAAGGGGGATTTTGTAGTTGTTTTAAACCAAGGCTAAAATTATAAGTTTTTACTAGATCTACCTTCCTATTTTCTCATTTTTTGCATAAAAAAACATGTGAATCAAAATTTAGTCTATCCTTAATTTTTAGTGTCATCTTTTTTTTCCATTTTTACAGCTAAGTTGCCACATAACATAGATAACACAACACATTTATTATCAAATATTTTGAAAAAAGGTATAGTTTTTAAATCAACAGGAAATCGCTATTTAGTAAAGTCTTCTGATGGAGAATTAATTAATTGCTCTATTAAAGGAAAGTTTAGGATGGACGGCATTAAGAGCACCAACCCAATAGCTGTTGGCGATCATGTGGACTTTTTATTGGAGGACGATGCCAATATGGGTGTAATTACCACCATTCAAGAAAGAAAGAACTACATTATCCGTAAAGCAACCAATTTATCAAAGCAATCACATATTATTGCCTCCAATATAGATCAAGCCTTATTATTAGTTACTGTAAATTATCCAATTACAACAACCGTTTTCATCGATCGTTTTTTAGTTTCTGCAGAAGCCTATCGTATTCCCGTTAAAATAATTTTTAATAAAATGGATAGATACGACACGGACCACTTGACTGCAGTTGAAAACTTAATTAGCATATACGAAAGAATTGGTTATGAAACCTATAAGATTTCTGCTAAAATGCAGGATGACCTTAGCGTTATGGTTGAATTACTAAAAGATAAGGTTAGTGTAATATCGGGTCATTCTGGTGTTGGCAAGTCTACACTTATCAATAGAATTCAACCTGGACTAAATTTAAAAGTTGCTGAGATTTCCGATATTCATCAGAGCGGTAAACATACTACAACATATGCAGAAATGCATCCGCTTAATTTTGGAGGTGGCATTATTGACACGCCTGGAATTAGAGGTTTTGGTTTAATTGATATTGAAGACGAAGAGTTACATCATTTTTTCAAAGAAATATTTGAAGTTTCTCACCAATGTCAATTCGGCAATTGCACTCATATTCATGAACCAGGATGTGCGGTGAAAAAAGCAGTAGAAAACGATGAAATAGCTTTAACCAGATACCAAAGCTACTTAAGTATTCACGACTCAAAACAGGAAAAATATAGATAGTGACCCGATGTAAATATCTCAACACATAGCAAGAACAACACACTCAACACAACACTAACTGACATCTTTCGATGAAGCGTACTCTCTTTATAGTTATATCTAGCATCATTTTTTTAGTGATGTCGAACATTTACTATTATTACGATACATACAATTGGCAACTTAATACACACCACAGCATTTTAGAAAAGGAGCTAATTACTTGTACCGAAATATTAGAAGACTATTTTATTGAGGCGGAGACCAATACCATGCTTCTTTTAAATGAGGATGAGCTTGGTGGCCTATTTAATCTGCAACTCCAAAACATTGAGGTTTTAAAACGCATTGAACTATTACACAATCGATACCGAAATGTGCTCAAGCAACTAGACGTTTACGATACAAAAGGCAATTTCTATTCCTTAACCCAAGATGCCAACCAAAACTTAATAACAGCCTTTGGCAAGAAAAATAGAAAAGAAGCTTTTAAAGTTACCATCGAACTCAATGCGAGTGAAAACGAAATAAAATACACACAACCTCTTTATAACGACACCCATATATTTGGCTATATGGAATCTACATATGACTTAAAGAGATTTTATGATGATATATTCAAAAACTTTTTTGTAGAAGACCACCTATTTCAATGGATAGCCAGTTCCGACAATAATGTGGTTTATTCACCATTGAGAAATCTAGTACTAAACGATCATGATTTCTTAAAAAAAGAAGACGATGGTAAACCGAACATACATTTCTTAAGTCATAATACGCAAAAACTAAAAGTGATGTCGGTGGCTAAAAAACTGAAAACCATTGACAATTATCTTATTTTTTCGATGCCAATTAAGCCAATCACACATTCTATTCTTAAAAATTCATTTTTGGTTGCCTTTATTTCTTGTATCGTTATTTTATTAATTGCATTATCTTTTTACCAATACATAATAAAAACAAAAAAGACGATCAAACGCCTTTCGCAATCGGACGATGCACTGCATAAAATACTACATTACCTACCTATAGGTGTTGTTTTAACTGATGGTGAAGAGAAAATAAAACTAGTAAATAGAATTGCTTTAAACTTATTTGATTACGAAGACGAAGACATCTTAATTGATCAAATTGTTTCGGACGAAACCATGTTTGAAAAGCGTAAGTTGATGCAGGTGGAGAAGGTTTCTTCTTCTTCCAACAGATTCATCATTAATGCAGGCGGCAACAATCAACAAGTTATTCTGAGCGAAAAAATCACTTTCTTCAATCAAGATGTAAAATATTATATTCATGTATTTATTGAAGTAGACAATACAGCTACCCAGAAACAAAACATTAAAACGCATACTGCTCAATCAGCCTTTATCGCCAATATAAGTCATGAATTAAGAACGCCTTTAAATGGTATCATTGGTATGACTGATTTAGTATTAACGACTAACAAGCTACATGGCTCGGAACACGATATGTTGAAGGTCGTGAAACGCTCAGCAGACACTTTACTTGCTTTAATTAATGACATCTTGGATTTCTCAAAAATTGAGGCAGGCAAGCTAGAAGTTGAGTCCATCCCTATGGATATTACACAAGAAATTAATGAAACCATTCTATCGTTCGAAACCATAGCAAAAGATCGAAATGTTTCATTGAGTTCAAAAATCAATACCAAACTACCAACGGAGTTCATGTGCGATCCACTTAGGTTTAGACAAGTACTCAATAATTTAATTGGAAACGCCATCAAATTCACCCCTATAGGAAAAGTTGAGTTATCCGTTGAAAAGACCAGTACGCTAAATGGACGACCTGCTTTAAAGTTTATCGTTAGCGATACTGGTGTAGGCATCCGAAAAGAAAAATTGAAGACCATTTTTAATTCTTTTGCGCAGGAAGACGAAAGTACCACACGTAAGTTTGGCGGAACAGGTTTAGGTACATCTATCTCTAAAAATTTAGTGCGATTAATGGGTGGTGAAATATGGGCCAATAGTCCTTCTGAGATTTCTGAAAACCCTCAGTACCCTGGTGCCGAATTCTGTTTTACCATACCATTTGTAACCAAGCGAAATCAGAAAGAACTAGATTTTTCTTACATATTATCCTGGACACAAATTAATTCTCTAATTATTACCGACGAAGCGCTTCAAGTTCAGAATATGATTAAGAACCTTATGGCACTTGGCATTAATTACAAATTAATGGCTCCTTCGCAAGAAACTATCTTACTACTAAACGACAAACCCAACATCCAATTATTAATCATCGACCAACGTCCCGATTTTAATGGACTAGATTTCCTACAACAACTTCATAGTCATAACTTACACAATAATTTTATCATCTTATTTCAGAGTTCTGATTATGAAAGTATGAATACGAATTTCAGCAAGAAACTTGGAGCCGACACTTTCTTAAGAAAACCTGTAAAATTAAATACCTTACGTCAGTTTGCGGTGCGTTATTTCCCTAGCATCAAATCACAGAATAGTCTTGTGGGTAAAATAGTTCCAGATAATATCAAAATACTCATTGCAGAGGATAATCTGTTTAACCAGCGAGTAGCTCAAAGCCTATTTCGAAAAGTAGGATATGAAATTGACCTTGCCAACAATGGAAGAGAAGCCGTTGATAAATTCAAGAAAAATAAATACGATATTATTTTTATGGATTTAATGATGCCTGAATTGGATGGATTTGATGCCACTAAGGAACTGAAATGTTATGACGAAAGTTGTCCGATTGTAGCAATGACAGCCAATAATGATGATAAACAAAGAGAATTAGCATTTATGGCTGGCATGGATGACTTTATAGTAAAACCAGCTCAAAAAGAAGAAATAACGCGAATGATTATTAAGTGGTGCTCGCGTTAAAACCTTAGACCAGCAATATTACTCTAGCCTGTTCGTTATTTCATTGAGCATTACATTTATCTATATTATATAGCATGCAATATTATACACGTAAAAAGCGCTTTAAACTTTGGATTTTAATTGGTACTATTATAATTGGCTCAATTTCGTTTATATATACTGCCCACCTCGTTAACGAACTTAAACAAGAAGAGAAAAAGAAAATTGAATTATGGGCGCAAGCAACTAGGCAACTTGTTCAACCAGGCACCGATGAAAGTTCAATCAACCTTACTTTGGAAGTTCTAAAAAACAATACAACGGTTCCTGTTATTATTGTAGATAGTAACGACTCTATTTTGCAATATCGAAACTTACAAGCCCCCAAAGCATCTCCTTCGATTTATCTTAAACGTCAATTAAAGAGAATGCAAGATGCAGGCCAAAGTATTGAAATTGACCTAGGCGATGGAGAAAAACAGCGCTTATACTTTAGCACCTCTACACTACTTACTCGCTTAAAATGGTTCCCTGTTGTACAATTGCTGGTTGTTTCTATTTTTGTATTAATCGCGTATATCGCTTTTAGTAATTCGCGAAAAGCAGAACAAAATCAGGTTTGGGTAGGCATGTCAAAAGAAACTGCTCACCAGCTCGGAACTCCTATTTCTTCCTTATATGGTTGGATTGAACTTTGGGCTCTAAAATTTCCTGAAGCGGATGGCATTGATGAGATGAAGAAAGACATTAACCGACTTCAGAATATTGCTGACCGATTCTCAAAAATTGGTTCTAAGCCCATTTTAAAAACAATGAGCATTAACTCAACCATTGTACAAAGCGTTAAATACCTAAAAAGTCGTTCATCCAGTAAAGTAAAATTCGATACTAAGCTTGGAGATGAAGCTCAAGTACAAGGCAATACTATTTTAATAGAATGGGTATTTGAAAATTTAATTAAAAATGCCATTGATGCAACCAAAGGAGAAGGTTCCATATCTGTTGTTTCAAAATTAATGGAGCGCAAAGTTTATATCGATATTATTGATAACGGAAAGGGCATTTCTAAATCGAACTTTAAAACCGTATTTGAACCTGGTTACACCACAAAAGAAAGAGGCTGGGGTTTAGGACTTTCCTTAACTAAAAGAATAATTGAGGAATATCATCAAGGAAAAATATTTGTAAAGGAATCGGAAGCCCATAAACGGACCGTTTTTAGAATAATTCTACAAGCCTCAACCCAATCATAAGTCGCTCTTTTTCTTTAAAATACAATGCAAGAATAAAAAATAACAATAAAAATGAATTTATATTTCTGTAGTCGTATTTATTTTTATACTTTTGCAAAGTTTTTATTTAAGGTGAGATGGATAAGCTAAGAGATTACAGCATAGCCTTCAAGGGTTTAAAAGATGGCAAACACCAATTTCACTATACAATTGGTCAAGCATTTTTTGAGGCAATTGAAGAGTCTACCATTAAAAATGGAGATTTTGAAGTAGATGTGTTGATGAATAAAAAAACACAAATGCTTCAGTTAGATTTTAACATTGCTGGAAACGTTCAGACAATGTGTGACAACTGCTTGGGTGAATTAAGCATTCCCGTTGAATATACAGGAACAATGTATATTAAGTTTGGAATTATGTATGATGAGCCAAGTGAAGAAATTATTGTTCTTCCGCATGAAGAAGGAGAATATAATGTTGCACAATTAATATATGAATTTATTGTGGTAAGCATGCCATTGCGATCTGTCCATGAAGATTACGAGAGCTGCGATCCTGAAATGACTTCTAAATTAGAAGAGTTTTCAGCCGAATATCACGAAGAAGACGATAATACAGACGAAGCAATAGACCCAAGGTGGGCAGCTTTAAAAAAATTAAAAGATAATAATAATTAGTAAAGAGGTTATAAAATGGCACATCCTAAAAGAAAGATTTCGAAAACGAGAAGAGACAAGAGAAGGACGCATTATAAAGCTGTAGCTCCTACATTGGGAGTATGCTCAAACTGTGGTTCTACTGTAAAACTACACACGGTATGTGGAGATTGTGGTTTCTACAGAGGAAAACTAGCTGTTGAGAAAGAAATTACAGCATAACTTTTTATTTTTAAAAGTACTTTTTAAATTTGCTTCGCTTTGCGAGGCAAATTTTGCTTTAGGGCACTTTATCTTCGAAAAGGGTAAAGTCTGACACTTCAGATATATAGTAGTTTAGCTTCTTCATAAGCACGAGAAATAAAAAGATGCATAAGTTTTTAACTTAGGCTAATTTCTAACTTTTGCCGGTGGTTCGTTTTGCACTACCGACAAGAACAAAAAAATTACATGAAAAAGATCAATGCAGTAATCACCGGTATCGGTGCACACTTACCTGACTATGTCCTTACTAATGAAGAACTATCTACTATGGTAGACACTTCTGACGAATGGATAATGACTCGCGTTGGTATTAAAGAAAGACGCATTTTAAAGGGTGAAGGGAAAGGTGCTTCCGAAATGGGTGCCGAAGCTGTTAAACAACTATTAGAAAAAACAGGTACAAAGCCCGAAGAAATTGACTTGGTAATTTGTACTACAGTAACACCAGACCACGTATTCCCTGGTACATCTGCAATTATTTGTGATAAAGTTGGAATTAGAAATATTCAAAGTTTCGACTTAAATGCGGCATGTTCAGGCTTTCTTTATGGATTAGATACTGCAGTAAAATATGTAGAATCAGGAAGCCATAAAAAAGTAATTTTAGTGAGTGCAGAAAAAATGTCTTCAATTACGGATTACACAGATAGAACTACTTGTGTACTTTTTGGAGATGCAGCTACTGCAGTATTACTTGAACCTACTGAAGAAGAAGTAGGAATACAAGATACTATTTTAAGAAGCAACGGTATTGGCAGAAACCACTTATTGATGAAAGCAGGAGGATCTGTATATCCACCATCTCACGAAACTGTTGACAACAACGAACACACCGTATATCAAGAAGGTCAAGCCGTATTTAAGCATGCCGTTTCTAACATGGCCGATGTCTCCGTTGAAATCATGGAGAAAAACAACCTATCATCGGAAGATGTAGCTTGGTTAGTTCCTCATCAGGCAAACTTAAGAATTATTGATGCTACCGCACGCAGAATGGGCGTTTCTAAGGATCAGGTAATGATTAATATTGAAAAATACGGTAACACCACTTCCGCTACAATTCCTTTATGTTTATGGGAATGGGAAAAGCAACTTAAGAAAGGCGACAACATTGTACTTGCAGCATTTGGTGCTGGATTTACTTGGGGTTCTATCTATCTTAAGTGGGGTTATGACACGAAATAAAAACAATCAGTTGAGTTAACTCAACTAGCGTTTACAAAATAACAAAGGGTGATTTCTTTCGAAATCACCCTTTGTTATTTTTAGTATTTTAATATCAAACTATGCCAAAGCCTCAACAGCAGCTTTTATTCGGGCAATCGTTTCTTCTTTACCAATTAACTCCGCAATAGTCATTAAGTCTGGCCCAAAACCACCACCAACTAAAGCCAATCTAAAGGCATTCATTACCAATCCAAAACCCAAACCTTTCGCCTCAATCTTGGCCGCAATAGCCTCTTTTATATCACCTGATTTCCAATCCGACACATCTCCTAGCTCAATAGCTAATTCAGCCATAAAAGCTGGCACATCACCTTTCCAGCGTTTTTTAACCACCTTAGGGTCATATTCTGTAGGGGCTACAAAAAAGAAAGAAACCTGCTCCCATAAATCAGAAATGAAATTAATACGCTCCTTCACTAAGGAAACAACCTGAGTTACCAATGCAGAATCAGCGTCTATTCCCTTTTCTTTTAACTCAGGCATAAATCTCTTCGCCAAATCTTCATCAGTCATATTAATTAAGTACTGATGATTAAACCACTTTGCTTTTTCTGGATCAAAACGAGCTCCCGACTTATTCACTCTTTCAATGGAGAAGGTCTCAATTAACTGCTCCATACTAAACATCTCCTGCTCTGTCCCTGGATTCCAGCCCAATAAAGCCAACAAATTAACCACAGCTTCAGGCAAATAACCTGACTCTTTATAACCCGAAGCTACTTCACCATCAGGAGATGTATATTCTAATGGAAACACAGGAAATCCTGCTTTATCACCATCTCGCTTACTTAGCTTACCTTTACCTGTTGGTTTTAAAATTAATGGTAAATGAGCAAATTCAGGTCTATCTTTTTCCCAACCTAAAGCTTTATATAGCATCACATGTAATGGCATAGATGGCAACCACTCCTCGCCTCTAATAACATGCGATATTTTCATTAAATAATCATCCACTACGTTAGCCAAATGATAAGTAGGTAATCCATCCGATTTAAAAATCACTTTATCATCCAGAATAGCGGTATTAAACTTCACCTCACCACGTATCATATCAACAGCAGACACTTCCTCGTTCTCTGGCATCTTAAAACGCACTACATAAGGTACCCCTTCGGATTTACGCTTCTCAACTTCTTCTTCAGATAAAGACAACGAATTATTTAAGTCCTTACGTGTATTCATATCGTAGGAAAACTTTGTCTTCTCAGCCTCTGCAGCCTCTCGCTTTGCCTCCAACTCCTCTGGTGTATCAAAAGCATAATATGCCCAACCATCACTAATTAACTGATCGGCATATTGTACATAAACCTCTTTTCGCTCCGATTGCTTGTAAGGCCCAAATTCGCCACCCTGCTTTACACCTTCATCAATATTCATCCCTAACCAAGTTAGCGATTCATTGATATAATCCTCAGCTCCTTCTACAAATCGAGTTTGATCAGTATCTTCTATTCTTAAGATAAAATCGCCACCATGCTTTTTAGCAAATAAATAATTAAAAAGAGCAGTTCTAACACCACCAATATGTAATGGTCCCGTAGGACTTGGGGCAAATCTTACCCTTACTTTTTTATCTGACATGTTTATTTTTTTTGCAAAGATAGGTAATAAGTTAAAAGTTAAAAGAGGAAAGCCGAAAGTTGAAAGGCTAAATCAACGGAACGTATACTTTCTGACAAAAAAAAGCGAGATGATCAATGACCATCTCGCTTTCGAATTAAAAAAGTTATATAGGCAAAACTTTTATCCGCATTTTGAAGTACCACAATCAGGACAAATCAAACATCCCTCTTGGTAAGTCAAGTTTTCTGATCCACATGACTCACATGATCCTTTTTTCGCTATTGTTCCGTTTGGAATATATTTCTTCAATGCTCTTTCAACACCATTCTTCCAAGTGTTGATAGATTCATTATCCAACTGTAAACCAGACACTAAATCAATTGCATCAGCAATATCCATTCCATGGCGCAATACACCCGAAATTAACTTCGCGTAATTCCAGTATTCTTTATCAAACTTATGACTTAAGCCTTCAATGGTTGTTTTATAACCACGCTTGTTCTCAAACTGGAAATCATAACGAGATGTCCCATCCTTTTCACGACTCTTGATGATTAAACCTTTACTTACCGATTTTGGTAATAAAATACCATCCTCATCATCAGCTAAACCTGTAAAGATTTCGTATGGACGATCCTCCATTAAACCCACAAAGGCAATCCATTTTTCTTTGTTATTTTGAAAACGAACCACATCACCCTCTAAAACATCAGGACGTTTTTTAGAAAAATGCGCTTTCTCTTCCTCTTCTTCTTTTTTAGTATCTGCAATAAGTACACCTGCACGTGATCCATCACGATAAACAGTCACACCTTTACATCCACTTTTCCAAGCTTCAATATACAATTCACCTACTAGCTCTTCAGAAACATCGGCTGGTAAGTTAATAGTTACACTAATTGAGTGATCCACCCACTTTTGAACACCACCTTGCATACGTACTTTATTCAACCAATCTACATCATTAGAAGTAGCTTTATAATAAGGCGAAGTCTCAATTAATTTATCTAACTCCTCTTGCTCATAGCGCTTTGTGGTAGAATGGCCATTCGCCTCCATCCAAGTCACAAACTTATGATGAAATACTGTATACTCTTCCCAGCTATCACCTACTTCATCCACAAAATCAACTCTAATTTCAGGATCATTAGGATTCACTTTTCTTCTTCTTCGATAAACAGGCATAAATACCGGCTCAATACCTGAAGAAGTTTGCGTCATTAAACTAGTCGTTCCTGTTGGAGCAATAGTTAATAGTGCAATATTTCTTCTACCATGCTTCTTCATGTCTTCCGCTAATTTTGGATCAGCTTTAAACAATCTTTGAATGAATGGATTTCTTTCTTCTTTTTTAAAGTCATAAATTGGGAAAGCTCCTCTATCCATAGCCATATCAACTGACGAACGATAAGCTGCTAATGCTAACGACTTATGAACCTCAATAGAAAAATCGGTTGCATTCGCAGTACCGTAACGGATATTCAGAGCAGCTAACATATCACCTTCTGCGGTAATACCAACTCCCGTTCTACGTCCTTCTTCAGCTTTATCTCTAATGTTTTGCCAAAGATTTCTCTCTACTAACTTAACCTCTGCACCTTCAGGATCTTGATCAATCTTTTCTATAATACCATCAATCTTTTCTAATTCAAGATCGATAATATCATCCATAATACGCTGCGCATATCCCGCATGCTTTTTAAATAAATCGAAATTAAATTTAGCTTGAGGCGTAAATGGGTTCTCTACATAAGAATATAAGTTTACCGCAATTAATCGACAGCTATCATACGGACACAATGGAATCTCTCCACATGGATTTGTAGATACTGTTTTATAACCTTGGTCAGCATATGAATCTGGTACTGACTCACGAATAATCGTATCCCAAAATAAAATACCTGGCTCAGCAGATTTCCATGCGTTATGAACTACTTTTTTCCATAAACCTGAAGCATCAATTTCATTGCTATGAGATGGCGTTTTTGATTCGATAGGATACTGCTGACGATAAGGCTTACCATCAACTACTGATCGCATAAAATCATCATCAATTTTTACAGAAACATTAGCGCCTGTAATTTTCCCTTGCTCTAATTTAGCATCAATAAATGACTCTGAATCTGGATGCTTTACCGAAACACTAAGCATCAATGCTCCTCTACGACCATCCTGAGCAACCTCTCTAGTAGAGTTTGAGTAACGCTCCATAAAAGGTACAATACCCGTAGAAGTAAGTGCTGAATTCTTCACAGGAGATCCTTTAGGGCGGATATGAGATAAATCGTGACCAACACCACCTCTTCTTTTCATCAACTGAACCTGCTCCTGGTCAATCTTCATGATACCTCCATAAGAGTCAGAATTTCCATCATTTCCAATTACAAAGCAATTAGATAAAGATGCAATCTGAAATCTATTACCAATACCTGCCATTGGCCCTCCTTGAGGTACTATGTATTTGAAATCTTTAAACAGATCATATAATTCTTCCTCACTTAGTGGATTCGGATATTTTTTCTCAATCCTTGCCACTTCTTTCGCTAAACGACGATGCATCTGATTAGGATTCTCTTCATAAATTACCCCATCTGAATCCTTAAGCGCATATTTGTTTACCCAAACACGTGCCGCTAATTCATCACCATTAAAATATTTTAATGCTGACTCAAAAGCCTCATCATTTGTATACGTTTTTACCACTTTCTCCGTTTTTTGGTCGATTTCTGTTACTGCCATGATTCCCTCAGAATTTTAAATGCCTTTATATGTTTCAGTTATAGTTTTGTTGCTTTGTTTATTTGCTGAAGGTAAAATTAGGAAAGAGAAACTTTTAAGACAAGGAATACTTTTGAACAATGCAGAAAGTTGTCCAAAACAAAACCATTATTAACTAGCATTCAGCTTTTTATAATTTTCAAAAAAGTGAAAAGTTGTCCAAAAAGATTTTTTTATTAACAATTTGATGAAAAACTAGTCCATTGATTGGAAAGCTCAAAACGAAGATGTATAGTGCAAATTTACAAAATCAGAAAACAATTATTGGATAAATTCCACATAAAAGAAATCTTTATCCAATATTAGGAAGAGATGCGTCTCTAATTCAAACAATTATCATTAAAAAGTATACAGAATTACTCAAACACCAATAAACACGGTGCACACCAATCATTACCAAAGAATACTCATCTTTAAAGCTAACACTACTAAAAGAGTTCTTTTACGATAATTTCCGTTGCTCCACGCATTTTATTCACATAATTAACAGAAGCTTTAGAGGCATTTGATAACTTTTCTCCATCATTAAGTAACCCATCCATAACAGATTTGAATTCTGCATCATTATTCACGCTATACCCAGCTCCTATTAATATCAAATCGCAAGCCTCTTGGTATTTTTTATAATTAGGGCCAATAACGACAGGCAAACCAAAAGTGGATGCTTCAATCGTATTATGAATTCCACTTCCAAATCCACCTCCTATATAGGCTATATCTCCGTAACGATACATGGACGAAAGCATTCCCATCGTATCTACAATTAAAACCTGAATATCGTTAAAGTGAGCCTTATCTAGTTGAGTATACCGAGCGCACGTAAACTCCGAAAATAATTCCTCAATTTGAGCAATATGTTCTTCATGTATTTCGTGAGGTGCTAGTAGCAACTTAAAATCTGAGTTAATTTTAAAATAATTAGCTATTAATTTTTCGCCAGCAGGCCATGTACTGCCACCAACCAACACTTTGCATCCTTGACAGAATTCAGCAAGTTCTGGATATTTTTTCGAATTTTGAGAAATTTCATAAACTCGGTCAAAACGAGTATCACCAGCAACCTGAAAGTTTTTTACACCTATACTCTGTAACAAGTCACCTGACTCTTCATCTTGCACATACAATTGTGTAAAGAACCCCAACATCTTTTTATACCATCCTCCGTACCATTTAAAAAATGCATGTTGCGGTCGGAATATAGCAGAAACGATATAAGTATTAATCCCTAATTTATTCAACTGTTTTAGGAAGTGATACCAGAATTCGTATTTGACAAAGATGACCTCCTTAGGATTGATTGCTTTGATAAACTTTTTTACATTACCAGGTCTATCAGAAGGCAAATACAACACTTCATCAGCCAATTCATAATCATGTTGTACTTCATAACCCGAAGGTGAGAAGAAAGTTAACACTACTGGTTGTTTTGGATTCTTCTTTTTGATCGCTTCAATAACTGGCCTCCCCTGCTCAAATTCACCTAACGAAGCACAATGAACCCAAATTGGTCTCCCTTTAAAACTTAGTGACTTTAACCTAGTCATAGTTTTCTTCCTACCTTCAACCAGCTTTTTTACTTTATCATTAAACAAGGCTACGATACGAATTAGTGCACTAAAAAGTAGCATCCCAATAGAATATAAAATAGTCATCTTATTCTTCCTTTATTTTTTTGCAAAGATATATTATAGCGCTTATCTCTTCGACGATCGTCTTAATTTATTTTTATCTGAGCATAAAAAAGCCCGTAAGATAAAATCTTACGGGCTAAATATATTAGTTTAAACTAATTACTCAGTTACAGCTTGTACTCCAGGTAATACTTTACCTTCTAAGTACTCTAAAGAAGCACCACCTCCAGTTGAGATGTGGCTCATTTTATCAGCTAATCCACTTTTGTTAACCGCAGAAACTGAATCTCCTCCTCCAATAATAGAGATAGAGTCAGAAGCAGCTACCGCTTCACAAACACCAAATGTTCCTTTTGAGAAGTTAGGCATTTCGAAACATCCCATTGGTCCGTTCCAAACGATAGTTTTAGCACTGGCAATTTCAGCAGAATATGCCTTCACTGTGTCAGGACCTACATCAAGTGCCATTCTTCCTTCTGGAATTTCAACTCCTACAACTTGAATATCTGCATCATCAGCAAATTTGTCAGCTGCTAAGTTATCTGTTGGCAACATGAATTTAACTCCTTTAGCTTCAGCTTGAACTAAAATTTCTTTTGCAGTATCAATTAAATCATCCTCTACTAAAGAACCACCAATTCCGTGACCTTGAGCCTTAAGGAAAGTATAAGCCATACCACCACCAATAAGGATAGTATCTACTTTTTCGATTAACGATTTAAGCACCTCTAATTTACCAGAAACTTTTGCACCACCAACAATAGCTACAAATGGTCTAACTGGACTAGCAACAGCACCACCTAAAAATTTGATTTCTTTGTCTAATAAGAAACCAGCCATTTTTTCTTTAGCATACTTAGCGATAATAGTAGTAGAAGCATGTGCACGGTGAGCAGTACCAAAGGCATCATTCACATATACATCAGCTAACTCTGCTAATTGCTCAGAGAAAGCCTCATCTCCTTTAGTTTCTTCGTTATGGAAACGTAAGTTTTCTAATAACATTACTTCTCCCATTTTAAGGTCATCAGCCATTGCTTTAACCTCAGCTCCAACACAATCAGGAGCCATTTTTACATCAACACCTAACTTGGCTGATAAATGTGCCACTACGTGCTTTAATGAAAATTTTTCTTGAACTTCACCTTTAGGACGACCTAGGTGAGACATTAAAATTACAGCTCCACCGTCAGCAAGCACTTTTTTAATAGTAGGTAGTGCAGCTACAATACGAGTATCATCTGTAATCTCGAATTGATCGTTTAAAGGCACGTTAAAATCTACGCGGATAATCGCCTTTTTTCCTGAGAAATTGTAAGTATCAATTGCAGGCATGTCAATAAAATTATATGGTTTTTAAAAAAAATACACTTTTTAGTCCTTGCAAGTACTTCCTGAAGGACTCTTTCAATTTTATACTCTAAAATTGAGCTGCAAATATATAAATTATATATGGATACTAAAGATGAAGTACCTTGTTATATAACAGCATAAAAAGGAATTAACCTTTATTAAGTGTTACGCTTTAAAATCATTAATTAATTGAACTAATTCGTCCTCCTCAATTTTATTGCCTGCCACCACAAACCACTTGTTTAATAGTTCTGGTCTATTATAATCAAACCTCTCTTTAGTCTCCCAATTAATAAATTGAGCACCTGCTGCTTCTGCTACTGCCTGACCTGCTGCTGTATCCCATTCCATGGTTGGTCCAAGGCGTGGATAGATATCCGCTGTACCTTCTGCCACCTTACAAATTTTAATAGAACTACCCACAGATAAAAACTCAGATTCTCCGTATTTACCTTTTAGCATTTCAGCAAACTGTTCCGTTTCCTTAGAGAGGTGACTAACGCTAGCAACTATTTTAAGCGACTTATTTTTCTTTCCTGCGGGTAACTTTTGCTCATTTTTTATTTCAACAGAAGTATGCTCTTCCCAATCGTCTTGAAGAATAGCTTTAAAAGCCCCATATTCCTTACTCGCATAATATAACGTCCTCGTAGCAGGTACAAAAACGACTCCAGTAATTGGATAATTATCCTCAATTAAAGCAATATTTACCGTAAACTCACCGGTCTTTTTTACAAACTCTTTAGTTCCATCCAGCGGGTCAACAATCCATAGTTGATTCCATTGTTTTCTTTTCTCATAATCTTCATGAGCCCCTTCCTCACTAAGAACAGGTATTTTGGTTTTTACTAAATATTGCTCAATGATTTCGTGCGCAGCTTTATCCGCAAGTGTCAAAGGTGAGTTATCTGCTTTCTTCTCTACTCCAAAATCTCCAGTTCTATAAATATCCATGATAGCCTTACCTGCATCAACAGCAGCATCAATGGCTATTTTTAATAAATCATTCATATAATAAGTTTATTAGTTCTTCATATTGATCCACAGTATATTCTGTAGCATACCTGCATCATTACAACACTATCTTTAATTTACTTTTATCAGATAACTGAAAGTTAGTGTAATCCATTCCTTGTATAGATAACAAGCCTGGGCTCTTACCTACTTCGAGTGACCCAAATGTTTCCTGCACATTAAGTAACTGAGCATTTTCTGAAGTGAAACATCTTAATGCCTCAATAGCATCATTAGCCGCCTTTATCTTACTAAAAGTATTGTAGTCTCTATCTCCATTCATATAAGTAGAAACAATATTCAATTGCTTAGGAGAACATTCATTAATCATACCAAACTGACTTTGACTTACTCCTAGAAGTTTCACTCCATTTATTAAATAAGTACTGAGGATTTTCTTTATTAGTGAATTATTTAAAGATAAAGTATCTACATTACAAATATCAACAAAGCCTGGCACCAGAAAACCATTCACTAGCTCTAAGGAAGGTTCTTCCTTAAAATAATCCCTTTCTCTAATTTCAATAATTCTACCTCTATCATCAAAAGTAACAATAGGAAACCTACCCACCGAAGCATCTGGCCTAAGCCAATAATGAGCAGCTATTTTTCTCATTCAATTGGTTTAATACTATCTGGCACAGGAATATATTCAAATTCAATCCCTTTAATACGCGCTCTAACTTCTTCCAGCGTGTCATGCTTTATCAATAAGCCATATAATTCGAGAATCCTAAGTGTAGAATCCTTACCAACCTCAATATTTACCTTCGTACTTATATGTGTATTAGGTAGCCTGTAAGTAATCGTATCCAAAACACTATCCTCGTACATAGCAACCAATTCAAGCACTGGCTTTTTTACCTGATTTCCTTTAAGGAATTGATAATTGGCGGTCATCAAGAAACCATTATTTTTTTCTATTGTATCTACCTTTATCTCAAAAGGAACTCTCCTATCAAACGTATCTCGGCTGCTGATAAAGTAATTCTTCTTATACTGCCAAACATTTCGGGCCAACTTTTCTTTTCTTATCCGTTCTTTTTCCTCTTCAATCTCTTTAACCTCTCTTTCCCATTGAGCTTCCTTTTTGGTCAAGATAACAATAGCATCCTGATATACCTTTTGATACAGCTCAGGTTGGGTAAGGTACCAGCTTACAATAGTATCAAACTTCTCCTGTGTGAGCTTGTAATTATTTAACACATCGTGATAGTAGCTATTGGCTGTTGAATCAGCACTTCTATTCTTAATTTTTAATTGATTGATAGTAGCTTCAGCAAAATGAACCTCTGCTAAGATCTCAGCAAACTCTTTTTGCTCAGGAAATCCTTCTGGAACATTAAATTTACTACAAGCTGATATCAATACGATGACTAACAACAACTGCAATACTCTACTTATCATTGGAGGATAATTATAGTTCATATTAATGTCCATCTGCTTTAATCATAGTACGAATGGTCTTAAGAAAAATAACAAAATCTAGCTTCAAAGACCAGTTATCAATATAGTCTAAATCCATTTTCATCCACTCTTCAAAAGGAATGTCATTTCTACCAGACACTTGCCAGGTACAAGTAATACCCGGTTTCATTGATAGTCTACGTAATTGCCAACGCTCGTACTCTTTAACCTCTTGTGGTACTGGAGGGCGAGGTCCTACAACAGACATATCCCCCATTAGCACATTAAAAAACTGAGGTAATTCATCTAAGCTGGTCTTCCTTAAAAAACTACCAATTTTGGTAATCCTAGGATCTTTTTTCATTTTAAATACAGGACCATCCATCTCGTTATCTTCCATCAACTTCGCCTTTAATTCTTCTGCATTCACAACCATAGTTCTAAATTTAAAAGCGTAAAATCGTCGTCCCCTTAGACCAACTCTTTTTTGCTTAAAAAACACAGGGCCATTATCTGTCAGTTTTATTAAGAGTGAAATAAAAACAAATACAGGCGATGCCAATACAATAACTAGAAAAGAAAAAATAAAATCAAAAACAACCTTTGCTCGCATCGCTAAATAATCCGTAGGCGTATTTGCAATGGTTAAAAGCGGCATGGTATTATAATGATGAATATGAGCTTTACTTTTTAACTTATTAAAGAAGGGTGAATACATTCTAAAAATTACACCTACCTCAGAGCAAGCGTTTGTTACTTCTTCAACTTCCTCAACAATCATTTTATCTTTGATAAAAATAACTTCATCAATAGTTTTACTCTCTAATAATTTGGCAATATCTGTATCTAAAGGTAAAACAGGTATTAGCTTTCCATACATTTCACTTAAATCACCATTACCAATAATAGAAACAATTTTATACCCCCATTCCTTATATTTAAGTACCTGTTCTATAAAAGGAGTTGCGGTATAATCACCTATGATGATTATTGCTCTAGTATTCTTTCCATGTGCCCTCGCTCTTTTAAAGGAAGAATAAATGGCCACTTTAAAAGCAAACATTAAAATTAGATTGATAAAACCAAAATAGATTAACGGATCAAAACCAATATAATATAAATCAAATACTAAAACAGCCAGCCCTAATAATGCAGTACCTGACAATACTAAAGCAACACAGTTAAACAGAATAGCAGAATACGGACGCGAACGATGCAGTTGACTCAATCGAAAGTATTTACCTAAAGTAAACCATACAAAGCCAATAATTAAATGAAGTATAATTGAATCCTTATACCTCAGGAACGAAAAGTGCCCGAAATAAAGAAACAATGATAAATTAAAAGAGAGCCAAGCAATTGAGACCTCTACAAACGCTAAAAATGTATTTACAACGTTTTCTTTTTCTTTAAGCATGCAATGATATTTTGCGTAATGTTGTTTCTACAAAGATAAAAAAATGGATGATTTTATAAACATGACTTTCGTAAACAAAAAGTATTCCTAAAACCCAATAGAGGGACGATAACTAACTCCTAAACTAAAACCAAAAGAATGATACAATTGTCCAAAGTCATAAGATGCAGATGTTTGAAAAGATAAATCCTTCCATTTTTTATTTTGATAAGATATACCGAGGTATGTGTAGGTTTGATTTTTGCCATTCTCATAATAAAATTCAGGTTCTTCTTCCCAGCTATAAGCGCTTACATATTTCTCGTAATATGATCCTTTATTGTAACTATATGTTGATTTAAATAAATAATTAAAATAGTCAAAGAGGGAACCGTTGAGCCCTAAATGAAAACCTTTTACCCGGTTATTTACAAAGATACCTGAATTGTGAGATTGCCAGTCTGGAGCAAAAACTCTAGCTTGGTAATAGGTTTGATACAAAGGAAGTCCCATACCTATATTATTATAAGACCATGCTTTATAATAGAATCCATTATTATTATAATTGTCACGCCCTCCAAATTTATGACCTTGATTCATATTCACTTCCATGTATTTCATAACATCTGAACTAGTCCATCCTTCTGTTTCTTCTTCAAAAACATCTTTCATAAAAGCGTCATAATCATCTACCTCATCTAACCAAATATAACCTTCCCCTTTTCCTGGAGGGTATACAGGATCTGTCCAACCAGGTCCTGACTGATAATCTGTTTTTATTAATTCTATAGATACATTTTTTAGCCAATCTATATCATTTAATTCAGCATAAACACCTATTTTATAATCATGATTTCTTAAATGATTAAGAAACAAACCACTTCCATCTGCAAATGGTTTTTGTATATAAAAGTGAAAATTACCAATAGCATGCTCGTAATTAAAACCAAAATCCCAAAAACCATCATGTGCACCTGCAGCATTCGTCACATCTCCTCCTCCTATAGCTGTAGATCCTGATGCTGTAAATGTAGCCCAGAAATCAATAGGTACTTTTGTTCCATCTGGTCTTGTTCCTCCAAATAAGGCACCATGATATAGACCAACATAAGGCTTTATTCTATATTTAGACCATTTTAGATAAGCCCACTTCTCATGAACTAATACATTATCTGCCGTATTTGTCTTGCCTTCAAATTTTCTATCTTCGTTAAGAATCCCTTGTGATAATCCTCCTTTTACTTCGAAATTATTCCTTAAAAATCCAACAGGTATATAATCAAATATACCTATCACTGCCTTTGGTATTGGCCGAGCATTACTATTCATCATAAATCCTCCTGAGGTCAATTGGTCGTTAATTGAAATGGGAGAATAGGCTTTCTTACCTATATTAAAATCAATTGTTTTAAAAGCTCTACCAGAAACATAAGCTTCATGCACTATACTCTCTCCTATGTCATCCTTAATTAATCCTGCAAAACCAACTGATAAATTAAAGTTTTTTTTATCTACTAATTTACTATTTGCTCCAGCTAAGAATAATAATTGAGACTGCTCAAACGGCGAAGCTATCCCCCATTGATTAGAGTATTGATACAAGGGCTGTAATTTACTATTTGAAGAAGTTAATACTATAGATTCAAGCTTAGCATCAATCGTAAGTTGCCCAAAAACACCTATGGGTAAAATAAATAATATAACTATCTTTATATATCGGATCATAATTAACTCTATAATTTTATAGCTTACAAAGATAGCTATTGCCAACTACATAACGTAAAAAAGGTTTGCTCATTATAAATGGCAAACCTTTTCTCTTATGATTTAAATTACTTTATTGTTTCAAATACCAATCTATGGTTTTTTCTATCCCTGTTTCAAAGTTTTCATCCGCTTTCCATCCTAATTCTGTCTCAATTTTTGTAGCATCAATAGCATACCTTCTATCATGACCTGCTCTATCCTTAACGAAAGTGATTAATTCATCATAACTTTTATCATTGGACAATGGAACTTTTTTATCCAGAATAGTACAAATATGATTTACAATAAACAGGTTATCCCGTTCGTTTCTTCCACCTATATTATACGTTTCGCCTGATCTTCCTTTATGGTAAACTAAATCTATACCTGTGCAATGATCCAATACATATAACCAATCTCTAATATTTTTCCCATCACCATAAATAGGAATATCCTCACCATTTAAAGCTTTCCTAATAATAATGGGAATTAATTTTTCCTTATGCTGCTTAGGTCCATAATTATTGCTACAATTACTGGTTGTAACATCCATACCATAGGTATGAAAATACGCCCTAACCAACAAATCTGAACTCGCCTTTGAGGACGAATATGGGCTATTGGGTGCATAGGGCGTATCTTCTCTAAACAAACCCGTTTCACCTAGAGTTCCATAAACTTCATCCGTTGATATATGATGAAAGCGACAGTCTTCATATCCTTCCTTATATATAAAAGGTGAATCCATCCAATAATTACGAGCGACATCTAACAAAGTAAAAGTTCCATTTACATTGGTTTGAATAAAAACTTCAGGGCCACTGATAGAATTATCCACATGGCTTTCTGCTGCAAAATGAATCACTCCACGAATATCATATTTAGAAAATAAATATTCTATCATTTCTCTATTGCAAATATCACCTTTTACAAATTCATAATTATCTGAATCTATAACTTCTATTAAATTAGACAAATCACCTGCGTAGGTTAACTTATCTAAATTGATGATATTATAGTTTGGGTACTTTTGCACAAAGTATGGGACAAAATTTGCTCCAATAAACCCAGCGCCTCCAGTGATTAGAATAGATTTTCTCATAAACTTAACTTAAAAAGGAATCTCTGTTTCTGATAATTTCTTTAATTCTTTATCTTTTTCTGACAAAAATATTGACTGAAGATCAATCTTCCAATCAATTCCTAATTCTGAATCATCCCAGGCAATTCCAGAATCATGTTCTGGAGCATACCAATTATCCACCTTGTAGGAGAAAATGGCTGACTTACTTAATACAACAAACCCATGTGCGAAACCTCTAGGCACAAAGAATTGTTTTTTATTTTCACCCGATAGTTCTACTGAAACGTGCTTACCATATGTAGGGCTATCCTTTCTTAGGTCAACAGCCACATCTAAGACTTTTCCAATAATGCAGCGTACAATTTTTGCTTGTGTATAGGGTGGTCTCTGAAAATGCAACCCTCTAAGGACTCCTTGGTTAGAAAGAGACTCATTATCCTGTACAAAAGCAATCTTTCCTATTTTTTCCTCAAATTCTTGTTGATTAAAAGACTCGAAGAAATATCCACGAGTATCACCAAACACCTTAGGCTCTATAATGTAACAGCCTTGCAACTCTGTTTCTATAAATCGCACTATTTTCTTTTAAGTAAGGATAATAAATACTGTCCGTATTGGTTTTTTTGTAAACGCTTAGCTTGTTGAACTAACTGTTCTTTTGAAATCCAATCTTTATTAAAGGCAATCTCCTCTGGGCATGCAATCTTGAGACCAATCCTTTTCTCAAGCGTCTCAATAAAATGACTTGCTTCCAATAAAGATTCATGTGTGCCAGTATCCAACCAAGCAAAACCTCTTCCCATCAACTCCACTTTAAGTCTATCTTCATTCAAATATTCCTGATTTACCGTTGTGATCTCTAACTCACCTCTTTCACTAGGTTTAATATTTTGAGCTACCTTTATGACATCATTTGGATAAAAATACAAGCCTACCACTGCATAATTCGACTTTGGATCCTCTGGTTTTTCCTCTATTGAAGTAACTGAACCTTCTTCATTAAAGGTACATACCCCATAACGTTCAGGATCATTAACCCAGTACCCAAATACAGCAGCTTTATTTTCCTCAGAAACTTTTGTTACAGCGTTAGTCAATAAATCAACAAAACCTTGTCCGTAAAATATGTTATCACCAAGCACCAAACAAACATCCTCTTCTCCAATAAAATCATCTCCTAAAATAAAAGCTTGTGCCAAACCATCAGGAGATGGTTGAACTAGATACTCTAATTTGATTCCCCATTGAGAGCCGTCACCTAACAAACGTATAAAACCTGTTTGATCTTCAGATGTTGTTATAATTAAAATTTCTTTAATACCTGCAAGCATCAATACCGACAATGGATAATAAATCATCGGTTTATCATAAACAGGAAGTAACTGTTTTGATGTTGCTAGTGTAATAGGATGTAAACGAGTACCCGATCCTCCTGCTAAGATGATGCCTTTCATGGTTATTTAAGTTTTTCTATTTCGACAGATACCAATTATACATTTTCTCAATTCCTTCCTCAATTTCTATTTCATGATGCCATCCTAAATCATGAACCTTTGTTGGGTCAGTAAGTTTACGCATTGTACCATCAGGCTTTTCCGTGTTAAAAAACAACTCCCCTTTAAAACCTACTTTTTCTTTAATAATCTCTGCCAATTCTCTGATTGAAACTTCCTTACCCGTACCAATATTGATATGCGTATTTCTTATATTCTGGGGATTCGAGTATGTATCCTCAAAGTCCACTTTCTCCATAGTATAAACGCAAGCAGCAGCCATATCCTCTGACCAAAGAAATTCTCGCATCGGTAAACCTGTTCCCCAAATCTCAATTTGAACCTTACCTAATCCTTTCTTTATTCCATATTTATTAAAAATAGCTAGTATCTCCTCTTTTTTTGAATTTGAACCATCCACTCCTTCAATAGGATTCCTGTTTAAGTCCTCTTTGATGCTGCTCCAATCATCGTCTTCTAAGCATTTACCTAAATGGTTTTTGCGCACTAATGCTGGCAAAACATGTGACTTCTCTAAATCAAAATTATCGTTAGGTCCATATAAATTTGTTGGCATCACTGAAATAAAGTTAGTATCATACTGAATATTGTATGATTCACACATTTTAATTCCTGCAATTTTTGCAATAGCATATGGTTCGTTGGTATATTCCAATGGAGAAGTCAACAAACAATCTTCTGACATTGGTTGTGGAGCGTCCTTAGGGTAAATACAAGTCGATCCTAAGAATAACAATTTCTTCACTTCATGTTTGTAAGCCGCATGAATCACATTGTTCTGAATCATCAGGTTCTCATAGATAAACTGCCCTCGATAAGTATTATTAGCAATAATACCTCCCACCTTTGCAGCTGCTAAAATCACATATTCTGGTTGTTCATCAGAGAAGAACTGATCCACTGCTTCAGCATCCATTAAGTTAAGTTCTTCAATAGTACGGCCAATCAGGTTAGTATAACCTTTGTTCGACAATGTTTTCCACAGCGCAGATCCAACAAGACCTTTGTGCCCTGCTATGTATATCTTACTTGTATATTTCATATACTTGCTAATTATTCTAAGTTAATACCAATTGTCAAATTACAATTTACTATTACTCGAATTGATTTGAATATGATGAATTAAGTATTCTCTTATGTGTTAGCGAAGGTGTACCAAAATTTACTAACAAACCTAACTTGTAATTAATCGCTCGAAGATAATTCCCCGTTTGCGGATGTTGATTTTTATAAAAACTACCGACAGCTTTTATTTCAAGGACAATCTTATCAAAACAAACAAAATCCACAATATAGTATTTGCTCAATGGTTTACCATCATAATAAATTCTCAACCTCTTTTACCGCTCAAATGGTAAATCTATTTTATTGAATTCTATTTCCAAACCTTCTTGATATACTGCCTCAATAAAACCTGGTTCTAATTGAAAATGCACATTAAAACAGGCTCCAATAACTTTCAACCTTATAAATTATCTCAGCCACATATCATCAGAGCCAACTAATTCGTGATCATTCAATTCGCACTATTCGCTAATGTTTTATTCGAAATAATTTAGTGTTTGATATCCACCATCCTTCAAATATTTATCCTTCTGCATTAATTTAACATCGGATTGCATCATATCTTTAACTAATGCTGCCAAATCATATTCTGGCTTCCACCCTAATTTTTCATTAGATTTTGTTGGATCTCCAATTAATAATTCTACTTCAGTTGGGCGATAATAGGCAGGGTCTACTTTGACGACTTCTTTACCTATTTCCACCTGAAACTCAGATTTATTACATTTAGATACAATACCTATTTCATTCTCTGCTTCACCTTTAAATTCCAGTTCAATGCCAACTTCTCCAAAAGCCATCTTAACAAAATCGCGTACTTTTGTTGTAACACCGGTGGCTATCACAAAATCCTCTGGTTTATCTTGCTGTAAAATTAACCACATGGCTTTAATGTAGTCTTTAGCATGTCCCCAATCACGTTTGGCATCCATATTACCTAGATACAAACAATCTTGCATCCCTAATCCAATTTTAGAAACCGCTCTGGTAATTTTTCGTGTTACAAAGGTCTCTCCTCGCAATGGACTCTCATGGTTAAATAAGATACCATTACATGCATACATATTATAAGCCTCGCGATAGTTTACCGTAATCCAGTAGGCATACATCTTAGCTACTGCATAAGGGCTACGCGGATAGAATGGTGTTTTTTCTGATTGAGGAACCTGTTGTACCAAACCATATAATTCTGAAGTAGAAGCCTGGTATATTCTGGTCTTTTTCTCTAACCCTAAAATACGAATGGCTTCTAAAATCCTTAAGGTTCCTATTCCATCCGCATTGGCTGTATACTCTGGCGTATCAAAACTCACAGCTACATGACTCATTGCTGCCAAATTATAAATTTCATCTGGCTGCACTTCTTGTATAATTCTAATCAAGTTTGTTGAGTCCGTTAAATCACCATAATGCAATACTAAATTACGATTCTCCAAATGCGGATCCTGATACAAATGATCAATACGATCAGTATTAAATAATGATGACCTTCTCTTTAGACCATGTACTTCATATCCTTTTTTTAATAAGAACTCCGCAAGGTATGCGCCGTCCTGGCCGGTTATACCGGTTATAAGTGCTTTTTTCATTTATCTTTTATAAAAAATCTGTCTAGTTATAAATGCCACCTATTCCACAGAGAACAATTAATTCAACAGGTAATATTGTGACTATTAATTCTAAAAAATTATTTAACTGAATAAGTAATCCCCAATTGAACACCCTTTGATACATATAAGTCCCCAAAGTCATATCCAAACACACCTTTAAATCTAACTGGAAGGTTCATTAATTCCTTATGCCATATAATTTCAACATTAATTAAAAAATTGCTTTTTTCCATCATTGTAAAAATAATTCGAAACCTCTTCCTAACTATAAATGTTTATATATTGTTCTTGATACGATCCTTTATTTATTGTTGTAGTACACTTTACTGCATAAGATAATTTCTCATTAACACAACCTTCAATACCCAAATAAAAACCTTCAACTCTATTATTTACAACAGACCAAAAGTTATTAAAACCATAACTTTTTGAATAAACATCTGCTTGCTCAACAGTATGAAATAGAGGTGTCCCCATCATTAAACCTTTATGTGTCGAACCAACAGGGTACAAACCATTATTCATATACGTATCTCTTCCTCTGAAATCATATCCATAATTCAATTTATCCTTTAGTACATCATGCAAACCCACGTTCTCTGAACGTGGTCAGAGTCGCTCTGCGGGTTTGCCTTAAATTCGGCACCTTGCTATCTTTCAAAAGTTGTCCCACAACCAAAGAAAGAAAAGCAAATGAGCCGATTTAAAAAGTTATCTCATACAATGTGGCATTGTTGTTATCACATTGTATGGACGCCTAAATATAGATATAGAGTTTTAAAAGGAGAAATAAAAACAGAAGTAGAACATTGCTTCCGAATGTTTTCAGATCAGAAAGGTTGTGAAATAATCGAGATGAATGTGCAAGTTGATCATGTGCATTTGTTGCTTCAAGTGCCCCCGAAGGTATCCATATCGGATTTGATGGGAGTTCTGAAAGGGAGAACTGCAATTCGCGTTTTTAATAAATTTAAGTACTTAAAGCAACTACCTTATTGGGGTAATCTTTTCTGGTCGAAGGGGGACTGTGTAGACCCTTTTAAGGGTTATCTCAAGGCCACATCCTTTGGGTGTGGATTTTTTACAAATTCTTGCAATACATCTATTCCCCACCCATCAGTTTCAGTTCCAAATCGGTTTAACATGTATTCATCTATATCCGCAATACGACTTTCAACTATATAATGCTCCTCTTCAAGATCCCATGTATCGGCCGTCCCCATTCCGCTTTGCCAATCCGTTTTTATCCACTCTTATTAAATACCAGCATTTTTTTTTACAATCTCCTCTTTTTGTTAAAAAACCAATGACATGATCTTTATTTCTCATTCTATTAATTCGCATACTCGCCCCATCCGCAAATGGTGTTTGATAATACAAACTAATAATCCACCATTAGAATTTAACCCAATATCCCACAAACCCATATGAGCTACTGCAGCGTTAGTAGCCTTCCCTTCTATTCCAACTTTATTTGATCCTGAAGCTGTAATATTGCCCAATAAATAATGTTATTAGTAACCTTCTCAATATATTCACAAAACAAAACTATTTAAAATCTTCCGGTGCAATACTCATCCAATGCTTTAATGACTCCTCAAAGCCATATTTAAATTTAAAGCCATTTTTTATAAGAAACTCAGGTTTTATATTAGTTGGAAATCCTGCTTTCTTAACTCTTACAGGATGAACCGAAGCAAACTTACCTAAAGGTTTACCAACTATTTGAATGATAAAAGCCAGAAAAACCAGAAAAGGAATCGGTATCGAAGGAATTCCTCTTTTAATATTAAATATTTTCCTTATTATCAATCCTAATTCTTTCATAGGTAAAACTGGATTTTCAGCATAGTTATATAGAATTATTGAGTTCTCTTTTTCAAAACAAGTAAATTCTATACTATCAATCAGGCCATAAACATATCCATACCCTTTAATTATATCTGAACTGCCAGGGAAAAAAAATGTTCCTGCCTTAATTCCTCTAATCATCCTTAAAACATTTCCAGGATCGCCAGGACCATAGATTACACACGGGCGACAAATCACGAGACGGTTCTCTTCATCATTTTTCTGCCATAGTTCATGAATTAATTCTGCATATCCTTTGGATATCCCATATGGAGTTTCCGAATATAACATTGATTCCTCAGTCCTTGGCTCAATTGATCTACCATATGGAGCAATACTGCTTGTAAAGAAAATATTTTTAAGTCCTTTTGCCTCTGCAAATCTAATTACATTCTTTGCTCCATTGATGTTTGTGTCAAAATACTCTTTTTGTTCATGACCTGGCTCTCTGTGAATAGCAGCAAGGTTAAATATCCAACTCCCACCTTTATCTATATTAAGAGGTAATTTTATATCAAGCAAAGATTCTCTTACATCTGCATTGATATATTCTACATCCTTAAATATTATGGTAGGATCTTTAATGTCTATTTGAATAATTTTTTCAAATAATTCTTTATCTAATAAACGTTCTATAATTTTTGAACCAATATAACCACAACCTCCAAAAAGCAAACAAACTTTCATAACAATACTATTGACAATATCTAACTATTAAAACTATCCGATTTACTATTGATCAATTACACTATTTACTTTCTCAACAAAAGCAGGTAAAACTACGTTTGACGAAAATTCCTTAACAATATATGACCTTGCATTAATACCCATTTGTTTACAAATATCTTTATTCTTTGACATGCCTCTGATTGCGTCAGTAACTTCTGAAAAACAATTTGAGTCGAAAAAATATCCTCCCTTAGATTTCTCAAAAACTTTAGCTATTTCAGATTCTTTATTTCCTGTAACAAGCGAAGGAATTTGACTTGCCATCATACCTAAAAGTTTTGACGGCATTACAGTATCAACTACATTATTCTTCTGAAACAGAATGTGAAGATCCGCATTACACAATAGATTTGGTAACTCTTCATACTTAATCGGATTATAATGTTTTACATTTGTCAAGTTTTCCAATTCTGATAACAACCAGTCTTTTTTTGCACCAGCTCCTATTACAATAAACTCTATATCCTTATTATTTTTAAAAAACTTAACTACCTTGATAAAATACTCCCAATCTTGTTTTGCTCCAACATTGCCACTATAAAGCACCTTAAAAACGCCTTTTCTCATATACTCATGAGATTTAGCTTTATTAGGATCAATAAAAGACTCATCCACCCAATTTGGAAAAAAATACGATTTTGAATTAGTTTTTTCTTTTAGTTTAGACAGCATGCCAAAACTTATTGTGCTTACAATATCAGCACGATTAAGCAAAGTTGATTCCAACGAAAACAACAACTCAAAAATTTTAGATTTAATCCCTTTCTGTTCTCCTGCTAAACCAGACTCAATAGCCATATCAAATTCAAAATCCTGTATATGAACCCATAATTTAGAATTACACTTCTTTTTCAACAACAAACCATGAACTACCTGACTGGTTGGAGGAACAATACTAATAATTAAATCAGATTTCTTTACCTTCCTAAGATTCCAAAGACTCCCAAAGAAAAAATCTATAATTTGAATTATCCGTTTTACAAAAGTAGGGTTATCCGGTACATAGTGCTTGTAGCGATAAAAAGTCATATTATCCTTTTTCTCTACATTATATTTTGGCTTGCTCTTATAATCATCACTTATCTTCCAATCTGGATAAAATGGAACACCTGTTATAACATCAACATCAAAATACTTTGCTAAATGATGTACCATTAAAGAAGTGTATAAGCCAGTGGAAGTTTCTTCTGGGTAAAAGTTTATACTTATTACAGTAATTTTTTTCTTATTCATTATACGTTAAACGATTTTGTTTTTCGTTGATCTTTCTTTTAGTACTTTTGCAGGGCTACCTAAACATATCATTTTGGCCGGTAAATTTGAAAAGACACTACTTCTTGCACCAACAACAGTTCCCTTTCCTATCTTAACTCCTGGACCTACATAAACATCCGTAGCCAACCAACATTCATCTTCAACTATTATTTTCTTCGACCAAATAGAAAAATCTTCCATTTCATAATCATGTGACCCGCCACAAAGGTATGATTTCTGAGAAATAACAACATTATTACCTATTTGTATTTCACCTAAGCTATAGAGTTCAACATTATCGCCAATCCAGCTATAATCGCCAATTTTAATTTTCCATGGATAAGTAACCGTTACTGAAGGCCGTATAATTACACCTTTTCCGATTTTGGCACCAAATAATCGCAATAAAAATCTTCTCCATCCATATAAAAATTGAGGAGATAATTTAAAAAAGAAAAAATCCACAAACCACCAGAATTGAACAATAAAAGGAGAGCGCCCTCTAAAACCAACAGGAATTTCAAAACTATCTAATTTTTGCATTTTTATTCTCGAAATATATTGTGAAGATTATCTATAAAATTTTGAACTCGATATTTCTTTTTAGCTTCCTTGAAATTATGTACAGAAATATATTCGTAATTCTTAATATTATGATTAATCTTTAAAAGAGCGCTAAGAATTGATTTTGGCGAATTCTCTTTAATATAAAAACCATTTACCCCTTCTTCAAAGATATCAATAATTCCTCCTTTTTTTGTTGTTAATATAATATTACCTGTACTCATCGCTTCAAGTATTGAAATTGGTTGACCTTCATCAAATTTAGTAGGTAAAACAAACACATTGCCCCAATTCAATAAACTCTTTTTTTCATTACCTACAATTACATTTTGATATTCTACATATCCCTTTAGTTTAATAAAATAATCTTCTAGTACATCTTGCATACTTTCGTCTATCCCTCCAGCTATTTTAGCTTTAAAAGCTACTCCTTCACTTTTTAAAAGTATTAAAGTTTCTAATAAATCAAGAATACCTTTTTCTCTCATTAAATTACTCAAAAAAACAATGTTTAATTTATTATTTTCTTTACGAATACTTTCGGAAATCAAATAATCCTCCACGAAATTATTTAAAACAAATATTTTATCATTCGGAATAAATGGAGAGAGATTTTTTCTTAACGATTCAGACAGCACAATTCCTTTATCTGCCATTGACAAAGTCTTAAAGAAAATTTTTCTTTTCAATCCTAATAATTCAGTGTATTCTTTCCAGACGTGGTTTCCATGTATATGTACAATCAGTTCTTTACTATAAAACTTTGCAATTAAAAAAAATATAAAATATTTAAGAACCCCAAAAAAAGTTTGTCCTGTAGTAATATAAATTTTATCATATTTTCTTATCCTCCCAACGTATTTATACAGTCTAAAATAGAATAGGCCTTTTTTAAGACTTAATCGACCTATTTTTTCTTTCTCCTCTACGATATTGAAGTTTGTATTAATGAAATCAATTCGTACATTCTCATGAAAAGTAGATAAATAATCCACTACAACCTTATTCGCTAAACTCACCCCCGTTATTGGATTTGGCATTGGTCCAATTAAAAGTACTTTCATATTTATTAAATAGAAATTTTGAATCTACGAAAGGCAGACAAAGCTTTAGGAATAACATACATGGCTAACATAGGTCCAATAAAATATGCAAAACCATTTGTGAAGTCACCTCTCAAAAGAAACAATAAATGAAATGAAAAATATACAGCAACCATTTTCTTTAAGAAATCCCCTGAATCTGACCATTTCTCAAAATACACAATAAAAAACGCTAGTAGAATCGGAAATATTAACAGGCCTAGATACCCAAAATTCATAATAGCTTCGCCTATATAAGGCATTGAAACATTATCAAACCACATAGAAAAATTATCGATTAAATACTTTCCTATTTCCTTTCCTCCAGACAAAGGTTTATTTGTCCATATAGACCTTGGAATAAAAAAGAATAGCCCTCCTAAAAACTGATACCCATACGAAATCCCTTCGTTGTACATATAATCTATTGAAGCTATGAAGTTTGAGAACGCATCGTAATGTAAAGTACTAAAAACTTCTGTAATATCCTCTTGAAAAGAAAACTGTTGAGAAAAAACATCTCCCTCCCTTCTATGCGTTAATATGGTAGCAAGAGGAAATAATATAACCATAGATATTAGCATAAAACCAAACGATTTTAAATTAGTACGATATAAACCTGGTAATAAAAAAAACAAAACAGTTAAATAAATTGGTCCTAATGCATTTCTTTTTTCAACCAAAGGATTCTTAAATACAACTAACAAAATACCTGCAACAAAAATCAACGCTAAATTTCTGAATCCTTTTTCCTCTTTAAATATTACAATAAAATAAATAGTTGCTGCAAAAGGCATCATAAACAACACCTTTTTTATTATCAATAGATTGGCAAGTGACGAGTCATTATTGAAAGCTTCCTGTAAGATAAACTCCAAATATTTATCTTTAAACAAAACCAATATTATCATTGATAAAACTAATAGAAAAGTAAAATCTTTACTATTATACTTAGTATTAGAGATAACTTTTGTCTTATTTATGCGAGTTATAATAATATAACTAACAAAAAATATTACATTAAATATTATTATACATATAATTCCAACTAATACCACGTCCACATCAAAGACCAAAGTATTAGGAAACAGCCCCTTAAACCCAACTTCTTTCATCTGAATGGTAGGAGCTAAAAAAAAGAACAAATAATTAAACAGTAAATAATTTGAAAATAACAAATTTGAATGTTGATATAAAACATGAAAGACTAATATGCTATATATAACCATAAACAAGAATAACATGCCAAGTTCAATCCAAATAGAACTAGATACAAAACTGATCTTTATCGCTAGGTTTATCACAAGAAATAAACCTAAGAAGATTATCTTTATCAACCTACTCATTTAACAAGTTAACAAATGTATTCGCCATGACTTCGATAGAATAACCTAATCTACAGTTTTCACTTATTACAGCCCTTCTTTTTATCCATATATCTTTATTTTTGTAAAAATCCAGTAGTTTATTTTCAAGATCCTTTACATTATTAGTATCAAAATACAAACAATTAATACCGTCTTGTGCAGCTTCAATTTCTGGAGAATGATTTTCACCTTTAGAAATAAGCATTGGTACTCCAAAACCGAAACTTTGAGTTATGGAAAGCCCAACATATCCAGGTGAAACGCTAAGTAAAGATTTAGAATATAAACCTTTTAATTTAGTATAATCTCCGATATGCCCTAAAAGATTAATTCTATCCTTAACATCTAATGTTCCTATTTTTTCCTCGATGTTTCCTTTTTCCTCCCCATCTCCCACAATGACTAATTGGGCATTGTCCGGTAATTTATTCATTATGCTAACAAAAGCATCAACCAATACAGATGCTTTCTTCTTTTTTATTAAACGTCCAACATATATAATATTAAGAGGATCGGAATCGAAAGTTGAATCCATTTCTTTCGCATAAAAAAGTGAATTTGGAGCGAATAAAATTTTCTTTTTTGGCATTTTATTTTTTAATTCTACTGCCTGAGTTTTTGTATACGTGATAATTGCCTGTCCTAATAATCTCATCCAATTTCTAACAATATCCGTTTTACTGTTTTTTCCTAATCGAGGCCAAGAATGTCCCCATAGAATTGTTTTTCTTAATAAAACACTTCTTATGATCAAAATTATCCAGTTAGAAATAATCCGTGGGTTCATTTCAATAACCAATATTTTAGTTCTTATTGCATCACGCCAGATACCTGTCTGAAATAGGAGTTTACGATTGAATAAGTAGTAATTCCTTACATGTTTCCTACATTTAATATCATAACACGTTTTTACACTTTCTTCAAAATAAGAATCCCCCGCATACAATAAAAATCGATTCCCCAATTCCTTCTTAATTTCATCAAAAAGTTTTTTTCGATAATCAGGCGCAACTGTTTGTAATATAACTAACTCTATCAATTTAATTTCTTTTTAAAATAATACAGACCTAATACCAAAAGTAACAACTCAACAGAAACTGCTGAAACTGCTGTACCTTGAAATCCAAAATAATAAGTTAAAATAACTGTTGCAGACACGCTATATAATCCTCCAATTAACATTACCTTCATTCTTTTACTATACGCTTTAATCGAAGTTAAATAAAGCATATTAAACAACATGCTTAAAGATGCAAAAATGGATATAAAAGCAAAAAGTTTAAATATTAATGCATTTTCTGAGATAAGTTTATCATCATACAGCAAATCTAAAATACTCTCCCCAAAAAAGATTAATGTAGAACAAATTACAACACCTACAATAAATATGAAAGGAAACATTTGCTTTACAATTCGCTTTACAACATCTGCTTCCTTATTGGACAACCAGGGGAAAATAGACTGATACAGAGGTGTATATAAACTTTTTACAGCAACAATTATTTTTTCCATACTTGAATATACCCCAACTATATTATTACTAGTAAACAGGCCCAAAATAAACACATTACTTGCACTAAAAAGGGAGATAGATACATTTGAGATGAATAAATGCGTACTTTCCTTAAATAATGAGAGCACTAAACTTTTTGATGGAATTATAAAGTTTATGGAAAACTTAAAAAAAACAACATATAAAGAGATTATCCCAACAACAATATAACCTAGAGAATTAAATATAGGTACTAAATTATAATGTGCTTCTTCTTTTACAAATACAAAAATTGCAATTGTAAATATTAATTTTGCAACAATATTAAGAATTGTAATATATTTCATTCTTTCCAGACCTTGAAATAACCATATCGGAAAGAAAGTTTGACCGATTACAATTCCAAACGTATATACGAAAATATTCTTATTTTCTTCAAACCTATCAAAAAATGATATTATAGATATCATTATAAGAAAAGAAGCTATTAAAAGTAATATTTTAATGAGCATAACTGCAGAAAATATTTCCGATACTTTTTTTACATTAATTCTTGAAATAGAAATTTCTCTTGTAGCAGACAAATTGAATCCATAGTCAGTTAGAACTGTAAAATACAGTATGAAAGCCTGCGCAAACATTACAAGCCCAAACTTATCTGTCCCCAATACTCGTACTAAATATGGTAAACTAATAAGTGGTAATATATAATTCGCACTTTGTAGTATCGTAAGAGAAACAAAATTTGACAGTAATCTTTTGAAATCAGAATGAATATAAATACTATTTATCCTTCCAACCAAAGATTTAGGAAACCTAATCATTAATAATAAGGGTTAAAATTTTTAGCACAAAAAAAACACCAATGTAAGTCTCTAAATTGTATAAATCATATTGCTTTCTACTATTTTTAAATTCGCTAAACATACCTGTAATACATATTTCTTAAAAAAAACGATGCGATTCCTAATAAAACTCCAAAGAAACCACTAATTATTAATATTAAGACTTTACGTGGAGATGATTTATCAATTGGTACGATTGCAGGATCTATTATGGTAAATGCCGGGGTTTCTTCTACTACTGTAATTTTCGCTTGCTCTAATTGCTGCGCCAATCCTTTATATACATTGGATATAATTTCATATTCATCCCTTAATCTTTGATATTCTATGTCAACTCTTTCTGATATAGTATTACGGTGCTGATCTTTATAATTAAAATATTTTTTTTGTATTGACTCATACTCAACTTTCTTCTCATCAAACTGTTTAGTAATAAATTCCAAACTTTGACGAGATTGTTTTGTCTTATATTTAATCATATAGTCTTGTAATAACTCTACAGTTTTTTCAACAAATTGTGCTGTTACTATAGCTTCATTTCCCTGTGCAAAAACACTAACAATTCCAGTTTTTTTATCTACATTTAGTTGCACACTTTCCTGAATCATCTCATATGCATATTTCTCCTTCTCTGTCAAAAAAATAACCCCTACGTCTGTTTTATTCAATTTATTATCACTAGAAACTTCCTTAAAAATGGCATCTTTCAAGGTCCATGGAAGTTTTATAGTATATTTCAACAATATATCACCGACCGATTCTACACTATCCGATACAATATATTCATAAAATGATTTAGGAGTATCACAATTTCGAAAGTTATACTGTTGCATAATCATCTCTCTTTGAAAGGGATATGATTTAACCACCTGCGGGTAAATTTCTGCTGGTATTCCCGAAGCATCTCCCAACATACTTCCTAGGTTAATACCGGCCATGCCTGCTAAATCACCTAAACCTCCCAAATTACTTGCTTTTTTTTCAGCTGAAGGTAACAGTGTGGCTGATGCTGTATATTTATCAGGACTTGTAAATGCTATGATTAACCCAATTAAAACACAAATACCCACCGAATAATAAATAATCTTTCTTCCATCCCATATGGTTTTAACAAGGGCAATTAAATCTATCTCGTCGTCTTTTATAATAGCTCTTTCTTTATTTTCTTCCAAAGTCATGATCTGCTAAAGTTATATAAGTTGGCTATTTCTATTTTGTTTGATTAACTACCGTTACCACTGTTAAAGATAAGGAAGCCAAAGCACTTCCTATACCAATCCAAGCAGCTGCCGTCATTGGAGCTCTCTGTGGCTTTTGTGGCACAACTATTTCCGCTCCAGGTGTTACTTTTGGATACTTCTTGAAAAATATCAATGATGATTTAGTACCTGATGCTGATCCATTAGGATAAACAACATAAACTTTCCCTTTTTTGGCATTTAAACCAAAACCTCCACCATCCCAAATATAGGATTTCAGCTTTTTACTTTTTATAAAAGTAGAAGATATAGGATTTAACACCTCTCCTGAAACTTTAACCGTTTGCATTTCTCGCGGAATAAATATTTCATCACCTCCTTTAAGAAATACATCATCTCTACCTCCTGGATTCTCAAGCGCCTCCTTTAGACTTACCCCAACTACATCAAAGTTCAAATCGGTAAATGACAAAGTACTATCTCTTTCAAGTAACTCAGCCCTCAATCGCTTCTGCTTCTCACTTATTTCAACCTTACGCGTCAGCATTGCACCTTCGGGGTAAGCATCCGTTGTTAAACCACCTGTTCTTGCAATTAAATCTGATAGACGCTCTACTTTAGATTTTAAAGCATACTCACCTGCATAAGCTATCTCACCTCTAACTCTAACAACCGCCGATTCGGAGAAACCAGGTAACTTCCTAACAAATATCTGATCAAAAGGCTGAAGTTCAAATGAATCCTCACCTTTCGTCAGTTCAAGACTCCTTGGCACTTTCATTTTATATACATGAGCCAATTTTTCACTCACGGTACTTCCTTCCACAACAGATAACCTTCTAGAAACTTCAATGTAAGCATCAGATGCAGACTCTAAAAAACCACCCGCCTCATAAATAATATCTTCAACAGTCATTTCTTTCTTGAAATCAAAAACTCCGGGGCTTTGGACTTCACCGTATATTTGTACAGTTCGATATTCTCTTAAATCATGTATTGACGATATATTTACAATATCTTCTTTTTGCAATAATAAATCGGACTTACCTTGCAGCACCTCCTCAATATTGAATGATATGCTTTGCAAGCTATAATCATCTTGTACCCTAGTTATAATACCTCTATAAATAGAAGCATCGCCACGTATACCATCCGCATTTTTTATCAAGGTTGATAGATTCAGCCCCTCTTGTAATTCATAATCTCCTGGGCGATAAACAGCACCTTCCAAACTAACCATATTTTGAAACCGTTGCGTAATTTTACCCACAACTAAACTATCCCCGTTCTGAATACTTAGTTGATCAAAATTTTCTTTTGTAGCATCTTTAAACAAGAGGTCTTTACCTGTCTTTCGGTATAATTCTAATCTCTCTGTATACGCTTCATCAGTAAATCCACCGGCATAAGAAAGTATATCCTGTACTGTTTCTCCTTTCTTACCCTCAAAAACACCCGTACGCTTCACTTCACCTTCCAATACAACTTTATTAATATATGGAGAAACTAATATTACATCTCCATCTCGAAGTGAAATATTAACTTTTGAATTTCCATTGATTAAATAATCATATACATCTAAAGTTGTTTGCAATTTACCATCACGAATAACTTTTATTTCTCTAAACGAACCCGTTTGATTTGGCCCTCCTGCTAAATATAAAGCATTGAATGCTGTTGAAGCACCTGACAAAGTATATGTACCAGGCGCGAACACCTCTCCAATAACATTTACTCTGATTGCTTTTACTTCGGAAATACTTATACTGGCAAATGTTCTTGGTGTAGCTGCGTCTAAATCTCTATAAATTAACACCAATTTATTTCGAATCTTACTACTTGCTTTTTCTAACGTTAACCCACCTACTGAAATTAATCCAACATTGGGAATGTTTATTTTCCCATTTCTATCAATAGTCAACTGATAACTTTGCTGAGAAGCTCCCCATACGTCAATTGAAATACCATCACCACTTCCTAACAAGTATGATGGAGAAACTGCACTATTAGCACCTGGAAAAAAAGATAAATTTTCGTTGTTGAAGAATTGAAAACCGAATATTCGATTATCTATTTTTGCAGAATCAATTATCGCTTTGGACGAAAGAGATTCTTCAGTACCGATTTCATCAAATTCATTAATAGCAGAAAGATCAGTATCTCCACCACCCATTTTTACTTCTTCAATTTTCTTCTTTAAAGCACTAATTTCAGATTCTGTCATGCCTCGTGCACGGGCCAATGCAATAGCCTCTTGCTCCGACATGCCACGTTTATTCATTTCTGCAACTATTTTTTTAACCTCAGATGTGCTTAATGCATTTACATCTACATTTTGAGGATCTACATTTTGAGCCACAGCATTTCCTGCGGTCAATAAAAAAGCAATGAAAAAACTGAATAAAACTTTAAGTCTCATGAAAGGATATTTTCAAAAAATAACAAAAATCAATTTATATTATTACAATCTATGGTACGCTTCGCTTCCTGAGTCACATATATAATATGTTCAGAAAGCATTTTGTAAGTATCGCGCTAGCGAGTATATTTACAACAGTCACAATGACTGTTAATTAATTGTTCTCTTTAAAATATTTACGCTGAAAAAGAAGGATGATAACTATCCCAATAGTGATCGCAGAATCAGCCACATTAAACACTGGTCTAAAGAATACATAATGATCACCTCCCCAGAAAGGCATCCACTCAGGAAAGGTTCCCTCTAACAATGGAAAATAGAACATATCTACTACTTTTCCGTGAAGAAATGAAGCATAACCACCTTCTGCAGGAAACAGGCTAGCTACTTGTGGATAACTATCATTAAATATCATACCATAAAAGGCACTATCAATGATATTACCAATAGCTCCTGCTAGTACTAAAGATATGCTAACAATTAAACCTGTTGGTGCATTCTTTTTGCTCAATTGATGAAGATAATAACCAATACCGATTACTGCAATGATTCGAAATACACTTAGAATAACTTTACCAAACTTCCCAGCCAACTCCATTCCAAAGGCCATTCCATTGTTTTCTATAAAATGGATCATGAACCAGTTTCCAATTACACTGAATTCTTCTCCTAGCATCATATGAGTTTTTACCCATACTTTTAATGCCTGATCTATCACTAACACTAGAAGAACTATTGTAAGTGGCTTTTTTAATATCGAAAGCATAACAAATTATTTTAAAAAAGTGATCACCCATTATGAGACCACTTTTTTAAGTGAAAGTTTAATCGCGAAAATTACTTTTGATTTCTTTTTGCGTCGATGCTAAGTGTAGCATGGGGCACAGCTCTTAATCTTTCCTTTGAGATTAACTTACCAGTTTCTCTACAAACTCCATAAGTCTTATTTTCAATACGAATTAAAGCAGCTTGTAAATGCTGAATAAACTTCAATTGCCTTTGAGCTAGTTTCCCTGCTTCCTCTTTCGATAACACAGCAGCGCCCTCTTCTAACACTTTAAATGTAGGGGATGTATCTTGTGTATCATTCCCATCTTCGTGTGTTATTGTATTTCTAAGTAGCTCGTAGTCCTTCTTGGCCTTATCTAGTTTGCCATTGATAATTGACTTAAATTCTTGCAATTCCTCGTCGGAATATCGGGTCTTCTCTGCCATAACAGTTAAATTTTAATGACTATGCTTTTTTTCTAACACAGATGTAGGTTTCAACCTCACTGTCGATTTCTACAAGTTTTCCCTCAGCTTGATTACACTCATCTACTAAATTAATTTGCTCAGCCAAGGTTTGAGCCGCAATATAATCTTTATAGTTGATTACTGCTTGATTTATTACATCATTTTTAACAATATCAAGCGTTATTTTATCCGTTACCTCAAACCCAGAATCCTTTCGTAAATTCTGAATTCTATTAACAAACTCTCTTGCAATTCCTTCTTCTCTTAAATCCTCTGTAATATTAATATCCAGTGCTACAGTTATTTTACCCTCACTAGCTACCAACCATCCTGGTATATCTTCCGACATAATTTCAACATCATCAATAGATAATTCAATAGATTCTCCATTAATATCAGCTGCAATTTTCTCATCCCTCTCTATGGTAACAATGTCTTCTTGGTCCATTTGGTTAACAAAGCCAGCAATTTGCTTCATCATTTTACCATATTTTGGCCCAAGTGCTTTAAAGTTTGGTTTAATCTTTTTAACCAGAACACCGGCAGTATCAGTCAAGAACTCCAGTTCCTTAACATTTACTTCTGACAATACTAAATCTTTTATCTTATCCACCTGCTCTTGAAACTCTGTATCTAAAACAGGAATCATAATTTTTTGAAGTGGCTGGCGCACTTTTAAGCTTTCTTTTCTACGAAGACTCAAAACCATCGAAGAAATATCTTGCGCATACAACATTCGTTGCTCAAGTGACTTATTAACTAACGCTTCGTCGTGTTTAGGGAAAGAACTAAGATGTACTGAATCAAATTTAGCTTTTCCTGAAACAGAAGTCAAGTCTTGATACAATTGATCCATATAAAATGGTGCAATTGGTGCCGATAACATGGTTATTGTTTCTAAACAAGTATACAATGTTTGATATGCAGCAATCTTATCTTTTGAATATTCACCACCCCAGAATCGCTTTCTGTTTAAACGAACGTACCAGTTACTTAAATTCTCAGTTACAAAATTCTGAATAGCCCTACCTGCTTTGGTAGGTTCATAAGCTTCAAAACTTTCGGTAACTTCTTTAATTAAACTGTTTAATAAAGAAATAACCCAACGATCAATTTCAGGTCGCTCCTCAATAGCAATCTCCTCTTCCTGCCCAGTAAACCCATCCACATTTGCATACAACGCAAAAAACGAATATGTATTATATAATGTTCCAAAGAACTTACGTTTCACTTCATCAATTCCACCTAAATCAAATTTTAGGTTATCCCATGGCTGTGCATTAGTAATCATATACCAACGCAATGGATCGGAACCTAGTTTTTCAATCACTTCAAAAGGGTCAACAGCGTTGCCTAAACGCTTAGACATTTTATTGCCATTTTTATCTAACACTAATCCGTTAGATATAATATTTTTAAAGGCTACTGAGTCGAACAACATGGTGCCTAAAGCATGCAAGGTAAAGAACCAACCACGTGTTTGGTCAACACCTTCTGCTATAAAGTCAGCTGGGAATATTAATTTATTATCTGAGTCATTCGTTTCGAATGGATAATGCATTTGTGCATAAGGCATCGCTCCAGAATCGAACCACACATCAATTAAATCAGCCTCGCGGTACATTTTTTCGCCTTCATCCGAAACTAAAATAATGTCATCAACATATGGTCGGTGAAGATCAACTTGGTCGTAATTTTCTTTAGAAAAATCACCTGCTTTAAAATCCCCATACGGACTTTTCTCCATCACACCAGCTTCCACTGCTTTTTTAATTTCAGCAGTTAGCTCTTCCACAGAACCAATACACTTTTCAACTTTCCCATCCTCTGTTCTCCAAATAGGAAGTGGAGTTCCCCAATAACGAGAACGAGAGAGATTCCAATCTACTAGGTTCTCTAACCATTTTCCAAATCGACCAGTTCCTGTTGATTCAGGTTTCCAGTTGATGGTTTTATTCAATTCTAGCATTCGATCCTTAACTGCTGTTGTCTTAACAAACCATGAATCAAGCGGATAATACAAAACAGGTTTATCCGTTCTCCAACAGTGTGGATAATTATGCGTATGCTTTTCTACTCTAAATGCTCTATTGGCTTGTTTCAACATCACCGAAATATCCACATCTAAAGAAGGATCTTTATCAGTTAAAGAATCGTCGTAGGCATTTTTTACAAAACGCCCCGCGTATTCCATGTAAGTATCCAAGTCTACAAATTCCTTAACAAAGGCTGGATCTAAATCTTTTATCAAGAAAAACTTCCCGGTTTTATCCACCATTGGATTTTGCTTACCTTCTTTATCTATCAAGATTAGAGGTGCTATCCCAGCCATTTTTGCAACACGATCATCATCTGCACCAAAAGTAGGCGCAATATGAACCATACCTGTACCATCCTCTGTTGTTACATAATCACCTAAAATAACTCTAAAAGCATCACCATCAGGTTTCATCCACGGAATTAGTTGCTCATAAGCTATTCCTTCTAACTCCTTACCTGTATACTCTTCCATTAATTGAAATGGAACTTTTTTATCTCCAGGTTTATAATCCTCTAATGACAACTCGGTGTTTTTGGCATTAAAATAAGCTGACACCAAATTCTTGGCCAAAATAACCACAAGTGGTTTTCCAGTATAAGGGTTAAACGTTTTTACTTTTTGATATACAACTTGAGGACCAACAGCCAATGCCGTATTCGAAGGCAAAGTCCATGGCGTTGTCGTCCAAGCTAAAAAGAATAACTCATCTTCTACACCTTCATATAAAAATGAAGATTTATCATTTTTGACAACCTTAAATTGAGCAGTACATGTAGTATCTTTTACATCGCGATAACAACCTGGTTGATTTAACTCGTGAGTACTCAAACCCGTTCCTGCAGCTGGAGAATATGGCTGAATGGTATATCCTTTATAAAGAAATCCTTTGTTATATAATTCCTTTAATAAATACCACAGTGTTTCGATGTATTTATTATCGTAGGTAATATATGGGTTCTCCATATCAACCCAATATCCCATCTTATGGGTTAAATCCTCCCACTTATCGGTATACTTCATCACATCTTTTCGACATGATGCATTATATTCTGCAACAGTGATTTTTTTACCGATATCTTCCTTTGTAATTCCAAGTGATTTCTCTACCCCTAACTCAACCGGAAGGCCATGGGTATCCCAACCAGCTTTTCGGTTTACTTCGAAGCCTTGCTGCGTTTTATAACGACAAACAATATCTTTTAAAGAACGAGAGATAACATGATGAATACCAGGCAAACCATTCGCTGATGGTGGTCCCTCATAAAACACAAATGTCGGATTGCCTTCGCGAGTTTTCACACTTTGCTCAAAAGTGTTATTCTCTTCCCACTTTTTTAATATATCCTTATTAACCTGTGATAGATCTAATCCTTTATATTCTTTGAATTTAGTACTCATCTGTTCTTAATTCCTCTAATTTTTAAAAGTTTTGCAAATATAATAGATACCTAGCTACCTAACAATAGCGATAGGCTTTATTTATTTACAATATATCGTGAGTCATTATTATTGAAATAAATCATTAGTTTTATGCCTAAATCACTAACGGTTTCAACATGAATTTCTATAGTATACTACGATATAGTAACAAAATAAAAAGCTCGAATATCAAACTTATTGGTTTGTTTATTTTACATATATTAGGAAGAAGGCATTTATCCATAAGAATTGATCCTTCCTTAAACTGTAATCTATTTTGTAGAATGTGCTATTTCAGTTCGATGGAACAACGTAAAAAGCTTAAAGGCATCATCCCTGAGAGCGATTTTGAACATATTGCACGCGTTCTATTCCCTAAAGCTTTTCAAGTATATATTGGTTGCGGAGCTGAGCCAACAACGCATAGGAAGTTTATTGAATTGATTGAGCTTGCACAGAAATATAAGGTTTCAGATATAGGGGTAGTAACTAATGGTCAACTCTTAACTGAAAAACAGATAGAGTACATGTGTCACTCAGGATTAAATGAGCTTACGCTTTCTTGTCATGGCGTAACTAAAGAAAGTTATGAGCATTTTATGACCAATTCCAAATTCGATCGTTTTAAACAAACTTTAGAACAAATCAACGAAGCGAAGGAAAGAAACAATACAAATCTTCCTGAAATAAGAATAAACTATACCGTTAACAACAGAAATCTTTCGGAATTAAATAATTTCTTCGATTTATTTGATACATATAAAATTAGTACATTACAAATACGGCCTGTTCTAAATATAGGAGGCAAATATTCCAATGCAATTACAAATGATTAAATACCTGAGTATAATAATATCATTAATGATTTTAAAGAGAAGTGCTCCAATAGAGGTATCCGGCTATTAGCTAATACTACCAATATTAAATTCACTAATAAAAACTATAACGAGAAAGTAGCTGATGCTGTTTATTGTTATATAGGTCCAAAAACAGAAAGCGAACTTAACATTAATTGGCAGCAAACGAACTTTAAAGAATTCATCGAGAAATCTAATTGGAGAAAAAAACTAAACTCGTTACTTTTCTCCAATAGAAAGAGCTCCCTAAATAAATCCTCTGCCAACTATAACGTATTTGAATAGCCCATTTACCTATTGATAATATCCTGTTTAATTGAGGTTGCCAATGTCTTTAATTCATGCTCTGTTTCGTCCCAACCAATACAATCATCAGTTACAGAAACCCCGTACTTAAGCATTTTAAGGTCTGCAGGAATAGATTGCTTACCATGAAATAAATTGCTTTCTACCATGATGCCCATTATCGATTTATTTCCATCCTTAATCTGACCTTCAATACTTTTAAGAACTTTTGATTGATTGGACGCATTTTTAAGGCTATTTGCATGACTGCAATCAATCATTAATTTCTTAGGCAAACCAGCTTTATCTAATCTATTCTCATAATCCTTAACACCTGCAGAATCATAATTAGGCATTTTTCCTCCCCTTAATATGATGTGAGTGTATTGATTGCCTTTTGTACGCACAACGGCAACATGCCCATCTGGATCTATACTAATAAAATTATGTGGAGATGCAACAGATTCAAGCGCATTTATTGCGATATCAATATTCCCATCAGTACCATTTTTAAATCCTACAACCGAAGATAAACCACTCGCCATTTTCCTATGACTTTGAGATTCTGTGGTGCGAGCTCCAATAGCCGTCCATGATATTAAATCTTGAATATATTGAGGTGTTACTATATCTAATGCTTCTCCAGCTACAGGTAATCCTAATTCTGCAACATAAGTTAATAATTCCCTTGCTTGTTTTAAACCTTCTTCTAATTCATAGCTATTATCTAAGAATGGATCGTTTATAAGCCCTTGCCAGCCAACTGTAGTTCTTGGCTTTTCGAAATACACACGCATCACAAGATATAATGAATCCTTTACCTCTTCTGCTAATTTCTTAAGCTTGTTTGCATACTCTTTGGCTGCTTCTATATCATGAATAGAACAGGGACCTACAACAACCAATAACCTTTTATCCTCACCTGATAAAATATTTTTAATTGTTTGCTGTCCATCTGCTACAGTCTTAATTATATTTTCATTGAGCGGATATAGATTTTTAAGAACATTAGGCGTAATGATAGCTTGTTCTGCGCTCACGTTTATATTTTCGATTCTCTTATCCGTCATCTTAGTATTGTAATAGTAGTTTAAATTTATGCGCAGCGAAAATAACTGATATTTCTCATATTTTATAATTATAAACAGCTCTTTTGCAAATAAAAAAATAAGATTATAACTAATTTAAGCATATGATCAACAATGACAGCTAATATTCGAACTTGACTTATGTGCAGTTCTCAATTAAGAATAAAACAGATTCCGCTCCGATACGAAGTCAGACTAACTACATATTAAGTACAGACTATACTCATCTGTAAAACTCCTCCGAAACAGCTTCGTAATAAAGTAAGGCCATTTACATATCAAACTCAGACCAAACTCACATATTTGTGAGTTTGGTCTGAGTTTGGTGTAAGTTTTATTTGAATCACTCTCGCAGCTGTCACGCATCGGTATAGAAGAGATACCTAATAATCTTTGTGTGTGATCCC
>NZ_LXYE02000056.1 GCF_001659685.2 Labilibacter marinus
TCACTCCAGCGGGGTGGAATGTATATAGAAAACCGTACAAAAAGGAAATGACTCCGGCGGAGTCGAATATTTAAATATATGGTATATGTGTGACTCCTCAGGAGTCATTTTTTTTTGTTTCTGAATTGTTCTATAAACATGTGATGCCTCTGGCATCATCTTGCGCAAATGGTGATAGGATATCGAGGTTTTTGGTGCTGATCTGATTCTGAATTTTGTTCATTTTAGCGCATAAAAAAAGGAGAACAAAAATTGTTCTCCTTTTTACTATGTGACTCAGCTGGGGTTCGAACCCAGGACCCCATCCTTAAAAGGGATGTGCTCTACCAGCTGAGCTACTGAGTCAACATGTCATCGGGTTTCCCGATTTAAATTTTCAAGACTACTTTAAGTCTTTTTTTAAGAGTGATTCAGCTGGGGTTCGAACCCAGGACCCCATCCTTAAAAGGGATGTGCTCTACCAGCTGAGCTACTGAATCTCCTTGTTTGCGCTCGTCTTATTTCGTTAACGCGGATGCAAAAGTAGAGGTTTTTTCTTAATTGCCAAATTTAGAAATAACTTTTTTCATATTTATTTTGCAGTAAAACATGAAAGACGATAACAACTATTTTAAAAAGAATGAGTTGAGGTATTTGAAAAAAAATAAAAATAAAGTTGTAAATTTAAGAGACACTAAATAAAAATGATCATGCTCAGTATTGAAAGGGAACCAGTAGTTGCAGGTACATTTTATAGTTCAGATCCAGATGAGTTAATTCATCAGCTGAAGGAATGCTTTGTAGAGCAACAGTTGAGAGTAAGTCATCGAGTTTCTGCTTTGGTAGTGCCACATGCAGGATATGTTTATTCGGGCACCGTAGCAGCTAGCGCCTATGCTTTAATTGATCAGGATGCCAAGTATGACAATATATTTTTAATCGGATCTAGTCATCATTTAACCTTTAATGGGGCATCCGTGTATAATAAAGGGCACTATAAAACGCCATTAGGTGTGGTGCCTGTAAATATTCAATTGGCCAATCAGCTGATAGAGCAATCTAAAAATATTGTTTTTAATCCTTATGCACATTCCGAAGAACATACTTTAGAGGTGCAATTGCCATTCCTTCAATATAGAATGCGTAATCTAACCCAAATTGTACCTATTGTAATAGGTGTTAAAAAATATAGTGATTGTCAGTATATTGCTTCTGTACTAAAGCCTTATTTTAATCACAAAAATTTATTTGTATTCAGTACCGACTTGTCCCATTACCCTAACGACGAGGTGGCAACTAGATTAGACAAACAAACAGTGGATTTAATCTGCAAAAATAATCCAGATGAATTGATTGAAATGTTGAACGATCAGCATTGTGAAGATGGAGTTTTGACTAAGCTATGTGGTTGGAGTTCTGTATTGACTTTAATGTATTTGACAGAAGGTAAAGACCATTATAAATACGAGAAGGTGCGGTATATGAATTCCGGAGAAGCATCGGGAAACAAAAAAAGAGTTGTAGGGTATCAATCTGTTTTGGTTGAAGATAAAGAATGTACGGTAGAGTCGGTCAGTCAATATGAAAAGGATTATCTATTGCGTGAGGCTAATTATGCTATACAAACTTCTTTTGGGATAGAGATAGAGAAGCCAGATATCGAATGTGATATAGAAACAGGTATTAATAGTGCTTTTGTTTCGATATATGTAAATGGTGAATTACGTGGATGTTTAGGGCGTTATAATGTAAGCTGTAGTTTGCCAGAGTTGGTTAAGGATTTGGCATTGGCTGCTGTTTTTGAAGATAAACGGTTTAAAGAGATTGATGCTTCTGAATTGGATGGTTTAAGTATTGAGATTTCTTTGTTAACGCCGATGAAAAAGATACACTCTATTGAAGAAATTGTGTTAGGTAAGCATGGTGTTTACCTTAAACTAGGCCATAAGAAAGGTACTTTTTTACCACAAGTTGCCGACAAAACTGCTTGGAATTTAGAACAATTTTTAGGTCATTTAGCTAGGGATAAAGCACATATTGGATGGAATGGTTGGCAAAAGGCTGAACTGTATATTTTTGAAGCCATTATTTTCTCAAGTTAGATTTTGTAGATTTTAATTGAAAAAACGAAATGAGTAGAAAGCAAACGAGGAGGCGATTTATAAAGAATAGTGCCTTAATTGTTACGGGTTTAACGGTGTTGCCAGCTTGGGCAAGAGGTAATAAAAAAATACGGTTTGGATGGGTAACAGATGTTCATTATGCTGAAGCTCCCGTTAAATGGGGACGATATTTTACGGAGAGTTTAAGTAAGCTGAGCGAAGCCGTTACATTATTTAATGAGGAGAGCGTTCATTTTGCTATTGAGACAGGTGATTTTAAAGACCAAACAGACCCTCCTGTAGAATTAGAAACCTTGAAATATCTTGAGAAAACGGAAGCTGTGTTTTCGAAATTTAAAGGTCCAAGATATCACGTATTAGGCAATCATGATCTGGATTCTATTTCAAAAGCTCAGTTTTTAAATAATACCATAAATACAGGTATAGATAAGGATAAAACATACTATTTTTTTGAGCATTCGGGCTGTAGATTTATTGTGTTAGATGCATGTTTTAAGTCGGATGAAACGGATTATAAAAAAGGTAACTTCGGCTATAAGGATACAAATATTCCTAGTTTTCAGTTAAAATGGCTGAAGAAAACTTTGCAGGAAAGTGATATGCCAGTTGTTGTATTTACGCATCAGCTACTGCATGGAGAAGGTGATTTGTATGTCAATAATGCTGCAGAAGTAAGGGCTGTGATGGAGGACTCTGATAAAGTAATGGCAGTATTTCAAGGTCATGACCATAATGGTGGAGCAAAGGTGATTAATGGCATATTGTATTATACCCTAAAAGCACTTGTTGAAGGTTCTGGTGAGCAAAATAATAGCTACGCTATCGTTAATATCCAAGAGGGTGGTGAGATAGTAATAGAAGGGTATCGTAAAGCAGGTGATTATGCATATACGTCCAACCGTAAAATACCTACAGGCTGATAAAGAGGCTTTGTTTTGGCATAAAAAAGAAGGTGGGATAGAGTGTGTTTTATGTCCGCATCGGTGTTTCTTGTTGCCTGATGAGATTGGTGTATGCAGAGCAAGGAAGAATGTAAATGGTCGGTTAATGGCACTAACGTACGGATTTCCCTGCGCTTTGCAGGTAGATTCAATCGAAAAGAAGCCCTTGTATCATTTTCTGCCCAGTTCTAAAACTTTGTCACTCGCTACAATTGGATGTAACCTTCGTTGTTTAAATTGTCAAAATCATCATATTTCTCAGGCTAATCTTGAGCCTAATCAAGAAGAATATATTAGCCCTTATGATATAGTTGAATTGGTTAAAGTTAAGGGATGTAACTCTATTTCGTATACATATACAGACCCCGTAGTTTATTACGAATACGCATTGGATACTGCTGAGCTAGCTCGTGAAAGGGGATTGAAGAATGTGATTGTTTCCGCAGGATATATTCATAAAAAACCACTGAAGGATTGGTGTAAAGTGATGGATGCTGTAAATATCGATTTAAAATGTTTTGATGATGATGTGTATCAGCGTTTGAGTCAAGTTAAGCTAAAATATGTATTGCAAACGCTAGAAACTTTGTTAGAGGAGAATGTTTGGCTTGAAATTACCAATTTAATTATTCCTGGATATACAGACGACATAGGAATGATTAAAGATATGTGTAAATGGTTGGTGAAAAATGGTTTTTCTAAAGTACCTATTCATTTTAGTCGTTTTCATCCGAGTTATAAGTTATTGCAAAGTACTGCAACCTCTATTGAATTATTACAAGAGATTTATACTATAGCTAAAGATTTAGGGATGGAGTACGTTTATTTAGGAAATGTGCCGCAAGCTGAATATAACGCTACGTATTGTTCCAATTGTAATTCTAAATTGATTGCCAGAAATCGATCTGTAATTGAATTTAGGGAATTCAAGAAAGGAATCTGCTCTAATTGTGGAAGTTCAATAGTGGGTGTTTGGGAATAAAAAAAAGGAGGCCATATCCACGATAGAATACAACCTCCGATACACACAGGAATTGTTGGGAGGAAAAATTAATTTCAATTTCCTTTTGTTGCTCGCAAATATCATCTATAATTCATTTAAGCCTATTACGCATCTGTTATCAATACCTTAAATTAAAATTACCATCTCCTATTTTATTCAATGTGACAATATGGCGTATAAAATAAATACGATGCGCCAATATGACGCATGCATGTATTGTATTATGACTTTATGTCTTGATAATTAATGTGGTATGTCCTTTGAGATATAAGAGTCAAACAACAATAAAATATTAAAAATTTAAAATAGGAGGATTAAGTTATGACACTAGTAAGAAAAGCAAACAGAAATTTTGATTCAGTATTAAATGATTTTATGGGTGGTGATTTCTTTATGAACCAGAGTGGTATGTATTCGGGAAACCAAACTTTACCTGCAGTTAACATTGCCGAGGATGATAACCAGTATTTAATAGAGTTGGCTGCTCCTGGTTTGGATAAGAATGATTTTAACATTGAATTTAATAATGGCAAGCTAACGATTTCTGCTGAGCGAAAAGAAAAAGCAGAAGAAGTGAAGTTTAAGCAAAGAGAATTTAATTATGCCGGATTTACCCGCACCTTTGTTGTCCCTAAACAAAAGGTTGAAGATGGAAATATTTCCGCAGCATACGAAAATGGGGTTTTAAGTGTTGCTTTGCCTAAAAGAGAAGAGGTGAAGCCAAAACCAGCAAGAAAAGTAGAGGTTGCATAATTGAGTAGTTTGATTTTTGGGAGAGGAGTTTCTGTTGGAACTCCTCTTTTTTTTCATGTTAAACTCACGAATGTGAGCTTGTGTTTATTAAGTGTAAACTGAATAAAAATAGATTGTTAGCGCTTTTGTAAATGCTAATAATTGACTAAAATACTCTTCTTTTCTTTCTTTTGTATTTACTTCTGCTTGTGCTAGAAAGTGGATTGGCTGTTTCGGAACAAGGGAGAGCTGGTCGTTTACCATTCATCCTTAAACTCATTCTTTGGTTAAACTCGAATATTACCGACAATTCATGGGCCCCTTGTGCATTCCATCCCAGTCCGGATAGCGAAACGTCGTAACTATAGCCAAATCGTAGAGGGCCATATTTGTACGACAATAAAGCTACAATAGCGTCTTGATTGATGCTGGTGCTATTTTTTGTAGTGATAAATGGTAAACCTCTATACCAAATACCAATTTCAATAGGGTCGTTGAACCAATAAACGCCTAAATCCATTTGCACATCCTTGGCTTGTTGTTGCAGTCTATAGCTTAAGGAGAATGATCTTGCAGATCCCGTACCTCTGCGTTTCTCGTTCCATATGTTAACACCTCCAAATAATACTGTTTTAAGTGGAAACCTCATTTCTTCGTTTAAAAACGAATAATTAGGCTGAGCAAGATGGTCGATAGTTAATCCAAACCAATACTTAGAGCTGTATAAAAAAGCAGAAGCAGCAAAGTCAATATAATTAGCTCTTTCGTTGTTTAATCTGTTCCACGATCCAGATCCTCCAACGCCTTGCATCTCGTCGCCAAATTCTAGTTTATTGAAATCAATGAATTTGTTACCATAGGAAAACTGAATACCCGGGATGAGTTGCCACTCATCGTTTATTATCAAGTTGTAACTATACTGAAAAGTAAATTGAGTTGTGGTTAATCCAGCACTACCTGCTTTATCTTGGTATAGCATAAATCCAAGGCCGCTATTAAGGCTGGGAAAAAAGTTATCGAATGAGATTGAATACGTTTCAAAAGCCTTGTTGATGCCTGGCCACTGATTTCTGTAATTGGCAATTAATCGCCCTCCATCTGTAGATCCTGCTAAAGAGGGGCTCATGTACAGCGGATTGGCATAGAATTGTGAAAAATGCGGATCTTGCCCATATAGGTTAGTCATCACAATGGTTAGGATGAAAAGCGTAATTATGTGTTTTATTTTTCTTAACATCCTTTTATCTTAATAAAGTTACATCACCAGTGTATACTTTCACTTGTCCTGTACTGAATCTGCAAGTCGCTTTCCAAATGTATACACCTTGCGTACAAAGCTGACTTTGGTAGTAACCATTCCAACCTACTTCAATATCATTGGATTCAAATAGTAATTGCCCCCATCTTGAATAAATCTGAAGTTCATACTCTTCAACACCTTTTTGAACGGCAGGATAAAAAACGTAATTGTTGTTATCGGTTCTATCGTATCGACCATCGTTTTCACCAGCAGGATTCGGTGTGAATGCATTTGGGAATTTAATTTTGCCACCTTCGTTTGCTGTCACAGCTTCCTTTTGAATGTAGGAGCTGGTACATCCATACTCGTTTTCGGCATCTAATGTAATATCGTAATTGCCTTTTGTGGTGTATTCGTGGGTAGGGCTGTGCTCTATTGAGGTCTGTCCATCACCAAAGTCCCACAGGTATGTATTGGCACCATATGATTTATTGGCAAAAGAAACAGCTTCACCAGGTATGGTTACCACATTAGGGAAAACATCAAATAAAGCGGTAGGCTCTGGATACACATTAATGACCAAATCATCTTTAATAGTCATGCCTCCTGGACCTTGCACGGTTAATTTAACTATGTAGGTTCCTTCTGTATAATAAGTGTGCGTTGGATTTGGGTCTGTAGAAATATTCTCATCGCCAAACTCCCATAGGTAGCTTTCTGCATTTTTTGTTGTACTATAAAAATCCACCTTTAATGCTGGGCACCCTTGGGTAGGAGGGCCATATTCTACAGTTGGTATTCCTGCTATAATCCTAATCTCTTTTTTCTGAATGTCTTCACATTTATTGGAAGACACTTTTAGTGAAATTTCATATAATCCAAAGTCGTCGTAGGTATATTCATTAGGTTGTTTTTCTGTTGAGGTTTGTCCATCGCCAAAGTCCCATAAATACTCCCAGTTATCTCCTTCTGTTAAATTATTAATTGTTACTGTTGAAGCTGGCATTTGTATTTCTTCAGGAGTAGCTTCGAAGTTTGCAATCGGAGTGGCATAAACCATCACGTTTGTGTAAGCAGTATCGCTACAACCATATGGCGATGAGGCAATCATACTCACTTCGTATTCTTTATCTGTTTCAGTGTTGTTTCTAAATAAATTTAATCCTAAATATCCAGATGAGGTGTTGCCGTCGCCATAGTTCCATAAAAATGTATTGGCACCCACCGACTCATTACCGAAACTTATTTCAAGTGGTGAACAAGCTTCTCCTTCTCCAGTAATTTTAGCAGTAACCATTGGATTTACGCTGGTAAAACCTTGCATAGAATCAATACATCCAAAGGAATTCTCTGTGATGAGCGTAATTCTATAATCTTGAGGAGTAAAGCTATCGTTGGTGTAAATATGTTCTACATCTTCGTTGCTATTAGTTGTTAAGGTTTCTCCATCGCCAAATTTCCACACTGAAGTTTCTATGTTTTCTGTGGAATTTGTGAATTGAACTTTTTTAGGTGAGCATACCGTAAAATCATTCGGCTCAAAGTAGGTTTGAGGAGAAGGTAAAACCGTAATGGTTGCTTCTGTGGTATCTAAACATCCGTAAAAAGATGTTGTGTAAAGCTTAATATTGTGTTTCGCTTTAATATCTGAACTATTTTCGAAAACTTTGTTGTAATAATTCGCACCTTTTATCAGGTTCCCATCTCCAAAGTCCCATTCGTAAATGTACGCGCCTGGGTCGGCCAAAAAATTAGTGTTTAAAGGAGAGCAACCGCTATCGGGTACGGCACTTAGATTGAATTCTTGTTTAGGATAAACAGTGGTGAATAAAGATGATGTATCGCTACAGTTATATTCGTTAATAGTAACTAATTCGACTTCAAAAGACTGAATAAAAGCTTCTGAGTTTGTAAAGGTATGACTTGGGTTTTCTACATCTGTTCCGGTTGAGCCATCTCCAAAAGTCCATTGGTAGCTTGTTCCGCCTTGTGATTTATTTATAAATGTACTGTTCAGAGGACTACAACCTATTTTTATGTCTGCATCAAAATAGGAAATGGGTGTTGGTGCCACTTTTGTGATATGTTTTACTGTGTCAGAACAACCATTATTTGTGTTGGCTATTAAGGTGATTTCATAATCAACAGGTAGTGGTGTTTTGTTCGTAAATACTTGACTTGGGTTTTCTAGATTAGATATAATACCATTACCAAAGTCCCAATAATAAGAATCTGCATTACTTGAAGTGTTTTCGAAATTTACTTCAAGGGGGGTGCACTCAACCGCAGGTGGAGGAGTTAGGTTTGCTGTTGGTACCTGGTGGAAATTTATTTCTACGGTATCGCTTCCTGTGCATCCATTCCCATTGTCTTCTAACCAAGCGAATTTATATTTTCCAGGTGTGTCAACGTTAACTTGAGTAGTTGAATTTAAGTCATCTATAAAAGAAACAATGCCTACGTTTTCTGCTACCACCCATTGTCCTACTCCAGCATGTTTATGAGCAATAATCTGTATGGATAAAGCACAGGTGTCCTTGTCGTCCATCACAGTAGGTGTAGGAATCTCTGTGAAAGTAACGCTAAGGTCTGCAGAGTCTTTACAACTGTTGTTATCTTCTATCCATCTTAATTGGTATGTTCCGTATGTATCGCTAATGATATGAGCTGTTGGACTTGAAAATGAATTGAAAGACAAAGAGCCAGGAGCGGAAATGATTTTCCATAATCCAACTCCAATGCTAGGTGTTGCATCGAGTGAAGATTGTAGTCCACATTCGTTGATATTTAAACCGGCATCTGAATCTGGTTTTTCATGAACTGTTATAGTAATGGTTTCGGTATCTTCACAACCAAAAGAATCTCGTACTTTGTATGTGTATGAATAAACTCCTGGTTCGTCCGCAATAAATGTAGGGTTTTGGACATCTGTTTCGGAAAGCTTATCAGTTCTTGCACCTGTCCATTCATGAAATACAAATACTTCAGAACCTCCTGAAGGTTGCGCATCAATCATGGTGTTTGTTCCAGAACATACTTCAAAGTTGTTGCTGTCAAAGCTGATACTTACCTCTTCAACGTCTACAATCACGGTGTCTTCTCCCCAGCATGTATTGTTATCTTCAACTCTATATATTAATTCGTATTGACCAACTACCGTAGTCAAGAAATCAGGATTTTGAATGTTAGTTACGTTTAGAGGTGAGGTCTGTCCTTTCCATAAATGCGCATATGGAGGTAATCCCCCTGTTGGATTCCCATCTAATTCTAAAAGAATTCCAGGGCACAGATTAATGGTTTGGAAGGTTGATATTTCTGCTTTTGGGGCAGCTAATACGGTTATTAAAACTGTGCCAACGTCAGAGCAGCTATTGCCATCGGTAATTGAGTATGTTATAGCATGTGTTCCAGGCCCAGCTTCTTTAGGGTTAAACATGGGGTTGTTCGGGTCGCTTATTCCAGCTCCGGCCCATACTCCCCCTCCATCTGCACCAATGAGTAAGAAAGGATCTGCGGATTCGCATACGGGAGGTACAGGGTTGATGGAGGCATCTGGTATATCCACAATTAATGCCATTGCTGTTGTAGTCACAGGTGCGTAATCTCCATCTATTAAATCAACAGGTGGCCCAGGAATGCTAGGGTCATCATAGGGATTACATGTATTCCAATTTCTTAAAGTTACTTGAAAAAAAGCTCCGACAGGATGATGGTTGGGAATGTAAATATCTAAGGAAGTATTATAGGGTGCTATTGGGCCTTCTATTGGCCCTGGGACGTGATTTATTGAACCAACAAAGGGGTAAGCACGAACGCTACCATCAACTTCTGCATCATTAATGGTGCTAGCACCAGTTCCATATATCCATTGAATCCACCTTCCGTCATTATTAATAACATCATTTTCATCAGGAGGCGTACAGTTCCATTGGCTATTATCCGTAAAATGAAATAAGGCGTCATTGCCAACGCAAATAGGTTTAACTTTTGGATCAATTAATAATTCTCCACCATTTTTGTCGTCGGTATCCCATACGGTTACAATTTGTTCTTGTACAGAACTAGTACATAACACGCCATCTACTATTAAAGTAGCTCGGGGATGATAATTACATTGATTTCCCGTGTTGGGATAAATGTGACTGTGCGTTGCAGACCATTCTTGTGTAGCAAGATTAGTATTGGTTGCATTAACAATTTCTACAGGGTTACCGTCGTCCCAATCATATTGGATTTGTACGTTACCTGTTCCCCCATCATTAACGCCTCGGTAAATGATTTTCCAATCTACATCTACGGGTGCGCATTTTCCTTTCGGAATAATATCATTAGCTTTTCCAACTATAGTACAATCCTGAGCCAGAGCTGCATGTGAAAACAGCAATAGCAGAATAGTTAAAAAAACCAAGTGACTTGTGTTGTTGTGTTGATTAATCACTGTGGTTGTTTTAAGAATGTCGTGTTGACCTCTTAAACGGAAGTTTTTTGAAATAGTTTTGATTAAACTCCGATTTTTATTGATTAAACTGAAAAGAAGAAGGTGTGTTTGTGCTTATGATAAGTCTTTTGTGCACTTATTTCAGTTTTGTATATGATTGATAAAAACGAGTAATGTAGAAATGATGATACCATTCCTTTAAATATGATTTATGTCAGGATTGTACTGTTTGTAAGGGTTTTCTGAGAATAGTCATATTTTGGAATCATAATAAGTCCGAATTTTACATCAGAAACAATATCCATAAAGTTGTCTTGTGTTATTCATCTGAGATGAATGAAAAAAGCCGGCTTTGTTGATAAAAAATAAGGATATGATTAATAAGGCAATAGCATCTGTGATTCCATATTTTCCAAAGAAGTTTATTTGGATGTTTTCAAAGAAATATATTGCTGGTGTTACAGTGCAGGATGCAATTAAGGCTTCAAAAAGCCTTAATTCTAGAGGGGTTTGTGTAACGGTGGATTTGTTGGGGGAGTTTATTGAGAATATAGATCAGGCTAACGTAAATAGGGATGAATATTTACAAATAATAGAAGCTTTTGAAGTAGCTAAAGTAGAGGGTAATTATTCGTTAAAACCTACGAGTTTTGGTTTGTTGATTGACCCTGAGAAATGTTATCAGAATATTAGGGCAATCGTTGCCTTGGCGGCTAAGTACGAAAATTTTGTTAGGATTGATATGGAAGATTCTAAATGTGTGGATTTAGAATTAACCTTATATAAAAGATTGAAATTAGAGTTTCCTAATCATGTGGGCTTGGTATTGCAAGCATACCTTAGAAGGACTCGGGCGGATATTGAAACGTTGTTGCAATTACACACGCCTGATTCACCATTGGATTTTAGATTGTGTAAGGGGATATATAACGAAGCAGAGGAAATTGCTTATAAAGATGGGCAAGAGATTAATGACAACTATTTAATGTTGTTAGACTTATTGCTATACAATGGGGTGTATGTAGGTATTGCAACCCATGATAAGGCTTTGATAAAAGGGGCTTATCAGTTAATTGATAAATATCAAGTACCTGATGATATGTACGAGTTTCAGATGCTTTATGGAGTAACTCCTGAGTTGAGAAATAAGGTAGTGGGTGATGGTAAAAAAATGCGGGTTTATGTTCCTTATGGAGAGGACTGGTTTGGTTATTCTACCAGAAGATTAAAGGAAAATCCCAAAATGGCAGAGCATATCATCAAATCGGTTTTTGTAAAAGGTTAGGTTAATATATTGGTTATGTTTATGAGTGGGTAAGGTCGGGGAAGATCTTACCCATTTTTTTTATTGCAATTTTACGTAAACAGCTCTTTTTGCCAACAAGCTTTGCAATACACTTCGCGAAAACATAAAAAGTAACATAGATAACCATAAGGCATGCATGCCAATTTTATCATGCAATACATAATATGGAATAAAGAAAAATCCAATGGAGGCGATGAGCATTGTGTTTCGCATGGCTTTAGAAGCAGTAGCGCCAATATAAATGCCATCCCAAATAAATGAGCCAAAACTTGCTATAGGTATAAAAACAAGCCAAGGCAGATAAATAGAAGCTTCGTTTAGTACATTTTCTTTATTGGTAAAAAATAATAAGAGCTCACCTCCCCATATATAGTAGCTCATGGTAAATGAAATTCCAAAAATGCTACCCCATAGAAATAACTTTTTGCTAGCTTCAATTAGTTTAGCTTTATTTTTAGAGCCAAAATACTTTCCAACAATAGCTTCAGCTGCGTAGGCGAATCCATCTAAAAAGTAGGAGAATAAGAATAAGAACTGAAGCAAAGCGCTGTTGGCAGCCAATGCAACATCACCAAAACCAGCCGATTTAGAGGTGAAGAATGTAAAGACCGCAATAACGCACCAGGTTCTTATAAATATATCTCCGCTTACATTTAAAAAACGTTTAAATTCCGAAACTATCAGAATTGATTTCAGTTTTAAATAGGTAAGTGTGTTTCTATATTTTTTTAAAAATAGGATGAGGGATAGAATAAAACCTGTGTATTGGGCAATGACAGAACCTAATGCCACTCCTGTTTCGTTCATCCCGTAGTTTTTTACTAATACAAAACTACATGCAATATTCACGATATTAATTAAAACCGAAATGAGCATGGGGTATACTGCATTTTGCATTCCTAAAAACCATCCGTTAATAACCATAAGTGAGATGGCTGCCGGTGCGGCCCAAATGCGAACGTAAAAATAGTTACTGGCTAGTTCTTTAACTTCCGCAGAACCATCTAACATGAGGAAACTGAGTTTCTCCAGCCCTGTTTGAAAGATGAGTAAAAACAGACTTCCAAGTATGGCAATTAACATACCTCGAAAAAGAACCATAGCCATTTCCTGGTCGCTGTTTTTTCCATATGCCTGAGCGGCAATTCCGCTAATACTCATTCTTAAAAAGGCGAAGCCCCAGTATACAAAGTTGAAAATTACTCCACCTAAGGCTACTGCTCCCATAAATAGTTCGGAGTCTAAATATCCCATTAAATGCAAGTCAACCATGCTTAATAATGGAACGGTAAGGTTAGTAAGTATGTTAGGTATTGATAATTTTAATATGTCTTTGTGCACTGTAAGTCATTTAATTTAGAGTGTGCGAAGATAATATTTTGAAAATGCTTTAAACAATTTATTATCGTCGCTGTTTAACTTCTGAATTTCAAAACGGAAAAAAAGATATAAAAATCTTAATAAATAGTTTTGATTTAATCTAAATAAGAAATAAATTTGTATCATATTCATTTAACCAATAGAATAAAGAAATATTATGGCATTTGAATTACCAAAATTAGATTACGCATACGATGCATTAGAGCCACATATTGATGCGCGCACAATGGAGATTCACCATTCTAAGCATCATGCAGCATATACTAATAACCTTAACGGGGCTATTGAAGGAACAGAGTTAGCAGGAAAATCAATTGAAGATATTCTAGTGGGAATTTCGGGTCACTCAACTGCAGTGAGAAATAACGGAGGTGGTTTTTATAACCACAACTTATTTTGGAAATCAATGTCTCCGAATGGAGGTGGAGTTCCTACTGGAGAAGTTTTACAAGCGATTGAAAAGAATTTTGGTTCGTTTGACGCTTTTAAAGATGAATTTTCGAAAGCTGCGGCTACTCGTTTTGGCTCTGGATGGGCTTGGTTAGTAAAAAAAGAAGATGGAAGTTTAGTAGTAAGCTCAACTCCAAATCAGGATAATCCATTAATGGATATTGCCGAAGTTAAAGGTACGCCAATTTTAGGGTTAGATGTTTGGGAGCACGCTTATTATTTAAAATATCAAAACTTACGTCCAAATTATATTCAGGCATTTTGGGATGTTGTGAATTGGGACGAAGTTTCTAAAGGATTAATAGGTTAGTTTGTTTATTTTGTCTGGGTAATGTGGGGTGTTCGTTTAACGAGCACCTCATTTTTTTTGCTCTTTTTTGATGTGTTAGGTCAAAAATAATAGGGAAAAGTGCAAGTAATAGTTAGTTTTGAATAATAAAGTTTGAAACCTATTACAACTTGTGAAAATCTTAAAATTAAAAATTAAGACAATAGTATTTTATTTAGTTTCCTTATTGCCATTTAAATTCGTTAGAAAGTTGGCCAATAGGAATCTGCTTGTTATTAATTATCACAGTATTTTAGGTGTTGATTCGGATGCAGTCATTAATGAAAATACATACCGAACAGCTCAGCAATTTGAAGAAGATATTCTATACTTGAAAAAGAACTTTCAATTTGTCACTCTTGTAGATATTATTGAAAGTAAAAAAAATGGAAAACCATTACCTAAGAATAGTGTCTACTTGACTTTTGATGATGGGTTAAGTGTTGTTTATGATATCTTTCGTCCCATTTTATTGAAGTACGATATTTCTGCATCGTTTTTCATAAACCCTACATTTGTTGATAATAAGGAATTACATTATCAGCGCAAGAAAAATCTCATTGAAGAAAGAGTTACAGAGGCTCAGATAGATTCTAATAGAAGCCGTTGGGAAGCATTTTTTACAGAAGTTAGAATTCAGGATGGTGATTTTAAAACTTCTTTGTCTCAGGTTAATTATGCACAATCTCACATATTAAACGAGATGCTTCAGCTTTTTGAGATAGATGTAAGTGAATACTTAAGTGAGCAATCTATCTATTTATCAACGGAAGAAATTAATGAAATGATTTCAGAAGGGTTTACTTTTGGTGGCCATAGTATGGATCATCCTAAATATGATGAATTAAGTTTGAATGAACAGTATGAGCAAACTTGCAAAAGTATAAAATGGGTTAAGGAAAAGTTTCGTTTAGATTATTCTGTTTTTGCTTTTCCTCTGCGCGACCACGATATCTCTATGGAACTTTTTGATAGGATTAAACCCTTTAGTGATATTACTTTTGGAGTTATTGGAGTAGGGGATGATGTTATTCCTAATCACATTCAACGTATCGATGTAGAATCTACAGGTCTTAAAATTTCAATAGTACTCAAGTTTGAGTATTTTAAATTTATATTATTACGTTTGATGGGTAGAAAAAAATACCAAAGGCCTACCCATTTCAAAAAGTAGTATTTCAAAATGTCGAACTCGCATAAGAAGCAACTTATAAATAATACACTTTGGGTGTATGCAGGTAAAATAATCACACAGGTTATTGGCCTTGTTGCAACTATATTGGTAATTCGAAAATTGCCAGTGGAGACTTATGGAGCTTATACGTTTTTATTTGGATTGTTTTTTGTTTATCAGTTATTTATCACCAGCCCTATAAAAAATGTAATTCTGCGATATGTACCTGAATTAGTAGTTGCAAGAAGTTATGTTATAGTTAGAAAGTTAGTACTGTATTCTCATTTTTTTGCCATAGCTTTTATAGGTTTATTCTCATTCCTGCTTTACATTTTTCAAGAGGACTTTGCTTCCTTTTTTAATTTTCCAGACTTTAAAATATACTTCGCGGCATTTATCGTTTTTGTGTTCTGTTATGCTTTGAAAGTAATGTCGGAAACTATTATTGCATCTTTTTTGAAGCATCCCATAAGTGCTAAGGCTAATGTTGTGGTAGTAGTCGTACGCTCTTCCCTATATTTATACTTCTTGTCAGATATTTCAGTTGACTTATTGTTGTATGTAGAGGCTTTGGTTTCGGTATTGTTCTTTGTAATTGTACTGAGGGCAATGATAGCTGAATTAGTGAAAAAAGATGCAGAAGTTCAGGAACAAGGTACAGAGCTAGGTTTAATTAAAAATAGAGTTTTGAGGTTTTATAGCCTTTCTTTCTTTTCAGAACTGGGTTATGGTATCATCGGAAAAACAAGTGACCAATATATTATTGCGGCAATATCTTCACCTTTCTATGTTGGCTTATATGGGTTTGCTCTAAAAATATATGAGATGTTTTATAAGGTTTTACCATTCAGGGAATTTGAATCGGTTTTAAAACCTGTTTTTTTTAAGCGGTTTTCGAAGACAACTGATGATAGAGAAATCAATGCATTTTATAATTTTAGTATAAAAGTTCTTTTGCCTCTTTTTATTTTTCCAGTATTATATTTCTTCATATTCGGTAAAGGCATTATTATTCATGTTTTTGAGGCTAAGTACCTTCCTGCGTATTGGGTGGCTTGTGTTTCTTTATTCGGACTAATTTTTCAAGGCTTGTTTTACCCCTTAAATCTGGTTATACAATTAAAAGAGCGTGTTGAGATTAATTTATATTCGAGGATAGTAGTGATATTTAGCATTGCAGCTGGTGTTTATGCCATGCAGTATTGGGGTATTGTTGGAGTTGCAGCAGCAACGGTAACAGGAGAATTGTTGAAAAACTTGTTAATGTTATTTATGATCAGGAAATATCAAATAATTAAGTATGATAAAGTATTGTTAATTCGATATGGTTTCATTTCAATATTGATGCTTATCGTTTTTGTACCTTTTATGGTTAATTTAGAGAGTGTACTAGGGTTACTACTGGGGTCTATGATATTTTCTTTTCTTTGGCTTTTATTATTAATCAATTTTCACCCTTTGAATGATCTTGAAGTTACGAAGTTAAAAGAAGTATTGGCTGGGAATAAAAGAATAAAAAAAATATTAAAGCCCTTAGCATCTTTATTAAGAGTAGTTATCTTAATAAAATAGAAGTGATTAACTTATTCTTTAATGATGTTGGCTTTTTTTTCGGTGTCAATCAGTTCAATGTTAAGATTGTTTTTTGCAAGCATAAATGCAATATCATTATTTTCAAAAGCTTCTCCAGGTGCTGGAGGTGAAATAAGATGCAGTCCTGTAGTTTTTAGCTGAGATATCTCAGCTTTTAAGTTTCCGACTTTAAAACATATGTGATGAAGACCGCCTCCTCTTCTAGCAAAAGCATAAATAGGAGAATCCTCATTTAAGGGTTCAAGAAGTTTTATGGTTAGTGATTCAGGTTTTTCCATAAAGACAACTTTAACTTTTTGTTTTACATTAATAGTTTCTTCAGTCATTTGAGAGTACCCAAAACAATCTACCCATTGCTTGATACCTTTGGTAATAGATTTTACCACTAATCCAAGGTGATCTATGTTCATTTGAAAAATTGTTTATATTTAATATTGAAATAAATATAGTTTTTTTTCATTAAAAAAGTATTGTGGGATTGTAAATTAGCATATTTATATGTGGAAAGACTGGAATATTTAGTAGGTGAGTATAAAAAACAGCCTTTTATTGGGATGTAATTTCCTTATTGTAGATGATAAACTAGTTAAATATTTTTTCCTCTAAAAATACTTAACTTTCGTCATATAAAATGTACTGTATCCTATAAGTGTATTACATTTGGTTGCAGATTTAGCGCGTAAGTTATAAAGGAATATTATTTAAATTTAAAGTAAGGTTCTATTTTACTTTATGTTAAAAAATAAATATAATCAGGGCAGAGATTGGTAATCTTAGTATAAAGATATTTAGATATAATGTTTTACTATTGTGTTACCCAGTAAAATAAGAAAAAAATAGACTATGAAAATATTTGTTAGATTGTTGCTGTTAATTGTGTTTACATCCTGTATGACACAAAAGAGACTTGAGTATGTGCAAGAACCTGTTGCTCTTAGTGATCTAAGGGTAACTAATTCCGAAAAAGAAAATGCTTATAGACCTCCCCAGAAACATAAAGTTAAACCAAATGATGAACTTCTAATAAAAGTCTCAAGTTTTGATGATGTGTCGTTTAATTTTTTCGGGAATAGGGCGGAGGGTAGATCTATTCAAGCTAGTAATGAGTTAGCAATGAACTCTTTTTCGTATTCTGTCGATGTAGATGGTAATGTATTCTTCCCTGTAGTTGGAAAGGTAAAATTAGCTGGTTTAACAATTGATGAGGCTAGAGAGAAAATACGATTAATTTTACTTCCGTATTTTGATCAACCTAATGTTGAAATTAAGTTTGCGTTTAAAAAAGTATCTGTAATTGGGGAGGTAAATGATCCAGGGTACTACACATATACAAAGGATCAAATTACTATTTTTGAAGTAATTGCATTAGCAGGTGATTTAACTCTTCATGGTGATAGGAAGGAAGTTGTTATAATAAGAAATGAGGATGATGTAGCGAATAAATACGTAGTTGATATGACGGATGATAATTTAGTTTTTAATTATAACTATTATTTACAGCCAGATGATGTCGTATATATTAGGCCAAGAAGATCTGTGAAATGGCAAGATATTTCGATTCCTATTACGTTGGTTTTCTCCACCATTACAACAGCTTTATTAGTTATTAATGCAATTCAAAACTAACCATAGATATGACTAATTCTAATATGAACGAGTCCAATATTTTGGATGTAAAAACTCTTGTCGCTTTAATAGCGAAAAATTGGTTTCTAATTTTTTGTTTCGTGGGCGTGTCAGTTTCACTTGCTTTCATTTATAATAAATATAGTCCTAAAGTATATGAAGTTTCTACTACTGTTGTTATACACGAAGATACAAAGGGATTGGGTAATGCTTCTGCTCAATTACTTCAGGATATTGGTATTATGAGCTCGACTAAAAGTCTCGCAAATGAAATGGTTGCATTGAAGTCTGGACCCCTTATTTCAAGAGCCTTAGAAAAAATTGATTTTGAAATATCGTATTATGAGCACGATTTTTTTAAGCGGAAAGAATTATATAAATCATCTCCATTCATTGTTATAATCGATAAAAAGTTTCCTCAACCAATTGGTGAGGATTTTTATGTTGAAATCCTAAGCAAGGATTCTTGTCGTGTTAATGCTGAATCAGATGAAGTTTCAATTTATAGCTTTATTACTAAGGATATCGTTCAAAGAATTAGTCAAATAGAGTTTGACCAGCATATGGCATACGATACTTACCTGTACTCTGATCAAATGAAATTTAAGCTTATTCTTAATTCGAGTGTAGATGTTAGTGAGTTAATTGGCAAGAAATATTCTTTTAGAATTAATACAACTTATAGTTTAATTAGAGAGTATAAAAGACGAATTGAGGTTTTACCACCAGACTTAGAATCGACGCTAGCTGAAGTTAAAATCCTTACTGCTACACCAGAAAAAGAAATAGATTTTTTAAATAGTTTAACATCTTCTTATATAAATCTAGAGCTAGAGAAGAAACGTTTATCATCTCAAAAAACTATTCAATATATTAATACGCAGCTTAATATTGTAGGAGATTCATTGGAGCGGGCTGAATATAATTTACAAGCCTTTCGTTCAAGAAATGAGTTGACAAATATTACTATGCAGTCCAATCAGATTATTGAAGAAATGAGAGATTTGGAAAATGAGGAAGCAAAGTTAAAGGTGAGTCAGAAGTATTATGAGTACGTCAATGAATACTTTGAAGAAAATCAGGAATATGATGAACTTATTGCACCTTCCGCCATGGGAATTGATGATCCCATGTTAAATAATCTAATTGAAGAATTAATACGCCTAAATTCAGAACGAATTAATTTTATTGAAAATAATCAATCAAAAAGCCCATACCTTAGAAAGATTAATATAAGATTTGAGAATCTTAGAAAAATGGTTTCTGAAAACATTGCCTATTATAGACAAAATAATTTGATTGCTCTAGAGGATGTTTCGGCGCGAATAGAGAAGTTGAGTAGAGAAATGAAAAAAATGCCTTCGACTCAAAGAATGTTAGTAGGTATTGAAAGAGAATTTAATATCAATGATGCGATTTATACATATTTACTTGAAAAGAGAGCCGAAGCTGAAATCGCAAAGGCATCTTATGGAGCAGACACTGAAGTTGTAGAACCTGCTGATCTTCAAGGAGGAGCAAAATCGCCGAAGAAGAAATTGAATTATATTATCGCAGTCTTCTTGGGGTTAGTTATTCCAATCTCTTTCCTACGTATTGAACAATTGTTACGAAGGACCTATACCAGTGCTAGTGAATTAGATCATGTTGTTCAATTACCAAAAATTGGTAAAATATATCATAACAATAAAAAAGTTGAAAATATTGTTGACGAGTATCCTAAGTCAATTGTAGTAGAAAGTTTTCGGGGTATTAGAGCGAGGCTGAGATTTATGCTTAAAGATGAAGGGTGTAAGACGATCTCGATAAACTCAACCATTAGTGGAGAAGGAAAGTCGTTTGTTGCACTAAACACGTCTTTTGTTTTTGCTAGTGCAGGTTATAAGACAATTGTATTAAGGTTTGACTTAAGAAAAGAAGTAGATGGTTTGTATTCAAATAATAATGGGAAAGGACTAACAGAATTCTTAAGTAATCAAGTTTCTGTGGAAGATATAATTCATCAAACAGATAATAAAAATTTAGATATTATTTTCCCGGGTTCGTTATCTCCTAATCCTGCTGAATTAATAGCGTCGATTAGAACTGGCGAGTTATTTGAATATTTGAAACAAAAATATGACTACATTGTCGTCGATACGCCTCCTCTTGGTATTGTTTCAGACTCATATATTTTTATGGATTACATAGATATATGTATGTTCGTTGTAAGACTTAAAAAAACACCTAAAAATGAATTTTTAGAAGTGCAGAATGAACTTTTAAGAAGAAAGGTAAAATCTTGCATAATATATAATGACGTGCCGATTAAGAAATTTGATAAGTATGGACACGAATATTATAATGAAAATTCAATTTAGAGTTTTAAATGAATTTATATAAAGGACATTCAATTGCGAACCTGTTATGCCTTCTTGTAATATTATTTTTTAGTATTGCTCCGTTTGTTGGTTTTTTTACTTTGACATTTATCGGTAGAGAATTTCATTTATTTATATCTCTTCTAGGCTATGGTGTTGTATTTTTTAAGATTTTAGATGGACTTAGTATTAAGTTGTCAAACTATACTGTAGTACTTCTATTATTTGTAATTTATACCATAATCTCGGATGTCACTAAGGTTGGAGAAGGGTTTGGCTTTTATGACTTGCTTGGAAATAAATACATTACGAGCTTATTGATTTTTATAGTTCTTGATAATGTTGAGTTTGATAAGCCGTTTTATGAATTAATCATAAAAATAAGCACGGGTGTGCTTATTATTGCCTTTATAGTTATTTCAATGCAGCAGTTTGTTCATAAGGATATATTTATAAATCCAAAGTATAGGCATATTAATACTTCATTTGAAGAGTTAAGGCTAGGATCTATTTATACATGGCTTGGACCATCAGCTATTTTAGGATTAAGTTTTTTTCCCATAATGGCTGTAATTGTAGAAGAGAAAATTGCTAAGGGGAAGGATTATTTTGTCATATTTCTTTTAGGTGCCTTGGTGTCTTTTTTTAATAAGTCTAGGTTTATCATGCTAAATTATTTATTTACATGGATATTAATACCAATTTATAAAGGATTTAATTTAAGTGTTATTGTTAAATATTCTTTAATAGTAATAATGGCAGGTGTGTCATTGTATTATGGAGCTAAAACTGTAGAATATGATATTGATAAGATTATTAATGAAAGGATACTTGAGAAAAATAGAGGTGGTTTAACTCAGGGAAGTGCAGGAACAAGGTTAGTTGCATTTGAGGTATTTGGGAAGTTGTTTCCAAAAAATCCAATATTTGGTAAAGGAAAACTTCATTCATTTGGAAAAGAAGGCTCTAAAGATATAGAACTAGTTAGAACCATTCATGGTAGGTCGTCCCAAATTCATGTAGGCTATTTATCCCTGTTATACTATTATGGGCTTTTAGGTGGAGGAATATACATGTTATTTGTAGTACTTCTAACTAGAAGGTTAATAATGGATGCCAAAAAAACTCGAATGTGGGGTCCATTAATTGGATGGTTGTTGTTTTTGCTATCAAACACTACAACTGTTATGCTCGACTTTGTTTTAATGGGAATTGTTATACCATTATTTTTTAATAAATGGTATGTTTTAAATGCTAGTGATTGTAAAAAAAATGTGATGGCATGATAAAGAGTTTGGTCAATAAAATAGTAGGGGGGAATTCAAGGTCTAAACTTGCAAAAAAAAATATTTTATTTTCATTGATTATAAAATCGACTTGGATGGTTTTAGGTTTTATTACCATTCGTATGAATATAGATTATTTATCTAAGGAGACCTATGGTATTTGGGTTACTATTAGTTCGTTTATTGCTTGGTTCGATTTTCTTGATTTTGGTTTAGGTAATGGACTTAGGAATAAGTTTTCGGAATGTATTGCAAAAGGTGAAGATGATAAAGCTAAGGAGTATGTAAGTACTACTTATGCTACGATTGGGGTGATCTCGTTTATTTTATTATTCATATTTGTTGGAGTCCATTTTTTCGTAGAGTGGTATAAGGTTTTTAATACTTCCATTGAGTTAAAAGATTCTATTCAATTATTAATGATTTTTGTTTTTACGTCCTTTTCTTTAAGATTCGTTTTGAAATTAATTTCTACTGTTCTTACAGCAAATCATCAGCCATTTTACAAAGATTTATTTAGACTAATATCAAGAATAATTAGTTTAGGAATATTATTTTTTTTAATACGAACAACAGACAGTTCAATTTTATACTTGGGGATGCTTTATTGCATATCTCCATTAGTCGTGCTTCTCGGAGCTAATATCTTTTTTTACTCTAGTAAGTACAAGAAGTATGCACCTTCGTTTAAATTTGTGCGATTTTCACGTATTAATGGTGTAGTTAACTTAGGAATTAAATTCTTTGTTATACACTTGGCCACATTGGTTATGTTTTCTACAGATAATTTTTTGATTTCACATTTGTTTTCGCCTGAAGATGTAACTCCGTATGATTTGTCATATAAATATTTCCGTATTATAATTACTGCGGTTGGGATCTTTATGACTCCTTTTTGGTCGGCTTTTACAGATGCTTATACAAAAAATGATAATGATTGGATTAAAAAGATTATAAAGAAATTGCATCTAGTATGGGTTTTTCTTTTAGTTGTCGATGTAGTTATGGTATTATGTTCTGATTGGGTATATAATCTATTGGGTAAAGGAAAAGTTGATGTGCCTTTTTCTTTAACTTTAATGATGGCATTCTACGTTATCTACATGGCATTTTCATCAATATATATGAATTTTTTAAATGGAGTTGGGAAAGTTAAGATACAGTTTTATATTGCTATACCAGCTGCATTATTGAATATACCTCTTTCGATATTTTTTGCTAAAACTCTTGATCTTGGATTAATGGGAATTATCATGGCAACTATCGTTTGTGCCTCTTTTGGACCATTATTTGGTCCCTATCAATACAAAAAAATTATTTCAGGTAAAGCTAAAGGCATATTAAATGAATAAGAAATATAAAATACTTTGGTTTACAAACTCTCCAGTTAGGGCAAAGGATATTGTTGGCTCAAAAACTCAAGGAGGTGGATGGATGGATTCATTGCAGGAAAAACTTGAAGCTAATAAATATATTGAGCTTCATATTTGTTTTAATTGGTCTAGGCCATTAGATAGATTTGAACATTCAAATTCAATTTATCATCCAGTTTATACGCCAATGCCTTCGAATGTAATAAAAAGGAAATTCGAAAAGGGAGATGTACGAAAAGATAATCAGATTAGAAACTATGAGCAAATCGTAAATGATATAGAACCTGATGTAATAAATGTTTTTGGGTCAGAAGGTTTGTTTGGACTAATTATACCAAAGATTAAAGTACCTGTTGTTATATGGTTCCAAGGCAGTATACACCATTGTAACTTAAAATGGAATACATTTTTAAGTAATAAAGATCTACTTAAATATGGGAATCTTAAACGAAATGTAAAAGGAAGGGGAATTTTAGCAAGAAGTAAAAGATTGTTAAAAACGGAAGAGCAAGAAAGTGATATATTAAAAAGTACCAAGTTTATAATAGGTAGAACTGCTTGGGATAAAAGAATACTAAAAATAATGGCCCCAAATGCTAAGTATTTTCATGTTGAAGAGATGCTTAGAGAGCCGTTTTATAATGAGAAATGGCAAAAGAAGAGGACAGGAACCTTTAAGATAATTAGTGTATTATCTCCGCAGACGTTTAAAGGATTTGAAGCGATATTTGGATGTATGGAACGGCTTAATGCAATTAACAACCATATCGAATGGCATATTGTTGGTTGTAATGGTAAAGAGGAAGTTATAAGCATTTTTTGTAAAAAGATGAAGCTTGATCCGGATAAAATAAATGTGAAATTTCGAGGACTTAAAAATCCTAATGAAATGGTAAAATTATTCTTGGATAGCGACTTATTTGTTCATACTTCGCACATTGAAAATTCTTCGAATGCTATTCAGGAAGCTATGTTAATGGGTATGCCTGTTATTGCCACAGCTGTTGGGGGAACTCCAAGCATATTAAAAAATGGTGTAGAGGGTATTTTAGTACAAGCAGGGGATTGGTTTGAGTTAGCTGGAGCGATATTGGATTTGAAAGAAAATGAAGAAGTAGCCCAAAGTCTTGGGATGAGAGCTCGTTCTTTAGGGTTAAAGAGACAAGAGACAGATAAAATTGTAAATGATTTAGTAAACGTTTACCAAGAGATAACAAATGAAGCTAATAAATTGAATTCTTAAAAAATGAACATAAAGAGTATTTTTAAAAGGTTTGACTATTTTTTAGCTCGCTTGCTTATTTTATTTGGCTATAACAAAGGATATTTAATTTCTTTTCTGTTTCATGGTATTTTCACTGATGAAAATGAGGCATTTAAGGGAGATTGTGATCCTCAGCAAGCTATAACATTACTGAGGTTTGAAAGCATTATAAAGTTTTATAAAAAAAGAGGATACCAATTTGTATCTCCTCATGATGATTTTTGTAATTTGGATAGAAAGGGGAAATATGTTCTCTTAAGTTTTGATGATGGGTATTATAATAATACTAGAGTTGTACCTATTTTAATGAAATATCAAGTACCTGCTGTTTTCTTTATTTCATCAGGGCACTCAATTAATCAAAAAAGTTATTGGTGGGATGCTGTTTATCGAACAGAGTTTAAGTTGGGAAAAAGAGGAAAGGATATTCTAGATATACAGAATGGTTTAAAAGGCAATAAAACTATTGATATAGAAAGTCAATTAGAGGCTAATTATGGCAAAGGTATATTATGCCCTATTGGTGATACAGATAGACCAATGACTACTGGTGAGCTAAAAGAGTTTGAATCTAACTCGATGGTTTATATTGGAAATCATACGAATAATCATGAAATTATCACTAACCTGAATGATGATGAGTTACAAGATGAATTAATTAAATGTAAAGACTATGTTAATAGTGTTGCGAGTAAAGGAGCATATATGTTTGCATATCCTAATGGAGCATACAATAGAACACAATTAGATTTAATTAAGAATACAGGTTATAAATTGGCTATAACGACTGAAAGAGGACGTAATAAGCTTCCTTTTAAGGATGAAGATAAAATGCAGATTAAGAGGTTTATCCCTAAAAGTACTTATGGTAATAAGTATTATTATTCATGCATGTACGATTTATATTTATTTAGAAAGTGGTACGATATTGTGAAGAAGCTTTTAATAAGCTAACTATAGTAGAAGAATATTTATCTATAAAGGTTTTGTAATCATGAAAGATTATCATAGAAATGACATAACAGGTTTCATGTGGTATAAGTATAGGCAGCTTAAGAAAAAAATCCTTTCTTTGATTTATAGTATATATATGAGAGCGATTTGTTCTTTAAAAGGAGTCAAGTTAGGAAAGAATGTTAAGTTTAATGGGAAATGCTTTGTCCGTAGATACCCTTCTTCCTCCATTAGCATAGGCGATGGAAGCTTTTTTGTTTCGTCAAAATGGGCTTCCCCACATAGTATTTCAAATCAGTGCTCGTTTGTAACACTTAATGATAAGGCCCGAATAAAAATAGGAAAAAATGTTGGGGGTACTTCTGCAACTATTACTTCTGCAGTTGATATAACTATAGGAGATAATGTGTTATTAGGTGTAAATACTAATGTGATGGATACCGATTGGCATCATTCCGATCCAGACAAAAGACATACTAGCCCAACGCCTAAATCTGTTATTATTGAAAATAATGTATTTATTGGTACAAACAGTGTGGTTTTAAAGGGAGTTAAAATTGGTAGGAATTCTATTATTGGAGCGAATAGTGTAGTTTATGGTAACATACCAGAGAACTGTATTGCTATAGGTAATCCATGTAAGGTAATAATGAAAAGAAATTGGGATAAAGAATAAACGTTTATAACCAATATTTATTGAACACAAATATATTATCTGTATGAAAAAAGATATTTTAGGTTATGTTATACGGAAGTTGAGAAAATACAGATTGAAATTTGAACAGTTTAGATCAGGTATTATAATGAGAGTTTCCTTAAAAATTAGGGGTGTAAAACTTGGAAAAGGTTGCATATTTAATGGATTAGCGAGCTTTTCTAGATATCCTGAAAGCCGAATTGAATTGGGAGGAAGTACCAGGTTTGCATCAAGCTCTAAATATAATTTAGCTGGAATTTACAGAAAAACAACAATTTCCACTTTACGAAAAGGAGCAGTCTTAAAAATTGGAAAAAACTGCGGATTAAGTGGAACTGTTATTGGTGCTGCAAACAATATTGATATTGGTGATAATGTTTTATGTGGTGCGAATGTTTTTATTTCAGATTTTGATTGGCATAACATACATCCACAGAAAAGAAGGATACCATGTAACTCTTCAGCGCCAGTTCAAATAGGTAATAATGTATGGTTAGGGTTAAACTCTAGTGTGTTAAAAGGAGTACGTATTGGAGAAAATACAATAATTGGAGCCAATAGTGTGGTTACAAAAGATATACCTGCAAATGTTATAGCAGCTGGTAACCCTTGTAAAGTAATAAAACAATTGTAATTCATATGTATAAAAAATCTCATCCCAAAATTTTGGTAATTGGGAACTCAATAAACCTAAATACAGGTGGAGGAATTACTTTTTTTAATTTATTTAAGGGCTGGCCAAAGGATAAAATAATTGTAGCAGCTAAAAAAATAGATGTTGAAGGAATTGAATTATGTCATCGATATTATAGGTTTGGTTATGATGAAACAAGACGTCCGTGGCCATTAAATAAACTTCAGCCTAAATATGAGTCGGAGGAAGTTAGTTTTGAACAATCCGCAAAGGTAGATAATAATGGAATGAAATATAGCCTGAAGGAATCTAAATATGACAAGTCATTTAAAAACAAAATGATAAATTTCTTACATATATTAGGTATTCATAATGTAATATTTCGATTATTTCCATCAAATAAATTTATAAGTTGGGTGAAAAAGGAGAAGCCTGATATTATTTATACTCAGTTAGGGTCAATAGAATCTGTGCAGTTTACGAGAAAATTATACAAATATATATCTATTCCAATAGTAGTTCATATAATGGATGACTGGATGTCAATAATTAATAAAGGTGGATTATCTAAGCTTTATTGGAATGAAAAAATGCAACGAGATATTCGTTATATATTTGAGAATGCACGTGGACATATGAGTATTTGTGATGAAATGAGCAAAGAATATAAAAAACGATATAATCTTGAATTTATTCCCTTTCATAATTGTATTGATTTAGAGTTTTGGTCAAAATATTCCGATAATAAATCGGAAAACAAATCCTTTACTATTTTGTATGCAGGACGTATTGGCAAAGGTACATCTCATTCTGTGGTAACAATTTCAAATTCAATAGAAAGCCTTAGTAAGAGTGGACTAAATATTAAATTTGAGATTCAATGTGGCAAAATTGAAGAAACAATAAAAAAGGAATTATTAAAAAATGAGAGTACTGTAATTAAGGCCTATATACCATATGACGAATTGCCTAATAAATTTTCTAATGTAGATTTGCTGGTTTTACCAATGGATTTTGATGAAGCCAATCTTGATTTTATAAGATTTTCTATGCCTACTAAGGTGCCTGAGTATATGGCTTCAGGCACCCCAATTTTTGTTTTTGCACATGAAAGTACAGCATTAAGTAAATACGCAAAGAATGAAGGGTGGGCTTTTGTGATGAATTCGAATAAAGAGAAAAGTATTTCTGATTTACTTAAAACCATATATTTAGATAGTAATGCGAGAACTCAGGTAAGAGAAAAAGCATTGCAGGTTGTTAATCGTAATCATATCGGTATTAAGGTGCGAGATGAATTTTTAGGTCAGTTAAAAGGGATAGAAAATAATACTAAATAATTGTAACTATGATGAAGAGTTTTAGAGAGTTTTATCATAAATTAAGAATTCATTTAGCAGGCCAATATGATCGCCCTAAGCTTTATGAAAAGTATTATGGAATTAAAATAGGTGAAAAGACTAGGATTACGGGGAAGTTGCACTTAGGTTCCGAACCCTTCTTAATTGAAGTGGGAAGAAATGTTCGCCTTACTCAGGAGATTAGGTTTATAACTCATGGTGGAGTATCTATTTTTAGGGATAAACACCCAGGGTTGAATTTTTTTGGCAGAATAAAAATTGGAGATAATGTAATAATAGGTTCAAGTGCAATAATTTGCCCAAATGTAACTATAGGTGATAATGTTATTGTAGGAGCTGGTAGTGTTGTTACAAAAAGTATTCCTTCAAATTCTATTGCAGGAGGCAACCCTGCAAAAGTAATTACTTCAATAGAAGAATATAAGGATAGAAAACTTAAAACTGGAGTCTATATTTTTGAAAAAGACCCAAAGAAAAGAAAGGAAGAGATTCTTCGAGAATTAGAAAATAAAGAAAAAGAATTGGGAATTATAAAGTAATTCATTTACCAATGCAGCAAAAAAAAATAATTTCAATAGGCCTAAATGGTTTTCCTAAAGGAACAGCGCCCGTTCAAAAATTGAAAATGATGGGTAAGGCGATCATTGAAGAAGGGGTGGAATTTTGTGTAATAAGAAATTCCTTTGTAAAAAAGACTAAGTTAACAGAGAACTTAAATGAAAGAGGAAATGTTGAAGGTATTGATTATATATTGATGGCTCCTCATGTTTTTACGCCGAATTCATTTGTTACAAAAGTGTATAGCAGAGTAGCAGGTAAGGTAAATGAGTTTTTTTACATATTATCATTGTATAGAAACAAAAATATAAGTGGAGCAATTGTATATTGTAATAAGTTTATATACAGTCTATTTTGGGGGCTAATGTTTAAACTTCTAAAAATACCATCATACTTAGTGTATTTTGAGTTGCGTTCATCTGTAGACACTAGAAAAAAGTGGTATTTAAAGCTTAATGATAAAATGTATGATCGTTTTATGTTTTATTTTCATGATGGCTTTTTTGTTATCAGTCAACTATTGACTCAGCATATTAATAAATATACTCCTAATAAACCAAAAATATACCTCCCTCCAATAGTAGACTTTGCTTTATATGACTCAGAACCTAGATTAAATGGAGAATCGTATTTTTTATATTGTGGTTCTTTATCATACTTTGATGTTATACGCTTTATAGTTGATAGTTATGAGGAGTCACAGGTTAATACCATTAATTTGAAGTTAGTTGTTAATGGTAGCACTACATTATTAAAAAAATTACATCAGTTAATAGAGGAAAAATCGTTAAAGGAGAAAGTTGAAATATTAAGTGGAGTGTCAAATAAAGAATTAGTAGGGTTGTATGTAAATTCAAATGCATTACTGATCCCCTTAAGAGATACTGCTCAGGATATTGCACGCTTTCCTCATAAGGTTGCAGAATATTGCGCAGCCAATAGTCCTATTGTTTCTACTAAATATGGTGAAATAGCGAGACTTTTTGATGATACTTCAGCATTGTTAGCTGAGAAGTTTGACGTTAAGATGTTTGCTGAGAAACTTAGGTATGTAGAAGAAAATCCTGATCAATCTAGGTGTATAGGAAATAATAGTTATAAGCTTGGGAAGGATAAATTTGATTATAGAAAATACTCTAAGCCAATTCTGGAGAGTATGTTATCTGATAGATAGTGAGGTTCTTTAATAAAATCATAAAAAATGAAAACGAAGATTTTTTTCTTTGGAGTAAAATATTTTCCTTCTAAAGGAGGCACGAGTAGAGTTGTTGAAAACATTATTAGAAAATTGTCTGAGCAATATGATATTTCTATATTCTGTTATAAAAATAAAGCAGCTAAAGGTTATATTAAAAATGTAAAAACAGTTGAAATAAAGGAGTTTCCTTTTAAGGAGGTTGGGGTTCTATTTTATAATTTCCTATGTACCTTATATCTTCTATTAAAAGTCCCTAAAACAACAATAATTCATGCCCATAAGGTTGATTGTGCACTTTTTGTACCAATATTAAGATTAAAGTTTAAAGTTGTGTTGACATCTCATGAGGCGGCCTACCATAGAGATAAATGGAATTTTGTTGGGAAGCTTTATTTTAAACTAATGGAGTTTATATTCATAAACAGTGGGGCATACCTAACGTCTATATCAAAACCATTAACAGAGTATTATAATGGTAAGTATGGAGATAGAGTTCAATTTATACCAAATGGAATTGATATAAATGAATCTATTGATTCAGAAAGCGCTAAGAATATTTTAAATATTAATGCAGTAACTGGAGATTATGTACTTTTTGCAGCGCGAAGAGTAATGTCTACGAAAGGTTTACATACAATGCTAGAGGCGCTTTCATTAGTGAATTATAAAAATCCGATTGTAGTAGCGGGAGATTTGAGCCATGCGACGAGTTATGTTAATGGTCTAAAGAAAAAACATAGTGATTTAAATGTTAAATACATCGGTTATGTAGACGGTTTAGAAAAGTTAATGGGACTTATTCAGTTATCTGAATTGTTTATTTTCCCATCGGAGATAGAGGGAATGTCCATCATGTTAATGGAGGTGTCTGCATCAAAAAAGTTTATTGTAAGCAGTGATATTCCTGAAAATACATCAGTATTCTCTGATGAAGAGATGTTGTTTTTTGAGAATAAGAATTCTAATGACCTTGCGGATAAAATACAGTTTGCTTTTGAACATCCTGATGAAATGAAAGACAAAGCGGAAAATTCTTATAAGTTAATACAAAAGAAATACAGCTGGACTCGCATAGCCGAACAATATAGTAAAATTTACTATTCTTTGAATTAATTATAAGTTTATTAAGTAGTAATAAATATTCTATATTATTGGCATGAAGGTTTTAATGATTACAGATAATCTAATGAAGGGTGGTAAGGAAAGACGTTTGTTAGAATTACTGCGATATTTTGATAATATAAATAGTATACAAATTAAACTAGTATTGCTTAAAGACTTGGTCGAATATCCTTCTGTTTTCGAGCTAAAAAGGACTGAGGTAATTATTTTAAAGCGTAAGATAAAAAAGGATCCAACGGTATATTTTAAATTATGGAGTATTGTTAGTTCTTTTCGTCCTGATTTAGTGCATAGCTGGGGAACTATGCCGTCGGTTTACATGTTTTCCATTTGTGCATTAAAAAACATACCATTGTTAAATGCAATGATAACCAATGCGATGTGTGTTAAATATTCTTCAACATGGTATAGGGCTAAGTTAACATTTCCTTTTTCTAAGATAGTACTTGCTAATTCGCAAGCTGGGTTGGATGCATATAGCGTACCAATTAAAAAAGGTCGTGTGATTTACAATGGTTTTAATTTTGATAGATTTAATAATCGTAAGAATGAGTATAATGTTAAAGTTAAATATGGTGTTGAAACTCCTATTTGCGTTGGAATGGTAGCATCATTCACAAAAAGGAAAGACTATGAAACTTACTTAAATGTTGCTAGTGAAATTTGTAAAAAAAGGAATGATATAACTTTTTTTGCAATTGGAGATGGACCTATGTTAGCCGATTATAAAGTACGTTATAAAGATTGTGAAAATATTGTATTTACTGGCAATGTTATGGATGTAGAGTCAATAATAAATATTCTTAATGTAGGAGTGTTATTATCAAACCCTTCTTTTCATTTGGAAGGCATATCGAATGCATTAATGGAAATGATGGCCTGTGGAGTACCTGTAATTGCGAGTAAAGGAGGAGGAACAGATGAGCTTATCGATCATTTAAAGACAGGTATATTAGTTAGTTCTTGTAACAGTCGAGAGTATACAAAATGGCTATTAAAAGTTATAGAGGATGAGGATATTTCAGAACGTTTGTCTAAAAATGCTATTAATATAATTACTAAAAAGTTTAGTATTGAATCTATGGGGGGGAATACGCTTAAATTGTATAATAATATAAAAGATTAAAGTCAGAATAGTATGCAAAAGTCGATAGCTATTTTAATCGGGTCATTAGCAAAAGGAGGAGCGGAGAAACAGTGTATATTATTAGCTCTCGCTCTTTCTCAACATTATAAAGTAACTCTTTTTATCCAGGATATAAATCGTAGTGCAAAGAGTAATCTGGATAGAGTAATGGTAGGAAATGTTACAATAGTTGAAGTTAAGGGTAACCTATTTAAAAAAGTTAACATTTTAAATAAAAGTATTTTAGAAGAAAATATTTTTCTATTGTTTTCATATTTAACAATGGATAACTTTTTGGCCGGTCTGGTAAAGTTAAATAATAGAAAATTAAATGTTATAGGAGGGGTTAGGAACTGTAAATTGGAAGCGCATAAATTGTGGTTAACAAAACTATTACATAATAATGTTTTTGATGCAACAATATTCAACAATATTGACGGGATGAAGAGCTTCATTAAAAAAGGTTTTAAAAAGGACAAATCTAGGATGATACATAATTGTATTGACCTTGATAAGGAAGAAATTGATAGAGAAAGTAAAGATTGCCTAAACGTGATAAGTGTAGGCCGGTTTGTTAAGCAAAAGGACTACTTTACTGCTTTAAAAGTATTTAAAAAGTTATCCGAATTTTATCGAGGAAAGATAAATCTCAAATATAATATTGTTGGCTATGGTATACTTGAACATGAAATAAGGGATTTTATTGATCAAAATAAAATAAAAGGAGTTGATTTAGTAGTTAACCCTAGACCAGAAATAATCAAACAATTATATATTGAGTCTCACGTTTATTTATGTACATCCATTTTTGAAGGTCTTTCAAATACTTTGTTGGAGGCGGCCTTTTATAAATTACCTATTGTATGTACAAATGTGGGAGATAATACCGAAATTGTTCTGCATGAATCAACGGGGTTTGTCGTTAACGCATTAGATGTTAATCAACTTGTAGCTGCAATGAAATTATTAATTAATGATGATTCTTTACGAACCAAGTTTGGAGAAGCTGGAAGTATACATGTAAGTGAAAGTTTTTCAGTTAACAAATTCAAGGAAAATTATTTGCAGCTAATATCTAGCTATACTAATTGCTAATATATAAATAATGTTGTTTAATTCATTTATTTTTATATTCTTTCTAGCGGTTTCTATACCAGTGTATTATAGTTTAGCCAGTAAGAGGGGTAGGAACCTTTGGTTAGTGTTTTGTAGTTATTTCTTTTATGGATATTGGGATTGGAGATTTTGTTCATTATTAGCGATATCCACTATTGTTGATTATTTCATAGGCATCCTAATAAGTAAAGAGAATCGTAAACCTACAAGAAAACTATTACTAATAATAAGTTTGAGTGCTAATTTGGGTATTCTAGGCTTTTTTAAATATTTTAATTTTTTTGTTGATAGCTTTAGTTCATTAGTTGAAGGGTATGGTTATAATTTAGATTATTTACATATTAATATTATACTCCCAGTTGGAATAAGTTTTTATACATTCCAAACATTATCTTACACAATTGATGTTTATAAAAAACAACTGACCGCAACAAATAATTTCATAGACTTTGCTTTATATGTATCTTTTTTTCCTCAGCTTGTCGCCGGGCCGATTGAAAGAGCTACAAACCTAATACCGCAAGTCTCAAGGGTAAATGGGGCAACGAAGAATCAGATTTACGATGGGGTTGTGTTAATTGTTTATGGACTATTTAAAAAAGTATTAATTGGGGATGCGTCCGGAAGGTATGTTGATCATATTTTTTCTCATATGGACAGATACTCGTCTTGGGAACTGTTGTCAGCTACACTACTATTCTCGATTCAAATATATGCAGACTTTTCTGGCTATTCTAATATTGCAAGAGGTACAGCTAAACTTTTTGGTTTTGAATTAATGAAAAATTTTAATCAACCGTACCTATCAAAAAATATAACAGAGTTTTGGAGACGATGGCATATTTCTTTATCGGGTTGGCTAAGGGATTATTTATACATTCCATTAGGTGGTAACCGAAGGGGAAGATACCGAACCTACATTAATCTAATGCTAACTATGTTGTTAGGTGGATTATGGCATGGGGCTAGTTGGAATTTTGTTATATGGGGCGGAATGCATGGTTTTTATTTGGCGGTACATAAAATAATCGTATCTTTTTATAAAACACCCTTCATTAATGTCCAGAAAAGTAAGTTCATAAATGGTATTAATGGCTTTGTTAGTATTATTGCAACTTATTTTCTAGTTAATCTAACCTGGTTTTTCTTTAGAGTTAATAATATAAGCTCTGTTAGCGAATACTATAAAATATTGTCTAATTGGAATTGGGGTAATTATCCTCATAGGTTTTTAACAATTGTATTGGGTTTTGTAGGAATCACATTTTTATTTGATCTCCTTGAATATAAGAGTCGTAGTCATGTTTTTCTAGGTCAATTGCCTAATAAATATATTTCATATGGTGTTATGTTTGTTATGTTTATGTTAGTTTCTTTTTATATGATTAATTCGCAACCTCTTCCATTTATTTATTTTCAATTTTAATGAGATGAAAAATATTAAAAAGTTAATATCTTTTATAATAGGAGTAGTTGTTGCTTTATTACTATTGGAAGGATACTATCAAGTTGTAGAAATTCAGTTACCATATCATAGATTAACAAAGGAGTTAGGTAAGTCAATGAACCCTTCGAAAAGAATATCAATATTTAAAGAAGGATTTTATTTAGGTCAAGTAAATCAATTTGGATACTTGGGTTATCCTTATCCTCCTTATAAGGATGATAATTCAATAAGAATAGGGGTTATTGGAGATTCTCATACAGAAGGTTTTCATATGTTTGAAGATTATCATTTCACCCAATTACTGGAAGAAAGAAGTAATAATTATTTAGATAATAGAAAAGTTGAGGTGCTTAATTTTGGGGTAGGTAATTATAATTATAACGATATGATAATTTTATATAAAAATCTGGCCTCTAAGTTTAATTGCGATTACTATATTTTTGTGGTAGAACCTAAAGATTTCAGTTTTCGTAATAATTTTGTGCCATCTCCAATATTAGCCTATAAAGATAGTTTAGTAATAGACTATTCTTTTGTAAATAAAAATATGTATAAATTGTACAATAGCCTAAGTTTCATTTTTGAAAAAAGTTGTATTGTAAAGTCAATGAATAATGCTTACAAACTCTCAAAAAGAGACAAATTTAAAAGTATTATTTTTGATAAGTTTTACCAACCTAAAGTAGATGCTGTAGACTCTATTATCTATAAGAAAAAAGAGATTGGTATAGATACTAGAATTACTAGGTCTTTTGATTGGTTAGGTAAATTGAATACTTTTTTTATTTTTAAGAAGGAAATTACGCCAAATATCAAGGAACTTTTGGATACAGCAAGAGTTAATTATAGTTGTGTATATCAGGATTTACTAAATGTAGGAGAAACTCAAAGAGACTACTATTATTGGGATGTAACTAATACGTATGGACATTGGAATTATGAAGCCCAAGAAGTGGTTTCAAATCATATTTTTAATGTATTAAGAAATAAGGGATGTTTGAAAAATTAAAAAAAAATATTTTAATTATCGGAATAAGTGTTTTTTTAATTGGTGTATTCGTTTTTTATTTAATACTACTCTCATACAAGAATCAAAACTTAGAAAAAATAGAGTATGGCGTTAACGATATTGTTGTATATCCGAAAGGTTATAACCATATGGTATTAATTGGTGATTCGAGAGCTAAAGATTGGCATAATTCTTTTTCTGAAAATATCAATTACATTAATCTTGGAGTAAATGGTCAAACAAGCATCGAAACACTTCAAAGTTTTAAGTATAATGTTGATCATGGCTTTAAACCCCAAAGTGTTATTCTACAGGTGGGGATTAATGATCTTAAATGTATAGGTTTCGAGAGGGATATAGATATTACTAAAGTATGTATTAATAATATTAGTGAAATTATTAGAATATGTACTTCAAATGATATTGAAATAATTTATACTTCCATATTTCCAGTAGGTAAACCAGAATTTGTTAGAAAATGTTTTTTATGGGATGATATTACGCGTTATAGAATATTAGAAGTAAATTGTGAGATGAAAAAAATAGTAGCAGAAATTGATAATGCATATTATTTTGATTCATATCTTTTGTTGAAAGATATGAATGATCAACACCAAATATGCCAAGATTATTCTAGGGACTTTCTTCATCTAAACACAGAAGGTTATAAATTATTATCTGTATCATTCGAGAATTTTTACTTAAGTAAGTACTAATACTATTTCAAATTTATAACTATTAATGTTCTAAACATGCTAATATGATTCAGACAAAGAAAGATTATAAAGACTATTTAGAAGCAGATAGAGTAGCTCTAGGTATAAATAGAGGAATTAGAACAAGAATTAAGCAAATTATTGCGCCACATTATATTTGGCAGTTTCAAAAGAAACTTCGGAAATTAGAATATTATAAAAACTGTAGGAAAGATATTTGGGGTAAAATTAGGTGCGAGTTTTTAAGATTAAGTTTTAAAAAAATATCCGTAAAATTAGGTTTTTCAATTCCAATAAATGTTTTTGGTTCAGGACTTGCTATTGTTCATTACGGAACTATTGTAGTAAATAAAGCAGCCAAAGTTGGGGAAAATTGCAGGATCCATGCTTGCACTAATATCGGGGCATCCGCAGGAAAAAAAGAAGCTCCCAAAATTGGTAATAATGTGTATATAGGACCTGGTGCGAAAATCTATGGAGATATCATGATTGGTAATAATGTTGCTATAGGGGCTAATTCAACCGTAAATAAGACTTTCGAAGAGGATTATATTTTAATTGCGGGGTCTCCAGCAAAGAAAATAAAGGACATCTCTTAATTTTACAGGTTATTTTTTTTTAGTAAACGAATTCTATATATTTGTAATCTTCCTTTTTTTTAAAGTTTACCTAGAACTTATTAATGTATAATATAAGGTTGTTTTAATATCATGAATATTTCTTATTCGGGATATCTGACTGAACAAATTTTCCTTTGCTATATATTGACTGCATTCACTATTTTATAATAGCATATTATAAAAAATGACATTGTAATAATACTTTACTTGTATTTTTTAGATAAATTTATAAAAATATTAGTTGTGTAGAAGCGTTATTCTAAAACTTAAAATTCGAATTATGAATAGTTCTTGCCTTAAAATATTGTTAATTCTTTTGTTATCTTGGTTTTATGTATTTAGTAATGGTCAAAAAATATTTCCCAATGCTATGGGATATGGCTCAGACTCTAGAGGAGCTTATGCAGGAGGTGTAACTCCCAAAATCCTGATTGTTGATACAATGCATGCTGGTGAATTAAAAACTTCGGAGAATTCAGGATCGTTTGAGTGGTGCGTAAAGCAAAACTATCCTAGAATTGTTGTTTTTAAAGTTGGCGGAGTAATCGATTATACTAATACTAACCAACGAACCATGTTTATTAATAATCCATATTTAAATGTTTATGGTCAAACAGCACCCTACCCTGGCGTTACAATTAATTCTTGTTCTATTTTTATTCGTGCTAATGATATGCTATTTCAGCACATAGCAGTTCGTTATGGAGATGCACCTAAAATTGATGGTTCCTATGAAGTACAAGATTGCCTTACTATTACTGAAAATGGGTATAATGTAGTTATTGATCATTGTAGTTTCTCATGGTCTCAAGATGAAATAGTTGGAAATTATGGTAATAATACAACATTTTCTAACTGCTTAATGTATGAACCTTTACATTACTCATTACATGCCGACGAGTATGGCGTACATCATCCTGAACCACATGGATACGGTCCGCTAATTTCTATTTATGGAAGATTTGCATTCCTTAGAAATTTTCTTGGATGGACAACTAATCGTAATCCCCGACTTTCTGTAACAAACTTTGTTAATATTAATAACTACGTATATTCTAATTCTTATTATGGGCCTGATGTATCAGGAAGCAAAGGTGATATTAAGGGAGTATTTATTGGTAATGTTAATCGCCCTACAGAGGGGATAAACCATTACTTAACTGAGTATTCCACTTATATTAGGAGTAATGTGTCGTCTTCTTCAATAATATATTTTGAGGATAATGATTGTTTGCGGAAGTTAAAAGGATATTCAGAGAAAGATTGTGTTCGTGCGGATGCAGGACCATCTAGGGTTAATGATATTTATGCTACAGACATTAAAAGTACAGGGATGGACATGACAGGAATAAGAGTTATGCCTTCTAATGAAGTAAAGCAATATGTAATAGATAGCGTCGGGGCAAGATATTGGGACCGAGAAGATTGTGATAGGCGCGCCATAAATAACTTTATTAATGGGACGCAAGATTTTATTAATTCTCAGGATCCGTTGCCTGCTAGAGCATATAATGAATATATGTATGATGGTTGGGAGACCAAGGATGGTAACATGGAAAATGGATATAATTTTGCTAATAATCCTATTTCGTTTACTATAAATGAAAAACAAATAACATTAAATTCAAATTTAACAAGCCAAAAACAGGTTTTAGATGCTATTAATGCTCAAGTTCCAGCTGGAGTAGAAGCAATCGATCATCCTCATACTCAGAGTTACCATTTGGTTATTCAATCGAAAGAGGTTGGCAGTTTAGCGAAAATTAATGTCCAAGGGGATGATTTAAGAGTGTTTGGTATTTACCCTAACGAATATGTTGGTAGTGATGGAATAGGTGGCTTTCCTAGCTATTCAACGGTAACAAACGAACACTTTCAGCTACCATCTAAACCACATGAAGATGATAATAACAACGGGTATACAAATATTGAAGAGTGGGTATTTAACATTGATAAAGATTTATGTAGTACTTTAAAAGTTAACCATGAGATTAAAGAAGCGGATAGTGGTGAAAACAATGGTACCATAAAATTAAATGTAACGGGGGGTACTCCGCCATATTCTTATAAATGGTCTGATATAACTGATAATACGGAACAACGTACAGGTTTATCTGTGGGATTATATAGTGTTGTTGTTACAGATCAATCTGGTTGTACTATAGAGAAATCAATTACGATTAGTGAATTAGCAGACCCATGCGTTAACTTTTCTTTATCAGTAAATAAAACTGACTGCAACCAAGGAGAATCAAATGGAGAGATTAGTTTATCTGGAACTAATGGGAAAGAACCATATGTATATGATTGGTCCGATATTGATGATGATATTGCAACTAGAATAAATCTTAATCCAGGTAAATATGATGTAATTGTAACGGACAACAATAACTGTTTTATAGAAAAAAATATTACGATTGCGCAGATCGCAGATCCCTGTATTGACTTTGACGCAGGTGTAAGTAGTATTAACTGTAACGAAGGAGAGTCTAATGGCTCTATAAGTATTTCTTGTTCAGGTGGAAAGGAGCCCTATAGCTATAAATGGACAGATTTTAATGAAAGTGTTGCAAATCGAGAAAACTTAAATCCTGGTGATTATAATGTTACAATCTCAGATTTAAATGGTTGTATTATAGAAAGGAATATTGTAATTGCTCAAATTGATGATCCTTGTATTGATTTTTCAGTTGCTATTAATACAACAGAGTGTAATGAAGGAGAATCTAATGGGGCAATAAACTTAATTTGTTCTGGAGGAACTGAACCGTACTCATATAAATGGGATGATGTAACAGATAATGTTAGCTATCGTTCATCTTTATTAGATGGAAATTACAGCGTCCTTATCATCGATGAAAAAGGTTGTAAATTGAATAAAGGAATTGTTGTAAATAAAATTGTTAAACCAGCTGATGAACTTAATAGAATTGATATCGTATCTTATTCTAACTCTACGAATAGAGAAGTTAAGATGGTATACAAAAGTGAAAAGGATGTAGTTGTTGATGTAACTGTATTAGATTCTAGTGATAAGGTCGTTCAGAATTTTAAGCAAGCAGCAGTAAACGGTGTTGATAATATAATTATTATTGATTTATTAGAAGAAGAAGATGGTGAATATAAGATTGTACTAGAGGATGAAAATGGTGCTAAGGCAAGTTCATTTATAACCAAGGAACCAAAAGAAGTATTGCTTGAGTTATTAAAATACTTTCCATCTCCAACTGCAGGCCTAGTTGCAGTTGAATATAAAGTTTCAAAGAATAGAACTGTTTATTTTAGAGTTTTGGATGAATTGGGTCAGGAGTTATTAAACTTTACTAAAGAAGCTAAGGCAGGCACTAATAAAGCAATGATAGATTTTAAAGAATTTGAAAATGGTATTTATACTGTTTTATTTTCAAGCGAATTGATTATAGTTAAGTTTGAAATAACAAAACAATAGAATGGTCAAAAGAGTAATGATTTATCTATGGTTGAATGGTTGTATATGTTTGAAATTAAACATGATAAAATGAAAAGTATTGCAGGGGTATTAACATTTTTTTTAATTGTTGCTATGTTGTTTTCATGCAAGCATAATGGATATAAGGATAAAATTAAGAGAGTAAATAAGAAGGATGTTAATGTATTATTCTTGCATCACAGTACAGGAAAGTATATTTATAGAGGAGGCCTAATAGGTAAGGAATCTGCAGTCAAAAAATGGTTTGAGAGTTATAATGAAGGAGCCGATTCGAAAATAAATTTTGTGGAGGAAATTTTTCCTAAAAGGGCAAAATATAAGTTTCAAACCGCTTATGGATGGAATAATTATCCTTACGACTATTTTAATATATGGGTTAAGAATGGCGATAAAAAAGAGTTTGTGAAGGAACCTACTTTAAAATTGTTGGCACCTTTATGGGATGTTATCGTTTTAAAACATTGTTTTCCTGTATGTGAAATAGGGGAAGATCTGGAAGTAAATATAAATTCGGAATACAAATGTATAGGGAATTATAAGTTACAATATGAAGCGATAAAAAAGGAAATGCACAAATATCCTAATACAAAGTTTATAGTGTGGACGGGTGCTGCATTAACGAAAGAAAACTCTAACGAAAATCAATCAATGAGAGCAAAAGAGTTTTTCTATTGGGTAAAAAATGAATGGGCAAGTGACCTAGATAACATATATGTATGGGATTTCTTTGATCTGGAAACGGAAGGTGGGATATATCTGTTGGATAAATATGCTAAAGCACCTAACGATTCACATCCGAATAAGGAGTTCTCTGCAAAGGTGGTGCCGTTATTTTGTAATAGAGTTGTTGATGTGGTTTTTAATAAAGGTAAAAACACTAATATATTAGGAGAGAATAAATAGTGTTTATTTTAGGGCAATGTTTATTAATGGTATAGTATATACATCCTTTCGTCAATAAATTTAGATTCTTCAACAATAATATGTTTTGTTTTTTATTATATAACGTATTTTTAAGCTTTAAGTAAGATACTGATGAAGGTTATTTAAATCATTATGTATTTTATAGATATGTTTAGAATTAGAACTTAAATAATATGGTAACGATGAAGGAACAGATTAAAAATTTTATTGCTGAAACAACATTTATTGATGCTTCAACAATTAATGATGATACGCTAATCTTTGATGAAGGAATTTTTGATTCTATGGGATTATTAAGTCTTATAAGTTTTATTGAGGAAGAATATGGAGTTGTGGCGGAAGATACAGAATTGCAAGAGGATAATTTTGGAAGTGTTGAACGCATAGCTGCTTTTGTTGAAAAGAAGAAAGCTGCCTAATTTTGTTTGAACATAAATTGTGATAAGAGTGAAAACTTAATAGAGATATTGTGTGTGGAATAGCAGGTTTTATACCGAAACAAGTCAATTTTGACCGTCAATGTATTTTAAATTCCATGTTAACTCGTATTCACCATCGTGGACCAGATGAATGTGGTATTTATCTGTCGGATGACTTATGTATGGGTAACGTTAGGTTAAGTATTATTGATTTAAAATCGGGTCAGCAACCTTTATCAACAGCTGACGGACGCTACTGGATTGCATATAATGGTGAAGTTTTTAATTATCCTGAATTAAAGAAGAAACTGGAAGCTAAAGGTCATTCCTTTAAAACAAATTGTGATACCGAAATTGTACTCCATATGTATGAAGAGTATGGGGTTAAATGTTTGGAGCAATTGAATGGTCAGTTTGCATTTTCCATATGGGATTCGTTTAATAAGGAGTTGTTTTTAGCCAGAGATAGAATGGGCATTAGGCCTCTTTATTATTCAAATTCAACTTCCTCTTTTGTTTATGCATCTGAGATTAAGTCAATATTTGAATATCCTGAAGTTGAAAGAAAGTTGGATGCCGAAGGGTTGAGTCAGGTATTTACTTTCTGGACTTCTCAATCGCCCCAAACCGCCTTTGAAGGTATCTCAGAGTTACCACCAGGACATTATGCTATTTTAAAAAATGGCAATCTAAATATAAAGCCTTATTGGCAGTTATCCTTTGATAAACCAGTAGACATTAGTCTAGGAGATGCTGTGGATCAGTTTCGCGAATTATTCAAGGACTCCTTGTCTTTACGTATGCGTGCAGATGTTCCTGTAGCTGCATACTTAAGTGGAGGTATTGATTCAACTAGTACAACTGCTTTTATTAAGCAGATGTTTCCTGAAGCTTTAAATACCTTCTCTATTGGATTTGAAGAGAAAGACTTTGATGAGTCTATTTTTCAAACTGAAGTGGCTAATTATTTTGATACTAAACATCATTCAGTTTCATTTAATAATTCGGATGTAGTTGATTTATTTGAGAAAGTAATTTGGCATACTGAGATACCTGTGTTAAGAACTGCTCCATTTCCTATGTATAAGCTGTCTAAGTTGGTTCGAGATAGTGGAATTAAGGTGGTTATTACAGGAGAAGGAGCTGATGAAATGTTAGGTGGTTACAATATCTTTAAGGAAGTATTGATACGACATTTTTGGGCGAAATTTCCTAATTCAAAAATTCGTCCTTTATTACTAAAAAAGCTATACCCTTATTTGCCTCAAATAAATGATGCGGGTACGAGTGTATTAAAGATGTTTTTTGGTTATAAGTTATCTGAAACTGATTCATCCGTTTATTCTCACTTATTAAGATGGAACAATACAAGTAGAATAAATGGCTTGCTTTCCAACGATTATAAAGAGCAACTTAATGGTTCGGATTGGGTGGCAAATTATGCTAATAGAATTAGTCCTATTGTAGAAAACTACTCTCCAATTGCAAAGGCTCAGTATATAGAATCAAATGTTTTTATGTCAGGGTATTTGCTATCGTCACAAGGAGATAGAGTTGCGATGGGGAATTCGGTTGAAGGTAGATACCCATTTCTTGATCATCGTATTGTCGAGTTTTGTTCTAAACTACCTGATCATTTAAAAATATCAGGCTTGGATGAAAAATACTTGCTTAAGCAAGTCGTTAAGGATGTTATTCCAAATTCGGTATTAAAAAGACCGAAACAAGCTTATAGAGCTCCTATTGCTCAAGCATTATTGAATGACAAATCTGGCTTTGTAAATGATTATTTATCAGAAGGAAAGATTAAGGATTCAGGTATTTTTGATACGGGTAACACATTAAAACTTACAAAAAAGTTACGTAATAATCCAAATTCTAACGAAATGGATAATATGGCTTTAATGGGAATGTTATCTACACAAATATTAAATGATTTATACATTAAAAACTTCAGGCAATTGAAGGAGAATGAAATAAATTCGGGAAGAGTGATGAATAATTATTATTCTAAAAAAAATTAAAAGAATTATGAAATTAGAACGCAAACCTTTTTCAAAAGATATTCTTCATCTTGATAATGTGGATGAAGTAATTGATGAAATTTGCCAACAACTACGTGAAGATGTCTATAAAAAATTTCGTCGTTATGGAGGCGTTATTGGAATAAGTGGTGGAATTGATTCTTCTGCAACATTAGCTATTGCTGTTAAGGCTTTTGGAGCTGATAAGTTACTTGGTATTATGCTTCCAGAAACGGATTCTAGTCCTGACAGTGAGGAGCTTGCTAGAGAGTTAGCAAATAAGTTTGGAGTTAATAGTATTGTTGAGAACATCAGTGGAGCCTTAAATGGTTTTGGATGTTATGTAAGAAGAGATGATGCTGTAAAAAGTGTAATTCCAGAATTTAATCCCGAAGTGGATAAAATGAAGGTGATAATTCCTCAGGAATTTGTAAATAAGAATATGCCACCAGTTCACTATGCAGCTGTCATTTTTGAAGATGGATCAGAAAAACAAGCCAGACTTCCAATGAAAGAGTATTTGCAAATTGTTGCAGCATCTAACTTTAAGCAACGTTGTCGAGCTAATATGTTATATTTCCATGCAGAAGCATTGAATTATGCTGTATTGGGTACGCCAAATAAACATGAAGTTCAACAAGGATTCTTTGTTAAGTATGGAGATGGAGCTGCAGATGTAATGCCAATTGGAAACTTATATAAGACTCAAGTGTATCAAATAGCTAGACACTTGGGAGTTCCAGAGGGTATTTTGCAAAGAACACCTACAACAGATACTTATACTGCAGAGCAGACTCAGGAAGAGTTTTTCTACCAAATGCCATTTGAAAAAATGGATTTATTATGGTACGGTTGGGAGAATGATTATTCAGCAGAAGAAGTTGCAAAGGTAATGGAAATGACCCCTGAACAGGTGGAAAAAATTTACAAAAATTTTGCTCGTAAAAAGAAAACAACAGAGTATTTACGAACTCCTCCATTACACCACTATTGTTTAAAAGGAGAAAAAACAGAGCAATAGACTTGCAAGCTGTTATAACTAACATAAGCACTCTGAGACTTTTGTTTCGGAGTGTTTTTGTTTAAAATAGGCATAAATCTTTAATGTTGTAACCATGAATTGCATAGATTTTTTATTACCAAAAGAAATAAATAAAGAGGAGGTTTTTATACTTGGTAAAAGAGAGGAACTTACCTTTTCTGATTTAAAACAACAGGTTTCTTCGTTGTCATCTTATTTGAAATCTGAGTTTGGTGTTGGTAAAAAGATGTTACTGTTATCTCCAAATACGAATTTCTTTATCATTACTTATTTAGCAATAATGAAGTCTGGTAATGTGGTTATACCATTAAATCCTGCTACGGAAGAGGATGCTTTAATTTATATTAAAGAACAAACAGATGTGCAGCTTTCTTTTATTCCTCAATTATTGCAGAATAGGATAAGGGTCGATTTAGGAAAAGTTATTGGAGAACAAGACGTTCAGCAAGTGGTTGAAAATAAACCTAAAGAGTATAGTGTTCATGACGGGTTTGATGGAAATAGTCTTGCTCAAATTATTTATACTTCTGGTTCTACGGCCATGCCTAAAGGGGTAATGATTTCGCATAACAATATTATAGCAAATACTACTTCTATAATAGACTATTTGAACCTAACTTCTATTGATATTATGGAATGTGTGCTTCCTTTTTTCTATTGTTATGGCTTATCATTATTACATACTCACCTTCGGGTAAAAGGAAAGATGGTTTTAAATAATAATTTTATATTTATTGGTTCTGTTATTGATGACCTTAAGAAATATAAATGTACAGGATTTGCTGGTGTTCCAAGTCATTTTCAAATATTACTTAGGAAATCTGATTCCTTTAAAACGTCAAAATTTCCTGATTTAAGATATGTTACTCAAGCGGGAGGAAAGTTACATACCGTTTTTATTGAAGAATTTACAAAAGCCTTACCAAGTACTAAATTTATTGTTATGTATGGACAAACAGAGGCGACAGCTAGATTGTCATATTTACCATACGAAAGGTTAACAGACAAATTAGGGTCGGTTGGAAAAGGAATTCCAGGAGTCGAGTTAATGGTAGTAAATAATGAAGGGGAGAAAATCAAATCAGGAGAAGTAGGTGAGATTATTGCAAAAGGTGAAAATGTAATGCTTGGGTATTATAAGGATGATAAAACTACATCTGAAACGATAAAAGACGGATGGTTATATACGGGAGACCTAGCTACAATTGATGGTGATGGTTTTATTTATCATTCAGCCAGAAAGAAAGAAATTATTAAGGTGGGTGGGAAAAGGGTCAGCCCTAAGGAAATTGAAGAGGTTATTGTATCTATGCCAGGAGTAATAGATTGCACTATTAGTGCGGTGGAGGATGAAATTCTAGGGGAGGCAATAAAAGCCGTTTTGGTTCGGAATGAGTCAGAAAGAGGACTAGGAAGTCATGAGGTTAGAGAGTTCTGTAGTACCAAACTAGCTAATCACAAAATTCCAACGTTAATTGAGTTCACGGCTAAGATGGACGTAAATGCAGCGGGTAAAAAAGTAAAGAAGTAAATTGAATACTTTATTCTTCCCAGTTCTAGAGTGATTTGATTTACCTAAATGAGAATGCAGTTGTCATATTTTTGGGGTTGTTGGTGGAATTATTGTTTCTTCTTTTATAATACGAACGTACATTTGAAGGTATATATAAATAGACTATACATATGGACTCAATAGGTACAACATTAGATAACCTACAGGATGCAGGTGTAGCCGAAGTTATGGTGGAGCAAGAAGTCGTAGGGAGTTTAATAAAACAAGATAATAGCAAAGAAAATTTGCTTCAGAATATTGATATAAATGTTTATGAGTATATTTCTCAGCATATAATACCTGAAAGAGAAGGTGTCATGGTCTTAGATGCAAACTCATCAACAGATTTTGATCAATACGATTTTTCGAAAATAACAGGGCTTATCAATCTTAGGCAAATAAATAACAGTAGATTTATTAATCGATTTTTAATTAAGGTTAATAGGTCATTACCTGATGCTGGTATTTTTATTGGTTGTGTGGAAACGGTACGATATAAAAAAAGGAAACATTTTGAGAAAGGAAAAAATTTCTTAAAATTACTGACTTGGTTGTTTATATTTATAATTCATAGGGTCTCACCTAAAACAAAATATCTACAAAAGATATATTTTGGCTTAACTAAAGGGCGATATCGTTGGGTTACCATGGCGGAAGCCTTAGGTAGAATTGTAAGTTGTGGATTTGAGATAATTGAGTATAAGGAGGTAAATGGAAAACTGTACTTTGTAGTGATGAAAACAGCTGAACCTGACTTTAGTAAAAAGCCATCATTTGGTCCTCTTTTCCCAATGAATAGAGTCGGTAAAGGAGGTGAAATGATAAAGGTTTATAAATTTAGAACTATGCATCCTTATGCGGAATACTTACAAGGTTTTGTAGTTAAACTAAATGGTTATAACGAAGTTGGTAAACCTGCCAATGATTTTAGGTTAGCAGGTTGGGGACAAATATTTAGAAAGTATTGGTTAGATGAATTGCCTCAATTATATAACCTTCTTAAAGGTGATTTAGGTGTAGTAGGTGTTCGTCCTTTGAGTAAGACTCGTTTTAATGAATTGCCTAAAGAAGTTCAAGAAATGAGGGTTAAGTTTAAGCCAGGTTGTATTCCGCCATATGTAGCTTTAAATATGCCCGACTCAGATGGTAATATCGAAGCCGAGCGCATTTATATGGAAGAAAGGTTAAAAAATGGTTTTCGTACGGATATTAAGTACTTCTTTTTAGCAGTATATAATATTCTAACGGGTAAGATAACCAGCTCTTAACTTTACCACTTATTAAAACTGAGGATATCATAGATATCCTTTCTTTTTTTCTCGGGAGCTTTAATTTCTATAGGGTATCCAATAGCTAGTATAGCTATAGGTTCCCAATTCTCGGGAGAAGGAATAACTTGCTTGACTATTGCTGGATTAAAATGACAAACCCAACAGGTTCCAAGTCCTAATTCTGTTGCTATAAGTGTCATGTGATCTAATGCAATGGCAATGTCAATATCACAGTGGTCTTTCTTATCAAAAGACCTTTTCCAAGATAATTCATGATTTCCATATGCAATAATCAGGTTTGGAACCTTGCTAAACCAATCCCTATCATAAGCAGGTTTTAACCGATTCAATATTTCTTGGTTGTCAATAGCTACAAACCTCCTAGGTTGCTTATTCGCAGCAGAAGGAGCCAAACGTCCTGCATTAACTACTTGCTTAATTAATGTCTGGTCTACTTTATTTTCGTGATATTCTCTTACTGAATATCTAGATCTCATGAGCTCTTTAAAATGCATAGTTTTTCACTTTTAATTACTTTAAATATATCAAATGTTCTTTGTATTTTTCGTGTCAAATAAAATTTTAGAAAATGTCTAAATAGAGCCCATGTTTTTCATCCTCTCCAAATTATTATCCTTTTTTCTATCCCCAGTATGGTGGATTACTGTTTTGTTATTGTTGTATTTGATATTAAAGCGATATAAAAAAAGAAGAGTCTTTTTAATGCTTTCTGTCGGAATACTACTTGTGTTTTCTAACTCCTTACTGTTTTATCATGTAAGTGCATGGTGGGAGGGAGATTTGCAGAATAATAATGAAATTGGACATTACGATGGAGTCATTTTGTTAGGAGGATTTTCTAGTTATCAAGAAAATCAGGAACGCATTATTTTTAATGGAAGTTCTGATAGGTTATTGCAAGCAATTAACTTATATAAGATAGGAAAGGCTGACCGCTTTATTTTTGCAGGAGGTTCGGCTAGTGTTATTGTTCGGGAAAAAGGAGAAGGTGAGTATATGGGAGATTTTCTTAGTACTCTTGGAATATCTAAGGATAGTATTTTAGTAGAAGCAAAATCCAGAAATACTCACGAAAATGCACAAGAAACCATGAAGGTTTTAAAGGATGCATATTTAGAAAAGGGCAATTACCTGTTGGTTACCTCAGGCTTTCATATGAAGCGAGCCATGGGCTGTTTTAAAAAGGAAGGCATTCAAGTTACTCCCTACTCAACAGACTTACTAAGGGGTAATTTGCCACCTGAAATATGGGAAGTATTTACTCCTTCTGCAACAGCACTAGCTACTTGGGAACGTTTATTTAGGGAATGGGTAGGGTATGTTGTGTATAAGATAAAAGGCTATGTGTAAAAGTACATAGTGTATGGTATATCCTATTTACTGCCAACTTTTTTTCTACTTTTGCAAAATCAATTATCACACAGAATAATACTAGATGGATTTTAAACCAGAGTTGTTGATTCCTGCAGGAAATATTGAGGCGTTTCATGCTGCAGTTGAAGGAGGGGCAGACGCTATATTTTTAGGATTAAAGCAGTTTAATGCGCGAGGACGTGCCGTAAATTTTTCTAACCCTCAGTTAATAACCATGCTTGATATAGCAGGTAAAAAGGGAGTGAAAATATACGTTACGCTAAACACGGTAATTAAAAATCACGAAATATCGGAGCTGTTAGATGTCTTGAATTTTCTTTCGCAGACAGCTGTTAGTGCAGTTATTATTCAGGATTGGGGTATTTGGTATTTGGCCAAAACGTTTTTTCCTGATTTGGTTATTCATGCGAGTACACAAATGGCCAACCATAACTCAATTGGTGCCAATTTCTCGAAGAAAGCAAAGATTGAAAGAGTTATTTTAGCCAGAGAATTAACCTATCCTGAACTCACAGAAATCATGAAAAAGGCGGAGGGCGAAATAGAAATATTTGTTCACGGAGCCTTGTGTTATTCCTTTTCTGGATTGTGTTTGTTTAGTAGTTATTTGGGTGGTAAGGGCGCAAATCGCGGACAGTGCACGCAGCCGTGTCGTAGGGTGTTTAATGATAATGGTAAAAAACATGCCATCTTTTCGTTAAAGGATAATCAGCAGATTAAGTTGGTGCCCGACTTTACTAAAATGAAAGTAGCCTCACTAAAAATTGAAGGAAGAATGAAGTCGGCAGCTTATGTGCATCGCGTGGCTCAAGCATACCGCATGGTTATCGATCATCCTGAAAAGATTAAAGAGGCGGAAGAATTACTGAAATGGGATTTTGGTCGTGAAAAAACCGACTATTTTATGGGCGGTAAAGTGAAGGGAGCTATCTCTGATAATACCAATAATGGTATATTTATGGGTACGGTTAAGAAGTTGAGCGATGAAGGTTTTTGGGTAAGACCGAAGTTAGATTTGGAGCGTGGTCAGCAATTGCGTGTTGTTAATAAAGTAGGCGAGTCGGTATCTGTTAAGGTAAAAGAGTTTGCCGAAGAAAATGGCACTTACCACGTGCATACCTCAAAAGCAATTAGAAAAAATGATGATGTTTATTTAATTGGATTGCCTTCGAAAAATTTTCCGAATAAATTTGAAGATTTAAAACACCAAAGCATTAAGCCGATAAGTGGTGCCTATAAACGAAAAATTAGGAAAAGGATAGATATAACGAATGAGAAAAGCAATAGAGCTGAGTTTTATGTACGTATAGATAATTTGGACTGGTTACGTAAACTTCGCGTAGATGACTTTAAAGGGATATTTTTAGATATCACGAAAAATGATTGGAAAAAAATTCCGTTTGATAGTCCATTCTTTAAAAAGAATTTATTCCGTTTCTACGTGGAGTTACCTGGTTTTGTAGCCGAGACCAATGTGGAAGAATTGTTGAAAGATATTAAATGGTTGCATCGCAAAGGAATGAAAAACTTTGTATTGAGTCATCTTTCGCAGTTGGATATGATACCTAAGGGATGTAATGTAGTTACAAATGAAAGGGTTTATATATATAACGATGCGGCCATTAATGGTATCAAATCGTTTAGTGTAAAGCAAGTAACATATCCAATAGAAAACGATTTTGAAAATTTGCAAAAGGGTACTTCGCGTGATGGAATTTTGCCGGTATACTCTAATCCCGAATTGTTTTTTGCACGTATGCCAGTTGAGGTATTTAATCGTGAAAACGAATTTAAGGATAATACAGAAAACGAATTTACGCGTTATGTGCGTAATGGAATGACTTCTGTTTATTCAAAAACTCCAGTTGCTTTAATGCAATATGCTACTCTGCTCAAAAAAGAAGGTTTCTTTAGATTCTTGTTCGATTTAAGAACTGAGGCCCCTTCGAAACATTTGCCTACTAAATTATTTAAAAAGTTTAAAGCATCCGAGCAATTACAGCCATCGACAACCTTTAATTTTAAGAAAGGCTTGAGTTAGGAGAGAGTCGAAAGTTATAAAGAACTGAGTAAACTAAACTAATATAAACCTTGCAGGTCTCAATGACTTGTAAGGTTTTTTTGTCTCAAATTTTATCAATAAAGTTAGCCCCAAATATCTAAAATCTAATGGTTTCATCTTTAGAGTTGGCTCCACGAATTCCCAGCCAAAAAGGAAGCCGTGGAGAAACCTCCATAGCTTTCCTCGACAATGAAATGACATTTAGAGTTATCTCCATTAGCTCGTGTGTAAGAAATCAGGTTTTGGAGATGTCTAAGGGCTTTCACTTTCTAAAAAGTTGCTTTGGGAGTTACCTTCAAAGCCCCAATCATGGACTTCTGACACCAACTCTTAGCCTATATTCCCATTCGTCTTAAAAAAACAACCATTCGGTAACACTCTTTTTCATTTTGATGGCTTAGTCCGCACTTTTGAAGTGTCAATTAAATAGAAACAGAATGAAAACGATACTTACTTTACTCATATTTTTTATAACAACATCTGCCATTGCTCAAATTGTAGTTTCTGGCAAGGTATGCGATAAAAACGGAGAAGCATTGGTTGGTGTTAATATCTATTTTAAGGATACTTATGATGGAACCATTACTGATTTTAATGGTGATTTTGAGGCCGAAACGCAGAATGAAAACGCAGTTTTAATCGCTCAATTTGTAGGTTATGAAACCTACGAGAAAGCTATCCCTTCGCATAAGGATACTCTTAATATTGTTTTAAAGGATGATATGCAAAGTATCGAAGGGGTAACGGTAACAGCAGGAACTTTTGCCGCTGGAGATAAGCATAAAGCTTCGGTAATGAAATCGCTTGATATATATACTACGGCAGGTTCCTTGGGGAATATAACAGGAGCTTTAAATTCTTTGCCAGGTACTCAACAAGCCAATGATGATGGGCGTTTATTGGTGCGTGGTGGTGCAGCTTACGAAACCAAAACGGTTATTGATGGCGTGCTAGCTGGAAAACCTTATTTTTCTAAAGTGCCTGATGCGCCTACCAGAAGCCGTTTTTCGCCTTCTTTGTTTTCTGGTATGATGTTTAGTACGGGCGGTTATTCCGCAGAATACGGACAGGCATTATCGTCGGTGTTGGTTTTGGAGAGCAATGATTTATATACGGAGGATGTTATTTCGCTTTCGTTAATGAGTATTGGTACAGAGTTGAACGTGACGGAAATCTGGAAAAACAATTCGCTTTCTATAACGGGTAGTTACATCAATATGGCACCTTATTATAACGTCATCAATACTAAGTATGATTGGGAAAAACCCACCGAGTCAGGTAGCGGAAGCATCATTTATCGTCATAAAACCAAGAAAAATGGAATGCTGAAGACCTATTTTACGGGTGACGGTAGTCATGTTCGGTTTCTAAATGATGCGGGAGTGGATGACCTACAGTACGTGACAGAATCTTTGAACCAAAACTACTATGGTAATGTAACTTTTCGTCAGCCTATCGGAGATAAAACATCTTTAAAGCTGGGAGGCTCTGCTACACTCGATAATCCTGATATTATTTATCACAGCCAGCACATCAAAAATAATGAGCTTAACGCAGAAGTGCGTGCTATGCTTGTGTACGATGTTAAAGATGGTCTGAAAATAAGATATGGAGCGAGTACTACTTTAACGGATTATCAACAGAACTATCAAGCTCATCCCGATTCATCAACGCATGATTTGGCTTATCAGGATTACCTGACAGGTGTATTTGCAGAGGCTCAAATTCAGGTTTCTAAAAACTTGGCCATGTCAACGGGGGTTAGATATGAATATTCTTCCTTATTGGATAAAAGTAGCTTGGCACCTCGTTTAGGTATTGCTTTTGCTACAGGAAAGCATAGTCAAGTATCCGCCTCATATGGTCATTTTTACCAGAATCCACAAAGTGATGAATTAAAGTTTACTTCAATACTAGACTTTGAAAAAGCAGAGCATTATATACTAGGTTATCAAACAGGAAAAACGGATGAGAAGTTTTTTAGGGTAGAATCGTATTATAAAAAGTATAAAAACCTGGTAAAGTATGATGGTCAGGCTGCTTATTTGCCTAGTTATTATAGCAACGAAGGCAGTGGTGATGCTTATGGTGTTGACGTGTTTTGGAGAGATAATGAGTCGGTCAAATTTTTAGAATACTGGTTGTCGTATTCGTATATTGATACCCATCGCGAGTATAAAAGCTTCGATTTTAAGGCTCAGCCATCCTTTGTATCCAATCATAATTTTTCGGCAGTAGCTAAATATTGGATTTCGGCTATTCATTGCCAGGTAGGAGCTACATACTGGTTGGCTAGTGGTAGAAACTGGTACGAAAATACCCCAGATGGAAAAATTACGCATCAAGCAGACTTAAGTAATGAGCTGAATGTAAACCTCAGTTATATCACTCAATTTTTTGGTAATCGCACCATTATTCATTTTTCCTTATCCAATGCATTGGGAAATAATAATGTGTATGCTTATCGCCCAGGACCTATACGAAATACGGATGGAAGCCAGGTATACTTGCCACAGTCAAACGATGTTAAACAATTCGCCTTTTTAGGAATATTTATAACTTTAAATTAATTACCGATATTGTCGGTACAAATTCTAATTACAATGAAAAATACAGTCATTACATTAGCAACAGTTTTAATTTTTATTTCCATTTTCGAATTCAGTGTTTCTGCATCTAATTACCATGATGTGATGAAACAGAATATCGAAAAAATGTACAAAGTAAAAACCGTGGAAGAACTAGCCTCTATTTCGGGTACGTTTTATCGTGTGTCTGAAAAGGAAAAAGCAGAATGGTTGCCTTTATATTATGCTTCTTACTCTTTGGTAAGAGTTGCTTTTTTCACTAAAGATGCGAATGTTATTCACCAATATTTAGATACTGCGCAAGGCTATTTAGACCAGTTGAAAAAGCAGCAACCGAAGGAGTCGGAAGTATTTGCGCTTCAGGGATTGTTGTATTCTATGCGAATTACCAGCATGTCAAAAGGCATGAAATACTCTATGCTATCGAACGAAGAATTGGATAAGGCACAAGTGCTAAATGATAAGAATCCGCGTATTTATTATTGTCGAGGAAATAATGTTTTTCATACGCCATCAATGTTTGGAGGCGGAAAATCGAAAGCTAAACCTATTTATGAAAAAGCAGCCAGTTTATTTAAAGAAGATACATCAAAAATTGACTTTTGGCCAACTTGGGATAGTCAGCATAATAATGAAATGTTAAAGCAGTGCAAAGAAGACTAATATGGCTGAAGTAAAAAGAGTAAGCGAAAAGATGAACCTAAAAAAGTTAATCACTATAGGTTTTATTTGCATCGTTATAGGAACGCTTTCGAGGCTATTTTTAGGAGGTAAACTAGATGGTGATATAAGTTCATGGTTATATAATGTCGGTTATTCTTTAATGATTGGTTATGGTTTGTTTGCCAATGGTTATGTAATTGCTTTGGTTGAAAAACGATGGTTATCCTGGATTAAAAGACCCGTTAAAAGTGTGTTGATTGCATTTGTAATAACCACCATATATTCAACCTTAGTTATTTTATTCACCAATTGGTTTTGGTATTCGCTCATCATGGGAGTAGCTTGGGATAAGTTTTTAGTTTACGGTAAAGCTATACTTATACTGGAGTATGTAGTGCTTTATCTGATTACCTTATTTTTTTATGCCAGAGCTTTTTTTGCTGAATGGCGCAGATCGATTCTAGCCGAAGAGAAACTGAAACAGGAGGCTATTTCCTTACAATATAAAGTATTGAGTAATCAGGTTAATCCGCATTTTCTTTTCAATAGTTTAAATGTATTAAACTCATTAATCAAGATAGATGCAGATAGGGCCGAAAGCTTTGTCAACAAACTTTCGGGCTTTTACCGAAACCTATTATCCTTTAGAGGTAAGGAAATAATTTCGGTAGAGGATGAGGTGAGTTTCGTTCAGCAATATCTCGATTTACAGCAAGTTCGCTTTGGTGACAATATTGTGACTAAAATGGACTTAAACGGAGCAAAGCAGCATCAAATAATACCTATGACTTTGCAGTTGCTAGTGGAGAACGCTATTAAACACAATCAGATTAACAAGGAGAACCCTTTAGAAATTAAAATATTTGCAGCAGATAAGTATTTAGTGGTAGAAAATAATTTTATGCCATACCAAAGTCCTGTGGATGGAGAAAAGTTGGGGCTTCATAGTTTAAAGGAACGTTATAGTTTTTTAACGGATAACCCCATGGAGGTAGAAGTTAAGGATGATAAATTTGTGGTAAGAGTGCCATTGCTGATTTTCGAACTTGATGATGAGGTTTAACTAGAGTCTGTTTATAAAGTCGATATTTTTAGAGTTTTCAATATAAAGTTCAAATGTAAGGCTTGTGAGGTCATAATAAACCAAGGAGTTTTCTTTTCGTAATTGACTGTTTTTATGACAGGTATAACGAAGTAGTTGACTTTATATACGAAAGCTATCTAGAACGCTAAAAAGAAGAGTAAATAAGAATGGATGTACTAATAATTGAAGATGAGCCTTTAGCGGCTGAGCATCTTACTGCTTTAGTTAAAGCTTGTGATAGTGAGATAAATATTGTAGAAACCTTGGATTCGGTGGCTAGTGCTGAGAATTGGTTGAAAACAAATGTACATCCTTCGCTTATTTTTATGGATGTGCATTTGGGAGATGGTATTTGTTTCGAAATTTTTAAACGAGTAAGTATATCGTCCTTTATTATTTTTACTACGGCCTACGACCAATACGCTTTACAGGCTTTTAAAGTTAATAGTGTAGATTATTTATTAAAACCACTTAATCAGGAAATGTTATGCACAGCGCTCGACAAGTATAAAAGCTTTGCTTCTAATGAGACGATAAATCAGGTAACGCCTGATATTAATAAACTAATTGATGCCATACAGAATAAAACAACTAATTACAAAGAGCGATTTGTAGTAAAAGTAGGAACTCATATTCGTCCGGTAAAAGTGGATGAAATAGCCTGTTTTTACAGTATGGAAAAGGCCACTTATTTACATACCAAATCAGGGAAAAACTATCTGGTGGATTATGCCTTAGATAAGTTGATAGATTTGCTCAATCCAGAAAACTTCTTTCGAATAAGTAGAAAGCACATTGTATCCTTAAATGCCATTGAAGATGTGATTTCTGTTGGGCCATCACGAATAAAAGTAAAAATACAGACCTTTCAAGAAGATGAGTTGGTAGTTTCTAGGGATAAAATAAAACCATTTAAAGCATGGTTAGAAGGCTGAGCAATACCAAGTGTTGCATACTATTGTAGTCGGATAGGATTAGAGCCTGATATTCAATTGCTCATATTCAATATATAAAGCTTATTGCATTTGTATAATAAACATTACTTTTTTTGATTATTTTCGTAGCAAATTCAATCATCAGATATGAGTATTCAAATAGTAGAGGTATTAAATCAGAGTCAGAGAAAGAAGTTTGTAGACTTTCCATATCAATTATATAAAAGCAATAAGTATTGGGTTCCTCCTATGAAAGGAGACGAACTTGGGGCTATTACTCCTGAAAAAAATCCAGCGTACGATTTTTGTAGAGCTAAATTTTGGTTGGCTTATCAAGATGGAAAAATAGTGGGTAGAATTGGAGCCATAGTTAATGATTTATGGATTGATAAAATAGGCGAGAAGATTGGTCGAATTACCCGCATCGAATTCATCGATAATTTTGAGGTAGTAAAGTCCTTATTTGAAGTAGCCGAAAATTGGCTAAACGAGCAAGGAATGGTGGGTGTGATGGGTCCGCTGGGTTTTTCAAACTTAGACCATTCAGGTGTACTCATCGAAGGTTTTGATAGAATTCCATGTATGGCTAGTGATTACCATTGGGATTATTACCAAGGTCATATTGAGAAATTAGGATATGTAAAAGAGCGCGATTGGTTAGAGTTTAGAATTACTTTTCCTGATGAAATGCCTGCAAAAGCTCTTAAAGTAGCGGAGATGATAAAAAAACGTTACGGATTAAAAATACTAAACTTTAATAAGAGCAGTGAACTTGAACCATATCGAGAAATGATTTTTAAGGTTTTTAATGATGCTTTTGTTGGTTTGTTTGGAACTTTTAGGTTGCCAGATAGATTAGTGAAGTTTTACATTGATAAATTCTTTCCTGCCATTAATCCTCGTTTTGTAAAGGTTATGTTGGATAAAGAAGATCAGTTAGCTGGCTTTTTAGTGGCATTACCTTCTTTATCAGAAGCATTACAAAAAGCTAAAGGAAAGCTTCTTCCATTTGGTTGGTGGCATTTGAAAAAGGCGCTTGAAAAACCAAAAGAAATGGATTTGATGCTTACTGGGGTAAAACCTGAGTTACAAAAAATGGGTGGAGTTTCATTGTTAATGAATGAACTTTGGAATACAGCTAATGATGCAGGTATTAAATTTGTAGAAACAACAGGTATGCTAGAAGACAATAAAGTAGCTATTCAGTTGTGGAAGTCGTTCGATCACATTCAGCATAAGCGTAAACGTTGTTATAAAAAGATGTTCTAGATGGCTATTATTAGCTTATTAAAGGAGATATTATTAAATAAACAAAAAAACGCTGGCAATGCCAGCGTTTTTTGTTTCAGTATATTGGTTTATAATGGTTGTATTAAAATAAATTTCTATAGTTTAAATCTTTATTTAATAGCAGATAAAGGTGGTTCAGGTAAAAAGTGCTTTAACTCTTTTACCGCCTGTATAGGGTTTGGTGCATTAAAAACAGCACTTCCTGCTACCAATACATCAGCACCAGCATTAATTAATTGCTGAGCGTTGGCAATGGTAACTCCGCCATCAACCTGAATTAATGCTCTACTTCCTTTTTTCTCAATTAAATTTCTTAGCTCCGAAAGTTTTTTAAAGGTATTCTCAATAAACTTCTGTCCACCAAAACCTGGGTTAACTGACATCAGTAGAACCAAGTCCACTTCTTTAATAATCTCTTCTAATAAAAATATAGGAGTATGCGGATTTAACGTGACGCCAGCTTGCATTCCCTCTTTTTTAATAGCATCTATGGTTCTGTGCAAGTGTGTGCAAGCTTCGTAATGAACGTTTAGTAAATCTGCGCCAGCGTTTTTAAAATCTGTAATATATTTATCTGGCTCAACAATCATTAGGTGCACATCAAAAGGTTTGTCAATATGCGGACGCAATGATTTAATAATCGGTAGGCCAAAAGAAATATTAGGCACAAAGACACCATCCATTATATCCAGGTGCAGCCAGTCGGCTTCACTCTTATTAATTATTTCAATTTGAGATTCCATTTTACTGAAATCAGCAGCCAATAGCGATGGTGCAATTAAATGGTTCATCTTTGCAAAAATGTTAATGGTCTATAACGAATATTGCATACACGCAACTTCGCTCTAATTAAAGAACAAGGCTAAAGTGTATAAAATGTTTGATACGGACTGTAAATTATAGTTGTATTTTTCCCGTGGCAAAAGTAATAAGTATTCGTTAATCCCACAATATTGATGAAGATTACCCTTAAATATTAATTTAAGATAAAACTGGCATGGCCAGAGCAAATTAATTGGACACACCTGAGTGTGAATAAAATTGGTGTTACCCTCCTGATTCTGTTATGTTTTAAACATACCTTCCAAAGGATCTATATTTATACACTTTCGTATTTTTCTTCAATAGCGTCCTAAACTATTTTTTTAATGTTCCTAATGTCTTG
>NZ_LXYE02000057.1 GCF_001659685.2 Labilibacter marinus
AGTAGTATCGGCCTCAGCAGGTGAGTCAAAAAACAAGGCTGAAATAACGCTAAAAAATTATTTTCTGTTTGAATCCTTTTGAGGAACGAGAAAGGTTGAGTTTAAATAATTTCAGTCATAAACCGTAGTTTTTTGAACGAAACTGGTGCAGCCTTGACTTTTTGCGATAAGAGAGGGTAGCGCATCAAGCTTGCTTGAATAGTACCGAACGAAGCAAAAATCATAAAGTAATTTTTTTCCTTAGTTTTTGTTATCAAGAACATTGGAACAGTTAAGAGTTGAGTATTCTTAATTGTTTCAGGATGAACTCAGGTTTGCGCGAAGCACCAATTTATTTAGGATAGTATTTATTTTTATTAAGCAGTTATCCCAGGTAGGATCTCAGTATTTTACTCCTATATGTATGCTTTAATCGTTTAATTGCTTTTTCTTTTATTTGTCTAACTCTTTCTCTAGTCAAACTAAATAAATTTCCTATTTCTTCAAGCGAATATGGAGGTTCTCCACTTAAGCCATAATATAACCTAATGATATCTGCTTCACGAGCAGACAAGGTCCCTAGCGAGCGGTCAATCTCTCGTCTTAAAGAGTCGGTTAATAATTTATTATCAGGACTAATGGCGTCTTCCGACAATAAAGTGTCGTACATGTTGTTAGCTTCGTCCTTACGCAATGGAGCATCCATCGAAAGGTGCTTGCTCATCGCCTTAAGCGATTCTTTTACTTCTTTTGGAGCAAGATCTAAGGCATCGGCAATTTCTTCTGAAGTGGGCTCACGTTGGTATTCTTGCTCTAATTTAGAAAAGGTATTGTTCACCTTGTTCATTGAGCCAATTTTATTCAGTGGCAGGCGCACAATTCTGGCTTGTTCTGCTAAGGCCTGAAGAATGGACTGACGAATCCACCATACAGCATATGAAATAAATTTAAAACCGCGTGTTTCATCAAACCTCTGTGCTGCTTTTATTAGTCCAAGGTTACCTTCGTTTATTAAATCAGGTAGACTTAGTCCTTGGTTCTGGTATTGTTTTGAAACAGAAACAACAAACCTTAAGTTAGAATTAATTAGCCTTTGCAATGCACCTTCATCCCCTTCTTTAATTCTTTTGGCTAATTGAACTTCTTCCTCCGCAGTGATTAATTTAACCTTGCCAATTTCGTGCAAGTATTTATCCAACGAGGGTGTTTCGCGGTTTGTTACTTGTTTTGTAATCTTGAGTTGTCTCATATGTCCCTTTGCTAAGGAGTGTGTGTGATTAATGTCTTACGGTAAATATAACAAAAAAAGTAAGTTAGTGTTTTACAAGTTGAATAAATATCAATACGTTTGGATGAAACTCCTGATTTATGTGTTGAGTAAAAAATGTGAAATAATTTTGCGAATTGGTACAGATTGCTTAAGTTTGCATCAAATCTTCTAGGCATCTTTCTTCGTTTTAGAATCATTGGCCTTCAGAGCACAAAAATCAAATTACAATTAATATAACAATACTGAACGCAAGTTCAATCATAAAAATATTCCCCCAAAAGAATTTTATTGGTAAAAAATTATGTACGATATTCTTGAATTGAATAAAAAACTTTTAGCTGACTTAAAGGATGTTGCTAAAGAGTTAAAGATCAAACGTGTAGATTCTTTTAAAAAGCAAGATCTTATTTATAAAATCTTGGATGAGCAAGCTATAGTGGCTTCTGAAAAGAAAAAAACAGACAAGCCAGTAGAAAAAAAACCTGCTAAAAGGGCGCGTACACCTAAAGTGCAAAAGGCGGGATCTTCTACAAAAGTTGAGTCAGAAGCTAAAGCTGACGAAGTTGTTAAAAAAGAAGAATCAAAACCAAGAGTTCAACCAAAACCTCAACCTAAGCCACAAGCTAAACCTAAAAAGGTTGAAGAAAAAGTAGAGGAAAAAGTGGTTGAAGCTAAGTCGGAAGTAAAAGCTCCTACTGAAACCCCTGCAAAAACGGAAGAGGTTAAGGATAAAAAAGAGGAGACAAGAGAGCGAAGAGATAATGCTGGTCAACAGGAGAATCGTCGTCACCCTCGTCAGAATGACAACCGCGATCAACGAAGAGATAATAATAATCGCAATGATCAGCGAAGAGATAATAATCGTCGCAACGATAGACAAGATAAGTCATTTGACTTCGATGGTATTATTTCAGCTTCAGGTGTTCTTGAAATCATGCAAGATGGTTATGGTTTCTTAAGATCTTCGGATTACAATTACTTAAATTCACCAGATGATATTTATGTATCTCAATCTCAAATTAAACTTTTTGGTTTAAAAACAGGAGATACAGTTTTAGGAACTATTCGTCCTCCGAAAGAAGGCGAAAAATATTTTCCTTTAATTAAAGTTGAAGAAATTAACGGTAGATCGCCACAAATTGTGCGTGACCGTGTTCCTTTTGATCACTTGACGCCAATCTTTCCTGATGAAAAGTTCAAGTTAACAGGGAGTGGTAAAGAAAGCATGTCAACACGTATTGTGGATATGTTTGCGCCAATTGGAAAAGGACAACGTGGTTTAATTGTAGCTCAACCTAAAACGGGTAAAACTGTTTTATTAAAAGAGGTAGCTAATGCTATTGCAGCAAATCACCCAGAAGTATATATGATTATTCTTTTGGTCGATGAACGTCCTGAGGAGGTTACTGATATGGCTCGAAGTGTGAATGCAGAGGTTATTTCATCTACTTTTGATGAACCAGCAGAGCGACACGTAAAAGTAGCGAATATTGTTTTAGAGAAAGCTAAAAGAATGACGGAGTGTGGTCATGATGTGGTTGTTTTATTAGATTCAATCACGCGTTTAGCTCGTGCTTATAATACAGTTTCTCCAGCTTCCGGTAAAGTGCTTTCTGGTGGTGTTGATGCTAATGCATTGCACAAACCAAAGCGTTTCTTTGGAGCGGCTCGTAATATTGAGGATGGAGGTTCGTTAACAATTTTAGCAACTGCGCTTACAGAGACAGGATCTAAGATGGATGAGGTTATCTTTGAAGAATTTAAAGGTACGGGTAATATGGAGCTTCAGTTAGATAGAAAACTTTCTAACAAGCGTATTTACCCAGCTGTGGATGTTACTTTATCAAGTACACGTCGCGAGGATCTATTGATAGAGAAAGAAAGTATGAACCGCTTATGGGTGCTTCGTAACTTCTTATCAGATATGACTCCAATTGAGGCGATGAATTTCTTACAGGATAGATTAAGAAAAACAAGAAATAACGAAGAGTTTCTGATTTCTATGAATGATGGTTAATCGTTAGTTTAAGTTTTAAAATATATGAAGGGCTTTTCTGTAAATCAGAAAGGCCCTTTTTTTATTATTGCAATTATAGCTTTGATAATAAGATTGTTATTTAGGTATTCGTATGCTTAAATGCAAAAACTACTGTATTGTGGAGATTATACTATGGTGTTATTTTTAATAAGTATAAATTACAGCTTTAGGCGTAAAATGTAATGTGGAGATTGCAAAATAATGAATGTGAATATTACATTTGTTCTATAATTTACAAAAGGACAAGGTGCAGTCATTTTTTGAAACACATAGATATCTAATTGAAAATTTAAAAGTTCCGATTCGTCGAAAATTGATGGATCAGATAGATTGGAGTCATCGTTTAATTGGAATCAAAGGAACTAGAGGTATTGGTAAAACAGACTTCTTGCTTGATTTTGCAAAAAAAACTTACGGCACAGATAAAGCATGTCTTTATGTAAATCTAAACCACCTCTATTTTACACAAAATACCATTATTTCATTTGCCGATCAGTTTAGAAAAACGGGAGGTAAAACCTTAGTACTAGATCAGGTATATAAATATCCTAGTTGGAGTGAGGAACTGAAATATTGTTACGATAATTTTAAGGATCTGCAAATTGTTTTTTCAGGTTCTACGGTAATGCGCTTACGCGAAGAAAATCCTCATTTAAAAGAGATTGTACATTCGTATAAGTTGGAAGGCTTTTCGTTTAGAGAGTTTTTGGAGTTAAAAACAGGTTTGTCTTTTGACTCATACTCTTTGGAGGAAATTTTGAAAGATCATGAATCGATTGCCAAGAATATTGTAGATAAGGTTCGTCCTTTGGCCTATTTTGATGATTATTTGCATTATGGTTATTATCCATTTTTCTTTGGTAATGGACATTATGCCGAGAATCTCATGAAGAGCTTAAATCTAATTTTGGAAATTGACATTAGTTTCCTTCGTCAGATTGAGCTAAAATATTTGCCACGCCTTAGAAAGTTATTGTACAAAGTAGGAGCAGAGTCTCCATTTCAGCCCAATGTGAGTAAGTTAAGTGCACACATCAATACTTCAAGAGCCACCGTAATGAATTACCTTTATTATCTGCGTCAAGCAAGGTTAATAAAGTTATTATATGAGGGAGAAGAGTCCATGCAAAAAAAGCCTTCGCTTATTTATTTGCACAATCCTAACCTCATATATTCTATTAAAAGTGGTGAAGCGCAAAAGGATATTTTGCATAAAACGTTTTTTTACAATCAGGTTGGAAGTATTCATGAGTTAACTTATACCAAGGAGGCAGACTTTAAAGTGGATGATAAACACAACTTTTTAATTTGCGATCATAGCAATCTTAAAAAGAATATTAAGGCTGGTTCAATACGAGCAACGGATATGATTGAGTTAGGCAGTAAGGGGAATATTCCTTTATGGCTTTTCGGTTTTTTATATTAAAATAGTATAGAGCTATCAACATATTATTGTAAATTTAAATGTTGATATTCAGTAGATTAGAATAGTTCTAAATAATAGTAGTTAAAACTTAAATATTAAACAAATGGCTAAAGAAAAGAAGTTTATTACCTGTGATGGTAATTATGCCGCTTCACACATCGCTTATATGTTTAGCGAAGTAGCTGCAATTTACCCAATCACGCCTTCTTCAACAATGGCAGAGTACATCGATGAGTGGGCTGCAGGAGGAAGAAAAAACATTTTCGGTGAAACCGTTAAAGTTGAAGAAATGCAATCAGAGGCTGGTGCTGCAGGAGCAATGCACGGTTCGTTACAAGCTGGTGCATTAACCTCTACATTTACTGCTTCTCAGGGATTATTATTGATGATCCCGAATATGTACAAAATTTCTGGTGAGTTATTACCAGGTGTATTCCACGTAAGTGCTCGTTCATTAGCCGCTCAAGCACTTTCTATTTTTGGTGATCACAGTGATGTTATGTCTGCTCGTCAGACTGGTTGTGCTATGTTAGCAACTGGTAGCGTTCAAGAGGTAATGGACTTAGCTGGTATTGCCCACCTTGCTTCTATTGAATCGCGTATTCCTTTTATGCACTATTTTGATGGATTCCGTACTTCTCACGAAATTCAGAAAATTGAGGAAATGGATATGGAAGACCTTAGGGGCTTAGTGGATCAAGAAGCGCTTGCTGCTTTTAGAAATAATTCATTAAATCCTGAGCGTCCTGTTACAAGAGGTACTGCTCAAAATCCTGACATTTACTTCCAGTCTCGTGAGGCAGCTAATAAATTCTACGATGCTATTCCTGATATGGTAGCTAAGTATATGGACAAAATTAATGCTATTACAGGTCGTAATTATGCTCCTTTTACTTTCTATGGTGCAGAGGATGCAGAAAATGTAGTTATTGCGATGGGCTCTATCACTGATACAATTAAAGAATCAGTTGATTACTTAAATGCAAAAGGTGAAAAAGTAGGTTTAATTGCTGTTCACTTATATCGTCCTTTCTCTGCAGAGTACTTCATGAAAGCTGTTCCAGCTTCTTGTAAGAATATCTGTGTTCTTGACAGAACTAAAGAGCCAGGAGCTAATGGAGATCCATTATATCTTGATATTGTTGAGGTGTTCAACGGTAAAGCTAATTCTCCGAAAATCATTGGTGGACGTTACGGTTTATCTTCAAAAGATACTACGCCTACTCACATGATTACTGTTTTTGAAAACCTGATGTCTGCTGAGCCTAAGAATCAATTTACTGTAGGTATTGTAGATGATGTTACTTTCAAATCTCTTCCTTTAAAAGAAGAAATCAGCTTTGCTGCTGAAGGTACATTCGAAGGTAAATTTTACGGATTAGGTTCTGATGGTACTGTAGGTGCTAACAAAAACTCTATTAAAATTATTGGTGACAATACGGATAAATATGCTCAGGCTTATTTTGCGTATGATTCTAAAAAATCTGGAGGTATTACTATTTCTCACTTACGTTTTGGTGATACTCCAATCCGTTCGCCGTATTTAGTAAACACACCTGACTTTGTTGCATGTCACGTTCCTGCATATTTGAATCAATATGATATGCTAAAAGGATTGAAAAAAGGAGGTACTTTCCTTTTAAATTCTATTTGGGATGCTGAAGGAACAAAAGATCGTTTACCACAAGGTGTTAAGCAATATCTTGCAGCAAACGAAATCAAGTTTTATATTATTAACGCTACTGCTATTGCTGAGGAAATTGGTTTAGGAAATCGTACCAATACCATCATGCAGTCAGCTTTCTTTAAGATTGCTGAAGTAATTCCTTACGATCAAGCAGTAGAGGAAATGAAGAATGCAATTGTTAAGTCTTTCGGAAGAAAAGGTGAAGACGTTGTAAATATGAACTACCAAGCGGTTGAAAAAGGTGGTGCTGTAACTGAAGTTGCTGTTCCTGCTGAGTGGGCTAAATTAGAGCCTAAGTCGCTTGAGTTTAGATCTGATGTGCCTGCTTTTATTAAAGATATTGTACTTCCTGTTAACGGACAAAAAGGTGATGACCTTCCTGTAAGTGCTTTCAATGGTGTTGAGGATGGTACTTTCCCAGCTGGTACTACCGCTTACGAAAAGCGTGGTATTGCTGTAAATGTACCAGAATGGCAAGATGACAACTGTATTCAGTGTAACCAGTGTTCTTATGTTTGTCCACATGCTGCAATTCGTCCTTTCTTATTGGATGAGGCTGAGTTGGAAGGTGCTCCTGCTGGAACAACTACTAAAAAAGCAAACGGTAAAGGATTTGATGGTTTACAATACAGAATTCAGGTATCTGCGCTAGATTGTACTGGTTGTGGTAACTGTGCAGATGTTTGTCCTTCTAAAACAAAAGCCCTTGTAATGAAGCCTCTTGATTCGCAAAGAGAGGAAATTACTCGTTGGGAATATATGGCTGAGAAAGTAGCTATCAAAGATAGTATCATGAAGAAAGACATGAACGTGAAAGCTTCTCAGTTTGCTCAACCATTATTCGAGTTCTCTGGAGCTTGTGCTGGTTGTGGTGAAACTCCATATATCAAATTAATTACTCAATTATTTGGTGACAGAATGATGATTGCTAATGCAACTGGTTGTTCGTCTATTTATGGTGGTTCTGCTCCTGCAACGCCTTACTGTAAAAATAGTGAAGGACAAGGGCCAGCATGGGCAAATTCATTATTTGAGGATAATGCAGAGTATGGTTTAGGTATGGCACTTGGAGTTAACAAGCTACGCGACCGTCTTGAGCGTTTAATGAACGAAAATCTTGATGCTGTTTCTGCTGACACAAAAGTTGCTTTTGAAGCATGGATTGAAAATAAACAAAACGGTTCTAAAACACGTGAGGTTTCTAAAGCTGTTGAGGCTGCTTTAGCAAATGAGTCTAACGCTGTTGCTAAAGAAATCCTTGCACTTAAAGATTATTTGGTTAAGAAATCTAACTGGATCTTTGGTGGTGATGGATGGGCTTACGACATCGGTTACGGTGGTGTAGATCACGTATTAGCTACTGGTGAAGATGTAAACATCTTGGTAATGGATACTGAGATTTACTCAAATACTGGTGGTCAAGCATCTAAATCTACTCCTATTGGTGCTGTTGCTAAGTTTGCTGCTTCAGGTAAGAGAATTCGTAAGAAAGATCTTGGTTTGATGGCAACAACTTATGGTTATGTATATGTTGCTCAGGTAGCCATGGGTGCAAACCAAGCGCAGTATTTCAAAGCGCTTAAAGAGGCAGAAGCTTATCCAGGTCCTTCATTGATTATTGCTTACTCTCCATGTATCAGCCACGGGTTGAAAGGTGGAATGGGTGGTACTCAAAACGAGACTAAGAAAGCTGTAGAGTGTGGATACTGGCACTTATTCCGTTACAATCCATTATTGGAAGAAGAAGGAAAGAACCCATTTGTATTAGACTCTAAACCTCCTAAGTGGGATTTATTCCAATCCTTCCTTAAAGGAGAAGTACGTTATACATCATTATTAAAAGCATTCCCAGAAGAAGCTGGTGAGTTATTCCAAGCTTCAGAAGAAAATGCTAAATGGCGTTATAATGGCTACAAACGTTTGTCTGATATCTCATACGAAGAGATTAAGTAATTACTTAGACCTTTATTATATCGGGGCATCTCTTTTTGAGGTGCCCTTTTTTTATGCAGAAATATTATCTTAGTTTAAATTTTACACCATAATTATGAAACAAAACATCATCGTTTTAATAGCAGTTATTGGACTTGGCCTTATTAGTTGTTCGGTACCTAAAAATAAGTCAACTAAAGAAATATGGGGAGAGATTAATGGAGAAGCGATTCATCTTTATACCATAACTAATGAAAACGGAATGGTGATGAAATTAACCAATTATGGAGGAATTATAACCTCGGTATTAGTGCCCGATAAAAATGGGAATATGGTTGATGTTGTTTTAGGATATGATAATCTGCAACAGTACCTTGATCCTAACCCGTGTTTTGGTGCAACCATAGGTCGTTTTGCTAATAGAATTAGAAATGCCAGTTTTGTTATCAATGACTCAACTTATCATTTAACTCAAAACGATAAAGTACATTGCTCTCATGGAGGAATGGAATTTAATACCGCAGTTTGGCAAAGTAAAGAGGTGCAAAGCAAACAAGGAGTAGGAGTGCAATTAAAATATTTGTCTAAGGATGGGATGCATGGCTTTCCTGGAAACTTGGATGTGACTGTTACTTATATACTCAGTCATAATAATGCTATTGAAGTTACTTTTGAAGCAAGTACCGATAAAGCTACTCATGTTAGTTTAACCCAGCACAGTTATTTTAACTTAAACGGAGGTAAATCACCCATACACGATCATCTTATTAAGATTGATGCCGATAATTATACAGAAATTGATGCCGATATTGTTCCTACTGGGGTTATCGGATCTGTATTAGGAGAGGAATGGGATTTAACTCAAATGACTCGTATGGGAGATCATATGCACCAATTAAATCATAATGGTTATCATTATTGTTATGTGTTTAATAAGACAGAGGGAGAGCTAAAAAAGGTGATAGAAGTGATAGAACCAAGTACTGGAATAACAATGGATGTGAGCACAACTCAACCTGGGGTTCAGTTTTATTCAGGAAATGCAATCAATGATCAGTTAATAGGAAAATACGGCATAAAATATGGACCTCATGCAGGTTTTTGTTTAGAGACGGAGCATTTGCCTAATACACCTAATTTGCCAAACTTCCCTAGTACTTTATTACTGCCAGAAGAGCAATATAAAGAAATAGCAATTTACGATTTTGGTATTAAAGAATAGGTTTGATTGATAAAAAGAAAGGCACCTCAATTGAGATGCCTTTGATTGTTGATGGGTAAGGTAATTGTTTTATTCTGCAAAGAAATGAGCTGAGCCTTCTTCGTCTTTATTGATGGTGGTAAAAAAGTTTTCGGTCATTGTTTCCTCGTGCGTGATGGAGTCAATGTATTTAGCCGTTATTTTAACCTTTCCAGCTTCTGTAACTTTAATTTTCACATAGTTGTAAACAAAGCCTTCATCTAGTGGGTTGGCAATTAATTTAGACGCAGATGATACCACAAAAGCCTCCTTGTTTCTGATTGAACCTTTAGCGAAGTATTCCCATGTGTCTATTGACATTCCTCCAATAGCATCAACGCTTTTATCTTTAATCTCGTTACCACTAATCAATTGACAATCCTTATAATAAAAAACGGCTTTCACTGTTTTTCCCTGTTTTAAGGCATCCATAATCTGTTCAAAAGATTCAAGTTTTTGGTTTTTAGCCATCAGCAAAGTGGGAATTAGCAGAATGGCAAGAATTAAAATTTTCTTCATTTATTTATTGGGTTTGTTAACACTTTTTGTTTCTATTACAAACGTATATCAATTTAAGTTGATAAAAAATAGGGGGTATTCCCTAGTTTTTGCGACAATAATTTAACTTTACTATTTGTTATATTCTACTTTTAAATGAAATTCATCAAAAGAACGATAATTCTTATTTTAATAGTTTGCTCCTTTGCTGCAATAGCTATAGTTGTAGCAGATTACTTGGTGGAGTATAAAACAGCAGGCAAAGTATATAATTCAACAAGTAGTATTCCTTATAATAAAGTTGGCCTGTTTTTAGGAACAGCAAAATATCTTAACAATGGACATGTAAACCTATATTATAAGTATAGAATTGAAGCAGCTATTAAGTTGTATAAAGCAGGTAAGGTGGATTACATACTAATAAGTGGGGATAATTCAACGCAATTATATGATGAGCCTACTACCATAAAAGAAGACCTAATATTAGGAGGAATTCCTGAAGATAGAATCTATTTGGATTATGCTGGATTCAGAACTTTAGATTCAGTGGTGCGGAGTCATAAAATATTTGGGCAGTCGAGTGTTACAGTTATTTCTCAACAATTTCATAATGAAAGAGCTATTTATATAGCTTATTATAAAAATATGGAAGCTATTGGTTTTAATGCAAAATCAGTCAGTAAGCGATATGGATTTAAAGTAATGGTGAGGGAACGATTGGCTAGGGTAAAAATGATGTTGGATTTACTAGTAGGAAAACAACCTAAGTTTTTAGGAAAAAAGATAAGTATAGGATAAACCAAATTTTATTAAACCATGAGAAAAGTAACTTTAGTTGCACTGATAGCAATATTAATGAGTAGTGTTAATGCACAAAAGTTAGTTCAATTACACCCAATGGTTGGCGATACAATTGATGCAACGGAGAAAATGGTATTTTATCTATTTCCAGAAATTACGGATTCTATTTTTGAGCAAGGGATAATCTATAGACAAAATTCTGATTATAATGTAAATATAAAGCTAGTAGGGCAAGAAACATATAAGGTGGGAATTGATTCAACGGTTCTTAACGAATATCAGCAAAATATCGAAAAGCTAGCTATGTACTATTCAAACTTGGCCGAACCAGATACCACAAACCTTTCTGACCTTAACTCAGTAAGGTTGAGTGCTAAATTGAATCCTGAGTTTAACTTAACAGCGGAGCAAAGGAAAAAGCTGGTAAAAGATTCGAGAAGGTATTGGCGAAAAAAGGATAAAGCTGAAGACATAGGTTTATGGGGAGTTGACAAGGAAAACTATATAAAGTCATCGAGCCATACTAATATTTTTAAGGGAAAGGTACGATTCTAAAGACGTATTGGAAGGGGACCAGACATTTAAACGCTTCAGTAGTTAGGAATTGTAGAATTTAATTGCAATTTTTAAGCCTTTGGAAATCATTAAGAAATGAAAATTAGAATACTACTCGCACTTACTTCGGTTTTATTGTGGGGTAAATTAGATGCTCAAATTAGCCAGGATGTAAAAGATGTTGTGGATGCATTTCCTAAAAAAATAAATAGTACTACTTCGTTTGCCCTATTAATTAATAAGAATTTCAAAAAAAACGATAGGGATAAAGTTGGTGGCATTTATTATTGGATGGCGACTAATGTTGTTTTTAATACCAAAGAACATTTTTCGGATAAAGATAAGGTGACATATAGCTTTAGGTATAAAACACAGGAAGAGAAAGAAGCAAAAATTCAGAAAGTAAATAGAGAAATTGCAGAGCAAACGTTTCAAACAAAAAAAGCGGTGGCTAAGGAATTTGCATTTTTATTTGAGAAGTTATGTGTTAATTCTGGTGTTGAGTGCGTTACTATAGAAGGAACTTCTAAAAGTGGACTAAAGGATATTGGCCGTAAAGCAGGTCGTGTAAATCATTATTGGAATGCCGTAAAATTGCAAGGTAAATGGCAATTACTTGATGTTACCTGGGGTGCAGGCGAACTTTACGAAGAAAGCGAGTATTACGTTAGAACATATAGCGAGGCTTACTTTTTAATTGAACCTTCGTTGTTTTATTTAAACCATTACCCCAAAAAAGGTGAGTGGTTATTTTTAAATAAAACGAGAGAAGATTTTGGTTTAATACCCTTATTTTATAAGCCATATTTGCATTCTAACCTACAGTTGATAAACGAGGAAGGTGTAATAACATCAAGTGAAAAAAATACCTTAAAAGTTGAGTTTTCAAAACGAGATACGGAATCTTCTCAATCTGTTTCTATGTTTTCTTATGCTTTTGAAAGAGGCGAAACTAAAAAAGCTTTGATGCCTACCTATAAGGATGGTATAATACAGATGCAAATCTCGATTAAAGCAATTAAGTCGGACTATTTAACTATTTACGGAGATAATAGGCCTTTGACTTCCTTTAAAATAAAGATGTCTAGTTATTAAAGACAGCCGTCTTCTAATTCAATTCAAAGGTGTATGTGATGGTTCCTTTTTGAAATGCTGAAGCATTGGCATCAGAATTAAACTTAGCCTTTTTTGCAGCGTCAATGGCCGCCTTTATTAATGTAGAGTTTTGAGAAGTTGAACCTTTTAGCTGATATTCGGCACTAACTACCTGGCCATATTTACTAACGGTTACCTGAACTACTATTATTCCTTGTTCCTGAATGCCATAATTAGGCTGTGGCAGCGTACCCACTAATGAGCGTCCATCTAAAGAAAATCCATTGCCAGAATCTCCAAGACCACTACCTGAACGATTTTTACTATTGGGGTCGCCAGTAACATAACCTTGGTTGCCAGAACCGCCAGCATCCCCCTCAGAGGAACTATCGCTATTGGATTTACCAAAGGCACTGCCAACTTTATTGCGGGCTTCGTCTTTTATTCGCTGTTCTTCTTCTCGCTTTTTACGTTCTTCCTCTAATTGACGCTGTTTCTCCAATTCAGCTTGTCGCTTAGCTTCGGCCTCAGCTTTAGCTTTCCTATCAGCTTCCTCCTGAATTTTCCGTTCTTCTTCGAGTTGTTTTTTGCGCGCTTCGGCTTCTAACTGTTTCTTAATTCTATCTTCTTCTTCCTTCTTTTTTTGCTCAGCACTTTTTACCTCAGGCGCTTCATCAAAATCTTGCGTTTTAACAGATTCTTCTGTTTTGGGAGTCGCTTTTTCTTTTGGCGCTGGTGGAGGTGTTGTTTTTTTTGGCTCAACAGGAGTCGGTTTTTGAGAAGCCTTAGGCGGTTCAACGGGACCTAAACCAGTTTGTACATTACCTAAATTAACTAATATGCCTTCTTCCTCTTGAGGTAATACTTTTAATCCAAAGAAAATTAATAACAACAATACCAGCACATGAAAAATGACTGAACCTATTATTCCTTGTTTGTTATATTTTTTCTCCATTATAAATTCTTTCTTTAGTATGACTTTATTTGGCTTGAGTAGCTAAAATAAGTTTGTATTTATTACGAATTGCTATGTCTCTGATTTTCCCTACAATCGAAAAAGGAACAGATTCATCTACATGCAATGCGATGTATGTCTCGGGCTCTGCATTCATTATTTCCTTCAAACGTCGTTCCATTTTCCAAAAAGAAATCTCATCACCCTCCACATAGTATTTTAAATCTTTCGTTACCGAGATAGTTGTGTTGGGTTTTGCCGAAACCTGATGGTCACTTTTAGGGAGAATCAAATCCTTGTTAGCAGGCGGGGTTACCATGGTTGATGTTATCATAAAGAAAATCAGCAATAGAAATACAATATCAGTCATACTCGACATGCTAAACCCAGCATCTACTTTACTACCTCTTTTTAATCCCATTTTATTCGTTTATAAACTATCTACTTTTACGCTTTTATCGAATATCTAAAACAACCTTAATCTGGTTAGATTCTGCAATATCGAGCACTTTGGCCACTTCACCTGTTGGGGCGTTTTTATCTGTTCGTAATTTTATAAAAGTTCTATCCGAACTATTGAAAGACTTTAATAAAGTGCTCTCTAATGCAGCTTCCGATACCCTTTTGTTACTCACATAAATATTTCCTGACGAAGATACTCTGGCGTTAATAAATTTCTCTATCACCACCTTTTTTGTAGCCTGTTTCGGAATCAACAACTTAATGGCATTAGGATGTACCATAGTTGATGTAATCATAAAGAAAATGAGCAATAGAAAAACAATGTCTGTCATGCTCGACATGCTAAAGCTTGCACTAATTTTAGATCTTCTTTTTAAAGCCATTTGATTAGTTTCTAGTTTTTAGATATTAGTTTGGTCAATGACCACTAACTAGCTAATGACTATTTTATTATGCTGCAGGTTCGTTTAATAAATCCATAAACTCCATGGTTCTGGCTTCAAGTTTAAATACAACTTTTTCAACTCGTGCAACCAGAAAGTTATAGGCAAAGTAAGCAATGATACCAACTACTAAACCTGTTACAGTAGTTACCATGGCTGTATAAATACCCGACGAAAGTAAACCTACATCGATGTTTGAGCCAGCGTTGGCCATGTCAAAAAAGGCTCTAATCATACCAATTACTGTTCCTAAAAATCCAATCATAGGAGCTCCACCAGCTACCGTTGCTAATGTGGGTAAGCCTTTTTCTAAGCGACTAATTTCCATATTACCAACGTTCTCTATCGCTGTATTAACATCCTGCAATGGTCGGCCAATGCGACTGATTCCTTTTTCAATCATTCTACTTACTGGATTATCAACTTGTTGGCATAATGCATATGCAGAATCTATTTTACCGTCATGAATATACTCTTTGATCTTATTCATAAAACTTAAATCCTCCGATGAGGCTTTCTGTATGGCAAAATATCGTTCAATAAAAATGTAAACAGCTACAAATGACAGTAGTATTAGTGGAATCATAATTAATCCACCAGCCTTAGCCATCTCAAAATAATTCATTTGGTTTTCAGCTACCTCTGCAGCTAGTTCAGCTGTTTCGCCAGTTGCATTTTGTATAAGTAATAAAGGATTCATGTATATGATTTATTTATTATTTCAGGTAAAAATATAAATTGTTTATGGTATAACGAATATCTGCTTGTAAAAGTATTTTTATTCGCTGATGCTTTCTTCTTTTTCTTCTAATAAATCTTGTTTATCGGGTTCGATTATGGGCTCCTTTTCTTTTTTGCCTTTGCCCGTAAAAAAGTTCCAGTATTTATGAAATAACTCAGCTACAGTATTAAACTCCTCTTGGTATGATAAACCAACGCCCTGTGTAGTAGGGGAGTTGTCAAAACTAAAATCGTCGTTACTATGCGAATAAGCCTTGGCACGTAAACTTCCTGATTGATTTAGTTTAACATTCACGTCAAAGTCACCTACAATACTACTTGAATTTGTTTTATTGGTATTGGCTTTATTATCATTCCCATATTCTACATTAGTATTTAAAGTTACTCTATCATTAAACATTTGAGTAGATAAGGCAACCTCTATTTGCTCACTTGATATTTCATCTTCAGGCCTGTAGCTTATACCCACATCCACATCATCTAACATCTGTGAAACAAAGTTGCTTAGCTGACTAGATAATAGTTCGGAAGTATAAGCATTGGCTAAAGTTGTACTGTTTAAATTTCCGCCATTATCATTGTACGACGGTGTGGTGAATTTATTTAATACAAGTAAAGACAATACTTGTCTATTAAGTTCTTCCTCGGTACTTATGGCTTGTTCAATAATACTTTGTGTACTTTGCTCTAATGTTGGGGCTGTAATACCAAAGTTAATATTAGGTTGTGATAATCGCTTACTTAATATCAAATCGCAATTAATGGGTACTCTTCTCGAAAGCTCATTTGATACTTGATCCATTGAAAGTGGTTGTAAAGATGCTTTAAGTTTATAAGTTGCAGTGATGTCGATGGTAGCATCGTATGGGTCCCCTTCCCAAACCACCGTTCCGCCATTATTTATATCAAACTTTTTATTAACCACGTTCTGTAATGAAAAGAGATAATCTCCTTTTTCGGCAGTATAACTACCAATAAAGCTTATTTCTCCTTCCTTATTTCTATTTATTTGTAGGCTTCCTTTTCCCGAACTCGTTAAAATATTACCTAGAACGGGATCAAAAATAACTTGAACTTCAGCATCTGGTGTAATATCTACTCCTAAGCTAAGGTTGTAATTGGATAATTTAACTTTGTAACCTTCCTTATCCTGATCCGCAACACTTGCTAAGGTGTCATTGATATTATAGAATTGAATAAAATTGTTATTTAAAGATTCTCCATCTTCTGAGATAGGGATATAAAAGGACGTATTTCGTTCTGTTACGCCATTTATATTAACGTTCATATCAAATATGGAACCATTAATGGCCAAATCACCTGTTGCAAAAACGGTCCCATAATAAACAGGATTGTCCTTAGGTTTGGTATTCATTAAGAGCATGTTATTTGCACCTATATATAGGTCAAATGCCATCTTAGAAAAGTTTTTATGAGTTATGGAACCCTTGAATTCACCAACACCACCTTTGGTGTCGGTTACTTTCATATTGTCAAATATTATAGCATCAGGTGTAAATTTTACCGAGTCTTCAACAAAAAACGAGCACTGTAATAAATCCACATCAAATTTAGCCTGGTTTACTTTAACTGCTCCATTTAACCCAATACCATATTCTGTTTTTGTTAGCTCTAAATCACCCGATCCTGTACCATTAAAGTTTTGAAGGATATGGCTAGTATACATGTTTAAAAAACCAAGAGGAAGGCTATCGAGCTTTAAAGTAAAATTAAAATCGCTGTTCTCAGGTTTAAAATATCCAATGCCATTTAAAGGTTGAATGTCACCTCTCTCAATTTTAGTGTTAATTAAAACGGCTTTTTGCAGATTACTCCAATTAGATTCAACAAAAACATTGCCTACTTCTTTATCGTTAACTTTAAAATTATCTAGGGTGATATTACTTGTGATAATTGGTTTTTTGAGCGTATTACTTAATTGAAAATTCCCGTTTAATAGGCCATCGAATGTTAATCTCTTAATGTTGAATAAGGAAGTTGTTTCCGCTAAGTCTATATTTTGTAGGTACGAAGTAAGTGTCCCTTCTTTCTCTTTGTAAAGAGAACCATTAACATTAATTTCCTGATTCATGTGATGAACTCTGAAAGTATTTACCCTAAACCCATCGGGTGTAATGTTAATATCTGATTCTTGAATATTCCAGATAGAATCTCCTATTGCAAAATACGATGGTAGAATTTGAATTTTGGTATAAGTATCACCGTTTTTTGATTTTTTTATTCTGGACATTGTAGAAATCTCTCCTCTGTTTCCACTTAAAGGGTAGTTGTTCCAATCAATGTCTAATTTTATACTATCGTTGATTCCTTCTTGATGGATAGAAAAGTTATTGAGAGGTATGATATTACCCACAGCTATAAGTTTGCTTTTTATGTCTGTGGTTACTTTATTATCTACCGAAGTGATATTAGCATTTAATTCTTCTCCAAAAATATCTTTGTATCCAACCTGATCAAAATAGGAGGTAATCTGCATTTGATTATGAACTCCATTTATTTCTCCATGTATTTCGCTACCATCTGCTATTGTTAACTCTGAATTAATTACCTCGAAAAGTTGAGCAGTGTTCTTTGTTTTTAGATTAAACGTAAATTGATCTTTATGATTAACGTAATCTTTTTCAGTAAACAAAGAAGGTAATGATTTAGCTAGTATCTGCTGAAAAGTGTTACTTATGGTTTTGAGTTTATAGTTTCCAACAAGTTCAGCATCTAATATATCCGAATTAATAACAATTTCCTTATAATCGCCATTTTGGTTGGCTTCAATGATTAAAGAGTCTAATTGAAAAGTTCTATCATCAGCTATAAACTTTCCACTATGAAAAATAGTTGTACCTGAAATTGAATTTAAACTATGGCCACTGGCACTGGCGTTCAGTTTTAATTTAAACAGACTTTCTTCATAATGAGGCGCGAGGTTTAATTTGTTAAGCCTAACATCACTTATGGATGCACTAAAGTCAAATTCAGGAACGCTACCACTAAAGTCTAATTTTCCATTGAAAGATAGTTTAGCATTCGGGTCGTTTAATTCAAGTTTTCCATCAAATCGTTTGTTCGATAACAAGCCATTTAATTCTAATTTTTGGTATTTGTATCCTTTAAAATCTATGGAGTCAATTGAACCTTGTATGTACGAATTAAAATGGTCTTTACCTTCTTTGTAACCTTGAACTGACACATCCATGGTTACGTTATTCAAATTTTCTTCTGAACCAATAATTTTTCCGACATTAAAACTTTCAGTATTTACAAATCCAGAATATATCAGTTTGTTTTCTTCGGTAAGTTTAATTCCAATATCAGTATTAATAACACCTATGTTAGTGCTAAACTTGCCGTAAGCAACAAGGTTATCAACAAAACCATTGAATATGCCATTAAACTCAATATTGCCCAAATTGTTAAATGAATCTGGTAATTCTATACTTTCCGATCCTCGATTGTAGGCAAATATCTTAGATAGATCTTCAATATCGGTAGAGAGCTTCTTGATATTTAAATAAACGTAGGTGTCCCTAATGTTAGGAAGCCCTTTTATGTCAAAGGTGGTTTCAAGTTCTGTATTTAATCCAGCGTTTACACTGATGTTACGACCTTTTAAATCAGCTACAGTTCCATTAAAGTTACCTCTTAAGTTAATTCGATGCCTTAGTTTGGGAAAATCAGGAATAAAAAGAACCAATTCGTTAGCATCTGCAGATAATGAGTTTATTTGAAGGTCAAGTGCAGCTTTATTAATAAAATCGGTATTGGTAAAAGTACTATCGTACGACAGATTTAATTTGCCAATGCTTAGGTACGAACTTGTTGTAGAAAGTGTAAGGTTGGATAAATAAAGACCGTTTTTTCCAAATCTAATAAAGCCTTTACTTTTTTTAATATTAAGTCCAGATTCTTCTTGAAAAGAGAAATTTCTGATTCTTAAAGACGAGAAGTTATCTCTGGTTTGAAATCTGTCTATATGTAAATTTAACGATGATACATTAATATTGTTTGGATTAAACCTAGTGACCGCCTCTGTTTTACTAAGGTTTTGAAAGCCAACAGAGCTGTTCTTAATAATTATTTCATTGAAATTATATTTCCATTTACTTTTAGAGGGCGTTTTGTTGGATAGAGAATCAACAATGAAGCTAAAATTGTTTCGGTCTTCATCTATTAAAATAGATGTTTTTAAACTTTTAACACTGATGGCTCCTAGATAAATATGATTCTGGGCAAATACAATACTATCAATGGGGGCACTAATTTGTTCTATAAATAAAAGAGAATCACTTTTCTGATCTTTAACCAATAGGTCATTTATAACAATCTTTTTAATGGGGTAAAAGCGAATGCTACCAACTGAAACATCAGTGCCTAAGTCATTCGATAACTGATTAGTAATAATGTTTCCAACCTTGTTTTGAACGGCAGGAATAAGCACGATAAAGTATAATAATATAGGAGATATTATTAAAACCAAAAGTGCGTAAAACAATATTTTATAGGATTTTTTAATAGTTTTGTGCTTTATATGATGCAAAAGTAGGTAAAAAAGGTCTTAAATATGCATATCAGTGCTGATGTTTATGTAAATTATATAGATCAAATATCATGCAGAAATATTAAAAAGTAACGGATAATTTATGAGTGTATATATTTTAGGTATTGAATCTTCTTGTGATGATACATCTGCTGCTGTTTTTAAAGATGAAACAATCTTGTCTAATAGAGTGGCAAATCAGGAGGTTCATAAAGATTATGGAGGTGTGGTTCCTGAGTTAGCGTCAAGAGCGCATCAGCAAAATATTATCCCTGTAGTTGATAAAGCTATTAAGGATGCGGGTATTACTGCTGCGGATATAAACGCTGTTGCATATACTCGCGGACCCGGTTTAATGGGATCTCTTTTAGTAGGGACTTCTTTTGCCAAAGGTTTTTCTTTAGCTAATAATATACCCATGATTGATGTAAACCATCTGCATGCGCATGTATTGGCCCATTTTATAAAGGAGCAAAATGAAGAAACAGAGCACCCAGAATTTCCATTTCTGTGTTTGTTGGTTTCAGGAGGCAATAGCCAAATAGTTTTGGTGAAAAGCCATTTAGATATGGAAGTAGTAGGCCAAACAATAGATGATGCTGCAGGTGAAGCGTTTGATAAATGTGCTAAAGTGATGGGCTTGCCTTATCCAGGAGGACCATTGATTGATAAGTTAGCCAAGGAAGGTAACCCTGAAGCTTTTACTTTTTCGAAGCCACGAATTAAAGGTTATGATTATAGTTTTAGTGGTTTAAAAACTTCATTTCTTTATTTTTTGAGGGATCAACTCAAAGAAAACCCTGATTTTATAGAGGAGAATAAGAAAGATTTATGTGCTTCGCTGCAAAAAACCATTATTGATATCTTATTAGATAAATTGCAATTAGCGGCTAAGGATTTGAAAATTAATCAGGTAGCCTTGGCGGGTGGCGTTTCTGCTAACTCTGGATTGAGGATTGGTCTGGAAAATTTAGCGATTCATAAAAAATGGAAAACCTTTATTCCAAAGTTTGCGTATACCACCGACAATGCAGCAATGGTGGCTGTATCAGGCTATTACAAGTATAGGTTAAGCCAATTTGTTGAGCATGATGCTGCACCTTTTTCGAGGGTTGTTTTTTAATCAGGAAAAAAAGATAGTTGCTAATATAATGGTAACATTATATCAAAGTGAACAGTATTTAAAATAATAGTTGAAGCTTTATTTAGTATTTTTTATACTTTTGTTCGATAAAATGTATTACTCATGGAGTTATCGCTTGTTTATTATAAAAATAACAACTTTGTATCAAAGTCTATTGGAAATGAAAAGGTATTAGTACCTTTAACTGATAATGTGGCAGATATGAATAAAGTGTATAACTTAAATGAAGTTGGTTCATTTATATATGATTGCATTAATGGAAGCAGTTCCTTAAGAGAGATACTGAGTAGTTTAATTGAAAATTATGAGGTGTCGGAAGAAATTGCAATGGATGATATTAATAATTTTATAACCTTAATGGTTGCTAAAGGAGTTTTATTCACCAAACAATAATGGTTTAGGGATAAGATTTATTTTGATGGAAAAAAGAATACACAAAAAAAGAAAATATTCGAGACCGCAACTGGAGGTTATTGATGTTGATCATGAAATATCGATGGTGATGATGACCAGAGCTGATAATCCTCCCGGGTTAGGAGGGTTATCAATAGAAGAATCCCAGGAATCTGGTCCGGCTAGTTCGTATTCATCTTCAGACGATAGTAATCCATTCGGAGGAAATTCTCCGGATTATTCCAATTAAATTGTGAATATGCAAAATGAGGAATATCATTTTTGTAAAATTTGGTGGTTTATTAATTGAACTAATATCACATAGCTCTCAGTTAATCCTAAACAAAGATAGGGGCGTTAAGCATTTTATTACCTCTGCAACTTCAAAAAAAAGTAATTATTCTATACACTTTCAAGTAGTATCTTCAACAGAGCTATCTGACTTTAAGCAAAAGTTTAAAGGGGAACCTGAAGAAAATGATTATATCAATTATGATTGGTTTGTGTCTGAACGGAATGGAGAAATTGCATTAACCGTAGATTATAAGGATCATGAATGTATAAAACAAATTGTAGCATTTGTTAATTCTAACTCCAAAGATATTAGGGTTGAAATAGAGTTAGTGAACGAAAATTACCCAGTCCATATTGAACCGTTAATGCACCCTTTAGGATCATTATTGATGATTTATTTGTTTCATTGGAATGAAGGTGCACTTATACATGCGTCGGCAGTGTCAGATAATTGTAATGGGTATTTGTTTACTGGAGTTTCGGGTATTGGAAAGTCGACAATGGCAAGGCTTTGGCAAGAATGTGGAGCGGAAGTTTTGAATGATGATAGATTAATACTACGTTTAATTGGTGATGATGTTATCGTTTATAATAACCCAATGCCATACTATAATCAAAGAGCTCTTAGTTCTTCATTAAAAAAAATATTCTTGCTTAAACAATCTTCACAAAATTATATTAAACCGTTACAGGGAGTGTTGGCATACTCTCGTGTATTGGGTAATTTTATTCAGCAATTTTATAATCCACAAATGGTTCATAAACATTTAGAAATTGTGGAAAGTATAATTAATAAAGTGTCTGTTTACGAAGTAGGCTTTAAACCTGATGTTAATATTGTTCGTTTGATAAGAGAAATGGACAATGATGGATAAGGAAAGAAAAAGGATATTATTTGAGCAGACCTTTGTTTCTTTGTTGGAGCAAGGTAAAGAAATAGAGATACCTGTATATGGACTAAGTATGTTTCCTGTTTTAATGCCTGGAGATCGGGTAAAGGTAGTGAAAGGTGATAAGTTAAGGATTGGAGATGTAATAGTTTTTAAAAATAATGGTAACTTAATTGCACATCGATTATTAGCTGTTGATATAGAGAATAAAGTAGTTTTAAGCAAAGGAGATGCTTTAAAGAAATCTGATAAGGTTTACTCTCTTCAATCTATATTAGGAGTTGCCATTGTTCATAAGAGGAATAACAAAGAAATTAAATGGACGATGTCTGCCAAAGTTAAGAGAGTATTGGCATTTGTATCTCCCCTTATGGGTTACATAAATTTCTATTTAGGTGTAATATGGTCAAAGTTTTTCAAAACTTATTAATATCTTTTATCCTTTTTCTTATCTTTTCGCTTTAAAATTTAATGCTTAAAATGAAGCGATTTCAAACCAATGATATTTTCCGTTCTTTAAAAATTGTATGGAACTGTTCACCTAAATGGACCCTTGTAAATGCCGCAGTGGTGGTGGTAAAAGGTATAGTACCACTTATGCTCATTTTTATTATTCAGTATTTGGTAGATGGTGTGAGCATCCTTGCTTTACAAGCCAATACAAAAGATGTGTACTTAACATTGGTTAATATTCTGTTATTCGCTGGTGGAGTATTTGTTTTAAATGCAGTATTAAATTCTGTATCTGGTATTATTCGCGAAAAGCATTCGTTCTTCATTACTGATGCGGTTCAGAATATGATTCATGAACGAACTACGAGTCTGAATTTTGTCAATTATGATGATTATAATTTTCAAAATATCTACTATCGAGCCATTAATGAAGCTAACTACAGACCATCTAAGATTTATTATGGATTTATAGGGTTGGTTCAGAATGTGATTACTTTAGCCTTGATAGCAAGTTTATTGGCTAGTCTGCACTGGTTCATGCTTGTAGGTTTGATATTGATTTCTATACCGGTGGTTATTATACGCTTAAATTTTTCACAAAAAATATATGCCTTTCAGCGCGAACATACGGAAGAGGAGCGTTATGTGAACTATTATAATCGTTTATTAACGGGTAAGGAGTTTGCTAAAGAGCTACGCATCTTTAATTTATCCAAGTTATTTAAACAACGTTTCGAAGAAAGTAAAGTTGATTTGCGAGTTAAGCACTTTGGTATGCTTAAGCTCAAAACTAAATATGAGTTATTGTTGCAAATTATTATGGCTTTGGCTTTAATTTCTGTTTTTGGCTATATATCGTTTCAGGCAGTTAATGGGAATTTAACGCAAGGTCAAATGGTCATGTTCTTTTTGGCTTTATATCGAGGTTATAGTTTTTTGCAAGATTTGTTAAGTCAAATATCGGGGCTTTATGAGGACGGATTGTTTCTGAAAAATTTATTTGAGTTTATGGATCATAAAGAGCTCCGTAAAAAACAAAGTAGGAGTGCTGTTTTTCCTGTTCCATTGAAAACAGGAATCATAATTGAGAAGGTGTTTTTTAAATACCCTAATAGTAGCAGGCATGTATTTAAAAATCTAAACTTAAATATTAATAAAGGTGAAACCATTGCTTTGGTTGGGGCTAATGGAGCAGGTAAATCTACTTTAGTAAAGTTGCTTTGTGGCCTGTATGAACCTGATAAGGGAAGTATAAGGGCGGATGGTGTCGATATTTCTACTGTGAGCCAACAATCTATATCTGAAAATGTTAGTGCGGTGTTTCAAGATTTTATGCTATATAACTTCTCGGCAAAAGAAAACATTTGGCTCGGAAATATAAGTAAATCGCAAAACGATGAGGCTATTGTAGAGAGTGCACAAAAATCGGGAGTGAACGACTTGATTCAAGAACTTCCCAAAGGATATGAAACGACGTTAGGCACATTATTTAAAGATAGTGAAATGTTAAGCGTTGGAGAATGGCAGCGTATAGCCCTTTCTCGATCTTTTTTTAACGATGCTCAAATGGTTATCTTAGATGAACCTACTAGTTCGATGGATGCATTTACAGAGACTAATCTAATTGAGAACTTTAAAGCCATAACAAAAGGAAGAACGGCCATAATTGTAAGCCACCGCATGTCTACCATACATTTAGCCGACAGAATTATTGTATTGGATGATTTTGGAGTCGCCGAGGAAGGAACTCCTGAAGAGTTACTTAAAAAGAAGGGGCACTTTTATCAGATGGTGGAGTCTATTGGGAGATAGATAAGTATTTTGATTTTGCCAACGGCGTGTTTACTCATTACTCTGCTGATTTATAGGTGTTGTGGTTACTGAAAAAGTGACGATATTTATAGAAAACGTTACAATCTATTCATGCATATATTTTTGAAGCAGTACCAGAGAAAAGTTATTCAAATATCCTTTTTGTAAACTAGCTTCGGTTTTTTCTGTCCTTCAGGCTAATGTGATTTATTTATTGCAGTTAACACCTATGGCAGTTTAAATGAATTGCCTAACAACTTTTGTTGTATAATCTATACCAGTTTTATGTGACGGCTTTAAAAGTTGGGTATAAAGGTGCTTCCTGATTTTCGAGCAAATATCTTTGTTAGTATGAATAGAGAAAGACTATGCCTCAACCATCCCTCTGCATTGTATTCTGAGTCTTTTGTTTAGTGCTGAGGTATTTTGTATCGGCACTGGTACTCTTTTTTACAAGAAGTCGATAGTGTTGTTATAATGTGTAACGAAGACACTCTGGAGTAGCTAAAAGGAAGGTGAGTCTGCACTAATTTAACCTGTTTGGACTATGGCGCCAGACCTGTTGTAGCTATAGAAGGTTCAATGTTACGACTGTAAATATGGGGCAAATGGAACGACAGGTTTTATACTTTCTCAATATTTGGATATATATAAATAACCAATGTCATTAAGTTTCATAAATACAGAAGTTTATGTGTGTATAGCTTTTAGTCCCTGACTTAGAATATGATTCCCCTTTTCGTAACACAGTTAAAACTGATTCGATATAGCTTCGGAATAAAGCCTGTATATTTTCACATCAAACTCAGACCAAACTCACAAATATGTGAGTTTGGTCTGAGTTTGGTGTGACTTTTATATGAATTACTTCTGAACCAGTTACGCATCAGTATCGAAGTAATGCTCAGTATAGTTTGGTGTATGGGAGATGTGAGCAAAGCAAATGTCCTCTTCAACCAAGAGAGAAGTTTTATGGCTACTCAAGGTGGTATTCGGATCTATTAGTCTGCAAGCGGCATTATAGTCTGTAAAGGTATTGTCTATGGGAATTGCGAAAACACCTCCTGACTTGTTTCTCACCAAGAGTTGTAGCAAAATGATGTTTTTAAAGTCTGAAGCTTAGTAATTAAAAGCAATACGCTCATTTTTTCATTCCATAGCTCCCTGAAAGGGATTTAAGTTTTAAATCCTTATTACGAACCACTAAATAGATAATGCGGATTCAATAAATAAAAAATACAAATTGTTGTTATCCAATAAAAACGATCTAGAATTTTTAGCGCTTGTTTTGCTTTGGTGAAAGTGTTCTCGGTAATTTTTGGGTTTGTATACCTAGATAAAAGCGTGTTTAAATTAGCTGTGCCACCCGTGCACCAAGGTGAATGTAGACTGAGCCCTTTGGTACATATATTAATCAAGGTAAATAAGTGTACTGGCAAGGGAGGGGGTGTCGTTTGTATCGAAAAATGTATGCCTAAGCAGGTTTGCTAAAGTTTTTATTCAGGTAAATGGGGCTATCGGTTGGTTGATTCGTTCTTTTACCTTGGTAAATGATAGCCTAAATTTATTATAAACAGATATAAAGAATTTTAAAACTGGTGTTTACCCGTGGTTTAAATGGTTTTGTCCAAAGCATATAATTATTTGGCCTTTTTATGTAACCATATTCTAAATCTACGTACAAGTGGATTAAGAAGGAAATCATAAGCAAATCGCACATTTATATTAAAATCAAGATGTATTATTTTTGTGGCGATTTTTTGGAATAGTTAAAGTTACTTTGTAGAGGTAACAGAGATAAAAAATATTAGAAGATGAAAAATATATACACTTTTTTAGCTGTTGTGTTGATGATTGGTTCGTTGGGTGTTTCTGAAGCACAGAACCCATACGCTGACGGAACAAACCTTGCTGACGGAACAGATATAAATGTTACATGGTCAGTTGCTGGTGGCGAAGAGGTAAATGCTCTTGGCGATTTGTCAACAAGCCAGGCAGGTATAATTAATGGTGATTTAATTGTTGCGGGCGATTTAGATGCAGTAGATATAAGTGTTTATGGTAAACTAACTGTAAATGGTGACTATGTAGATAGTGATTGGTCAGGACTGCATATATATTCTGGTGGTGTTGTTGAAATAATTGGATCTTTCAATTCGAGTCAATCAATTGTTGTTGATGCGGGAGCTACACTTATTGTTTACGAGAACTTAACGCAAGGTAATGGAATGACCATTAATGGGAATGTTGTGGTAGTTGGTTCCTTGACGTGTGTTGGAGAAATTAACATAGCTTCAGTAACTGGTAATTTGGTAGTTGGTGAAGATTTAGTTGCAGGAAATAATGTAACAATTGATGGTGATTCTAATGCTGAACTTACTAATAATGTATACGTAATTAATGGTACGGCTTCAGGTGAAAGTTGGTCGAGTATAGAGACTAATGGTGCAGGGGATTTGGGGGATTATACCACCAATGAATCAGGAAATACAGACTTAACTGATATTGTAACCTCAGCAGCAATTGTACCGGAGCCAAAAACATACTATACCTTGGCATCTGGAGATTGGGATGACGAAGACATTTGGACACAAGACCCGGCAGGATCTATCTCTATTGATAAAGCAGTGCCATCTGATGGTGATCATATTGTTATACTTACAGGTAAAACAGTAACTGTGCCTGATGGAAATCCTCCTTATGCTAGCGATGTAACTTTAGATTTAGGTTCTGTAACTATATATGGTCAATTGGATTTGCGAAAATCCTCAGACCATGCTTTTGAAAGTTTAAAGGGTAATGGCCGTTTATTAATGGCTGATGATAATTACCCTACAATTACTGATGATTCAAAGTTTGTGGATGAAAGTGAAGATGAAGGAACAGCAGTTTATTATGGAGATAGTTTTTCTTTAATCAATGCTCAAACTTTTTATAATTTGGAGGTAGATGCTAGTGGTGAAATTATCACTTTGGAGGATGATTGTACTTTAAATGGAAATCTACTTGTAAAAGCAGGGACATTAAAAGTTAATGATACCGGAACTAGTGTAATAACTCTTGATGTTGCTAAAGATGTAACTATCCAAAGTAGTGGGTTAATGATGGTAGGGACAGGAGACTCTTACTCTGCCCATGCTCAGTATCATCAATTTATAATCGCAGGAGACCTTACTAATAATGGAACTGCTGAGTTCACTAATAGAGGAGCGGCAGTATACGATGTAGATGATACGGGTGGTGCAGTTGAGGTTATTTTTAATAGTCCTAGTAAGGATCAGGTATTAGAATGTAATGGACTTACTGTTTTTAACCAGTTAACTTGTGATAAAGGTTCGGATAAAACTTTTATGCTTGATGTAAGTGCTACTTCTACCAATAATTTTAAAATTTATGGTAGAAATGATGTTCAGCCCAGTGGTGATCCTGGAGATAGAGATGGTAATAAAGCCTTAAGATTATTGGCGGGAACACTAAAGCTAGGGAGTAATATTGTTATTGAAGATATATCGGAAAACAATTCATTTGACATTGATACAGATGCACGTCTGTGGCTGGATAATAATGCAATAGTAACCCTTACAGGGGATGATATTTATTTATATGGAGAATTAAAACTATCAGGAACAAGTCAGTTTTACGAACATTCTAATAATAATGGCTTAAAGTTACGATCACTTGGTATATTAAATATTGAAGGAGGTACTCACGAATTTAACTCAATTGGAGCCTCAACTAGTGGCTCGGCTGGCACACAATTAGGAGCCTACCTTCAATCAGGAGGAGACGTAACGGTGCTTAGTGAGAATTCTGGTTACGAATGTGCAGCATTCCACCTACCATTTAAAACAAATGTGTTTCAAATGTCAGGTGGTACACTTACCGTAATAGATGATGGAGATACAAGTGGAGGTGATAATTTCACCTTAATCATCAATTCAGCTGAAGGTAACTATAATGTAACTGGAGGTACGGTAAAATTAGCCAATAAGCATGATTATCCTCACAAGTTTATTTCCAGAGCACCTTTCTGGGACTTGTTATTAAGTAGCGATAATAATGATGGTGGTTATCAGTTGGCAGCATATACCGAGTCTGGTGGACCTCAATATGAAAATGTAGAAGTTGTTCCTCTTGTAGTACTTAATGATTTGACTATTGATAATATAAGAAATCAAACTTTTGATGCAAATAACATAGATGTTGAGATAAGTGGTGACTTTATTATTGAATCAGGAGCTGCATACGATCCAGGAAGCAATACTACTTATTTTAATGGTGCGAAAGAAAGTGAAATTGTTATAGAATCAGTATCATCAGTTTTGGATATGAATAAAGTATTGGTAGACAAAGACGATAATACTTGGAGTGTAAAAATTAATGCACCAAACTTTACGGGAGATCATCCTCTTGAAATAGGAGATAGCTTGATAATTACCCGAGGTCTATTTGATGTGGTAGATTATGAGGTGGATGTAAAGGGTAATGTTGCTATTACAGATGGTGGTATTGAAGCTACTGGTTCATCTGCTGGTAAAATTGTTTTAAATAATGGATCCGCACAACAAACTCTTTTAGGATCGGCTATTTATAATCCGTCTTTTGGTCGTATAGAACTTGATAATGGCACCCATGGTGCAGCTATTGAGTCAGATGTGATCATGGATTATTTTGAACTGACTAGTGGTGTTTTAAACCTAGGAGATTATAGGTTGACGGTAAATGACGATGCCATTGTAGGAAGTGGTTATAGTGCCTCTAAGATGATACAGACATCTGGTGGCCATGGAGCTCGAGGGCTAAGGTTTAAATTAACAGAAGATTATGGAGGTGGAGAAACAATATTATATCCAGTAGGAACACCCGGAGAATATACGCGTTGTGAAGTGAGTATAACAGGTAATATTGCAGCTGTTGATGGCTATTTTACAATCGTTCCGGTTGCTCTAGAACATCCAACATATGAGCCAGGTAAGAATATTGATGTGATGGCTTATTATTGGAAAACTAAAGCAGAAAGTCTTTCCAATATTGCAAGTAATGTTGAGTATCAGTTCTATTGTGGGGATGTTTCTCCTATTAGTAAAGAGTATTATTATTTAGGAACTACTTGGACGCAAGGGGGTAATGCAAATAATCCATTGGTGTTTGAGTCGGGTAATATTAACGGATTTGCTACAGGCGATTTTACAAGTGGTGAAAACAATGGATTTAAAAATGTAACAACAGTATATACCGTTGGTTCTGGAGATTGGGATGAGGGAACTGTATGGAGTTCAGGTAGTGTACCAAAATCATATGAGTTTGTAGAAATTAGAAATGGGCATACTGTAACTATGGATATTGATGGTGTTACTGTAGGTTCGTTAACAATTGAAGAAGGAGGTAAGCTTGAAGTTGAAACAACCACTGGACATACCTTTAATATTGTAAAAGGTGACGGAACATTTAGTATTGCTAGTGCAACAATTCCAACTGCTGATTATTATGAGTTTATGTATAGCGATTTGGCAACATTTGAATATAGAGGTGATGTGAATATTGATATCCCAACAGACTTTTCGGTTTATCCTAACTTGTTTATTGCTGGGGCGAGTAGAAAGTCGCTGCCTAATAATATGGATATATTGGTTAGGAAAAACCTAACAATTGATGGAAATGTAACTTTGAGGACGAATAGTGCCGATGATTTAACGATTCAAAATAATTTAGTTATTGATAATGGTGGTTTACTGGAGATTAATCACGGTAATTCTCATGAGATAACTGTTTATGGTTCGATGGATTTAAGCGGGGCAGGTGCAAATGAGATTTTAGTTAGAGATGGAGGTACAAATACTCAAACTTCAAAAGTTAATTTATATAAGGATATTTTACTGTCCTCTAATTCCAAAATTGATTTATGGAGTGATATATCCAAGTCTATAGAATTACATTTTCTAGGAGATGAGGATTCAAATGTTGATAATAGTGTTGGAGGTAGTTTAGATTTTAGTAGAATAGTAGTTAATAAATCATTGAGTACCTCGACGGTGTACATTAATGGAGGATTGAATTTGTACGCCCCTACTGATGAAGTAACAAAGTCAATTCATCTAATAAAAGGAATTTGTCATTTAGAAGATGTTGGTACGCATACTATCTCATCAGGTACTTATGATTTTAAAATTCCATCGGGTACAACTTTAAAAGTTGATGATGGAACTACATTAAATGTAATAGGTGATGATAAAGGTATATGGCTAGATGGATCTTTAATCATTGAAGATGGCGGTATTGTTAATAATAATGGTGGAACAAATAATTATATTGAATATTCTTCTTCTGGTGATGCAAACATTACCTTAAATGGCGCAGGAACTCTGAAGGTTGGATCTCAAATTCGTCGTTCTTTGTTTATAGATTTGGGCGTGTTAACGCTGAATCAGAATAGCACCACTGCAAATACATTGCTTGTAGGAGATACGGATACCGGAGACCAAAGTCGAGGAATGTTTGAAATATTAGGAATAGGAAGTTCGTTTACGCAAGCACATGGGACTAATATAATTATAGAGCGTGGTCATGGAACCGATAATATATCTCTTTATTTCGATCCTGCGACATCGTCTATTGCTACCGATGCCGGTTTTACTATAGGTAACACTCAAACGCCTTCAAATAATACGGTTGCTATTTATGCACCTAAAGAAATAAATAATCTTACCGTAGCTAGTGGCAATGTAACAGCTCAGTTGTTTGTTAATCCTCTAACAATAAATGGAGATTTATTAATAACAAACGGTGTATTTGATACTAACGATTTAGATTTAACATTAAAAGGTAATTTTACAAATAGTGTTGGTACTGCAGGTTTTGATGCAGGTAATAATATAACATATTTTACAGGATCTACTGATCAAACTATTAGTGGAGAAACAACTTTCGATCATGTTATAAAAGAAACTGAATCTACTTCGCTAATACTTGATGCAGATATAACAACTGACGATCTGACCTTAAGTTCAGGTTCTTTAAATACAGGGATATATGATTTAACTGTACTAGGTGATTTGTACAATGCTATTACAACTTCTAGTTCAGATCCGAGTCAAGGTGTTGTAATGGCAGGTCCTGATGTTCAACAATTAAGTGGAGCAGGTACCTTTGCTCGTTTAACCATAAATAATCCTAATGGAGTTGCGGTTCCAACTCAATCAGGTTCTATTAATTTTACTGATTATTTACAGTTAACGGATGGGGTTTTGGATATTGGGCGTAACTTGTTGTTATTAAATGAGGATGCTACTTTTATAGGAGTTGGTTCCGATCCTGATCCGGCTATGGCCTTTAGTGATAATAATATGGTTCAGACCAACCTATCTTTTGTTGATAATGGTATTAAAAAAGTATTTCCTCTAGTGTCGGGGTCAACATACTCATTTGTTTATCCAATAGGTTCCTTAGGGAAATATACGCCTGTAACAGCGAGTATTACTACTAATGGTAATAATACCGGTTCAATAAGAGTAAAGGCTGCGGACGAACATCATGCAAGTATTACTGATCGTTCAGAAACAGCCTACGATGACACGAAAAATGTATTGCAATATAATTGGACGCTAGATGCGGATGGTATAGACGGGTTTACTGCGAACTTTGTGATGAAAGGAAATGCTTCAGACGCTCTAGTTACAGATGGAAATCTAGTAAGTGATTATATTACTGCGCGAATATTGTTAGATGAGATTAAGTGGAAAAAATTTGATGAAGCTGATTATTTCAATGAAGCTGATACTGAATTAACTTTTAACTTTGCTGATTATAGTGATGGTGATATCGATGGTGATTATACGGCTGGTATTGCAGATGCTATTCCTGATTTATTGGCTGCTTATATAACTGTCGTTGATAATGGAGATTGGGATGAAGAGTCTACTTGGAAACCGTATAATCCAGAAACAGGTATAACAGATACGGGAGGAGATGGTCCTACAGGTGGTCCTAGGGGAAGTTTGGTTTATGTAGATAGAAATGTAATTATGCCATCTAACTTCATGTCGGCTTATCGTACAAATATTCTTGAATCAGGAACTATTACTACAGGAACTACAATTGGTCATCGATTAGGAGATGTGTCTGGAACAGGACTGTTAAATTTAGGCAGTGGTAACTTGCCTGCAGGTATTTACGATGAATTCTTTTCGAATAATGGTGGTACGCTGCAGTATTCGGGTACTTCAAGTTATGATATATTAAGTGAAATTACGGAAGTAAATAACCTGAAACTAATAGGGAGTGGTTCTGACGTACGACGTTTGCCTAATGTAGAGAGCGGATTCCAGATATTAGGAGACCTTACGATTGAGGATGTTCATGTAGAAAATACCCATAATCGAAATATGTTTATTGCAGGAGATGTTGTATTTACTTCAGGTACTTTTGATGCTGGAACGACTAGTGGTGATAGAATTCCAACAGTTACTTTTAATGGAACCAGCTTGCAGGATGTTTCAGGAGGTGTTGATTTTACATCATTAGGGGCAGGTGCATTTTATAATTTTGAGATAAACAATGTTTCAGGTGTAACGATTTCAAATAATATTGAAATAGAAAATGTGTTAAAACTTGGTAGTGGAGTCATTTTTGCGGATGCAGGAGGTAGTGTTAAAGTGACTAACTCTTCTGGAAGTGCTGTGAGCGATGGTGGTGAATCATCTTATGTACAAGGCCCTTTAAGTAAGGTTATAAATAATTCAGATAGCTTTACATTCCCTGTTGGTGATCAAAATAGGTTTATGCCTATAAATATTGCCACAGATGGAAGTGGTGGCGGAACGGAATCTTGGGAAGTACAGTATTATAGTTCTGCGTTTTCAGATGTTTCTGCTAATTTGCCTGATGTAGCTTATGTAAGTCGTTCGGATTACTGGAGGGTTTTAGCGGAGTCTTCTAATAATGCAAAAGTAACTTTAAATTGGGATGCAGCAAGTGGAGTAGACCCAGATAATGGTCAGTCGAGTATGATAAAATATTCCTCAGCAAATTTATGGGAAGTTGAGGCAGGAACATTCTCTGAAACGTCAACGTCTTCTTCAGGAAGTATTGTGTCAAATAGCTTAATTGGATTTAATGATCATGTAGCTGAAGGTAATTATTTTACGTTTGGTTCTATAACAATACCAACGTATGATTGGAATGGAACATCCTCTGATTGGTTTGATCCAAACAACTGGGATTTAGGTTTTGTACCGAGTGCGGGTACAGATATTACAATTGGTACTGATGGGACAGATCCTATTGTTAGTAGTGCAGGTGTTGCTCAGGTAAATAATTTAACTATTAATTCAGGTGTCAGTCTTACTCTTCAGCCAGGAGCTCAAATGACCATTAATGGAGATGTGGTTTGTGATAATGGAGCTTTTGTAATTCAAAATTCAGTAAATCAACCTTCATCTCTTATTCATCATGGAAGCATGACTGATAGAACAGTGACAGATACACCTGCTCAGGTACAATGGACTTATAGTGATAATCGTTATTTT
>NZ_LXYE02000058.1 GCF_001659685.2 Labilibacter marinus
TTACAGCTTTCTTAAGCTTAAAGCCAGGATTTTTAGCAAATTAGTTTTACAAACCGCAAGTGTATTTTATTATGCTTGCGGTTTTTCAGTTAGAAGTAAAACCAATTATAAAATCAGAAAGTTTAAAGATTATATAGATAGGGCTAAGTGCAAAACATATAAGCCATCTCATTATTAATGTAAGATGGCTTGTACTTGTTGTTATTTTAACCAATCGCTAAATCCCATGGAGTTCACTAAAATTTCCAAGAGTTAAGTGTTTTACATGGCATTTTTATATATCTGAATAATCTCTTCCTTACTTGATAAACGTGGATTAGTGGCTAAGCAGGCGTCCTTAAGGGCATTATCTGCCAGTAGAGGAAAATCTTTTTCTTTTACACCAAGTGATTTTAATCCTGATGGAATTCCAACGTCCTTAGCCAATTGTTCTATACTAGATAAGGCAAGATTTGCTGCTTTCATGATTGATAAGCCTTGTGTATTTTCACCCAGGGCCTCTGCGATTGTTACAAAGCGTTCAGGGCAAGCAATAAGGTTAAAACGTTGTACATGTGGCAGAAGTATAGCATTACAAACCCCATGAGGTAAGTCGTATAAACCTCCCAGTTGATGTGCCATGGCATGTACATTCCCTAAACTAGCATTATTAAATGCCATACCTGCCATAAACTGAGCATAGGCCATTTGTTCGCGAGCATGTAGGTTATTACCATTGGCCACAGCTGCGCGCAGATACTTAGCGATTAATTCTATTGCTTTTATGGCGGCAGAATCAGTTACAGGAGTGGCTGCAGTGGATACATATGCTTCAATAGCATGTGTTAATGCATCCATACCTGTAGCAGCAGTTAAACCAGGTGGCATACTCACCATTAATTCTGGATCATTTATAGAGACAGTAGGGGTTACGTGCCAATCTACAATGGCCATTTTAACATGTCTGTCGCTATCTGTAATAATGGTAAACCGGGTCATTTCGCTAGCTGTACCTGCAGTTGTGTTTACTGCTATAAAAGGGGGCATTGCTTTTTCCGACATATCCAACCCTTCGTAATTTGTAATTTGACCGCCATTAGTGGCCACCAAACCAATACCTTTTGCACAATCAATAGGACTTCCTCCTCCAACAGCTATAATAACATCACAGCCTTCTTTTTGGTAGATTAATAAACCTTCGTGTACATTATCAACGGTGGGATTTGGTAATGCTCCATCGTATACTACAACTTGAATGCCTTCATCCATTAAATGTTGTTCAATTTTAGCCACAATACCCATTTCTACCAATATACGATCAGTAACTAATAAAGCCTTGGATCCACCAATAGCTTTTGCTTGTTTCCCTACTACAGTGGCACTTTTAGCACCCATTAAATTTACGGTTGGAATAAAATAACTATGCATAACTTCTTAATTTTAAATATGATTTACCGTTTTTTACCGTGGGATCTGCTCCACATACGTTTTGTTTTAAATCGATAAATCAAAAGTAGGTGATGAAACATTCGATCATTTACCCCAAAAAGTCCAATTGGTATCCCTAAGCGGTCAGATGTTAAATTTCATGACATATTAGAGTGTTCTCTTCATAAACGGGCTATTTATAATCAGAAAAAGAAACAATACTTTGTTATTTGAATAAGGTTGGAGAGCTTAACGACAGTTCTGCTATTAATAGTAGGAGGGGAGGGGTAATGGTATTTCGGATATCTGTAATAAACTATATAAAGAAGTAATGGATCTTAAAAATACAAAGAAAGTGGCTTTTTAAGATGGTGTTAAACTATATAGGTAAAAGCAAGCCCTTATTTCCGTAATTGGGGTAGTATTTTCGACTTGTTTGGAGGTAAGCCTATATCAATCTTAAATTAATG
>NZ_LXYE02000059.1 GCF_001659685.2 Labilibacter marinus
AACACTATACATGACTTTCAGAACATTAAAATAAATCGTTTAGGACGCTGTTGATCTTAAATGAATGAACCGCAAGAATAATAATTAATACTTGCGGTTTTATATGCAAAAAAAATATAGTGTTGCACGCGATCAGGCGTTAATTAATAACGCTTTGGTATAGAATTTAATGAAAAAATATCAATATGAAGCTTTATTTAAAGCAAAGGCGAAATACAGTAGCTTGCTGGAATATATTAAATCCTAACAATAAATTACCATGCAGAAAGACCAACAATTTCGCCATTAGGTCCTACAAAAAATGTGTATTTATCACGAACGTAATTCTCATTTTCCAATTCATAACCTTCTTCTTTAAGCTTATCTCCAATGGGGCCAATATCATTTACTTTTAGCATAAAATGGTTGTGATTAGTATTACCTACGGGGCCAATGGTATTTTTATACTCAGGTGCAGTAATAGATAGATTTATTGTTAAGTCATTAGCTTTTAGTTTAAGCACAAGCATTCCTTCAACTCCTTTGCCTTGCAGTATTTCCGCATCTGATAGTTTAAATCCAAGAATCTCGCGATAAAGCTTCAGTGTTTTCTCCAGTTGGAGCACATGAATACAAATATAATTTAAGCCAGTAACTTTTGCTTCTAGTTTGGTTTCATTACTCTTATTGCTTGAATTTGTGTTTTGAGCAGTACTTATATTTGTGCCTGTAAGTAGGAATATAAATATAAGACAGTAGCACAATTTAAGGATATTACCTGCATTGTTTTTTTTGTTGTTCTGTGTAGATTTAATGTTCATGATAAATTTTGTAAAAGGTTATTTTTATAAAAGTATAATTAATAGTGAAAGTATCATTTATTTTGAAAGAAAAAGATTATTTTGAATACATTAAGCATAATAGGTGCAGGAATAAATAGTTTTTATGATGGGTATGTGGTTTAAAATCAAGCTTGTACTAATTAAATTTAGTTTTTGTCGCTTCGTGCAAATCTAACTTCATCCTAAAACAAATAAGAATACACAATTCTTAATTGTCCGATGCTCATGATAACAAAAACTAAGGAACAAAATCAAAGCTGCACCTTGTTTTATGGTATACAGACTGAAGCCAGCCCATACAAGACGCTCAGGATTTGTATTAAAAATATTTAGTACACTATTGGTTTGAAATTAAATAATTAAGTGATAAAATTACATTTTGCTTACTGGCATAAACGATCGTTTATAGCGGCGGCAAAGCATATTAACATTTTAAATGTAGCAAAAATGAGACTTAATCACATCGCTATTGTGGCCTTGCTAATTTTAACTTCTTGCGCCAGCAAAAAACAGCAGGAAACGGATGATTACCAAAAATACGAATGGGAAAATTTAATAGATTCAAACCTGTCGCAATGGGATAACTATTTAAGTTATCAGATACAGCCAGGTTATAATGGTTCGCAGCCTAAAAATGAGCAGGGAGAACTCATTGAGCCCATTGGCTTAAATAATCCATCATACCATGTTTTTACTACTTTTCAGGAAGCCGATAATGTGATTATAAAAAATAGTGGTGAGTATTATGGCTGCTTGATAAGCAAAAAGGAATATGAAAATTACCATTTTCAGTTAAAGTACAAATGGGGAGATAAAACATGGGCGTACAGAAAGAATCTGCTAAAAGATTCTGGTATTCTTTATCATTCTATTGGTCCTATGGCAGTAGAATATTGGCGATCGTGGATGCTTTCGCAAGAGTTTCAGATTATGGAAGGGCATACGGGAGATTACTGGAGTCAGGCTACTTCGGCTATTGATATTAGAGCCTATAAATCAGAGGGGAATCTCAATCCTATGGCACATTATTCGCAAGACTATTTACCCATAAGTATGCGAAGTCCGTACAAAAATTATTGTTTACGAAGCAGTAATTACGAAAATGCAGCGGACGAGTGGAATACGCTTGATTTATATTGTTTTAAAGATAAGAGTTTACATGTGGTAAATGGTCGTGTTGTAATGATATTAAAGAATTCGAGATATCAGGATAGTGAGGGAAATACCATTCCGCTGACCAAGGGAAAAATACAATTACAAAGTGAGGCCGCAGAGGTTTTATTTAAAGATATCAGAATACGAAAAATAGATTCTTTCAGTAAAAAACATTTTGCTCTTTTTTAAACAAAGAGGTAATAGGGCAAGTGTATATTTATTAAAGTCTCTACCTTTTTTAAGTTTTAGTTACTGAGGTATACAGAATAAAAGAAGGGTAATAGCTTGATATAAGCTTGGTGCGTTTTTAAATACTGTATAACAACTAAACAATACCTTTTATGGAATTAAATATATGATTAGTAGGAATAATTGTTAATTTTAAACGGAAAATATATTTATAGAACACCTAACTAATAATAACTCAAGAATAAAACCATTAAGATTGATATGCTTAAGTTTTATAATGATATAGTTGAAGTAACATTAGGTTAGTGTTATTTAGGAGTTAGCAACCGTAAAAAGAAAACCAGCGAATAATGAAAATATTTATAAGCTCAAGCAAATTAGATTCAGAGGAAGTTGATTTTTTACTTAAAAATCTTTCAAAATCGGAGCATGAATTCTTTATTGGTGATTTAAATATCAAAGCTGGAGATAATTGGTTTCGGAAGATTAATGAAAAAATAGAGGGATTAGATGTAATAATCATAATAATCAGTAGAAATACGTTAAAATCAAAATTTGCATTAAAAGAAATAGAATCAATAATATTAAATGATATATCTAGAAAAGACACGAGGATAATCCCAATTACTTTTGATGGAACAATTCCTCCTGGATATCTATCAAATTATCAAATCATTGATTTATCTTACGATAAAGAATTAGGCTTTCAGCGATTGCTAGCAAAACTTTCTAAAGAAAATATATTCGATGAGGAATTTTCTGAGAAAGAAGAAAGGATTAAAAGCGACAATTTAAAAAGAAACAACCAATTTATTAAGACCTTAACTAACTCACTAAAGGATGGAAGATTGACTCTAGTCTGTGGTGCAGGAATATCAATAGGAGCAAAAATTCCTTCATGGAATGATTTACTATTAAGACTTCTTGAATCCATGATGATGAGGATATCTAATAATAAGTCAATATCCTTAAAAAATATTAGTACTAGAGAATTTCAAAAACGATTAGGTTCATCCTCCTTAGTCATGGGAAAATATCTTAAATCAAATTTAGGTAAGGATTTTTTAATTGAATTAAGAGATGCACTATATCAAGATAATCCTAAATCATGTGACTTAATTGATTCGATAGTTGATATTTCTAGACCACAGCGAGATGGAAAACCATTAGATTCAATAATCACATTTAATTTTGATGCCCTAATTGAAGAAAACCTAAAATCCCACAACATAAAGCATAGAGCTATAGACAATGAGGGAGTAAGAAATAAGGCTAATGAATTACCCATATACCATGTACATGGTTATCTTCCAAGAACGGGAAAAATAACAACAAAAAAAGATGTTGTATTTAGTGAAGATGCTTATCATACTCAATTTATAGAACCGTTTAGTTGGTCAAATCTTATACAATTAAATAAATTAAGTCAAAATACATGTTTATTTGTTGGTATGAGTTTAACTGACCCAAACCTTAGAAGATTATTAGATGTGGCGAACCGAAAGGAATCATCTAATTCAATAAATCATTACATAATTAAGAAAACTCCTGAGATAGATGGTTCTAGTGGGAAAGTTGATGAATTATTGATATTCCTTGAAGAACAGGATGCTAATGAATTAGGTTTAAATGTAATATGGGTTGAATCATTCAATGAAATACCTAATATATTAAGGCAGATGATTAATTAATTACGGTTGCTAATAATTTTGTAAACGTAATGGCAGGGAAAGAGCCAAATAGCAAAGTTTGTAGCCCGCTCAAATTGCTTAGCGGTTTGACAGGAAAGAAGCCCGAAATCTGCCACTATTCATACAATTTACCGTTAGTGATAATTAAAATAACAAATGAGAAACCTAGAAGGACATAAAGAGTTTATGATTTGGTTCAAAGAAGAAAGTGAAAAGCACTTTTGCGAATTGGAATTAGATAAAGATGTTTATGGACTTCAGTTTCAAAAAGGGACAAAGTGGAATGAAGGACTATTAGATGAAGAAATTGAAAAATATCAAAAAGAATTAGGTTTTGAATTTCCAGAAGAACTTAAATGGTTCTTTAAAACCATGAATGGAACAAATCTTCCTGGCATAAACGTTTTTGGAAGTAGTGGCTTGGAATATGACTATGAACCAATCTATCATACTTTCCCTGACCATTTAACACAAATGAAAGATTTGATAGATGAAGTTTTAAAAATAAAAAGTATTAGCCACCACGAAATGCTAAGAAATTCGATTCCATTTATATTTCCGATTGAGAGATTCTATTTTATGGTAATTGATAATTTGACTAATCCGATTTATTACATATCTATAGGATTTGAGAATCATGACTTAAATAAACCTATAGTGTATACCTCTTTATATGCTGACACATTACAAAGCTATTTAATAAAGAGTATTTTGGAACGAACAAATCATATAAGTGATCCTGAGGAGTTTCCTGAAAGAATTAGAAAAAGTAATTATTGGACAGAAAATAAAAACCGCTAACAAATGGCTGCTATAGCTAATGGAAGAAAATCCTGCAAATAAATAATGAAGATAAAGATTTTACCATATTCATATTATAAAATAACGGAAATTACACTTAAGCGTTGATAATAATTAATCAAAGGCTAATAACTATGATAAAATTAAGTTCTAAAAAATACAAACTTGTTGGAATTACGAAAGAGAGTTTCTGGAAAAAGCTTAATGGTATAACTGTTGGTCAGAATACTAATCCGGAAATAAGTTACTCAACACAGTTTGACGGAAATTATAACAATAAATTTGGAGGACGAAAGAAGGGCGATAAGTTCTCAATCTATCTATATAGACCTATATCTAGAGGGTTCCGAACCGAAATATTAGCAAAAGGGAAGTTGGTTGAGAACCCAGGAGATAAATCATTAAATATTTATGTGAACTATGAAATACCTTTTTGGAGTTTCTTAATGTTTTTAAGTTTAGCTCCTATGTTATTTGTAGCCTTATACTTTACCTACGAACCTGTGGGATATTTAAGTGTAGTATTGGCATTTGTTATTTATGTTTTAATAATTAGGTCTAATCATAACGACATAAATAAAGAAATAGAAAAGCAGTTTAAAGTCTTTACCCAATAAGAAATTGCTAAGGTGCTACCCTGTATTTAAAAGATTCCAATCCTCCGTACGGAACTACTTCTGATATTAATGGGTTTGCAAAACTAATCCTAAAGGAGCGAGAGAGTATAGTAGAGTTAAGCTTTTTAGGTCCGTATGTTGCCTTTGAAATTAATCAACCAACGGATTCTGTTTGTGTAAATTTAAAACAGAAGAAAGTAGAATATTTTTTGAATAATAAGAAGATTAAAAAAGTTAGATTGAAAATGAAAGATTAAAGAGACTTGTTTTCCCCTTCTCCTTTCTCCCTTCTCCTTTCTCCAGTCTCCCTTCTCCCTTTTCCGGTTATCCTTTCCTCCAATATCTCCTTCTATTTAAAAAAGTTAAAAAATCTTTTCAAGTTTGTGATTATCAATATTAAAGATTAATTTTAAATAGCTTTAATAAAACTCAAATATTTAAGCTATGAAAAATTACGGCAAATGACCTTGTATCAGAGGTGGTTTGTATTCTCCCTTTACCTTATCATCTATTACTTAATTAAAGCTATTTAGCTATTGTATTGTGTTAGGCTGTAATACCAGTCAGAAGACAATTTACAGCAGTCAGTAGATCTTTTACATCACTTAGAAGAAGATTTACAACATTCAGAAGATATTTTACAAAAATGTAAAGTGTTCACTGATTAATGTAAAAAGGCTTCTAAGTACTGAAAAATTGCTTCTGATTCATGTAAAGAGTTAACTATAAGTTGAAGAAAGGCAACTATATGGTGATAAACCTTAGCTATATAAATCTCAAAGTCCTTTTTAAAATAAAACCCAACTAAAATCTAATAATACTATTTATTAATTTTAAAAATTACAATTATGAGTGAAGTAAGAAATTTTAACGTAGCAGATTCTAAATTAATTAGTCATGGCGGGGTAGTTGCATCTGCATTACCAGCCGATATTGAGGATTTTAAAGCCTTTGATAATAAATTTTCGGAGACCTACCCTGAAACCATTCAAGCTGTAGTAGACGAGGTATTAGGTTTACGTTCAGACAATGTTGTAATAGATGAAATGACTGAATTAACTCAGGTAGTCAACGATTCGCTGGCAGCATGTAATACTACCTTTAAAACAGTTCGATTTTTCGTTAAAAAAGCCTTTCCTACTAATAAAGCAATTCAGAATCAGTTTGGCTTAAACGATATTACCAAAATACGCGCAAATGTGCCTAAGATGATTGTGTTTATGCAAGATTTAGATGGTGTAGTACAAAAATACAAAACACAATTAGAAGCCTCAGGCTGTAATGGTTCGGAATTGGATAAAGTGAGTGCTTTGGCAGAAAAGTTAAGACAAGATAATATTAATCAAGAGCAGTTTAAAAAAGAACGGGGTGTAATAACTCAGGAAAGGGTTGATAAAATGAATAGTTTATATGATGTATTAAAGCCTGTTAGTGAAATAGCGCATATCATATATTCCGACAATAGTGCTAAACTGTCCATTTATGCTATGCCTAAACCAAAGTCATCTACGGATAGCGAAGAAGATATATTGAAGTCGTAGAGCGTTGATGATTATCATAAAATGTAAACCACAGGTATGTTAAACGCCTGTGGTTTTTTGTACCATAAAAATGCGTAATTAGCAGGACTAAATATTAATTTAGCGGGCACAAATTAAAGCTGTTTATCCTTTTGGTTTAGTACTTAACACATTTAGGTATAATATTTATGCTTGTATGCTCTGTTTTGAAAATCTTTAGTATTGATAAAAGATCGAATTAAAAGTAAAAACATTGTTTAAAAAACTAACTAATGAGCAGAAAAGAATGGACAGATGATAAACTATTCTTTCGACTTTTGAATAATAAGTCGGACAAAACTTATTGGGATAATATCAGTGAGTTGCGTTCAAGACCAAATAAATCTGTTTTTGAGAAATGTAAGGATTTAGTTAATTCAGATAATACCAAGAAGAGAATGATTGGAATTGACATTTTAGCTCAATTAGGAACTTCACCAAGACCGTTTTACAATGAGACGATGGAACTATACTTTGACGTCGTGGAAAAGGAAAGAGATAGCAAAGTTTTAAAATCTCTTCTTTATGCAATTGGACACAATAATGACAATGTAAATCAAGAGCAGATTGAAAAACTGATTGCTTTTAAGACCTCTGAAAGTAGTGAAGTTAGACAAGGATTAGTTTCATCTTTACTCGGATTGGATAATAATCAAGCGATTGACACTTTGATTGATTTATCAAATGATAAAGTTGCTACGATTAGAAACTGGGCTACTTTTGGGATTGGCTCTCAAATTGAAACCGACAATGACAAAATTAGAAATGCATTATGGAGTCGGACTTCGGATAAAAACCAAGATACAAAACTTGAAGCCATTGTTGGTTTAGCGAATAGAAATGATATAAAAGTAAAAGAGATTATTAAGCAAGAATTTATAAACGGAGAATATGGAATGTTACTATTTGAGGCAATTGAACTGTTAGATTGTGTTGAATTAATTCCATTGTTAAATGACGACTTGAATTCTGGAAAAAATCATTCCGATGTTAATCAAGAATGGCTAAAAGATTTAGAAACATTGATTGATAAATTAGAAAAGAAAGAAAAAAGGACTGCCCTATAATAAATGTGCGTAATATTGGTAAATTTGAGCTTTATAACATTTAATAAATACGTATTGGTTCGTCAATGAAGTGCCTTGGAATCCTTCACTACACATGGCAATAACGTTGGCGCTGTACAAAAAGATGCAGCATTAAAAGCGATAAAATTTTATATCAATTAAAGTTTGCCTTTAGAAACTTATACTCGATTTACTAATTGAGATAAATATGAGGAATATTGATTTTGAATGGAAAAGAAGAATAGATTCATTTTTGGATTTATAATATATGAAAATGAAATTTTTGTTTGTAAAACATTAGGAATTAGGATATTTATGAAGTTTGTTCCGTTTAGAGACTATTAATAGATTTATGATAATTAAAATATTCAACATAAATTCAGAAGATTTAAGGCAATTTGAAATTTAATGAGCAAGAAAGTACTACCCACACTAATTAATATAGGTAATTCAATACCTTAGCCCAATTATAAAAATAAAAGATATTCACCTTGCGAGTAGATATAGATAACCCAAGAAACAAATGTTACAAATGTATGAGGCCTTCGAGTTCATGTATTTGTAAACACACTAATCCAATACAGACTAATACACGTTTTATTATTTTGATGCACCCCAAGGAGTACAAGAAAGAAAAAAACGGAACAGGACGTATGACTCATCTTCAACTTAAAAATTCTGAAATTATTGTTGGTGTCGATTTTACCAATAATAAGCGTGTAAATGAAATACTGACTAAAGAAGCAAGTTCTTCTTTTTTACTTTATCCTGGAAAAGAAAATTTCAACTTATCGTTACGAAAAAGTTCAGAGATAAACTCTTTTATGGGTAATCATCCACACATCTTTCTTTTGGATGGTACATGGCCCTGCGCCCGTAAAATGCTTAAGCTAAGTACAAACTTGCAAAAACTAAATAGGGTAAGTTTTGATAATACAATAAAATCAAAATTTATTATTAAGCAGCAACCAGAATCGCTTTGCCTAAGCACTATTGAGTCTGTTTATACGGTCATAAATTTGCTTAAGGATGGTGATTTAGAGCAATGCGAGACGAATGATTTTCTTATTCCTTTTGAAAAAATGCTTGAATACCAAGTTGAATGTATTCTAAACCCACACAATAATACCTATCGCCCGAATACAAAAAAAGAGATTGTTACTAAGGACATGTATAAGAAGAGTACGGAAAGGAATATCATTTTTGAACAAAAATAAGATGTAAATACAGAATCAATAAGGAAGATATAAAGACATCAGGTATGATTACTGGCTATTTCTAACTGAACTTATTCACATTTTGCGTTGTTTTTATGAAGGCAATCTACATGATAATAATTAGTAAGTAAATATGATGAATAGAAAATTAATTCGCTCACAAAATATTTTCCTATGCTTTACCATAACCTTGTTTTTACTTTCTTTATCTGTAAAAGCGCAAGATTCGGATGATTATAATTTAACGAATGCCTTGCAAGAAGTTTCTGAAGAAAATATTTTTCGTGATAAGGATTATTTTAATTGGGGATCTACTATCATAAAGGGAGAGGATGGTAAATATCATTTGTTTTATGATCAAATGCCCAAAAAGCATAGTTTTTATTCCTGGTTAACGGATGGAATAGTGTCGAGGGCGGTTTCTGATAGTCCAACGGGGCCATGGACCAAGGTTCAAGAAGTCCTAAAGGCCAGAGGCCATGGTTTTTGGGATCAGTATACTGTACATTGCACTAAAACGTACAAATTCAATGGCAAATATTATCTCTATTATATGTCTACTAACTCTGGAAACTTAGACTTAACACCAGAGCAACTTGAAGAAATCCGTCGTCAACCATGGAAACATGATAACCTAAGAGGTATGATGCGATTAAACCAACGCATAGGCGTTGCTGTAGCCGATAATATTGAGGGGCCTTGGAAACGTTTTGATAGCCCCTTGTTTGAACCTCAACTTCCAATCGCAAATCAATCAAATAATGTTACAGTTACTAAAAGGCCTGAAGGTGGTTATTTAATGATTATACGAGGGGATCAACCAGATCAAGCATTTGACAAAATTGTTCGCATGCAAGCTGTATTATTAGCCGATAATCCACTTGGTCCATGGAAAATGCAAGCTAAGCCTGTTGTTATAAATTACAATGCGGAGGATCCAGAGGTTTGGTATGATGCAGATCGAAAACGCTATTATAATTTATATCATGCATTCGGTTATATGGGCATGATTACTTCTACTGATGGATTAAATTGGGAGCGAGCAAAACACTATAAAGTTGCCGATAAAGAATATAAAACAACAGGAGGTAAGACCGTTCCTGTTCATCGTTTTGAAAGAATGGGCATATATATAGAAAATGGTAAGCCTTTAGTAATGACGGCAGGTGTTCTTACAAAAGAAGGTGGTGTTATTGATACTTACTCGTTATTTATCCCGCTTAAACAAGATTAATTAAGGACTATTAAAAAAAACGGTTACATTTAGGAATAAAATAAAAGGCTTTAAAACTATCAATTAAAGCATATAACAACACTCTTCTAACAACCGCAAGTAGTTCGTTTTACATATTTTTGCAAAATTTAGTGTTAGAAATAATAAACAGAGTTTAAAACGCAGGTCGTAAGGATTCGTAATACATGTAAAAAGCATAAATACTGGTTTATTTACACGGATGGTTTTTATTTCTAAATAAATATTCACTTACCACAATAACCTTAACAAAATAAATGCGTATGTAACTACTGGATAAATAAACCAGACATACATGAAGAAATTATTATTAAGTGCATTTGTATTATCAATAGGTACAATGGCCATGGCGCAAAAGCCAGAGAAGAATAAAGTTGAAGGATATTATAACAATATTCCTAAGCAGGTATTAAATATTTCGGGACTTAGTTATGAGCATAAAGCTGGGATTTCTAAGACTTTTGATGAAAAAATAACTGATAAACATGATTTAAGCATCGATGGTTTTGGCAGTGGTAATGATATTAAGTTAGTATTAACATCAACGGAGCCTGTTATTACTACGCGTGTTGCCGAAGAAACAAAAACATCGGCAGATAATACACGCACAACCACTTACACTGCTTTAATTGAAGCAAGAGCTAACACCAAAGTTCTTATCCTTGATAAAAATAATCAGCTAATCAATTATTTCGATGTCATACCAGACTACAAATGGGTGGATAAAGATGGTTTTGATAGGTCGTCGTTTACTGCAGCTAACGAAGAATTGAAAGGTTTAAACACTGCATCTAACCGTGCCAAATGTAAATCGGATTATGTAAGCATGGCCGTTAAAGCCGCTCAGCAAAAGCTAAATGAAGACTACGGAAAGGGCGTTTTTACAAAAAAGTTTAGAGTTTATACCATAAAAGCTAAGAAGTTTGATTACACTGACTTTAACGATGCTACCAATGCTTTTATTTCTGCTTTTAGTACAGCTGAAATTAACTCTGAGGCTAATAAAAAGGCCATTGATAATGCTATTGTTGTATGGCAAAATTACGAATCGCAATACCTTGAGGGGAAAAAATCAAAGGTATGCGACGTAAATATTGATGAGATATACATGAACCTTGCTGTTGGATATTTAGTAAAAGGCGATGGCGAAAACCTTAAAAAATACTGGCAAAAATGTCTTGATTATAAAGGAAACCATACGGCAGAGGGATATTTTAAATTTGTGGCTCCTCGCTTAATTGATAATTACGATTATTACCTAGCTAAGGGTAAAGACGACCTAACTCCTATTGACAAGCGTACCCTTATTAGCGAAACTGAAGTCTTTAATAATAAGGTGTTTTTACAAGGTATCTTTAGTACTTACTTATCGTCAAAAGTTAACCTTTTATACCCTGAAGAGCTATTTGCACCTAATAGCTTGTATTTAGGAAAAGCAGAAAAAGAAATTATCTATAAGCATGAAGATTTAAGTCAAAAGCTAACTTGCCTATATGGTCCTTTTGGCAAGATATCGAATGTAACGCTAAGCACCAAAATGGCTGCTGGAGTTGATTCGGAGGGATTATTAGCTAAATGCGATTTAGTAAAGAGTGATTCAACATTAACCTACAGTTTTGTGTATAAAAACAATCGCATCGAAAGTATTCTGCTAAATAATAAAACAACTTTATTTAAGCTACGCTATTGCGATGAGGGATATATTTCGGGTATTTCGTATTATGGTATGTATAAAAGAGCTGTAACATATGGTATCAATCGGCCAGATGAAACTGGCAAGATTGATATTAACCTAGCGTTAATTAATCGCTCAACTACAGATGTTATGGAGCGTCAGAAAGCATCTATTACCTTTGATGATAATGAATTGATTAAAGATATTAGAATTGCACCTTATACAACTAAAAAAAGGGTGCGAGTGCTTGAGAATGGCCATATGGTTTATAAAACAATAGGTGTAATGCCATTAAGTTCGCACGGTATTGAACACGATGAGAGTGGTAATGTAACAAAGTTTACCTATTACGATTTTGCAGATAACCCAAAGGAAGTAATTGTGACCAACGAAGTAGATGAACATGGTAATGCCATTAAATCATCAACAGATATTAAGGAAGTAAATACAAGCTATACTTATATTTTTTAAGATAATAATTGTAAAAAAACACAAAGGATGACGTCAACGATGCAATTAGCATTATTTGGTGTCATCCTTTTTATGACTTGACGAGTGGTTAAATTCTACGGGCTTTATACTCCATATTTGGAGATGGTTTGAAATCAAATAAATAGTTCAGGTTGTAAATTATTGGATATATTTTCAAGAGCAAGTAATGAAGTATCAACTATAAATACTGGTTTGCTTTTGTTAATTATGCTATACTATTTCTGTTCAAGCTGAGGTGCTCCAAAATTGAATGGTACGGACTGATATAAATTGGTTACCTTAGAGTCTTTATAATTTTACCAATACGTTTCTTGGGCAAATAAAATGAATAAATTGCAGAGTAAACCCTAACTTCGATTAAGTGGAACTTTGTAAGTTTGGTTTTTAAAACCATCCGACTACTTTTTACCATACCTTATCAATAAGATTTTATATTCACCAACTAAAACAGCAGATATGAATTACTTTAAACTCATTCTTCTTTTCATTTCCATAGTTATGGTTTCATGTAATTCTAAGGAGAAAAGTTCAGCATCCACACAAGCCAAAACAGTAATTCAACCCAAAGATCAAATAGATTTTATTAAAGAAAAGTATGCTTTTATTGAGAGTGAAATAAAATCGCAAAACTATCCGCTGATAGAGTGGGTAAATGAAACCGATGGCGGCACCAGCACTTTTAAACGAGCCATGGATGGCGATAAGGTAATGTATGCCTACAGCTCCGATTGCAGTGATCATGGATGTAATCAATCATCTTATTATTTCTGGGACAATAAACTCATATTTAAGTTTGATCAAAACTCTTCTTGGGTGGGGCAGGTAGATGAAATTTCAGAAAAAAGAACCTATTATCTAAACGAAACAGCGTTTTTGTGTCTTGAAAGAACCAAAACGGGATCAGGTGGTTATGATGCCGTCAATCAGTTGTTAAGTAAAATGCCGCAAGACACCCTACCGTGTAATAGCGTTTTTGATCGCTCTTCTATTAAAGAAATTCTGGAGTTTACCAATAATGAGGTAAAAGAGTCAGCCATCGTTAAAAAAGTTGAAGAAGCTGGATATCCTATGTTTATGATGACATTTTACTTTATCGACCGTGACGAGACAGAAAGCATATTCGTAAATAGTGAGGGTATTAAGTTTAATGATTTGCCACTATCACAACTGCTTAATAAAACGGTTGTGGTAAGTTATTTAAATACAAGTAAAACGAATATGCATAGGTTATACGGAGCTACGGATGAAGTAGGAGAGATTGACCCAGCATGGCAAGTAAAGAAAGGCATTGTTCAGAAAATAGAAGGTGGAAGCGAGGGTGATCTTCCTGATATAGTAACCATAAAAGCAGAAGATGGAACGACTATTGATTTTGATTATTACATTGATGCTGATATGATGTTATTGAGCAATAAGCCCGCAACTATTTATTATACTACTAGCGAAACAAAAGAAGTTAGCTCAATACAACTCCAGGAGAAAGCGATCGTGGAGACTGAAGTTCCAACGAATTGGGTTTATGCCGAAAACGACAAATTCATTGTTAAAGTGGATCGATTCGAAGATCGTATGCTTCAATATACATCATGGAATAAACCCAAAAAGATAAGCGATAGTCCTGATTTGGTTCTTACCGATGGAAAAGTAGTGCAGCAGGGTACAGGTGGTGGTTATCATTATATTTTCGATAATAATGATTGGAAATATACGGTAATGGATGTTTGGATGGCAGAGACAGTTGAAGGTATGGGGATTTTTCTATACCTAACGCATAATGGTGAAGAGAAACTCTATACAAAACTGAATAATTTAAAAACGAAAGATGCGGATAAGCAGCAAACCATTGAAGAAAATGCAAAGGCAAAAAGCCATTACATATGTTATAAGGAAGACAATGATACAAACCTATATATTTGGATTAGATTTTCTGATGGAAAAGCCAAAGAAATAAAATATAAGGGAATGGAATCGACCATAGAACTTGAGTTTGATAAAAAATCAGAGAACTTAAACCCAGAAGGTTCCTATCCTGTATTTGCTGATTATTATAACGAAATGGTGGATGGTAAAGTAAACGGAGTCTACAAGTTAACTCATTCAGGTAACTATGATTATGCAGAATACACTAGAGCTAAGGACTCGAAGACCTTCAATTTCACCATCGATCATAGTGCGAATCCGTATGGATCTACTCCTTGCTTTTAAAAAGTATATTAGGGTGTATATTTGATTAACTCGCAATATATATTAGAAAACCGATTACACCTTTAATTCGCTTTCAATGCCCAAGCTCCCTGGATAT
>NZ_LXYE02000006.1 GCF_001659685.2 Labilibacter marinus
ACCAGACCAAATGGTATCATTTTTTCTGAAAGCGATGCAAAGATAGAGCTTCTTTTTCATTATGCAATAGGTGAGCGTTTTTTTTGTATTCTTTTCGTTGCGTACGAAAGGGTGTGCGTCAATACTAGTCTGCAATACAGTTGTTTATGGTGTGATAAAAAAGTGCATTTTTTTTATCTTTTTTTTAAGAGGATTAATGAAGGAATCAATTGAGGTAAGAATAGGATAATTATTCTTGATTTTTTTTCTGTTAGTAAGGACACTTATTGGCGATTAAATAATCTTGAAAAGATCATATTTTTAATATGAACGGTTTTCATTTTTCTCCTAGGTATAAGTTTTATTGCTGTAGAATAAAATAGGAAAGATTAGTGTTAGAAATACAGACCATTTGTTTAAAACAATTTTCAATTAAAAAAGAGATGAATTAAAATTCTAGTCGAAACCTTTTTGTTAATCGATCTGTCACTTTGTAATATGTCTTATATAAGTTATAGGTTAGTTTATGATTGATGTTGTTTGAATATGTGCAATGCAATCAATAAGTTGTTTAAAGAGCTTTATTTTGCACTAAGTGAAAGAAGATAGCACTTGCATGCTGGTTGCTGGTATTAGGGCACAAAAAAAGGCTAAACCCAAATATTGAGTTTAGCCTTTATATAATTTTCTCTTGGGTAAATTATTTACCTAGAGCTTCAGTTGTTTTTTTAAGAAGATTTTCAACTGTTACAATCTCAAGGAAAGAAGTTCCGTTACCAATTCCAAAGCTACTACCTAAGTATGCAACTTGGTCTTGATCTGTAAGAATATCTTTTTTCTTAAGTTTGTTCAAAGTTTTAATTAAAATCTCTTCTTTAGAACCACCTTTTTCCATAATACGTGGAGAAACACCATAAGAAAGACTTAACTCTCTTGCTGTTCTAGCATTGTAAGATAATGCGTAAATAGGAGTTCTACCGCGGAAAGCAGCTAAATAGCGAGCAGTTCTTCCAGAAAAGCTATCAGTAAGAATCGCTTTAATATTTAAATCATCAGAAGCTTTAACGGCAGTATCTGCTAAATAAGCAGTTCTACTTTTTGACATGTCTGATACTGGAATATCGTTACGGTTATCTTTAGCATCTTCTACTTCACCAGCGATAGAAGCCATTGTTTGAACCGCTTCAACACCATAATCACCATAAGCAGTTTCACCACTTAACATGATAGCATCAGTACGATAGTAAATTGCATTTGCAACATCAGTTACCTCAGCACGTGTTGGACGAGGATTCTTAATCATTGTGTGTAGCATTTGAGTAGCTACAATAACTGGCTTCTTGCGAACAACACACTTTCTGATTAATGAACGCTGGATTCCAGGAATTTTTTCCTGAGCAATTTCAATACCCATGTCACCACGAGCAATCATTACACCATAAACACATTCGATAATCTCGTCGATATTATCAACACCTTCTTGGTTCTCAATTTTAGCAATGATTTTTGCAGGACACTCAAGACGATCTAATTCAGCTTGAACATCAGCAACATCACCTGCATGTCTTACAAATGAGTGAGCGATAAAGTCGATTCCTTGCTCTGCAGCGTATCCGATAAATGTAATATCTTTCTCTGTAAGAGAAGGTAAGTTGATACGGACTCCAGGAACGTTAACACTTTTCTTACCACCGATTTCACCATCATTTTCAACAGTACATAATAAGTGATCGTCATTTTTCTCAACCACTTTAAGCGCTGTCTCTCCATCATCAATTAAGATATCGCCACCTACTGACATATCTTTTACAAAGTCTTCGTATGATACACAAATACACTCTGCTGTTGATTTTGTTTCTGGTGATCCTTTCACCATTAAAGTATCGCCTTTGGCTACTAAAATTTTGTTTCCATCTTCAGTAGCAGTAGTACGAATTTCAGGACCTTTAGTGTCTACTAAAAGTGCCACCTTTTCAGAGATAGAGCGAACTGTGCTAACTACTCTGCAAAGTCCTTCGTAATCCATGTGAGCAGTGTTCAATCTCACTACGTTTACGCCTGACTTAATCAGCTTTCTTACGTACTCTTCGTCACACTTCATGTCTGACACGGTAGCGACAATTTTTGTAAATTTTTTCATCAACTAATTATTTATTTCAAATTTTCTTACTGGGCAAAAAATATCTTTATTTCTTTTTATTAATAAAAGCCTCAATTCCTAATCGGTACGAATCCAAGCCAAAACCTGCAATAGTACCTATGCAAACAGGAGATAAAAAAGAATGATGTCTAAAAGACTCTCGTTTATGTGTATTAGAAATATGTACTTCGATAACGGGAGTATTAATGCCAGAAATGGCATCGGCAAGGGCAACTGAAGTATGCGTGTAAGCTCCAGCATTAAAAACAACGCCATCATAGCTAAATCCTACTTCATGAAGTTTGTCTACTAGTGCTCCTTCACTGTTAGATTGAAAATATAGTAGTTCTATATCACTAAATCTACTTACTAATTCAGAAAAATAACTTTCAAATGTTTGATCTCCGTAAATACTTATCTCTCTCTTGCCGAGAAGATTAAGGTTAGGACCATTTAAAACTAAAAGCTTCATTATTTAAATTAAATTGTACTGTTCGTACTTCTTCCCCTCTTGTCCTTGTTTTTAACAGGCAACAAAGGTATTGAAAACTTATTTGAAATTAAACTCAAATTAAGCCCAAATATTAAAAACCATGACATTTATAATTATTTGTAGTTAGTCTAGATATGGTTCATGCTAATTATTTTAAGATATGCAGTGCTTAAGTGTTACATTATTAGAGGTATGTAGCTTTGGTGGCAGCTTTGTGTTAATAGAGGAATGTTTAGAAACATTCACATTTTTTAACTTAACATTTATGAGAATAGGAAATGTAGTAATGATTAAACCTTGGTGGGAATGAAAACTATTTTTCATCATTAAATATATGCCTTAAGTAATGTTATTATTAAATAGAGCAAGTTGTGATAAGTGATAAATTGAAGTTTATGATTTGATAAAACAACTTGGAAAAGTCATAAAATGATAAGGTGGAATAGTGTTCACTATTTTTTTTATATGACAGGTAATGACTCTTGTTAAATGGCTTGTTTTGTTGTAAGGTTCATATATACAATTATATGGGTGTTATTCATAGTTAATTTAAACTATTGTTATGCATGGTTGAATTTTATTGTGAATCATTGTTTTTTTTACATAAAAAACATGAAATTAAACTTGACTCTATAAATTTATATATCTATATTTACTAGATATTGCATTATACATTAATTTAATACTATTAGTATGATTTGGGAATCAGAAATTGAAGAATTCAGAGGGTATCTGAAGGTTGAGAAAGGTCTGTCCGATAATTCGATACATGCCTATGTAACCGATTTAACCAAGTTGGTTCACTTCTTAAAGGAAAAGAATTATGAAGTAGGACCAGAAGGCGTAACTTTAGCTAACCTAAAGGAAATGATGGAGTGGGTGACTGAAAAGGGCATTAGTCCTCGTACTCAAGCTAGAATTATTAGCGGAATCAAATCTTTTTATAAGTTTTTATTGATTGAAGAAAAAATTGATAGAGACCCAACGGCTTTACTTGAGTCACCTAAAATTGGAAGAAAATTACCAGAAATTTTATCGGTAGAAGAAATTGATAGCATCATTAATGCTATTGATACTAAAAAACCAGAAGGGCAAAGAAATAAAGCCATTTTAGAAACTTTGTATAGTTGTGGTTTAAGAGTTTCTGAATTAATTGAGCTTAAGATTTCAAACTTATTTTTTGAGTCTGGTTTTATTAAAATTGAAGGAAAAGGAAATAAAGAGCGTTTGGTACCGATCAGTACTAAGGCTATTAAAGAGATTAACCTTTACTTGAGTGAGTACAGAAGAAATTTAAAAATTCATGTGGATAGTGAAGATATCTTATTCTTAAACAGAAGAGGTAAAAAATTATCTCGTGTAATGATCTTTACTATTATCAAAAATTTAGTTGCAAAGATTGGTATGGAGAAAAATGTGAGTCCACATACTTTCCGTCATTCGTTTGCTACGCATTTAATTGATGGTGGTGCTAACTTACGTGCTGTGCAAGAAATGTTAGGTCACGAATCTATTATTACAACTGAAATTTATACTCACTTAGATAAAGAGTATTTAAAAAATACAATGATTCAATTTCATCCAAGATCGTAATTGAATTTTAATAAAAATAAAAAGAGGAGATAGTTTAGCAACCACTCCTCTTTTTTTATGCCTTAAAGAAAGTAAATATTACTTTTCCGTTTGCTCTATTCTCAATAAAGTTGGGGTGACTATTGAATGATTCTTTGCCTGAATGTTCAAAGATTAGAAGACCACCTTCATTTAATAATTCATTTTTGATAACCAGGTCTGGAATTTTTTCTGAACCAACAAGGTCGTATGGAGGATCTGCAAAAATGAGGTCAAACTTTTCGCCAGTTTTCTCTACAAATTTAAAAGCATCACCACGTATTACTTTTACAGTATCTTCCAAGTCAAGCTCACTCACAGTTTTTTTTATAAACTTATAATGATTAAAGTTCATTTCAATGCAGGTGACATCAGGTACACCTCTGGAAGCAAATTCGTAGCTAATACTACCTGTTCCTCCAAATATGTCCAAAATTTTTAAATCGTCGTAATCAATGGTATTGTTTAAAATGTTGAAAAGATTTTCTTTGGCAAAATCAGTTGTTGGTCGTGCCTTAAAGCTTTTGGGAGGAGAGAATCGTCTGCCTTTTAATGAGCCGCTTACTATACGCATAAAGGTATATTAAATAAGTTTAAATGATTTTGAAATGGAATATTTTTAAAAACGCTTGCAAACTTAAAATGGTTCGACTCGTTTTTAATTTCTATTTGTTTGATATATGTTTTAAGCAAAGAGTATAGTTCGCTCGATCGATTAATGTTGCCACTTACAAAAACTTTGGTTTGTCTCGTATCTAACTTTAGCTGCTCAAATACAAATAAAGCAAAATATAAAAACTCTTTGCTGTTTTGATATTTAAATGAGTTGTGCATTCTTAAATTGTTGGCAGAAGTAACAATTATATCAAAGTAAGATGGTTGAATATTAATATGTACGTGGTTTGCAGACTGATTGGCAGAAGTACTTAGTAAAGCTGTTTCGATAAATGAAGTAGCTTGACAAAAGTATTTTATGTTTTTATAGTACTTATCTAAAATTTGAGTTAGTTCAACAGGTGCAGAGAAACAACAAACCGAATCTGCCATCTTAACCTTATTGCTAAATACTTGTTGATTATCTTCTTGTTTAGAAAAGCAAAATTGTAAGTACTCGCTTTTCATCTCTTCGTTATATAAAGCTTGTGGAATCAGCGAATACTCTAAAGTATTATATAAAACAAATACCTTTTGGTAGGGGTAAACTAATAAGTCATTACTGGCAAGTTCGCTTTCTAAGACTGTTAATATATTTTCATTAAAGTTTAGCGGACGATGCTCAAATAGGATGTATTCATTACTGACAGGGTCGAGTACACAAAAAGAAAATCCATCCAGTTGCAACTGGATGGATAAAAAATATGATGTTGTAATATTTATATCGAAACTAGGGTCGATAACAGAAAGTTTGTTCATAAACTAAACAAATTATTCCCAGTTACCACCATTGTTATTTGTTTCTGTAAGCGAACCAACTTTAATTCCAGGATATCTTTCTAATTTTAAAGTTTTGTCACTTAGGTTGTCAATTTCTTGTTGCTCAAGACCGTTAAGGTAAACGTTGTTGTGAACTTTAGCTTCAAATACTTGTACTTTTACACCTGATCCAGTTTCAACAATACCAGCACCCATAGCAAAAACTTCATCCTCAGTATATGGGATATAACGTAATGAGTCGATGTAATACTCTTTTCCGAATAATGAATCAAGTACGCTTACTAAAATAGTATCACGCTTAATTAATCCTACCTTTAGGGCTTTTTCTTCAGTCCAACCTTCTTCTAATAAACTATCAGAAAGACTACCTTCTTTTTTAACCAACTTTAATGAATCATGCTTAACGAAATCGATCAAAGTATCAAAACTACCAGTAAATTTGTCATAAAGTGATTTATAGGCAACCTGTGCAGTTCTAATGTCTTTTAAGTTTTCAATAACTGCATCGCTACGTAACTTATGTTCTTTGTTAAATTTAATAGGTCTTTGAATACTATCAACACATAGGTAACCAAGGCCGATTATTAGGATAACAAGTACAATTTGAATTACTGTTTTCATTATTAATGGATTTTTGTATTAGTTTGAATGCACAAATTTAAAAAAAAAATCAAATTTTGGATTTTCATTTGCTTATTTTATAAAAATAATGATAAATAAACATATAGTTGACATAATAAAAGGGAAGTTTGGGCACGTTCCAACCGCATCTCAGGAGCAGGCTATCGAAAAATTTTCTGAGTTTATATTGGATGAAAAAGATCAACCTGTGTTGTTGATAAAAGGATATGCAGGTACTGGTAAAACCTCGTTAGTGAGTTCTTTTGTTCAGGCCATAGCCGAGCTTAATTTTAAACAAATTTTAATGGCTCCAACGGGAAGGGCTGCTAAAGTATTCTCGGGTTATGCCAAACATCCTGCACATACCGTGCATAAAATTATTTATAGACAAAAATCGGCCAATGATGGCTTTGGTGCTTTTAATATTAGTAAGAATCTTAAACCAGACACTATTTTCTTTGTGGATGAAGCTTCTATGATAGCTGGTTTCTCAGGAGAGTACTCTAGTTTTGGAACAGGAAACTTATTGGAGGATTTATTAAATTTTGTTTTTGAAGGAAATAACTGTCGTTTGGTATTAATTGGCGACTCAGCTCAGCTTCCTCCAGTAGGCAATTCTGAAAGTCCTGCTTTAGATAAAGATACTTTAGCATATTATTCAACTACAGTAACGGAATGCTTCCTTTCTGATGTGGTTCGACAGTCTGATGAAAGTGGAATACTATCTTGCTCGTCTGATTTAAGGTTTGATATTGAATCTAGCGATATTTTTGATGATTTACCTAAGTTGGATGTAGAGCATTATTCAGATGTGAATAGATTGACAGGAGAGGAGCTGATAGAAGCTATTAATGTATCGTATGATACCGTTGGTATGGATGAGACATTGATCGTTAATAGATCGAACAAAAGAACCAACTTATATAATAAAGGCATTAGAGCTAGTGTTCTGTATAAAGAGGAGGAATTAACGGTTGGCGATATTTTATTGGTGGTAAAGAATAACTACCATTGGTTAAAGAATAATAAAGAGGTTGATTTTATTGCCAATGGTGATATTGCTGAGGTAGTTAGGATTAGAGGTTATGAGGAGCTATATGGACGGAGATTTGTTAACTGTGTGATTAGGTTAGTGGACTATAGAGAGTTAGAGGTGGATGTTAAACTGATGATGGATGCTTTGAGTTTGGATACGCCTGGTTTGTCGCAAAAGGAGCAAGAAACGTTTTTTTATGAGGTAATGGAAGACTATGCGGAATTATCTCCCAAAAGAAAGCAATATGAGGCGGTTAAAAATAATGAGTATTATAATGCCTTGCAGGTAAAGTTTGCTTATGCCATGACTTGTCATAAAGCGCAAGGTGGGCAATGGAAAAACGTTTTTGTAGATCCAGGCTTTGTTCCTGATGAAAATATTAACAGAGATTATTATAGATGGCTTTACACAGCTTTTACAAGGTGTACGGAAAAATTATATCTGGTAAATTTTAAAGATGAGTATTTTGAATGAAAAAGCCCACGAAAGGATAGTTTTCGCGGGCTGTTGTTTCAGATATAAATTCAAATTTCGAAGTTGTATGAAGTATTGACAACGTTCAGAAGGAATTAGTTTTTAGTTATGGTTGTGGATATTGTGCTATTTAGTTTCATAGGTATGTTAATGTCTTCTCCATTTTGAGGGTTTTTCATACTCATAGTCATATCCATCAATTGTTTGATGCTCGAAGATGTTGCCATACCATCCTTTTTATTTATTTCAAAAGTACCATTTTGGTTACCAGTTGCTTTAATGTCCATTTTCATACCATTCTGAGTAATGGGTTCTTCAGGGGCAAAGCTAATATCAGAGGCCAGATTTAAGTTTACTACATTTCCATTAATTGCTGAAACCGTATACTTGCTGGCTATCTCCATATCAAACATTTCGTTTAATTTTATAGAATTAGTATAGCTGTCACCTTTTGCTACTTTTTCTTTTGGAAGGTACGAGAAGGCTGCAGCCAATGTACTTTCGTTAGCCATATTTTTAATCATACCACCAACTTGAGGGTTATTACTAGAAATAGAATTCATCATTTCACTGAGTCCTGTAATGTTTGAAATAGTACCATTAGGAGAAACTTCAAAACGGATTTTAGCTTCTTTCATTTTGTTTAATGGTGCAAGTGCAGGGTTTGTGTTTTCTGTGTTCTCTGTATCAAAAGTTGTCTTTTGACCATTCATATCCATATCCATTTTTACTTGCACGTAAGCTTGTTCTACTACAAAATTTCCTGTATTTAAAACATCAACAACGGTTAAGTTATGAATCATAGTCATTTTTTGATCCATATTAATACTTTGCCCCATCATTTGTTGGTTCATCGTATTGTTCATTTCAGTTTGTTGGGTGTATACATCTCCTTTTTTAAGCTTTAATTGAATGCTGGTTTTTTGCGCGGTTAAAGCTGTTGCTCCTAAAATAAGAGCGATGCATGTTAGTTGAATTAATTTTCTCATGTTATTAATTATTTAGTTATAGAAGTTGATAATCGTCTTTTGTAGCAAAAATAATTTATTAAATGTAATAGTTTTATCAAGGGAATAAAAAAAAGAGGCTAACCTGTATAGGAAAGCCTCTTAATATCATTAACAAATGTTATTATTAGTCGATTTTTAAATCTTTAACGATAGCATTTATTTTTTCGTCAGCTTTTGCATCAGCAGCATAATACTCATCACGAGAGTTCATTTCTCCACGTACTTCAAAGTAGAATTTAATTTTAGGCTCAGTTCCAGAAGGACGAACACTAATTTTAGAACCATCTTCGGTAAAGAACTGTAGTACATTTGATGTTTCTGGTAAATCGATAACGCTATCAGTTCCCTCAAGTTTATTAAAGGCTTTTAATACAGCGTAATCTTTAACGATAGAAACTTTAGAACCCGCTAATTCAACTGGAGGATTCTCACGCATATCTTTCATGATTTGCTGAATTTCATCTGCTCCTGATTTACCCTTACGAACGATGTAAATCATCTTTTCTTTAGAGTATCCGTACTCTAGGTAAATATTTTGTAATTGCTCAAATAAAGTAACACCGTTATCTTTAGCCCATGCAGCAATTTCAGCAAACATAGCACAAGAAGCAACCGCATCTTTATCTCTTACATAATCTCCTGGTAAGAAACCATAGCTTTCTTCGCCACCACAAATGTATTTTTTCTTGCCTTCGTAAGCTTTAATTTTGTCAGCAATCCATTTGAATCCAGTATATACATCAAAATATTCAATGTCGTTTTTAACGGCAATTTCTTTTAATAATTCACTGGTAACAATGGTTTTTACAATAAACTCTTTACCTGTAAGTAAATTGTTTTCTTTCCAACGCATTACCATGTACCAAGTTAATAATAACGCAGTTTGGTTACCGTTTAAAAGAATAAACTCTCCTTTTTCGTTTTTGCATGCTATACCTAAACGGTCAGCATCTGGGTCAGAAGCCATCACTAAATCAGCATCAATTTCTGTAGCTTTATCTACAGCCATTTGCAAAGCTGCTGGCTCTTCTGGGTTAGGAGATACCACTGTTGGGAAATCTCCACTTACCACATCTTGTTCAGGAATATTGATGATGTTAGTAAAACCATAAGCTTTAAGTGCATCAGGAATTAATTTTACACCTGTTCCGTGAATTGGAGTATATACAATTTTTAAATCCTTGTTTCTTTCAATAGCACCAGTATCTAAAGAAATAGATTTTACTTTTGCTAAATATTTATTGTCCATCTCCTCGCCAAGAACCTCAATTAAATCTTTGTTTCCTTCAAATTTAATTTCGTCGACAGAAGTGATTTTTTTAACCTCATTAATGGTATTGGTGTCGTGCGGTGCAATCATTTGACCACCATCGTTCCAATATGCTTTATAACCGTTGTATTCTTTTGGGTTGTGCGATGCAGTAATAATGATACCACTTTGGCAACCTAACTCACGAATTACAAAAGAAACTTCTGGTGTTGGACGAAGGGCATCAAATAATAGCGCTTTAATGCCATTGGCAGAAAGAATATCAGCAGAAATTTGAGCAAACTCTACGCTGTTGTTTCTACAATCGTGACCAATACACACTTTTATCTCATCTAAATCAGAAAATTGTTGATTTAGATAATTGGCTAAACCTTGTGTTGCAGCACCAACAGTATAAATGTTCATTCTGTTAGAACCTGGTCCCATGATACCTCTTAAGCCACCTGTTCCAAACTCTAAATCTTTATAAAAAGCATCAATTAAATCAGATTTATCTTCTTTGTTCAGAAGTTCTGTAATTTGCTTTTTTGTGTCTTCATCGTAATTTCCAGAAAGCCATTGGTTTGCTTTTTCAGTAACCAATGTTAAAACATCTTGGTTTTCCATTTTATTATATAATTAAGATTTTATTGTTTAGCCACTAGGACCTTAAGGCACTTTTCAAGGCTTGTTCTCCAGTAGGGTATATTAATTTTGTAATTTTCTTTAATTTTGTTTTTACCAAGCACGCTATAATGTGGTCTTGGCGCAGCCGTAGGGTATTCTTTTGACTCGATAGGAGAGATGTTGCAATCGATGCCTGCCAACTCATGTATGTTTATAGTAAAATCGTACCAGCTGCAAACTCCCTCGTTTGAGTAATGGTAAATACCTGGCTCAAATGGAAATGAATCCTTTTCAATTTTAGTAATAACTTCTAACACTACTTCCGCTAAATCTTTAGCATAGGTTGGAGACCCAATTTGGTCGGCAACAATTTTTAATTCCTCTCTTTCTTGCCCCAGTTTAAGCATGGTTTTTACAAAGTTATTGCCAAACTCAGAGTACAACCAAGCGGTTCTAATAACCATTGAATCGGGCTGTTCTTCTAAAAGGAACTTTTCTCCTAATAATTTAGATTGTCCGTAAAATGATTCAGGAATGGTGACTGCATCTTCACTGTATGGTTTAAATGCTCTGCCATCAAAAACATAATCCGTTGAAATATGAATTACTTTAAAATTATTCAGCTTTGCAGCTACGCCAATATTTTTAACAGCATCAGCATTGATCTTTTTAGCTGCCACCTGTTCGTGTTCTGCCTTATCTACAGCTGTATAGGCAGCGCAATTTATTAAATAGTCAAATTTACCCTCTTTAGTGAATTCAATTATCTCATCACCATTACAAATGTTTAAATCATCAACATCAGTAATGGTATAATCATGCTCTGGATATAGTGCTTGAAAAGAAGCCAAGCACTGACCAAGTTGACCGTTTCCACCAGTGATTAAAATATTAGCCATTTAATTATCTATAGAAAATGTTAGAATTAAGTTTGCTGCAAAAGTAATAAACTATTTGGCATCTAAATTAATTTTAAACTTATTAACAAACTTTTGATGGTTTATTAAAGAATAGTTTAATTTTTTAAGCTGTTAGTATTGTTTTAAGCAAAATTACGGCCGAATGCCCTAGTTTTTTGCGAAGCAAACTCAAATACTCGCTATCTGTGATTTCCTGATTTAAGTACGTTATCGAAATATTCAATGGTTTTTACTAAGCCTTCCTTCAATTGAACTTTAGGTTCCCAATTGTTTAATTCTTTTTTAGCTAATTCAATATTGGGTTGCCTTTGTGTTGGGTCATCTGCTGGTAAAGGCATAAACGTTAACTTAGATTTAGCACCTGTTAATTCTATTACTTGTTGAGCTAATTCGAGCATTGTAAATTCATTAGGGTTTCCAACGTTAACTGGTCCTAAAAAGTCATTTCTCGAATTCATCATTCTGATGGTACCCTCCACTAAATCATCAACGTATTGGAAGCTACGTGTTTGTTTTCCATCACCAAAAATAGTAATATCTTCTCCTTTTAAAGCTTGTACAATAAAGTTGGAAACCACCCTTCCATCATTCGGATTCATGCGTGGTCCGTAGGTGTTGAAAATCCTTATTACTTTAATGTCTACATTGTTTTGTTGATGATAATTAAAGAATAAGCTTTCTGCACATCTTTTACCTTCATCGTAACAAGATCTAATACCAATTGGATTTACATTCCCCCAATAATCTTCTTTTTGAGGATGAACTTCTGGATCCCCGTACACCTCAGAAGTAGAGGCTTGTAAAATTTTGGCGTGAATTCGTTTGGCGAGCCCTAACATATTAATGGCTCCCATAACGGATGTTTTTATGGTTTTAATAGAATTAAACTGGTAGTGAATAGGCGAAGCAGGGCATGCCATATTGTAAATTTCATCCACTTCAATAAAATATGGATGAGTAACATCGTGTCTAATCAATTCAAAGTATGGGTTGTCGAGTAAGTGTACGATGTTTTGCTTACTTCCTGTAAAGTAATTATCTAAACAGATTACCTCATTTCCTTCGTTTAAAAGGCGTTCGCATAGGTGAGAACCAATAAATCCTGCACCTCCAGTGATTAAAATTCTTTTCATAAAACGATGTTTCAACTTTAACAGGCGAAATTAAAAAAAAAGCTCATCCATACAATGGGTGAGCTCGTTGATAAAATAATTATTTTTCCTTATGGTTGCATAACTCCACGTCCAATGCTGTAATACGAAAAACCATTTTCCACAATTTCAGCAGGGTCATATATATTACGTCCATCAAAAATAACCTTGTTTTTAAGCAGTTTCTCAATGACTTTAAAATTCGGAATTCGGAACTCAGGCCATTCTGTAATAACAACCAGTGCGTCAGCATCAATAAGTACATCGTACGGATCGTCTCCATATTCGATAGTATCACCTATCATTCTTTGGGCTTCCTCCATGGCTACAGGATCGTACGCTTTAACTTTGGCACCTAGTTTATTTAACTCTTCAATGAGAACCAATGCAGGCGCTTCGCGCATATCATCTGTTTTAGGCTTGAATGATAATCCCCAAAGCGCGAAAGTCATTCCGTTTAGATTAGTTCCGAAATGTTCTTTTATTTTAGCAACTAATACATGTTTTTGGTCGTTGTTTACATCTTCAACGGCTTGCAGTAGTCTTAGTTTATATCCATGGTCATCGGCTGTTTTTATAACTGCTTTTACATCTTTAGGAAAACATGATCCTCCATAACCTGCACCAGCATAGATGAATTTATTTCCTATTCTGCCATCAGAGCCAATACCTTTTCTAACCGAGGTTATGTCGGCGCCAACAATCTCACAAAGGTTAGCCATATCGTTCATGAAACTAATTTTAGTAGCCAACATTGAGTTAGCTGCATATTTAGTCATCTCAGACGAAGGAATATCCATAAATATAATTGGGTGGCCATTTAATAAGAAGGGCTTATACAATCGGCTCATCATTTTTTCGGCGCGTTCCGATTCAGTACCTACTACAATTCTATCTGGTTTTAAAAAGTCTTGAATGGCATTTCCTTCTTTTAAAAACTCAGGATTAGAGGCAACATCGAAATCGATATTAACACCTCTTTTTTCAAGCTCATCAGTAACGGCAGCTTTTACTTTTTTAGCTGTACCAATAGGTACGGTGCTTTTTGTTACAATCACGGTGTAGTGATCGATATAACGACCAATTTGTCGAGCAACTTCAAGTACATATTTCAAATCTGCACTTCCATCCTCGTCGGGAGGTGTTCCTACCGCTATAAAAATAACATCTGTTTGCTCTAAAGAATCTTTTAAGTTAGATGTGAAAAATAATCGACCCTTCTCAATATTATTATGAACCATTGATTCTAATCCAGGCTCATATATTGGAATGACCCCATTCTTAAGGTTTTCTATTTTCTTTTCGTCAATGTCAACGCAAGTAACATTAACTCCAACATCGGCAAAGCAAGTTCCAGACACAAGTCCTACGTATCCTGTTCCAACAATAGAGATCTTCATTTTTTAGGCTTTAATAGTTCAAATTTCCAAACAAACGTATTTTCAATGTAGCTTATACAGTTTGTATTAATTATATTATTTGATGTGAACGTATATTATTATATAAGTATATGATACGGAATAATGAAATACGTACTCAAATGTAAAGAATTTAATTATTAACAAATATGAAAATAGACATATTATTTTAATGAAGGCGTTTTTTAATATACACCTTAAAGGTTTATCAATGGTGTAATTTTTGTAATAAATAGCTAGTTATGAGCGCGTGTTTTTGTAAATGACTATGTTAATAACGAACTACTAAAGCTATCATTCGGTTAAAAAATAATACTTTATCTAAAGATTTTCTGATAAAATATTCGTACTTTTGCACGGAATTTTACAAATATAATGTCTAACTACTAGTAATTAATTGATTTTTAAATGAGTGAAGTAAACGAAAATGCTCAGGAAGTAAACGAAACTCCTGAGGTAAAAAATGAAGCAGTAGTGTCAAACGCTAACACTTCGGATGCAAGTTTTGATTGGGATGAGTTTGAGCAAGGTGAAGTTTTTGGAAATACAGGTTCAAAACAAGATCTTGAAGAAATGTATGACAAAACTCTTTCTACTATTTCTGAAAAAGAAGTAATCGAAGGAGAAGTTATTGCTTTAACAAAAAGAGAAGTTGTAATTAATATTGGTTTCAAATCAGATGGTATCATCTCAAGAAACGAATTTCGTTACAACCCAGAACTAGCTATTGGTGATACAGTAGAAGTTTATGTAGAGAGCCAAGAAGACAAAAAAGGTCAGTTGGTACTTTCTCACAAAAAAGCACGTGCATTACGTTCTTGGGATCGTGTAAATGCAGCTTTAGAAAATGACGAAGTTATCAAAGGATACATCAAGTGTCGTACTAAAGGTGGTATGATTGTAGACGTATTCGGTATTGAGGCTTTCCTTCCAGGTTCACAAATTGATGTGAAACCTATCCGTGACTACGATATGTATGTTGGAAAAACAATGGAATTTAAAGTGGTTAAAATCAACCCAGAATTTAAAAACGTTGTTGTTTCTCACAAAGCGCTTATCGAAGCTGAGCTTGAGCAACAGAAAAAAGATATTATTTCTAAGCTTGAAAAAGGACAAGTTCTTGAGGGAACTGTTAAAAACATTACTTCTTACGGTGTATTTATCGACCTTGGTGGTGTTGATGGACTTATCCACATCACAGACTTATCGTGGGGTCGCGTAACTCATCCAGAAGAAATCGTACAATTAGATCAAAAATTAAATGTTGTAATTCTTGATTTTGATGACGAGAAAAAACGTATTGCTTTAGGTTTAAAACAATTAACGGCTCATCCTTGGGATTCGTTAGATGCAGAGCTTAAAGTAAGTGATACTGTTAAGGGTAAAGTAGTAGTGATGGCTGACTACGGTGCGTTTGTTGAAATCGCTCCAGGAGTAGAAGGTTTAATTCACGTTTCAGAAATGTCATGGTCGCAGCACTTAAGAAGCGCTCAAGACTTCTTAAAAGTGGGTGATGAAGTAGATGCTACTGTTCTTACTTTAGACCGCGAAGAGCGTAAAATGTCTCTAGGTATTAAGCAATTAAAAGCTGATCCATGGGAGAAAATTGAAACAGCTTACGCTGTAGGTTCTAAGCATAAAGCTAAAGTTAGAAACTTTACAAACTTTGGTGTATTTGTTGAAATCGAAGAAGGAATTGACGGACTTATCCATATTTCTGATCTTTCTTGGACTAAGAAAATCAAGCATCCAGCTGAATTCACTGCAATTGGTGAAGAGGTAGAGGTTGTTGTTCTTGAGATTGACAAAGAAAACAGAAGATTAAGCTTAGGACATAAGCAGTTAGAGGAGAACCCTTGGGATGTATTTGAAACTCTATTTACTGTAGATTCAGTACACGAAGGAACTATCGTTGAATTATTCGACAAAGGAGCTGTAATTGCACTTCCTTATGGTGTTGAAGGGTTCGCTACTCCACGTCATTTGACTAAAGAGGATAGCTCTAATGCTAAAGTAGATGAAAAATTAGATTTCAAAGTAATTGAGTTTAATAAAGCATCTAAGCGTATAATTCTTTCGCATTCAAGAACTTTCGAAGATGTGAAAAAAGCGGCTGAATCTTCAGAGAAAGCTGAAGTTGCAAAAACAACTAAAAAAGGTGTGAAGAAGTTGAAAGATAACTTAGAAAAGACTACATTGGGTGATATTTCAAGCTTACAAGCGTTGAAAGACCAAATGGAAGCTGACGAAAAAAACTAAGTTAACTTTTAAGAATAGTATTCAATAAAAATCTTTTTAATCGATGGACTTTAAAATAGATAAATTAGATGACTTTACGCTAATTCAGATTTTGAAAGAGAAGTTGGACACGCACGTTGCGCCGTCATTAAAATCTGAGCTTGTTTTATTATCTGGAAATGGAGAAAAAAATATTCTCTTGGACTTGAGTAAGTCAAGTTATTGTGATTCATCTGGATTGAGTGCTATTCTGGTAGCTAATAGGTTATGCAAAAATGCGGATGGTGCATTTGTTTTAGCGGGATTACAGCCTGCGGTAGAACGATTAATTTCGGTATCGCAGCTAGATTCTGTTTTAACCATTGCACCAAATACCGATGATGGTGTTGAACTAATGAGGAAAGCTATTGAATAGCAATGTCTAAATTATTTTCAGTTACCATCTTAGGAAGTAGCTCTGCATTACCTACTTCAAAAAGATATCCAACCGCTCAGTTGCTCAATGTATCTGAGCGGTTTTTTTTAATCGATTGTGGTGAAGGAACTCAGCGCCAGTTAAGGAAGTACAAAATTAAATTCACCAAAATTGATCACATTTTTATTTCCCATTTGCATGGAGATCATTGTTTTGGATTAATAGGTCTTATTTCAACATTAGGCTTGTTAGGTAGAAATATTCCCTTATACATCCATGCACATCCCGATTTAGAAAAAATACTTCGACCGCAGTTAGATTATTTCTGTAAAGATCTACCTTATCAAGTTATTTTTGAAGCCTTTAATCCTAAGGATCAGCAAGTCATTTATGCTGATAAAAACATGGAGGTTGAAACCATTCCATTAAGGCATCGAATTCCGACAGTTGGTTTTTTATTCAGGCAAAAACCAGAAGAAAGAAAGTTGAAGAAGGAGTTTGTTTTTGTACATAAACCATCCATAAAAGAAATGGTTTCTATTAAAAAAGGTGGCGACTTTGTTGATGAAGATGGAAAGAAGTTTTCGAATGAAGATATCACCTTAGATCCTCCACAAACCTTTTCTTATGCTTTTTGTACTGATACTAAGTATACAGAGCGTATAGTGGATCAGATTAAAAATGTGGATGTATTATATCACGAAGCTACCTTTGCTAAAGATAATACAAAATTGGCAAAAAAAACTTATCACTCTACTGCCGAACAGGCTGCTCTAATTGCTCAAAAAGCCAATGCAGGTAAGCTTTTAATTGGTCATTTTTCATCTCGTTATAAAGATGTTTCATTGCTATTAGATGAAGCAAAACAAGAGTTTTCAAATTCATTTGTAGCAAATGAAGGCGATGTGGTCAGTATACCTTAAATATTCTTCTTTATTATTAATTTTAATAACTATCTTTGCGCAAATTTTATAGTTATAAACCCATTAAGCCTCTGTTTAATGCAAGAGAAAATAATTATTCTTGATTTTGGGTCGCAGTATACCCAATTAATTGCCCGTAGGGTAAGAGAAATCAACGTGTATTGTGAGATACACCCTTATCATTCTATTCCTGTAATGGATGAATCTGTTAAAGGTGTAATTCTTTCAGGAAGCCCTTATAGTGTAAGGGATGAAAAAGCACCAAAGCCAAATTTAGATGCCATCAAAGGTAAATTACCTTTATTAGGTGTTTGTTTTGGTGCGCAATATCTTGCTCAAACATACGGAGGTGAAGTAAAAGCTTCTAATACTCGCGAATACGGTAGAGCTAACCTATGTTTTATCGACAAAGAGAATGAATTAATGACTGGTGTACCGGATGATTCACAAGTGTGGATGTCACATGGTGATACCATTGTTAATTTACCAGATTCGTATAAAATTATTGCAAGTACGGAAGATGTAAAAGTTGCAGCTTATAAAATTGAAGGTGAAACTACGTTTGCGATGCAATTTCACCCAGAGGTTTATCATTCAACGGATGGAGCAACTATTCTGCATAACTTTATTGTTTCTATTTGTGGCTGTTCGCAAGATTGGACACCTAGTTCGTTTGTAGAGTCAACAGTAGCAGGATTGAAAGCTAAGTTAGGAAATGATAAAGTAGTTTTAGGATTATCTGGAGGAGTTGATTCAACTGTAGCTGGTGTTTTATTGCACAAAGCTATTGGCGAAAATCTTACCTGTATTTTTGTTGATAATGGTTTGTTACGTAAAAATGAGTATGAAAATGTACTTGACTCATACAAACATATGGGACTTAACGTAATTGGAGTTGATGCTAAAAAAGCATTCTTAGACGAATTAGCAGGTGTTTCAGAACCAGAAACTAAACGTAAGATTATTGGTCGTGTTTTCATTGAAACTTTCGATAAAGAGGCGGGCAAAATTGATGGCGTTAAATGGTTAGGTCAAGGAACTATATATCCTGATGTTATTGAGTCTATTTCTGTTAATGGACCTTCAGCAACTATTAAATCTCATCATAATGTAGGTGGATTACCTGATGATATGGATCTTAAGGTAGTGGAGCCGTTAAATCTATTGTTTAAAGATGAAGTACGTCGTGTAGGTAAAGCTATGGGTATTTCTCCATCTTTATTAGGACGTCACCCTTTTCCAGGGCCAGGTTTGGCTATTCGTATTTTAGGAGATATCACGCAAGAAAAAGTGGATATTCTTCAGGAGGTAGATCATATCTTTATCCAAGGATTAAAGGATAATGATTTATATGACGAAGTATGGCAAGCTGGTGTGATGTTACTGCCAGTTAATTCTGTGGGTGTAATGGGAGATGAGCGTACTTACGAAAAAGTGGTAGCGCTTAGAGCTGTTTCTTCAACGGATGGTATGACGGCTGACTGGGTACATTTACCATATGAGTTTTTAGCAAAAGTATCTAACGATATTATCAACAAGGTTAAGGGAGTTAACCGAGTTGTTTACGATATAAGTTCAAAACCACCTGCAACAATTGAGTGGGAATAATATAAACGAGGCTGGAACTTTTCCAGCCTTTTTTTGTTTTAAATAGTAAGCTAATCATTGTTTTGTTTTTATATTTGTTACTCACATAAATTTTCACACGTTACATTTTTAAATTTTAAGGTGAGCAAGTAAATTTAATGATCTGATTTACTTGATTACTTTTTGTGACTAATGATAGTAAATAATTAAAACATGAATAAAATAGAAGGTATGTTTCCTAAATATATATGGGCTGTTCTAATAATGATTTTTGTTGGTTCATTATCAATAAATGCGCAAAAGTTTGATAAGGACATGCAGAAGCTTCAGTTAGCTTATAAGCTGATTTCTACATTTTATGTAGATTCGATTGATGACGAAAAGTTGGTTGAAGATGCCATTGTGGGGATGTTGAGTAAGCTAGATCCGCACTCACAATATATTACTAAGGAAGAAGTCGCTAAAATGAACGAACCTTTAGACGGCAGTTTTGAGGGTATTGGTATTCAATTTAATATTTTTCAGGACACTTTAATGGTTGTTTCACCTATCTCGGGTGGACCTTCTGAGAAAGTAGGTATACAAGCAGGAGATAGAATATTAGAAATAGATGGTGAGAACGTGGCAGGAATCGGTTTGAAAAATACCGATGTATTTACTAAGCTTAAGGGAAAAAAAGGAACTAAGGTTGACATCGCTATTTTAAGAAGAAACGTAAAGGATTTAATCAACTTTACGGTAACACGAGATAAAATTCCAATTCATAGTGTAGAGGCATCTTACATGGCCACTCCTGAGATTGGTTATATTAAAATAAACCAATTTTCAGCTACCACACATACCGAAGTAGAGACTGCTTTAAAGAAACTAGGAAATGAAGGAATGAGTAACTTGATTCTTGATTTGCGAGGTAATCCAGGAGGATATTTAAATGCTGCTATTGAAGTATCTGATCAACTATTGCCAGATGGTAAACTAATCGTGTATACAGAAGGATTAACTAATCCGAGAAGAGAATATAAATCATCTAGTAAAGGATTATTTGAAGAAGGTAAGGTAATCGTATTAATAAATGAAGGTTCTGCTTCGGCCAGCGAAATTGTTTCAGGTGCGGTGCAAGATTGGGATAGAGGTTTAGTATTAGGTAGGCGTAGTTTCGGGAAAGGCCTTGTGCAGCGTCCTTTAAACCTACAAGATGGCTCAATGATGAGATTAACAATTGCCAAATATTATACACCTTCCGGAAGATGTATTCAAAAGCCATACAGCGATGGGATAGAAGCATACCAAAAAGAGTTGCTTCAAAGGTATGATAATGGAGAGATTTTAAATAAAGACAGCATTCACTTAGATAAAGCGGATAAATATTACACCAAAACAAAGCAACGTTTGGTTTATGGAGGAGGAGGCGTAATGCCCGATTTATTTGTTCCTGCGGATACTAGTGGTTATTCCGATTATTATAGAGACTTGGTGGCATATGGTATTTTAAACCGTTACATACTCAGTTATGTGGATGATAATCGTAATAAGTTGGTAAAAAACTATCCTGATTATGATGCATACCAAAAGGGTTTTGTTGTGGATGATAACATTATCGAGAAGCTGATTAAAGAAGGAAAGAAGGCAGATATTAAATCTGATGTGGAGGATTTACATGAGAATTCAATGCCTTTGCTTAAAGCGCAAATAAAAGCTTTAATAGCGCGTAATTTATGGACGTCGAGTGAGTATTTTCAATCGATTAACTCAACAACCGAGGTTTATAATAAAGCTATTGAGTTATTATCGACGGAGAACGAATATTTTGATTTGATAAAATAATGTTTGATATACAGTTTTCATGGATAGAATGGGTGGGTTTTATTGCTGCCCTAGTTTATCTTTACTTTTCAGTAAATCAAAAAATATGGTTATGGCCGATGGGAATTATTACATCGGCTTTTTATATGGCTGTTTTTTATGATGCTAGATTATATGCAGATATGGCTTTGCAAGTCTATTACTTGGTAGTAAGTATTTCAGGCTGGATAATGTGGAAAAGTAGGCAGGATGAAGAATGTCGGACTAAAACTACCATTATAAAAGTAAATAATGTAATGGCAGGAAAATTGTTTTTTGCATTTGTTATTCTGTATGGAGTGTTGGCTTATTTGTTAATAAACATTCCTCCATTGCTTAATGTTGAAGCTTCCGATTTGCCATATTGGGATGCGTTTACCACTGCCGCTAGTTTTGTGGCTACGTGGATGCTAGCTAAAAAAATGATTGATCAGTGGATTGTATGGGTAGTAGTTGACTTTGTGGCAATGGGAATGTATGTTTACAAAGGTTTATATGTAACTGCTATTCTATTTTTTATTTATACAATAATTGCAGTCTGGGGCTATTTTAGTTGGTTGCAAGATTATAAAAAACAGACTTCTGTTGCTTAAGTATTTTTATGAAGATTGTTTTAACCGGACCAGAATCTGTAGGGAAATCAACCTTAGCTAAACAGTTGGCTAAGGAATATAATGGCGAGTATGTTGAAGAAATTGCCCGTTCATATGTTGAGAAGCTGAACAGGCCTTATAATTATGAGGATGTTGTAAATATCGTTCAGTACCAGCTTCAACAGTATGATCAGTGTGAAAAATTAGAAATGAATTATTTCTTCGATACGTATTTGATTGTATCTAAAGTTTGGTTTTTACATGTATATAAAAAAATGCCAAGTTGGTTCGAAGCAGCATATAAAAAGCGACCAGTTGATTTGTACTTGTTGTGTAAGGATGATTTAGAATGGGAAGCAGATGGAGTAAGAGAAAATGAGAATATAAGAAGTTTGCTGTTTCATTCGTACCAACACGAATTAGATAATTATGGCTTTAACTATCGTATCGTAGAAGGAAAAGGGGCGGAGCGTTTGATAAATGCCAAAGCATTAATAGAAGAATATAAAAAGATAAATATATGACCACTTTCAAATATCCAGAAGTACTGCAAGAAACCATTAAGCAGCTTTCTAGTGAAGAGTCATACAAGGCGGTATGTCACACTCATTTTTTTGAACATCCAATGCCATCGAGCGATAAGTTGGCAGAAATAGTCAATTTAGCCCGAGAAATTATTTTTCCAGGTTATTTTGGAGATTCTCCTGTAAGAAAGGAAAGTATACATTATTATTTGGGCGTTAACACAGAACGTTTATTTGAGTTGTTGAATTTGCAGGTTTTAGCAGGCTTATGCTTTCAATGTGAAACTAACAATGCTGAGAAACTAAGTGAGCATAAAACAGCAGCCTTTGAATTGACCAAGAAGTTTATCTCATCATTGCCCGAGTTACGTAGGGTTTTGACTACTGATGTACAAGCGGCATTCCTTGGGGATCCAGCAGCGAAAAGTAATGGCGAGGTAATATTTTGTTATCCAGCTATTCGGGCAATTTCCAGTTATCGTTTTGCACATACACTATTTAAGTTAGGTATACCTATTATTCCGCGAATGATTTCAGAAATGGCACATTCAGAGACAGGTATCGATATTAATCCTGAGGCTCAAATTGACGAGTCTTTTACTATAGATCACGGTACTGGTGTAGTAATTGGTGCAACTTCAATCATTGGTAAAAATGTAAAAATATTTCAGGGAGTAACTTTAGGAGCTAAAAGTTTTCCCATTGATGAAGATGGTAATCCGATAAAAGGTATTCCTCGTCATCCCATTGTTGAAGATGATGTGGTAATTTACTCTCAGGCATCCATATTAGGTCGTGTTGTAATTGGCAAGGGCTCTGTTATTGGAGGTAATGTTTGGGTAACTAATAACGTGGCGCCAGGTTCAAAATTAGTACAGTTTAAACCTCGTGATGTCTTGTTTGTAGAAGGAGGAGGAATCTAAGAAAGTACTGTGTTTTAAAATAAAATGCATATATTCATGTATTGAGTTTAATTATTATAAAAATTGATGTTTGAATAGGTTTGAAGAATAGTCAATTTTTATATATTTGTGTGAAGCAATTTTATAATAAGCAATGGCATTTGATTTAAAGGAGTGGTATAACGAAAAATTGGAGGGAGAAGTTGTTCTAAACTTCAATGGAAGTATTACTCCTGATCTGATAACAGAAGCATTGGGTACAATTGAGAAAAGTCTTAATCTTAAAAATGAAAAAAATAAGATTAGGAAAAAGGTGTATAACGTATTTGTTGAATGCCTTCAGAATTTGTACCATCATGTGGATAAACCACCAGCTGACCTCGATCTGGTTCAAAATCATAATTTTGGCGTAATAATACTAAGTAAGGATGGTTCCTTTTACAGGATATCAACAGGAAACTTTGTTGATAAAAGCAAAATAAGTGTTATTAAAGACCGAATTGATCAAGTAAACTCCCTTACCGATAAAGAGATTCGTATGTTGTATCTGGATATCATGAGTAATGGAGAATTTTCAGATAAAGGAGGTGGCGGATTAGGCATGCTTGATATTGTTAGAAAAACAGGGAATAAACTAGAGTATTACTTTTATAAGTATAACGACAGTCATATATTTTTTTCATTAGACGTTTATATTAGTTAAAAACACCATATAGTATTACCAATATGGAAACAATAGTAAGAGAAGGAACTCCAAAAACACCATATGTTAGGTTTGATGGAGAAAAAGGAGTAATTGAAATTAAAGGTAGATCAATACCAGAGAACTCAATAGAATTTTATAAGCCCTTAATCGATTGGTTAGAGGAGTATGATGGGGCTGGTAAAGATGAAACTGCTGTAAATGTTCAATTGGAATACTTCAATACAAGTTCGTCCAAGTGTATACTCGATATTTTTAAAAAACTAGAATTGTTATTTAAAAAAGGGCATAAGGTGGAAGTGAATTGGTATTATGAAGAGGATGACGAGGATATGTTTGAAGCTGGAGAGGATTACCAATCCATCATAAATATTCCTTTTAAAATGATTGAAATGGAAGAATAGCTGAGCTGTTTTTTTAGACGATATTTAAAGAGTAATATATCAAGTGTAATGTTTGATGTATTACTCTTTTTTTATGCGCTTATAAAACTCTGATAGTACGTTGGATAACTTCTTCAGAAGTTCGCTTTGAAGTGATGCAAATAGTAATAGATTAAAGCTCCAGATAACGATTAGGTTAGCCCAGATGGTATCCATGTAAATAGAGCCAAACCGCTTATATGGACTTAAAAAATGAGCTTTAACCCAGCTCTTTTGTGGTTCTTTGAAAATAGGATCTACTTTCTGCACAAGAGCTCCATTGTATTCTATTATCTTCTCTTTTAAAATATTGTTGGTGTTTTTCATAAAACTCTCCAACTCTAAATTGTGATAATCTTGCTTAAGCTGATTGAAATTTTCCCGACTTTCAACGTCTGTTGTAAACTCCTTTTTCTTTAAGTCAAGCTTATCATCCGTATTGTTAAATAATTTTCTATAAGCCGTCTTTTTTGTCTGTAAATATGCTTTTACAACGGTATATATCTGTTCGTTAAAATCCTTAGTATTAAGATGAGTAATAAATGGGGTGTCAGTCTTTAACAAGCCACTATTCTCTTCTTTGCTGATTTCAGAAGATAACAGGGAGAGTGCTTCTGCAAGTTTTCCAGGACTATCGTCATTTTGCCATCTTTTTTTACTGTAATCTAATTTAGCTTGAAGTGCTGGAATCCAGTATTCCTTTTTAAAAAAAGCTTCACTTTTAATTTTATCATAAAGATAAAACTCCTTTTCGTATTTATTATTCTTAAACTGATGCACCGTAAGTGCCTCAAAAGCCCACCTGGCAGTTATAATTTCACCATACCAAGGAATCTTATTAGGACTTGAATATTTAGGGTTTAAATGATCGTAGCTAATAAAAACTCCTGATAAAATAATTTGCGGAATTATTAAAAATGGAATTAATATATAGATGTTAACCGCTTGTTTTGCACTATCCGAAATATTTAAACCTAGGAGGTTTGCAAAAACAGATACACTAAATAATATCAGCCAATATTCAAAAAATAAACCTTTAATTTCAATTATGCTATTACCTATAGCAACAAGTAATAAAGTTTGAATAGCACTAATTGCCGTGAGTATAAATACCTTAGATATTAAGTAACTAAACCTACTTAGGTTAAGGAATTCTTCACGTTTTAATATCTTTCTATCACTGATTATTTCCTCTGCACTAACGGTTAAACCAACAAAGAGTGCAATGATTACGCTCATGATGATGTAAACCACAATATTAGGATTGTTCTGAAAAATATAACCTTGATTGTTAACTGCATCAACATTATAATATTTTATAATAGAAGATAATAATAAGGCTAAAACAGGAGTCTCTAATAGGTTTATTAATAGATACTGACGATTAGATAATTTCGAAAGAAAATCTCTCTTAATAAATACCATAAACTGTTTTAGTCGGTTAGGTATTTTAAAGTTGATTTTTGGTAAATCGCCATTTATCTTTTCTTGTGACGAATTCGTTTTTTCTTTGTTGTTAATAAATCGTTTGTTCCACTCTTTGGGATCAATCTTTCGGTTTTTGGTAAAAGAACCGTACTCGTCAATCACCTGAGAGCTTACTATATTTAAAACTTGCTCAGGATTAACATTACCACATGTGTTACATTCGCTTTCTTCTCTATTGGCCTGTTTTATATTAGATTTAAAATAGTTGATACTTTCAACAGGATCTCCATCATAAATTAAATAACCTCCCGAATCTAACACAACTAGCTGATTAAACATTTTAAATATTTCGCTAGATGGCTGATGGATTACTACAAATACAAGCTTTCCTTTTTGCGCAAGCTCTTTTAGTAAGTCCATAATGTTAGCAGAATCCCTCGAAGATAATCCAGATGTTGGTTCATCCAAGAAAAGAATTGCAGGTTCTCTCATTAACTCAAGTGCAATGTTGAGTCTTTTTCTTTGACCTCCACTAATCTTTTTATTAAGTGGGGAGCCTACTTTCATATCCTTAATGTCACCCAAGCCTAATGAGGACAAGAGGTCGAGGACACGTTTTTTTATTTTAAAGTCACTGTAATCACCAAAGCATAGTTTGGCATTATATAATAAGTTTTGATATACCGTAAGGTTTTCCATCAAAAGGTCATCCTGAGAAACATAACCAATTAAACCTTCGGTTTTATCAGATTCTTCATGTATATCAATACCGTTAACCAGTACTTTGCCAGTGTATGGTTTGTATATACCGCTTAATATGTTGGTTAAGGTAGTTTTACCAGCTCCACTTGAACCCATTATTCCAACCAGTTTGCCAGATTCGCTATGAAAGCTTAATGGTTGTACACCATAGGCTTTATTTTTAAATTGATAGGAAATAGCTTCTACTGAAAATGAAATTGGAGTGGAAATATTATCGCTGGCAAAGGTCCCAACAATGTCGGTATAGTAAATTGGGTTAATGCGGTTGTTCCGTATGGAGCAGCCAGGTGTTAATACATGAATTCTATCTGAACTTAATAATTGACCATTAATGTTGATGTCAATATGGTTGCCTATTTTTAATAAATATAAGCTTCCTGATCGAATTCTAAGAATAGATATTTCATCCTTAACATGCTCCCAATATAGGTGTCTGGTGTTCTTATAGGCATTCTTTTCCTGGTTATTGATGACCAAGACGTTAGTGTCATCTAGTTCAGAAGATGCATCACCAATAACGAAACTTTCCATTAAAGCATATTCGCTATCTTTAATATGAAACGTTTGGGCAATAGTGCTTACAAAGTCCTTTTCGAAATGGCTTATTTCAACTCCTGATTTCAAAAATTCGATGAGCTGAATGATAACAATGAGCTTTTGGTAGTGGGTTAGCTCTTTGTTGATGGCATTAGATATGCGTAAAGCTTTAACTGAATTAGACGTTAAACTAGAACGAGTATTGTCGTGCTGTTGCAGTTTGGCTAACTTGGAGACGTGCTCTTGATAATACGATTCGTATATACTAAGATATTCTTCAACCATCTGCTGATTAAGCTGCTGGTCCAGGAAGTCTCTTACTATTTTACGTCTGGATTCGTTGTCTTTTTGAGGAAAAGCTATTAAAGCAAAAAGTTGTATTAAAGCTTTTAATATTCCCTCACTCATTTTGTTTTAGTTTAATTAAAAATAACCTATATCGCGTTATAACTTATGTAGGTTTAGTTCTCTTGCATGCTTTTGAATCCGATATACATCAATGCCATGCCTGAAGTAGCTTGTTTTGTATCTAATTTAGCTTCAATAATACACTCTACAGAACCTGTTATTTTAAAATCCCAAGTATTAGTTTTATTATGCTCGTCGTTGGAGAACAATAGGTTTCTGTTGGTATCGTATACCGAAAAAATGATAGGCTCGTTTCTTCCAGAGCAAGCAGCTAATCTATACATGCTTCCATTTAAAAATGTAGTATGAAATTCGGCCACTTCGTCACCTGTTAAAAAAGCTCTAAGAGGTTGTCCATTAGGAATAAATGGTGAAGTAATCAAGCTTGAACAATCTTGTGTTTTTTCCTCTTGAGAATTAACCAATGAAGGTGTGAAAACATTTACTGCTAAAATAATGATGAAGGTTAAAACAAGTCCTTTTTTCATGAGTGGCGCGTTTATTTTTTTGAGTGTGCTAATATTATTTCGAAAATTACGGTCTGTTACTCTAACGGTATAAAACTACAATATATTATTCTTTATACAGTAATTAAATGCCCTTAATTTGCTGTCTAAAATAGCTATTTTTATTAAAAAACACTACAAAATATGTGCAACCTGCCAATTATTATTCTTTTTCTTAAAAAAATCGTTCATATTTAGTGCCTAATCAATAATTACTAATATTAAATAAACTTATGAAAAGAGTAATCTTATCATTTATTCTGCTGCTGCATATTGTATCAGTTAGCGCACAAAGCAATAACAAATTAAGTCTGGAAGATGTCATTTCTGGGGGTAAAAATTATAGAAAATTTATTCCAAGTTACAAAAACATTAAGTTTTTAGGGAATTCGGATGATCTGGTTTTAAATACTTCAGATAGCTTATTTATAGTTACTGGTGAAGAGCAACGAGATCTTTTAATCACCATTCAGGATATTAATGAGAGTTTATCTAAAAAGGAATTAAAAACACTTACCTCGTTATGGAGTGTTAATTGGATTAATAGCGAAAAACTTTGGTTTAATAATGGCCAGGCTATTGTGGTTTATAATGTTTCAAGTAAAAAGATTGATTATACTTTGGAATTTCCGGAAGGAGCAAAACATATCGATTTCAACCTTGAATCTTCCGCAGCTATTTTTATTAAAGATGATAACCTTTACATATTAAGTAAAGATCAGCAAGCTGTTTTGATTGAGGAAGGATCAGAAGATGGTATTGTTTTAGGACAGTCTGTTCATAGAAATGAATTTGGCATTCAAAAAGGCATATTCTGGTCGCCAGATGGCACTTCTGTTGCTTTTTACAGAATGGATGAATCTATGGTGACAGATTATCCTTTGGTGAACGTAAATAAAAGAGTTGCTGAAGTGGAAAATACTAAATACCCAATGGCTGGTATGAAGAGTCATGAGGTAACGCTGGGTGTTTATAATATTACAGACCAATCTTTGGTTTATATGAATACGGGCGAACCCAAAGAAAAGTACTTGACAAATATCGCCTGGAGTGCGGATAATCAAAATATCTTAATAGCCGAATTGAATAGAGGTCAGGATCATATGCAATTAAAAATGTATGATTCAAAAAAGGGAACTTTTGTAAAAGAGTTATTCGAAGAAAAAAGCGATAGATGGGTTGAACCTGAAAACCCCGCTTTATTTATTCCAAATAAAAGTGCTCAGTTTATTTGGCAGAGCGAAAGAGATGGCTTTAATCATTTATATATTTATGATATAAATAAAGGATTGCTTAAACAGCTAACCAAAGGGGAATGGGTGGTTACATCGGTACATGGTTTTGATACGACAGGTAAAAATATCTTTATTACTGCCACAAAAGACGAAGGTGTATTAAACCGAAACTTATATAAAGTATCGTTAAGTAGTGGTAAGATGAAAAGATTAACATCAGAGGAAGGTGTGCACACGATTACTGTTAGTAAGTCAGGCAATAAAGTGATTGATATGTACTCAAATGTATCTACTCCACGTGTAATTCAGGTGTTGGATGTAAAAAAGAAAGATACACGTTTATTGCATGTGGCTGAAAATCCATTTAAGGGTTACGAAGTAGGTAAGATAGTTATGGATACAATAAAATCAGTTGATGGAGAAACTGATTTATATAGTCGTATGATTTTACCTCCAAATTTTGATGCTTCTAAAAAATACCCTGTGGTTGTTTATGTTTACGGTGGACCACATGCTCAAATGGTAAAAAATAGTTGGTTAGGATCTGCTCGTATGTGGCAGTTGTATATGGCACAGCAAGGATATATTGCCTTTACCATGGATAATCGCGGTACACCCGATAGAGGTTGTGATTTCGAGAAAGTGATTCATCGTCAGTTAGGTGAAGCGGAAACTGCGGATCAAATGGAAGGTGTGAAGTATTTAAAGTCTTTGCCATATGTTGATGCGGATAGGATAGGAGTGCATGGTTGGAGTTTTGGTGGTTTTATGACTATTAATCTTATGGAAAAGTATCCTGAAGTATTTAAAGTTGGCGTTTCAGGAGGACCAGTTACCGATTGGAAATACTACGAAATAATGTATGGTGAGCGTTATATGGATTCTCCCGAAGAAAATAAAGAAGGTTATGCCATGACCAACCTAAATGATCGTACGCAGACTATTGAAGGTCGTCTGTTAGTGATTCATGGTGCTATTGATCCTACTGTAGTTTGGCAGCATAGCATGGTTTTTATTGAGCAATGTATAAAAAACAGAAAGCAAGTCGATTATTTTGTATATCCTCGACACGAGCATAATGTAAGAGGTGCAGATCGTGTTCATTTAATGCAAAAAGTGACTACTTACTTTAACGATTTTTTATAAGGGTTAAATAGATTATTTGAAAGGGCTGCCATGATTGGTAGCCCTTTCTATTTGTAAATATCTACATATGGTTTACGAGGACCAAATTGATTAAACTGACCAATTTTTTCTCCAGAAAGATTAAAATCAGTAGGGCTTCCTTCTGGTGGTATTCTTGGAAAGAACGCCAATTGTAGCTGTATAGTGTTAAATACTAGATGGTCGTTTCTGATTCTGATTCCACCTCCCAAAGAAAAATAGGGTTTGCTTTCTAATAATTGATCATTGGTGGATAGCCAAGCCATATCATAAAAAGTGAAAAATGCCATTTTAAACCCCAACAATTCTTTACTTGAAAACAGAATATTCTCAGAGTTGAAAACCAGTTTCGTTGTTCCTCTTAAATTAAAATTCCTTAAGGCTCTGATACCTTCATTAGCTTCATTGATAAATAGATAGTTTGGTCTGCTATGGTGCATGCCAATTACATAGTTCAATGATACAAACGACCTCCATCGGTGCCTACCCACATTTTTTAAGGACGAAATGTACTTGGTTTGTAATTTTATTCTAGAATCTTCAGGATGCCCATTATATAAGTATGTCTGGTATTCACCACCAAAGTACAGAAAGCCTTTATTTGGAATAAGCGCCTTTCCTAATGAAAAATGAGCACCTAAATACGGTCTGTTTTTTGCGTTATTGTGATTATATCCAAAACTCAATGCGCCATTAAATCCATAAGGAACATCCTCGGTTCTTCCATAATTATATATCAGCTCGTTTTTATAGAAATCTCTTTTAGAAAAGGATACAGAGCCAAATACATACAAATTAGGTTTGTAATGTGGCATTTGCATCATTGAATCGCTCAGGTTATTATAATTGGAGATCATGGTCTGCCCCATAAATGTTAGATTCGATCTATCAAAAAAGTTTTCAGCATTGATGAGTATCGATTTACCAAGCCAAAAATCCTGAATTAGATAATCGTAATTATCATCATAAACATCTTCAAATTCAGGATCGTGAATTTTATGGTTCTTTTTGACATGAAAACCTCCGGCATATTTTATTTCAGGGATAAAAAAATCCTTGTGCGCCCCTACATTTATATAATGTGCCCTATTTAAATCACTCCATTCTGCATCTAGGGTGATAAATGAACCATATATATTTTCCCACCGGATATGTTCATAAAATCCAAAATCTCGGTTATCGGTAGGTACTGTACTCAAACTGTGTTCAAGTTCTAATCCAAAACCTAGTACGTTCGTACTGTATATTCCTAATCTTGCATTAGTTGCAGATAAAGATGTATTTACACCATATGGATAGCTATCCTGAGTAATTACCAAAATATCTACTAAAGTAGAATCTGTTTTATCTGGTTCAGCAATGATTAAAGCATCGGTAATAAAATTCAACGAACGTAAAATACGTTCACTATCTCTAATTTTTTGATATTTAGAAAACTCTCCATTTTTAAAGGTTAGGTTGTTTTTAATGATACTGGTTTGGGTTTCGAATCGGAGCTTATTTAGGTTCTTTTCTAAGTTGTTGGTCGTAACTCCAACAGTATCAAGTATATTTTTAGCAAAGGGCGAAACCTGTTTAATTTTCACCTCCCGAATAATTTTATTGTTCTGCTGTTGGTTAGCTCTATCAAAAGCTAAGGTTAAATCATGTTTTGAAACATTGGAACTTTTAGAAGTAACAAGCCATTCGTATAGTTTTTTGTATACGTAACTACTATCGGCCTGTTGCTTTAAATATTTTTGAATAGATGCAGGACTACTTAAGGTATCAGTTGGGTTTGTAATGTTTTGTGCAGAAGCAGCCGAACATAGCAGGAATAGTTGTATTGTTATTATCAATGGTATTACATGATAACGACTATAACTAAAGTATGTAGGTTGTTTTCTCAAAAGCTAAACATTGTAAAACTCTAATATATGAAGAAATTGAACTAAGGAAGTTGTAATTTCAGTTAAAATAAACTAATTCGATACAGGAACTATGGCTTAAAGACTTTAATGTAATTGAATTGAGATTGTCTATAAACAAAGAAACCGGCTGTAAGGCCGGTTTCAAAATATTGTATTGCTAATTTCTTACAGTGTTTTAAAATTCTGACACGTAAGGGTGTAGTCGTTTTTCTGCTCTGCAGTACAAGGTTCACCTTCAGCATGCATGTGTGGCTCCTTTTTAGCAAGGGTTACAATTCCTGTAGCAGCAATTTTATTTCCTTCTAAACTTGGCTCAAAAGTACTTATTTCTTCGCTTGCCTCTATTCTAATGTAAATTGAATCGTTGCTTCCTGCAATAAACATTTTTTTACCAGTTTGTTTACAGGTGTGCATTACAAGTCCTGTTAACTCTACTTTTTTGTCTATATACTTTTCAGGGCTAGCCAAAAGATCATCTACCGAAATCGCTAACGCTGTAGTATCCGATGGATCGGAACAACAAGATTCTGTTGTTTTCTTTTCTTCGCAACAAGTGCTTTTCTCAGAAGTTTCGCAACAAGCTGCTTTTTCTTTCTTTTTATCCTTCGCTTCTTTTGCAACACAGGCTACAATTAAAATGGCAAAGAATACACTTAATAATACGTTTTTCATTTTGTCAAATCTGTTTTTAATGCCTTTGTTATTGGATTCAAGGGCAAATAGTGTTGTTTTGGAATTACCTCTTTTTTCGATAAGCGGATAACAAATATAATTAATGCTTTCTTTTATCAAAGCTTATACCCTAAAAAACTACTGGATTACTAGGTGAAAAAATGGCATATATTATTTTCAAAACAAGGTCAAAATGGCGTGGTTTACGGGCTGGCAAATGTTTTGTTACGTTTATAATGAATTTTTCAAAAAGAAAATAAAAATGAATTTAAAGGAATATACAATTAAATCGCAGGAGGCCATTCAAAAGGCGATTGAAATTGCCACGGGTCTCAATCATCAAGCCATTGAACCTGGACATATTTTAATGGGAATTCTTCAGGTAGATAAAAATGTGATACCACATTTATTAAATAAGTTATCTGCACAAAATATAGAAGTTCCACTTAAAGCTATTGTTGAAGGTTATCCCAAAGTTTCTGGTGGTGAGCCATACTTGTCAAAAAGTGCTAATGAGCTATTAATGAAGGCTAAGGACTATTTGAGAGAATTTAACGATGAGTTTGTTAGTGTTGAGCATTTGATGCTTGGAATACTTAAAGTGAAAGATGCTGTATCTAATTTATTAAAAGATGCAGGCGTGACAGAACAGGCTTTAAAAGCGGCCATTCAGGAATTAAGAAAAGGAGCTAAGGTAGACTCTCCATCAGCGGAGGATAATTACAATGCCTTAAACAGATATGCGGTTAATCTGAATGAAAGAGCGCGCTCGGGCAAGCTAGATCCTGTGATTGGAAGAGACGAAGAAATAAGGAGGGTACTTCAAATATTATCGAGACGTACTAAAAATAATCCGATACTAATTGGAGAGCCAGGTGTTGGAAAAACCGCTATTGGGGAAGGAATAGCCATTCGAATTGTAAATGGAGATGTACCAGAGAACTTAAAATCTAAATTGATTTACTCTTTAGATATGGGTGCATTGATAGCTGGAGCTAAATATAAAGGAGAGTTTGAAGAACGCTTAAAAGCTGTGGTAAAAGAGGTGACTTCAAGCGATGGCGATATCGTCATGTTTATTGATGAGATACATACCTTAGTTGGTGCAGGAAAAGGAGAAGGTGCCATGGATGCAGCCAATATATTAAAGCCTGCTTTAGCACGTGGTGAATTGAGAGCCGTGGGTGCTACAACCTTAAGTGAATATCAAAAATATTTTGAGAAGGATAAAGCTTTAGAAAGACGCTTTCAACAGGTGATGGTGAATGAACCAGATACCATTAGTGCCATATCTATATTACGCGGATTAAAAGAACGTTACGAAAATCACCATAAGGTTAGAATTAAAGATGATGCCATCATTGCAGCGGTTAATTTATCCACTAAATATATTTCTGATAGGTTTTTACCAGACAAGGCTATTGACCTCATTGATGAAGCAGCAGCTAAGTTACGATTGGAGATGAATTCAGTTCCTGAGGAGTTGGATGAGTTAGACCGTAAGGTGAAGCAGTTGGAGATTGAACGCGAAGCTATCAAAAGAGAAGGTGACGGGTTGAAGCTTCAAAATTTGGTGAAAGAATTATCGGAATTGAAGGATTTACAAAGTGATTTTCGTGCAAAGTGGCAAGAGGAGAAATCTATTGTGGATGATATTCAAAAACAGAAGACAGATATTGAGCACTATAAATTTGAAGCGGAAAAAGCGGAACGCGAAGGTTTATTCGATTTGGTGGCTGAGTTACGTTACGGTAAAATAAAGGTAGCTGAAGAGCGCATCGAAGAACTCAAGCAGGAACTAAAAGATCGTCAACTAGAGAATGCTTTAATTAAAGAGGAGGTAGATTCAGAAGATGTTGCTGGGGTAGTCAGTCGATGGACAGGCATTCCAATTACTAAAATGCTCAAAAGCGAGAAGGAAAAATTGTTGAATCTAGAAAGTGAATTACATAAAAGAGTAGTTGGTCAGGAAGAAGCCATTGAAGCCGTTTCGGATGCGATAAGAAGGAGTAGAGCTGGTTTACAAGATGAAAAGCGACCTGTGGGTTCGTTTATATTTTTGGGTATGTCGGGTGTTGGTAAAACGGAACTGGCCAAGGCTTTAGCTACCTATTTATTTGATGATGAGAATAAGATGACGCGTATTGATATGTCTGAATTTCAGGAAAGACATTCAGTTTCAAGATTGATAGGAGCACCTCCAGGGTATGTGGGTTATGATGAAGGAGGTCAGTTGACTGAGGCGGTGCGTCGCAAACCATATTCGGTGGTGTTATTGGATGAAATAGAAAAGGCGCATCCTGATGTTTTTAACGTATTGTTGCAAGTGCTCGATGATGGGCGTTTAACTGATAACAAAGGTAGAGTAGTGGATTTTAAAAATACTATCATTATCATGACCTCAAATGCGGGTAGTCACTTGATACAAAAGAATTTTGATGCTGTATCAGAAAGTAATTCGGAAGAAGTAATAGAGAAAACCAAGAAAGAAGTATTTGAGCTTTTACGAAGTACCATAAGGCCAGAGTTTTTGAATAGGATAGATGATATCATCATGTTTACACCACTTAGTAGAAAAGAGATTGAAGAAATTGTAGCCCTTCAGTTTAACGGCATTAAGAAAACGCTTGCCTCAAAACAAGTACAAATAGATATCAGTACCGAAGCTATTTCATTTATTGCCAGCGCTGGTTTCGACCCATTGTTTGGAGCTCGACCTATCAAACGAGTGCTTCAAAAGCAAGTATTAAATGAGTTATCAAAAAGAATATTAGCAGATGCAGTTGATAAAAATAAAAAGATAATGATTGACCATGAGGATAATAGCCTAGTTTTTAGTAACTAGAGCTGAGTATTTATAGAATAGGATGAATAAAATGATAAAACCTATTGAGGATGATAATTCTTGATAGGTTTTTATTGGTGCAGCCAAAAGGTTTAATACCTCGAGGCTTGCCCGAGGTGGTTCACTTATAAAGCGTTATTTACTATTTTTAGTTTCTTCAAATTTCAAAGGAGTCTGGTTATGAATGCTTTCTTTGTATCTGAATTACAATTACATTCGCAATCTTAATTATTCTGCATTCGAATAGACGTGATATCTAGGTCAACTATTATTCTATGACTAGAATTGTTTTCTTTTTGCATGCCCATTATTCATCATCAATGAGAATCTAAATACTCATTCTTGTTATCATGATAAAAAACTGTTGTATAAAAAATAAACCTAGCGGAACTCCAATGAGGATGGATAAAGTAAATGAAACGTATCTGTGCACATAAATTGAAAACAATCTGAAAATAAGATAACATAGTAATACAGTACTTAAAGAGTACATAAGTGCTGGTAACAAATATTCAAATTGAAATAGTTCTTTAATTGGCTGTGTTTCGTCATTTGCTTTAAATACAAAAAGAGTGAGTAGTACTGCCAAGATAAGATAAACTGAAAATCCTACTTTTTTTAAAGTTTGAGTTGTTGCCATGTTATTGTCTTCTATATTAATACTGCTTGGTGTAAAATAGAAATTTAGAGGATAAACTTATTGTTATGTTGTATCCTCCGTTTAAATATATGCAGAAATCGCATATAAATCAATCCTACTTTCGGGCTCATTAAATACCTTTTATTCGATTGATAAAATCAGTAAAGGCAGAAGCTTCCATTTTTTTAGCTTTTTTACTTTGTAATATGAGCAGATTTCCATCCATATTTTTTATATAGAATTTAAAGATAAAGTCGGCATTTTCGCTTATGCCCATTTTTCCAAATCGTAAGTCGGCTAAATAAAGTCCATTTTCATCTTCATTTATATGATAGAAACCCTTCGTAAATCGAATTAACTTCTTTATATCCTTTTCGTTTTCAAAAGATTGCAGTTTGTGTTTGTTTTTAGGAATATAAATAAACTTCTGCGGTATTTGAGCATCAAAATTTGAATACAAAGCTACATGATATCCAGTATCAATTTCTGCGATTCCCATCCATAAAAAATTACTCAATGGTAATGGAGATGTTTTAAAGCTTTTTACATCAAACTGTTGCTGAACAAAGGCCTTTTTAAAGATGGTATTTATATGCAGTTTATTCACCACTGTACCTGCCAAATAAAAGGTAGTAAGGTAAAGTACGGATATTATCATATTGCGTCTAAAAAGAGAAGTTCGCTTAAAAAAAGGAATAACCATTAATGCTATTATAAAAGGAATAGTATAAAATATATCTACTATACCAATAGTACCTAATTCAACGCGATAACCTGAAAAAGGAAGGAAAGCGCCCGTGCCATACGTGGTAAAATAATCTAGTAATGGATGTGTGAAGGCGGCCCAAAATATTAACCAGCTCCAATCTTTTCTGCTAGCATTTACACTTTTATGATGAAGTCGATAAATCAACCAACCCAATATGGGTGCTAACAAAAAAGCAAATAGGATAGAGTGCGTAAAACCACGATGAACAAACAGAGCATCTACTTCACTAAAAAGAGGGGTAATCAATACATCTAAATCTGGAATTAGTCCTCCAACAGCGCCCCATACAATGGCTTTGTTACCTGCCTTTTTGCCTAAAACAGCTTCGCCTACTGCTGCTCCTAAAACGGTTTGTGTTACTAAATCCATATTGTTCTTATTAAAAAAATTATAAATCCATCGTACTTAGTAAACCTTTTGCTAGAATAAATGTTTAATTATATATATGAAAAGATAAACAAAGTGTAATATTAATAACACAAGTATAGTAATCAGTAAATTAATAATCTTTTAAAATAAAGTAACATGTTTAAATTTTTTAAAAAGAAAACGAAAGTCGAGCAGCTACACAATCAGTATCAAAAGTTAACCAAGGAAGCATTTAGATTATCTCGAATTAATAGAAGAGCTAGTGATGAAATGGCTGCAGAGGCTAATATGGTTATGAAAAAAATCCAGGTGTTACAAGAAGGATAAACTAGATTTTAATACATGAAAGTGGCATGCAAATCTGATTAGCCTATTTATAATTAGGTAGATGATTAATTTTATTCGGGAGTAACATCGGATAGTTGAATATAAATTTATAAGGATGAAAACGACAATTTTAATATTTATGGCACTCTTAACTTTTAACGATCAATACACGGTTTACGACTTTGAGTCGGAAAATAAATCAGGGCAATGGCGAGTGATTAATGATGGTGTAATGGGCGGATTGTCGGAAAGTAGTATTCAATTGAATAGTGATGGATCTGCCACTTTTAAGGGTTTTGTTTCACTCGAGAATAATGGTGGTTTTGCATCGGTTCGTAGTAATATTGATTCTATAAAACAAGGCGATTTTAAAGGAGTATCTATTCGCTTAAAAGGAGATGGTAGTATGTATAGCTTGCGTTTTAGAACTAACAAAAACTTTGATGGCTATGCATATCAGGCAAAAATAAAAACCGAAAAAGATAAATGGAAGGAGTATAATATTTCATTTAACGACTTTAAGCCTACTTTTAGAGGTTATACCTTAGATGATAAACCAGTTCTTAAGTCGGATGATATTGCACAAATAGGTTTGCTGATTTCAGATAGGCAATCAGGTTATTTTGAGCTTTCTATAGATTGGATTAAACTATATAAGTAAAAGTTTTAATAAAGTATATAAATCGTCTTAAGCATTCATTACTATTAAAAAGTGATTTTTACCTTTAGCTTTGAGTAATTCTTGATTTTTATATAAATCCTGCCCGTGTTTTAACCAAGTATTTGCGAATTTTTTAAATCTACTACAAGGATAAGTTTTGCATTGATAACAGTAATCAAGCTTCTTTTTATCAATGCAGCATACATAAATGCTTTTACACTTTTTTGTTTTGCAACTGGTTTCAGCACCTAAACAAAGGTTTTTATCGCGGACAAAAACTGGGCATACTCCACAATAAATGCCACAAGGGGGAACAAATCCATTATATAAAAAGAGTTGATTCATCAAGTATTATTTCTGATTGAAACTTATATTTCTTTTCACCCTGCTATCCTTATAAGTATACGTTCACAGCTACTATAAGTGCAAGGCTACGGCCAACGGATAAGCAAATTCATTACAATTTAGAAATATTTCTGTATCGAAAAAAATGATAATGGAGAAGTAGGAAATACTCACTTCTATACTATAGATGCTTAGTGAATGTAGCTAAGGTTTAATTCATAGATTCGTTTATATTTGCAATTAATGAAAGAGCAGTGTTTTATTCCTTTTATAGATAATATCCATTCAGAGTTAGTTCCGCACACGTTAAATAACCCTTTTGAACTTGTTACTCCTGATATATGCAAGATTGCAGCTTTACAAATTCAAGCTTACTTGTTGAAGCATCAATCCATATGGAAACATAATTTTGGTTTTTGTGAGCATAAAGAAGGAAATGCCAAAGGTAAAATGTTTGGTGTTTTAGTTGTGAAAAACAAATATGGAGATCTTGGTTTTCTGTCTACTTTTTCAGGAAAAATTCAGGATGAATCTCACCCTAATATCTTTGTTCCTTCGGTTTTCGATGTGGCATCAAATGATTTTTTCATCAATAAAGGGATGAGCAAACTATCTGAAATGGGTTTAGAGATTAAGGACCTAATAAATATAAATACGGAAGAATCAATTCTTAAGGCCAATAAAATAAAGGAGTTACGTAAACATAAATCTGTAAAATTACAGGAAGAATTATTTGATAATTATAGATTTCAGAATAAGGACGGGGAAGTGAAAAAAATGCGTGATATTTTTAAAGTCTATGCCAATAGAAATCCTGCAGCAGGAGCAGGTGAGTGCGCAGCACCAAAATTATTACAATACGCATTCGAAAACGATATGAAGCCTTTGGCCATAGCAGAATTCTGGTGGGGTAAATCAACCAAGTCAGAAGATAAAGTAAATAAAGAATTTTACCCAGCCTGTAATGATAAATGTCGACCTATTCTGTCGTTTATGTTAGGTAAAGAATTCTAATTTTGGTGAGTCAATCTGCTCGGCATATCCCTTAGGTAGTTCTCTGCATTTGAGTTTGATGATGACTTTTATGAAGGGAGTTTAACCCCTTCATATCTTATAAAAATAAACCTTAGTACCTGGTTTTATCAATAATGTGTCATCATTAAGGGAAGTGCTTTCTAATAATCAATCCCCAATAACGATCTACTTATCTGACCAAACTCCAAGTTCATTACCTGCAGGGTCTATAAAGTGAAACCTGCGACCTCCAGGAAATGAAATAATATCTTGCGAAATGATTCCTTTGCAGGCCATTATTTTGTCCTTAATTTCTTCAAGTTTGCTATGGAACAGAACCACTAAAGCGCCATTGTTTATTTTATCATCGCTTTGGGCAAAGCCACCTTCTAAGCCACTTTCGGAAAAAGCTATGTAGGATGGACCATAATCGGTAAAATTCCAGTTAAATGCTGCGCTGTAAAAGGTTTTTATACTTTCTAGGTCTTGAGCTTTAAACTCTACATAGTTAATTTGATTGTCTTTCATTTTAGTTTGTTTTATGTTTCAATTCAAAAATAGGGTAGTAGAGTGACAACTGTATGTCAACAGAGGAAGGTTTTTGTTTAAATATAAATATTATTGGGTAGTAAGTGAGCTATTCTGATTCATTTTATTATCCTGATTTAATACATACTTACTGGTTTAATTAGACTATCTTTATACTGGTTTTTACCGCTTTTGATTTCAATCAATCAGGACTTCATTTTTGTAGCTTAGTTGTCATAAGCAAACACCTAGAGAATAGTTTTTTATTGGATTACAGGTTGTTTGGCCATTACTAGTATTGTTTAATATCACTATTAACAAGAGGGCTTAGTTATGAAAAAACTGATTTTAGGAGTTGTTGGAACGTCAAGAAAAGAGGATGAAAGAAGAGTACCTATTCACCCCGAACATTTTGAGCGATTATCTGAAGATATTCGAAAACAATTAATTTTTGAAGAAGGGTATGGTAAACCGTTTGGCTTAAGCGATCAATATTTTGAATCGCAATCTGGTGGGGTGGCAACACGTCAAGAGTTATTAAGAGATGTTGGTTCGGTGATTATGGCTAAACCCGTTTTGTCGGATTTAGAAGAATTACGCGCAGGAGGATTGATTTGGGGCTACCCACATTGTGCACAGCAAACTGATATTACTCAAACAGCTATAGATAGGAAGTTAACGCTTATTGCCTTTGAAGATATGTTTGTATGGGCACCAAGTGGACAAATAGGAAGGCATACTTTTTATAAGAATAATGAGATGGCGGGTTATTGTGGAGTAATACATGCATTGCAGTTAAAGGGTATTGATGGGCATTACGGTAATCAGCGCAAGGTTATTATTTTTAGTTTTGGAGCAGTGAGTAGAGGAGCCATTTATGCACTTAAAGCACATGGATTTAGAGATATAACCATCTGTGTTCAGCGACCTGATCATGAAGTAAGAGAAGAGATATTAGATGTTCATTATGTACGCTTGCGCGAAGGTAAAGAAAAAGAAGCCAGGCTGGTTATTGAAGAACATGATGGAACGGTACGTCCTTTAGCAAATTTAATGAGTGAATCTGAAATTATTATAAATGGCGTTTTTCAGGATACAGATCATCCATTGAACTTTGTTACGGAAGAGGAAAAAGACGTATTAAAACCTGGATGCTTGATTATAGATGTGAGTTGCGATGAAGGTATGGGATTTTATTTTGCAAAGCCAACTACCTTTAAAGAACCTATGATTCAGATTGATAATATAGACTATTATGCCGTAGATCATACGCCAAGTTATTTATGGGAAAGTGCTTCAAGATCAATTTCGGCAGCATTAATTGTTCATTTGCCATCGGTACTGGAAGGGAAAGAAGGATGGATGAAAAATAATACCATTCAACAGGCCATTAATATAGAAAATGGAGTGATAAAAAAAGAGTCTGTTTTATCGTATCAGAAACGTTTATCGGATTATCCGCATAATTTTATAAGCAGCATGTAATATGAAAAAAGGAATAAGACACTAGAGATATAGCGCAAAGGCCATAGAGCAAGGCCCGACACCCTAGTGCATCACTTACATTTTATATACACAACCGGTTTGCGTCGGAATTTACACCCAAAAGAGAATGCAGAAGACAATTCTCAACTAACACTAACATTTTTAATTTGGGGCTTAGCAATGATTCTTTGTAAGAATCTATTAAGCGTCAATATATTAAACTACTTTCTTACAAAATTTACAGGAATGGTTAATTTAGATTCCACAGGTTCTCCGTTGGTAATTTTAGGTAGCCAATCCTTGGTTAGCTTAACTACTCTTAATGCCTCTTTATCTAATGATTCTTCTACTCCTCGTATGACAACATAGTCTTTAGTTTGTCCATTTGAATCTATTGTGAAGGAGACGTAAACTTTACCTGATATGCCTTTGGAAAGTGCGCCAATTGGATAATTGAGATTCTGACCGATAAAGGACATTAACTGGTAATCGCCATATTTGAAGCCAGCAGGGCGATTCTTTATTTCAACTTTTACCCCTGTTACAGTACTGAATATCGTTTCAACATCATTTTCGACTAAGGTCGTGGGAAAAGCTATTTCATCTAAAATAAATTTTTCCGCTTTTGTAAAATGACTATGGTTATTAAATGGTGACTTTGGTAAAAGGGCACTGGTTGGGACTCCATAATCATTAGAAAACCCTGAATTATTTATTCCGCTTATGTATTTTCCTTTTCTGTATTGTTCACTATGAATAAGCTTTCCATCACTAATTCTAACAGCTTTCCATGTACCATGCATTACACTGTCTTTAAATGTACCATGTAATCTGCAGATACAATCATGGCTAAACAGGTTATACTTAACTGAATCAACCATCCACTTTCCTGTTCCATTGCTTATTAATGGTTCTCCCGATTTGTCATAAAAATCAGTTACTACAAAATTATTATTAATATTTCCTTTTTTTATTAAGATAACTTGCTTAAGCTGCCCAGACCAATAATAATACCGCCAAGTTCCAGTCATCCTATTATTTACAATTTCACCTTCTTTTTTTACTTGTCCGTTTTTATAATACCATTTAAAATAACCGTTACGTTTGCCCTTAGTATATTCTCCTTCTCCTATTATGTTACCTTGAGTATCGGAATCTATTACCTTACCATCTAGTTTAAAGTTATTAAGGTCGTAACTTGCTTTACGTATGTAGCTTGCGAATTCGGGATTTGTAATTTCCCATTGGGCATTATAAAAAAGTTTAACTTCTTGTTGGCTAAAACTCTTAATTGAAATAGCGATTAAGAAAAATAATAACAAGGTGTTTTTTGATTTAATAGGCGATAGGATAGTCATGGTTGGATTAAATGATTTAGTTTATGTCAATTTCAAATATAATTAAATATTTATAAGTTCCCTAGATAATTGGCTGGATGATGGTTGAAGTTCTCTGCCCGCTGTTTTTTAAAGTTTTTGATAGGTGCCTACTCATTTCAGCATATTATACTGAAATGATGAATAGTGGGCGAATTTAGGACAGAGAACTGTAGCTCATTTTAAAAATTAAAAAACGATATTTTCACATCATCATTGATGGCTTCAAACTGCATACGGAACAAATTCAGTTTTTTGCTTTTGGTCCAGATTCCTCCATGAATTTCATAACCCAATCTCCCAACTGAATAATTCAAAATTCTTGTATCAATATATCCTTCATCCAATCCTTCAGATACTTTACTCATCAATTCATGAAACTCTTCATCTTTAGTTTCAAAGTTGGTTAGCGTTTTACATACAGAGTAGTTTTTAGCATACATATTACTAACAAACTCATTTATTAAGGCTTCTATCTGAAAATACTTAGTAGATTTTTCTTCAATCTCTTTTGAGGTAAACGAGTATTCAAAAGTCTTCTTTTTTCCTTCTTTATCGTTTATTAAGCTAATTTTAATTACCGAGGTAGAATCAATTTCGTATTCGTTATTAATTAAAATGGCTGAACTGAGGGCAAATCCTTGTTTATCAATTCCGTGATTAAATAACGGACTATTAGTAAACGAAAACTCTTTAATATTATCGTCCTTCTCATCTGTACTCGACACAGAATGCTCCGAAACCCTGCAAATACAATTTATAGATAACTTACTTAGTTTGTCTGATGAGCACGAAGTAAAGGCAATTAAAAGAAATCCAATGATTAGTTTATTCATCTGTTTATATTTTATGGTTAAATGAAACTCTCTGAATACTTATCTTGTTGTGTAAGAGTAGTTTTTAGAGGTGTTTCATGTTTTTTTAATAAATGCCAGTTTAGTTTAATTTTCGGCATTATTCAAGTTTTAAACTTATTAATTTGTGTTGGTATTTTCTTCTATTAACTAATCACTTAACTGATGCACTTGTTAAGATTGATCCATTTAAACTCTCCTTCACACTTTTTTTATAGCTCCGTCCAATGTTTAACCTAACCGTATCAACAACAATGCTGTCGGAAGAACATTCTTTAATTCTTTCAGTATTGATGATAAAAGAGCGGTGTATTCTTAAAAACATATCGGGTAAGCGGTTGGCCAGAGTGCTAATTTTTTCCTTACTTTCTATAGTATCATTAACTGTAACAACCTTAATGTAATTGGAGGCACTTTCAATGTAAATAATGTCGTTGTAGGCTATTTTGGTCATTTTACGCTTGCTCATTATTTCAAGAAACGATTTTTTCATTTTTTCTTTTTCCTCCAAAAGTTGTTGAATGACTTGTCGGTTTTCAGATATTTGACTCATCATTAAGAGAAACGAACCTATTAATACTAGTAAATACAATACAACTGGCAAAAGCCCTATTTTAGCAGCATTAGGGTTTAGGTCGTTATAATTAAGGTTTACCAGAAATATATACGAAAAAGTCAATACTAATACTTCGAGGTATACCGATACAACAGCCGTAGAAAAAGTATATAAAGCAAAACGTTTGTATCTTTTAGTGAGGTAATATTTTGGAACAAGGAAATAATTAAAAAAATAGGAGGTTCCTAAAACAATTGGGAGTAGCATACACACAAAGTAAAATGCTGCAGAACTATTTCCCCATGATAATGCAAATGCTCGACTTAAAACAAGTACGACAAAAATCCAATAAGCAATATGGTAAGCAGGTTTTTTTAAATATTTATTCATTCTTTTCTACTATTTCTGTCTAATTTGGGCAAATATATTAAAATTACTAGCTAGAGGTGATAAATAACCATTTTAGAAGCGGATTCAACCTTGGTTTTTTCCCTCGTCACGCATACTTTGGCAGTAGTTTTAAACCATGAAAAAATGAATATATGCAAGAGCTATTTATCAAGGGAGGACTAGAGTTTATGGGCTTATTAACAATTTTGTTAGTAATAACGACTGCCTGGCTTATTTACTATTTTGTTGTTGCTTACATCTCTAAAAAAATAGATAAGGAAGTATGCCTACGTAAGCTTAGATATGGGAAAGACATAGGTTTATTCACTTTAACAATGGGAGTTTTTGGCAGTTTAATTGGGTTCATGTCCATGTTTGATATTATTGAAGATATAACTGCAAAAGGTATAGAGATTACAGCTCAAAATGTATTTGGGGGAATAAAAGCTACTATGATCGTTATCATATACGGAATACTGATTTATTTATTCTCGCTCTTATTATGGTTTATATTCTCGCTATTGATAGAAAAAAAGATAGAGAAGCAGACTTAATACTTATCTATAATTCTTAAGACATTTTATTACAAATTTTGTCTTGACTGAAGCTATGGTTCATCAGTCAGCGTGGCGTAGCTATGTCTAATAATTTATTAAATAATTTTCTTTTAAACAGATATTTAATATCACTCCTCTAAAATTTAGGTTGCTTGCACTTGGCAAGAAGGGAAAGTGCAATTATACTCTTTTAAAGAATGAGAAGAAGGAAGTTTGATACCATCAATTACACGTATCGAAAGATAACAAGAACTTAATTTTAAAATCAAATTATACATTATGAAACTCTTACTTATTACATTTCTAGGCGTATTTACACTACTATCTTGCTCTAAAAAAGCAAATGATTTTAGTTCAACGGCAACTATTACCACGGTTTTTCCCTTGCAGGCTTACCAGGAAGATTACAAACAAATGGTTGAGCTTTTGGTAGAGAAACATCCTAAACCTTATGCTTTTATTAGCGAAGATTCTTTAAGTATACTGATTGAGGATCAATACAATAAAATTAATGATTCAATAAGTTTAGGGCGTTTTATATGGATTTGCGAAAAAGTAGTAGCAGCCGTTCAATGTGGGCACTCTGCTGTTTGGACTGGTCAACTACAAAACCTTCCAAAAGCAATGCGTTTTCCGATGAATGTACGGTTCCATAAGGAAAAATTGTACATCATGGATGCTAAAACTAACGCGGATAAGCTGGAGGCTGGTGATGAAATACTAAGCATAAATGGTGTTGATATAGCTACACTACAAAAGGCAATATTTACGCATCTGCCAAGTGAAGGATGCAATAGAGCCATTCAAGCAGAAATTGCCAATGATTTTTTCACGCAGTTTTGTGCCATGTATTTTAATTTCCCCACCTCATTCACCGTTAAGGTAAAACATAAAGAAGAAATGGGAGAAATACATCTGGCACAGGCAACGGAATTTCATCCAACAAAAACCTTTTTAGATAAGGGTGACAAGCCTCTTTGTTTTGATACCGATTTGGAAAACAGTACTACTACACTAACCATTCGTTCTTTTGAGTATTATAAAAAACAGCTTCCTATTTTTAAATCGTTTGTGGATAGTTGTTTTCAGAACATCCATGAAAATCAAATTCAAAACTTAATAATTGATGTAAGAGATAATGGTGGGGGCGATCCTTTTTGTAGTTCTTATCTGCTGGGGTATATTGCCGATAAGCCTTATACTTATTTTGATAAGGATATAGCTTGGTGGTACCGTAAATTAAAAAAGCCTATTCAATCCAAGGCCAATAGATTTAAAAATAAACCATACATATTGGTAAATGGAAAGTGTTTGTCAACCACTGGTCATTTTTGCTCTTTGGTTAAAGAAAACGATTGGGGAATTATTGTGGGCGAAGAAACGGGAGCTACGTATACTTGTAACGATTTTAGTAAATTCTATAACTTCGACAATACAAACGCATTTTTACGAGTTGCCACACGAGAGGTTAAAACCACTGTTACTAGTTTAAGCAACAAAAAAGGCATTATTCCCGATCATCATGTGACAACTAATATCCAACATTATTTAAGTAACATAGATACCGTATTAAATTACACGCTAAACCTAATAGAAGAAAAGCAACTGATATCTAAAAATTAGCTTTAGTGTAGAGTTAAAACGAAATTTAAAAGAGGCTTTTGTAAAGTTAAAAATGCCTTCTTCAGTAGCCTCTTTTTTATTACTGCTAAAGCCAACTCAACCAATAAATAGCACTTGTTTGCCTATTTAGAACCACCATTTGTTTTAAATTATACGATACTATAAAGTGTTTATGGTTTATCCAGATGGTTTAATACATGCTCTTTGTAATTTCTACCAATAGTAAATTGCCGGTCATCCAGCATAATATACGATGATGTGTAATGGTCAATTTTGTTGATATTAATAATGAAAGAACGGTGGATACGTTGAAATAACTGTGGTGGTAATTCTTTTTCAATGCTCGATAAGGAATCGTAACAAATAAGGCTATTTGTCGTCGTTTTAATTTTAATGTAGTTATCCAGACCTTCAATATAAAGTATGGTTTCTGTGGCAATTTTATAATTCTTTTTATCCGCCTTAATATGAATAAACTCTTTTGGTTTTTGAAACTGAGTCTGTTTCATTGCCAGAAATTTATTTATCGTTTTTAAAAATCTGCCGGTAGAAATAGGCTTTACAAGATAATCGAGGGCGTCCAGTTCAAAAGCTTCAACAGCAAACTCTCTGTAGGCAGTTGTAAAAATTACGTAAGGCTTAACTGCCAATGCTTTTAAAAATTCAATTCCATCTATAGAAGGCATATTGATATCTAAAAATAAAATATCGACACTTCCATTATTTAAAGTCGTTATTGCCTCCATTGGCTTGGTATATGATCCTATACATTCTAACTGATTAGCGAAATTTTCCAGGTGTTCCTGAATCACTTTTATCGCTAACGGTTCATCGTCAATTATGATGCATTTATATTTTACTTTTCCGGACATTACCTTAAAATTTTTAGTTTGGCTTCAAAAAACTTATCGCCTGATGATATTTGTAATTCCTGATGATTTTGGTACACTAATTCTAATCTTTCACGAACGTTTTTTAAGCCCAGGCCTTTACTTTTCTTGATTTCAATTCCATTAATAATACTGTGAACACTGTTTTTTACACTGAATATAATTAAGGATGTGGTAATCTCTAATTCTATATTAATAAAATCATTGTCAGCTTGTTTTAACCCGTGCTTAAAGGCATTTTCAACAAAAGGGAATAATACCAAAGGAGCAATTTTTATCTCGTCCTTATCTTCAGGGAAATCAAAGCTGACATTAAAACTTTCGTCGTGTCTAATTCTTTCCAGTTCAATGTAATTATTGATGAATTGTATTTCATTTTTTAATTCTACCCGTTCTGTATTGCATTCGTAAAGCATATACTCCAGTAATTCGGATAAACGAACAATTACCTCCCTCGAAAGCGCAGTGCTCTCATTAACTAAGGCATAAAGGTTGTTCATCATATTAAAAATAAAATGTGGATGAATTTGCTCTTTAAGCAATTGTAGTTGAACTTCTTTGAATTTTAATTCGAGTATATTTTTTTCTTTCTCAATAATTAATTTTTCCTCTTTCGATTGAAAAGATTCTTTCGTAAAATAAAAAACAGAGGACAGCAGCGCTATTAAATAGGTGCCTGTCAGGAGAATAATAACATCTTCGAAAGAAGGTAAAATGATATTTGTAAAGGCTACATTGCTGTAAAAAGTGATTAAAAAGAGCGCAATGCTAATAAGCCATAAGGATATAATAAATAGAGTAAAGAGTAGGTACATAAACAACACTCTTTTGCCCTTAAATAAAAACCTAGGAATTAAAACTTTATTGGTAATCCTTGCATTGGCAAAACTAATCAGCAAGAGTAAAATAGATACATTAGTACGAATTTGAATATCGTAATGCCTGTTACTGAAAACAAAAAACATGAATAATGATGCTAGCGACCAATAAATGATTTCCCAATATGGAAATTCTTTTATATTAGATTTTATGTTTTTGTTGATAGTCATAAGAAACAAATTCCAATCAAGGGGGTGAACTACTTTTGTAAATGCCTAATACTTCAGGGATTTCATCCCTAAAACCCTGACTTCATTTTTTGTCTTGATACAAAAAACGCAAGCAAAAAAAATCAAGACTGCGCCTAGCTCACTATTAAAACTACGCTTCTTTAGTCTAAATCGCTAAAACTCGAACCTTCCTATGTCAGGCTCTCAAACAAATCGCAATTTTACGACTAAACAATCTTGTTTTAATGCTCACCAGACGATGTCATGGCGGTGACAAACCGGCAATACGAAATATTTAATAGCTTACACTTTGAATCGATTAACAAATATAGAACGAAATTAGCTTTGTTATTACATCGGCAGTCTATTTTATGTCAACAACACGAAACACACCCTGAATAACTAAAATGCTATTTATTGTTTTAAATTTGTTGTTGAGGATGCCATTTGCGTTGTTTCCATAATTCATTCTTATAGCTTGTCATGAATCTTTACTATTGTTCTATCGTTAATTTCTAAAAACTTAATATTATGAATATGTTTCATGACGGTATAGCCAGTTTAACTAGACTTTTTTATGAAGGTGGCCCAGCTTTTATGGCCCTTGTTTACCTTTTGTGGTTAACAGTCATTGTCTTAGCTGTACGCTTTGTTATTTTGTACCGCTCTAATAAAAATCCTCAAAAACTTAAAAAGACAAACGAAAGCATTCTGTTTTTTGGCAGTCTGGCATTTTTGATTGGTATAAGCGGACAAATGGTTGGCCTTATAGCCGCTTTTGACATTATTCAAAGTAAGGGAAGTGAAAGCATTAATCCGAACTATCTCGCTGGTGGTTTAAAAGTTAGTTTTATAGTACCATTCTTCGGCATGGTACTTCTTATCCTATCAGCCATCCTTTGGTTTGTATTCCGAAATATGAAAAAATACCCTTCTCAAAACGGAGCTATAAATCAGTAAGATTACTGACTATAATAAATCAGTTGTAACTATTCAGTAGTAAGACAAAAGTATAAAGACAAAAGACAAGAGTTTATTCATTGATACTTATAATTATTAAGTTCTGAATTATTCTTATTGTTAAACTAGTTTAAAGAATATAGCACCTTTTTTTATCATTGTTTACCATAAACTAGAATGTATGAAAATTGTAAAATGCTCACATTTTTATGCTTGTGTCTTTATTCTTTATGCTGAACAGTAACAATCAGTTTACTTTTACACTCCTCACTAACTACACTAATTATGAATATAATATTTAGAATAATAAAAGCTGCTGAACTATCTTGTTTGGCCATTATGCTCCTCTTTTCATCCTGCAATAAATCTGCAGAAAATGTCACCACCGTTTTTAAGGATGTAAATGTTATAACTATGTTTAATGATTCCATTTTACATGGTCATTCCGTATTAGTAAAGGATGGCAAAATTGCAGCTATTGGGATTTTTGAGGAAATGACCATTCCAGAAAATACCCATATAATAGAAGGAAAAGAACAATATCTGATACCTGGATTATGCGATATGCATGTGCACTATAACAACGAAAATGATAGGATATTGTATGTGGCTAACGGAGTAACTTTTGTTAGAAATATGTTTGGAGCTCCAAGTCATTTGAAACTTCGAAAAAAAATAAAGGAAAAGCGTTTAATTGGACCTGAGTTGTATACTACCAGCCCAATTATTGATGGTGTAAAGCCTTACTGGCCCGGATCATATGTTATCGGAGATAAAGCCCAGGTATTTGATGCTTTATCTCAAATGAAAAAGGATGGTTATGATGCTATTAAAGTGTATTGGAAACTGTCAAAGGAAGTATATGATGAAATTATCAGGGTAGCCAATGAGCTCGACATGTCAGTTGTGGGGCATGTTCCTAAAGCTATTGATATCAAGCATGTATTATCTTCAGGGCAAAGCTCCATTGAGCACTTGGATGGGTATGAAAAGTATTATGCTGATGAGCAGATTATAACACAAACACTAAAAAGTGGTACTTGGAACTGTCCTACCTTAGTGGTGCTGAAAAATTTAGGAATGATGGATTCCTTAAAACACAATCCTCCCAGTGAGATTAAATATGCCTCTCCGGATGCAGTTGCATGGTGGAAAAGTGGTAGACCTTATGATGCACATTTTGTACAAAAAACCAAATTACTTAAAACTTTAGCAGATAACAATGCCAATATTGTTGTAGGAACAGATGCCAGTAATCCATATATCATTGCAGGTTTTAGTCTGCACGAAGAATTGGTAATTTGGCAAGATGCTGGTATAACACCGTATCAAATTCTTTTGTCTGCAACAAGAAAGTGTGCTGAAATGGTAGGCTATGAATCAAGGTTAGGAACTGTTGAAAAAGGAAAGGATGCTGATTTGTTATTACTGAAGAAGAACCCTCTTGAAGATATTAATAACACCAAATCTATAGCTGGCGTAATGACAAAAGGGACTTGGTACCCTAAGGCAGAGTTAAAGTTAATGTTAGATGAAGTGGCTGCTAAAAATGCCAAAGGCATGCAGAGGTTAACTATTCGCAATAGTCATTTCATAAAAGTACTGGTACTATTTATGTTTTTGTCTTTCTTAAGTACTTTTATAATACGACCCGTATTATTTGCTTTCAATAAGGGCAAATTAGCGTCTTTAAAAAGTGCTGACAGTAGCATTAAAAAGTACCGTATCCGCTTGTTGGTAATTTTAGTAAGTACAATAAGTTTAGTTCTTGTGCTGTTGTTGTTTACCTTGCCCGAATCCGTATTTCAAAGTGGTATTTCAACCTTATTTATAACTGATTTATTGACGCAGACTAAAGTATTAATGCCGTTTGTCATTTTAATAATCTTGATAGCACTATCGATCATCTTTTCCATTTTATGGGTAAGAAATAATTTATCGTCGTTTAGAAAATGGCATACCTTATCAGTTATTATTGCATCAATAATCTTACTCGTTTTATTAAAATATTGGGGATTATTAAAATTGTATTATTAGTATAGTCCATGTAGAAACATGTCATTGTAGTCTTCGTGATAGGTGAGGGCTATATTAACCTACAATCCCAAAACTAATCGTTTATATGTTCATGTATTGGAGTGGCCTTTTAAAACGATTTACTTACCCGGTTTAGCAGGGAAAATTGAATATGCTCAATTGTTAAACGATGCTTCGGAATTAAAAGTAACAGCTAAAGAGGGTGCTTGGCTGGATGAAGCTAAAGAAGGAGATACCGGGGTTAAAATTAAACTTCCGGTTCGTAAACCCAATGTTGAGGTACCTGTAATTGAGCTATTTTTAAAATAAAATATTTTAGTAAATGTATGCTTCAATATTCTGTTTATACTTTGTTTCATCAAGGTATAAACAGAATACAAATATTACATAAAAGAGATTTTGATCATAAACATATTGTAAAGAGAGTAAAAACAGCTCTTTTGCAAATGTGCTGTTTTTGGGGTGGAGTATAAAATGTTGCGCGCCTTTGGCGCTTGATCGACATCTTTATGTTTCTGCAGTTTTGCTCTATGTCACGACTTCATGCTCTATTGCTTATAGTAAATTGTTAACTGTTCATTGAAAAATGCCCTTTTGTTCCCTTCTTCGGTTTCTCCTTTTTTCACTCCTGCGCATTAGTGATTTTAGGCAGACTTAAATTGTATTTAATAGCTAGTAATCGGATGATGATGATAGAAGAAATAGTGGCTATCTGCGAAAAGTGAGTTTCTACATTAAAATGTTGAAGCACTAGGTACACCGAGCCACCAATAATACAAGCCGTGGCATAAATCTCTTTATGGAATATAAGCGGAACATCATTGCATAGGGTGTCTCTAATTACACCACCAATAACCGCCGACGAAAGACCCATCACCATAGAAATAGGCGCATTAATACCAAAGAATAAAGCCTTTTCAATACCAATGATGGTGAATACGCCAATACCAATAGTATCAAACAAAAATAAGGTTTGCTTCAGTTTAAGTATGTATTTATAAAAGACCAGTGTAAATAGGATAGAGGCCAGAATGAGTATAAAATACTTGCTGTCCAAAATCCAGGTAACAGGAGTGTTACCGAGCATTAAATCACGAATGGTTCCGCCACCTATGGCTGTTACAAAGCCAATAAAAGTAGCGCCAAATAAGTCTAATTTTTTTTGGGTGGCCGATATGGTGCCACTAATAGCAAAAGCGCATGTTCCTGCGTAATCTGCAAAGCTTAGTAAATCCATCAGAATTAATTTGCGGCAAAAGTAAATATTTTTAGCGCAAATAAATAGCTGATTTATTACATGTATGCTATAAAAAAGTTAAAACAGGTATTTGTTAAAAGTTTGAATGGCGTTACTGCGGCATTAGCCAATGAGTCAGAAAAACAACTTAAAATGAAGATAAAGAATTGTTTTTTGTTTGAGGCTTTTGAGGAACGATAAGAGTGAGTTAAAACATTTTCAGTCGTGAAAGATAGTACAGCCTTGATTATATTTGCTTCGGTTTTTGGCATCAAGGCAAGAAGATGAAGTCAGTGTTTTAGAGATGAAATCCCTGATCCAATATTCATAAGAAAACGTCAAACACATATTTACGCAGCATTTGGCGTTTTCTTAAAGGCTACTTATGCGGGTACAGCCTTGTTTATATTTTGGTCACAGAAACCTTCAATTATTCCGATATAATCAACGATTTTTTCTAGTTCAGAATCGTTAGGGGGTGTAAACGGAATAACTTCTAAAGAACAAAAGGTTTGAAACTTATTTAAAAACCGTGCTCCTTGTAAAATCTCTGCGTCGAGTTTGTAATGCTCTTCTCCTTCTCTTAGCATTCCCGATAATGAAGTGGCAGCGGGTATATAGTCGTAGCTTAGTAACATTCCCAAGGCTAATCGTTCGCCAGCTAAAACCGAAAGGTTATAGATAAACTCATTGTCGAAACTACCACGCTTTTTAATTAATTTTTGACATGTGTTGAAATACGATTTACCTTCATCGTAATAAAACTTCCAATCTTTGTCTACGTCCTGCCAATACTTTGGTTTTTCATCCATAGTTAAAACATTTACATCATTCTAGTATTAGAATCCTTTGTAAAAAGCTTCTCGCTTTAAATGTGTTTGCGAGTAAAAATTATTCAAAGTATTCTTTTAATTAATAACGGGGTGTGATGTAAAAGTATTAATTAATTATTAAAAACCGCACTTTGTATTGTGAATTGTAACTAAATAAGGTGAATAAATGTCAAAATGTAATTCGCTGAATCTATTTTAGGATGTATATATTATTGGATAAACTAAAAAATACCTAGTACTCTATAAGGACATAATGCCTTCAATATTGTTTACTGCAGCCGTAACATCAATAATACTTTGCGCGCTTTTCATGCTGACTTTACAGGTGATAGAAACAAACTTTAAATTTTTGGTGTGTTTATACGAAACCTTGCCATGCTTAGGAAGTAAAGCAACTACCTCTTTTACTTTCCCCTCTTCGTTAGGAGCAATAAACTTAAACATATATAACAAAGGCCACTTTTTGTTTTCTTGTAGTTTTTCTAATAGCTGAGTATAATCTTGAGATGCCATAATTTAATTTTTGGCAAAAGTATACTTTTAAAAGGATACAAACTATTTTTTTTATACGGTGTTGTGTATTGTAGGTTAACCGGATTATGTTTTCGAATATCGTAATGATCATTGAAAGGGCAAAAAAACAAGGTTTTATTGAAACGAGGCATCGCATCGTTCTGGCGAGTTGAGGTAAAGCAACGAGGTGACTTGTTTTGAAGCGATTTAAATGTGTAATAGGTTTTCGAATGCATATTGTGGGTTTAAAAATGAATGAAGGCATTTTTTTTTAGGAAATACCCCGATTTTTTCAATTGTTTTTTAATTTCGTGGAATATTTCAAAAATGAATAATCATTTACGTTATCTAGCGTTTATTATTTAAATTGTAATTTGATTTTAAAATAATCACAAAAACTATGAATATGAAAAAAGTAAAAGTATTGGTTGTACTTGCATTTGTATGCGGTATGGTTAGCGCTCAAGGTTTTGGAGCTCCATTATCTAAGGGTGACAAGCAATTAAATATGGGATTAGGTTTTAATTCGCATGGTATACCTTTGTATGCAGGTGTTGACTTTGCTGTGCATGATGATGTAACTATAGGTCCTGAAGTCAATTTTGTACTAGACGAATACTCGTATATTACATTTAATTTTAGAGGAGATTATCATTTTAACCGTTTATTAGAGATTACACCAGATTGGGATGTGTATGCAGGAGCTAATGCTGGTTTAGGCGTTGGCGATTACGGTGGTAGCGCATTACAATTAGGTATTCAAATTGGAGGTAGATATTACTGGAGCAACAAATGGGGTGTTAACCTTGAGTTTGGTGGCGGTAATACTTTTGGAACCAAGTTAGGTGTTTCAATGAAGTTTTAAGATTACGAAACAACATAAAAAAGCCCGCTGCAATTAATTTGTAGCGGGCTTTCTGTTATTACCTAAAGCCTGTATAAAAAGTAAACTACTTCGTAAGCCTTGTATTCGAACCTATTATTAAATCGAATCAGACAGAGTTTAATTTACACTCCCGTCGGTTTTATAAATAGATACTATCTAATCATCAGTTTTTGTGTTTTACTTATATTTTCGTTTTTAATGACGATAAAGTAAAGTCCTTTGCTCAGTGAGCTAACATCAACATACTCACCTGATGAATAATTATATTTCTGCATCACTACTTTACCAGTGGCATCATAAATATTAAAGTTTATCATATCAATGTATGATGAGTTAAACGTCACCTGAGTTGTTGTTGAAGCAGGGTTTGGAGCAACTGTAAATTGAGTTTGTGCAAAACCATTGTCTACCGATGTGTTTACAGGAGGAAGGATTACCGCATCAATCACATGAACCACCCCATTATCAGTAACGATGTCTTTCATTACAACTTCAGCACCGTTGATGGTTACTTTTCCTTTAAAAATACCCACTTCAACTTCCTGACCTTGCAGTGTTTCCACCATCTGACCATCACTTAGGTCTGTGCTTAAGGCTTTTGAACCTACCACATGGTAAAGAAGAATTTGCGCTAAATCACCTGTTGGGTCTTCCAATAGAGCTTCTACTGTTCCTGCTGGCAATGCGCTAAAAGCATCATCGGTAGGAGCAAACACAGTAAACATACCTTCGCCCATTAAAGCACCATCTAGTTCGGCTGCATTGATAGCTGTCTCTAAAGTGTTATGCGCTTCACTATCTTTAATGATATCGTAAACTGTAGTTGTTGGAAGGATGACTTGGTCGATAAAGTGAATTATTGAACGTCCTAAATAAACATTAGCTCTAACCACTTTTGAATCGTTCACATAAATGTTATGATCTTCATGTGAAATGGTGAGTGGATTTTCGTTGATCGCATTTAAACTCGTGCCATCAGTTAAATTATTCGAGTTATATACACCTGAAACCATATGTCCTTTGAGTAGGTCGATGAGTTCGGTATAGGGATGTTGAAAGTACAAGTCTTTTTGATCTTGACTTAGGTTTTCGAATGCATCTTTAGTAGGCAAGAATACGGTAAGTGGGCCTTCTTGTAATATTTCCTGAAAAAGAGTATTCAAGAATTGGTAGTGTGGATCGGTATAAAAACCAAAAGAACTGGCTGATTTTGTATTTTGGTTTTCTTGTGCAAATATAGGGCTTGTAAATACGGCTAATATGGTTATGATAATAAATCTGTTAAAAAAAGAGTATGCGTTTTTCATGACATAAGATTAAAAGTATTTGGAAATTTCAGTTGTTATAAATAATTATTGAGAGAGAAGGGATCTTAATCTAATTAAATTCAGCTGCGACAACTTTGCATTTAATAGTAACCTGGATGAGAATGATATAAAATCATGACGAATATTTTAATGTTTAATTATTAGTTCTAAAAGTTAAACGCTAAATGTTTAATAAATGTTCACAAAGAGTGAACAAATAATATGAAATAATATTAAAATGATTTAAAATTTCATGAAAAATAAAGGAAATGAGTCTTGTATTTATTTTTGTATAGCGCAAAAAAAAGCTCGTTTCATATAAAATGAAACGAGCTCTAAAGAGAATATAAGACTATCTTAAAACTGTTCGTAGTTTTCTAATTCTTCTACTTCAAGGTCAATAGTAGGTGTTTGTGATTTACTAGTTTTAGTAGTCATAACTTCTTGATTCATTACCTTTTCATCTAAATTAATGAGGTCCTCAGCTGACACTTCTTTTTTAGCTGTACTCATCTTTTCATCAACTTTAAAGTAGGACATGAGTTTCATGAGGTGCGTAGATTGGCTTGATAGCTCTTTGGCACCTGCGGCTAGTTGCTCGCTTCCCGCTGCATTTTGGGTGGTGGACACATTAATCTGTTGTAAGGCTGAATTCACTTGTTGCACACCAGAGCTTAACTCGATACCCGCAGATGTGATGTTATGTACTAACTCACTGGTTTTTTCAATAGAAGGAATGAGGTTTCGAATGTTTTCTCCAGCACTGTTAGTCATTTCTACACTATCGCTTACTAGGTTTACAATATCATCGGCCAGCAATTTACTGCTTTCGGCTAGCTTACGTACCTGGTCGGCCACTACGCTAAATCCTCTGCCATGTTCACCTGCCTTAGATGCTTCGATAGCCGCATTTAAGGCAAGGATATTGGTTTGGAAAGAAATGTCGTTGATAGCCGCAATTTTCTTCACAATCATTTTATTAAATTCTTGTGCCTTTTGCGCTTTTATATCCACTGTTTTGATCTCTTCAACCACTTCTTGCGATATTTTTTCGGTTGCGGTAGAATTAGCTGTATTTGTGTCTATGTTAGAGGATATTTCTTCCATAGTAGAAGAAACTTCTTCCACCGAAGAGGCCTGTTCAGCTGCGCCTTGCGATAGATCTTGGGAAGTACTATTAAACTGTGTACCTGAGCTATTAAGCTGATGTGCTCCAGAAACTATTTCATTTACAACATCCCTCAGTTTATTAATCATACGATTGAGCGCATTAGATAATTGCCCCAATTCATCTGTTCGTTTAGTTGATACCTGAACGGTTAAATCACCAGCTGCAATCAACTCGGCCTTTTTAGCCATGGTTTTCATTTGATCAATAATAGGATTGAGGAATTGGCTGAGGACAACAAAAATTAAAATACCACCTAGAATAATTACACCAATAATGGTAGTTAATAAGGCATACAAATTACCAAACATATCATCTTTATAAACAGAAACAGATATGTAGCTCTTGTATGGTTCAAAGTAAGTGAAGTACTGGATTTTTTCTTTCCCTTCGTTATTTTCCGGCCAAACATATTCGCCTACATTAACCTCGGAACCTTCGTGTTGAAGCTGTTTATAAAAGGTTTTATCACTCACGTTTTGTCCTTCAATACTTGGGTGTAATAAAATAATACCATCTTCTTCTACCAAAAAGGGGTATCCGTTTTCAAAGTATTTCTTTTGCGCAAAAACATCCTTCATTAGAGGGTAGTTCATTTGTTTTACACCTACATACAAAATTCCACTGATCGCATTATTTACAATAAGTGGTTTGTAGGCCGTTAGGTACCAGCTGTCCACAACAAAAGCCCGTCCGTAATAAGTTTCGCCTTGCTCAATGGTTTTAATCACTTCCGAACTATTAGGAATAAAAGTTCCCACAGCACGAGTACCATCTTTTTTTATCACGTTGGTTGATATACGCAAATACCCGTCATTAATTTTCTGAAAGATAGTAGCTGTTTCAACCGATCGTGATTTTATATTATCTACAATATCGGTGCTGTTGTAAAGCTGCTTTTTGTTTAAAGTCCATACAGGGATGGTGTATTCTTTAGTTTCCTGACTAATTTGATTCGTAGCTATTATATTCATTGTGGATCCAGTTTCTTGAATCTTACCACATTGGTTGAAGAATGCATCAGCTAATTTAATGGCTAAATTCACGTTTTTCTGGCGTGCTTCAACATGGTTGTTCATAATGGTAGTTAAATCATTTAAATGGCTCACCATATTGTTATGGGTATCCTGCTCAATACGCTTATGTACCGATTTATAAACCAGAATTGAGAGAGAGGTAAATACCACGAGAAGAACAAAGGTAAGTGTAAGGTTGGTTTTCAATTTAATGGAAGAAGAAATTTTAAATCGATTTTTTTTGTTTAAAATGCTTGACTGTTTCATTACTTGGGATTTAGTTAGAAGATATCACAGCACAAAAAGAATGTGTTGATTGGATTAAAAAATATGTCAGTTACTGGAAATTGGAAGTGGGGAATTGTCCAATAAAAATATGTGCGGTATTAGAATCTGAAGAAGATTTTAACTGTAAAGAAAAATGCAGTTTAGTTATTTGATGATACATTTTTATAGAAGTTAGATTTGTAATGCCTTCTATAAATATAGCATTATATTTTGATTATCAATGATATACTTGGTTTATTTACGGTGTGTTTTTAGTTAAATAGCACACCTTATTTGTCAGGATAAAAAATAAAGGAGCCTAAATAGTTGATAAACGCATTCGTTTTGTTGATGAAAAATAAGCGTTAAGGTAGTTGCTTACCACTTTTATATACCCATTTTTTGTTCTCTAAGCAGAAAAAAGATTTCTCGTGTATATGATTTAATTGCCCATTTTCGATAAATAAGGCTTTAAACTCTACTGTTCCAGTATCATCACCTAGCTGTCCTTTTTCTGTATTGATGATGGTAAGCCCCATCCACTTTACCGACTTTGCCCATTGTTTAATATCTTTTTTATCCTTGATGTTTCTGGTTTTACTATGATGGCTTTTCATTAAATATTCTGCGTGGGCTAGTGTAAAAGCTGTATACCTCGAACGCATTAAAGCTTCTGCCGTTTCAGCCTCAAGCTTTCCTTCAAGAATAGCTACGCAGCAATTATTTTTATCTTTTTTTGAACCGCAAGGGCAAAGTGAGTTTAGCATGGTTACTTCTATTTTTGTTGTAAGATATTCTTTTCTAAGGCCTTTTTTAAAGGACAGGTTACCGGGATTGGGTTGCCTTTTCTATAATGATTTAAAAGCTTAGTAGATTGTTCGGCCAGCATTCTTCTTACCGCCCTTCGTTCGCCTTTTATATGGGCTATTTTCATATGGTCGTAGCCTGTTGTTTGATGGCGCATCCAGGCGATAACGGCTTTGGCAGCTCTCTGCTCAATGGGTATCATGGCGGTTCTTGCAACCGTTCCACTGCCAACAGGTATGGCATGTTTGGTAACTAATATAGATAAAGCTTTAGCAATGGATTGATAAGTGGCATGAAAATGAAGATACTTTTCTACCTCCTGGCAAAATTCAACCTCATACGATTGCTGCTTTTCTTCTCTTCGCTTTTTGTTGTATACCTTTTGTTTCTGATAGGTTTCTGTCGAGCGGGTAGCTTCCATTTCCTGCTGGGCTCTTTGAATGCTTACGGTAGGTGCCCAAATACCTTTTGACATGGTCCTTCTGCCTTTTTTAAAAACAACACGCCAGCATTCGCTTCGGGCAGTTACCTTGCGAGTAACACCCGCATCGCCTGCTGCTAAAAAACTCCAATGAGATGGAGGCGTAATAGGATATCCTTCTTCGTCCTTTAATTTTCCAGCTTTATCACTGGTAACAATTTTTACGTTAGTGGGCATGTATGCTAAAATATATTTGCCGCAAAAATATTTAAATTGTGCTAATTCATCTAACTAAACGGATTTTTATTCCTCCAATAAATCACCAATTACCTGAACATACATAGGCATTACACCTGTGCCATGGTTGTGACCAGTTAATGGAGTAAAACTTACTTGGTTTTCGGTTACACCAATCGCTCTAAAGTCTTGCATTAATTTTTCGGATATGATAAAAGGAACCTGTTCGTCTTCATTGCCATGAAATAACGAAATGGGGCGTTTATTATCCCAAGCTAACTGGCTGTTATTCGTCAGCACTTGTCTTAATTCTGTCCATCCAGTATGGGCGTCGTTATAAAAGTCGTTGATAAAACCATCGCTTAGCAATTCACTCATATCATGCGATAGCTCCGCATTTACTTGTCCCGAAGAGTGTTTTCCATCTATGAGCTCAGGTATTTTTGAGGCATAGGGTTCATTCACATAAAAGGATAAATCTTCATTCAGGTCGCCAGTTGATTTATAACCCATCAACATATTAGGAATATAAAAGGGCTGGGCATAATCACTTTGTTCAACTAGGTAATCTCTCATATTAACCAAGTTATAGGCTCCAGCACCACAAGCCGAACCTACTAAGTTGATGCCGTCAATGGGCTTGTCCTCAAGGTATTTATGAGTGACTAGGCTAGCCCATCCACCTAAAGAATATCCAGACAAAAACAAATCGCCATTTAATTTAAAATTGTAATTATTGGATAGGCTCATATCCTGAGCAGCTATAATTAAATTTACGATGGAGTGCTGAAAAAGTGTTTTATGATGATAAGGATGCTGTAATTGTTCTGAAGTGCCAAAGCCAACGTAGTCGCTGATGGTAACCACGAAGCCTAATCCTGCAAGCGATTGTAGTATCAAGAATTCAGGATGAGATAATTGCTTAGTTGGAGCACTTGAATGCAAGGACATGGTGCCATTCTGAAAGCTAACAATTTTATTTTCGGTATTGGGATTATCAGGAATACAGACTAATCCGGAAAGCGTAATTTCTTGTTCGTTTATGTATTCTGATTTATACTCTACCTCATACACTTTTATACCGCTAGTATTACGACCAGTTAGTTGTAGCTCACCTCCCAATTGAGTTTCTGCGGCTAATAACAGAAACTCTACTTGTTGCGATGTATAGGATGAAACGAGTTTTGCACTGATTAAAGTTTTTGCCTCGTATTCTTCCTTAACGGGATTTTCATTGTCCTTACTACAACTCCAAACAATTAGCGATAGGGCTATAAGTAACCACCCATTTGTATTTTTCATGCGTTTTAAATTTTAATTGTCGCATGGAACTCCCACGAAAATTCAATCATCCTACTATGAATAGATTAGATAATTGAATTTTTATGCTCGTTTCATATCCTTATAGTTAATTTACTCTGGTCAAGCCAGTTTTATAAGGATATAACAAGGATATTGCTAAAAAGGTTTGGCCTAAAGTTTTATCCTTGAATTAAAAAGATAGTCGGTTTTTTATGAAGTTCAGGTAAATTACCAGTCCATTGAGCTACCGTTTTTGTTTTAATAAATTCGGTTTCTAATGTTATGTCACAGGCCACGCAAACTTTAGTCTTAGCATTACAATTGGCTAATATGTCTTTAAATAAATGATTGTTTCGATACGGTGTTTCAATGAATATTTGTGTTTGTTTTTCTCTAACCGATAAACTCTCAAGGCGCTTAATAGCTTGGGCTCTATCTCCCGATTTAATGGGAATATAACCGTGGAAGGCAAAGCTTTGTCCATTCATTCCTGAAGCCATTATGGATAGTAGGATAGAAGAAGGACCCACTAAAGGAACTACTTTAATGTTTTGCTGATGAGCTGCAGCAACAATATCAGCCCCCGGGTCAGCCACTCCAGGACAACCTGCTTCTGATATTACACCTACGTTATGTCCTTTTTTGCATGCGTTTAAATAATTGCTTTTTTGTTGAGGTGTGGTGTGTTTATTTAATTCAAAAAAAGTAAGCTCATCAATATTAATAGATTTATCAACCTTTTTAAGATACCTACGTGTGGTTCTAATATCTTCTACAATAAAGTGTTTAATCTGTTTTAGCAAAATAGCAATGTCAGCAGGTATTACGCTCGAAATGCTAGAGTCGCCTAGGGTAGTTGGAATTAAATATAAGGTGCCGTTCATAAGTTCAAATTTTGCACAAAAGTAGTAAAAATGAATTCGCTACATGAGCTTGGCATGGTATTAGTTCAATCTAGATTAATTATACACTAAGGAAATATTTAATTAACAGGCTTTCATCTCTTAAAATAAGATGTATTTTTAGGCGATTTTTTAAAAGCCCCATAATATCAGGATACCTATGAAAAAGAAGAGCTTTGCAGCATTTGTAGTGCTGATTGTTTGTGTTGTTGGATTAAATGCGCAGACCCATGACCTTAAATATAAACTTAAAAAGGGTCAGGATTATAAATTTTATCAGGAAACAAAAATGAATATTACCCAATCGTTGGGTATTATTGAGCAGGAAATTAAAAATGAGTTTAAAGGTATTACTCGTTTTACGCCTGTATCTAACGAAGGAAGTAATATTGTATTGAGTACTGCCTTTGAAACGATGATTATTAATATTGAAAGCATGATGTTTAATATTAATTACGACTCGTCGAAACCCATAAAACCAGAGGATAAAATAGCCAATATCTATAATGGAATAATTGGTAAAGATTTTACTGTAGTAATAACACCTCAAGGCAGAGTGGTGCGCATTGATGGTATAGACGAAATGATTGATGATGCTGTTAGAGCGCTAGGCAGCACAGATTCGAAGGTAGCCATGCAAATGAAGAAGACTTTAAGTAGTCATTTTGGTAAAGAAGCTTTAACAGGTAATATGGAAATGTTATTATCTATTTATCCTGCAAAAGCCAAAAGAGTAGGGGAATCGTGGAGTACCGATACCAAGTTAACTTCAGCTTTAAAAGCTAACTTAAGTAACAATTGGACCTTGGTAAATGCTAGCAACAAGCAGTGGAGAATGCATGGAAAAGGCAATATTACCACTTTAGGTGAAGAGGCCATTATGAATGGGATGAAAATGAGTTTTAACCTGAAAGGAAAGCAAAATGCGGAATTTGTGGTGAGTCAAGAAGATGGTTGGTTTATTAGTGGAAAGCAAAATCAGAATATTGAAGGAACGGTTTCTATGAAAGGCAATGCTCAATTACCACAAGGTATGGAAATTCCAATGACGGTTACTTCTACAACCATTCTTGAAAAAAGATAATTTAATTAATACAAAAATACGAAGCATTATGATTTTAGGTGTATCAGAATGGTTAAGCGGAAAATTAGGCTGGAAAGTAGGGATTATAAGGCTGGCTTTTTTGGTTTCTGTGTTTGCCTTAGGAACTGGCTTAGGGTTGTACCTAATTCTTTGGGTGGTAAAAATGTTCTCAAAGTAGTATTTCTCTTTACAAAAGGTTTAATAAACCAACAATGGGCAATTATCAACTTAATTATTGATAATTGCCCATTGTTATTTGTCGACTTTTAACTTCCGACTTTACGAGTTTATAACTTTTTATTAGTTCTCTTGAAGTTGTGCATTTCCTTTAACAATTAATTTGTCTGGCTCTGCAGTATAAGTAACTCTACCTCCAGTAGATGTTTTAGCTTCAATTTTATTAGTTGCATTAACCCAAGCCGTACCTCCTGTTATGGCTTTTACAAATGCCTCTTTACTCTCTAGTTTGTCAGCTACGTATTTTCCACCTGTATTGGTTGTAACATCCTGGAATTCTGTTTTTCCAATTAATTCAATTTTAGATGAAGATAGGGAAGATGCTACCGATTTTGTGTCAATTTCTAATATGATGGTAGAACCTGTTCCTGCTTTTAAATCCAGGTTTTGCGCATGAATGGTATTATTAGCATCCACAAAAGCACCTGAACCTGTACTAATAGATTTAATGGATTTATAGGTTACGTAAACTTGCACACCAACATTCTTGTAAATCTTAGTTTTTAGCTTAATGTTAAGTTTCCTACCTTTTAACTCGGTAACAACATCAGTAAGTTCTCCGTTTTCTATTTCAACTTTCAGGCTTTCCTTGTCTCCTTCAATAAGGGTAACATTTATACCTTTACCTGCATGCAACTCGTTAAAAGCACCAATGTTTCTGGTTTGTGATTTTCTTTCTTCTTGTGAAAAAGCTGTACTAAAGCTGGCTATTAGAATCAATGCTATAAATAAATTCTTCATTCTTTTTACGACTTAAGTTTTATAATTTGATATTTATTCAGGAGTGGTAATCAAAATCCGTACCACCCATTTCTTTTTATGAAAATAACTCTTTTATTTCTTTTTCGTTCATGTTTTTAAACGGATTGTTTGAATTGATAAAAGTGTCTGCAAGTTTTGATTTATGCTCTTGCAGCTTCATTATCTTTTCTTCAATGGTATCAATAGAAATAAATCGATAGACAAATACGTTTTTAGTTTGCCCAATTCTATGAGCTCTATTGATGGCCTGTGCTTCCGCTGCTGGATTCCACCATGGATTTAGCAAGAAAACATAGTCGGCACTAATTAAGTTTAAACCTACACCGCCCGCTTTTAAAGAAATCAGGAAAACTTTGCAGTCATCCTTCTTTTCAAACTCTTCTACCACTTGCTGTCTGTTTGTTGTACTCCCTGTTAGCTTGCTGTATTTTAACTTGCGTTTAAGCAACACTTCTTCAATTAATTCAAGGTCTTTTACAAAAGAAGAAAAAATAAGCACCTTATGGTTTTCGTTGGTAATGCTTTCCAGGTTATCAATAATTAAATTGAACTTACCTGATTGTCCTTTAAAGTCGGGTTCTACCAATCTAGGGTGATTGGCCAACTGACGAAGGCGTGTTAAGCCCTGAAGAGCAAGAAAAGTGCTTTTCTCCATACCTTTGTTTTCAAAGGTCTTTAATAATTCGTTTCGGATACCTGACTTTTCCGAATCGTATATCTTTTTTTGCTCAACAGTCATGTCGCAATACATGACCTGCTCATTTATTGGTGGCAACTCTTTGGCCACTTTCTCCTTGGTTCTTCTTAAAACAAAAGGCTCTATCAATTTTTGAAGTTTTGCTTCCTGTTCTTCGCTATTGGTTTTAGAAATTGGAACTACAAACTGACGCTTAAAAAAAGTCAAATTACCCAGTAGTCCTTTATTAACAAAATTCATCTGTGCCCAAAGGTCAGTCAGTGAATTTTCAATAGGTGTACCTGTTAAAACCAATTTTTTAGCACACTCTACTTGCGATATAGCTTCATATATCTTAGAGTTAGGGTTTTTGATATATTGACTCTCATCTAATATAAAGTAGTGAAATTTATAATGTTTTAAATACTCAATATCGTTTCGTACCACACCATACGACGAAAGTACTACATGATAATGACGGATGATTTTACCTATCTCTTTTGATTTTAGTCGCTTACTACCCGAATAAATGTAAATTTTTAGGGAAGGAGCAAACTTTTTAAACTCATTTAACCAGTTATGAATTAATGAAGTAGGCATGGTGATTAAAGTGGTAGGCAAACCGCTTGTATTGTAGCCTTCTAAGGTGGAAGGTTCAAACAAATTCATTTGTGAGGGCTCAGGCGGTTCCGTTGTATTTAGCCCTTTACTCTCATAAATTTTTAAAAGTAGCGTGATGGTCTGAAGTGTTTTACCTAATCCCATATCATCCGCTAAAATACCACCAAAGTTATTTTCGTGCAGATAATGCATCCAGTTAAAACCTTGCAATTGGTAGGGTCGGAGAGAAGCATTCAGCGTTTCAGGTATTTTATTACCCTTATCTGCAGGTATGTTTTTTATCTCCTCATGTTTTCTGTTCGAAGGCTCTTCCAACAAACTATAATACATGCGATTCAGTTTTACTTTGCCACCTTTTTCTTCTGCGTAAAGCAAAATATCGGCGTACTTACTAAACCACTCTTGTGGGATAATAAATATTTCATCGTTGGGTAAAATGTATTCGTTTTTACCCGCTATAATGCATTTTCGAAGTTTGATAAACGGAATTTCAAATGCACCTACTCGTACACGCATCTGTAAATCAAACCAATCTTTATCTTTATCTGTTTTAAAATCGCAACTAAATGCACCAATATAATAGTTATTCTCTAATGCCTTTTGTACTATGGTTATTCCTTCTTTTTTTAACGTTTCTTTATGTTGATTTAACCATCTGATGATTTCGTTAATGGAGTTGTCGTTGGTATTGGTTGGAACTAGGTTTGCACCGCTTTGTGCTTTAAGGCCCATTTGCACTAAGGTGCTTTTAGTTTTGTCTTCGGCACTTATATCACGTTTAAATTTAGTAAAAACGTATTGTGTTTTATTAGTATTTAACTGCACCACAACACCAGATTGACTACTGGCCAAATACTCTTTTTTATCGTATTTAAACTTTAAAACCAAAATGCTTGCTTGCGTGATGTCCTGCTCTAAAGAAAGAATAGCAGTGGGCTTAATGTTATTTTCTTTTATCTCAAAACCCTCGGCAACTACATGGTTAGTTTTTATCGCATTGCTCACAAAAGTATCCATATAAGTAGCTACACTTCTACTCTGAATTTTAATATGTTTTTTCTCGAAAAATGGGATGAATTTCTTACTATCCGATGTAGGAATTCTAAAAAGCTTTTCGCGAATTAAAAGAGTACAAGGCGAATGTGTAATGACAATAGGCTTTTTGTGCGTAACGCTTAAGTCGGTATCGTTTAGCTTTAATTTTAAGGAGTAATCAATACCTTCTTCTGATAGCTTAAAATAAAAAACGGGCTCTACATTTTTTTCATATACAGATATAATATCCGTTTTATACAGATTGCTGTATTTAGCATCTTTAAAATATATAGGAATTTGAGGGGAGCGTGCTAACTTGTCGAAACACAAAGCCATATATTTTTCGATATGGGGTCGCACGTGCTCATTAAGTTTCTTCTCAGCCAAGTTGTCGTAGAACAATTTAATGGTATCATCCTTCGAAAATAGGCGGAATAGATATTTGTCGTTAAGCTTATTCATTAGCTCCAACAAATCCATCTCCTTTGCCGAAAAAGAATAATCATGAATTGATGGATCCTCCGTGTTAACCTTTTCGTTTAATGATAACGAAGGATTATTTTCCCTATCCTCAGCAAAATAGGGGACAGCAAGCATCCCAATGTTTCTATTTTCAGTTAATACTATAATAAATTTTTCCATCCAACTACGCCTATATTTTGGGTCATCTTAACAAGATAAGCTGGTAAAAATACGGCTATATTTTATATTTCAAACCAATATTG
>NZ_LXYE02000060.1 GCF_001659685.2 Labilibacter marinus
AGAAATATCTTTAAGCGTAACTTTGAAGTGTCAGTTATAAATACTTATTTGCTTTCACGGATTGCGCTGCGCTAAATCCGCGCGAGCTGGGTTATCGACTTTATAACTATACGAACTCATTACTTTTTTTCTCGTGCCTTGTGGAACATCGGATAAGATAAAGTGTTGTTGCTTCAACTTATCCGATGAAAATTTAGGTTTTTCTAGTACATCCTTAATTGCGAAGATTCATCCGCATTAATATCGTAATTTAAAAGCTTGAGGAATATGTACATACGAATCACTAGAAATGTCAGCTTCTAATAGTTTTAATTTCCTTTCCATGTAAATGAATGTAAGGACGTAGTCACTCCGTTGTAAATAGGCTAGGCTTCATTAATTATAAACTTGCTAATGAACTATAAGAATTTACACTATTAGAATGTTGTATGGTTAATAATATTCTAAAATGTAATTAAATGTAAAAGGCAACTAACGTTGAATAAATAAGTGTTATTTATTTAAAATATAAATATACTTGCTAGCAGCTACTATACATCAACGATTACGGGCTTTTAGTTTGGTAGAATATTTTTAAAAGTTAAATAGCGTGAAACATTGTAATTTAACATGCGTAGTGATATGAATTATATTAGTGTAATTAATTTATACATTAAAATTGGATTTATCTATGCGCGTTGGGGTCATTGTTATTTTTAGTTTGTTAAGTATTTGTGCAGAAGCACAGATAGATAGTCGTTTGAAAGATTTTTTTAAACGAAATAGAAAAGGAGAATATGTTAAAGTAGAACTTGTTAAATGGTTAGAACATAACAAACTGCCTAAGCAAGACGTGTTTGATTATGCTCTTTCAAGTACTGAACAAGATGTAGATTTTGCCTTTTATCTATTTTATCTCGAGGTTATTATTGCTAAAGAAAAGGCTAATAAACAAGATAATGTTTTCTTTATTATCAATAAGGGCTTGAAACAGCTCCCAGAACAAAAACAATACACCCTACTAAATTACTTACAAGAATTTCCTGTTAACAGTTTTAACGAACAAAGTAAAAGTCAGCTAGCCTCTATCTTCATCAATTCGGAAACAACACATATGGGTGATTTGGTTCGTTTATGTGGAAAACTTCAGATTCATAGCTTAGCACCTTACTTGGAATCTTTATTATTAGAAGATAATATAAAGCCTTCGTTGAAATGGAATATTCAGCTTGCTCTAGGTAGAATGGGGTATGTAGAGCATGTTAAAAACAGCTTAAATAAAGTGCAAAACATTGGTATAAACGACCAGGTGGTGTTTTATTTAATTCCTGACTTATTGTATTTAAACAATCGTTTATGCTTCGATTTTATATTACAGCTAATATTACTTAATGAGGAAAACTGTACTTCTACTAATCCAGATAATGAAGTAAGGATAAACTGTGCCTTTAGGTTAATTGAAATGATTGCTCCACATATTAAGGAGTTTCCTGTGCAACTGTATGATACAGGTGATATTATAACAGATGACTATAGCAAAACCTTGTTAGAGGTTAGAAATTGGATTATTAAGTATAACTATTTATATGAGATTAATGAACTTTAAGCCAAACCATCTTATTCAGCCCATTAGACTACTAATTAAGCTAATTATTTGTTGCATTATAGCTTCAACTATGGGACCAAATATTTGGGCTAATCATTACGAGGTAGGCGCTGTTCGAAGTTTTTCAGGCATTTCTGTAGAAGAAACAAATGTTTCTTTGGCTGATGAATTATTAGAAGAAGTAGAAAGCGTTTCTGAAGCAGAATTAGCTATGGATGCAGTAAAATCTGAGATCATAAAGCAAAATCGCTTTGTTAACCGTCTCGATTCAGCATCTTTTTTCTCCTTACCCATTGGCCTTACATATGATACAGATACCCTAGCCGACCCTAATTATTTTATTATCATCGATAAGGCCACTATTTATCCCCAATATGCAGAATTTAGTGCGTTTATGTCTATACAAAATCCGATAGACAATAAAGTAATTCGTTTTAGAGCAGACAATATTAAATTTTCTTTTAAAAGTGGATTGATTGATGGTTTTGAATTAAAGTTAGTGAGTGAACTACGCACTAAACTTGGAGAGAGTAGTTATATGTATTGGAAACCAGGAAGTTTTATTAACTGGGATTGTGCAGGTTTTAAAAGTTTAGGAATTAATGCGGCAGTTGAGCTAAATGAAGAGAAATATAAAAAAGTAGATGTTAATTCGGGTAAAGTAGGAGGTAAGGTAAGAACTGATTTCTTTATATCCGCTTCTAGCCTAAATGATATTGTTTTAGAACTTAGTTTTGAGCCTTTTAAAATTAAGGGATTTGATGAAGCTTACTTTTCATTTGAAAGTATTGTTCTTGATTGTAGCGATACACAGAATTCACCCGGCTTTGTATTCCCGTCTGGTTATCCCGGTGGATATACTGGAGATATGGCTGCACTTTGGAGAGGTTTTTATGTAAAAGAGGCTTTAATTGTGTTAGACGGGAAGTATAAGAAGAGTGATGGCACGTCGACTTCGTTTTATGCCAGAGATTTAATATTAGATGATTTTGGACTGACGGGAGATATGGGGGTAGAAAATCTTTTATCATATGAGGAAGGAAAACTAGGTAGTTGGGCCATGTCTGTAACTCACTTTGAATTAAGTTTTTTTACCGGTGATTTTAAGAAGTTAGAATTAGATGGAGGTGTTAAAGTAGATGGTATAGATGATCCGATGAAGTTTGAAGCTTTATATGATGCAGATGGAAATTATCATTTTGGCATTACTCCAGGTAAAGAATTGCCATTTAATGTTTTTGCAGCCAAAGTGACGCTGGATCCTACATCACGAATTGATGTTTGGGTAGAACAAGGTAAGTTTATGCCAGCTGCTACATTAACTGGTGATATCACCTTTGCTTGTGCTTCAAAAGCAGGGGCATCTGATAAGCTTGTTCAAATACCTTATATTGAGTTTCAGGAGATGCGCATAGCCACTAAAGCTCCGGAATTTGATATTAAATATGTGGCTTTAGCATCCAAAGAGGGAAAGCCTGATTTTAATAATTTTCCTATTGTAATAAAAGACATATCCTATCAAAAAAGAGGAGATGGCGTTGGACGGTTTGGATTTGATATTTTCATCAACCTTATACCGGCGGGCGAACTTGGAATTTCGGGAGGTACGGAGATAGGTATTGTAGCAGACCTAAGTAAAGGAAACTGGAAATTTAAGGGAATAGAAGTAGGAGCAATTACTATTGAAGCAAGTGTAGAAGGCTCGTTTGATATAAAAGGGACTATAGCATTTATTGAAGGAGACCCAATATACGGTAAAGGGTTTAGAGGAGATGTAGACGCCACTTTTGCTGAGACTTTTAATTTAAAAGCAATTGCCGTTTTTGGTAAAGTAGATGGTTTTAGGTATTTCTTTGTTGATGCATTTTTACACGCAAAAGGTGGAGTCGGTGCTCATCCTTTTATTATGACTGGTTTTGGAGGTGGTTTGTTTTATAAAATGAAACAAGTCAACGAAGGAGAGGGTTCTAAATTCGGAGAATCACTTTCCGGTGTAACTTATGTACCAAGTTCGAATGATTTTTTAACGATAAAAGCTGGATTAACCGCTGCTATAGTAAATGAAGAGTTGGTGAAATGCGAGGCCTCATTTACCATTGAGTTTACGTCATCGTTCGGAATAAAGAGGATACTCATCTTAGGTGAGGGAAGTGTTATTAATCTTAGTATAGAAGTATCTGAAGAGCAAATAAAGAAAATTACAAAGAATGTAGTAAAAGGGGAGTCTATCAAATATGAAATTCCTTCTCCAATAACTATGTCTGTATCTATATTAATGGATGTCGAGAATAGCACTTTTCATAGTGAGATGGAACTTTATATAAATGTTGCAGGAGTTCTTAAGGGAGTTGGAGAAAGAAATAGAGCAGGTTGGGGAGTACTGCATATCGACCCAGATAAATGGTATTTACATATGGGTACTCAAACCGATCCTATAGGTCTAAACTTTATTGGTTTGATGGAGGTTAAATCGTATTTCATGGCAGGCCATGATATCCCTGATGCTATGATGATGAACCAGCGTGTACTAGAGATTCTAGACATGGATCAGTCCGAATTTAATGGAGAACGAAAAGATGGAGAGCTAATAACGGGTAAAGGATTAGCTTTTGGAGCACATTTTAAATTTGATACTGGGGATTTAACCTTCCTTATTTTCTACGCTAAATTTGAACTTGGAGGTGGCTTTGATATCATGTTATTAGATTATGGTCCTAATGTTTTCTGTAAAGGTCGTTCTGGATTACCAGGGATTAATGGTTGGTATGCTAAAGGGCAAGCCTATGCCTACTTTGCAGGAGAAATCGGTATCAAAGTCAAAATCTTTGGTAAAAGAAAGAAATTTGATATTATAAATATTCAAGCAGCGGCAGCCATTCGAATGGAAGGGCCAAATCCAACCTGGCTAATGGGAGTTGTAGGTGGAAAGTATCGCATTTTAGGAGGTATGATTAAGGGTACTTGTAAGTTTAAAATGACGGTGGGTGAAAAATGTGAATTAAGAACTGCAAAGGATCTTTCCGACCTTGAAATTATTGCCGACCTAACACCTGCCAAAGACGCGGAAGAAGTAGATGTATTTACCATGCCTCAAGCTGTATTTAATATGCCGGTAGATAAGGTGCTACATATTTCGGAGGATCCAGAATTAACCAAAACTTTTAAAATTAATCTTAATGAGTATGCTGTATACACTGAGGATGGAAGTAAGTATCCTGGGGAAATAGAGTGGAATGAGGACAAAACATCCTTGGCATACCGAATTCAAGAAATATTCTATTCAAACTCTACCTATAAAATAGTAGCAAAAGTTAGCTTCGATGAAAAAGTTAATGGTGAATGGCAACAGTATAAAGGTGATGATGGTAAAGTATATTACGAAACTAAAGAAGCCACCTTCAAAACGGGCAATCTTCCTGAAAAGATTCCTAATGATGCCATTGCATATTCTTATCCAATTGATAGAATGGTTAACTTTTATAAAGAGGAGTACAATAAAGCTTATGTTGCTTTTAACCCTGGGGTAGCACCATTCTTTGAAAATACGGATGGTTATACTCAAAAGGCAAAATGGACAGAAGTTAATGGAGAATCAATGTATTTACCTGTTAAATATAACAAAGATTCAAGAACCGTTGAGACGGATGTTCCTTCTGGTATATTGAACGGTAAAATTTACCGTTTCGATTTGGTGCATAAACCAATATCGAATGATGCTTCAATAGATAGGAATGTAATAGAGAATAATGAACAAGCTATTAATGATGAGGAAGGAAATAGTGCTGAAGTAACTACACGTGAAGCTATCGGTGTTATAAACGATGGTGAAGAAATAGATTTTTGGGGATTAGATTTTAGATGTAGTAAATACAATAAGTTTTTAGATAAAATTAATTACAATGAATTGAATGTACAATTTTTATATAATATGAAAGTTGCCGTTGATTTTCCAGGGGTTACTATCCAGGCTGATGAGGTTTTTGATAAATATGAAATTAGTGGTTCAAATAATAATTCACCGTTGATAGTGCACTCTGCCATTCTTGAACAATCTGATTGGTATTTATCTACATATGCAAAAATGATTTATAATAATTACCCATTGCATGACGATGCTAAAATTACTTGGCGTGAAACAAATGTAGATGGCATACCACCTGTTAAAAAGATTGATATCTGGCAAGTCGGATATAACGCGTTGCTTACTGATGGTGCGATATCGAGTGGTACTTATATTTCACCTGCTCAGGAATACCATATTGTATATACATTACCAAAATTATGGGCTGATGATTATGTTGATATAAGAAATAAACTATCCAATCTGGTGGATGCGGGAATGATACCAAATAATTCGCAGGTTGACAAGATAATAAATACGTACCCCTGGCCTCAAGTGAGTAAAGGAAATTACCCTTACAAGCTTGAATATACTTTACCTGGAACGGGAAGAGTAACAAGTACGAAAGAAATTAATCTAATTAACAAATTTGATTTCGGTCAAGTAAACTTTAAAGAAAATGAATTGTAAGTTTAATAATTTAAGGGTTACATTAGTTAGAGTTATTATTGTAGTTTGCTTATTGTTTTTTATAAAAATAGCAAATGCTCAAGATCCTGTAAAATATTACGTTAAATTTCATTATGAATTTTATGGACTTGATTTAAGTAAGTATACGGTAAATCCAATTTCCTTCTCAGGACCTGGAAATTTAACTTGGCATCACTCAAACCATACAGATATTGGAAGTGATTATGTATTGGGAAATGAAAGTATTGTAATGGAATCTCTTCCATCTAATATTTCATATTCTTATAATGTTTTTGACAACAATTCATTTTCACACATAGAAAAAAATGATCCGTCGCAAGGAGATGATAGTTGGATTTTATGTGATAATGCTTACCTAAGTGGAGATGGTTTCCTTGAAGTTTCGTATAAACCAATTTTTAATGGAATTATCATTAATGATAGAATAGCTTGTGGCGATAATCCTATTAAAATTATACTTGGTCAAACTTCGAACCAGCTTTGTGGTGTTGATATTGAAGTAACAAATATTACTCGAATAGATCACTCTGTTATTATTGAAAATTGTACTGTGCATGATGACGGTGGCTATAAAGTAGCGTATATTAATGCTAATAAACTACCAGATAATACATGGTTAAATACGGAACTAGAGATTTCTGTAAAAAATCCAGAAGGTGCGGGTGAAGATTGTAATGTTATTAATGGCATTTATTTTTTACCAGAACCTAGTTTTTCAATAAGTAATACAACTCCCCCAACATGTTATAATACAAAGGATGATCAAATCACTATAAGTAATTTACAAGTATCTAATGTTCCAGGGCGAGTACTAAGGTTAGATATTACTAAACTTTCCAATGAACCAGTTTCAGGATGCCCTAATACAGAATATACTGTTGATGAATATCCTGATTCAACTTTTTATTGGAGTGGGCAAACAACAATACCGATTACAATTACAAACTCTGAAATAACAATACCTACTCAACTAGGTGTTGGAGCCTTTGCGGTTAAAGCATTTTATTATGATGGAAGTAATAGTTCCCTTTGTCCTGTAATTAAAACGGATTATTTTCACAAAGAGGAACTAAAACTAAGTATGGATGCCCCAACAGAATACTCAACTAGTGATGGAACTAACAAATCGTATCAGATTCCAAAATATAATAACACCATAACAATAAGTGGGGCTATTTCAGGAAATCAAGGTTCTACTGAATTGTTTTATAAAAAGAATGGTGGAGCACAACAAGGAGCAATTTTTAATAATACCGAGTTTGACCAAGGCTCTTATGAATTCTATGTTACAGATAATGCAGGATGTAAAAGCAAACCTATTAACTTATCATTTGTAAAACCCGAGGAAGTTAAGGCAACAGTTACTCCCTATAATCCAGATTGTCATGAGAATAATACTTCTACACCTGCGAAAAAGTTGGGTAAAATTACTGTTAAAGTGACGGAAGGTGGAATACCAAACTTTTCTGCAACATTATCATGTTCAAGTCCGGTTTATTCTTCAACCCAAAGCTTTGGTTTAAACTCAGAACAAGAGTTTTCAGACCTTGAGCCCGGTACGTATAATTTGCAAATTATAGATGAAGGTGGCAAAATAGTACATTCCCAAAATAACATTAATATATCTAGAACTGAATTGGTATTAGGCCTGGATAGTTATACAAATGCAACTTGTAGTAGTCTTTCAGATGGAACCATTACGGTGCAAGCTAGCGGTGGTATAGGAAGTTATACATACATGATAAATAGTGTTCAGGGAGTAGCTAATAACAACTTGAGAGGAGGGGCAACATACACGTGCACCGTATCTGATGATAACGGATGTATAGACGATCTAACACAACATATATCAGAACCATCTGTTTTAAGTGTTGCTTTGAGGTCAAAGGAGCCTTCTTCTTGTTCCGCGGCATATAATGGAAGTATTTCGTATACGGTTAATGGAGGTTGGGATGCAGAATCTACTTTTACTGTTTCATATACAAGTGGTCCAACTATTTTTACTGCTGCTGATGTAGATTCAAATGGTAGAAATATAACAATCAATAATCTTAAAAATGGATCGTACGTAGTTAATATAGTTAATGCAGCAGGCTGCTCTATTTCATACCCTTTTGATATTGACGTATCGTCAACCCCAATTTCTGTGGCTATTGATGATGTGATAAAACCATTATGTACCCATACTGTCGATGGCGAAAATAATAGTGGTGAGATAAAGTTCCTAGTTTCAAATGCCCAATTGGATGGAGGTGGATTACTTAAACTATCTATAGATGGTGGTGAATTTGCTGATTTTAACCCAACAGTTTATAAAGAGGGTCTATCTGGAACTAAAAGATATAATTTTACCTTAAAGGATTATGTTGGATGTGAGGCTTCCATTAATAATTATCAAATTGGAGTAGCTCCAAACCAATTGGCCTTTCAAACAGGATATCCAACTTCAAACAATAGTTCTTGTCTTGAAGGGACCGACGGTGCCATTAACGTAGAATTAGTTGGAGGAAAAAAAACAGGAGGTAGTGATACTGAAAAGTATTTTTATAGTATTAATAATTCTGATTATACAGAGAATTCTAACAGTTCAGTTACATATTCAGTTCAGCGTACAGATACATATACTATAAAAGTAAAAGATGAAGCGGGTTGTTTTATAACTACCGATATTTTAGTGGATTACAATTCAAACCCACTCGAAGCTTTTATTTTGACAATGGAAGAAGAACATTGCGATGCCTCTAACGATGGTGTAATTGATGTTTCAGGACTTCCAACAAGTTGGGATGGAAACCTTAACTACGATTTAGTAGGTCATCCTAATATATACAACTGGCAAAATAATACTAGTGGTAAATTCGAAGATCTAAATAAAGGTGTATATACAGTTAAAGTTTCTCATAACGTAAATGGTTGTTCGCACGAAGATGACATAACTGTAGGGAGTAATAATTTGGTTCCCACAATTACTGCAATTACAGATACAAAACTGGCTTGTGAATCGGCTAATAATGGAGAAATAAGTTTATCCATAAATACAGCTTCTTATCCAACAAGCACTTTCCCAATTTTTAATTTTTTGGATCAAAGTGATAATAACGTTAATACTTTAAAAGAGGATAATGGTTTAAGTAGAGTCTATAATCAATTAGACAATCAAAATTACGAAGTTCTCATTGAAGATGAATTTGGCTGTTCAGCTAATATACCTATTGTTGTTGAGTTAAATCCCAACTCTATTAAACCCGCTACTACCGATCCATTCCTTAATATGGAGGCTTCTTGTATTGCAGCACAAAATGCTAAAATAAGGTTAAAAGCAGAGGATGGTGTTGCATTTACAGGAGGAGAGTACATGTATCATTTGATAGAAGGAATCGATACCGTTAAAATACATGGAGTAGACGCGCTGTTTGCGAACTTACCTGTGGGTAACCATTATAAACTGGAAGCCATGGATGCAGAAGGTTGTAGAACTATTTTAAGTGAAGATGTGGTGACTACAGTAGATACGGATAGTTTAAACATATCGGCCATTACTGATGTAATTCACCCTAACTGCCATAATGCAGCAACGGGCAGTATAACGCCAGTACTAGTTCCAAATATTGAACCTTCTAAAGATTCATTAGATTATATGTATTCAATAACGAGTACTGATTTTGCAGTTAATGATCAAATATTTGAACGGGGTAATTTAATTGTTTCTAGTTTACCGCATGGAACTTACAATTTAAGTGTTAAAAGTAGTGATGGTTGTTCCGCTATTTATCCTGGCATTGTTTTAAATAATCCTGATACTTTTAAAATTTTGGACTCCAAATATAATTACATCAGGGCGAAAGATGAAAGTACTGGAAAGTATAGTATTACGGTTGAAAAGGGTAATCAAAAATATAATTACCAGTGGCTAAATGATAAAGGTGATGTTTTAGTCGATAGCATGTTTGCTTATTCGAACATGTTCGATACTACTTTTGTCATAAAAAATCAACCCGCAGGAACCTATACTTTTAAACTTCAGGATACGGCTCAATGTAATTATTATGGTGAATGGTTTACTGAAACGCTTACTATAAAGGAACCTGTAAATGCTTTAGGAATACAGAATGATGTGGTTACAGATGTAAGTTGTAATAAACTTGAGGATGGTGCTATTTATGTGGACGGTTTTGGTGGTTGGGGAGATGCTGATGATTATAAATATTCGTTAGATACCATTAAAAATGGTTGGTTACCGTACCATAGCTTTATAAATAAAATAGCTGGTGATTATACAATTTTTGTAAAAGATACTGCTCAGGTGGTTTATCAAGAGATTTTTACGATTGATCAACCAGATACCTTAAATATTTTTATTGATGACTCTTTTAAAGCATCATGTCCTAACTATATCGATGGTTGGGTGCAAGCTTCGGTGAGCAACGATGTAAAGTATACCGATTTTTTAAACTATTTTATTTTAGATGCAGAAAATGATACGGTAGTTAAAACGGATTCAAAAGGGGATACTTACTTTTTTAATCATTTACGAAAAGGAGCATATCAATTATTTGTAAAAGATAATAATGCCTGTGTAGCTTCAAAACCATTTAGTATTGAGGAACCAGACACGGCAAAGATAGCCCTCAACAATAATTACATTATTAAAAAAGGAGATGATACTGGTTGGATTAACGGTAGTGTAATAAAAGGAAATGAGTTTTTCGATTATAGATGGTTAAGTAAAGGTGATATCAACCCAATTATAGAAGGGCAAACAAATAGTGCATTGCTTATCGAAAAATTAGTTACTGGAGATTATATACTAGAAGTCCGAGATACTGCAGGCTGTGTATACGAAGATGAGGAATGGATGAGAAGAGAAATCAGCATTGTAGAACCAGACTTGGCCTTATCGTTTGATACTACCCAATTAATAGCGCCTACCTGTAATGGCTTATCCGATGCGGACTTTAAAATTCAAGGTAAAGGTGGTTGGGGAGATTATATCTACGTACTGAACGAAGATACAGTTGTAGATGGCGTTTTTACCGGTTTAACAGCTGGCGATTATCAATTAACAGTAATGGATAGTGTGGATGTTAAACATGAGCAAAACATTACGATTACCGAACCAGATGTATTAGTCGCATCTATTCGCGATACCAAGGATATTGATTGTTATGAGGGGAATGACGGACATATTACCTTAAATATTTTAGGAGGTAATGCTGATTACAAAGTATCAGTTGATGAAACGAACTGGTTTTTGGGAGATTCGGTACCTGATTTAACCGCTGGACTCTATGATGTTTTTGTAAAAGACAAGTTAGGTTGTGAAACCCAGCAGAACAATATAACGCTTACGCAGGAGTCTGAGTTAGTTCAAACCTTTAACGATATTATAAAATCGCGTTGTTCAAAAGACGTGGGAGAAATTAAGTCGGCTTATACAGGTGGCGTATTACCATATGCTTATACGTGGCAAAAAGATACCGTTTTTGCAGATAATTCAACCCAAATATTAGATTTAGATTATTCAACGCCAAACATCAACCAGTTGTATTCATCCAGATATTTTCTTGAGGTTCGTGATGCCTATAATTGTCCGTACCATTTTGAGTTTTTATTGGGAGATATCACCAATTTGAGTATCGACTCTATTCAGGTAAAGGATGTGGACTGTTATGCTTATGCAGATGGTCAGGCCAAGGCATTTGTTAGCTTGGGTAACCCTAGAAACGAAGAGCCAAAGTATAATTACTCTTGGGCAAAAGAAGTGCCTGTTAGTGAAAATGATTCAGCTTGGGCCATGGAAACAGGCGTGTATAGCTTGTTGGTTCGTGATACTTTAGGTTGTGCAGTTACTAAGGAGTTTACTATCGGTACACCTGATGACTTGAATTATAAGGTAGATAAAATTGTTCAACCACTGTGTTTGGGTGGAGAGAAAGGAGCGCTTGATGTAGTTGCTACTGGAGGAACAGCACCTTATAATTATTTATGGAGTACAGGCAACAATACAAATGCTTTAACGCAGGTGGATGAGGCCAGTTATTGGTTGGAAGTATTGGATAGTCATAACTGTTATGCAAAGTTTAATTACGATTTTACTTATCAGAAAACGGCGATGCCATTCGTGGGTAACGATACTTTAATATGTCATTATAATACTTTACCAATTGATGCAGGTAATTACAATAAGTTTCAATGGACTTCGGTCAATGGTTTCTCTTCGCGAAAGCAAAATATTGAAGTAACTGAGCCAGATACCTATTGTTTACAAGTGTCGGATGAGGATGAGTGTATTGGTTTTGATACTTTAAAAGTAGATGTAAGCTATTTAAAAATTGATAGTTCAAGTAGTAAGGATGTTACTTGTAATAATGATGCAGATGGAAAAGCCGAAATAGTCGTTTCTCCAATGGATTGGAAACACTATGTAAATTGGTCCAATGGAGCCAATACTTATGCTATTGATAGAATTGGTGGTGGAGATTATAGCGTGAGGGTTTTTGATGATTATGGTTGTGAGGATACGGAGCACTTTAGTATTTATGAACCAGAGCCTTTAAGTGTTTCTAATACAACACTTGTTCCGCTGTGTTTTGGGGTTCCTAATGGCGAAATTAAAGTAGAGGCTGAAGGGGGAAGAACTCCTTATCAATATCAATGGTTACATGGCGATGATGATGATAAAATTAATAGACTAGATACTGGAATATACGTGTTGGATGTTTACGACAAAATGAATTGTCATATCCGTAAGCAGTATCTCTTACCTTACGAAACAACTATCTACCCTCAGCTTGGCGAAGATAAAATTGTATGTATAGGTAACGATGTACGTTTATATCCGGGAAAATATGAAAATTACAAATGGAGTAATTCCTTGGGTAATGCTGCCACAGATACAGCATGGGTGGTGAGTGATAAAGCAGAATACTATGTAGAAGTTACCGATGAGGATAATTGTGTTGGACGAGATACCGCATGGGTTGATACCAGAGATACAGATTTAACTGCTGAGTTCCTGATGGCTAGTAGTGTTCCAGTAGGAGATACCTTAATTATTATTGAGGTGAGCCAGCCTAAGCCGCAAAGCTTTGAATGGTATTTTAGTGGTAAACATCGCATAGTAGAAAAATCTAACTTTTTGTGTAAGGTGATATTTGAGGAAGAAGGTAATTACGAGGCCATCCTTAATGCACAAAGTGATAACTGTATGGCGCAGGCACGCAAAACTATTCTGGTAACGCCAAAAGCTAATCGTGAGCTAGGTGACGAAGAAGAGCAAGTTGTTCAACAAAATATAATATCGCTGGTGGCCTCACCAAATCCAAGCTCGGGTTATTTTAATGCAAAGTTAAAACTGAGCGAAGCCATAGATGCTACTTATTATTTGGTTCGCATTGAAAACGGACAAATAATTGAAAAAAGAAAAGTAAACGGACTAGATACCTATAACGAGGACTTTAATATAAATTCGCCGGGTATTTATGCAGTTTTTGTTGAAGTAGGAGATGAAAGGCAAGTGGTTAAAGTTATTGTAGAATAAGTTAGGAACGGTGAACAATTATCCGTTTCTAAAAACCTTATTCAGTTAGTAATAACCATTGACCAATAACTAATGACCAAATAGAAGCATGAAGAAACTAATCATACTATTTACATTACTTGTAATAACGCTAGGAGCATGGTCGCAGGCGGTGTACCCTGTGCGTACCTATACGGTACTTACACCCCCTATGCCGTATACTTTAAGTGGTTTTGCCAGTGAGCCTGGACGAATGCAGTTAAACATTAATGTTGATGATGTTTCGCTGGAGCGGTATCCTGTTTATTTTAGATTGGTTATAAAAGGGAATGGTATAAAACTGCATACCAAACCCAATATGTATCAAGATCCATTTTATTTAGATGGAGGAATGCACGAGGTAATAACCGGTTTGGATTTAGAGCCACTGTTTAATCCTAAAAATTTAATATTTGAAGGCTATAGCTTGCGCGAATATGAGCGAAGCGGTCGTTTACCCGAAGGCGTTTATCAGGTGAGTGTAGAGCTGTGGGATTATTTTCATAAGATAAATATATCGCAGGTTATGCCAGGTGTAGCCGTTATGTATTTAACCCGAGCGCCACGCCTTACATTTCCACAAGACAAGGATGAGATAGATATATTGAGTAATCCTAATCTTCGTTTTTCGTGGATGGGCAGCATGCCTAATGATCCTACTGCCGATCCGGTGTATCGATTTAATCTTTACGAAATTCGTCCGGAAGGTAGAAACCCTTACGAAGTAGTGCGAGTTTCTCCCCCTATCTTTACTTTAGATACCAAGCAATCAAGCCTGATTTATGATATGGGTATGCCTCCTTTGGAGGAAGGAATGAGTTATGCTTGGCAAATACAGTCGGTAGATTTGGAAGGAAAGGCTAAGTTCCAGAATGATGGTTTTTCTGAAGTATATAGTTTTAGATACGGTAAAGCTTGCGAAACACCTGAAATACAAATAACCAAGGTAACCACCTCCGATGTACAACTTAAGTTTAGTTCGGATATTAATATTCAGTTATATCGTATTTTTTACAAAACGACTGATGAGGATGATTGGCAAAGCATAGAAACAGATGTTCCTAATTATACCTTAAGCGGATTACAAGAAAATACAGGTTACGAAATTAAAGTAAGCGCTCTTTGTGGCGAGGAAGAAAGCGACGAAAGCAGTATTGTGCGTTGCAAAACCAACCTGGATGTTGACTATACCTGTGGTAAAATACCCGATAATTTTGATATTAGCAATACTGAGCCATTGCCAGCACTGCGTAAGTTTGACTTTTTTAAAGCCGCAGACTTTAGTATACAGGCCAGTGAAGTAACTGGCGAAAATGGTCGTTTTTCTGGTTCCGGCTTTGCATTGGTTCCGTACTTAAGCTTTGTGAAATTTGCGGTAGAATTTGAGAATATATTTATCAATGCCGATCGTCGTATGACCGAAGGTTCGGTGCAGTTTGTATATGATGAGGCCAATGGTTTAGTACTTGCCCTGGATAAGCTAGGTAAAGGTGGAGATAATGAAGATGATATTTCTGTTGAAGATGTATTGGGAGATGCTACCGATGATCAGATAATTGTGGAAACCGAAATAACCAATGTAACGGTAAACGGAAATACAGTTACGGTAACCACCAAAGATGGTAAAACAGAAAAAGTAACTGTTGAAGAAGGACAAACGGTTGGAGTAGGTTCTAAAACTGGAAGCCCGGTGTATGTGGTTGACACAGGCAGCGGACAAGTGTATACTGCACCCAATCCTTCTACTAACGGTGCAAAGAGTAGCAGTGTGGCTACGCCTAGCCAAACAGGCGAATACGGTATAAGTGCCATATTTAAGCCTGCCGCAAATCAATTGTTTGGTTTTGACGCAGTGCCTAAAGACAGTAATAGAAAGCCTGATTCTTATTTTAATATAAACAAGAGCGGCGATAAAATTGCCTGGAAATCATTAGCTAGCGGACGTGCTGAATACCTAGAGGTTGAAATTAAAGGCAAGGCTAACGATACCGTACGTTATATACGCAGCAGTGGTATGTTGGCTCCCTATAGCAAAAACAAAGCAGGCGATCAGCTTTTACTTACAGGTATGAGCGAAGGTGAAGAGGAGATATTAACGGCTGCCTCTGTTAAAAAGGAAAGTATAAACGATTCTACCACCAACGAAATACTCACCGAAGTAGGTGCCATTGGTTTGGTAAGTTACGCGCCAATACATAAAGAGGTGGTATTAGTGCCATTAAATAATGCCCAATGCCCAACAGGTGTTGCAGGTGTGAAGACAGCCTTAGATAAACTATATGCTCCTGCTATTGTAAGCTGGACGGTTAGAATTGATAAAAACTTTGATTATGATGGATTAAAAAGCGAAAGCTTTACAACCGAAGGTACAGGTACCAGTAAGTACACCCGCGACATGAACAAGGTGATAAGGGCATATAAAAAAGCTCGTGGTACCACTAAAAATACCTATTATCTGTTTTTTGTAAAAGAACCACAAACCAAACTGGCTGGTTTTATGCCATTAACAGGGGAGTATGGTTTTATCTTTAATTTTGGAAACAACACCAACGTATTAGGCCACGAGTTAGCTCATGGAGCTTTTAACTTGCGCCACACCTTCTCTCCAAAAGCAGATGACCAGTTTACCCAAGGTACCACCCAAAATTTAATGGACTACTCCAATAGCACCGAGCTTTGGAAGTACCAATGGGACTTGATTCATGATCCGGAGAAGATTGTATTGGCGCTGTTTCAGGATGAAGAAGAGGGTGCAAGTATAAGTGATGACATTTGTTTTAATATTAATAATTTAACCAATAGTTTTTTTAATGACATAAGTGAATATATTAATTCAGACATCTTTAACCATGTAGCAAATAACTTTAATTCATATTTGAGTTCAGTAAAAAGTTCCAACGATAATATTACCTTGATTAGTTATCCAGATTGGTCAATAAGAGGTGGTTCTTACAATTCCACTAATCAGACTTTTTTATCTAATACAATATTTGGTAAAATTGAACAAAATAACATGCCTATCAATTTAAATACAAATGGAGTATATATAGCTGAACATACTATTGAAGAAATTCCTTACAATACTGCAATATATTGCACTAGAAGTCCCATAGATATAACTAAATTTCATATTGATAAAATCTGTGAACTATTGGAACATGAATATATAAGAGTTTCATATAGAGCACCTCATTCATATATTGCGTTTTTAAATAGTAGTAAACAGCCTGAGGTTATAATTCAAATACTTAACTGTAGTCTGGATGGTTTAAAAGTATGGACAACTTATTTAGGGTTATTTGGCGAAATGTCAGAATTAGATTATTGGAATGAATTCTTTGATGAAATTGGAGGAGGAAATAATGCTGTAATTGATAATATATTCGAAAAAGATAATCTTACAGCAAGCGAGATAAGTCAAGTAAGAGAACTTATTGAAGGGATTGAAGATATCATAGTGAAAAAAGATTATTACATTCAATTACAAAAGAAAGTGCCATATTATAGTCAAAGAGATAATGAGACTTCTCCTAATGTTACATGTAATGTAACATCTTTAGCAGGAGCATTAACTGTTTTAGGCTTAAATAGACCCTGTATGAATTGCGATGAAGATTGTAATTCTGAAGAAACAATAGCTGATTACTTATACTGTATTGGGGAATCAATTTTAATACCTTTTGAAAGAACAAATTACGTACATTGGCAAGAGATTGCAGAACAGTTTGGAGTTACAGAATCAGAAAGAATGGATATTTGGAACAATACAAATACTTTAAGAACAACTATTAAAGGCAAACTTGAAAGTGGTTGTGGAGTATTATTATCTGCATTTCACCCAACAGGGGGGCACATTGTTCGTTTATTAGATATAACAGATGAAGGGTTGATTGTTGATGATCCATACGGGGAGCTTGAAGATGGAGCTGAAAGGGAGGTTAGTGGAGGTAACTATAATACCAATACAAAAAATAGTAATGAAAATGCAGGTTCTGAAAATCTATGGTTATGGACTGATATAACAGGAGAACATAATGACAGTCCTCAATCTGAGACTTATTGGATAAAATATGTAGTAACTTTTTGTAATTAATATTGAGAACTATGAATAAATTTAAATTATTGCTATTATCTTTTATATGCATTCAAATTAGTGCTTTTTGTCAAATTCATGACATTAAAAATATTGAATTGCCTCTGGAAATTAATGTATTTTCAGATTTAGCGTCTACAAATAATTATACTTTAAAAGAATATAATCAAACCGTAAACATAGGTAAAGGTTATATAGATAGTAAAGGTAAGTTTCATAAAGCTACTGGAATATATTCAACAAAAGAGGTAGTTAGAATGCATGAAAAATTAATTAATGGTAAATATGAACACTATCATTCAACAGATAGTGTTAAAGTAGGTTTTATAGGACAAGTTAAATTGAGTAATTGTTATGATTGTATTTTGGTAAAAATAGAAGATATACCTAATGAATACCAGAAGTCATACTTTTATAAGCTATTAAGCTTTAATAAAAATAAGGAGCACCTTTCAACTATCAAAGTTTTTGAATTAATTGATGATGCTTCAACGAAGGATTGGATGGAAGAAAAACCTCTCCCTAACGTTACTTCAAAGATTATGCAAGACGGTTCTATTATTATAAAATGGGACGAAGGATACAATGAATATTATATCCAACATGTAAAGCTCAATGCAGAAGGAATGTTTATTGTTGAAAGACTTGAGGAAGTAGTGAAGTAACACCTTCGCTCATTATAACCGTCCAACTCACGCGGATTTAGCTTTTGCGTAATCCGTGTAATAAGCGATATATTACGGAATTTTAAAAAGCATACCAGCAAGCAAATAGTAAAGCAGATACAAGAAGAGGCAGAAAGTAGACGAGAGTGGATATTACCCTTAATGCAAAAGTACTGTGCGCATTTAAAACGTAAGCAAGCATTCAAACTATGGCAAAATGGTAATCATGCCGAAATAATTTACAGCAATAGTTTCTTCTATCAGAAATTAGATTACATCCATAATAACCCAGTATTAGATATGACTGTAGCAGAACCCGAAGACTATATATATTCTTCAGCCCGTAACTATGCACAGCTACCTTACTTAATTGATATAATAAAAGAGACTCAAGGTTGGGTAACTATTTAATAAGTAATCGGATTGCAAATCCTTGCCCTATTATTTCAAAAGCAAGTATATTTAGGCCGTAGCTAATTAAAAGAAAAGTTTCACGGATTACGCTGCGCTAAATCCGCGCGAGCGGGGGGGGCTGGGGATGCTATAAGATGTAGTGATAATAAAGTAAAACCACACGAGAGGACTCGTGCGGCAGCCGGGGGTAGACTAGTTAACTCTATCAATGGCAAATCTTACGAATCTTATTCTGATGTTTATGTAAAGATTGGCAATAGAGTAGTCGAAATAGAAACTAAAGCTGGGATGGAATTCTTCACCAATGTGGCAGGATCGAGTTCTAACTTTGCTAAGCAAAGCTTTAACTCATTGAAAAACATTGGCGGCATTGAGAATTACAAAGTATTCCTAAATGATGTTGTAAGAAATGGACTAGATAATACCACAGACAAACTAAAAGTAATTCAAGCTTGGAAAAACTTTGAAGGTGGGGCATTGTTAAAGGATGCACAGATAAGAAATCGCTTTACCGAATTTGCCAAAACCAAACTTAATAACCCAACCTTGGAGATTTTCGATGACATACAACTTGAATCGTTCCTAAATTCCAATGACGATTGGTTTGTTGAAATTTTTAAGAATAACTTAAACTAAGTCATGAATTTAATAAATAAGTATGAAGGAGTAGGGTCTATATGGAATACTCCTGATGGTATTTATGCTAAGAAATACAATAATGGTTTATATAAAATCGTAGATTATGTATTAATCTCGGTGATAAAAGAAGAGATTGATTCTTTTAGAATTTTTGATGGGAAGCTAGTTTATAAACTAGTTAATAGTAGATCGAAATTATTTTCTTTGGAAGAAAATAATATAACTGAGATTGTGTCTGATGATGACAAAGTCTTTAATATTTCTTCAGGTGTTCTAATTGAATCTAATCTTCCGGTTATTTATTACAAAAAAAATGATTTCATGCCAAGTGGGATGTATTTAGTCGGATCTAACCTTAAACTTGAAAAAGTAGCAATTTCTAATGTTTACTCTGTCCAAGTTGGACAATACTATTTTAATAAATCCAATAAAGAAGTTTTTTCATATAAAGAAGACCACGTAGTAAAATTTAGAATTGACATTAGCAATTATGGTCGTATTATCAAAAAACACAGAGATACCGGTGAAGTCTTATCAGATACGCCTAATGAGATAGATGGGGAATTATTTAGCTATAAAGGATTGCTATATGTTCCATTGAAAGGAGGCCAACTTTTAGCTTTAAATGCTATAGATGGTAAAAAAGCCTGGATTTGGGAACATGATCGTTTAGGAGCCTATGGCATAGTTGGAGATAAAATCTACAAACAGGACGGAAAAGAAATTTTTGAGATCAATGCACTTAATGGTAATCTGATTAGAAGTAAAAGGTTTTCAGAAGAATGTGCATTAGAGGGTTTTCATACTTCAGGTCCTATTTGGGTTTATCAAGATATAATAGTTGTTGCAGATGTGTTAAGTGGTAAAATATGCATGCTAGATAGAACAAGTCTCAAAGTCCTTGAATTTTTTACGATCAACCAGAAACTACCTTTTAGTAACAACTCAATTGTTTGGCATAATAATCAATTACATATTTTGGATTTAGAAAATACCCTCCACATCTTCGAGAAAGAAACCTAACCCATTTTAATTTTCCCATCCAGTAAATCCTTCATGCGTTTTTTTGTAAGCCCCCGTATTCTAAGACTAAAACAAATAAATAATTAATTTTTTTCAAGAGGCATATCCATATGTATCCACATAAGGTGTGCCTCTTTTAGCAACAGCAAATATCCTTGCCAGTATTTTGTTTCGGATAATATTGAGTGTTCCCATAACGTGTTTACCCTCTGCGATTCTCCGCTGCCGCGAGATTGTATCTCGTGGTTTGATGAAATAAAACAAGGCTTCATTTTTAATAACGTCCATCTCGCGCGGATTTAGCTTTGGCGTAATCCGTGTAATAAGCCATATAGCGTGATTTTAAAAGCATACCAGCAAGCAAATAGTAAAGCAGATACAAGAAGAGGCAGAAAGTAGACGAGAGTGGATATTACCCTTAATGCAAAAGTACTGTGCGCATTTAAAACGTAAGCAAACATTCAAACTATGGCAAAATGGTAATCATGCCAAATAATTTACAGCAATAGTTTCTTCGATACGGATTGTGCTTTACTAAATCCGCGCGAGTTGTGGTGTAGATATTTGAAATGCCTGAGGGGTATCACTATAGTTGCAGGTGTTTTGGTATGGTAAAACAAAGGCTTAACAAGCTTGCGTGATGCTTGGTCAACGTGGCTTTTGCAGTAAACAGGTGCTGCAGCCTCAAAACTCATGTTCATTTTGCATGCCGCAGTGTTGTAAAGTACAAAAGCTATGTGGCTTTTACTTCTCGCAATGCTGTTTGGCCTAAACCGTACGTTCGTTTTGTATGTCGCAGTCTTGTTTGGTGCAAAAGCAAAGCAACTTTTGAGCCTCGCAGTGTTGCGAGCTGCCTCCCGATGATCAGAATGGTTGCTGCAGTGTTGTAATGCATTTAAGTATGGCTCAAAATACTTAACAAGGCTTGTAATTGTGCTTGCATACCTATGTAAATAGGGCGTTTTGCTATGGTGAGGGGGAATCTTAAAGTTGGTATAGTTTGGTGTTTTATTGATTATAGCTACTAGTTTATTATACCCACGCTGCCGCGAGATTGTATCTCGTGGTTTGATGAAATAAAACAAGGCTGCATTTTTAAGTGCGTCCAACTCGCGCTAATTTAGCTTTGGCATAATCCGTGTAATAAGCGATAGGTTTATAACTTACAGGGGTTATCATTATACAAGTGTTTACAATAGTTTATTATTGTAAGGGTTTGCAACCCGGTTTATAAAACTAGTATTTAATGTCAGATAAATATAAAATACACGATAACACATCAGCCTATTTCATTACTCTGACTACTGTTGGTTGGATAGATGTATTTACTCGCAAAAACCATAAACAGTGTATAGTTGATTCGTTAAAGCGTTGCCAACAGTACAAAGGCTTAAAGATATATGGATGGTGTTTAATGCCAAGTCATTTACATGCCAACTCCCTCGGATATGTAAAAAAATAAAAGAAGGTTGTTAGCGCTGAATTGTATTCGGTGCAATAAGCGAGCTGCAGATAATATAAAGAGCTACAATTTTAAAAGTTGTGGCTCTTTTGGTGTTATGGATGTAGCTTTGGCGTAATCCGTGCCATAATCTCAGCAGGTAACTATGCCTATTTGCCCTATTTATTAAACGTGATTCAGGCAACTCAGGAATGGATTACTTATTAAGCCCGGATTACAAATCCTCAGAAATATTTTTAAGCGTAACTTTGAAGTGTCAGTAATAAATACTTATTTGCTTTCACGGATTACGCTGCGCTAAATCCTCGCGAGCTGGGGCGTCCAAGTGGAATATCTTTCTAAATCCATTTTCTACATCCGGCAGTATGAGTGAGTCGCTATATCAAACCATGTTATTTCAAAATAGGTTAATTATTATTTCGGTTTCGGTAGTGGCTATTTTATGGGGATTAATAAATTTGCAACGCAGAGAGAAGTTTATTAAGTAATAACTTCAAGAAACATTTGAGCCAATTTATTTAAACTCTATTTATGGAAAAACTAATCCTACTAACCATTATCCTATTTTTTAAGATATCCACTTATTCACAATTATTTGACAATGCTATTTATGTAAAAGGAGAAATAATAACAATATCGGATACGATTGAATGTTATATTTCCTACCAGGATTATTATGGCAGTATTATAAAATACAAGTTAGAATATACTGATAAAAAAGCGATAAAGCTACCTTCTTATAAGGTTTTGTATATAAGTACGGGTATGTTTAATAAATTTGATAGAATATACATCAAAGAGAAGCCTCATTTAATGAAACGCCTTTGTAAAGGCAAAATTTCCTTATATATTGATTTGTTGTCTACTGCAGGGGGAATGATGCCAACGGCAGGAGGAGGATTTACAATTACTGGCGGGGGTAGCGAAGAAGTTATGTACCTTATAAAAGACTATAAAATTAATAGGGTGAATAGAAAGAAAGTTAATAATCTTTTGAAAGAATTAATGGCCGATGATCAAACAATCCAAGAAAAGGTAAATAACTTTGATAGAAAAGATTCTCTTTGGGATGATAACTTAAAAGAGCTAGTTAAGCACTATAATAGAAATGCTAAGTATAATCAATAGATATATTATTATCCTTTATTTGCCAAATAGAATATAAACTAAAATGAATCCTTTAAATAAGGTAAAACTAATATCCATCATACCCGGTTTTGGGGTAGCTTTGGTTGATATCTTTGTAACTATATTCTATCAACCTGCTTCGTATTGGCAAGGTAATTTACAAACAGCCAATGAAGCTAATCCTATTGGAGCTTTCTTTATGCATGGCCATATATCGGGTATTTTTATTCTTTCTGGCTTATGGTTGGTTCTTATTGTAGTTCTTGCATATCTTCTGCCAACTAAACTTTCCAAAGTATTTACATTATTTGTTTTATTTGCACATTCGTTTGGCGCATCATCCTGGATAATGGGGCATTGGGGATTTGCTGATATGTTATTGTTCTTTTTATCCAATGCTATTTTATATTATTGGGTTGAGCAATATAATACCAAACAAATATCAATTTAATAGAGAATCAAAAACTTTAGAATATTTAAAATGTCCAATAATTATAAAGTCAGTTAGTTATTTCAAAATATTACTTTATAAAAAATGACCTAATGCAAATACGAGGATTGCAGCTTAAAATACGGTATGTTCTCCAAAGGGGTATTGGGGCCTATGATTTAAGCGGTTGTATATTCGATAGAAAGTCAAATTAAATTAGCCAGCTACTAGAGCCAAATGATCACCATTTATAGCTAGTCGAGCACAATAAAATTCCAGCTAAGTATTTTCTAGATAAAAAACAATTGGTTCAAAAAGTATCTCTTTTAAACTACTTGTTTTATCAAAATATATGGGATTCATCCACTGATTCCGAGAAGTCAATTTTATACGATATTGCCGAAGATCATATAGTTAACCAACGTAAGAGTCAGGAGATTGAGGTGCTAATTAGAAAAGGATTAGTGAAAAAGGGACAGTTTTTAACTTTGTTTAATTTAAGTTTTACCTGTTTTGTACGTAAGAATAAGCTAGAGGTACAGGCCATTAATCATGATTTAAGATCTTCTAATAGTTTAGGTTGGAGTAGGTATAATTTACCAATAAAACTTTTAGCTGCTTCAGTAATTGTTTTTTTAATCGTAATAAATCAGGAATTTTTAACCAGCATACAATCCATATTAATTTCAGCAGGAGCTATTTTAACATTTGCTATTAGGTTTTTTAACGTTCCTTCTGCAAGCGGATTTTTTACAAAATTATCATCTTAGGAAGTTGTTTTTTATACCTGTTATATTAGCTAATGAAGCTATAACATCATATACAACAAAGGGAAGTACCTTAAAATGCTTCCTTTTGTTAGTATGATTGTTGAAACTACACGATACTAATCAATTAGTCGCCGCCTTTGCAGGACTAACCATCAAGAAATCAATTATTCGCTGCCCTCGCAGGGCTAATTATTTGCTACCCTCACAGAGCCGCAGTAAATCATCTGTTTTAATAACACCACCTGAGGCTAGATTATTAAGATGTATATGACCAATTCGTACCCGAATTAATCGTAGCGTAGGAAAGCCTACAGCAGCTGTCATTTTGCGCACCTGCCTAAATTTCCCCTCGGTAATACATATAGAAACCCAACTTGTAGGACCATGTCTGTCACTTCGTATTTTTTTAGGAGGTGTTAGTACAGGAATATCATTTAAGCGTGATACCTTGCAAGGTAAAGTTGTATATCTTTTACCATCAAAGCCTATTTCTACGCCTTGCTTTAATCTTTTAATGGCTTCATCAGTAATTAAACCATCCAGCTGCACATAATACTCTTTTTCAATCTTTTTGCTACGTACTTGTTCGCTCACTTTTCCGTCAGTGGTAAGCAATAACAGTCCTTCCGAGTTCTTATCTAAGCGACCAATAGCCATAGTGTTTTTAGGAAAATTATAAAGCTCGCCCAATAAACGTTTGTTTTTTTGCTTTTTTTCGTTGTTCACAAACTGCGACAGAAAACCTTCTGGTTTGTGAATGATATAATGATGATGTCGTTCCATTTTTAAAATCTATCAATCCGAGTATGACACGAATAAATAATGCCCTGTTATAGCAGCTATCTAACCTTGTAAAGAAATGATTCGCAGTAACGCATGGTCATTTTGGTACTTTTAAAATCAATTATTTCCTGTAGTCGCACGACTATTTTCCGATACAATATTTTCTAAGTGTTTATATATAGTTGTTTAGTAGGTTTGAGTAGTAAAATAAGTGTAAAAATACTAAGATGATTTAAGAATTTTTAACCCCCTTAAAATCAGTATTAATTTAGTTGGTTATGTTATCGATAACACCAAAGCAAAGTAATCTTTTGTTTTTGAATTATTCTTCACAGACAATTCTATACAACTTTAATTAGCACTTCTCAGTCGAACCTCCATATCTCTCTTCATTTTTTAATGTTTAATAAACCTACAATTACATAAATCCAACTCTTCTGGGTTTTTCATAATTGTTGGTACTCTTGAAGTATGACCTTATTAGTTTTTCTACATCTTCCTTTCTAATTAATTGTAGATTTTGTGTTGAAATTTCTTCACTGTAAATTATTCTGCTCGCATGTATCAACTTTAATTTTTCGAACAGGTTTCTACATTCCCGTGCGTTTCCAAAATGCTTTGTTTTTTCCTTAGTTATTCTTGCAAAGAAAGTATTGAGTATAGTTATAGCCGAATTGTCCAATTGATAGTCTGCAGACTCAACCATCTTATAAAAAATTTGACTTAATGCTGTATCATCATAATCTGTAAACCTTAAATAATGTGGGAAACGACTTGACAAACCCGGATTTGAATTTAAAAAATTAGCCATTAAATCAGGATAACCAGCCAAAATGACGCAGGTAGAATCTTTAATATTCTCCATTTCTGCCACTAATGTATCAATAGCCTCTTGACCAAAATCCCTTTCGTTATCTTTTTTATATAAAGCATAGGCCTCGTCAATAAACAAAATACCACCGCGAGCCTGATCAATAAAGTTTTTCATATTGCGGGCAGTGTAGCCTATGAACTGATCCACAATATCATGCCGCTTTACAGTTACTACATGGCCCTTACTCAACACTCCAATGCTCTTATAAATTTCTCCTAAGATGGATGCTACAGTAGTTTTTCCTGTTCCCGGATTACCGGAAAAAATTGCATTTAACGACACTTCATCATCTGATTTTCTAAGTTTGGTCATTTTAACAAAGGCTGCATATTCTTTTATACTTTGTTTAACCGATTCCAGACCGACTAATTGATCTAAATTCAGCATGATTTCATTTAACGGACGACCTTTTTCTAGTGAATACTCATCCTTAATAGCATCCATCACATCAATTTTGGTGATCCACTTTTCATCCAGGAATTGTTGTTCATTAGCGCTAACTGCATTGTAATACCTAACTTCGCGGGACAACATAGTTGATAAGATGGGCTGAAATTGACGGGGAGCTAACTGCCTATTTAAAAAATGAAAATAATCTTTTGCCAAGTCCTTTGCATCCTGACTGATTGAATAATGTTTTTTTTTCAGATTATTTTTGAAATAGTTTAACAAATGATTCTCATTGTACTGCTTGAAGTGGAATATATGCTGAAAACAGACTCTTAGTAAAGGGTTAAGCGTTTCTTGTTTTTCCCATTCTGTTTTATTTAATGAGAGAATAAATATGTTTTTTGTATTTCGCTCCAAAAAATCACATAATATTTGCACCAAATCCGTTTTTGACACATCCAATTGCATTAAGCGTTCAGCATTAAGCTGATATTCCAAATTTTCGATCACCACAATTTTCCATCTCTGTTCCTCTAAAAAACTTGAGAAGTCGCTTGCTGATTCAATTTCATTAAAGCGATATCGAATAACTTCTACACGTTTATCATTCAATACATCTTCATAAACTGACTTTAAAAAATATGATGCTATGTCGAAGGGAGCAACATTATTTTGATTTATATACACCATATTGAGCGACAAGCCGAAAATATTGCTCAGCTTGGGTTCTGTAGAAAATATTGGTTTTAGATGATCAATGAATTTTAAAAAATCAGTTGGGGAAATATCTTCAATTTGTGCATCATTCGAATTTTCTTTCTCTAATTTTTTTCGAAAATCATCTGGCTGTAAATAAACAGTTAAGCTATGGGCAAAGTCAAAAAAATCGCTAGAAACCATATCTAACTCATCGGCTGGCAACAAATCAATGAGCTGAAAATCTTCCAGCATAGCAAAGCGAATATGATCATTCATGATACATTGCTTGTTATGCTCAACAAATGGATTTTCTCCATCTCCGGCAATGATCATATTTTTCACTTCAATGTCTCTGTCATTTGGTAAAACCTCCTCCAGTATCAGCTCTACTTCGGCTTTATTTTGTAGAATCTTTTCAAAACGCTCACTCTCGGCTTCTCCTTCTTCGGTTACTACCAAAAAATTGACCAGATAAATAATATACCCTCTATCTGCATCATCCTTATCTTTGGTTTCAGTAAGTAATAATAAATCAGCATTAAAGCCTGTAAAAACAATGTTTAGATCAAGCGTAGAAAGCTGATCGTGAATTTCTCCAAGAAATACTTTTTTCCACCCTTCATTCTGCTCATCAAGAAAAGAGGCATATAGCTTAAATGCTTCCGAATTATTATTTTCAGTGAGTTTTTGATTTGCTTTCTCTATTAAGTCCCAGTTGTTCATTTATACCTAAATTATCGTTTGTTCTGGATGTGTTTCAATTTAACCTTCTCCTGCTTCTCCTAAATCGCCATCAAAGGAAGGGTAATGCCCAAATGTTTAAATATCATGATTTTGTGAGTATTTACCATTTGTTTTATGAAACAAATTATTTAGATCTATTAATATTTAACTAATTGGAAAGGTACTTTTGCGAAAAATTGAAAATCCTCACCAGCTTTCTGAAAATCTTCATCATCAGATGTGTAATGCCAAAATATTTCAATTTTATCCCGTCCTGAATAGCTGTTGTTTATTTTTGAAATCAAGTTCAAAATTTGCTTTGAAGTCGATTTTGGAACATAATCTACACTAAAAAATACCTGAGTTAGTTCCTGTGGATCCTCAAAATATCTATCCATCCAAGCATCTAGCTCAGCAAAAAGGTCTTTTTGATCATAGGTAAAAGTACCTTTTACTTCAATTTTACCATTGTTGGCATCAGCAATTATTTCACCTTTATGTGTTAAAGATTTTAAATGTAGTTTTTTTAACATGTCAAATTATTAAATATCAGCAACTTGTTAGTTTGTTGTAGTGCATTGTAAACGGTGCTTACTTATGTGTATCCTTTAGTGTCAATCCATATGTCCAACCTTCAGTTCATCCGTTTTCTATCTAATGAATGGTACTTGTTCTGCCAGTTGCTCTATTAGTTGTTTTGAAATAGTGAGCATCTAATGCAGTGGGAATATTATTAATACAAATACTATCGCTACAAATAAAAGAAAAAGAGTAAGAACGGCTTTATTTTTCTCTTAGGTTCATGTTGTACTGAATCGACATGTTTGTTAAACGTTTCAGCATTTAATAATTTATCCTTTGTACTTTTATTTAAAAAACATTGAATAGAAACCAATAATTCATTTATTGCTATTTCTATATTAGTGTTTTTTTCATCAAACCAATGTGCTGAAGATATATATAAATTCCTTTCATCATCATGTGTTACATTTTCAAGTCTGAATGGAATAACTATTTTCCCACCCTTAATTTGCTCGCATCTTCTAAAGAGAAAGACCCTTCCAGTTTTATTATGCCCTCAGTCGTATCAGTTATTATCTGGCCGTCATTATTGGTGTATGTAAAATTCTGCATAGAGTAACTTGTCATTAATTAGTTCAAAAATAGTTTAATAGTTCAATATTCATATTTAGCAACTCTACAATAAAAATGCTTCATTTTGTTCTTAGGAAGCATGCTCTAATGCCTTTTGCTGCATACTTTGATACTTCTCATCATTTGTCGCTTCATATAGTTGCCTAAATAACTCTGCCGACATTTCAAACTGCACTCTTGCCTTTTTTTTTTTTCTTTTGAGATAGAACTGACCAAAAGTAAATAAACTTTCGGCTACTTTTCCCAATATTAAAAATTATGATGCATTCATCTTTAATTTAACCCAACTTTAATCTCTCAAATATTTCCTTAATTGAACTACCTTATTATTATAGTCGTATCCGTTTTCATTCAGTTCAATAAATAAATCCAATGCAGCAGAACCAGCTTTTTTAGCTTCATCATACTTCTTTAAGTTATGATATGTAACAAGTAAGTTATTGTATGCATCCGCTAATGTTATTTTATGTTTTTTCGGCTTTACCTGATTAAGAGGAATTAGTTCTTTTATAATTTCATTATATAGTTGTGCGCGTTTTTCAAATATTTTAAGACTACCATAAACCAAACATAAATTCAATTTAGAATTTACAAGTTCGATTATATGTTTTTCAACTCGATCTTCAGCTACTTTTCTTCGTATAAAAATACTCTCCTCAAACCTTTTCATACTATTTTCAAGGTCTTCCATCGAATAATATAAAACTCCCAAATTATATAATATGTCACCTAATTCCTTATCTGAATTATATTCTGAGACCATGGATTGCTTAGACTTTAGCTCAGAAATAAGAGCATTCTGGTGCATGAGTGCTTTTTTGTAGGCTGTTTCTGACTCATCATATTTCTTTAACCTATAATTTGCAAGGGCAAGTCCATGCCAAATCCTAGCTATTGCATATGTGTTATCTAAATTATCAGGAATTCTATTGCCGTATTGCATTCCTTTTAAGTAGATGTTTTTAGCATCTGCATAACGCCCTTGCAAGCGATGTTTTTGTCCTAATAGCATAATTGAAAATAGCAGAACTTTAGAAGCATGCCTCTTATCTTTATCATTGGTAATTACATCTTCTCCAATAGATATTGATTTCTCAAGCAATTCTATTATTTCCGATTCATCATGGGAAACATCATCATAAATATCAGCTAATTTATAAAACAAATCCTGCAAATATCCTGCTGACTCACGTGCTTCTTTTTTTGGCAATCCCTCTCCAATTTTAATGGCAATAACAAAATGCACTATTGACTTCTCAACATCACCTAGCCTCTTAAACAGTTCTCCTAAACGGTAATGAGACTCCATTAAGAGCGACAATGTATAAGGTTTAATATTCGATGGTAACTGTTCCTGGTAATTAATAAGGTAATGAAAAATATTTTTTGCGTCTTCTTTATTGGTCAATTCTGTATCTACTCCTAAGGTTAACAAAGAAGAATAACTTTTACGGAACAGTGGCAAAAACAGGCTTCGGTTCTGATTGACTAATTCTTCGCTTGTTTTCAGAGAAGCCTTAAAGGCCGCAAAGGCGTTTTTATTATTTTTAAGGTTTTCTGTATATAAAAGTCCCAAATTATAATACGATGTTTCTAAATCCGTTAATATTCGCTTTCCTCCTTCTTTATAAATTTGTTTTTTAATCGTGATTGCTTTCTTATGTAAGGACTCTGACAGCTCATTTTGTTTGAGATAATAACATGAAGTTGCATAATTTGTAAGAAGAATGGAATATTTATCTTTAAATCTCTCTGAAGTCTTCTTATTTAATTTCTCAAACAGAGGCATGGCCTCCTTAAAAGCGTTAATAGCCTCTTCAAATTCCTCACGTCTAGCAGAGTCATTGCCAATATTATGTAGAGACGTCGCTAAACCCTCTAAGTACTGTTCGCCATAGTCATCAGCCTGCTTCCTACGGATTTTAAGAGATTTTTCATAAACTTCCTTGGCTGCCTTCGGGTCATTTAAATCATGGTAAACACTCCCTAAATTATTATATATGGTAGCTAATTCAGTATCTACATTTTTATTGTGGTTGGACCTTAAAGCCAAATAAATATCAATTACATTTAGATAACAGCTCTTTGCTTCTTTATATTCATGGCATTGCTTTTTAACTGCAGCGATATTATTTAAGAGTGATGCTTTATCATACTGCTGCTTTTCGGAATTAGGTGAATGAGATTCTTTATTAATTTCAAAAGCCTTATCGTAATACAATAGTGATTTATCATTATCTCCAATCTGATAATATAAAATAGCGACATTATTTAGCACTGTACCATAATGTTTTAAGTATGATGAATCTATCTTAGACAAGTCGTGAAATATTACATTCAATTCTTCGTAAATTGAAATAACACTATTATATTTTTTTAAGCAGTGATAGTAATGGGCAATAGTAAACAACTGACCAGCTTGTTGATGCTTGTCTTTTGTCTTTGCAATATTTTGCTTTAATAATTCTAGTAAATCAAAGTTTTCATCAATATTATCAATATATATATTTAACTCCGTATTTAATCCATAACCATCATATAATCCCCAAAACACATTCGGATCACCAAGTAAATTTCCAAGTTCATTCCAATCTTTTAATTCATTATAAAGCCATGGTAAATTATGCAGCGATCGAGAGCTTAATGGATCTTTCTTAAAATATGCAACCTGTTGCTTTTGATAAGCATGTATTTTAGATTCATCTGTATGGTAACGGTCAGCCACAGCCTTTTGTAGCAGACCATGAAACCATGTCAAAACACCATCCTGTTCTTTTAAGTGTGGACGAAGAGTTTCATACAATCCAGACCATTCAAGATTTGTGAAATTTGTTTCGGAATCGTTCTTAACAATTAGTAGTATTTCATTCTCTGTCAATCCAGACCGTGAAACCCCCAAATGCATTAGAACCTTTTTGGCTCCGTCAAAGTCACGCTCTATGCGCTTCAATACTTTTTCAAAAAAGGCTTCCTTGCTGCTGGAAGTAATATAATTCGTGATATCCTTTTTAAGTGTGTTATGATTTCCGAGTAAGCGAACTTCCTCAATAAGGGTTCTTAAAATTAGTGGATTCTTTGATTCTTCGTCTTGAACAATTTCGCGCATTAAATCCTCAGGTAATTGCTTACTATAAGCTCCAAGTAACGCATTTATTATTTGCTCAATTTCAGGCAGATTAAGTGGCTCTACTTTAATCTCAATATATTTTCTTTCGCTAAGCAGAGAAACAGCAGAATGATTTTTATCTTTTATTGGTGACTTAACACTAAGAAGAATGCTTATATGATCTGGAATCACATCAGGTAGCCAGTTAAAATTATTGAGATTATCCAATTGATCTATGGCATCAATAACGAAAACATATTTTTTCCCATATGGTAATGATGAAACTTCCTTTATAAAAGCAGCCAGCAGTTCTTTTTCTTCATTAGGAACTTCAACTGGTTTATCCATATATCTTTGTAACTCTGCAATCAATCTTACGAGCAATGAGTCAAGGTTATCGGAATGCATCGAGCCTCCGCAAAAGTGGTAGAACACTTCACAGTTGCTACTGCGCCGTTGTTTATAAGCTACATAACTGGCCATTTGAGAGGTTTTGCCCGAGCCAACTCCTCCCGTTATAAACACCTTACCATTACTTTTAAGATTTGCTTCAATTTTCTGCAACAAACCATCTCTTTCAACAAAATAACGTAATCGATTATGGGCGAAACAGGCATGCTGCCAATTCTCTTTATCCAGTTTATTCGCAGATAGATTACGGTATCCTCCCTTCGAATTATTTAGCTTGTCGTTTTTTAATCCATCATCCAAGTCTAAAGAAAATTGCTTCTCAAAAAAATCATCAAAGCTATTTGAAACATACTGTTCCAATTCTTCATTGTTGGCAAATTCAATTTGCTCTTCCAAGAATGCCTCAAAGTTATTTGTAACTAACTGTCCTAATTCTTCTTTGTTGGCATATTCAGACAGCTGATTATTTGATAATTCTCTTTTGATTCTATTTTTAAGAACGAGAAGGGAAGTCTCCCCATTCTTTTTATCTTCATCATAATAATTAATTGTAGTATTCTTCGATTGCAATTCCTCTAAACACTCCTCACTTCTTGAAAAAAAATACGCTTGATTAGCAAGTTGTTTCTCTCTATCTATTTTTCCTAAAATGGCATAATCCATTTCCATTTCTGTTACCGAGAGTTTATTATCTATGTACTTCTTTACAATTGGATAATCTTTTATAATAGCGGTATCTTTCTCAATATCTGCATAGGTCGGTTGCCAGCCATATCTATGCCCTATTATTCCAATAAAAAATGGTAATTCATCGCTTTTCTCTTTACATAAATCAATTTCACTTAAACACAGTCGAACTACTTTTCCATTTTTAGCTTCCTCTTCGGTTATTCCCCATCGCAAATCAACTTCCGTAAGGTCAAGTCCTCTTTTACCTGCAATTCTTTTCAAGTGTGGGAAAACAACATTAATAAGATACTCCCGCTCTTCCTGCATATCAGCAAATGTGGAAGACAAAAAGACACGAATTGATTTCGACTTAAATTTTTCATTAAGGTCAGGCATGTGATAACTTTTCTCAGCCTTAGTTTTTCTCGTAAAAAAACGTTTAAAGTTTATTACCATGTTAAATTTTAATGATTAATCCATTTAACTTAATTGATGTTTAATGGTAAAAAATAGAACCTTTTCACTATTTCTTTTCAACATCTTCACTATACAAATGTAGCTTACCCAACTTATTCATTGGGGCAGGCAATTCTTTTTCAGCTGAAAGTTGGTATAGTTGTATCGATTTTTCGAGATTACTCTCTTCACAAATGCCACAATTATAACACAAACCTATAAGATGCATGGCCTCAGGTAATTGGTGTTCTAAAGCTTTTTTCCAGTTCTGATGGTTTGCTGGCGCATTTTCAGCTAGCCAAGCTGTTGTTTGAACAAGTGATTTTCGCTTCCTATCGAAATCAGTTTTAGTTACATTAATATAGTCAGGTATGATGGCAGTCATAATTAAATCAATTTGAAGGCAATAAAAACAACGACTCTTTAAATTGTAAAGAGTCATTCCATATTCTTTTTTCTAATATTCTTCTACTTGTTGTCTTTTCTTTCTTAACAACTCTGGAATATTCTTAATCGCATTTCTATCATATTGTTTGGTTGGCTCATCGAGTTCTGCATAAGGTACCATATCACAATGAATTTTCTTACTATCATCTTTTACTGTGCCATAGACATGACCAGATAAGGCTTTATTGGCCCACCAGCGTATATGTTCCATCTCCGACAGAATTTCAATTTCTTCATCAGATAGCTTATTAATTCCATCTAGGGTTTTGCTCGTATCGCCAATAGCCCGTGCTTTAATGGCTATATGATCGGCTTGCTCACGATTGGCATTTCTATTTTCGTTGGATAGTTCATCCCAAGGATATTGAGTAGCTCTCCTGTTAGGATTACTCCTGATCTCTTCGGGCAGTTTATTGTAATAATCACCATGAATAAACTTTGCCAATTCATCTAATTTATTGTTAAAAAGAGATTCCTGAGTAAACACTTTTTCAATTAAATTAAACTTGTGAATTTTTATCTGATTCAGCTGCTCAACCTTATACCATTTGTTAAGAATTCCATTGGGGTCAACTAATGATAGAATCACATTTAAAGTGTTATCTATATTTATTTTAGATAACTTATTCAGTATGTTGGAACTCAATGCATCATCTTCACATAAAAGATACACTGCTGTATAAGGGTTTTCTTTATGTGTTTTTTCAAACAATTCTGAATCAAACATATCTAAATCGTCATAACGTAAATTCAAATCAACAAATTTGCGAATTGGCTTGATATTGCGCTCCAAACGAGGAATCATTTTTTCATCTTCGTGAAAAAGTGTTATTTTAAGTCTTTTTAGATTGGCGTAATGGCCTAATCTTGCAAAACGTAATAATACACTCTGAACTAGCTGCCCTGAGCCAATTAAAGCAATGTGCATTTGAGGATCAGTAGGAGATTTTATATCTTGAAAAATATCAGGTGAAAATTCATTGAATAATATACGTGCAGCTCTTTCATTCGATGAAAATGTACGAATATGACAATTCGCTTTCTTCATATTTTGAGCAGAATAAGGCTTAAAGAAATTAAGTTCCTCAAGCTCGCTCATTTTTAAATCATTAGCCACATGGGTTAACAGGAGTTGTTCCTTATCTTTTCCCTTAGTCTTAAGGTAATCATATACGGCGTAAGTTTCTTCCAGATTTTTATCATCCTCTTGATCAATAAATACAATTGATTCTGATTTATGTGCAGATACAGTTTTTAAAAATGCAGACGATGTCAAATCACCATCTATACAAGTGATTCCTTTAAGACTATACGAATATTTGGTTTTAAATTCAGTTCGGTCAGCAATAACCACAACATGTTTTTTATGCTGAACTAGCTCCTTTATCAGGTTGTTAGAATGTATACGGTATGCAGAGATAATGACGTGGTTTTTGCGGAATTTTAATCGGAATACACTCATCTCACTATGGAGTATTAGAAGTACCGTTTTAAATGCCGCAAATAATACAACAAAAGGCGAAACCCAACGTGCTAACTCAAGACTTGGGGGCAATGGAGATTTAAACTCATCAGGAAATTCCATTCCGTAAAGTTTCAATGACTGAAAAGCCAAATCAATTGGCGAACGCTCAATACTAGTCTTCTCAAATAATATATGAAATCCATATATTCCAAGTAAATAGGATCCGATACCAATTACACCGATAATCCACCATTCATAACTTCTCCTATTCATTATTTACAGCTAAGGTTAATATAATCATCATAAATGCACATACGTCAATCAATAACTTATATTTACAGACTCTTAAGAAAATATGTAAATTGTAAAGATTGTGAAAATCAAATGTAATTATTAATGCTAAAATATTTAGGGAAGTTGGGAAAACTTTTGCATCATGTGGATGAAATTGATTATTGTTCTTTTCGTATAATCCTTCAGTTCTATGTATGTTGTATTATATTCAGTTGGATTTACTATAAAAATTAGTTCCCACTTAAAATTATCCAGCTATGGGAAACCTCGATTATGATATCCCAACATTTCTTATAGGTAATAGAGGGAAGGCCTTTGTCGAAATACGATTAGATGATTATAGTGCTTACTTTGACGAGGTGCTGAGTGTGCAAGAGAAGGTACGGCTTCTATAAAGTGTCATCATAGAATTATGAAAAGGAAGGGAAATCTGACAATAATGAAAAGGTGTTTTTATGACTGAAACGATAAGGTGAACTGGATGGACAAATGAGTTTCAATTATGCCCAATATTTTACTAAAATTAAAGGACCGTTTACTTCTGAACTGGAAAAGTATCTTTATGGACTCAGGAATCTAAAAATATTGCATAAAGGAGTTTACTTATATTCCAATCCGATTGACGATTAACGAATCTGTACGTTTTCTTTTTACTCAAAAAAGAGGTAAAGATTGTATTTTCTTAAAATAGTTTATGAAACTCTTCCTAAAGCGTGCACTCCCCAATAAATGTATAATATTTTCTTATTCTTTGTTCACTTTATTACTTAGATATGGCTTTCGTTATAAGCATGCCTCTCCTTAGAAATGTAAAGTAGTAAAAAACACAATTTATAGGAAAAAATAAACGAATTTGTTTATAATTGAATGGTTTTGTAATTTTGAAGAATTAAAATACTAATTATGCTACCCGATATAAATAAAATAAAAGGTATTCACCCAGGAGCTATTCTGAAACGAGAGATTAAAAAGCGAGGTCTGAAAAATAAGGATTTGGCTCTTATGTTAGATGAGCATGCTCAAACAATTAGTGCAATACTGAAGGAAAAAAGAAGTGTAAATCCTAAATTATCCATTAGGTTGGGAAAGCAACTAGGTGTGGAAGAAGATTATTTTATGCTTTTACAAGCCAGTTATGATGTTAAAAAGGCTTACCAGGAAACGAGCAAAAAATTATTCCCTAACCTAAAATCAATTAGAAAGGCTATTTTTTGGGATACCGATTTTGATAAAATAGATTGGTTGAAAAATAAGAGAGCTATTATAAAACGAGTTTTTGAAAGAGGAAATGAATTAGAAATTAGTGAAATATTAAACTTCTATGGAACTGCAGACGTAAGGCATGAAATAAGCAGTATAGGAAGTAGTTATTTGGATTCTTTTAGCAAGAATGTGGCAAAATATTTACATTAGTTATGACCATCTATAAAGAAACAGTTTCAGATTTACTTTGGGATACGCTTAAAAAATTAATGAAGTTTAAAGAACTGGATGCTTTTAGGTTGGTAGGAGGGACGTCTTTGAGTTTGCTTCTAGGGCATAGAATTTCCGTGGATATTGACTTATTTACAGATGCAGAGTATAAATCAATTGATTTTGATAAGATTGACAATTTATTTGAAACAAACTTTAAATACGTAGATTATTGCTTTGGAGGTAATGATAGCATGGGGAAATCATACCTGGTAGGCGCTCATAAAGAAGAAACCATAAAAGTTGATTTGTTTTATACTGACCCGTTTCAATATCCAATTGTAAACTATGATGGTATTAGATTATCTCAATTAGAAGAGATAGTTGCTATGAAACTAGAAGTTATTGGCAATAATGGAAGAAAAAAAGACTTTTGGGATTTACACGAATTGATGGAGTCTTTTTCCTGGAATGAGATGTTGAGCTTTTATGAAAAAAGGTATCCTTATAATAACACTAGGGAAGACATTATTAATAAACTGACAGATTTTAGTACTGCAGATACCGACTTAGACCCAATTTGTTTAAGAGAAAAACATTGGGAATTAATCAAGTTGGACATAGAAGAATCTATAGCTGAAAATCTGGATTAAATTAATTAATGTACTGATAATGTGTTTGTAAAACTGCTTACAGAACAAATTCTGAAAGCGTTATATGTATTTAGATATAATTAGTAGCTAGTTATGCTTTTTATATCTTAATGCATGTAATTTATTAATCAATACTCAATTACGAACGCCTTGCGTTCGTAATCTATTTGTTGTATTGTTCACTGGCTTTTGTAAGCAAATCACTCATTTTTTTCCTTAAAGAAGGAGGAGATAATACTTCCAATGCTGGTCCAAAACCTAGTAATAATCGTTCCAATTCATAATTAGGTATTAATTTAATACTGATGATAATTCCATTTTTATTTTGTTCAATGAGTTCCTGTGTCCAATGAATTGGTTTGGTTAAAACGTAAGGTGCATTTTCTTGGTTAATGGCTAATTTTATTATTCTTGGTACAAGACCATGATTTACGGTAACACCAATAATGTTTTCATAATAGGAGTGAGGATGAAAAGTTTCATCCATATTGAATTTAATATTCTCTGCTGGTTGGAAAGATTCAATACGATCCAATGCTAAGGTGATAATTGATTCTCCTTTTGTTTTTCTGCCCACTAAGAACCATCTATTGTTAAACTCCTTTAATAGATAAGGATGAAAATAGATACGCTGTGCTTTCTTGGCTTTAAAAGATTTATAATTAATAAGGATGACTTGCTGCTTAAGAATTACTTCGTACAATCCATTTAGATGCTCAAGACCTTTTAACTCTTCGTTGCGTTCAATATGTATGATTGGACGAGATTGATTTTGCTCAGTATGTATTTTGTTCTCTAATTTCTGTATTAGTCCTGTCATCTCTTTAAAATGACTAAATCCTTGAAACTGTTTTAAGATTTCTATTGCATCCGTTAGTTTATCTAAGTCCTGATTTGATAAGGGCAAATTTGTAATTGAATAATCAGGATCTTCATAAGTGTAGTACTTTTTATCGGTGATTATGATAGGAGCATTATATCCCAATTTCTCACTTCGCATGGTTTGAATATCCAATTGAATGGTGCGTTTACTAACCCCTTTGTCAATTCCCTCAAACTCATATAAAGCATCAGAACAAGTTTCAATTAAATCCTCTAAAGTCCACTTCCTATATCTGTTACGCAAGCATTTATCAATAGTAGTATATCTAATGAGGGCATTCCTATTAACTGGCATATTGTATTTTTTTTAAGAAAAATAAAAAAAATATTCTACTACGCAAAAAGATTGCGCAGTAACGATGAATCTTTGTAGAGTCAATCAGACAAACGTTCTTTGAATACACTCACTTTTGTGATTAAAAATATTTCTTCTCTGTATGAGAGGATAAAGACATGATTAAAACAAAGTTTCAAGGCTTGATGTAAGTTTCTGTATAGCTTCATAGTATTGGCTTAGTAAAGTTCAATGTGCTACTTGTTTTTTTGCTTTTTTTCATACCCGATGTGTGTTGGAGGTTCGAGCCCTCCTTCTGATAAATGTCAGAATAGCTAAAATAGGTAGAGCAACATCTCTAATTGGTAAGGTCGCAAGACTACAGGTTCGAACCCTGACTTTGAGTTGACTACTCACTTTTTAACAGTTACATGAAAGTAGAGTGACTAATAGCCAGTATTCATTTTCGGATGATAACAATCTTTGGCTTACTAGCGAATGAGGTGTAATGATTATTGCGGATAATTACTTACTCTATAGATATGCAATTCAGATTATCGAATTCAATCAATAGATAAACTAATTGTTCAGAAATAGTGATTCTCTAATTCCCGTTACCAAAGATGGCTTTGTCGCTCTGCTTATTTATTAAATGAATGATTAACAAACTAAAAATACCTAAAGATGAAACGAATAAGAATAAACAAAGGTAAAATCGGTTTAGTATTTAGAAATGGAGATTATATTAAAATATTAAAAGCTGGTACTCATTGGGTGTGGTTCTTTGATAAAGTAGGAATTTGTAATATGTCGCAACCATTTACATTATCTATGGAATTAAACATCTTGTTGCAAGATGAAGAATTAGCCGACATGTTAGAAGTTGTAGAAGTGTTGGATAATGAATTGGTATTGAAATATGAAAACGGAGTATTCAATGAAGTGCTTAAGCCTGGGCGTTATGCGTATTGGAAAGGATCAACGAACTATGCCTTTAAAAAAGTAGATTTAAGTAAGGTAGATATTACCGAAGATATACCTGTAAATATTCTTTATAAAACTGATATTTTTCCTTATGTAAGAATTTATCGTGTAGAGTCGTACGAAAAAGGTTTGTTGTTTGTTAATGATAAGTTTATTAAAGAGTTAAACCAAGGTGTATATTGTTTTTGGAAAAATAATACGCCTGTGCTTGTTATGAAAGCTGATTTGCGTCAGACACAATTAGAAATTTCGGGACAAGAATTATTAACAAAGGATAAAGCAGCGATTCGAATCAGCTTTTTTGCTACGTATAAAGTAGTAAATGCGATGAAAGCTTTAACAGAAAATCAAGATTATAAGAAGCAATTGCATGTAACGCTTCAGTTAGCTTTGCGAGAATATGTGGGTACTTTAACCTTGGATGAAATATTGGAGAGAAAAGAGGAGGTGGCTGATTTTATTATGGGTTCCGTACGCGAAAAATCTGTTGATTATGGTATAGAGTTATCTGATGGTGGTATTCGAGATATTATATTACCAGGGGAAGTTAAAGAAATCATGAATCAGGTATTAGTAGCCCAAAAGAGAGCTCAAGCTAATATCATCACGCGCAGAGAAGAAACAGCATCTACACGAAGTTTATTGAATACTGCAAAATTGATGCAGGATAACACAATGCTTTTTAAGTTAAAAGAAATGGAGTATGTGGAAAAAATTGCAGATAAAATTAATACTATTTCCTTATCCGGTGGAGGTCAAGTAGTAGATCAGTTAAAGGAGATATTCTCTACTGATAGATAAAAAAAGAAAACATTAAAGAATCCCATTTTAACAAAAAATGACACATAGAGTATGACCATAACTTAATGGGAGTTAGTAAAGAATTATGGTGTATTGGTTTTACTTCCTGTACATCAGTCTAAATACTTTATACTTGTGTCTTGATATTAAAATTAAATATGAAACAAGTTATATCAACAGAAAACCGACCTATAAAAATGTGGTTGGACGAAATAGAAGAGAATGCCTTAATTCAGGCAAAAAACATGGCCAACTTGCCCTTTGTACATAAGCATGTTGCCTTAATGCCTGATGCGCATATGGGTTATGGAATGCCTATTGGAGGAGTATTGGCTACCAAAGGAGTTATTATTCCCAATGCGGTAGGCGTTGATATTGGTTGTGGTATGTGCGCCATGCGAACCAATATAGATGATGCTGATTCTGATACATTAAAACGTATTATGAGTCAAATACGAAAGCTGATTCCTGTAGGATTTAATTGGCATAAAGAGGTTCAGGATGATAAATACATGCCAAGTATGGATGAATTACCCTCAATCGTTGAACGACACATAGATAAAGCAAAAAAACAAATAGGCTCTTTAGGAGGAGGGAATCACTTTATAGAAATACAACACGGGTCCGATGGTTATATCTGGGTAATGATACATTCTGGAAGTAGAAATTTGGGGAATCAAGTTGCTCAATTCTACGACAAAAAAGCGAAAGCCCTAAACGAACGCTGGCACGCTTCAGTTCCAGCTTCATACGACCTAGCATTTTTACCCATCGAAACGGATGAAGCACATGCTTATATGGAAGAGATGAATTACTGCGTAGATTTTGCTTTTGCTAACCGTAGTTTAATGATGGAGCGTGTGCAACATGCTTTTCAATCAGTTATAAAAGGAGAAGTGGAGTTTGATGAATTAATAAACATTGCCCATAACTATGCTGCTTGGGAGAATCATTTTGGCGAAAATGTGCTGGTTCATCGCAAAGGGGCAACCAGAGCACGTTTAGGTGAATTAGGTATTATCCCTGGATCGCAAGGAACAAAATCGTATATCGTGGAAGGTTTAGGCAATCCAGAAAGCTTTGAGTCATGCTCGCATGGTGCAGGTCGTGTAATGGGACGAAAGCAAGCGCAACGAGAATTAGATTTAAATACCGAAATCAAACGTTTGGATGACAAAGGAATCATTCACGGCATTCGCCATAACAAAGATTTAGATGAAGCTGCGGGTGCTTACAAAGATATTGATACCGTAATGGCCAATCAGAAGGATTTAGTGAAAATAAAAGTGGAGTTGGAGCCTTTGGCAGTGGTGAAGGGATAGATTCTAAAGATTCTAGATTTTATCTAGTATCATAAAAACTCCGTTGGTTATTTGATTTCTCCATCTTTTGTTACTTTCTAACCTTTTACAAAATATAGGTCATCTGTTACTGGTTCGGAGGCAATTCTTTTTGCTCTACTTCTACCTGTATTGGCATATAGGTTTATAGTCCAGTCAGACAGATCAGTTACGGTTGGAATATATTTATCTAGTTTGTTTGTACTCATGCGCTATATAAATTAAAACCTCCCATATTTTCTAAATGCCTGGATTGTTTGATAAAGGCCTACACCGATAAAGATTCTAGCTATAAAATCAAAGAATACAGTCCAGGCTCCTTTGGTAAATATTTCTTCACTATAATGGTTTTCCATAAAACTGACCCTATGCGTTGGATTAGTAAAGTTTAGATAATTACTAAAAATATTTCCAATTCCATCAAGAGTATGCTCCAAAGAAGCATTTACATTGAAAACTACAGGTGCTTGTTCCAAAGAAAACCAGAATAGCATAAAGAAAATAGCAGATGTTGATAGTGTAAATATTATTCCTCTTTTCCAGTCCGAACCATGGTTATTGGTTATTTGATTAAGTCTTAGAACAAATAAATCAGAGTTAAATTTAATATTTGCAAAGGGGTAGCAAATAACCATTATTAAGATTATAGGGATAGCAAAGGGTGCCAATACAATGCTTTTTACAATAGTATCTTTTTTGAATGCCCTCTCAGATAACTTATGCGCTAGTTTATCAAGTTTTGTCTCTTTACTAGTTCGGGATAAAATATAGTTTCCTTTTTCTTTCACACATAAAGTATGCGACTCCATCTCTCTTGCATGAAAATCTAAAGCTGCAATACGATTATTTTGCTTTATAGCTTCATTTTTAAGTATTCTGTATGTTTCCCTCTTGTGCTCAAATGATATTTTTTTCCAGTTTTCGTCCAAGTACACATCACCTGCATCTAAAGATGCTTTAAAGTCGCCAAAATTGCAATTAAGTGCATTGATGGTACCTTCTCCGTTACCATGCATTGGAGCAAGGTTTAATCCTTGTTCGAAAGTTGCATCATGAAGAATAAAACTTTTAGCAACAGATGAATTAACAAATGCCAATAGGTTTTTTTTTATTTTTACTTTGGTTAAAATCAAGCTATCTAAAAAGCGTGTTTTTATAAATGGAATACCTTCTAGAAACGTAGAATTATAAAAATCAGCAACTCCCTTAAAAATTACATCATAGAATAAAACGCTCTCAAAGTGTCTGTCAAAGAAAACAGTTTCACCCCAAAATTCTGAGTATTTAATATCAATTGAACGTATTGAAGGAGTTGTTTGTAATGCTGAAAAATCTATGTTGCTTTCGAATATTGCTTTATTGATTGAAAAACTATTTAAACGTAGTTGCCTAAAGGAAACATCTAACTTAAAATTACTTAGGCTAATAAGAAAGAAGGTAGCAACACTTCCTTCTTCAAAAGAAAATAGACTGTTAAAAATACAATTGTTCAATGTTAGCCAGTTGATATGTGCTACTGAAAAGAAAACTTTACCATTAAAGGTGCAGTCATTAAATTCTATTTCTTCTTTTATTATTGCTTCCTTAAAATCTACAATTCCTTCAAAGGTGCATGATATAAACTTTGCTCCACGGAGAAACCTTGATTTTGAAAATCTTACATCATCTTTGAAGTTGACATTTGAAAATTCTGTTTCGCTACCAAAGAATACATTGGCAAAAACAGCCCTGTTATTTACATTACCGGTATGAGAAAAAGATTTGCTAAATATACTACCTTTAAATACCAGCGGTTTTTCAAATTCAGCATTAATCGTTACTCCACTAGTGAATAAACATTCTTTTAATTCAATAACATAGCTAAAAGTTTTTTCAAAGAAAAAATGTGCTGCAGAAACTATCTTTTTGTTACTGTGAAACACCGATGCTTCTGTATCAATTTGATTAGAATCAAGATGAACATTATCACCCTCAAATTCTCTAATCTCTTGATTGAGTTTTTCTTTAGTAAGTGATTTTAGAATCTCATTATCCATGGTAATAAAAATTATTAATCTTTATCTAACTACCTCCCTCAAACACCTCTGCATTAAATTCTCCACCTGCTTTGTATTTTGTGCAATCTCTTGTTCCAATTGGTCGCATAAGTTTACTTTGGCTACTATGGCTTTTATGTTTGTTGTAATGCTCATTATAAACTAAAATTGAATTTGTTATTTACCCATTTGTGATATCCATGTGTAGGCAATAGTACCACCTAAAAATAAAAACCATAACGATGGAATATCATTTCCTGCTATGGGTAAAACTATATTTGCAACCCATAGTATGCTCAAAGCAATGGTATAAACCAAATGAGGAATAAACTTTTTGGTGTCCCATCTATTAAAAGTTCCGGATACAGGCAAGGTAAGAAACAGAGCTCCAATAGCTCCTGTAATAGGATACCAGGGAAGTGCAAATGTTAATAGATATTGTGTTGCTGCCGAAATCAGTAAAAAGGCCATAATGTTAGAGGCTATAATCTCTCCTCTGTTAAGTGCATATTTCGCATACTGGTTAAACCGCATGAAAATATTAAATATGGGGTCTATTGTCCATGATAGGAATGCAAATAAGATATACAAGGCAAAGATAAAACCAAGCACAGGTGCAATAGGAGAGTTGGTTTCGCTTACTTTTCTTAATACGCGCATAAATACATAGATGCCAATAATAAATCCCCATCTGGCAGAAGGAGATAGGCTTGCAATCCAAGTATGAAACTTGTAAAACAAATTAAATAAAGGGTTTTGCGCTTTTAAAGCCATCACCATGCCCGACTTAGCAAATTCACTATTCGGGTCAATCATAACTGCACTTTTAAAATGTTGTAACGATTCCTTTGTATTGCCAGAATCTAAGGCTGTCCAACCTTTGGCTGCAAATGAATGCGCATCTTCTGGATTATCCTCCAATGCCTCTTGTGCAATATCATCAGCCTCCTTGTAACGTCCTTGGTTTCGTAATACAATTGATTTTATTTGTTTGCTTCCTGCATGTTCCGGATCATTTTCTAAAGCACTATTGAGTGCCGTTATGGCTTCTTCATATTTTTTCAGGTCGCATAATATAGCTCCATGGTTGCATAAAAAATCGGCATCATCAGGGGCAAATCTTAAAGCTTGTTCGCTCGTAGCTAAAGCATCTTTTAGGTTATCAATACTTACATAACACCTAGATAATACATATAAAGGGAAAGATGCGTCAGGAATTAGACTTACGCTTTGTTTTGCTGCTTCTAGCGCTTTCTGGTCTTTACCGAGTCCCGAATAGGCCAATGCCAGGTAAGCATGAGAAAAAGCGTCGTTTGGGTTTTCGGCTAAATGTAATTGTAATTCCTTTTCTGCTAAATCATATTTGTTTTGCTGCAGTAATAACTCAGCTCTGCTTATAGTACTCATAGTTACTTAATGTTTAAAAAGGTTTTGATATCATCATATTGTCCACCTTGATTTGAGTACACGGCATAATTTCGTGCAGTTTCAAACCATTCCATACTCGAAGGCCTAATTTTTTTAATAGCAGATAAGAAGTCCTTGGTTTTTATAGGTGTTTCTTTGCCCGATTTTAGAATCACTTTTAATTTTTCTTCAATGGTGTAGTCTACTAACGATTTTAAATCAGCACCAGTAAAGTTTACCGCTTTATTGGCTACCTTTTCTATATCAACCTCCATTTTAGGTTTATCCTTAAGCTGAATTTCCAATATTTCTTTTCGCGCAATAGCGTCTGGTGGTGGAATAAAGATGATTCTGTCAAATCTTCCTGGTCGCTTAAATGCATTATCTATATGCCAAGGTGCGTTGGTGGCTCCTAATACTAATATTCCATCGTTTGAAGCATTGATGCCGTCTAGCTCTTGTAAAAACTGATTAATTACATTTTTTCCAGCGCTACCTCTCATGTCATTTCTACTCGCACCTAATGCATCAACTTCATCAAAGAATATCACTGCTGGCGTATTATTTCTGGCAAAGTCAAATATCTCATGTAACTGTTTTTCACTTTGGCCAAGGTACATATCCATTACCTCATTAATGCCTACCGAAATAAATGCAGAATCAATTTCTCCTGCAGTAGCCTTGGCAATATGTGTTTTTCCGCACCCAGGAGGACCGTAAAGTAGAATTCCGCCCCCAATCTTTTTACCGTACTGCTTAAATAAATCGGCATGTTTAATAGGGTTGATGATTTTCATGGAGATGTCTTCCTTAACAGATTGCATACCTCCAACATCATCAAAAGAAACGTCAGGTTTTTCTAAAGGTATAATAGGCGTAATCTTTTCAGGAGCGCTAAGTAAGCGTATTTTATCATCTTCGCTACTGTTATCATCTTCAGAACTAAACAATTCGTCTATTTCTTCGTCAGAAAAATCAGGATCTATACGCTTTAGTCTTTTATAATATTTGTAAGCGGTATTTTCATCATTCTCTTTATAGTAAAGAAGGATAATTAACTTATAGGCTTCCATATTATTCGAGTCAGAAGCTAATGCGTTTTCCAAAATCAATACACCTTGCGAAATTTTATTTAGATGGTAAAGTACCTGAGCAAACTCCACTTGATGCTCAACTGACGGTTCCAGCTTGTTTAGGTTAGATATAATTTCTTCTGCTTCGTTCCATTTATGGAGTGCTTTTAAACCATTGAAATACATTTTCAATAGTACTACATTATCAGGAGATAATTCTACAGCACTTTTGAGTTGATTTAGTTGTTCTTCTGTCATTTATGCAGTTTCGTATAGTTCGTTTTCTAATTCTTTAATTGCTTTCTCAAAATCTTTCTTTTTACCAAAGGCTTTAACTAATTCTACTGGGCCACCCAATTGATTTAGGGGTTGTACTTTTAAAACTGAGCCCGTTTCAATGGAAACAATACCTTCGCTTTCATACTTATCAAGTAAGCTGGTAATTACCTTTTGAGCCAGTTCGCTGTATTTACCAAAGTAAAAATTCATCTAAGGTTAGTTCAGTTTCAATTTGTCCGTTTATTGCCGACTTGTCGTGAAATACAAACGAATCTCCATTAGAAGTAAATACGAAAGGTATTTGTAGTATTTCTGCATATTCTAAAGCTTGTTGCATTCCTGCACCCCACAGGTTTTTTATTGTCTTTTGCCTCAATAATAGCAATGGGTACATTGGGTTTGTTGTAGAGTATGTAATCAGCTCGCTTTCGTTTTCCACGCGCATGCAGTTTACCTTGTACAATAATTCGTCCGTCGGTAAACGAAACTTCTTCACGTACCTGTTTTCTCATATTCCACCCTGCTTTTTCAATGGCTGGATTAATGAACTTGGTACATATGTCTCTTTCGGAAAGGTTTTGTTTGTTCATTTGCTCGCAATTGGTAAAACGGTTGTGAAAATAGTAAAACAATAGGCTTTTATTGTAATAAAAGTGAAATAAAGGAATATGAAAGCAAATTTGATAACGGTTAAAGGATGTTTAAAAACATTAATCGCTATAAACCTGTAGTTTATTGAATTTTTACTATTATACTTTAAAGAATTTTAATTTATCATTTTATAATGAGCTTATTTCACAAATATCAACAGGTTCTTGGTTAAGTATTCATCAGTACTTAACTAAAAATGGAACATTTTGAGGAGAATTTACCTCATAGCTTTAAAGTAAAAACAAAGAAAGAATTCCGTCTGAAAAAAGCTTTTGGATGCTATTATCCAGGTTTGGTAGACATTCCTAAAAAGTATAATAACGTTAGAATTTCGAGGATTCAAAACTTTATTGAAATGGGAGGGTGCAGATTCTGTTATCCTCATGGAAGGGAGACTCCTAATTCAACCCTTAAAAAAGGGAGAAACCGAAATTGGAAAAGATACCGTAAAACAAGATGGAAATGAATTATGAGGCATCAGTTATGGTGCCTTTTTTTTATGCTTTAACTATTGTGTCTATAGTTTATCCATAATTAAATAATATATAAATATACATTCTATGAATATGGAAATATATATTTATATAAAATGATATGGATTATCTGTTGTTGGTAATTTACTTGTTGTTTGGCTGGGTGTAAGTTGTTGTAGGTGTGAGGGAAGTGTAAATACATAAACATATTTTATATAAACAAATATTCATATAATATATGTTTATGTATTCTATATATGTAATAATCCATATTCACAGAATATATAAATATGGAACTTGATTATTGAATTGCTTTTGTAATCATCTTTCCGTATGCTTTTTCTAACCTAATTTGAATTTTAATGTAGGAATCCAGTAAATTATTATATTCCATTAGCAAATTATCACTGGGTGTATCTTTTCTTTGGTTTACATATTTAGCAACTTGATTTATATTATTGCCAATTTTTTTCATATCCAGAGAAACTTCATCCATCACGCGAATAAAATCAACTGGATTAATCGGATTAGAAAAATTATTAAATATACACGAGCGAACAAAGTGCGAGGTGTTTTTATATCCATTTGCCAATAAATCCAGCTCCTCTTTTTCTTTTTGATTAACGCGAATCCATAAACGTTTGTCTCTATTCATAACTGTACTGTAAGTTTAATATGTTACTAGTATAAGAACCCAAGTTGCGAGGGTTTTTCCACTCCTGATTCACTCAGGCAAGAAGGTTTTGTGCTGATAAATTTTAATTTGTCCGCACAAAAACACATCTTGCTTCATTTTTATCAAATCTACTTTGCGATACTTTTTAATTGGAATTTTCTTTCTGATAAATTAAGGGACAAAATGTGAACATTTGCTAAAAACGCTAGGGGAATTATATTAAGTAGGTTTAATAATTGTGGCGTAAATTATTATTTTCCCTAATGTTAGTTTCTTCTATCAATGCCAGGGTAATTAATCACGTTAACCATTTCTCTTAATCTACTTCTAACTCTAGCCCCATAATACTCTTCTATTTGCTCTCCTGTAAAGTTGGTTGTAATAAAAGTTTTCATTTTAAATTGAATGAATTGGTCATATCGAGTAAGTAATATTTTTTCCATAACATTGGTTTTGTTTGCATAAAACCCTGTTAATCTATCTTCTGTGCCTAAGTCATCATAGCATTTTATGATTGGTTGTTTTTTATCTAAAATACCATTTTTCTTTCCAAAACAGTTTTTACCATGTTTCTCGATAATAGCATACCCATTTTGAGAGTATTCGCCAGCGATATCAAAAGCCTTCTCCATTCGGAAATTTGTTTGTGGTGATTTTTCTTGAAGTAGGTCTCTAAATATTGACATCATTAGGCTTTTTCCCACGCCAATATCTCCAGTAACAAGCAATCCTTTAGATAATCGATACGAAGGGTGCAATTTTTCAAATTGATTGTTTTGGTAAAAATATAGAAAGAGTCGTTTGTAGATTTCTTTATCCCTATCGTTTAAATAGAAATTATCAACCCTTCTTGCTCCTAGAAGGGAAATGTATGCATAAACTGATTTAAGGTTATAATTCGACATAAAAAGGATCTTTTTTTGATTTTGTATTATTTAGAAAATTATCATTAGATGTTAACTTCTTTTCTTCTTTTTCATTCTTTACATTCTTGTTTGGTACCGCGCGCGTTTCGCTTGCGTTCCGTTTTTTAATCCGTTGCGTTTCACTTGCGTTTCGCTCACCTTGGTAATGTTCATAATTACAGATTGTTATCCGTGTCGATTTATGAATGCTTTGCGTTTCAATCATGTGTCGATTTTCGAGCATTTTAAAAAACCTCGATACTTTTGATTTAGACCATTTGAAGGTGTATGCATAGCTATTTAGAGACCTTATGCTTTGGCCTCTTTCGCAGAGAAAAACTTGATTGCCAATAACGATTTCTTTGCTTGAATGATTGGCAATAAGAAGTAAATGAATCCATGCTTCTCTTTTTGAAAAAGGTTGATTGTCATTGTAAAGCCAATGCTCTAATAGGCTTCGATGTAATTTGATCCATCCTTCCATATAATTGGTTGTTACTACAGAAAAATTCCATAATTTTGGAATATTATTTTGGATTAAAATTCAATGAAATAAGGAAGCGTTGTGGAGGCAACGCTTTTTTAAATTAGCGCCTTCTGTTTAACAGATAATCACTAGCCTCCTGATCTAATTGTTCTCTTGTTGGAATTTTATTTGAATTTAGTAACCAGTCATCTACTGCTTCTTTATCGAAGAAGAGCTTACCGCCACCCGGTTTAGAATGTGGAATGGAACATGAGCTTGTTAATTTGTAAACATACGAGGGCTTGAATCCCGTGTAATCAACAAGATTCTCAAATGTTAAAGTCCTCTTTTGTGAAATAAGAAGTTTCTCAATACGAATAAGTCGTTCCTCTAGTGAAATAATATTGTCCATGATCTTTTGTTATAAAAGTGAATATGAACAAATGGCCATTTGCGTTTATTTTGAATTCGTAAACAAAGTAAAAGCAAGTTAAGTAAGTGGCCTAAAATCAAGAGGAAACAAATAGGAAATTAGTGTTTCCTATCTTATATTATCAAGAAATATTGATTGAATGTCGCGTCTTAGTTTGGTGTATATATGTTTGTTGTGTAGGATTTCTGCTTTCACCTTTGGTAATTCGGTTTTAAGCCCTGATAATTCATAAGGAGTATTGTCTTTACATATGAAATAATGAGATATTATATTACTTAATGACTTTAGGTTGATATCATCAATATCAAATACTATAAAAATAAAACGTATTAAGTCACGTTTTGTGTAATAGCTAATTATTTTTGAATCAGAAGAAATCTTTTTTAGCTTTAAAAAACAAAAAAAAGATTCTAAATCGCACTCAATTATTTGTTTGTCAATAAATTCTTTTAGGGTGTTATTTATATTATATCCATTGATGTACGGACATAATAATTTTTCTGAAAGTAGGTTTTCTCTAATGAATGGTATTAACTTTTTTTCAAATCCTTTACTCCAAATGTAAACCATGGTCGAAAGCCCAATGAGGTTTAGACATACTGCTAGTATATAAACTAGTAGCCAATTATTGTCGTTGTACTTAAAAAATGCCCAGGAAAAAGTACTAAAGCATAGTCCTAGTATAAAAAATAGTAATCTGGGTTTTTCTATATCTTTATTCCACCAAAATATCGGTGAGTTGAACATGTAAAAAACAAAATATTTGAAATATAGAAAGAACATTTTTCCGATAGGCAAAAGTAGGAGTAGGGTTATCCCTGTTTGGGTATAAGTCAGAAATCTTTCCATTATAAGTTAATTTCGGGTATAATATTGGCTGCTTCTTTTTGTTTTTGATCCACTATCTTGGCATAAATCTCTGTAGTTCTAATTTCTTTATGTCCAAGCCGTTTTGAAACCGTGTAGATGTCAGCTCCATTCTCAAGCATCAGAACTGCATTCGTATGTCTGCTAGCGTGAAATGTAAATTCTTTAAAAACTCCTGCTTTAATAGCCCACTTCATCAGAAGTTGTGATGTTTGAGCGGTGTATTTTAATCCTGTAAATACTTGTTCTTCAGGATCACCTTTTGTACCCATTAATTCTCGGGCATTTTCACTTATGTATAAATACTCAAGACCATCCGTTTTCTTTTGATTAAAGATGATTCTTAATTCGTCTTCATTTTCCCTTAGTTCTTTCCAAGTAAGTTTTTCTACATCGGAATATCTTAAACCAGTTAAGCATGCAAATAAAAAAGCTTTCTTTAATATTGGTTTACGACATTCCGTATTGGCTAACTTTTGCACTTCGCTGTGGGTTAAATATGGGCGCTCTACTTCTGCTTTAGGAAAGCTTTTAACAATATCTCCAGGATTTTCAAATATAATACGTTCTTTAAAGGCTTGATTAAGTGCTGACTTTACTTTGTTAAAGTATGAAATCTTTGTGTTAGGAGCTAAGTTTTTGCCTTGCGGCGTTGTAGCATCATTATCAAGGTACTTTTTAAATGATGTAAGTTTATCAGCACCAAAATCGCGAAACATAAGACGTTCCCCAAAATGTTTTATTAGGTGACGATGTGTACTTTCCCAATTGCCATGGTTACCTTTGCTTTCAAATCTTTCATCCGTTAACTTCTTAAAGTAATCAATGAAGTCGATATTTATTTTTGAAGTATCCTTGAATCCAAATTTTCCAGAATCATACTCAGCTTGACGTTTAGTTTTAATCTTTTCGGCTAAATCAAGATTTGTTTTGTTTTGCTGTTTAGCGTTTGGTGTTTTAGGTTTATCTGTGAGGTAAAGTTCTAGGTTTTCGAATTCTCGATTATGCTTAATTTTACCATCTTCGTTTTTAGAGTACCCTTTGTAGTACTCAAGGAATAAACTAGTGCGTCCATCCTTGAGTTTTCTTTTTCGTAAATTTATTTTCATTTTTTACAACTTCAAATAGTATGAGTTGTAAAAGTAAGGTAAAAAGATGTAAAAAGAAAGTATAGCGAACTCAAGTGGTAAATTTAAATAAATACTTAACATCACTGATAATCAAGTGTTAAATTTCGTTGGTTTGACTTTGTTTTCGATATTTACTTTCCGATACAAAAGTTCTTGAATATATTACCTAATACCTCGTCTGTATGTATCTCTCCACCTGTAATCTCAGCAAGGTGACTTAGCACTTCTCTGATATCTTGAGCAAGAAAGTCCCCCGAAATTCCGCTTTTAAGTCCGTCTAACACTCTTGATATAGATTCGTGAGAACGTTGAAGCGCTTCGTAGTGGCGAGCGTTTGTTACAATTACTTCATCATTATCTACAGCCTTAAGGTTAATTGTCTTAATCAATTCAGAAGACAAAAGATCAATACCCTTTTGTAGTTTGGCCGACATTGGAACAATAGCATCTGTGCCTGATAGTTCCTGAAAATTGTTCTTGTCAAAACGAGCACCAATTTCTTTTTCATTGAGTAAGTCAATTTTATTGATGGCGACTACTAGCTTTTGATCCTCATTCATTCGGTCTTTTACATCAGAGATAGCCTCATGAATCTTTTCATCCGGATCGTTTATGTCGAGCATGAGGATGACAATAGAAGCAGATTCAATTTTACCATAAGTACGATCAATACCAATGTTTTCGATGGTATCAGAAGTTTTCCGAATACCGGCCGTATCAATAAAACGAAAGGTGATACCTTCAATGTTGATGGTATCCTCAATAACATCGCGTGTAGTGCCATGAATATCTGATACAATAGCTCTATCTTCCTGTAAAATAGTATTGAGTAGGGTAGACTTGCCTGCGTTGGTATGACCCACAATAGCCACGGGAATACCGTTTTTGATGGCATTTCCTAATGAGAAGGAACTAACGAGTTTTGATAATACTTTTTCAATTTCGTCCACTAAACCTACCAATTGTTTACGGTCGGCAAATTCAACATCTTCTTCACTAAAATCCAACTCTAATTCTATTAATGAGATAAAATTTAATAGGCGTTCTCTTAAATGAACTAGTTCGTTAGAGAACCCACCTTTCATCTGTTGCAGAGCAACTCGTCTCGCAGCTTCACTTCTGGATGCAATTAAATCCGCCACCGCTTCGGCCTGAGATAAATCCATCTTACCATTTAAAAAGGCACGTTGGGTAAATTCACCAGGAGCAGCAAGTTGAGCTCCGCTATTAATAAACAACTCCAGTACTTTTTGTTGGATATAAGGGGCGCCATGACACGATACTTCTACAGTATTTTCTCCGGTAAAAGAGTTGGGAGCCTTAAAGATACTGACCAATACTTCGTCTAATTCCTTATCGTTATCTATTAAGGAACCAAAATGGATGGTATTAGCGCTTTGGTCAACAAGTTTTTTACCCTGTTTTACGGATTTAAATACCTGATCACAAATACTTATACTTTCTGGTCCTGTTAAACGAATAACAGCAATAGCTCCTGCACCTTGAGCGGTAGAAACCGCGACAATTGTATCCTTAAGATTAATCATTATAACGCATATTTTAGCGCAAAAGTAAGTAAAGCATTACCTACTTTAAAACTTCAACCATAAAAAAGCCGAACATATTTGAAAAAGCATTGTTATTTTATGTAATTCGAGCCAACAGAATATTTTTGATATATGTAATTGGCTTTATGTAAAAAAAATCCTACTTTGTTAAACAAACATTTAGAGAAAAAAATATGAGTGTATTAGTTTCAGATAAATCGAATGTAATAGTTCAAGGTTTTACCGGTAGTGAGGGTACATTTCATGCCTCACAAATGATTGAATACGGAACCAATGTAGTTGGAGGTGTTACTCCAGGAAAGGGTGGAAGTACTCACCTAAATTTGCCTGTTTTTAATACAGTTAAAGAAGCTGTAGAAAAGGTAAAGGCCGATGTGTCGGTAATTTTTGTACCACCAGCTTTTGCGGCGGATGCTATAATGGAAGCTGCTGATGCGGGTATTAAGGTGGCCATTGCGATCACAGAGGGTATTCCTACAGCGGATATGGTAAAAGTGAAGAATTTTATTACAGGAAAAGATATACGATTGGTTGGACCAAACTGTCCAGGTGTTATTTCGCCAGGATTAGCTAAAGTGGGTATTATGCCTGGTTTTATCCATTCTAAAGGTAAGATTGGCGTTGTTTCTCGCTCAGGTACATTAACCTATGAGGCGGTTGATCAATTAACCAAAGAAGGTTTAGGTCAGAGTACTTGTATTGGTATTGGAGGTGATCCTATTATTGGTACTACTACTAAGGAGGCTGTTAAGCTTTTAATGGATGATCCAGATACGGATGGTATTATTATGATTGGAGAGATTGGTGGAGGAATGGAAACTGAAGCTGCCAGATGGATCAAGGAAAATGGTACTAAACCAGTAGTGGGTTTTATTGCAGGACAAACAGCGCCAAAGGGTCGTAGAATGGGACATGCCGGTGCAATTATTGGTGGAACAGATGATACTGCTGCTGCTAAGATGAAAGTGATGAAAGAATGCGGAATTCATGTAGTGGAGTCGCCAGCAACACTTGGTGTTACCATGAAAAATGCATTATCGTAATTGAAATTAGCCCGACTTAATAGAGTGGGATAATAAATAACATTTATAGAATTAAGCTTCTTTGGTAGAAATATCAAAGAAGCTTTTTTATTTTCTTTTCTTCAACTATGGTTTTGTACCATGTGAAACCTGCCTTTTTATAGGTGCTTAAGGCATTGGGATGATCTAAATCGCAGGTGTTTAATTCAATGAATTTAGGACAAAGGCTCCAAGCTAATTCAATGGTTTTGTTTAAAAAGTATTTTCCATATCCCTGTCCAATAAATTCTGGTGTTAGACCAAAGTACAAAATTTCAACAGAATCATCTTCCTGAACTAATTCGCAATAACCAGCATGTTTTCCTTCTATCTTAAAACAGAAAATGTGCGTGTTCTTACAGTTTATTTTTTCTTGAAGAACATCATCTTTCATAAAAGTTCTATCCAACCAGTTTAAGTTTTCACCAACACTTGAATATAATGCTCGATACCAGTCGGTGTCTATCGGCTTTGCTATTTCTTCAATAGATGTACCTTCTTTATCAATTAAAGATGCTGAGGGCTTTTTATCCATCTTTAAAAAAAAGATGGATGACTTTACTGTTTCGTATAACATATTATGGAATCCTATTTTGCTGTAAAAATAAAAATCCCCCATCGTATAAACAATGAGGGAACAAACAAAAGGCGTATTTAAATGATTTCTATGACAAAATCATTCGTTCGATATCATCTTTTACATTAGTGATACCGCCAATATTAAAGTTTTCAACCAATACGTTAACTACATTTGGCGATAAGAACGCTGGTAATGTAGGTCCAAGGTTGATGTTTTTTACTCCTAAGCTTAATAAAGCAAGCAATACAATAACTGCTTTTTGCTCGTACCAAGCAATGTTATATACAATTGGTAAATCGTTAATGTCATCAAGCTCAAATACTTCTTTAAGTTTAAGTGCAGTAACCGCTAATGAATATGAATCATTACACTGTCCAGCATCTAATACTCTTGGAATACCACCAATATCACCTAATGGTAATTTATTGTAACGATACTTAGCACAACCCGCTGTTAATATTACTGTATCTTCAGGTAGTTCTGTCGCAAAGTCGCTATAGTAATCACGATCATTCATTCTACCATCACAACCAGCCATTACAACAAATTTCTTGATAGCACCACCTTTAACAGCATCGACTACTTTGTCGGCTAATTGTAAAACCTGATTGTGAGCAAATCCACCTACGATTTCTCCAGTTTCAATTTCGGTTGGAGAAGCACATTTTTTAGCATGCTCAATAATTATACTGAAATCTTTTGGCTGACCATCTTGACGATCTGCAATATGTGTACATCCGTCAAAACCACTAGCTCCAGTTGTATAAATACGGTCGATATAGTTTTCTTTTGGAGGAACGATACAGTTAGTAGTAAACAAGATTGGTCCGTTGAAGCTTTCAAATTCTTCTTTTTGCTTCCACCATGCATTACCGTAGTTACCTACAAAGTGCTCATACTTTTTAAATTCTGGATAGTAATTAGCAGGTAACATTTCGCTGTGTGTATATACATCAACACCTGTTCCATCAGTTTGCTTTAATAGCTCTTCCATGTCCTTAAGGTCGTGGCCCGAAATAAGGATAGCTGGCTTGTTACGAACGCCAATGTTAACAGACGTAATTTCTGGGTTACCAAAGCTTTCAGTGTTGGCTTTATCTAATAATGCCATTACATCAACACCAAACTTACCACACTCAAGTACTAGGCCTACTAACTCGTCAACGCTTAAAGTATTATCAGTAGAAGCGATTAATGCTTTTTGAATAAAGTCACAAACTTCTTGGCTATTGTAGTTTAGGTTCATTGCATGTTCTGCATAAGCAGCCATACCTTTTACCCCATAAATTAAAAGTTCTTTTAACGAACGTATATCTTCGTTTTCGATAGCTAAGATGCCAATGGCTGGTGCAACAGCTAAAAAGTCTTCTTTAGTTGACCCTGCGTAGTTTACACTGTGCTCTTTAGTAGTTGAGTCAATGCCTTTAGCTGCGAGTGCAGCTTTTAACTCATCTCTTAACTGAATTCCTTCGTTGATTTTAGCTTCAATTTTACCACCATCAAAGTTTGCATTAGTGATGGTAATAAATAAAGCATCAACCATATATTTATAGGCTTTATCACTTCCTAAATCGTTTTTAGAAGCAAGAGCATTTACATGTGCAACTCCCTTGGAAACAAAAAGTAATACATCCTGAAGTGCAGCCACCTCGTCGGTTTTACCACAAACTCCTTTAACTGTACAGCCTGTACCCTTAGCTGCTTCCTGACACTGATAACAAAACATGCTCATTTTTCGATTTTTTAAGTATTTGTTTAGACTATTTGAATTATGCTTGATAGACAATGTATTTTAATTGTCCGTTTTAATTTGTTAATTAACGAAAGGGAAACTCCATCCATCATCCTATCCTTATTCCCTAAACTCAACTTCACTTTTCCCTTTCGTTTAATATCGCACCATAAAGTGCAACTCCTCCTCATATCGCTCTGTAAGTTTATTGCTCATACAAGCTGCTTAGTCGCGATAAATATTTTTGTTGATTGGCTATACCCATTCTTCAGAAAGCACTTCGCCTTCTACAGATACGATAGCTCGTTTTAGAGGAATTTTTCTACTTGCTAATTGCAATGCTTGTTGCGCAACTCCCATCAATCCACCACAACAAGGTACTTGCATAATAACCACTGTTAATGAGTTAATTTTGGCATCATTAATCAATGAAACAAGCTTATTTAAATAAACATCCATTCCGTCATCCAATTTAGGACAAGCAATACCTAATACTTTATTTTTTAAGAATTTTGAGTGAAAATCTCCCATAGCAAATGGTGCGCAGTCCGCTGCTAATACCATATCAGCTTCTTGAAAAAAGCTAGCTCCTGGATTGATTAAATGCATTTGCACAGGCCACTGTCTCAATTGAGATGTTTGTGGTGCTGCAGGTGCAGCGTCGGCTAATGAAAATGCAGGTTTGTTAATTTCTCTACTTTGTGATCCTGGACATCCGCCACCTTGATTTGCCATAGCTGCTGGTTTGTTATGCATTGCGTTAATTACTTCTTCTAATTCAAAATCATATTTATCCTGGTTGTTTTTAAGGAATGTCATAGCTTCCTTTACAAACTCCATTTCGTTATGATCTTTTAAATGTTTTAAGTGTGCTACAACTGTGTTAATTCCCTTAGAAACCATAATCTCCATTACTTTGGTTTCGTTATATGGGTCTGCTTCTCTACGTTCAATTTCCATAGCTCCCATAGGGCAGTGTCCTAAGCATGCTCCTAAGCCATCACACATTAAATCGCTAATTAATCGTGCTTTTCCATCAATTATTTGTAAAGCACCTTCGTGGCAACCTGGCACGCATTCACCGCATCCGTTGCACAGCTCTTCGTCTATTTTGATTACATCTCTTTCCATTGTACTCCTTTTTGTTTGTTTGATGCAAATATGAGGCGAAAATTGAAGCTATGCTTGTAACATATGTTACAATTCGGATAAAAAATTGTATTTTTCTTGCAAGGAGTATTTATATAACATTAAACATGATGATTGAAAACTTTCCGATGTTAGAGAAGTGTCCTGTATTTAAGGGTCTTAGCTTTAAAGAAATCATAGCACTCTTTACGCAAATTCATTTTCAGATAAAGAAGTACTCCGATGGGCAAATAGTAGCACATGAAGGGGAAGCTGTTGAAAAGCTATATATAGTATTATCTGGAAGTGTAAAAGGAGAGATGGTCGATTTTTCGGGTAAAACCATAAAGATTGAAGATATTGAACCTCCTAAACCTTTGGCTATTGCCTTTTTATTTGGAAGACAAAATAACTACCCAGTCAATGTAGTATCCAATAAAGAGTCTCAATTATTGATTATACCCAAAGCCTCGGTATTACAACTTTTTGCCAGTAATCAGGTCATTTTACTAAATTACCTTAATGTTATCTCGGATAGATCTCAATTTCTTTCGCAAAAAATAAAGTTTTTATCCTTTCAAACGGTAAAAGGAAAAATAGCTAACTACATATTACAACTTCGCACAGAAGCAGGTAATGGTTCGGTTACTTTACCTTTGTCTCAAAGTCAATTGGCTGAGTTATTTGGTGTTGCACGTCCTTCTGTAGGTAGAGGAATGCGTGAGTTACACAACGAAGGCATCATAGAGGCCAAAGGAAAAGAGGTAAAACTTCTGGATATAGCAAGACTTAAAGAATGCTTGGTTTAGAAACTGTTTAAATCATTATCCTTCGTCAGAATTCATCAAAATTGTACTGAAAAACAAATTTCAAACAATTTCTTATTTTTTTTAAGGCTTGAAGCAACCCATCTTTTTTTCTACAGTCATACTTGCAGATTGATTAATTAAAAACAGGAAAGAAAGATGAAAAAATTAATGTTATTGATGGCGGCGTTTGGGATGTTATTTTTTACGTCGTGTAGTAATGATGATGATGGCTATAGTTTAGGTGATTTCTGGTTGTCATCGGGTACAGTGACAAAAGACGCAGAATCGTTTCATATAACAACCGATGATGGAACAATCCTTTGGCCTTCTGCAACAGCAGTGGACCCTAGCTTTTTAGAAGATGGTATGCGTGTAATTGTAAATTATACCATATTAGGAGATGCGGATGATGATGAGCGTTACGATCATTATGTGAAAGTAAATAGGATTACAGAGATTTTAACAAAGCCGGTATTTAAATTCACTGAAGAAACTACGCAAGAGGTTATTGACTCTATAGGCCATGATCCTGTTACAATTATTGATACTTGGTTTACGGATGACTATTTAAATGTGGAGTTTGAATACGGTGGAGGTGGAGGAATTCACTTTATTAATTTAGTACATAATAGTGAAGAGTCGGAAACAGATGAAGGAGAAGTTATTTTGGAACTTAAACACAATAAAAATGGTGATCCTTACAATGTTCGCCAATGGGGAATAGCCTCTTTTGATGTTTCAAGTTTTAAGTCGGACGAAAGTAATAGTATTGACTTTTTTGTAAGAAGTATGGGAAAAGATGGCGAATATGAATACAACGAAGTATTAACTTATACCTATGATGAACTGGATATGCCACAAACAAATGCTGTGAAATTGCATCACGATTACAATGAAACTGGCTTGATTAAATAACAAGAATAAAAAAGGAGCAATTATTTGCTCCTTTTTTGTTTGTCTTATGTTTCTGATATACTTTTTGTTAAAGTATAATTGCTTATTGTAAGTTAAAATAACATCAAGTTTTTAAGAATAGGGCTTGGTTTGAAAGAAATAAATTCCCTATATTTGCACCGCATTTGAGAAAAACGTTCTCTAAAAGCAACTAAATATTGGACCTGTAGCATAACTGGATAGTGCACTGCGTTACGGCCGCAGAGGTTAGGGGTTCGAATCCCTTCAGGTTCACAAGAAAGCCCATAAGTAAGTAATTTACTTATGGGTTTTTTAAAGTTGTTTTTCGGAATTATTTTTAATGCAAAATTACATATTGGACCTGTAGCATAACTGGATAGTGCACTACGTTACGGCCGTGGAGGTTAGGGGTTCGAATCCCTTCAGGTTCACTTTTACATAATTGAATGTAGCAAAAAGCCTATAAATCGTATGATTTATAGGCTTTTTTGTTTCGTAATAAATGAGTGTTTATCTAGTTACCGTTATAACTGCTCTTTTAGCTTCATTAATACTTTTATAATAAGTAATGTAATTGCCAGGTTTAATATCCTTAAGCTGTATAACATTGATGCCAGTATTTACTGTATTGAGCTGAATCATCTGTCCGTCCATTGAAAATATCTGCACGGTTCCTGGAGAATTAGCTACTATTTTAAATTCATTAGTCATTGGGTTAGGAAACAATTTTAGCTTACTCTTTTTTGAGCCAGAACCGATGCTAGTATCTTCTGCATCGCCACTAATCACATCATCCATACATGTGGTTGTTTCTGTCACTTCAGATGCTTTGTAGGTAGCGTCATCGCCAGAAAGTCCTTTGTAGAAAACAAATTTATCAATTTGTATATGTTCGGATCGGCCACAAATCTTCATGGTATAGTCTCCTGCAGTAGAAAAATTACCAATTAGCGCGTATGAATGATGATCAATATCTAAAGCTCCGTTCATCGTGAATACGGTTTTACTTCTGCCAACAAACTTTTTGTAGGAAGTTAATTGTTGATCTCCCGAATAACCACGGTCACCGTCTATATAAACCCAAACATCATTGGATAGATCACCTTCAGCTTCATCTGGCTGACGCATAAACCATTTAACTGTATATCGACCTGGGTTTGTTATCGTAAAAGTATAAGAAATTTCATTCGCTAGGTTTTGGTTATTATAACTGTTTGAACCAGTATATGTAATATACTTGCCTCCCGAAGCATAATTATCATTTTCAACAACTTCCCATGCACCTTTTAAGTTGAAACGCTCAGCTTCAAAAACCAACAGACCGTCTTTTTCAATTAATTCGCAAGTAGCTGTACAATCTTCACAATTAGAATCACTAATTACCTTAATGTCTATTTCGTCTGTTGTACCATCTACACCTCCATGTATGGTTATTTTAGCCGAGCCAGGAGAAACTCCAACTAATCTGCCTGTTGGAGAAATATAGGCTACTTCTGCATTACTAGTAGTCCAAGTGTAAAAATTATCCCAAGGTTCGGCTGGCATTGTAGTAAAGCTTAATTGATATCTACGCTGTGGAAATATAGTGACAGACTGATCTGTTATGTTTATGTTTTCAATAATTTCATCACCTGGAAGTAGAATTCCATAATCGAAGAAGGTCTTTAGAGTTGACGGACTTCCGTTTTCATTGTTTTTTAGTAAATAAAAAATCAATCCCGCATCCGACACATCGGCTTTGCCATGTTTGTGGTCATGCATTCTGTCCCATAACCATACTAAATTTGGGTCGCGATGATCTCTTAAAAACTGCCATTGAAAAAAGTTGGTATTAGAACAAAGGCCTTGATAACCAATGTTACAAGTGTTTTGGTCTTTAATTAACTTGTAATTTATGCGATTACCACTCAAAGTGATACATTGAGTCATGGTGTGTTCATTGTCGCGTCTTAAATGATTGTCGTTATAATTACTGTGTGAAATAACATAAATATGCGATAAGGACTCTGTATTACCTTGATCTATTACAGCTTTTACAGCCTGATAGAAGAACTCAGAAGGTCCCATATGTAAAAAGTATAATGGATCAGATGCCGTTGATTTTGCAATTTCGTTTTTAAGACTTAAAATAGCCTCAGCTTTGTGCGTACCCACATCAAAAAACACATCAGTATTAAACTTAAATCGAGTAGCGCCATCTTCGGCATTTTGTTTCATATAATTTGTCTCTGTAGTATGCACAGGAGAGGGCATAAAATTGTTATACGAAAAATGAACTAATTTATCTTGTAGTTGAGCTTTGGCTATTATTGCTAAAGTCATAGGGGTAGCTCCCCAATCATCAGGATCTGCGGTATTGTATGTTCCTGTATATTCCAAATCGGGTTGATTATTTCCATCAGCACTACATGCTATACGGTTGTTATTGTAACCCAAGGCTTGAGCTGTTATAGTGCTTGGAATACTTATAACAGTCATTACTAATACTAATAATAAAGCGTGTGTTTTTTTCATTGGTTTAAATTTTTTTAAAATCCGGACAATCCTTGTAAAAGCAGGTATGTGTTATAATAAGTCACCTAAACGGTAATGCGCCTAAATAATTTACATAGGTCATGCCAGTCTCATGATTTGTATTTTTTAATTCAATAGATAATAGATGAACTAAAATTACATGCACAGCCTTAAGTCATCAATTAATTTAACTTAACCATAACTTTACAAGGAGTGAATGATTGGAGATATACCACTTTTAATACCCATGGTATTAGTGATTACCGTGGAGGTTTTTAAGTTAATAGGGAGGTTTTTTTATTTATTGAAGAAAACTATTTGTGCTTTTGTTTGAATTGTATGGCTGATTTGTTTCATGGGTTTTGTATGTAGAACTTTTTAAAATGATTAAAACCTTAAATTACTTAATCACAATTTCTATACAGGGCAACTATTGCAGTTTTATATGTGTTGAATATCAGGGCTTTCTGATGCTTCTGTTTACCCCCTTTTTTTGTACATGTTAGTATCCTAAATAAAATTATATTTAGTGTTATACTTACCTAAACATGTTAAACCAATAAATCTCACGTGAGGCCTTCGTTCTCAAACTTAGGTCTTCGAAATCTACAAAACAACAGAGGTATGAAGAAAAAATCTACACTATTATTTACCCTTTTGCTTGGCTTGTTTATTATCTTTTTTGCTGATATTACAGCATCGGGAATTGAATATGGCGATAATTTTATTGTTTTTGAAGCAGAAGCAGCTAGCTTCTCTAGTAGTCATTGGAAGCTAAGAACACCGTCGTATGCCGATTACGAAAGATATGTAAGCTCAGGCAGTCAGAGTGGAATTGCACCAGTAAACGATACCTATCTGCAATATACAGGTCCTTGGCAAGGAGATGGCGAAAACTCTAAAATAGAGTATAAATTCACTTGCCCTTCTACAGGTGATTATCAATTGGCCATGCGTTTGCACCAACCGCTTGAAGCAGGTGAAAAGGGTGATGCTAAAAATGATTTCTTTGTTAAAATGGCTGGCGATTTTACTAGTGCTTCTAAGTTTGCGACAGATGATTTAACACATAAGCATAAGTTTTGGGGGCGAGGAATTAATCAGTGGGGAACCGCTCAGTATTTAGAACATGGAGGTTCAGATATTCCTGTTTATAGACTTACTGAGGGCAAGGAGTATACTTTTACCATGTACGGCCGTTCAACAGGCGCTTGCGTGGATTATATTCTGTTTTTTAAAACAGCGCTAAAGCTAGGTGTTACAAATAAAGATTTAGCACAACAAAACCCTGAATTATACAGGCCCAATGGTCCAGCTACTCTTTTAAATAACGTGGCTAAAATCATGTTCGATAAAAGTTCTACCTATTTAAGTCAAGTAGGAGAAACAAAGTCAATAGCTTACAAGATTTTTCCTACTACAGCAACCGATAAATCTATTACTTGGACTTCAAGTGATGAAGACGTAGTTACGGTAGATGAAAATGGAATGATGACAGCCATAGCTATTGGACAAGCATCCATAACGGCTACAACTACAGATGGAAATATAACAGCTACAAATCAAATGGAGGTTGGAAAGTATATCGAGACTTTTGAGGATTATATTTCCTATAACCTAACAGCAAATAAATTTATGGGAGATAATGGTATTGAGTGGACGATGAGGGCACAAAATACTATACGAATGAATACCACTAATGCCATACAGTTTAATAAAAACATGACTGGGATAAAAGCGGAAAAGATTACTGGTGGAATAGGAAGTTTTAGTATCCAATGTAAGCATTTATACTTAGATGATAGTGCACGTACATTAGAATTATTGATCAATGGAAATGTGGTTGGAACAAAAACTTTTACAGGAACAGGAAACTATAATTTTACAGTTGAGGATATTAATGTGGAAGGCAACTTTTCATTGTTAGTGAAAAATGCTACAGTTGCTGAAACTAAGTCGTATACCGTTATGTTCGACAACTTAACCTGGACCCCTTATGGTGACCAGAGTATTGGTGTTGATGATGCCATTGTGGCTACATTTGCAGAAATGGGCGTTTCTATTTCTCCTAATCCTTCATCCACAGGTGTAATTAGAGTCAGTGGACTTAATGCGGGTAATTATGCAGCTCATGTATATAGTATGAGTGGTGCCTTAGTACATAATAATATGTTTGATGTTCTTGGGTCAGATACCGCAGTGTTCAATATTAAAAATCTCAGTAAAGGAGTATATCTAATCGTATTAAAAAGTAATGATGCTGTATTAAAATCTAAGTTTGTAGTAAACTAATAAGCTTAACTAAGTGCTTTAAAAGAACTAAATGCTGTGATTTGTATTTCTAGGTATAGATTAATCTTAAAACGATGCATATTCAGGAATACAAGCGGATTATACAATTTATCTACAAATAGACTATTATAATAGCCAGATAGTACAAATGCCACAGTTTAAAGCCTAAAAACTTTGCTGTGGCATTTTTAATATGCACAATATGAGTGCTGTACGTCTAGCTTGTGTTTCTACCCGCATTCAATGGTTTTTATTAACCATAAATGATGGCTAATATTCATTACTTCGTAAGTACCGAAAAAAATCAAATTACATGAGCGTATTAAAAAGAATAATTTTCTCCGTATTGTTAACAGGATTAGGATTGTCCTCTATTTCAGCAGAACTTAGTCTGCCTAATATTTTTGGCGACCATATGGTATTGCAACGTAACCAGATAAATACAATATGGGGTACGGCTGAAAAAGGTGAAAAAATTACGGTTTCTATTGCTGATCAGAAACATTTTACCAAAGCAGATAAAGAAGGCAAATGGGTGATTAAGTTAAACCCTATGAAGGCCGGAGGACCTCATTCATTAGTGATTGAAGGAAAGTCTAAAATTACTTATTCAGATATTTTAGTAGGAGAAGTTTGGCTGTGCACAGGTCAGTCAAATATGGCTATGACCTTAAAAGGAGGACCTGGTCAGCATATTGAAGGTAGTCAGGAAGCTATTTTAGGAAGTAATAATAAGCAACTGCGTTTTTTTACAGTAGCCACTAAAACAACACCTGTTCCTCAAGTAAATTGTGAAGGAGCATGGCAACTGTCCAAGCCCAAAACAGCTGTTGACTTTAGTGCGGTAGCATACTTTTTTGGAAAACAGATACAAGACTATGTAGGAGTTCCTGTTGGACTGATTTCTTGTAATCAGGGAGCTACACCAGCTCAGGCATGGACTCCCAAAGAAATAATTCAAACTACTTTTCCTGAATTTAAAGATGAATGGAGTAAAGAGTTTAATAATCGTACAGCATCAGGATTATATAATGGAATGCTCCATCCTTTAATTCCTTTCGGGATAAAAGGGGCTATCTGGTATCAGGGCGAAGGTAATAGGTGGGATGCCGAGCAGTATTCTCGTTTGTTTCCTGCTATGATTAAAAGTTGGAGAACAAACTGGCAACAAGGAGATTTTCCATTCTATTTTGTGCAATTAGCTCCGTATGGTAAACAAGGCGAGAATTGGGTCAAACTTCAGCAATCGCAGTTAAAAACCATGCTAACGGTTAATAATACAGGTATGGCAGTAATAAATGATATTGGCGATTTTAAAAGAATCCATCCCGCTAGAAAGAAAGAAGTGGGGCAACGTCTAGCATTATGGGCGTTAGCAAACGATTATAGGGTAGAAGGAATCTCATATTCTGGGCCTGTTTACAAAAGTATGGAAATACAAGGAAATAAAGCCTTATTAAAATTTGATTATGCGCCTTTAGGTTTGTCGACTATGGGCAAGGAACTGAAATATTTTGAGATGGCTGGTGTGGATAATGTTTATCATCCTGCAGAAGCAAAAATTATTGAAAAAGGAAGTGTATTGCAAGTTACTTGTAAACAAGTGAGTCAGCCAGTGAGTGTTCGTTATGGTTGGGAATCTTATATAGAAGGTTGCTTATACAATACGGCAGGAGTTCCTGCTTCTGCATTTAGTACAGAGGATTGGGAAAACATCTTAAAAAAGCAAAGTAATTAACTGAAAATATAAAACAGTCATAATTTAGTATTAAACACACAGTATGTTGAAGAAAGGTTTACTATAAATCTTCTTGGTATATCTTGAGTTTTAATACTACATTTTGATATTAAATGAAATCAAATGAATAAAATACTACTAGTCTTCATCGCTTTGCTATTGGCAGTTAAGCCTTCTATAGCACAACAGCCCAATGTTCTTTGGGTATTAACAGATGACCATCGTTATGACGCTATTCGAGCGTTTAATAAAATGCTTAATGGCAAAGAAGAAAGTGAATTGGGTTATGTGGAATCGCCTAACATCGACCGTTTAACAGAAATGGGAACCACCTTCGTAAATGCTTATTGTCAAGCTCAAGGGTGTGCACCTTCACGGGCTTCTATGCATTATGGTCGATATCCTTTCCGCTCGGGAGTGTATGAGTTTGAGTACCACAACAACAATACAGAAAACTCTTATCCTCATTTACCTGAGCAAATGGAACAGTTGGGCTATCAAACCTTGCACGTGGGCAAATTGGGTGTTCGTTTAAGAACCATTAAAAATGGTAAAGCGGTACCTCCTAATATGTATCAAACAGATATTGATTCTAAAACATTGGCGAACGAAGGTTTAACAGAATGGGGTAAAAAGACTTTATTAACAGAGATTGATGGTCAAAAACTAGCTAAGCCTTTTAAGAATATAAAGTTCCTAAAAACCGAAGACGGAAAATATTACTACTACACCAAAGAGTTAGAGGAGCAGAATCCACAATTTGCAGGTATGGCACAGGAGATTTATGATAAGTGCGATTTACTACGTAAGCATACCCCCAAAAAACCAGAAACGGTATTTAGTCAAGGCATACTGGCAGGAGTAAGCCCTCGGCCTGCAGGAAAAACTAGGGATGGTTATTATACCTCTTCTTTCAAAGACTTTTTGAAGAATGAAAACAAGGAGTTTAATTTGGGCAGCACTACATTTAAAGGGGTAGATCCTTCTAAACCGCTGTTTTGCCATATTGGATACGACTTTCCGCATACGCCAGTTTTACCACCGGCAGACTACCGCAAAAGGTTTGAAAAGTATACCTACAATGTACCTGAGTTGACAGATGAAGAGTGGGCTAATATGCCAGCACAGTTAAAGAAACAAGTCAATAATGCTTACTCCAATGAATTTACTGATGAGCAAAAGCAAAAGATGATTCGCGATTATTATGCTTTTTGCGCATATGGCGATGCTTTGGTTGGTGAAGCTGTGGATGCTTTTATTGCTTATAGTAAGGAAAAGAAACAACCTTGGATGGTGGTATATGTCAACGGAGATCATGGTTGGAAGTTAAACGACCATGGAGCATACTCTAAGTTTACGCCGTGGGACGTAGATAGTCATAATCCGATTGTGGTGGTTTCTTCTGATAAAAATAAATTTCCGGCAGGCAAAGTGGTGAAGGATTATACCGAATTTGTAGATATAGCACCTACCATTTTAAAAGCTGCTGGAGCTAATATTGCTCATAAAGACTTTGAATATTTAGATGGAATGGATATGGCCAAAATTGCTTCGGGTAAAGCACCTAAACGAGATTATGTGGTGGGCGAAAGTCATGCAGTTACTGGTCCAAGAGCTTTTATACGTACCCAGGAGTATGTTTTCTCGATGCAAACTAGGCCCAATAAAAAGCGTGGTGAAAATCTGGAATGGGCTCAGAATGCTTCGTACAAAGAGTTAGATGCTGCTTTGTATGATATGACATCTGACCCGAATGAAATAAATAACCTGGCCTACAATAAAAAGTATCAAAAGATTGCCGATAAAATGAGAGAAAAGTTAATTAATGTGGTACTTGGAGACAATAGAGCAGAAGTTAATTGGGGTAAAGGAACCAGGGCTGTTGGTACCAAAGTGATTAAAAGTAATTTTGCTCCTGGAGCCCATGATTATAAACTAAAGCTGAAATAGACAATTACTAGATAGCTAAAATACACGTCATGTTTATATAAAAATACCCGCCTCATTC
>NZ_LXYE02000061.1 GCF_001659685.2 Labilibacter marinus
ACTGATGTATGGTTTCGTAGCGGAATTCAAAGCAATAAAGTTCAAATTACGCAATGAGCCTAATTTGCCACCTTTAAAATAGTCAAATCGGCAGATTTGGCGGAGCCCGAAAAGAGCTACACTGCTCAAAATTACTACAAAACCGCTATGAACTATACATTTTGTTAGCACCTGCTATTCTTTGTGAATGTTAGTCATTCTTAACTTCATTAACATAGTATTTCCCCACTTCTGCAGTAAATTCACCGAGGTCGCTATAACTTATCTCTACTTCAAAGTTCTTATTTCCGTTTTTATTGTTATTCCAAAACGTCAGTCTTGCGTTACTTACGTCAATTGAGAAATTAGCGTGTGCCAAAGAGTTTCTTAAAAGTCTTAAAAATTTGAGTGTGTCAATATCTTCAGTATTTGCAGGCAGGTTAATAGTAAAATTTTTTCGTGTAGTGAATGCAAATTTAGTACTAGTCATTTCCCATATTTCTTTCGGGATAACCATTAAACCATACATAAGCAAAATAACTGTTCCTTGATTTTTTGTGTGATAGAAATTCAAATCTTGAATTCCTTGGTTGGTTTGAAACTTACTAAAAAACTCCGAAATTGTCATATCGGGATTTGTCTTCAGTTGTTCGTCAAATTGAAAAAGGAACTGTCCATTATACCAAGTCCATACTGGGATTTCTTCTCTTGAATTACTCATATTATTTTGATTTTTCACAATGTATGTATGTTTGTTCTTTAGTTGGTGCTAACGTCTCGTATATGAAACGTTTGGCATTTATTGCACTATCTTTCAAAATACGAAAAAATATTTTTACTTGTAATAACTTCAAATATAGCACTTTCCGCCAAATGTTATATATACATTGTTGGCGGTTCGTTCTTTTTCCTTTCTTTGTTAATCATTTCGTTATATATTTGTAACCATTGTGTAAGGTTTAATAATGTGGTTATGAGTGAATATATATCTCTTTCAGAAACAGCAGAATTAGTCGGGAAATGTAAAGAAACCCTGAGAAGATGGGACAATGAAGGTATTCTAAATGCTGTTCGTGAGCCTGTTTCCAATTATCGTGTTTATAAAAAATCAGATGTCCATGCATTATTAGGAAATCTATTTGAGGATATTAAAGAGGATGAAGTTTCAAACTATGTTAAGCCTAATCATGATTATTCAGTTCTTGAGTTATTCGCTGGTGCTGGTGGTCTTGCTGTTGGTCTTGAAAAATCAGGTCTTAAATGTGTTGCTTTAAATGAAATCGATAAATGGGCTTGTAATACTTTAAGAAAAAATCGTCCGAATTGGAATGTTCTTGAAGGTGATATTAAGGACTTCAATTTCTCGAAATATAAAAATCAAGTTGATGTTGTTACAGGTGGTTTTCCTTGTCAAGCGTTTAGTTATGCTGGCAAGAAACTAGGTCTTAAAGATGCCAGGGGTACATTGTTTTATGAGTTTGCTCGTGTTGTTCAAGAAGTTTCTCCTGCTATTTGTATCGGAGAAAATGTCAGAGGACTACTTAGTCACGAAAAAGGGAAAACACTGCAAGGTATGATTTCTATTCTTGACGAAATTGGTTATAATGTTGTTCCTTTTCAAGTATTGAAAGCAATTAATTATAAAGTTCCTCAAAAACGGGAACGTTTAATACTAGTTGGCATTAGAAAAGATATTGACATCAATTATGAGTATCCAGAACCTCATAAAAAAATATATAATCTTTCTGATGCTCTTAAAAAAGGCGAATTATTTGATAAAAATGTCCCAAAATCTGACGGAGCTAAATATCCACAATCTAAAAAGGAAGTTCTTGATTTAGTACCACCCAAAGGATATTGGCGAGATTTACCTTTAGATATTCAAAAAGAATATATGGGCGGTAGTTTTTATTTAGGTGGCGGAAAAACAGGAATGGCTCGTCGAATTGGTTGGGATGAGCCAAGTTTGACCTTAACCTGCAGTCCTGCTCAAAAACAAACTGAACGTTGCCATCCTGACGAAACTCGTCCGTTTACAGTACGTGAATACGCTAGGATTCAAACATTTCCAGATGAATGGAAATTTGTTGGTTCTATTGCTCAGCAGTATAAGCAAATCGGAAATGCAGTGCCAGTTAATCTAGGCCGAGAAGTTGGATACTCAATTGTTAATTTTCTAAATAAATATTATTCAATTAAAAATCAAAAAATGGAGAATTCTTAATTTCTTCCTCTAAAGCATCGCATCCTTTATTTATAAAATCCTTTGTGTCAATGGTAAGAATACTTTTATGCAATTCATCTACTAGTCCTTCGTAAAAGTTTGGAAAACCAGTTAATCTATGCCAAAACTCTTTGCCAATAATCACTGGAAATTGTTGGTCTATTTTTTTGTAATGCTGACTCAATTGATTTTCCTCTCCGTATAAAACACCTAAAATTAAATCTGAATTATTGAGGTTCATTGAGTTTGTTCTTGCCAAGTTAGTAACAGTTGTAAATTTCTTTAGCAATGGATTTACATCTTCAGAGTTAATGGTATTTGGACCAGATTTCAATTGACACCATTTTTGTCTGTTATCAATTTTATCGGTAAACTCAATATCCATTCCTTTTATTAAGGAGCCTTGTGCCAATCCAAGTTCAACAAACATATTTTGTATACGTGTTCCAAATGATGTATTTATTGAGGTTCCCAAAACTCTCGGGTAATATAAAGCCTTTGCAACGCCTTTCGCTGTATAGTCTTCTTCAAGTACTTTAGATAAATACTTCACAACAATCGGGTTGATGTTGTATGACTTTAACTTAGCATTATTTTTTAAAGATGCTTCAATATGATTTTTGAATATTTTGGTTTCAAAATACTCTACAATTTTTGCAATTAACTCTTTCTCTGTCATAATAATCCTTGATAAAAAACCAAAGATAACAAATTCATGATATTATTTACAGTTCGCTCTTTGAATGACCGCCAACGGCCACTTATAAGCGTAGTGCGGGTTTCAACGCACTTTCCTTTCAAGTTACCGCTATCGTTGTTTATTTTACTTTTGTTTGAATTACTCACTTCGCCCCGCATTACGTTTATAATTTGTTGTGAGCAGTACATTCTTTATTTCATTTTAGAATATTCCTAATGACATCTGCATTTACTTTGGACAGTTCTCTTGGTTCTATTTTGTGCATTCCTCCACCATAAACACGCCCTTCATCCAATAATTGACTATCTAAAATACTATTTAAAGCATCATAGATTAATCTCTTATTTTCAATATTCTCAGATAGAAAAGACTTTAGTTTATCTTTTGGATTCAAAATTAAATATGAATTTGACACTATTGAATCAGAATGATTTAAAATAAATCTAAAGGTGTTTTTGTTTTTAGAGTTGGAACGTCCAATATAAGTACAATAGAAACTGCTTGACTCTCTATTTTCTTGTGCATACCAAATTTTTCTATTCTTGCACAAATAACGATTTGAGACTCCTTTCTCAATACCAGTTTGAATATAGCTATACAGACTTGGATATCTACCTTCAATTTCGGTTAATGATAACTTGCAATCTAAAACAAATAGCTTTTGTTCAATAATTGGATTCCTATTTTCATCACTTAAAATCTCAGTTTCTTTAAGATATCTTGGACTTGGTAAAATAGGACGAAAATGTTCTAAAGGTAAGTTTAACCTATTGATTTCTTCTTTTGCTAGAATAAAGAAAGAATTATCACCTGTGGCTATTCCTCTTTTAATAGCAAAAAAATCACTGAGCATAGAATGGTTACTAGAGTCACGTACATTTTTTTGGGGAAACCTTGTCCATTTACTTTCTTTTTCTAAATCACTTCTTTTTATGGAGTTGGACATTAAAGGTGTTTCTATATTACCTCCAAAAGAAAAATTAACTTGATAGTCTGTAGTTGGTTTCTTATTCCTAATTATTACAATTGCAGAAGATACAAGTGCATCCGTAAATTGAATATCTTCTGGAGCAAATCTATGTATTTGAATTAACTCAACTTTATTAAGTAAGTAGTTTTTTATTTCCTTTCCATAATTGACATCCATAAATTCACTAGGTATCAGCCAAACTCCAATTCCATCTGAATCCAACCATTTATGACTTATTGCGACGAAGTAACAATACAAGCCAGCAAGACTAGATAGTTTTATATTTGAAGACTTAACTGCATTTTCTTGAAGTACCTTTTTCTGACCATTTAAATGATGATGACGAACATATGGAGGGTTGCAAACAATTAGGTTATATTTCTCATTTGATGAAATTTCTGCCTTGCAAAAATCATCAATTCTATAATCAAGTTTTGATTCTCTCCATAATTCTTTTGACTCTAATGCATAATGTAGGTCGATTTCATAACCTGTAGCTGAATCTATTTTATTTAAAGGAAAGTTTTTTAATAATGCACTGTAAAATGAACCAGTACCAATTGCTGGGTCAAGAAAAGTGATTTTTGAATCCTTGTGAAAGAAATGCTTTGTATATGAAAGTATACTATTTGACAATTCTATTGGTGTTGAAAACTGACCTAGTTTGTTTCGTTCCAAGCGTGTCTTCAAAGAATCCAACTTTAATTGTATTCCTTGACGTTTTTCCTCTATGATATTTAAACTATTCATTTTTAAAAACCAAACTTTTCTAAGTCTTCAATTCTATGTTCCCATACCCAATCAATTCCTTCTGCTGCTTCATAGCCTAGATATCCTGAATCAAAATAACCACATAAGAATAAATCAAAAGTTATTTTATCGCCATATGTATTTCTAAGCTGTTGCATTTTGATAGCTTCTTCTTTCCTTCGCTTATTTGTGTTTGTAAAATCACCTGCAGATTTGGCTTCAAAAAGTGCAGGAAAGTCACCTTGCTTGGACTCCTTCCTCATAATCACAGCATCTACAGGTATATTCACACTGCGTCCATCTTCCAGTTTTACTGGTACGTTAAATCTGAATGAAAAAGTACCACTCGGCATTGATAAAAAATCATCTGCTTCTCCTTTTTTTAATTCGCGGTAACCACGGGCTTCAAGCCACAATTTCATCGCTTTTAATTGTCGTTGTTCTTGAGCGTTTCTTATAATTGGGTCAGCAACAGCTCCACATAGTCTGTCGGCAACAATAGTAGATGCACGATAAACTTCCTCTTTTGTACCTTTATCATTTCTTGACTTCCAAACAAAAATATCAGGGTCTGCCATTGTTTCAATAATATTCCCAATATCTTTTAATTGATTTATTAGAAGCGGTATCTTCATTTTTGGGGGCATTCGATGCTCAATCTCCATATTTTTCACCAAGTTTGGTGAAACACCAGAAAGACCAATCAATCTGTCTCTAGCAATTGGAGGGCATGTAGTCATTCTAAGCATGGGTAGCACTGATGGGTGCTCCTGTAGGACTTCAGGTTTAATATTTGTAAGATTTTCAGTCCAATTTAGTGCTTCTTCGACTTGTTTCGTTGTGTGTATTCTTGTGTCTCTATATGCTTTTGGAGCAAAGTGCATAAACCAATTATTATAAAAGTCCACTGATTTTGCAACATCTTCTTTCCAAATATCAACTTTATCTCTATTTACAGCCATAAAATATTTTCCTTATTTTTTTACAAAAATACAATAATTCATTGGGTTCTCAAATTCAGCACCGTATTGCTCACAACTACCTAGGAAAACAACCTTAGGTGTTGTTATTTTTGTTTTAACAAAGCTAAAGGTGCACAATACATGCCATATAGGCAAGAATAACACACCTAAATATGTTAACTATGGTAATTTTAGCTAACTCAATAAATATGGAGGCAGTAACAAGTGCATAAATCATCTTCGGTTTTAGTGTTATCTCATAATAAATGGGGCGTAATCTAACCAAAAGTGTAATTGAGAGCTATGTTTTCACTCTTCAACTCTATATATATTGATTTCATTTCTTTAGTTTCAGTTTTTTTTTTAAAATTGGGGCACATTTTATAAAGACATGGCGGAGAAAGAAAAAGAAGAGCTTACCAGAATTGACATCGAGAAGGTTTTTAGAGATAAAAATCCAGGAGTTTTAAAATGGATTCCGAAGTTTGTAATTTCATATTTAAAAAAGGTTATTCATCAAGATAGTCTTAATTGGATGCTCGAAAACTATGCAGATAGTTACAATGTAGATTTTGGAAGAGTTTGCATGGAGCATTTTGGAGTTAAAAGTAAGTGTATTGGCTTAGACAAAATTCCCACAGATGGAAGATATCTTTTTGTAGCAAACCACCCGCTTGGTGGATTAGATGGTATTATTTTTCTGACAGAAGTAGGGAGTGTTTTTAAAAATATTAAATTTCCAGTTAATGATATTTTACTGTTGTTAGGTAGGTATAATGATATCTTTGTTCCAATTAATAAACATGGCAGTCACTCCAGAGAAGCGGCAAAATTAATTGAAGATGCGTTTACTTCAGAAGCCCAAATGTTATTCTTTCCAGCAGGACTAGTTTCGCGTAAGCAAAAGGAAGGTATAAAAGACCTTGAGTGGAAGCCAAATGTTATAAAAAAAGCAATTAAAACTAAACGAGATATTATTCCTGTGCATATTGATGGTAGAAATTCGAACTTTTTTTATAATCTATCTCGTCTCAGAAAGCTACTTGGGATAAAAGCTAATCTTGAAATGTTATATCTTGTAGATGAAATGTTTAAGCAAAAAGGTAAGCTTGTAAATCTTCAATTTGGAACGCCAATTCCTTGGCAAGAATTACAAAATGGAGACTCTCCAAAAGCTTGGGCCGAAAAAATAAAGAAAACAGTCTACAGCTTACCAAAAATAATTTAATTTTGTCTTTGCAAAAATCTATTTTTTTATGGATTCAATAAAACCAATTATTGCTCCAATAGCTAAAGATAAGCTAGAAGCTGAGTTAACAAAAGATCGTTTTGTTCGGAATACAAACAAGGGCGGTAATAAAATATATGATTTCAGAGGCGACGAAGCTCCTAACTTATTGTTAGAAGTGGGGCGCTTAAGAGAAGAGTCTTTTCGCCAAGCTGGTGGAGGAACAGGAAAAGAAACAGACATTGACGACTATGATACTGCTGAAGTACCATATAGGCAATTGATTGTTTGGGATCCTGAGGAGAAAGAAATTTTAGGTGGGTACCGTTATATCATGGGAAATACTATACCTAGAGATAAAGATGGAAAAGTAACACTAGCTACATCAAGGCTTTTTAACCTTACCGATAAATTTCTCGACGAATTTCTTCCTAAAACAATTGAGTTGGGTCGATCATTCGTTCAGCCACAATATCAATCGAGTAAACAAGGTGCTAAAAGCCTTTTTGCTTTGGATAACCTTTGGGATGGATTAGGCTCTCTAATCGTTAATAATCCAGAAATGAAATACTTTTTTGGTAAGGTAACGATGTATACCCATTTTAATCAGGAAGCTAGAGATTTAATTTTGAGCTTTATGAATAGGTATTTTGGCGATCCTGATAACTTACTTTATCCAAAAGATGAATTCAAGGTTAAAATTGGTTTGTCGGATGCAAAGATTGAAGAGATCTTTCAAGGCCCTACCTTTGTTGAAGATTACAAGGTTTTAAATCGTAGGGTTAGAGAATTAGGAGAAACAATTCCTCCTTTGGTAAATGCTTACATGAATTTATCTCCTTCAATGCGTTCGTTTGGTACAGCTATTAACGATAGGTTTGGAGATGTTGAAGAAACTGGAATTATTATTACCATTAATGAGTTCAACAAAACTAAAACAGAACGACATGTAGAGACTTATAATCCTAACGATCAGCATGATTAGTGTTTAAGTTATTATTATTATGTAATATATTAAAGCATCTTTTTTAAAAGATGCTTTTTTTGTTTCTGTAAATCCCTAATTGTTGGTATTGATGGATTGGTTGAGGTAATTTACATTTGTATTTATAATTAATCTAAATAAAAATAAAACATTTTGCCTGAAAGCATTGTTTTAAATAAGATAATACAAATGAAGGGAGTTAATATGGAAATTATAGATATAAAAACATTACATGGCCATATTTTTACTTGCGATAAGTGCAGTAAAATTCATTTCGAATTTAATCAATTAGCGATAAACTTTTCTTCCTTAAGTATTATAGAGGACTTTTATAGTTATTTGAATAAGCTTGAGGGTGACGAGTTTGAGCGTATCAATAATCAGTCTCAATATATTCGTAAAATTCAAATACCTTTTCCCAATACATCTATTAAAATGGTGCTTTCAAAAGCCGATTTAAAAGAGTTGAAAATACTTATGCAGATGTTTATTGTGGACTATAGAGAATTGGAACAAAAAAGTCAATTAATTAAAAAGCTATCTCACATCTCCGAAAAGCAACTCAATTAAGGGCTCTACTGAAAATTTAACAAATATTAGCTTTTTAGGTAATTCAATACCTGTTTTACCTGATTAATAAAAAGATATGACATGATAATGGTCATATTTATTCCTCAACAAACCCACTCACAACAAGTTGGGATTTTTTATGAAAGAAAATAGCTCTACTTTTGTGCAAAATTTAAAAAGCAACTATGGAAACAAAAGACTTTGCTAAAGGAAATTGGTGTGATGCCATTGATGTTAGAGACTTTGTTAAACAAAACATCTCTCCATATTCTGGAGATTACTCTTTCCTTGAAGGAGCAAGTCCTAAAACAAAAAAGCTTTGGGATGTTTGCCTGCAAGCATTAAAAGAAGAACGTGCTAATAATGGGTTAAGAAGTGTAGATACGGAAATTGTTTCTACTGTAAACTCTTTTGCGGCGGGTTATATAGATAAAGAAAGTGAAGTAATTGTTGGTTTGCAGACCGATGCTTTACTTAAAAGAGCTATGAAACCTTACGGTGGATTTAAGGTAGTTCAAAAAGCACTTTCGGAGCACGGTTTAAAACCATCTGCTATGGTTACCGAGGCTTTCGGAAAATATACAAAAACACATAACGACGGGGTTTTTGATGCTTATACAGATGAAATCAGAAAATTTCGTTCTTTAGGTTTCTTAACTGGTTTGCCAGATAACTATGCTCGTGGTCGTATCATTGGTGACTATAGAAGAGTTGCTCTATACGGTATCAACCGTTTAATTGAGGAGAAAAAACAAGACTTAAAAGGAATTAATGGTCCGATGACTGACCATACTATCCGTTTAAGAGAAGAAGTTGCTGAGCAGTTAAAAGCGTTAGGTCAAATGATTGATATGGGTAACCATTACAATTTAGATTTATCTCGTCCTGCAGAAAATGGTATTGAAGCTGTACAGTGGACTTACATGGCTTACCTTGCTGCTGTAAAAGAGCAAGATGGTGCTGCAATGTCATTGGGTAGTGTTTCTTCTTTCTTGGATATATATATACAACGTGATTTAGAAGCTGGTTTAATTACCGAGCAAGATGCTCAGGAGTATATTGACCAATTTGTGATGAAATTACGTATGGTTCGTCACCTTAGAATGGAAGCTTACGAGCAAATTTTTGCTGGAGATCCAACTTGGGTAACTGAGTCTATAGGTGGTATGTTAGTAGATGGAAGAAGTAAAGTAACTAAAACTTCATTCCGTTTCTTAAATACCTTATATAACCTAGGGCCTTCGCCAGAGCCAAATATTACTATCCTTTGGTCTAATAGCCTTCCGCAAGGATTTAAAGAATTTTGTTCAAAAGTATCTATCGATACATCATCTATCCAATACGAGAACGACGATTTAATGCGTTGTCACAGAGATAGTGATGATTATGGTATTGCTTGTTGTGTATCATTCCAGGAATTGGGTAAACACATTCAGTTTTTTGGAGCACGTACCAACTTAGCTAAAACACTTTTGTTAGCGCTTAACGCTGGACAGTGTGAAAATACAGGTACTCAAATGGTAGATGGTATTCCATCGATGGCTAATGATGAGTATTTAGATTTTGACAAAGTAATGGCTAACTTCGAAATTGCCATGAGAGAAGTAGCGCGTGTGTACAATGAGTCGATGAATATCATCCACTACATGCACGATAAGTACTACTACGAAAAAGCACAGATGTCTTTAATCGATACTAATCCAAAAATTAACTTGGCTTACGGTATTGCAGGACTTTCTATTGTGGCCGATTCACTTTCTGCTATCAAGCATGCTAAAGTTAAACCAGTTCGTAACGAAGATGGCTTAACGGTAGATTTTGAGATTGAAGGAGACTTTCCAAAATATGGTAACGATGACGATAGAGTAGATTTAATTGCTCGTAGTTTAGTAAACCATTTTAGTGAGGAGTTGAAAAAGCTTCGTGTATATAAAGATGCAAACCCGACTTTATCGGTACTTACCATTACATCTAATGTAACTTACGGTAAAAAAACGGGAGCTACGCCTGATGGTAGAGCTAAAGGTATTGCCTTTGCACCAGGAGCAAATCCAATGCACGGGCGTGATACTCACGGTGCTATTGCTTCATTAAATTCAGTAGCTAAAATTGATTACGAAGATTCTCAGGATGGTATTTCTAATACATTCTCTATTGTACCTAAATCATTAGGTTCAAACGAAGAAGATAGAATTGCCAACTTGGTAGCAGCTTTAGATGGATACTTTGGTAAAAATGCACAGCACCTTAATGTAAACGTTCTTAACAGAGAGCTATTAAAAGATGCTATGGAAAACCCAGAAGAATATCCACAGCTAACGATTCGTGTATCAGGATACGCAGTTAATTTTACACGTTTATCGCGCGAACAGCAGCAAGAAGTATTGTCTCGCTCGTTCCACGATTCAATGTAAAACAACATATTTTTAAGACAAAAGTCGAAAGCTGAAAGTACTACTACTTTTGCTTTCGGCTTTTGTCGTTTGTAAGAAAGGTAATAACTTTCGAAAATTTCAATTTCAACTTTTAACATTACTAAATGTCAAAATTAAAAGTTCATTCCATAGAATCGTTTGGAACCCATGATGGTCCAGGCATAAGAATGGTTATCTTTTTACAAGGGTGTAACCTTAAGTGCTTGTACTGTCATAATCCCGATACCATCCCTTTAAAAGGTGGTGCGGAGCATGAAATTGAAGCTTTGGTAAAACGTGCAGAAAACATGAAATCCTACTTCGGAAAACTAGGTGGAGTGACTGTATCTGGCGGAGAACCTTTAGTGCAAAGTAAAGCGCTCATTCCATTTTTTAAGGCCTTAAAAGAAAAAGGGATTCATACTAATATTGATACCAATGGTTCTATATTAAATGATGATGCTAAGGAATTGATTGATAATTATGCCGATTTAGTGATGGTAGATATCAAACACACGCATGCTAAGGGTTATCATCAAATAACTGGTGTAGATAAATATGGCTCGTCGCTTAAATTTATTCAGCATCGCGAAAAATCAGGAAAGCCTGCTTGGTTAAGGTATGTTTTAATTCCTGGCCATACCGATATTCCAGAGGAACTGATAAAATTAGGTGAGCGATACAAAGGTTTTGATTGTATTCAAAAATTGGAGATACAACCATACCATAAATTGGGTACCCATAAATGGGAAGCATTGGGCGAGGAATATCTTTTAAAGGATGCTATTGAAAACACACCTGAACAGATTGAAAGAGCCAAAGAAATACTTTCGCCTTACTTTAAAGAAATTAAAATAAACTAGGTCGCACAACGACAACGAATAATTACAGACAATTCAATGTTCTCCCAGTGAGCATTGATGAAGCAAACTAATGACTATTTTATTATGACTTTATATTCTCCTCCTGAGATTATTAAACTGGCTGGACAAGCTGCTATTGCAAAAGACAAGTATTCAGCTAAAAAAGTACTTACCTTAAGTTTTATGGCGGGTGCCTATATTTCCTTTGGCGCCTTACTTTCTATCCTCATTGGAGGTGGAATGCCTGGTATTGCAGAAGAAAACCCAGGTATAGCTAAATTTGCTTTTGGGGCGGCCTTCCCTGTGGGACTGATGATGGTGGTTATGGCAGGAGCTGAGCTTTTTACGGGTAATAATGCTTATTTTATGCCCAATGTTTTAAGTAAAAGACAAAGCTGGAAAGCACCACTTCGCAATTGGGGATTGGTTTATCTAGGCAACTTTGTAGGTTCTATTTTTGTAGCTTATTTTCTTACGCACCTAACCGAGGTTGTATCTGCAGAACCATGGACTGATATGATTTTTAAAATTGCAGAGGGTAAAACATCTAATCCATTTTATAAAACCTTTTTAAAAGGTATTGGCGCTAACTGGTTAGTTTGTTTAGCACTTTGGATGGGCATGTCGGCTCAACATACTACAGGTAAAATTTTAGGTATTTGGTGGCCTGTTATGGCTTTTGTTACTATGGGGTTCGAACACTCCATAGCCAACATGTACTTTATTCCATTGGCTATTTTTCAAGGAGCTGATATTACCTGGACTAGCTTTGTGGTGGATAACTTAATTCCAGCTACTTTAGGCAATATTGTAGGAGGTGCATTTTTTGTAGGAACGCTATATTGGTATGCCTACGAAAAAGAAGCTTAAGCAATAAGTGGTCTTAAACATTCTCATCTTTGATTTTGTTTTAAAATTGACGTAGTTTTACCAGTAGATACTATTCTATGATATAATGGGTAGTCTTTATTTCAATCTTTTTTAAACTTATTTCAACATGAGAAAACTAATTGTAGTACTTGCGTTGGCATTTATGGTAATAAACCTATCTGCACAGTTATCTAATGATAGTATACAGCCAACTAAAACGCCTCAAAAGGTGAGTTTTAAGGATAAATTATATACGGGAGGTAGTTTTGGTTTATCTGGTAATTTTAGCGATTATATGTCTCTAAGGGTTAGTCCGATAGTGGGTGCACGTATTTCTCCTAAATTCTATTCTGGCCTTGGGTTGGAGTATATTTATACCAAGGATAAACGATATAACAAAGATATATCAGCACATGATTATGGTGCACGTTTGTTTGGCCAGTATAATTTTATACCACAACTGTTTGCACATGCCGAGTTTGCAGGCTACAGTTACCAATCCTTTTTTATTAATGGACAAACAGCAGGAAGAAACTTTGTGCCATTCATATGGCTAGGAGGTGGTTATCGACAATATATTAGTAATAAAAGTTTCTTTTCGGTGAGAGTGCTATTTGATGTATTACAAGATAAACACAGTCCGTATGATTCTGGAGAACCTGTTATTAGTGTGGGGTTTGGTGTAGGGTTATAATTAGTAAATACGAAATTGATTTAGTCATTATGAAAAAAATACTTCTAGTATTATATATATTATTCATTTCTATTAGTAGTTATGCGCAAGATTTTGGAGGCGTTCATACCAGCAACTTTCTGCCTCTTCAGAATATAGCCAATGACCCAACAGGAATTGTTAGAGATTCTACTAAATGGAATATAAATGTTCTGTCCGGCCAAGTATTATTTTTGAATGATGGGCAGAGTCAGGAAACAGATGTTTTTCAGAAGCTGGCAAATACTGGAATTTTAAGTTTAGATAAATTACTTGGCTCAACAAGTAATATAACGGTGGCTAATGGTAAAATCATATTTCCTTCCATATCTTATAAGTTTAATCATAAAAATGCCATTGCGGTGCACTTCGATCTTAGAGGAAATGGAGTGTACAGAGCATCACACGAGAGTGTAGCTAAGCTTTTTAAAGATGTTGAATCTCCAGATGGTTTAGATGATTTACAAAACGAGAATTTAAATGGTATTGTTAATACCTGGACGGAGTATAATGTGACGTATTCTCGTTTGCTATTTGAAAATGATAAACATGAATTTGCTGGAGGTGTCACGCTTAAGTATCTGCAAGGTGGAGGTGCTGGGTATTTTAATATGGATGGAATAGATGTGAGTTATGATAAGACTCAAATTAATAATTTAGATTTTGACCTTAGTTATGCCGTTAATGAAACATTGTACGAAATTACTGAGGATGGAAAAGTTAAGTTTAATGGTGACAGTGGTTTAGGTGCCAATATAGGTTTTTCGTATATCTATAAAGATCCGAACCAGAAAGATAAACCATACTTGTTTAAAGCTGGCTTAACCATTAACGATATAGGGTCCATAAAGCACTCCAATAATAAAGGTAACAAAACCTATCATGTTTCTATGCAGGATGTACCGTACTCTAGATTTCAAGGTGTTGAGACTCTAGGTGCGCTTATTGATACGCTTAAAAATTCTGTTGATTTTAAAGAAATAGATGGGGACGATTATAGTTTAAGTTTACCTACCACATATGCGATTAATGCAGATTACTGTTATAGCAAAAATATTTATATCAATGCTAGTTTCTCGTATCAGCCAAGTGTTTACGGAAAGGTTATAAAAAGCTTTAAAACAAAGTCTGTAACTACCTATTTAACTCCTCGATTTGAAAATAAAACATGGGGATTTTATTTACCTATGCGCTATCATAATAAACTAGGAGCAAATGCTGGTTTTGGTGCTCGATGGAAAGGGTTTTATATTGGCTCTGCTACCGTAATTGGTAATTTGTTTAAAAGTGACAGTGAATCAAGCCAATTTTATTTTGGTGTTAATATACCTATCGGAAAAACTATTTAATACCGCCTAACCAGTACATTCTTTTTCTTTAGTAAAATATTGTAGATGAATCCAGATAACACCTTGAATCAATTATCTTCCTTGTTAAAAGGGGAAGTATCTGTTAAAGATTTAGATCGCGCTCAGCACGCAACCGATGCTTCTGCTTATCGCGAAAAGCCTTTGGGAGTCGTGTGGCCTAGAGATAATGCCGATCTTCATCTAATTCTGGATTTTGCTTATAAAAATAAAATAGAATTAATTCCCAGAGGTGCTGGTACGTCATTAGCCGGACAAGTTGTTGGTAGTGGCTTGGTAGTTAACATGTCAAAGTACATGAACAACATTCTGGAATTGAATGTGGACGAAAAGTGGGTGATGGTTGAGCCTGGTGTGGTATTAGATGAGTTAAACAAATATCTGGCTCCACATGGTTTATTCTTTGGCCCTGAAACATCAACTTCAAATCGCTGTACTTTAGGTGGAATGGTGGGTAATAACTCCTGTGGTTCTCACTCGTTGGTTTATGGTAGTACAAGAGACCATCTTTTAGAGGTACATGGATATTTAGCTAATGGAGATGAGGTTGTTTTTAAAGAGATTCAGAATTGGGAGTTTGATAAAAAATGCCAGCAGGAAGGGCTAGAAGGTGATATTTACCGAGAAATAAAAGACATCTTATCTAAACCTGAACATATTGCTGAGATTGATAAAGAATATCCGCATAAAAGCATACATCGAAGAAATACAGGTTATGCCTTAGATTATTTAGCCGAAATGGTTCCGTTTAAAGAAGATGGTGATCATTTTAATATGTGTAAATTAATTGCAGGCTCAGAAGGAACTTTAATGGTGGCTAACAAAATGAAGCTAAATTTGGTTTCAGTCCCACCAAAACACGAAGCGCTTATTTGTGTTCATTTTAATAGTCTCGAAGAGTCTTTACAAGCCAATATAGCAGCGCTGAAACATTCGCCCAGAGCAGTTGAATTAATTGACGATAAAATAATTGATTTAGCAGGACAAAGTACAGCTCAGCAAAGCAATCGTTTTTTTATATCGGGTAAACCCCAAGCTCTATTGGTGATTGAGTTTGCAGATAACTCTTCAGTTGCGTTGGAAGAAAAGATTCATCAACTGATTAATGATTTTAAAGAGCAGAATCTAGGCTATGATTATCCCATTGTAGAATCGGAAAATATAAAAAGAGTTTGGGCACTCCGTAAAGCAGGATTAGGTGTTTTATCCAATATGAAAGGGGATGACTTACCCGTTGCTGTGATTGAAGATACGGCTTTAAGACCTGAAGATTTGCCTGCTTTTTCAAAAGATATAAAGGACCTTTTGGGTGGGTTTAGTAAGGACTGTGTGTTTTATGCACACGTTGGAAGTGGTGAGTTACACCTGCGTCCGGTATTGAATTTAAAAGACCCTCAAGATGTAATCATATTTAGGAAAATTGCCAAGGAAACAGCAGCCATTGTAAAAAAATATGATGGCTCGTTAAGTGGAGAACATGGTGATGGTAGATTGCGCGGAGAGTTTATTCCGCTCATGGTGGGTGATTTAAATTATAAATTAATATTACGTGTTAAAAAGGTATTCGATCCAGAGGGACTTTTAAACCCTGAAAAGATTGTTAATACCCCACAAATGAATACTTCCTTAAGGTATCGACAAGCGAATCCTTTGAAGAAGATAAATACCGTTTATAGCTGGCGCGATACAGAAGGGATTGTTCGTGCAACGGAAAAATGCTCGGGTTCGGGAGATTGTTTAAAATCGGAAGTCATTGGCGGAACCATGTGCCCTAGTTACATGGCAACTAAAGATGAAAAGCATACCACACGAGGAAGAGCTAATATACTGAGAGAATATTTCACAGGAACCTTAGATTCGGATAATTTATATTTAGAGGATATTAATGAAGCGCTTAGTTTGTGCTTATCATGTAAGGCCTGTAAATCGGAGTGTCCTTCAGGGGTTGATGTAGCCAAATTAAAGGGTGAGTTTTTACAACATTATTATAGCCAAAAGGGAGTTCCTCCTAAAGCGATGATGATTGCGTATATGCCCGCTATAAATAAGTTGTTTTCAGTTTTTCCTTGGTTATACAATGGACTAACTCATGCGCCATGGATTAAACGTATTGTGCCTAAAATGATGGGGTTTAATGCTTCTCGCTCTATTCCAAAGATGAATAATATTTCTTTGAAGACATGGGCTAAGTGGCATAAAAAATCAGCAGCCAAGCAAAAAACAGTATATCTTTTTGCGGATGAATTCACTAATTATTTAGATAGTGATACGGGTATAAAAGCTATTCTTTTGCTAGAGCAGTTAGGGTACCGAGTTGTGATTCCTGAACACTTGAGTAGTGGACGAACCTATATTTCGAAAGGGCTGATTAAAAAAGCTAAAAAAATTGCTAACCGAAACATAGAACTGTTGGCACCCATGGTTTCATCTTTAAGTCCTATTGTTGGTATTGAACCTTCGGCTATTTTAACCTTCAGAGATGAGTATATAAACTTGGCAAAGGATGAGTTGTTAAGCGAGGCGCAGAAAATTAGGAAATGTACCTATACCATTGAAGAGTTTTTGGCCAATGAGATGAATAAGGGAAGGATTAAAAAGGAGCAGTTTACCAAGGAAGAGCGAAATATTAAATTTCATGGACACTGTTATCAAAAAGCCTTGTCTAACACAAAATACATAAGGCAAGCTTTATCTTTTCCAGAGAATTATCACGCTGAGGAAATAGATTCGGGTTGTTGTGGTATGGCAGGTTCATTTGGTTACGAAAGCGATACTTACGCCATCTCCATGAAAATTGCTGAAATGAAGTTGCTTCCTGCGGTCAGAGAAACAGAAGAGAGTACTTATATTGCTGCTTCTGGTACTTCGTGTAGACATCAAATTAAAGATGGTACAGGAAGAACGGCAAAGCATCCTGTAGATATTTTATTTGAAGCTTTGGCTTAAATGGGTCGTTAATCTTCAACAGGCTTGAACGGTATGTTGATGTAAAATGTAGAGCCTATTCCTACACTAGAAACTAACTCAATAGAGCCGCCTAGTAACTGCGTATTTTCCTGAACGATGGCAAGTCCAAGACCCAGCCCTCCGTTTAGTTTAGACTTTTCAGGATCTGCTTGTTGAAATTTTTTAAAGATATTGTTTTGGTCTTCGTCTTTGATGCCAATGCCCGTATCTCTAACAAAAAATTGCAAAGTTTGCTGCTTGTCAATAATTTTGTAGCCAAACTTAATAGAGCCTTTATCCGTGAATCGGATGGCATTTTCAATCAGACAAGTCAGTATTTTATAGATCTTAATTTCGTCAATCCAAACCCTGCTAGCATCATCATCAAGTTCTGTTTCTAAAGATAGCATTAGAGGTTTGTGGTTGAGTGTATTGCTAAATAAGGTGTGTATTTCATTAAGTTTGTTATTCAAGAATACACGCGACTCAAAAACCTTAACTTGTTTAGTGCCAAGCTTCGATATTTCAATGATGTTATCAATGATAAGGAGAAGTTGATTGCTGTTATTCTGAATCGTTTCGATATACGACCTCTTGATATCTTCCTCTATATCTTCCATATCTAAAAGTTGAGCAAATCCAATAATACCGTTCATTGGCGTGCGCACCTCATGCGACATGTTATTTAGGAATTCAGTTTTTAGTCGGTCACTTTCTTCAGCTTTGTTCTTTGCTATCTCTAGGTCTAAGTTCGTTTGTACTAATGCTTCAGTAGTAGCTAAAAGTTCTTCGTTAGTGGCCCGTGCTTCTTCTTCCGAGCATAACAACTCCTTATTTTTTTCTTCTTTTTCAACCAGTTCGTTATTGGCTTTATTTATAGTAGAATCAATAAATTTACTGGTGTAATACATAATTAATGCAACACTTGTTAGTATGAGTGTGTGGTTCAGGTATGCATTAGTGAATAATGGTTGGTCGTTTGGTTGTAACTGGATGGCTAAATAATATATTCGAGAAGTAGTTATAAAAGTAAGTATGGAATTGATCAGTATTATGGGGCGTGAGGCATATAATACATTAAATACGATATATCCTAAAACAGAAACTTGGCCAAGTGCAAACTTATAAGTTACATCAATCTCTGGCTGAATAATATTCATGAAAATAAGCAGAGAGATAACCGAAGTAAGGCTAAAGAAGTTTCCGGCAATCTGAATTCCTTTATTTTTTAATACAAATAGTGAGATAACTAAGATTGTTAAGGCCGAGGAATTGGACCAATAGGTAATCGAAAGGTTATCGTGTTTTTGAAATACGTTGGATAATATACCAATGGAGAGTATGACTATGCCTATAAAACATAGCTTTATGAACAGTTTGGTTTTTAACTCAGAAAAATAATCTGAATCCTGGTTAGGATGAAAAAACAAAAGAATATTTTTCATTTATGGCATTAGGTGTATATGATTTGTTTTCCAATTGTATTTTAATAACTAAATTCAATCTAAGGAGATAGAATTTAGTTATCAAGTTGCCATGTACGACAATAAAAAGGAAAAGTTTCTGTCTGCTAATAAATGAATGAAAAGAAGATGATGAATGATTATTTTAATCGAGACAACTCTTTTTTAATATTTGATTTTTCCTTTTTGATACGCGCTATTTCTTTAAGTACAAATGATATTTCGTATCCATCGCTAATCGCTTCTTTGTCAAATTTCTCCATTACAATGTAGTAATGCTTTTTACCTATAAACTGTACTTTTAATGGCTTAGAAGTGTTTTGCGCAATAAAGTCTATAATACCATTGTCGTTATTGTTTTTGTAATTAACAACTTCCCAATAAGTACCTTGATCTTCAAATTTTCTATTGTCAAAACCATCTTCAGGAATCTGCTCACTAGTAACCGATTGATCCTTATGATATACCTTTATTTTATTATGGTAGATGTAGTTCTTGCCAGAATATCTACTTGAGATATAGAAGTTACCTTCCATGTCCAGATGGGCACGCAAGTATGTTCTACTGTATGAGTTTTGTGGTTTCTGGCGTTTGTGAATAAGTACTTCTTTTTTACCGTAATCGTTGCTTACAATAAAGTTTTTCATCAGTACTTTTAGTTCCTCTTCTTTCTTCACCAAAGCACTATCAAAGAATACTAAGTTTCTTTCTTGTTCTCCAATTTTAATGGTTCGCATCAAGTCCTCAGCACGGGTTACAAACTCAATTTCTTTCGGAAAATTTTCTATGATGGAGTCTAATGCCACCTTAGCATCATTATATTTTTCTTGATTAAAAAGGTCATTTGCCTTTTCAAATTTCTCTTTGGCAATTTCTTCAGGTGTAGGTCCGCATGCTAATAAAAGTGCTGATAAGAATAATACCCAGATTGATTTATTTATAGTTTTATTTAGTGCGAACATGTGATAAGTTATTAAGACCGTTTTTAATGTGTTGCTATAATTAGCAAAAATAAAAAAACCGACAATAAATGTCGGTTTTTAGATCACTAAGTTTGAAAGGTATTAGTTTAAAAATTCAAAATCCTTAACGGTAACATTAAGTGACGATTGAATTTCACCTTCTTTGGTTTTATATCCAGAGCTACTAGGTTCTCCTTCAATTAATACTTTTTTTCCTTTTTTAATGTAATCAGCAAATTTTGTATCGCTGTCTTTACCACGCCAAATGGATGCTCGTATCCATTCTGTTTTTTCTACTTTTTCACCTTTTGAGTTTTTGTAGTTTTTAGAAACAGCCACATCAAAATTAATTACCTTACCATTGCTGGTTTCCGTTACAGTGGCGTCATTTCCCACATTTCCGCTTAAAATTAGTTTTAACATATCTTTATAATTGTTTGATTAACATTATATCTAAGATAGTCATATTTAACTAAATATCCAGCTAACGCCGATTAAAAATCTTTCTCTTTATCTTCGTTAAGTAATTTTTTGGTACTTAATAAACCACAAGCAGCATAAATATCTTCGCCTCTCGATTTTCGAATAGTGGTAATAATACCTTTCTTTTCCAGCACCTCTTTAAACTTTTCCATGGTAGGATGAGATGACCCGCGAAGAGGAGTATCTGGTATCGGGTGAAACTTAATTAAGTTTACACGTGATTTTAATCCAGAAATTAATTTTACCAATTCTTTAGCATGTTGAACAGAGTCGTTAACACCTTCGAACATAATGTACTCAAATGAAATTCTACGTTGTCTACCAAAATCATATTCCTTAAGTATATCAATAATTAATTCGATAGGATAAACATTTTCAATCGGCATTAATTCTTTACGCTGCTCGTTTAACGGTGTATGTAAGCTAATGGCTAAATGGCAGTCACTCTCTTCAATAAATCGACGCATGGCAGGCGCTACGCCAATAGTAGATACGTTTACTCTTCTTGGGCTCCAGGCAAATCCCCACTCAGCAGTAATAATTTCTAAGCTTTTTAAAACTTCCTCTATGTTATCCATAGGTTCGCCCATACCCATATAAACTAAATTAGTCAGTTCATCACTTTCAGATATGCTAACCATCTGGTTTAATATTTCCCCCGCAGTTAGGTTTTGCTGAAAGCCTTGTTTACCTGTCATGCAGAATAAGCAACCCATTTTACAACCAACTTGCGAACTTACGCAAAGTGTTTTTCTAGTTTCGGAAGGTATATAGGCAGCTTCAATAAACTGTTTTGTTTTGGTATGGAAAAGATATTTTTTTGTGCCATCAACCGACTCTTGAACATTTTCAAAATTTCTTAACCCAATGTTATACTTTTGATTCAGTATATCTCTATTTTTTTTAGAGATATTATTCATATCATCAATTTGGGTTACTTTTTTTTGGTACAGCCAGTGCGCAAGTTGTTTTGCTATAAAGCCAGGAAAACCTAGTTCTTTAACTAATGCTTGAAGTTCTTTTAGGGTTTTGCCAAATAATGCCTCTTTTTCCATATTTTGCTTTCTGTTTGTTGCAGCTTATTTAATAAGGTGCAAAGGTAGTATTTCTTTTATTTTTGAAGTTAATTTGTTGTTTAGTTCAAGAGCTTGGTATGACCAAGGTAAATTTATTGGGTACTTAGGTTATCGCAGCTTCGATTTATATAAGCGAATCAACGTATGAAACCCCTGAAGTCTATAAATGTTTATAACCCTTGATTCGAATTGTTAATAGAGATATGAAAAGGTTCACTAAAGAAATAAATATTAGGTATTTCGATATCGACATGAATAATCATGTAAATAACTCGGTGTATTTTACTTATATGGAAAATGCCAGAACGGAGTTATTAATGGATGATTTTTTAGCTGCCAAGAAAGATGGGTTGACCTTTGTGGTATCGGAAACATCATGTAAATATTATAAGCCTATTAGGTTGGGAGATAGTATTATATGTGAAATGGTTTTTACCTTAAAGAGGAAGGTTCAGTTCTTGGTTACTTATACTTTTAAAGATAAAACAACACAAGAAATTTTTGCGGAAGGAGATACCATGGTTGTGATGATTAATGAGTCTAAAAATCGCCCCGTTGCTGTACCGCAGGCTTTTATCAATAGTTATGTGAATGTAGATTAAAAGTATATTTCTGCCATTATATTTTCAAACGCTACCCCCTTTGATAGGATTATATCTCGAACGTCTACTACCATCTCAGGATTACCGCAGAGGTAAAATTTGGTGTTTTGGGGTAATGATTCTTGAGATTTGAGCCAATTGCTTAGTCGCCCTTCTATAATACCCTCTCCTTTTTCTTTGGTGCAAAACCGTAGGTAGTCACTTTTAAGTTGGTTACTAATGTCATCCTGAAACAAGAAGTTATCTATTGTTCGGGAACCATGCAGTAGTTTTTGCGGTAGTTCGCTTCCTGATTCCATCATAGAAATAAAAGGTGCAATTCCAGTTCCTGTAGCTATCCACCATTCTTTATCTTGCGATGGTATAAATTTCCCAAAAGGTTTAGAAACGTATACAGTATCTCCCTTTTCTACCTGAGAAAGCGGAGGAGTGAGCTTCCCATCTGGTTTAACATCAAATAAAATTCTCATATATGATGCTTTATTACTGCTGGCTATACTGTATAATCTAGGGTCGTTTTCTTTATTCAAAGTAAGAGCTACTACCTGCCCAGGAGTAAAGTCAAACTTTCTCGTAAAATTAACTGTGAAATATCCAGGTGTAATTTCAGTGATAGATTCAATTTTATGAGCAAAAAGTTCTTTGCGTTTTCTTGTCATGGTAATTATTTTGAACTCAAAACGTAGAAAAGCCGCACTTTGTTTAAAGGCGGCTTTTATCTTTGTTTATAGTATATGTACTAATACTTCTGGGGCAATCAATAAATTATTCGTTTATCGGTAAATAAACCTCAGTCACCCATTTTCTCGAATCTGTTTCCTCCATTGGGTTGGTAAGGTATAATTCGTATGGTGGTATTTTTTTGCTTTCGTTTAATTTGTAGGTTCTCGAATAAGTCATTCCTGCAGCCCAGGCGTTGCCAATGTGTTCGTAATCTCCTGTAAATCTAATCTTTAACGCTTTTATGGCTGGCGAGATGTCTCCATAATAAGGTTTAGCAATGCCCGTGGTATCTTTTACTGGTATTGCTGTGGTATAATCGCAATTACCCTTAATTAAATCAAAATCATGATAAACTGTTAGTGCTTTGTTGTATTGAATGTTGTTGGTAGCAGCATATTCATGTAACTTATTAAAAGAATTTTTCATGTTGTCACCCACTTCATCCATGTTACAAGCCGTTCTTTCTCCCATGTATTTGATTTCTTCGGCATCAACAATTCCAATAATTTCAACCTTAGAAGCAACGTAACCTTTTTCGGCCAATTCTTTCATCATCTTAAGACCTCTTTCGTAATCCATCCCAATCATAGGCTCCATCATTTCAGCCATAAATCTTACTATAAATGGCATTTCGCCTTTCATACCCCAGGTTACTTCGGTGGTTGAGTCGTTAATATTGCTGAATTCCCAGTAAACAAATGACGATGATTCCATCGGTTCTTTAAATACAATATCCTGATCAATTGATTTTCCATCCACAATTTTAACATGTTTCATTTCTCCAGAACCAACTAATTCACCTGTCCAAGCATAGGTGTCACCTACCTTTTTACCATTTCCAGAAATATTAACTTCAGCTTCAGGCTCCATGCATAGCCATGGCGACCATGTTTTCCATTGGTTAAAATCTTGTACCAGGTTAAAAACTTCGGCGTTTGGTTTGTTGATGGTAATGGATCTTTTAACATCATACGATCCATCAAGTGTAGCTAGCCATATAGCAGCAGACCCAAGAGCAACGATCAATACTACAACTATAGTAATTAAAAACTTTTTCATTATACAGGGTTTTAAATAATTATAAGTGATTATTAAGATAGGTTCAAAATAGTAAATATTTTCATCCAAGTCAATTTAAATCTGAATGGGGTATAGGCGCAGCTGTGCTTCTGTTTGGTGGATAATATACTCTTTGTAATCAAAATCAATTTCTTATATTGTAACCTTATGGTGCGTTTAACGAACAAATAAAAACAACTCACACTTAAAATAATTTATGAAGTTATTACGTAAATTTATTTGCATTGTAGCATTTTGTTTGTCTCTTGTTTCCTGCGATTTTCTTGAGCCATCAGATAAAGTTCCTTCAGTTCCTTTGTTGTATTTTAATTTTAATGGAAATAATGAGTCTTCAGGTATCGAGCCTTTTAAAATATATGGTAATCAAACCATGTCTTATTCAAAAGGAATTAAGGATTCATCATTAAACCTTACGGGAACTTCTTATTATAGAAAACCAATTGTGGTAGAAACCAAAGGGCATTTTATTCCACAGCAGCAGAATGCTTTTGCCGTAATTGTGTGGGTAAATGTAGCCGAAGGAGATAATGAAGTATATGGAATCATTGGAAACAAAGGTGTGGGTACAGAGGATGAAAAAGGTTGGGTGGTATCTACAACAGATGAAGGAGCATGGCAATTAGAAGTTTCTGATGGTTTTGAACATCAAGTTTATCGAGCAACGCCTGTGCGCCAAAGAATAAATGATGGAAAGTGGCATCAGCTTGGTTTTATGATGGACAAAAATGAGAAGGTGGCCCGTACTTATTTTGATGGAAGATTGGTTGGAGTGATGAGTTTAACAGGGATTCAAGGTTTTGATGCAGATTATAATTTATTTATTGGTTGCAATCCTGCTTCGCTCGATTATACGATGGATACCTTTAATGGTAAATTAGATGAGATAGGCGTTTGGTCGCAGAGGTTATCTGATGAGCAGTTTAAGCAGGACTTTGTGAGTATAAAGAAAGAACGAATGAGTGCTCCTCCTCAGGCCAGCGATTCTATTAGAGTAATGACCTGGAATATTTGGAATGGCGGAAGACAGCAAGGTAAAAGAGTGGGTTTAGATAGAATTGCACACTGTATCAAAGAAAATAAGGCGGATATTATTGCTTTGCAAGAAGGTTTTGGGTCTGGTGAATATTTGGCAGATAAACTAGATTATTATTTTTATAGAAGAAGTCATAATCTATGCCTTTTGAGCAGGTTTCCCTTAGGGAGAAATTTAAACATGTATAAACCTATTAATTTAGGTTGTGTTGAGGTGCTTTTAAATGAAGATGATGCGGTAATAATGTGTCCGCTTTGGTTGAGCTTTAAGCCCAATATTAAAGGCCTTTTGATGAATGAAACAGTTAGTAATGATACCATTCTAAAACTCGAAAATTCTTCTCGTGGTAACGAAATGACATTTATTTTAAGTGAGCTCAATCAATTGAATAATGAATTAAAAAAGACCTCCGTTATTGTTGCTGGAGATTTTAACAGTGGTTCGCATCTTGATTGGACTGAAAGAAATAAAGCCAATAAATACAATAAAATAATTCCGTTTCCGGCCAGCAAAAAAATTGAAAATAAAGGATTTAAAGATGCCTACCGAGAAGTATGGACGAATGAAGTAGAAAAGAGTGGAAATACTTATTCTCCTATTTTTAAAGAAGGCTATAAGGATAGAATCGATTTTATCTATTATAAAGGAAATCATATTAAGGCTACCAATGCAGCTATCGTTGATAGCACTACCGCATTATTCCCTTCAGATCATGCCGCAGTTCTAGTAACTTTTCTATTGCAATAAAAAAACGTAATTTTAGGGTAGGGGTAAATACATGTTTACATTGTCCTATATTAAACGTTTAGTATTGCATGTTATCAAAACTTAAAAATAATAGTGCCGAAAATCTTTTTGGGCTCATAAAGCAAGGCGACGAAAGCGCTTTTGAAGAGTTGTTTAGACTGCATTATGTCAGCCTGACTGCTTTTGCCAATAGTTTTATGCATGATTTAGATATAGCTGAAAGTATCGTGCAAAACGTTTTTGTTAAGTTATGGGAGAAGAGGAGTAAATACGAAATTAACTCTTTAAAATCCTATTTAATGATTGCTGTTAGAAATAGCTGTCATAACGAACTAAAAAGATTGCAGCACGAACGTAGTTATAAGAAAACCATTACGAGCGAAGATGTTATTGCGGAAGTAAATTATTCCGATTCTGGAGTTATGGAAAGAATTTCTGAAACCATAAATCAGTTACCTGAACAAAGAAAACGGATATTTAAGCTAAATAGATTAGAAGGATTAAAATATAGAGAGATAGCGGAGAGGCTTAATATCTCGCCAAAAACGGTAGAGGTTCAAATGGGCAAAGCTCTAAAGTTTTTAAGGGAGAATTTACTTGAATTAAAGAAGCAGGTATATAATATTCTTTTATAAAAAAAGAGGTTTCAGACGGATTGAAAGAAATACAAGGTATGATGAAGAAGAAGCAAAATATAGATTGGGAGTTGGCAGCTAGGGTGCATTCTGGGGAAGCGTCGAAGAGTGAGATGGAGCAATTTGATGCGTGGGCGAAGGTTCCTGAGCATAAAGCAGAATGGGATCAGCTGGTTGAACAACTAGGACAGGTGGATCATGCTTTAGTCGCCGAAAAAGTAAATATTGACTTGGCTTGGGAAAAAGTTAAAGGTAAAACCAAACAAAAAACTAGGCGAGTAAAAATGGTATCTAAAATGTGGTATTCAGCAGTTGCTGCTTCTGTAATTGTTGCTTTTACTTTGTTTCTAAACCCATTTGAAAAATCGGCTACCCTTCAACATTTAGTTGTTAATGAAACTATGAATAATCAGGAGGAAGTTAATTTAGCAGATGGTTCTATGGTTGATTTAAATCGTCATAGTAGTATTCAATATCCTGAAACTTTTAATGATAATACTAGAATGGTAACGCTTGACGGAGAAGCGTTTTTTGATGTTGCGGCGGATAAAAATAAACCATTTTTAATTGATGCTGGCCAAATTCAAGTGAAAGTGGTGGGTACTTCTTTTAATGTTAAAGCATATGCCGATTCTGAATATAAAGAGGTTAGCGTTAAAAGTGGTGTCGTTCAGGTTCTTTCTCAAATGGGAGATAAACCCATTGTGGTACTCGAAGCTGGCGATAAGGCTGTTTTTAATGTAAAAAATAATTCCTTGATTAAAATGAAGAGTGAAGGAGATAATTATTTAGCTTGGAAAACAAAAGATATTACTTTTAAGAAGGAGAACCTTAAGGATGCTATTTCTTTATTAGAGGACGTTTATAATGTCGAAATTGATATTCCTGATAACTTTAAGCTTGACAGTGCTGAGATATCGGCTACATTTCATAAAAATAGTATTGACTTTATTTTAGATGTACTTGATAAAACGTATAATGTAGATTTTAAAATAGTAGAAAAGGATTAGGTAAAACAATTATTAGCTACTTTTAGTATTCAATTAAAAATGGATGGGAATTTATTTGCGTTACTTATATCTGATTGTTTTAATTGGTCTAGGACAATTGTGTAAAGCACAAGATGTTTTAGATGAAAATGTAAGTGGACATTATAAGAACCTAGGAATTGGAGCTATATTAGATTCATTGCATCATCAATATGAAATAGATTTTTCCTACGACCCATCTATACTTCGCACAGATTCTGTTATTACCATTTCTTTTACGGAAACTGCTCTTGACACCGTTCTGAATGATATTTTTCAGCAAAAGGACTTAAGTTTACAATCGATAGACCGTCAGGTAATTATATCTATTTATAAACGAGATGTTTCTGTTAAGAATTATATAACACTTAGTGGTGAAGTTACTTCTCAGCAAAATTATCAGAAAATACCACTGGTAAATATTAGTGTTAAAGGACGGCCGATCGGTACAACTACTAATATGGAAGGAAATTATGTTTTCTTGATTCCGAAAGAATATGTTGGAGAGGAGTTGTACATGTCTGCAATTGGTTATCGATCTGAATTATTTCAAGTTCCACTTGCCGATACAGTATTAAATGTTAGACTAAAACAGGAAACGATTCAAATTAAGGAAATTAAAGTACGTTTTATTAGACCGGATGAAATTGTTAAAAATTTCATTCGGAATATAGATCAGAATTATTTTACAGAGTCTATGCTTTTAACCGGGTTTTTCAGAGAATCCATTAAGCAGGATGATAGGTACGTTGAAGTGTCTGAAGCCGTTTTAGATATCTACAAAAGTTCTTACCTAAAGACCTATGATATAGAAGAGGCTCGATTTGTGAAAGGACGAAAGAAAGTGGAGAATAAAGGAGTTTCTATAGCACGTTTAAAATTAGCTGGTGGGCCTGCTTTGTTTTCAGGACTTGATGTGGCGAAGCATCTTGATTTTATGTCGGCTGATAATGATGCTAATTACTTTTATACTTATAAAGGAAAAGGAATTGTGCATGACAGAGTGGTATACAAAGTAGGCTTTAAACCCATATTTGAAGTGGGCGATTTATATTACGAAGGAGAGTTTAGTATTGACGTAGAAAGCTTTGCTCTGATTAGAGCCGACTTTAGAATGACAAAAAGAACCTTAAGGAATAGTGATCAGATATTAATTCAAAAGCACGCTCGAAAGGTAAAATCAAATCCTATATTTACTAGTTATATGGTTGATTATAGGCCGTATAAAGGCAAGTGGATATTAAATAGTGTAAAGGGAGAACTGATCATTGATATGCACGATAAACGAAAGAAAATTAAATCACAATACCATGCCATAGCGGAATTACTCATAACCAATGCCCAAGATGGAGAGGGGAGAAGAATCAAGAATTCTGATAGATTCAAAACCAACTTTGTTTTGGCGGATAAAATCATAGGTTATGATCCTATGTTTTGGAAGGACTACAATGTAATTCGCCCCGAGGAAGAGCTGGAAAAGGTTTTTAAATCCTCCGCTGTAGAAATCAACGTGGTACCTATACCAAAAAAAACCAAGCCTTAAAGTAAAGCTTGGTTCCTCGTTATTTTTAATCTGACATTAGGTATTAAGCACAATGCTTTTGAAGAAATTCAATGGTGGATCCAACAGAAGATAACTTCGTTAATTCCGAATTTTGAATCTCTAGTTCAAACTTAGTTTCCAATAGAAATAAAAAACAAGTTACATCAATTTCATCCATTAAAAGTTCTTCTTTTAATGTTGCATCCTCCACAATCTTATTTCTAGGCACGCCTGTTTTTCTTAAAACTTTGTATAAGTTTCTTCTAATTCTTTCTTGCTTCATAACTTTGTATTATTTGGCTTTAAAGCACATTCTGCATATATGACAATCTCCTATGAAATAACACGTATAAAAAAGTGAATTTTATTTAAAAATGTTCAAAAATTGCCATTGCATAATTGTATCGCTCAGGGATAGAGGTGTTTGTGGTGTTTGTGAAAAGAAAGTTTTAAGAATCATTTTTTATTGCATGAACACTATTATCTTTGTTTCCCTCAGAAAATAATATAAAAAGTATCGCAATGAATACGTGGTTTGAATGTAAAGTGAAGTACGAAAAAATAGACGAGCAAACAGGAAAACAGAAAAAAGTTAACCTGCCCTATTTAATTGATGCCGTCTCATATACCGAAGCGGAAAGTAGAATTCATGCCGAAATGGAGCAATATGTTTCGGGAGAGTTTGCTGTGCCTGCCATAAAAAAAGCCAATTACACCGATTTATTCTTTTATGATGATGGAGATAAATGGTATAAGTGCAAAGTAATGTTTGTTACTATTGATGAGGAAGCTGGAAAAGAAAAGAAAGTGGCTAACCAAATGTTGGTATTGGCAAACGACTTAAAAGAAGCTCACGAAAGAATTGATGAGTCGATGAGTGGGATGACGGTGGATTATGACATTGTTGCCATTATTGAGAGTAATATTGCGGATGTATTTCCTTATTTTAAGGATGAGGTGGATGAAGCTATTCCAGGTCATTTAACGCCATTGTCTGAATATGAGTCTAATGAAGAGAAAACGGTAGTGGATGAGACTCCAGAAGCTTCGTTTGAATAAGATTTAAATTATAGCGAATTATTGAGAGGGTTTTACTTTGTAGAATCCTCTTTTTTATTTTCACTTCCTCTTTTATTAGACTCAATGCTAATAATATTCAATTCATTATTTATTAATGTAAATACCATGTTTTAGGTATTCACAAAACCATAAAAATGACTTAAATTTATACTTTACTTTTATGTTGTAATTAAACAGCATAAATACCTAATGTTTTTGATTGTGTTTTAAATAGCAATCTTAAATTAAATCTTTACATTTTTTAAGAAAACATGTTATTGAACCTATTTAGATTTCAAATTGTAGATTTTAAGGCGTGTTTAGTAATAAAGCATTAATTGAGTAGGATAATTTTGTGCTTAAATGAAGAAAAATATCTTTAATTGATTAATTTTGGCAAGCGCTATTTAAAAATGTATTTAACTCCTTTTGTTATGTTCTTATTATTAGAGCAATAAGGAAAGTGAGTTGTGTAATAGTGACAAAAGAAAGAAGAAGACTTATAAATCAAATGATAATGAAAGAGGAAGTATTCAATTTAAAACCGACAAAGAAGGATCGTAGAGATATGATCCAGTACATCAATCTTCAATTGGCTGCACTTGGGCAACCTTTGTTTCAGGATGAAACGGATGCTCAAAAAAAACTCTCTAATACTAAATTTTTAGAATTAACAGAGGGGCTAATCAGTAGCTTTAGAGAAAAAACAAGATTGCTGTCAGACCACCTTTCTCCGGTAGATACGAGAATACAAGACTTTATCGATGATTATCTGAAAGATGTCAAAATTGATAAATCACTTCGTATTCCGAATAATACTTTAGTGCTGAACCAAAAAGGTATGGCACGAGAAATTAGTTTACCTCCTAATGGAGATATCTTTAAGAATGAATTAGTAACCTCTCATAGAGTAAAACAAGGTATTCTTAATAACCCACTTCATGATAAAAGAACCACAAAAGGTACTTTTCATATTGTAGAGGGAGGTATGCCTGTGCCATTAGATAAAAAGGAAGTGCCAAAGATTGCTTTTGCGCATTTATTAAATTCTGCATTAAATCCACCAAAGGAATATAAGGTTTTACCTTTTACATCTAACCAAGATAAGCAAGCAGAAGTGATTTTGTCATTATTATTACGCCCTGTAGTTTGTCCTAAAGTAGAAGGGGTAATTGAGGAAAAAAGTATGGAGATCCGCTTTTTTGCTCCTGGTTGTTTAGCTAGTAATCTTGACTTTGTTGAGAATATTTTTGGTAATGCAGGTGACCATAACTTAGCTGAAAATGATGCTGCTTTAGATGTAGAGCACTGGACTGGTACTACAGGTACAGTTATTTTAGCACCTCAGTTAATTAAGTTAAAGAAAAAAGATGTTGGTCTTCCACATATTTCTGAAGCAACAGAGCGTCAAAAGAAAGACGGTATGTGCTATGAAAAAGAAGATGAATTATATAATGATGGTGGAGCGTTTAAATTAACTTGTAGAGATGATCGTGGTGTTGTGGTTACTTTAATTGCCGACAACTATTATGGATACTCTAAAAAAGAGGTTAAAACACAAATCGGATACTCAGCTAACCTTTATGGTTTGGTAGAAGAGGAGCATGCAGGTGGTGCTGTAGCTTATCCTCGTGGTATCATGAGTGAAAATGTATTTGGATCAGACTTCTCATCTAAGTTCGATTATAAGTATAACTTTTCTGAGGCAATGTCTTTAATTGCTAATAAAGCGGATGTTAAGCCAGAAGGTTATGCAATAGATAAGAAATACCCATCTATTGTTTATATACCAGAGCATGCAGATATTGATATCCAAAAGAGTTCTATTAGCTGGGATAATAACGGCAAAGAGTTTTCATTAAAACTTTCTCCTGAAAAAACATATGTACATCCTACTGGAGATAAATTTCAGTTGGTGAAGCATCCTGCTCAGCCATTATGGAGAATTGTTCATACCAATGCAGAAGGGATGTTCTGTCATAAACCATGTACGGTTTCTGGTGGAGGTAAGTCTGAGATTTCAAAGTCTCTACAGAATGCTATTAAGTATGGTAATTTTAATATCCAAAACTTAGAGGAAGACTTTAAATTAGCAGATAAAATTATCGACAAAGATTACTCTAATCGTTGGAAAGAGCACAATCCAAAGGCTGCAAAGCACGATGCGCGTAGCTTCTTAAGTCCAAAACGTACTTTAGGATCTGCCGTTAAGTTGTTAACGCCTTCTGATCAGTATAACGATGAGTACAACGAATTCTTAAATAATATTCCAGAGCACATTCGTACTTTAGTTCTTTTTGTAAAACGTCTTTACAGGAATGATCAAGAGCATGGAAATTGGAAAGATTATATGACTGTTGAGGTAGTTAATGGTCGTCAAGGAACTACTTTAATGTATAAAAACAACCCAGTAATTGGTTCTTACGTTCGTATCGGATTTAGTAAGGATGAGAACTGGTTAGTACATAAGTTACGTTCTGACTTTGTGCCTAGTCATAAAATTCAAATGGAAGATGATATTACAGCATCCATTGTCCTTCCTGCGGATAAAATTAAGCACTTAAATCCTGAGTATACTAACCCAAGTGTTAAAGTTACTAAGAACTGTGAGAGTCACCTATTCCAACGTCCAGATGAGGCTGTAATTAGAGGATATGATGTAGGTGCTGAGTTGGATATTGTTCAGCCAGGTACTTTCTTAACTAACTATGAACCATTGCGTAAAGCTGATGCCATTGAATTAGTTGAGGATGCGATGAGTTTTGATAGATATACGCAGCCTGTAAAAGATTTAATTCTTAAGGTAGCTGAAAGTGAGAAGGATGGTTATTTTGTTACTCCGTCACACACTCGTGTTGTTGCTGATGGTCCTACTAAAAACCCTCGTTATCTGGAGAAAAATAGATATGCTGTTGAAACTGAGGATAGCTATTTAGCTGATGTTGGTGTTCGTTTAAGAAGAAGAATTAAGGAAAATGAACCTGTAATCACAACTGTAAATGCTGTGTTACCGGGGCGTAGAAATAATCCTGCGGATAGAAAAGCTGGTATACGTTCATTGAGTGTTTATAACCCAATTCACTATCAAGAGTTACCTGAGTTATTTATGGATTTCATCTGTAGTTTAACAGGTAAATCTCCATCAACAACAGGGGCTGGTTCTGAGGGTGCTTTAACAAAAGGTCCTTTTAATATGTTATCGCCTACTTCCGATTTAAATAACGCCTTGCTTTCGTATATTTTAACGGAGTATCAAGGTTTCAGTTCGGCTGCAGGTTATGTGGGTAACGATAGATTCGATCATGATATCAGTTTGTTAATTCCTGAAATTTGGGCTCGTTTAGTACCTGAGGATAGAGATCCTAAGTTATTGATTGAAACAGGATGTTTGGAGAAGTTAGAAGACTTTGAGCACGAAGGACAGAAAGTATTAGCAAGTCGTTTAGGTTATAGAATTACAGATAATTTTGCATTCAGATGTATGAACCGCCTGTTTGATGAGCCACAAGCTGTATTTAATGATGAAATGCTTAAGCCTGAACTTCAAGGTATGGATGACTTTGTGGATGGAATCAATAATATTGTAGAGGCACAAAAGAAAGTGGCTTTAGCATATTTCGAAGATGGTTCTGTTGAGGCAGCTATTCCTCCATTGAAAATTCTTTTAAGCATCATGGCTTATGGAGAGTACGAAGGTAAGCAGATTAGTGATCCTGAATTGCGTAAGTGTTTTGAGCGCGAAACTGTTATCAATAGTGATTGGTATAAAGAGCGTTTAGCTTTAAAACAAACTAAGGAGCTTAAGTTTACAGCTAAGCAATTAGCAAGTTTAGAGGATTTTGCAGGTAAGTCAGAAAATGCTTTATTAGTTGAGCAAATGGATATCGATAATAGAATTAATGTAGCTAAAGATAGATTGGCTTACGTTAAGTCTGATGCTTATGTAGCAGATATTACTGGTACTATTGGAGCGGATCCATTATATAGAAAGTAATCTTAATTACACAATAATATGGAAGGTAGTCTCTTGAGGCTGCCTTTTTTGTTTCCTATTATTTTACCTTAAAATAGAGAAACGAAAGATAAGGTGGATACTAGTATAGGTATTATGAGATGTTTGATTTCGTAATGGTTGAAGCGAGGAAAAAGGAGGAGGAGAGTAGGTGATGTTATCTCAGCTTGTTTTAATACGATTAGGATTCTTCTTATATATTGCTGTAGCTCTAATATCTATATAAGGGTGCATTTAAGAGAGAACTAGCACTTGTGCAGGGAATTGTATAAACAACAAAGGCTATCGAATTTCGATAGCCTTTGTTGTTTATATGGTAAGAGGTATTTTCTAGAAATACTTTAATCTGTCATCTTTAATCTCAGCCTTCTCTTGAATTGAAGGAGTTAAGCTGTATGATTTTCTGCTGTTGTTTTGCTCTAGCTGAGTTTTTGTTGTATTTGTCTCAGGTGTATCATTGATAGCCTCTGAAGTTACTTTTACAACATATACGCCGTTACTTCCTTTAGCAGGGATAGAAATCTTATCTACATCGCTTAATGAAGCTAAAGCAACTAAAGCAGGCTCAACACCAGCTCCAGGAACTTGGAAAGAACCAAAGTTAATATTTGTAGCTGACTGAACGTTACTATTCATCTTTTGAGCTAAAGAAGATAAACTTTGACTGCTAGCTGTATTGTCTTTAAACTTCTTCATGATGATCTCAGCTTTTTTATCTCTAGCTAAAATCTCTTTAATAGTAGAAGTAACAGATGCTGAAGATACATCTTGGTATCCTTCTTCTGATGCTTCAGTAACTACAGCAATTACAAATTGGTTTCCAAATTCGTAAATAGTAGGAGACATATCGTTAACGCCAGCCTCAAAAGACCATTGTACAAGTCTTCTTGAGCTTTCTAAGCCATTTACATTTCTATCATTAGCACTTAAAGTAGCAAAACGAGGCGTTAAGTTCTCGGTTTTAATACCTTCAATAAACTTATCAGCGGTATTGTTTGTAGCTGCAAATTTATTGGCTTGCGAGTAAATTTGTTGATATGTTTTAGAGCTGTATTTAACTTCTCTTCCAAGTGTAGCAATATTGTACTTAGTCACTAATTTACCAACAGCTTGAATTTCGATGATGTGAATGCCAAATTGTGTTTGAACCTTAACGATATCGCCTTTTTTACCATTGAAACAAGCGTCGTTAAAAGGTTTAACCATAGCACCTTCTTTAAACCAGTTTAAGTCACCTCCATTGATAGCAGAACCAGTGTCTTTAGAGTTTTCTCTTGCTACTTTAGCAAAGTCACCACCTTTTTTAACTAAGCTCATTAGGCTATCCGCAACAGCATTTCCTTTAGCAGGGTCTTGCTCTTGTATTAGGATGTGACGTGCTTTAACTGAATCAGGCATTTGCTTGATACTTGCTACACGACTTAACTTGTAAGTCTCATCCTCAAAGTAAGGTCCAAATACATCGCCTTCTTTTGCAGTCTCAACAAAGCTTTTTAACGAGATTCTTACATCTTCAGCTTTTAAATTTTGATCTACATAAGGAATGTCAGAGTTCATAGTTACAAACTGTGCTGCATCCGTTTCAGGTGCTGAAAACTCAGTTTTTGTATCAGTAATCCATTTCTCCGCAAGTTGCTTATCTTCTTCTGATGGGTTTACCACGAAAGTAACATACTGAATAGTACGTTCTGCATCTTGTTTGTAATCATCCTTATTGTCGTTGTAATAAGAATTGATTTCACTGTTTGATACTTCAATTGTGCTATCCGAAATAGTACTGTAATTTACAGCTACAAAGTCAAAGTCTACATTTCTTAGCTTAGCATTCGCTTCGCTGTTTACTTGACTTGAAGTTACATAAAAACCTTTTTGAAATAGGTTAGTGTACTTTGTTCCTAGCTTTTCACTAACTAAAGACTTTTGTAAGAAGTGCCAGTAAAAGTTAGCATTTCTATCATTCTTTCTGTTTCTCAAAAAGTTGATTACCGCTGATTGGTCAAAGATACCTGTTTGAGGATCTGTAAACATCTGGCGAATTCCAGGATGTGGATTCTTTCCAGTTGCCATATCAATCACTTCGTCCATGGTTACTTCAATACCTGTTTCCTCGTATTTCTCTCCCATAACAATGTCCATCACCATCTGATTCCATACTTGTTCTCTGATTTGGAACTGCATGTTCTCGTCAAGGCTAGTTTGTCCTGAGCTTAATTTACGGAAATCTTCGGCTTGGGTAATTTCGTTTTGAAGAGCTTCATAAGATATAACGGTTCCGTTTACTTCACCAACTTCCATGCTGCTTGGCTGACCGCCTCCTTTATTACTAAAGAAATCTGTTAATATAAAAGCAAGTAAGGCGAAACCTACCATAAAAGCGACAAGGACTCCACCTTTTTTTCTAATTCTCTCTAATGTTGCCATTCTATTGTTTGTTAATTTTAAGTTCTCAAAAATTAGGTTACGAATATACAAAAAAAAGGGTAACACGGTGTGTGGAAGCAGGCCTAATGAACAATTTCAGAAAAAAAACCTTCTACCATATTTTTTGTGCATATGGGATGATGGAAAGTGGTTGCTATACAGGCTTATAAGAGGGTGGTTCGAGTGAGGGGTAGGTGCGTTTTATTTTCACTTTTGCGTGAAAAAATTAAGAATTACCCATTAAGGAGAGATTTATCAAGTCTATTCTATTGTCAGAGGCAACTTGAATCTTCATTTTATAGTCATCTATAATAATTTCTTCTCCATTTTTAGGGATGGATTGATTGTGATGTAAAATATATCCAGCAATGGTTTCAAAGTTGTCTGATTCGGGTAAATCTAAATCATATTTTTCATTGATATAATCAATCTCAACACGACCAGAAAATACAAACTCGCTTTCTGAAATTTGCTTCTCCACTAAATCAGAAACATCATGCTCATCATCAATCTCACCAAATATTTCTTCTAAAATATCCTCCATTGTAACGATGCCGGCAGTTCCGCCAAATTCATCTACCACAAGGGCTATACTTCTGTGCTCTTGTGTAAAAACTTCTAGGAGCTTATTGGCTGTCATTGTTTCGGGCACTATGGATAGTGGATTAATGGCGTTTTTAAGCTGCTTTGGTTTTTTAAAGAGTTCAGAAACATGAATGTATCCAATTATATTATCGATGGAGTCTTTGTAAACTAAAATCTTTGAGTAGCCCGTTTCTATAAATCTTTGTTTAACCACATCAAGCCCTTCGCTAACCTCTATAGCTGATATCTCTGTTCGGGGAATGATACATTCTCTTACCTTGACTTTAGAGAAATCTAATGCGTTTTTGAGCAATTTAACCTCTTGCGCTACATCATCATCATTTTCTAATTTTTCGTGATGGTGTGATATTAGATTGCTTAAATCTATTCGTCCTAAAACTATATTTTGAGTGGTCTGTACGGGTGTTTTAAGCACTTTATTCATCAATAAATTGCTTAAGGTTACCGTTAGCTTTGAAATGGGGTAAAATATTATATAGAAAAGCAATAGTGGTAAGGCCGCTATATTTAAAACTAATATGGGGTTAATTCGGAATAGAATCTTAGGCAAAAACTCGGCCGTAACTAAAATAAGCAAAGTGGATAGTGCAGTTTGGGTTAGTAGCACGCCTGTTGCAGAAGTAATGTAAACCTCAATAAGCGGTTCTAGTATTTGCGCCATCTGTAAACCATATACAACTAGTGCTATGTTATTACCTATAAGAAGAGTTGAGATAAATATTCCTGCATTTTGAATAAATATATCGATAACCTTACTTAAAAATGGAAACTTCTTTTTATTGAGCTCTATGAGCAGTTTATTCGAAGAAATAAATGCCATCTCACATCCTGAAAAGAATGCCGAAAAAAGTAGAGTAAGAAGAATTACTGTATAGTGATCCATTAAATGATGGGTTCGATATTATATTTCTAAATTAATAATAATAGGGACTTGAGTGAAAATATAGAGATTTTTTTTTAGAATGAGGCTACTCTTCATCTATACCAATGGTGCCGCTCATTTTCTTCAAGTTGTATTTACGCATATTTTCTTTGGCTGTTAAACCATAACCCGTAATAATTTCATCTTCGGTAGTTATTTTTACAAACTCCTCGGTATAAATATCTCCATTTTTATGATCCCAGAATAACTGTTCTGTATTAAAAATTACCCCATCTGAGTTAATAGCTTCTACGTTATTTCGTAAATCCCATATAGCTGCTTTTTCCGTGTATATGGCATATTTGCATTTAATCTCTGAGGAAATTATTTGAGCTGTGTCGTAAGTGATAATATGACCGCCTTTAGGATATTCCTGATATGGCTCTTCAGCTTTGTCGTAATTTAGTAGTAGTGGTGTGGTAACATGATACTGCACCTTCCCAGAGTCAGAAATGAAAGTTTCAAAATCTACTCTTTCTAATGAAGGAGTATTTTGATTTGCTTCAATAGCTTTGATTTCTTCAGGTTTATTTGAAGTACAGGCTAGTGTAAAAAATAAAACTGCAAATAGCATAGCTATTGCAGTTTTATTTTTGATGATATTTTTAAAAAATGAAGTCATTTTCATTTAAATAGTCATTATTTCTTTGCTCTAACTTTTGTGCTAGCGCCAATCCATCCACCAACAGAATAACTGTTTCCTACGGTTAAGCCTTCGAAGAAAATTTCTTCAGTTCCAGGGAAGTGCTTAGAGTAAATAGCAATTAATTCGTTTGCCTTATCTGCTATAGCAGGATCAACTTGTTTTGCTTTGTAATACATATCTACTGCAACCCAGTATGCCGTTTTGTGCTCGAATTCTTTAGTTCCAAAGTTTTTAGCTGATGTAGCATATAAGTTACCAATTAAGATGTATGGCTCACCCCAATCTACTCTTAAAGCGATGGCTTCTTTAGCAAATGTTCTTGCTTCAAAAAGTTTACCTTGTGTAGATCTAATTAAACCTAACTGGTAATAGTATTTTGCTTTTGATTTAGCATCATCTTCAAGGTCGATAGCTTCTAAGTAAAATTTACTCGCTTTGTCTAAATCACCATTTTTTAAGTTTGTAATAGCAATACCATAAGCAGAAGATGCAGAAGGTTCAATGTCATGAAGGCTTAAAGAAACGTCATATAATAAAGCAGCGTCTTCACATTCCGCACGTGCTAATAATTTGTTAACCATTTTTAACCAGTCGTGGTTAGTTTTGTTTTCTGCTAATTGAGGGCCGAAAATCTTTTCAATTGTTTCACAGTCTGCTGCTCCACTGGTTGCAAAAAGTCTCTCTACATTTTCTTTAACGTCAACTAAAACCTTTGTTGTAGATTCTTTTGTTGAAGCTTTGATGCGCTGGTTTAATAAATCGTTTACCAATAAATAAGTTGTTACAACTTTCTCGGCATCAACATCACCTGTTTTATACATAGCAACAGTGTTCGTCATGCAAACAGCTAGTACAGGTATTTCACTTTTAACTTTTTGCCCTGCTATAGATTTATCGAACAGCTCTTGAGCTTGCTTTCTATATTCTTTATCTTTCTTTTTGTAATAAAGCATTTTTGTTGCTTTACGACCAAGAATATAGTTTTCGTTATACTTTCTATGATTACCGAAGTACTTAATACGTGTATCGTAAACACCCATTAATTGCTCAAAAAGCTCGTCTTTTTTTGCTTTGTCCTTTTCTTGCTTAATACGCCAATCCATAATTTTTATACCTTCAGTATAAATTTTTGAACTTGCTAACGGACATTCGTTGTAGGCAATTTCCCACGACTCAACAGCATCCGCATAACTTTTTTGTTTTGCGTATTCAATGAATAATGATAAGTTTTGAAGACATCTAATACTGTCTTCTCCGTGGCCGTATTTCGACCCGTCTTCTACTCCTTTTTGGCTAAATGCTTGTGCACCAATAAGAGTGATCAATCCCGTTATGAAAATCTTTGTAAAAATTCTTGACATGGTGTTATAGGTTTAAAATAATTGTTAATCAAATTGTCTTTTGTAGAACCAAAGCTCGTGCAAACTAAAGTTGGCAGTTACTCTACCGTACGATTGCTTATAGTTTAAATCGTATACGGCCTCTTTGGTTCCTAATTCTAAGGAAAGGTTGATTGAGCTTCTAGATCTCTTTAATGGTATTCCTACACCAAAAGTTATGCCATAATTGTAATAATCGGTGCCATACACATTAATATTATCTGTTTTATAGTAAGCACCACCGCGATAACGTATTCTGGATATGTAGCTGTCAGCCGATCTATCATCTGGAATATATTCAGCTCCTACAGAGTAACTAGAACTGTTTACATATCTAAATGATTCATCAAAATGAGCTGCATCAGACCATAATTCAGTTTTGTAATCAAAACCTACGATTAGTTTATCTTTTATCTCATATGAAACACCAAAGCCAATAGCTGAAGCATATTGTAGTTCTCCGTTATCAAATTTATTATTATCGTAACGTAAAGTATCTACTCCTCTAGGTGTATAGAATAAATTGTTATCATCTCCAAATTCACTTCCTCGTGCAATGTAAGATGTGGTGTCTCCTTTTAGGTTAATGTTAGGGCGATAAGTCAATCCAAAAGTAATAGACTTCTCTTCCCCTATCTCACGAGTATATTGTGCACCAAAGTTGTATAATACACTTGCAATTCTAGTTTCCTTAAGGATACCATGATTTAATCCACTGGAAGAACCTCCAAAGCTCGACTTGGAAATGTTTCTGAGATTACCAAAGGCATAGGAAATATCAGCACCTAATGATAAATTCTTTGTGGCTTTAAAAGCTAGACTTAAGTATGCTGCTGTTAAATTCCCATTACCAGTAATCTGTGAATAGGATTCTGTCCCATCTTCTTGATCTTCTATAATAACAAAATTATAACCGCTAGAGGTTAGTGGTTTAATTCCTACGGATGAAGAGATTTTGGGAGATACAGAGAAAGCCAAGGCAAAATAATCAAAAACTATATTACTGTTTTTAAGTGTTAATTCACCAATTTCTTGTCTTTGCCAAAAGTAGCTAAATCCACCATCAAAATAAAAAGACATTGAATCTAATGCGGTTAAAGAAGCAACGTTTTGGTTGTTGATACCATAAGCAGATCTCATTCCTATACCGGTATTAGCCATTCCACTTGTTCCTGAATAACCAATATTCTGAGTTTCGCCTAAACCAAAGCGAGAAAAAGGAGAATATGTCCTTTCTTGAGCCGATAAGTTAAAGAACGAATTGAATGTTATTAGTGTTACCGCAACAAGCGCTAATTTATTTATTTTTAGCATTATATTCTAATATTGTATTTAAACCGGTTAGTACCAAATTAAGATGTACAAAGATGGGATTTTTTAGATTTTTGGCAAAAAAATATGCATCTCCACCTGTTAAAATAGTTTTTGTGCTGTTATTCAGTTCGTTAAAGTGATTAATGTAGCCCTCTACTTCAAATAATATACCATTTTGCACCCCCGACCAGATCGCTTCGTCCGTACATAAGCCCATAAATGGCGAATGATCATGTTGATTTAGCAAAGGAAGCTTCTCCGTATTTTGATGGAGTGCATTAAAACGTGTTTGTAATCCTGGAGATATATTTCCTCCTAAAAATGTTCCGTTTTCATTTAAATAATCAACCGTAATAGCCGTTCCTGAATCGATAATTAAAAGAGGTGTGCTTGGGTATAATTTAAATCCACCAACCAGAGCTGCAATTCTATCCTTGCCCATGGTGTGTGGTGTTTTGTAATTATTTTTTATGGGTAAAAAGGAAGATGCATTTAAGATATGCGAAGTATTTATATTACTAATGTTAAATTTGTCAAGAACATCATTTACTTTCGTATAATCAGTTTTAACTGATGAAATGATGAGTTGATCAATACTAAAACTCTGTTGGAGTTTAGAAAAAAGACTTTTATCAGGATTTTTGCTAGAATCGGAATGAATCAAGTCCCCCTTGTCAAAAACACCAATCTTAGTAAATGTATTTCCCTCATCAATGACTAAATTCACGATTATTTATTTTAAGAGTTGCACTATTTTGTACGAGTGTATTGTGTTGAATATTAATCGTGTATATTGATTAAATATTCCTTAAATTAGATTTGTTTGATTGCAAAACTAGTAAAAAAGCTTTGTATCGGAAAGGATTAAACGAGCACAGATTATGAGAAAAATATTTATAGTAGAAGACGACCGCTTTATAACTGCCATTTTTACCATGTTTCTTCGCGATTTAGGACATGAGTTAGTAGGTAAAACAAGTTCTGGAAAAGAAGCTATTGAAATGTGTAAAGAGCTAAAGCCAGATGTTATTCTGATGGATATTCATTTGGATGGTGATTTAGATGGCATTCAGACGGCTGAAATGTTAAAGCGCGAAATAGAAGTGCCTATTATATATATATCTAGTGACACAACTTCACCTGTTATTGAGCGTGCCATAGTATCAAATTCTTATGGATACCTAGTTAAGCCTATTAATAAAAAGGAATTGGGCATTAGTATCGATTTGGCTTATTTTAAGCACAAGGTTGATCTGGAGCAAAAGGAAAGAGAGCAAGGGTATAGAGAGTTTATTTCTGACTCACCTATGGCTATAGTGGTTGTTAATGAAGGTAAGATTACTTACCTCAATAGATTAGGCTTAGATGTATTCAGAACACATTATATTGAAGACGTAATGGGCCTTCCGATTAAGAATTTTGTGGCGGAAAAAAGCATGGATGAGTTTTGCGAAATTCTTGAATCGACGATGACGGATGATAAACGTATTAAACCATTCTTAGCAAAAATGAAATCGGTGCACGGAGATTACTATTGGGCTGAGATTACAGGATCGAAGGTGAAGTTTAATAATCGTCAATCTGTTCAACTTCTTTTTAGAGATGTATCTGAACGTAAGTCTAGCGAAAGAAGAAATAAAGTTTATGAAAAAGCTTTGTTCGATAGAGAAAAAGCCTGTTTCGTTTTAAATCATAGAGGAGAAGTTACAAGAAGTAATAACTATACTGAAAAGCTATTGGATCAAGGGACTATTGATGGTGCTAAATTAGAAACCTTGCTAGCAGATAATAACGAATGGTTATCCATTTTTAGCAGTAAGGAAACTATAATTGAAGATCAGCAAAAAGTGGTTGCTATTCTAAAAAATGATCAAGAAATTGAATTTGATTTATTTTTAATGAATGATGTAAATGGCGAATTACACGAAGTTATCTTAACCGAGAAATGCGAATAATTATTTCTCGGTAAAGATTGAATCGTGGATATCGTCAAAAATAGTTTTTACAGAAGTGATGGTATCAATAATTGGAAATACCATACTGAGTTTTCCACCTTTTTCTTTCATCTTAACATCTTTTGATTTGGTTTGTAAATAACCAAGGATGCCCGTAAAAACAGGAGACTGGTAATAAGGAGATTCTTGATTTGATACAAAGTAAATAATCAACTTGTTGTTTTTAAAGATGATTTTCTCAATGCCAAGATCGATAGCCTTCCATCTTATTTGAACAACCTGTATTAATTCCATACTTGTTTCAGGGATTTGTCCAAACCTATCGGTTAGTTCATTTTTGAAAGCATCAAGTTCATCTTCATTTTTTAAGCCATCCAGTTTACGGTATAATTGCATTCTTTCAGCCACATTTTCTACATAATCATCTGGTAATAATAATTTGGCATCAGTTTCAATAGTGCAATCCGAAACAAACTTGATGTTTTTATCTATGGCTTGATTGATTTCTTCTTTATATAAATCTTTAAACTCCGTTTCTTTTAATTCAAGAATAGCTTCATTTAAAATACGATGATAAGTTTCAAAACCTATGTCTGCAATAAATCCACTTTGTTCTCCTCCCAATAAGTTACCTGCTCCACGAATATCTAAATCCTGCATAGAAATGTTAAAACCACTTCCTAAGTCAGAAAATTCTTCAATGATCTTAAGTCTGCGTCTAGCTTCTTGTGTTACGGAGGTTAGTGGAGGAGCTAATAAATAACAGAATGCCTTTTTGTTCGAACGACCTACTCGTCCGCGTAACTGGTGTAGCTCACTTAAGCCAAAGTGATTTGCATTGTTTATAATAATAGTGTTGGCATTAGGTATATCTAACCCCGATTCAATAATAGTGGTAGCGATAAGTACATCATAATCACCATTAATAAAATCGAGCATTATTTTTTCTAATTGACCACCTTCCATTTGGCCGTGCGCCACAACTGTTTTAACCGTTGGCATAATTCGGTTAACCATGGCTTCAACCTCAAAAATATTTTGAACCCTGTTATGAATAAAAAATACTTGCCCGTTTCTATCTATTTCGTACGAGATAGCCTCCTTAATTATTTCATCATTAATCGTATGAAGTTCGGTAAGAATGGGATGTCGATTCGGAGGAGGAGTGTTTAATATAGATAAGTCACGCGCTCCCATCAACGAAAATTGCAAAGTACGAGGTATTGGAGTTGCTGTTAAGGTTAAGGTATCAACGTTAATTTTTATCTTTTTAAGTTTTTCCTTAATACTAACTCCAAATCGTTGCTCTTCATCAATAATAAGAAGTCCCATATCCTTAAATTCTACATCTTTTCCGATGAGGCGATGCGTACCGATAAGAATATTTACTTCTCCATTTTTTAAGTTATTTAACGCCTGCTTTATTTCTTTTGGTTTACGCAATCTACTCACATAATCTATCTCACAAGGGAAATCTTTTAAGCGCTCCCTAAAGGTATTGTAATGCTGCATGGCCAAGATGGTGGTAGGTACTAATACTGCAACTTGTTTGTTATCTGCCACAGCTTTGAAAGCCGCGCGTATGGCAATTTCAGTTTTTCCAAAACCTACATCACCACAAACTAGCATGTCCATCGGAGTTTCTTTCTCCATAGCTTCTTTTACCAGTCGAGTGGATTTTTCCTGATCAGGAGTATCTTCATAAATAAAAGAAGCCTCAAGTTCTGTCTGTAAATAGCTGTCGGGAGAAAAAGCATAACCAGGTTCCTGCTTGCGCTGTGCATATAATGCTATGAGCTCGCGAGCAATATCTTTAACCTTTTTCTTGGTTTTATCCTTTACTTTTTGCCAAGCGGCTGTACCTAATTTATTAATACGTGGAGGTTCGCCTTCTTTACTTTTGTATTTACTAATACGATGTAAAGAGTGAATGCTGACAAGTAAAACATCATTGTCTCTAAAAACCAATCGTATGGCTTCTTGTCTTTTTCCATTTACTTCCTGATTCACCAAGCCTCCAAATCGTCCAATTCCATGATCGATATGAACCACGTAATCACCTGGATTTAATCGGCTAATTTCTTTTAAAGAAATAGCTTGCTTGGCTACTCGTGCTTTATCTGTTCTAAGGCTGAATTTATGATACCTTTCAAATATTTGATGGTCGGTGTAAAAACAGTTTTGCTGGTCGTGATCGATAAATCCTTCGTGCAAAGTTTTGGACTGAGCTGTGTAATGCACTTTGCTCTCTTTGTCTTCAAAAATAGCCGTTAAACGCTCGTGCTGCTTGGGGTTGTCGGCTAAAATAAAGCAAGTGTAGCCACCCTCTTCTTTGCTTAATAAATCCTCTTCCAGTAAATCAAAGTTTTTATTAAAAGCAGGTTGAGGAGTTGTTTTAAATTTTATTTCGCACGCATCTTTATAATAGCTCTTTTTTCCGAACTGAATGCTTTGTTTTGAAGCAAGTTGTTTTTGTAAATCATCTCCATTTACAAATTGGTTTGCAGAAGGTATGGTTTCGTCCTCAGATTTCTGACTGTTTCGATGTACTATTTTTAGGTGTGCATCTTTTATTTTTTCTATGATGAAATCAATATCATAAGCCCATATTTTAGTTTCTGTATTTAAGAATTCTAAAAGTGGTATATGCTCCAAACCATCTCCTGTACTTAAGTTTGGAATAATGGCTATGTCATTCAGTTTGGTTTTTGAAAGTTGGTTTTCTAAATCGAAGGTGCGAATAGAATCTACTTCATCACCAAAAAAATCAATACGATAAGGATCTTCATGTGCAAATGAATATATATCAATAATGCTACCTCTGACTGAAAACTGCCCAGGTTCATATACAAAATCTACTCGCTCAAACTGGTACTCATTTAATACCTCGGTAACAAATGAGATGTCCAACTGCTCACCTGTTTTAATATTTAGCGTAGCATCTTCTAGTTGTGAATTCGTGGGTACCTTCTCAAACAAAGCCAATGGGTAAGTGACTACAATACCAGCCTTTTTTGTGTTGGCTAAATAATTTAACGCCTCTGTACGTAATATTATATTAGAGGATTCTAAATTTCCATATTCTGGCGATCGTTTGTAAGTAGAAGGTAAAAAGTATACCACGTCTTCGCCTAAAAGTTGAGCCAAATCATTATAAAAATATGCAGCCTCTTCCTTATCATTTAAGATAGCTAAGTGAGCATTGTTTTCTAGCGTCTTAGCAAGAACTACACTTTTAAAAGATCCTGTTGTTCCGGAAACAAATATATGTTGTTCCTTTTTGTTAATGGCATCTTTTAATTGCTCAAAAATAGGATTGTTTTGGTACTCGGAAAGTATATTGGACTGATTCACGCTTCTATTTATTTTTGTGCAAAAGTAATTATTCTATTGGAAAATGTAGGGTCAGTTATTTATAGCTTTACTCCACTTTAATCACCACACCCGAAGCTTGCACTTTTCCTTTGGTATTAACAGTGCCCGATATGTAAGGTTTATCATCCAAATAAATTTGAATATAATACAAACCTTTCTTTTTGAATGTGAATGGTAATGGAGTATAGCCTTTCGTGTTTTCTGTGTTTAAATCCCATGGAAGAATTTGTTGAACCATATCATTGGTGAAATCACTGTATTCCATTATTCGATTAATGGTAGCTGCTGACATTTTGGAAGGAGATTTTTCGTAATATGCCAGAGCCATATGGAAATATTTCCCTTTTACAGGTTTAACTGGAATAGAAAAAGATTGATTACTTTTGACTTTACGTGGAAAATCTCCAAACTCAATATAATTATCCAAAAATTCTTCATAATACCTAAATTCACCCTGGTGAAGGTAATAGCCTAAGCCAACATAGTTATGAAAAATATTTATGCAGTTTTTCTTATGACCATCGTTAGGTCTCCTCTCAGCCATAAACGAATTATGGGCTTGTTGCATATACGAGTGAATGTCCTTGGTGGAAGAAGGGAGAAAATCATCAGAACGCAAAGCAGCTGCGTTTTCAGAAACATGAGCAGTTCCTCCTGCAAAGGCAAACCTATGATAGGGTGATTCTCCTTGCTTGTTAAAATGCCCCATAAAACCATTAAGAGCTGCTTGTTTGGCAATTTTATTTGCAACCCTACAAGCTAAAATATCTAATTTTACCAACTGAACCTGATGTTTTTTACGTGATGCATTAATGTGTGCAAGCTGATTTAGTTTAATGAGGATAGCAGTTTTGTCATCTTTGTATTCGCTCAATCGTTGTTCTTTGTCGTTTAAATCTAAATAATATTCCATATCGCTATTGGAGATGGTGTATTCTGCGACTTTGGACTTGCTACGAGATTGAGCATAACCTGCTATTGAAAAGGTAAGCGTAAATAGTAGTATGTAAAAATTAGATGTTTTCATTCTCTTCATGCATAGGTATTATAAACGAAAATTTGCTACCAATATTTTTACGACTCTCAATTTGTAACTTGGAGTGGTGTTTTTTTAGAAGGTCGTTACAAATTACCAAGCCAATGCCAGCCCCTTTTTCATTGTAGGTACCTTCCTTGGTAAAGTGCTGACTCGGATTAAGAATCATTTTAATATCTTCATCTGAAATACCAATGCCATCATCTATTACGGCCAGTTCCATTTTGTTTTCATCTACTACAATACCTTTCAAATAGATATTTCCACCCGCCTTGGTAAATTTTATGGCATTAAAAATAAGATTTCTAATAATTGTCATCACCATTTCCTTGTCGCAATATACGCTTGCATTGTCAGGGAAATGATGAGAGATAACGATTTCTTTTTGATTCGCAATTTCTTTGTAAAGCAATTCGTTCTCAATAAAAATGTCATTTAAGTTGTATTGTTTGGGTTCAAAGGTGTACTGATCAAGTTGAGCTTTACTCCAATTTAATAAGTTGTTCAGTAGGTTATACGTGCGTCGTGTGTGCAGATAAATTTTCTGAATATCATCTTTTTTTACCTTAAACTCTTTGTCTTTATTTCGTAATAGTATTTCAAAATATCCAATTAGTGCGGTAAAGGGACTTCGTAAATCATGAGAAATAATACTAAAAAAACGATCCTTGGTATCATTTAAATTTTCAAGTACATCATTCTGATTAACTAACGAATCTTTTTCAAGAGAAATACCTTTCTGTGCTTTGTATAGCTTAAACGAGAACCTTTCTATTACAATGCTTATAACCACAAACATTCCCGCAGCTTCAAGTATATATTTTGTGGAACGGATAAATAAGTGTGAATCGTGAATGTGTAGTTGATGAACCAGACAAGATACTAGAATAAAAGAACCAGCAGATATTATGGCGTAAATAACAACAATGCCAATACAACTCATTGAGAGCCCAAGGGTGGCCAAAGTAATCATTAGTCCAGAATAATATGTGTCCAGCGCAACTGAATTTGCATCTATATTGGCATAAATATATACCACATTCAAATTCATAGCTAATAATGCTGTTGCATTGATGATACGTATGTATGGCCTAAGCTTTTTAACGTAACTTAAAATGTACGCCGTTATTAAAAAGGGTACACCAACAAACATTTGAAAACTGATGACGGAAGCCTCTGTGTTGGGATAGGTGTAGTAGTCGAGTAAAGCAAAGATGGGATAGAAGCATGTATATAACAAAAGCAAATTACGTATATAATGCTTGTTGCTTTCAAAAAGCCACAGAATATAATCCAACCTGCTTTCTCCCTTATCCCTATTATACTCCATTACTAATATTCCCAAATGTACGTTCTGTAGGCAAATATACGGCATTTAAGTAATTGGATGCAAAAATCCATCTCAACAATTACTGCTGTTAAGATGGATTTAGTTTCTTTTATCAGCCAAATACCCTAATAAACTCTTCTACTTTATTCACCATGTTAGTTGAACCGCAATAAAATGGAGTTCGTTGATGTAATGAAGTAGGCGTTAGTTCCATGATTCGTTGATTCCCATCAGTAGCTTTTCCGCCAGCTTGCTCAATAATAAAAGCAATGGGGTTGCATTCGTATAGTAATCTTAATTTTCCCTTAGGAGCACTATCTGTAATAGGATACATAAAAATACCTCCTTTTAGCAAATTTCGATGTACATCAGAAACCAATGAACCAATATAGCGAGATGAGTAGGGGCGATTTGTGGCGGCGTCTTTCTCCTGGCAATACTTAATATATTGCTTTACGCCAGCAGGAAATTTTAAATAATTACCCTCGTTTAACGAATATATAACACCATCTTCTGGGTTCTTAATTAACTTATGAGAAAGACAGAATTCACCAATAGAAGGGTCTAAAGTAAATCCATTGATGCCCTGACCCGTAGTGTATACTAGCATAGTAGAAGAACCATATAAAATGTATCCTGCAGCAACTTGTTCTGTTCCTGGCTGAAGAAAATCATCCATGGTGGCCTTTTCTCCCACCTTAGTTTTTCGTTTGTAGATAGAAAAAATAGTACCAATAGAAACATTAACGTCTATATTAGAAGAGCCATCCAGAGGGTCCATTAGAAAAACGTATTTACCATTTCTGGCCACATCATCATCAAAAAGGATAAAGCTTTCGTTTTCCTCCGAAGCTATGGCGCAAACTTCTCCACAGGAGTGCAGGGAGTTAATAAAATGATCATTGGCAAAAATGTCGAGTTTCTTTTGATCTTCACCTTGCACATTAGACGTGCCCATTTCTCCTAGTATATCTACTAGTCCTGCTTTGTTTACTTCACGGTTAACAATTTTGGCTGCCGTTCCTACGTGGTGTAATAGGTGCGATAAGTCCCCTTCGGCTTGCGGGAATTGTGATTGACTATTTAAGATAAACTCACTCAGCGTTACAACTTCAAATTGATTCATAAAATTGATTTTATTTTGGGTAATTTATTTCGGTATTATAATACGTAAATATTTTTCGTTCTTAGATGATAATAATCACAAACTAAGTTTGAGTAATATCAATTATTAAAGTCTTGTAATTATTACCTTTGATAAAGGTTTAATAATTTGTTTGTGTTATGATACAAGTTTATAAGTTTGGAGGAGCTTCAGTAAAAGATGCAAAAGGCATTAAAAATGTTTGTAACATTATAAATAACTGCCAAAATAATTTGGTTGTAGTTATTTCTGCCATGGGTAAAACCACTAATGCTATGGAAGAATTAGTGGATGCTTTTATAAAGCAAGATCAAACTCATATAAAAATAGCATATGAAACCGTTGTCAACTATCATAACCAAATTGTAAACGATTTGTTTGAGTCGGATGATCCATTTTTAGCTCAGTTTGATGAACTCTTAAATAAATTATGGCAACGTGTTCAACAGCACCCCGGATTGGATTATGATTTTGAATATGACCAGATAGTTCCGTTTGGGGAAATATTGTCTACACAAATAGTAAGTACTTACGCCCGTAAAATAAAAATTAATAATACTTGGTTGGATATAAGAAAGCTGATAAAGACCGATGAAAATTATAGAGATGCAGGTATTAATTGGGGCTTAAGTTCTCAGTTTGTAAAGTCAAAAATAAAGTTTGATGATAATAGTGTTTTTATAACTCAAGGTTTTATTGGTTCAACCATTAATAATATTACCACAACGCTGGGGCGAGAAGGGTCGGATTATTCGGGTGCTGTATTGGCGCATATATTAGATGCCAATAGCTTGACGATATGGAAAGATGTTCCTGGCGTGCTGAATGCTGATCCTCGCTGGTATCCATTTGCTGAAAAGCTCGATGAAATTTCATATCCCGAAGCCATTGAGTTAGCATATTATGGAGCCCAGGTTATTCATCCAAAAACTTTAAAGCCTTTGCAGAATAAGAATATTCCGCTATTCGTAAAATCCTTTGTCGATGACCAGGCGAGAGGAACGGTCATACAATCGGTTGAGTTGAGTGGGGTAGAGGTTCCTGTTTTTATCCTAAAGAAAGATCAGCTTTTTATTACCATCTCACCGAAAGATTTTTCGTTTATATTGGAAGATAATTTAAGTGACATATTTACATTTTTCAGTAAACATAAAGTCAAAATTAATTTAATGCAGAATTCTGCACTTAATTTCTCTGTCTGTGTAAATAATGTGCGTAATGTATCTAAGCTGATAGAAGCTTTGCAAAAAGACTTTGTAGTTAGATATAATGAGAATGTAGAATTGGTGACTGTGCGAAACTATACTGATAAGGCTGTGGATAAAGTGACAATAGGTAAAGAAATAGTTGATGCGCAATTGAGTCGCAATACCGCACGCTATGTGTTGAAGTGTAGTGAGTGGAAGTTTTAACTTGAAAGGCCAAGTCATTTAACTGGCCTTTCAATATATAATATTACACTTCGTTGGCCGTTTTATAATCCGTATATCCTTTTTCATCTGGCGAATAAAAGGAGTCGAAGTCGCCTTCTTTTAGGGGAATGCTTTTCTTAAAACGTTCAAGCAAGTCTGGGTTAGAAATAAAAGGGCGTCCAAAGGCAATCAAATCAGCGTTGCTGTTTTTAAGATCTTTTTCAGCCGTTTCAGAGTTGTAGCCACCGCAATGAATGATAGTTCCCGAAAATGCTGCTCGTATTTTTTCTTTTACTGACACAGGAACTTCCGGAGCTCCCATGGCTGAATGATCCACCAAATGAATATAAACGATGCCAATCTTATTCATCTCTTGGGCTAAAAACTCGTATGTTTCTTCTATATCATCAAAGGCAGTCATATCATTAAAAACACCATAAGGCGAATAACGAATACCCGTTTTATCTTTACCAATAGCCAATGCTACTTTCTGAGCTACTTCAATCACAAAACGACACCTATTTTCTATACTACCGCCGTAATTATCATTTCGTTTGTTGGTGCAAGGGTTAATAAATTGATCTAGCAAGTAACCATTGGCGCTATGCAGTTCAATGCCGTCTATTCCAGCTTTAATAGCATTAACTGAAGCTTGCACAAATTCATTTTGAGCTTCTTCAATATCACTTAATGTCATTTCTTTTGGAGTAGGGTAGCTTTGCATTCCATTTTTATCCGTATGTACTTCCCCACTTAAAGCCACGGCCGAAGGTGCCATGATGCAAGTACCTTCTTCCATATTGTCTGGGTGAGATACTCTGCCAGTATGCATGATTTGCATAAATATTTTACCTTCCTTTTGGTGGACTTGGTCTGCAATTAAGCGCCATCCATTAATTTGTGCATCATTAAATATGCCAGGTATTCGAGCGTATCCCAATCCATTGGGCGAAGGAGCAGTACCTTCTGTAATAATTAAACCAGCGCCCGACCTCTGTCCATAATATTTAGCCATTAATTCATTCGGAATATTTTTGATAGCGCGGTTGCGTGTCATAGGAGCCATTACTGCTTTGTTTTTTAGAGTAATGGTACCCAATTGATAGTTGGAGTATAATAACATGATAATAATTTTAAATAAGATTCTACATGAGAGAACTTAATTTAAAACAGCATGCTTTAGTAAAAGTTTTGAGAGAAATGTAGATTATAAGTTGAGGGTGGTTAGGAAAGATATAACCATAATAATCGAAAGTTTATCTAAATAGTTGGTTCAGCTTTACTTTATAATTAAAAGTCTTTTAAATAAAAAGCGGCTTTGTAACCTCTGAGTTCGTTGTAATCGTTGTATAATTCATAAGCAATCAGGATAGAATGAATTCTCTTTTCCAGCCTTTTTGAATCTTCGTTGTAAACCCAGGTTTCCTTAAATTGTAGTTTTCCAACTCTATCTCTATTAAAGTTGATGTCATCTTCCAAGGCTTTAATATCATCTATATCTAAAGCTTCATTGTTGTAGTAGTGGTATGCTTTTTTCTTTCCGGTATATACCATCTCAAAAAGACTATTCACCAAATCTGCTTGTCGAACATCTTTTACTTTTAAGGATTCCCATTGGTTCAAACTATCAGGGTTGCTAATCAGAACCTCATAGGTAATGGTATCTGCCCACACAATATCAGATTGTTGATAGGAAGTTTTTTCAGACTTCCTATCATTACATCCTGTAGCGCAAAAAAGTAGAAAAGTAAAAAATGTAATACATTTAATAGTGGTACGATAGTTAACCTTTCTCAACATGCGATTCTTATTTTATTGTTTTCTGAAACTTAATCGTTCACCTTTTTTATCGTCGTTAAAAATACCGTTGTGGTATGCAAGGTGTCCATTCACAAAAGTGTGACTCACGTAATGTGAAAAATCCTGTCCCTCAAAAGGGCTCCATCCACATTTCGAATATAGGTTACCTTCGGCAACGGTCCATTTCGATTCTGGCTCTACAATAACCAAATCGGCCTTGTAACCTTCTCTAATGTATCCTCTGTCTTCAACTCTAAATAAAACAGCAGGGGCATGACTCATTTTATCCACCACCTGTTCGTAAGTGAAAACACCTTGGTTTACCATTTCTAACATGGCTACCATGGCGTGTTGAACTAAGGGGCCTCCTGATGGAGCTTTAAAATATGTGCCTTGTTTTTCTTCTTTAGTATGAGGTGCATGGTCTGTAGCAACAACATCTAGGTTACCATTTTTCAATGCAGCCCTTAAGCTATCTCTATCCTTTTTCGTTTTGATGGCAGGATTCCATTTTATCTTGGCTCCATGTTTTTTGTAATCTTCATCGCTAAACCAAAGGTGGTGTACACAAGCTTCTCCAGTAATTTTCTTATCTTCCAAAGGCATGTCTTTGTCTAAAAGTTCAAGCTCTTTAGCAGTAGTTAAATGCAAAATGTGCAAACGAGCTCCGTGTTTACGTGCTAGGGTCGATGCTTTTAATGATGATTTATAACAAGCCTCTTCCGAACGGATTAAATGATGCATCTCAAAAGGAACTTCTTCACCATACTTTTCTTTATAAGCTGCCATGTTAGCAACAATAGTATCTTCATCTTCGCAATGTGTGGCTATTAATGTAGGTGCTTTGGAAAAAATTTCGGCTAATGTTTTTTCATTATCTACCAACATATTACCAGTAGAAGAACCCATAAACACTTTAACCCCACAAACTTTTGTTGGGTCTGTTTTAATAATCTCGTCTACATTATCATTGGTAGCTCCTAAATAAAAAGAGTAATTAGCAATAGACCTTTGCGAAGCTAGGGTGTATTTATCTTCTAAAACTTCATGCGTAGTAGCCTGAGGTTTGGTGTTGGGCATTTCCATAAATGAGGTGATGCCGCCAGCAACGGCTGCTCTTGCCTCCGTAAAAATTTCAGCCTTGTGTGTTAGGCCTGGCTCTCTAAAATGAACCTGATCGTCAATAGCGCCAGGAAGCAATAGTTTACCTTCTCCGTCTATTATATTATCAGCAACAGGTAAAGACTCGCCCTCTTTATATATACGTTCAATCTTATCCGCCGCAATTAAAATGCTACCCACATATGAGGTGCCTTCATTTATAATTCTAATGTTTTTGATTAATGTCAAGCTCATACTACCTATTTGTTAACGCTTTAAATGAATTAGTTTAGTAAAATCCAGTAACTATCGTTCGTATTTTTTAAACCAACTAGCTACTTTCATTTTAATCACTCCCCAAACGGCTTCGTTAAAAATACCACCGCTCATTTTCGAAGTTCCTACTTGTCTATCTGTAAAAACAATCGGAACCTCCGAAATGTTGAATCCATATTTCCAGGTAGTAAATTTCATTTCAATCTGAAAAGCATATCCTTTCAATTTAATCTTATCTAAAGGAATGGTTTCTAAGGTGTGTCGTTGGTAGCATTTAAAACCTGCAGTAGTATCCATAATCTTCATGCCAGTAATAAAGCGAACATAAACCGAAGCAAAATACGACATCAATACTCTGCCCATAGGCCAGTTAACCACATTAACACCCGATTTGTATCTCGAACCAATCGCCAGATCTGCACCTTCTTTACAAGCTTCATATAGTGCAATCAGTTTCTCAGGAGGGTGAGAGAAGTCTGCATCCATCTCAAAAATGTAATCATACTTTTTGTCAATGGCCCATTTAAAACCAGTTAAGTATGCCGTTCCCAAACCTAGTTTTCCTTTGCGTTCTAATATATGTAGTTTGCCCTCGTACTTTTCTGTCATCAATCGTTTAACAATGTCCGCAGTTCCATCGGGCGAATTATCTTCAATGATTAAAATATGGAACTCTTTAGGTAAGGCAAATACAACATCAATAATAGATTCAATATTTTCCTTCTCGTTGTAGGTAGGTATAATAACTAAACTATCGCTCACTTTATATGACTTTATATTAAAAGAAAGCACGAATATAATAACAACCGTAGTAACATAGTATGATTTTATACAATTTTCTTTAGGGCGTTCCCCTCAATCAGATATCTTTCCATAGGTGAAACGCGTATTTCGGGGCGGGCTTTACGTTACTACTCCTCGCTAAGTTTTATGAGCGAGGAGTGCTAGTATTATATAATGTAGCGGTATATATGTAATGTAGTATATATATGGAATAGCGCTGTGGGGTATTCTCTTCAATCCCTAACGCAGGGGGGAAGCATAAAATAAGGAGTGTTTTGTATATGCTTATATTTAAAATATCCAGTATTAAATGTTTGATTTTTTTTAGATGAAAAAAAAATATCGCCCTAAGTGTTTGTTTTCGAGGGAGTAATTATCGAGGATCTTAAGGATGTGAAATAAAGTGAGAATAAAATTTTGAAAACAAATAAAAAGTCACTTATCTTTGCACCCGCTTTAAAAGAAAGGCGCTATTCAAACTGACTTATTGAGCTCTTGTGTTGATTGAAAAAACAATCAAATATGAAGAGTAAAATTTTTTCAAAAAAAAGTAAAATATTTTTTGGAAGTTAAAATGAAAAGTGTTTATCTTTGCACCCGCTTTGAACGAAAGGTGTGATACAAACTGAGATG
>NZ_LXYE02000062.1 GCF_001659685.2 Labilibacter marinus
ATAATAATTGACATAGTGAGATTGGACTGAAAGCTGTTTAATTACAGTAGTTTATGAAGGAAAAGATTTAGAAATAAATCTCAAATATTTCTTCAAAAACATTTGGAGTTTAGGAATTAAAGTTGTTATCTTTGCATCCGCTTTTAGAGCAACACTTCAACAAGGGTTGAGGCGTAACAAACAAGATTGAAAAATAAGCATTGCGCTTATTAAGATATAAAGACGATAAGAAAGCTTATCGACGTTCTTTGAAAATATTGAAATGCATACTTAAAAAAAAGGAAAATTAAGAGAGTGATTCTTTGAGCAAAAACTCTTGTAAAGAATAATAGGAAGGCTAGTGCAAGAATGAAGAGTTACTGCAAAGTAATTTTGAACTTCAAACATTAGTCCAGTAAAATTTTTATACAACGAAGAGTTTGATCCTGGCTCAGGATGAACGCTAGCGACAGGCCTAACACATGCAAGTCGAGGGGTAACATGGTAGCTTGCTACCGATGACGACCGGCGCACGGGTGCGTAACGCGTATGAAACCTGCCTTTTACAGAAGGATAGCCCAGAGAAATTTGGATTAATACTTCATAGTTCTATTTATTCGCATGTTTAAATAGATAAAGTTTCGGCGGTAAAAGATGGTCATGCGTGACATTAGATTGTTGGTGAGGTAACGGCTCACCAAGTCGACGATGTCTAGGGGTTCTGAGAGGAAGGTCCCCCACACTGGTACTGAGACACGGACCAGACTCCTACGGGAGGCAGCAGTGAGGAATATTGGTCAATGGGCGCAAGCCTGAACCAGCCATGTCGCGTGCAGGAAGACGGTCCTATGGATTGTAAACTGCTTTTATACGGGAATAATGTGATCTACGTGTAGATCTTTGAAGGTACCGTATGAATAAGGATCGGCTAACTCCGTGCCAGCAGCCGCGGTAATACGGAGGATCCGAGCGTTATCCGGATTTATTGGGTTTAAAGGGTGCGTAGGCGGACTAATAAGTCAGTGGTGAAATCTTGCAGCTTAACTGTAAAACTGCCATTGATACTGTTAGTCTTGAATTTAGTTGAGGTAGGCGGAATGTGTTGTGTAGCGGTGAAATGCATAGATATAACACAGAACACCGATTGCGAAGGCAGCTTACTAAGCTATAATTGACGCTGATGCACGAAAGCGTGGGGAGCGAACAGGATTAGATACCCTGGTAGTCCACGCCGTAAACGATGATTACTCGTTGTTGGCAATACATCGTCAGCGACTGAGCGAAAGCATTAAGTAATCCACCTGGGGAGTACGTTGGCAACAATGAAACTCAAAGGAATTGACGGGGGCCCGCACAAGCGGAGGAACATGTGGTTTAATTCGATGATACGCGAGGAACCTTACCTGGACTTAAATGTAGATTGACAGGTTTAGAGATAGACTTTTCTTCGGACAATTTACAAGGTGCTGCATGGTTGTCGTCAGCTCGTGCCGTGAGGTGTCGGGTTAAGTCCCATAACGAGCGCAACCCCTATCTTTAGTTACCAGCACGTGATGGTGGGGACTCTAAAGAGACTGCCTGGGTAACCAGAGAGGAAGGTGGGGATGACGTCAAATCAGCACGGCCCTTACGTCCAGGGCTACACACGTGTTACAATGGTCGGTACAAAGGGCAGCTACATGGCAACATGATGCTAATCTCTAAAACCGGTCTCAGTTCGGATCGGAGTCTGCAACTCGACTCCGTGAAGCTGGATTCGCTAGTAATCGCATATCAGCCATGATGCGGTGAATACGTTCCCGGGCCTTGTACACACCGCCCGTCAAACCATGGAAGTTGGGGGTACCTGAAGTCTGTTACCGTAAGGAGCGGCCTAGGGTAAAACTAATAACTAGGGTTAAGTCGTAACAAGGTAGCCGTACCGGAAGGTGTGGCTGGAACACCTCCTTTCTGGAGAGAGTTTTTACATTGAAGATGA
>NZ_LXYE02000063.1 GCF_001659685.2 Labilibacter marinus
CGTACATTGACATATTGGCAATAACAATCAAAATCATAGGTTTGCTATAACGCATATTGTGTTAGAGCAAAACCAACAAGAAAGTAAGTAAGGGCGCATGGTGAATGCCTAGGCTTTTGGAGGCGATGAAAGACGTGATAAGCTGCGATAAGTCTCGGGGAGAAGCAAATATTTATTGATCCGAGAATTTCTGAATGGGGCAACCCGGCTAGGTGATGCCTAGTCACTCCGCAAGGAGAGCAAACCCAGGGAACTGAAACATCTAAGTACCTGGAGGAGAAGAAAATAATAATGATTCCCCTAGTAGCGGCGAGCGAACGGGGAACAGCCCAAACCAAAGTTGTTTAGGCAACTTTGGGGTTGTAGGACTGAGTTATGATTATACAATTGAAGTGGAACGTTTTGGAAATAACGATCAAAGAGGGTGACAATCCCGTACACGTAAGGTTTTATATGATATCAGTATCCTGAGTAGGGCGGGACACGTGAAATCCTGTCTGAATCTGCCGGGCCCATCCGGTAAGGCTAAATACTCCCAAAAGACCGATAGTGAACCAGTACCGTGAGGGAAAGGTGAAAAGTACTCCGAACAGGAGAGTGAAATAGTACCTGAAACCATGCGCTTACAAGCGGTCGGAGCAGATTTATTCTGTGACGGCGTGCCTTTTGCATAATGAGCCTACGAGTTAGTCGTAGTTAGCGAGGTTAAGTGATTCAGTCACGTAGCCGAAGCGAAAGCGAGTCTGAATAGGGCGCTAAAGTTAGCTGCGCTAGACGCGAAACCAGGTGATCTACCCATGGTCAGGTTGAAGTTCCGGTAACACGGAATGGAGGACCGAACCGCCAGACGTTGAAAAGTCTTCGGATGAACTGTGGGTAGGGGTGAAAGGCCAATCAAACCTGGAAATAGCTCGTACTCCCCGAAATGCATTTAGGTGCAGCCTTATTTTAGTTATACAGAGGTAGAGCTACTGATTGGACGAGAGGGCTTCACCGCCTATCAACTCCTGATAAACTCCGAATGCTGTATAATGATGAATAGGAGTGAGGGCATGGGTGCTAAGGTCCATGTCCGAAAGGGAAAGAACCCGGACCATCAGCTAAGGTCCCCAAATGTATGTTAAGTTGAACAAACGCGGTTTGATTGCAGTGACAGCTAGGATGTTGGCTTGGAAGCAGCCATTCATTTAAAGAGTGCGTAACAGCTCACTAGTCGAGCGATCGAGCATGGATAATAATCGGGCATAAACATACTACCGAAGCTATGGATTTGTAATTTATTACAAGTGGTAGGGGAGCATTCTAAATGCTTTGAAGCAGAATGGCGATGTTCTGTGGAGCGCTTAGAAAAGCAAATGTAGGCATAAGTAACGATAATGCGGGCGAGAAACCCGCACGCCGAAAAACTCAGGTTTCCTGATCAACGCTAATCGGATCAGGGTTAGTCGGGACCTAACGCGAACCCGAAAGGGGTAGTGGATGGACAACAGGTTAATATTCCTGTACTTCCTATACAATAAAAGTGACGTATTGGTGAGATTGCTACGTACTGACGGAATAGTACGTTGAGCCTAGACTTCGGTCGAAGCGAAGTAAAGCAGCCGGTACCGAGAAAAGCGAGTATAGGGACCCGTACCGTAAACGGACACACGTAGTTGGGTTGAGTATACTAAGGCGCTCGAGTGATTCATGGTTAAGGAACTCGGCAAATTAGCCCCGTAACTTCGGGAAAAGGGGCGCCAGTTTAGGCTGGCCGCAGAGAAATAGCGCATGCGACTGTTTATCAAAAACACATGGCTTTGCAAATTCGAAAGAAGACGTATAAGGCCTGACACCTGCCCGGTGCTGGAAGGTTAAGAGGAGGGGTTAACTTCGGTGAAGCTCTGAATTGAAGCCCCAGTAAACGGCGGCCGTAACTATAACGGTCCTAAGGTAGCGAAATTCCTTGTCGGGTAAGTTCCGACCTGCACGAATGGTGTAACGATGTGCGCACTGTCTCAACCATGAGCTCGGTGAAATTGTAGTATCGGTGAAGATGCCGATTACCCGCAACGGGACGGAAAGACCCCGTGAACCTTTACTGCAACTTAACATTGGTTGTGGGTAAGTAATGTGTAGGATAGGACGGAGACTTTGATGCTGCATCGCCAGGTGTAGTTTAGTCGCCCTTGAAATACGTCCCTTTGCTTATCTGTGGCCTAACGGATTAATCCGGACATTGTTTGGTGGGTAGTTTGACTGGGGTGGTCGCCTCCAAAAGAGTAACGGAGGCTTTCAAAGGTTTCCTCAGGACGATTGGTAACCGTCCGCAGAGTGTAATGGCACAAGGAAGCTTGACTGTGAGACCGACAAGTCGACCAGGTACGAAAGTAGGACATAGTGATCCGGTGGTTCCGCATGGAAGGGCCATCGCTCAAAGGATAAAAGGTACTCCGGGGATAACAGGCTGATCGCTCCCAAGAGCTCATATCGACGGAGCGGTTTGGCACCTCGATGTCGGCTCGTCACATCCTGGGGCTGGAGAAGGTCCCAAGGGTTGGGCTGTTCGCCCATTAAAGTGGCACGCGAGCTGGGTTCAGAACGTCGTGAGACAGTTCGGTCCCTATCTGTTGTGGGCGTAGGATATTTGAGAAGACCTGTCATTAGTACGAGAGGACCGTGATGGACATACCGCTGGTGTACCAGTTGTTCCGCCAGGAGCATCGCTGGGTAGCTACGTGTGGAAGGGATAAGTGCTGAAAGCATCTAAGCACGAAGCCTGCTTCAAGATGAGATATCCTTGAGGGACGTTGTAGACTACGACGTTGATAGGCCATAGGTGTAAAGGCAGTAATGTCAAAGCCGAGTGGTACTAATTACCCGAAACTTTTAGTTGGTGCGTTATGGAAAAGCGTATGATTTTGATTGAGCTAGTATGTTATTATTAAACTAAGGTTTAATAATAGTATCAAGATACAAGACACAAGTATCAAGATGATTTACAACATGTAAATATTCTTACTGCTTGATACTTTTTACTTGATACTTAAATAAAGATATTCAGGTGGTTATAGCGACGGGGTCCCACCTCTTCCCATTCCGAACAGAGAAGTTAAGCCCGTTAGCGCCGATGGTACTGCAGAAATGTGGGAGAGTAGGTCGCCGCCCACTTTTAGAAAGAGCAATTACATTAATTTGTAGTTGCTCTTTTTGCGTTTATACACTTTTGTTGTTTTAAAAAACCGTTAGAATATCCAAAGATAA
>NZ_LXYE02000064.1 GCF_001659685.2 Labilibacter marinus
AGAATGTGTAAGAGGTAAATCTAGGAGGTAGCTTAGGCTACTATTTTTTAGTTATAGGCAACTAGAGCTTACTTAACTTTTTTAAATCTTTAATATTAATAAGGTTAAATGGGAGTGATACGCAATTCTAAATAATCAAATTTTAATAGCTCCACAGTGAGAAAAGATTAATAGGAACTGATTTTTATAAACCCTTTCTAATGAAGAAGAGAGTCGTTTATAGGTTTAAGTGGCTTTATATTATTCAGGTATAGTAAACCATACATCCTTTAAGTGGAAAAGTGATGAAGATACTTTGTAGTATTAAATGATAGATATTATTTCTTTACCACGCTAAGTAACCAAGCATTATGAAATTCAAATTGATTCTGAGTTCTATACTCATTTCTTATTTTGCGGGCTGTATCTGTATCTCCATCGTTTTCGTATACATACACGTAATAATATTCCTTTTCTGTTAAAAAACCGTAGTTATTTTCAAATCCTGCTTTTGTTAACTTACGACTATAATTATTTGCGTTAGTCTTGGATAAAAATGCGCCTACCACAATGTAGTGTCCTAATGGAATTTCATCTTTATGGTTTCCTTGGGAAACAATGATAGGAGCTTCATCTATAACTGGATTAGATAGAGGCTTAGGAGAAACAATAGGAATAACCGTTTTTTGAATTGATGCGTCAACAATTTCCAATTCATTATCAGCTACTTCTTCAACCTGTGGTTCTTGATATGGAATAGCTTGAGCACGTGTGGGTATTACTAATTTTTTATTTTTTTTGGCTTTATTTTTACCAAATACAAGGTTAATTCCTACACGTGCACTTACTAGAGAAGCTGCATCTGGCTGAATTAATGAGGTAAGTGATTCTGTAGTTCCATATATCTGAAAAGCTCCTAATTCTACAGATGCTCCTACTCCAATCAAACCAACTTGTCCGTTACGCATGGCCACATTCATTGTAGCATTAAATATTCGTTGCGGTTGAAAGTTATAATATGCACCAATAGCGTATTGTGTTTTACCATCAAATAAGGCAACATTACCCACTGTTCCGACATGATGTTTAGGATGAAAGGCATAATCGAATCCCGCATTAACTTTAGCGGTTAATGTTGACCTATACTTGATACCTTCTTCTTCAAAAGATTCAAATAGATTTTCAAGCGAGTCCAATTCATTTTGAATATAATCATCAGAGTCTCTGTTGTCAATAACCTTTAGAATTTCAAAACCTTTAAATGAATAATCTACAGGGTTGTATTTAATTTCTTTCGTATCATTATTCCAATTAATATACCCTAAATCTACAATAGAAGCAGAAACCTTAATTTTCTCGTTTATTTTATAATTAGCACCAAAATCAAATGCAAAGCCATTGTTTTTGTTTTTTCCTGGTAAGGTATTCGTTAATAGGGTAGAAATATTCTCATCTTCATTATTCTCTATTAAGTTAAAACCTGCAGTGCGGGCAGAAAATCCTTGATGTTTGATACGGATTTCTTCTTCATTTGTTTTTACATAGCCGTCAATATCCTTTAATTCAATATTGGTTAATCCAGCTAAATACTTCAGCTTAACTCCAACCGTAAGTTTATCATTAATATCTCTAGCATACCCCAGTGCAATTTCATGGTACGAGAGTTGACTCCCTCCTAATGAATTCAGCTCTATCTTTTTGCCTATAATATCTGGATGGGCATTACCGTAGATTGCCATTTTTATAAAATCATCAGAATAAGCTAAAGTAGAACGTACTCTATCATTAAAATTTAAAGAAAAGTGATTTTTCTTTAAATTAAGAGCCAAGTGAAAAAGCTGTACATCAGCATTTAGATTCAAAAAGTTTTGCTTATTTAAATTACTCGCTATTTTATCAAAGTCGAGATTATATGAATTATTCTGCTTTGAGAAGATATTATTAAAAGAAAGCTGATCGGCATTAAAGCTAGCTCTTGTTGATGCTAGTACAGGAAAACCAAAAACTACCTTATGATTGGAGTAGAAAGAAGGGTTGAGCTCTTGCGATTGTGAAACGCTATAATTAAGGTTGTATAGTGATATTTCACCTTGTCCCCAAAGTGCCACTGAGCTATATATAAGTGCTATGACGAGTAATAATTTTCGCATAAGTGATTTTTCTTAAAGTAAAAAGGCTTGGTTATTCAATAACTCCAAAAGTAGTTTGTCCGAAAATATTTATTTTCAGTTTATCTTCCTCTTTAAATCGTACCGATTTGGATAATGCTTCAGGTGTGTTGAAAATTATTAATATTGCAAGCTTATGTGAAGGAGTAATTTTATGAAGTTTTTCCTTGCTTAAATTAATGATGAACGAATTTTCGGCACTTCCTATTACATTACCTTCGGAATCTATTTGAGCCGGAAGTATAACATGTTTATTTCCTGCAATCAGGCTGTCTAATACTGTTTGTGACTCATCAATAAAGTAGCCTTGCAAGTATGCATCAAGAGGCAGGCTATTCGTTGTTGTTATTTTAAGTAGCGCATTTTCAACATCGTCAAAACTTTCTCCATCAAAATCGTAAGTTTCCCTTATCGAAATATTTTTAATAGCTCCATGCAAAGGTACTTCTAATAAAACATTAGCAGCCAGTTTTGAAGTATCTAATACAAATTGTTCATCTGATAGATTATCAGGGTTTACTTTACCTACGATGGAATACAAAATACTATCAGGTTGGTAATTTAATAATTCAGGTATGTTAGAGTTGCTTTTATCAATATCTATCTGAGTTAGTATAGATTGTCCCTCTATAGTTGGGTGGTTAATAGTAATTGGATCATCGATAATTTCACCTGTCATAGATAATGGTAATTTGTCATCTGATAAGGAAACAATTCTATCGAAAAGAATATTCATAGGAGCTCCGATTGAGTTTCTAATTTTAAAGTGAAATTTTGGATCCTCAAGTTGATATATTCCTTTCTTAATTTCGTCGGTATAATTTAATCTAAAGTATTTAGCTTCAGGGGCTATGTCTCGTTGAGCAAATGAAGCAGTAAGTTTTGCAAAATTAAGATCTACTAATTCAATACCTAATTGAAAGCCATCGGTACTTGACATTGCCGAGCCATCATAATTTAAAGTAATATGTGTGGTGATTTTAAATTTATTGTTTTCTGTGTTAGTTGATGGTCGAAGATTAACTACCGCTTCTTCAAGGCTAGTAGTTTCTGAATGTGTTTGGGTGCCCGCAGAACTCCAAGCATAATTTAAAGTAACTGGACTATTATTGACTAGTAAAGAATGAAAAACGACCTCTATTTCTCCTGTAACCGGAATATTTCCATCTAAAGTGAAATTCATATTACCATCATGTAGTAATATTTCATAAATTCTATCACCGTCGGGACTATCTAGATCAAACGTAAATTCTTCGGTAGTTTCTAATGTAGCACTTATTCCTGTTGCAGGTATAGTTTCAGATGCTTTAATAAATGTTCCAAAGGTTTGGTTAGGAACAGTAAATATTTCACTAGCTGTTTGTGAAAATATGGAAGGTTGTTTATATACAAATATTGTAGTGCCATCATCTGCATAGGTAACATCTAAGTTTTTTTGAGATAGCTCTTTACCTAAATCACTAATGGTAAAGTCTCCATTAATTAGTGGTAAGGCCCAACTCGAATTCCAGCTATCGCTTTCTATTGAATCTATTTTATTGCTTAGTTCTTTTACACACGAGCATAAAAACAAAGGTACAATAACGGCTATTGATGCTATTTTTTTCATAAAACTTAAACTCATTAAACAATAAATAGAATTCCACATAACAATAGGCATATAATCATAGTTGGTGAAATCATCTACTAGTACAGGTCTACGCTTTGATAATAAAAGGGTTTCGATACAAATAAGTAATGTGATACCTTTTTTGTTTTTTTACTTTTCTAAAGAAAAGATCGAAATATTTTATTGATTTCTATTACCGGAGTAAATTATTAGGAAAACTCCTATTCGAACCTTACAATAGAAGTTAATTTAAGCAAGATATTTGTTGATTGAAGTGTTGTTAATGACGTGCAGTGAAATGTACTATCTAATTGATTGTGTAGACGAATTCTAAATAACTGATAGTAGGTGTAAAAACATACTTTTTTATCCGATTTAATTTTAATTTTGGGGACTATAGAAGTGTAGAATATATAATAAATAAAAATATACGATTATGTTGAAAAAAACTGTAGAGGAAATCTTGGTAAGACAAATTGAAAGAGAAGCATATTCTTCAAACTTATATTTGTCAATGGCTTCTTGGGCTGAAACTAACGGACTTGGTGGTGTTTCTGAGTGGATGTATTCACAAGCAGAAGAGGAAAAAATGCATCTTTTAAAGTTCATGAAATATGTGAATGAGCGTGGCGGAAAAGCGGTTATTCCTGCTGTTGCTCAACCACCTGCAGAGTTTAAAAATGTACAAGATATCTTTGAGCAAACATTAGAGCATGAGCGATTTGTTACTGAAAGTATTAACGAAATTGTTGGTGTATGTTTAGAGGAGAAAGATTTTACTACACACAATTGGATTCAGTGGTTTGTAACTGAGCAAATTGAGGAGGAAGCTTCAGTCTCTGGTATTATTGACAAACTTAAATTATTAGACGGACATAACTTATACATGTTCGATCGTGATGTTGTTGGAATGCGTGGAGCAATTCCAGGAAGTCAGCAATAAACGCAATGTAGTAACCATTAAGTGGTAAACTATTAAATATATAGTGCCGGTGAGTTAAATGCTTTCCGGCATTTTTATTTTCTGTACAATAAAAAACATCTACTTTTGATGAGTAGTAAACCAAATGAGTATAGAAAGTAAGATTTAATCATATGAAAAAAATAATTAACCCATTTGTACATAGCGACAAACATGATTATAAGTGTTTTGGATGTTCTCCGTTAAATGATATAGGTTTAAAACTAGAATTTTGGGATGCAGGTGAGGAGATTATTTGTAAATGGTTGCCTAAAAAACAATTCGAAGGTTATTTAAATGTTGTTCACGGTGGGATTCAAGCGACTATACACGATGAAATTGCTAGCTGGACAGTTTATACCAAGTGCAAAACTGCTGGAGTTACTTCAAATTTAGATGTTCGTTATAAAAGCCCTTTGATGATTACCGATAAAGAAATGACTTTTAAAGCCAATGTTGAATCGGTTAATAAACGACTTGCTATCATTAAGACAACAATTGAGGATGGTGATGGGAAGATTTGTTCCATAGGAAAAGTAACTTACTTTTTATTTCCTCAAGATATGGCCAAGGAAAAATACCAATATCCAGGAGTGGAGGCATTTTACGAAAACTAACATTCATGAGTCTTAAGAAAAAACTAAAACAAAATATACCTCAGGGATTTATTCCTTCGTTACTATATTTAGGAAAGTGGATTTTACTATGTGCGATAGTAGGCTTGTTAGCTGGGTCAGCTTCTGCTATTTTTTTAATATCATTGGAATGGGCTACTCAATTACGTGAGGCTAATTTATGGATTATTGCACTTTTACCGTTGGGAGGATTGGTCATTGGTTTGGTGTATCATTATTATGGTCAGAGTGTAGTTAAAGGGAATAACCAAATACTGCAGGAGTTTCATAGTCCTAAAAAAATAATTCCTTTAAAGATGGCTCCCTTGGTGTTGTTAAGTACTGTGGTTACGCATCTTTTTGGAGGGTCTGCTGGTCGAGAGGGAACGGCCATCCAAATGGGAGGGGCTATTGCCGATCAGTTTACTAAAATATTTAAGCTCAAAGCTGAGGATAGAAGAATATTGTTGGTTACTGGCGTTAGTGCTGGTTTTGCTTCTATTTTTGGAACGCCTTTGGCTGGGGCCGTATTTGCCTTGGAAGTGTTTGTAGTTGGAAGGATGCGTTATGATGCTATTATTCCTAGCTTTTTAGCGGCAGTTTTTGCCAACGAAGCTGCACATTTATGGCCTGTTCATCATACACATTATGCTATCCCTTTTGTACCTGATTTATGGGCGCCACAGTTATTATGGGCTTTGCTGGCGGGAGTTTGTTTTGGGTTGGCAGGTATGCTGTTCTCAAATGCTACCCACTATTGGGGAGAGTTTTTTAAGAAGACTATTAAATATCCTCCATTGCGACCAGTTATTGGAGGTGTAGTGATCGCATTATCTGTTGGCGCTATTTATTATTTTTCGAGAGAAAATACCACACGTTGGATAGGTTTAGGTGTACCTGTTATAGTTGAATCGTTTGAGCAACAATTACCATTTTCAGATTTCCTATTAAAAATACTCTTTACCTCGTTTACCTTGGGAGCAGGGTTTAAAGGTGGTGAAGTAACACCTTTGTTTTTTACTGGAGCGGCTTTAGGAAGCGCACTTTCTATTTTTATTCCTTTACCAGTAGCATTGTTGGCAGGTATGGGTTTTGTAGCTGTTTTTTCAGGAGCTACCAATACACCTATTGCTTGTACTTTAATGGGCATAGAGCTGTTTGGTTCGGAAGCAGGCGTTTTTATTGGAATTGCCTGTGCTACAGCTTACTTATTTTCGGGTCATACAGGAATTTATGGAGAGCAGATTATTGGAAGTCCAAAGAACTTTTTGTTTGGATCTGATAAAGGCAAAAAGCTAAATCAATTATAGGGCATAAAAAAAGCAGTAATTGAGTTTCGTTTCAATTACTGCTTGGGGACAATATATTGCATATATGTAAAATTAAATGTTATCCATGTGTTTCTTTAATTAGTTCGAGTCAACCTCTATTTAAAAGCAAGCACTTGGTCCTGAACAATTACAAAAGAATTAACATCCATCATCCAATTTTCTAAAGCTAGCGTAGGTTCGTTTTCTTCAGGAATAAAAGCATGAATATCTGTCATCCATTCTTCTAAAGCCAATTCAGGAAAGTTAACTTCATTTACAAATTCGTTAACATCAGTCATCCAGTTCTCTACAACTAATGTTGGTAGCTCTGTTTCAGGGATAAAAGCTTGTAAATCTGTCATCCACTCTTCTAAAGCTAATTCTGTATTTTCTACATCAGTTACAAAATCATTTACATTAGTCATCCAGTTTTCAAGAGCCAATTCAGGTTCCATATTTTCTTCAACAAAAGAATCTACATCAGTCATCCAATCTTCTAATGCCATTAATTCATCTTCATTTTCAACCTCAACAAAAGCAGTTGGGTTCAACATCCATTCTTCCATCACTAAAGTTTCTTCCATTTCCTCTTCGTTTAACGAAGTAAGTAATACATCAAAATTAGATGAAACAACAGGTTTAATTGGCATTGGTTCCATTTTTGAAAAGCCAGCAGCAAATGTACTTGTTGATAAAACTACGGTTGATAAAACTAGAGTGAAAATGTTTCTGAAGCGAGTGTTAAGATTTAAAGTTTTCATGGCGTTTATATTTTATCGTTATTATTTTTTAAATGTTTTATAATCAATCACGACAAGGATATTTCAATTGATGTGCCATAAAGTGTAAGTGTCAATTATAGAGATTGTTAAAATAAGTATTTCAAATTCTTTAATAATTTTTGTTGTATTACAATGACACACTATGGTGTACGAAAATGAACATGGAAACAGAATAACGCGTTAAAAGCGATATATGGTCTAATCTGCGAGCAAATATTTCTTTTACTAGTGTATATAATTATCTTTAAGCAGTATTTTTTATTTAAACTAAGGTTATTAATCTCAGCTATCATGTACAGAGTCTTTATTTTACTTTTATTCATCACAAGTTTATTCTCTTGTGTATCGCAAACAGAAAACTCCAAGATGTTAATGTACATCGGAACAACCAATAATGATTCGTTAAAAGGAATTGAGTATTGTTATTTTGATATAAATACAGGAGAAGTAACTGCTGCCAAGGTGGCCAATAGAATAATAAACCCTAATTTTTTAGCTGTTGATAAAGAGAACAAAATGCTTTTTGCTGTTGGAGCTAAAATGAATAATGAAGGTAAGCAAAGCGCTGTAGTTCGTTCATTTTCGGTGAATGAAACCTCTGGAGAACTGACTCAAGTATCAGAAGAAGTAGTTCCTGGAAGAGGACCTTGTTATGTTGCTCAAGATAAAACTAAAGACCATGTAATGGTGGCTTATTATGGTTCGGGTGAATTTTCAGCTTTTAATAATGACGCAGGCAAACTCTCTCATAAAAATATAGTGAAACATGACGGGAATGGGCCTACTAAAAGACAAAAAGGTCCACATGGTCATTCTATCGATGTTGACCCCAACAGTGATTTTATTTATGCGGCTGATTTAGGTATAGACCAGTTAAAGGTATATGAGATGAAAGAAGAAGGTTTGGTTCTGGCAGATTCAGTTGTTTGTCATCCTGGTGCTGGCCCTCGTCATTTTGATTTTTCACCTGATGGTAAAATTCTTGCTGTTTTAAATGAGTTGGACTGTTCGGTAAGCACTTTTCAAAAAGATAAAAAAGGCATATTTAATAAGGCCATGCAAACACTAACCCTATTACCTGATACTTTTACAGGAAATGCAAAAGCTGCCGATATTCACTTTTCGGCCGATGGTAAGTTTTTGTACGCTTCCAATAGAGGATTCAACTGTATAGCAGTTTTTAAGGTGTTAGATAATAAATTAGAGTTTGTAGAGTTTGAAACGGAAGGTGTTAATTGGCCAAGGAATTTTGCCATTGATCCAAGTGGAAAGTTTTTATTGGTGGCTAATCGCGATTCGAACAACATTACCATATATAATAGAAATACGGAAACAGGAGAACTTACCATACTGCCACAAAAAGTAGAAGTGGAACGACCTATTTGCATCAAGTTTTATAACTAGTCTTGAATAAGGTATTAATCATACATAGTCAAAGAGCATTTTAAATAATTATCCATACAATGAAGCAGATTTTTAAGTTTCTTGGCATATTAATACTAGCAGTAATACTGGTAGCTATAGGTGTAATAAGCTATTTTCATTTTGGAGGAAATGCCAATCGTTCACCTATTTCACTTATTGGAGATGATGCCATTATTATTGCCGAAACAGATAACTTATCGGAACTGATGGTTGAGTTCACCCAATCAGATTATTGGAACTCCATATTAGCCAGTGAAATGTTCTCTGAATTTAAAGAAGGTATGGTTTCTTTTAATTCAACCGTTGAAGAAAATAAGTGGATACCTGCTGTTCTTACAAATCAAAAAGTAGCTATTTCAATGCATCCGCTTTCCACTTTTAAAAGTGATTTTTTAATGGTAATGGATGTTAAAAAGTACGGTAGCTTAAATTTGGTTCCTAAAATAGCCAATGCACTGGAGTGGCCCATACAAAGGAATGAAGTGGATAGTATTGGTTTATATTCTGTAGCTATGGAAGATGCAGATTTAACAGTTCATTTAGCTACTATCGATAATTTATTGATTGGTAGTTTGTCGTATCAGTTGGTAGAGAAAACCATTAAAAACAGAAATGCGCATAAACTCCAAAACTCTATTAAAAATAACACTATTGTTTCGGTATATGAAAAACGTCAACTGAATGTATATGTAGATATAAATAAGGTGTTTGAGGTATTTAAGAAAGATGCTAGCAAAAGCTTTTTTAATGGTATCGACTTTTCAATACTAGGTGGGGATTTTTATCAATCATCGTTTGTGTTAGATGGTTTTTCTAGTTATAATGATTCTATTTCATCCCTGTTTAATCCTCTGATGAAATCTACTCCAGGAGAACGAAAAGCGGATAAAGTATTGCCATCAGGAGTCGTATTTTATTCCAATTTTAACGTTTCTAATACTGTCGATTTTTATGAAGATTTTCTATCTCAATATGAATCTATAGACCCCGAAGGTTATGAATCTTACTTAAGTGGTATTAAACTTACTGAATCATATTTAGGAATTAACCTTAAAGAGGATTTGTTTTCATGGATGGACGGTGAAATAGCTCTGGCTAAATTAAGGCCATCCAACAATGCTAGAGAATTAGATTTTGTACTTGCCATGAGTACCAATGATATTGATTTGGCTGAGGAAAAATTAAGTAATATCTCTAAGAAAATAAAAAATAGAACGGCGGTTAGATTTAAACAGCAACACTATAAAAATCATGAAATTAACTTTTTAAACGTAAGTGGATTTTTCAAGCTTTTTTTAGGTGATTTCTTTCAAAATAAAGAGAAGCCGTATTATACCGTGGTGAATAATTTTGTATTATTTAGTAATTCTTCCGATAGGTTAATGGAGGTTATTGATAGCTACTTTGTAGGGAATACGTTAGAGCGTAATACTTCGTTTGCCAAGTTTAATGAGGAGCTGAAAGAAGAGAGTAGTGTAACAGCTTACGTTAATATGCTTAGATTATATGAGCACCTTTATTATTATTCTAATAGAAAAGATAGAGCTGATATAAAGCCATACAAGGAGTTAATGGAAAAAGTAGGATTGGTTGGTCTGCAAATGTTTCCAGAAAATGGTTTTTTAAGAACTCAATTGATTGCAAAACAAGATACAAGCGAAAAACTAAATATTGAACTTGAGCAAATGAATGTTTCTGCTGAGGAGCTAATAATAGATGAGTTTGATAGTTTACAGTTTAAAATTGATTTGGGAGAAGAGTATGTTGAATATGATGGCGACCTGAGCTATTATTTAACGCATCCAGAAAGAGTTCAGGATAGTGTGTTAGTGCACGAAGGTAAATTGGATGATGGTGCGTTGGATGGTTTATGGAAGACTTACTTTTTATCAGGTAATATTGAATCGGTGGTTCCGTATGATGACGGTGCTGTGGATGGTACAGCTATATTTTATTACGATAACGAAAGACATATAATTAGGGCAGAGTTAGAAGTAGATGATGATATTTTAGATGGTGAGTATAAGGAGTTTTATACGGATGGAAATATAAAAGCAAGGCTGTATTTTAAAGATCATAAGCGTTGGGGAGATGCCTTTTTTTATTATAAAAATGGAGCTGTTAAAATAAAAGGGCAGTTTAAAAGAGGTGAGCGCTCTGGTAATTGGAAGTATTATTCCAAAACAGGTGAATTATTAAAAAAGGAAAATTGGTAAAATGGAGAATAGTTTAGTATTAAATGTGTTATTGTTATTTTTTGGAATAGTTATATTTGCCGCAGCAGTTTTTAAGTGGGATTATTTTTTTAATCAACGTAAAGCACAAATGTTGACCAAGGCCATTGGTCTTGTTGGAGCTAGAATATTTTATGCGGTATTAGGTGCTTTATTTACCCTGTTAGGAGCCAATCAACTTTTTAATTTGGGAATACTAAATTTTTAAAAAGTATAAAATGGAAACTTTGGGACATTTAAATTATGACCAAGTTTCCATTAGTTTTATTGTTGTTACTAAAATCTACTTGGTTTCTTCTTCTCCGAAGTAATCTTCAGTAAGCCAGGTTTTATAAAATTCTGGGTTCTTAAAAAGTTTAACCATAAACTCTTCAATGGTTAGTTCTTCCATTTTTCTGCCTTTCCCTTTTAAATAGCCAACAAAACCTTCGTTCATATATTTCCCTGCTTTCAAGAGAAAATCAAATAACTCAGGAAATATTTCTTTATTGCCAGCATTGTCGTATTTCTTTTTGCACGAATCTTTACTAGCCGATAAGTAAATTCGACAAGCCATTGGTCGTACCGAATAAATAGAGCATGAACCATCTGATAAAAACGGGCATGCATGAAGTATCTTTTGCTTGTTTTCTTCTGGAAGGTTCTTAGTCTTTTTAAGTTTCTTTTCTGTTTTGCTTCGTAAGGTCTTTAATTGGTTTTCATCAAATGCTTGCAATATAAATTCATAAATAAGCAATGCCTCCTGTGAGGTCATGTATACAGGTTGATAGCAACAATAAGCGCATCCTTTATGGCAGGCAATAGGTTTATTTTGCTGATGAGTGCGCATTGCAAAGGATTGTGTAAGCTGGCTAATGGCTGCATATTGACTTTGCATGCCTTTAAACAATGGAGTTAAGCTATTAAAGTCCGTAACCTCTCTACTTGCAATTGTATAGCCATCCTTGTAAAAAGTTAAATTAGTTTCTCCTTTACTTTGCATTTTTTCGTTTTCAGCCATTGCTTATAAATAGTTGTATGAATTCGGTCGCAAGTTACTTTTTTTTTACGAGCGAAAAAGATGTTATTAGAATAGGAGCATTAGATCATTGTTTTTTATAGGTATTTGATTATTTTGGGGGTTCTTTAAAAATAACCTATATCATTGTATGAGATACCACTCCTTTTTATCTTCTGAAGATGCTGCTTGGGGCGAGAAGCAAGTTATCCGTTTTAGATGGATATTAATTGCTGCAATCCTTGTTTTAATAGGTTATATATTTCTTTCAGGAGAAACCGAGAGAGCTTTAATTTCGCTCAGTATTGCTGGAGTTTATATTTTTTATAACTCAGTACTCAACCTTTTATTACGAAAATTTAATGGAGCTTCATGGATTAGATATGCATCTTCAACCTTTGATGTAACCTTCCTTTCTTTGCACATTTTTAATTACAGTTATTTTTTCTCGCCTATAGCGGTTTCAACAGCTGCATCCGTTTTTATATATGCTTTATTAATCATGTTATCTGTATTAAGGTATGATGGTAAATTGGTTATTTTTACAACTGCTTATGTGATATTGTGTTATAATGTTGTTTACTTTGTCAGATACCCTCAAATAGATCCGGAGCTTATTCCGCAGGTCGCATCGTCAGGTCCTGAAGGCGTTATTTATAAGAGCGTTTATTTTATATTGATGGGATTCTTCATGTTTAGTATTCCAAAAATGATAAACCGTTTGGTAGAAAAGCAGAATGCCGTAAATAATGAACGACGAGAAATTGAAATTAAACTAGCACTGGAGACGCAACGTAAGGAAATTGCGATGCAAAACTTGATGTTAGAGCAAGAATTAAGTAAGCAATTAAACGAGCAGAAGGAAGTCATCTTAAAACAAAATCAGGATTTAGAAAAGTTGGTGGCAACAAAGGATAAGTTGTTTTCTATCATTGGTCATGATTTACGATCGCCTTTCTGTATTCAGAGTTCACTATCGGAGTATCTGTTGGTAGATTTTGAAAATGTGGAAAAGAAGATACTTTACGAAAACATTAACGCCATACATAAAACGGCTAATAGTGGCTTGGATATGTTAGCAAATTTGATGGACTGGAGCATGTCGCAAAACAGTGCATTTAATCCCAAACCCGTTGATGTTAATATTAAGGAATTTGTTGAGAAAGTAGTCGATCAACAATCTGAAGCCTGGGGTGTAAAAGATATCACTATTAATAAGAATATCAGCGATTGCGTTTGCGCTCATATAGATGAAAAAATGTTTGAGAGTATCTTGCGTAATTTACTTTCAAATGCCATTAAGTTTACTCCAACCAATGGAGAGGTAAGTATTAAAGCCAATAACGAAAATCAGAAATGTATTATTGAAGTTGTAGATAGTGGTGTTGGAATGAGTAAAACGCAATTAGATAGCCTATTTAGCGTAAACAATACCATATCATCATTAGGTACAAATAATGAAAAAGGAACTGGTTTAGGATTAGTTCTTTGTAAAGAAATGGTGGATAAAAATAACGGAATTATTCAAGTAAAAAGCATATTAGGAGAAGGAACTCAATTTGAGATTGCCTTGCCACAACGTGCTTCATATAATTAGTGTGCTCTAGTATTTATAGGCACACCAATTTCTACTCTCTTTGGTAGGTGTTTTTTCATGTATAAGGCTATCTAAAAACTTACCAAACATCAATTCGTCACGCTCTCTTAAGGCGTCATTGTATTCTCTAATAGCATTTTGAAGTTGCGAAAACACAATTTTAACATTGGCTTCCTTAAAACTATTAATAGTTAGGTTATTTAACGAAAGGTATGAATAGTTGTTATCGGTCAATTTATTTAACTGATCTAAAAGTGCATCTCTTTTATTTATTATTAATTGAAAATTTCTTGCCCACTTTTCCATCGTATTTTATTTTAGTTTCAAAAGATAATTTACAAATAACTTAAGTGATTAAAAAGGGTATTGGTAAAAAAAAACTATCATTCTACATTTTTAACATTTAGGTAATGTAAGGCCAATTAAATCAAACAATTAAAATTGATTAAGGTTTTGGTATGCTATCAATTTAAACATTTCGACGGGTTTCTTTAAAGTGTGTATGATTCTAAAGTTATATAGGTCTTTTTTTAGGATTTAATTAAAAGTATCTTTGCAGCCTAATTGTAATATGCGTTATGAAGTTTGAGGATTATTCCATTGCATCTGAAATAAAAACTAGTTTGGCGAAATTAAATTATCGTCGACCAACTGATATACAGTTTAAATCTATCCCACCTATATTAAAAGGGGAGGATGTACTAGCGATTGCGCAAACAGGTACGGGTAAAACGGCAGCGTTTGCCATTCCAATTATTCATCAGTTACATGTTCGTAAGATAAAAGGACGAGGCGATGGTATTAAATGTTTGGTGATGGTTCCTACCCGCGAATTAGCCATTCAAATACATCAGGTTTTCGAAACTTTGGCTAAGCATACCAAAGTAAAAAGTTATTGTGTGTTTGGAGGAGTTGAGGAAGAACCTCAAATTGCTAAACTTGAAAAAGGAATTGATATACTTATAGCAACCCCTGGACGAATGTTTGATTTAGCCAGTAGAGGTTTTATCCGCTTGCAGCGTACTGAAATTTTAGTGTTAGATGAAGCGGATCATATGTTAGATCTTGGTTTTATCAAGGATATTAGGGATTTAATGACTTATTTGCCTAAAAAGAAACAGACCTTATTCTTTTCTGCCACTATCAATGAAGTAATTAAGAAGTTAGCTTATTCATTGGTTAGTAATGCGATTAGAATTCAGATATCACCTAAAAATCCTGTAGCCAGAAATATTGATCACTCGGTTACTTTTATTGAAATGGATGATAAGCGATTCTTTTTAGAGCGTTTAATTAAGGAGAATCCAGAAAGAAAGATATTGGTATTTGTTCGTACTCAGGTAAGATGTGAGCGAGTGGAGAAAGCTATGGCAAGAGTGGATATTGAATCTAAATCATTGCATGGCGGTATGGAACAGGATGAACGCAAAAAGGTGCTTGATTTGTTCCGCCAAGGTGAAATAAAAGTTTTAATTGCCACTGATGTTAGTGCCCGTGGTATTGATATTCCTAAGGTAGAGTTTGTGGTTAATTATGATTTGCCAGAGCTTTCAGAGAATTATGTACATAGAGTAGGACGTACAGGTAGAGGAAAAGAAAAAGGACAAGCCGTTACTTTTTGTAGCACAGAGGAAAAAGATATTCTAACAGAGATTGAAGGGTTTTTAGGTCAGCCAATTAAGCGTTTGGAAGTGGATCGAGAAGATTACTCAACAACCATAGATTTTTCTGCGGAGAGTCATGCTGATTGGAAAACCTTGATGACTGAGCACGAAAAGGAAACCACTAAAAGCAAAAGAAAGAAAAAGAAATAGTAATTTCTATATATAATATTGAGCCTCGGTTGCATTGCAGTCGGGGCTTTTTGGTTTTAAAACGCTGTTTTATGAACGATATCGCATACCATTCTGCTGTCTGTTCTGGTCGATAAATGCTTATTTATCATCAATCTAAATTTATTTTTTTAGATGGGCTATAGCTCCTGTTATTACTGCAAAATAGAAGAGTTCACTTCTCTGAAGAATGAAAAAAAACGTAAAAAAACTTGCACAAATTACCAAAGCATGTAAATTTGCAAACAGAACAGACCAGAACGGATTAAAAATACAGTCATGCAACTATTAGGATTTGATATTGGAAGTTCATCGGTGAAGGTATCGGTGTTAGATGTTGAAAGCGGAGAAACTGTTTCTTCAGCGCAATATCCAGAAAGAGAAATGGAAATTACTGCCATTAAGCCAGGTTGGGCAGAGCAGGATCCAGAATTATGGTACCAAAACTTGAAAAAGGCTTGTCAAAAAGCAATGGCGCATGCCGATGTTAAAAAAGACGAGATTAAAGCCATTGGTATTTCGTATCAAATGCATGGATTAGTAGTTGTAGATAAAAACGGAAAGGTTCTAAGGCCATCTATTATTTGGTGCGATAGCCGTGCAGCTCAATACGGAAACAAAGCATTTGAAGATTTAGGTGAAGAGTGGTGCTTACAAAATCTATTAAATTCTCCAGGTAACTTTACGGCTTCTAAATTGAAGTGGGTAAAAGAAAACGAGCCTGAGTTATATAGTCAGATTGATAAAATTATGCTACCGGGTGATTACATTGCCTTCCGCATGACGGGAGAAACGGTTACTACCATGTCAGGCCTATCAGAAGGTATGTTTTGGGAATTCCCTAAAGATGCAGTTTCTGATAAATTGATGGAATATTATGGATTGGATAAATCATTTATTCCAGAAGCATTGACTTCTTTCTGTGACCAAGGAACAATTACAGATGCTATTGCAGAGGAGTTTGGACTACCGACAGGTATTAAAGTAACTTATCGTGCAGGTGACCAGCCTAACAATGCATTTTCTTTAAATGTATTAAATCCTGGCGAAGTAGCTGCTACTGGAGGAACCTCAGGTGTAGTTTACGGTGTAACAGATAAGAATGTATATGATGATGATTCAAGAGTAAATGCTTTTGCCCATGTGAATCACCAAATGCCAACGCCAAGTTTAGGTGTGCTCTTATGTATTAATGGTACGGGTATCTTAAACTCTTGGATGAATAAAAATGTGGGCAGTGAAGTAAGCTATCCACAAATGAATGATATGGCTGCAGGTGTGCCAATTGGTTCCGATGGTTTAACTATTTTACCTTTCGGTAACGGAGCTGAACGTATCCTTAAAAATGTTGATTACGGTTCGCAAATCAATCACTTAAACTTTAATGTTCATACTCCAGCGCACATGTATCGTGCGGCTCAGGAAGGTATTGCATTCTCCTTTAAATATGGAATGGATATTATGAATGAAATGGGCATCAAAAGTGAATTGATTCGTGCAGGACAGGCAAATATGTTCTTAAGCCCAATCTTCAAACAAACAGTTTCTAATATTTCAGGTGCAACTATCGAGTTGTATAATACAGATGGTTCTGCAGGAGCAGCTCGTGGAGCTGGAGTAGGAGCAGGTGTTTATAAAACATTTGAAGAAGCTTTTGGCGGTTTGAAGAAAGTAGATACTATTGAACCAAATACTGCTGAAGTTGATGCAACCAAGGAAGCTTACGAAAAGTGGAAATCAGCCCTAGGTAAACTATAATCCGCACGGCGGAAGCGAATATGAAAATGGTAACTAGCTCTGGGTTTTAACCTAGAGAAAAAATATAAATAATTTTAATTTCTAAATTCAGAAACGATGGACGTTTTAATTGGTAATAAGGAATACTTTAAAGGTATTGACAAAATTAAATTTGAAGGACCAGAATCTAAAAATCCTTTAGCATTTAAATGGTACGATGAGAACCGTGTAGTTGCAGGAAAAACTATGAAAGAGCACTTGCGTTTTGCAATTGCATATTGGCATACATTCTGCGGAGACGGTGGAGATCCATTTGGACCAGGTACTCAGGTTTTTGAGTGGGACAAAGCTTCAAGCCCAATGGATGCTGCAAAGCAAAAAATGGATGCTGCCTTTGAGTTTATTACTAAAATGGGCGTTCCTCATTACTGTTTCCATGATACTGATTTAGTAGGTGGGGGTTCTGTATTAGATATTGAGAAAAAAATGGCTCAGATTGTAGATGTTGCTAAAGAAAAGCAAGCTGCTTCTGGTGTTAAATTACTTTGGGGTACGGCTAACGTATTCTCTGACCCTCGTTATATGAACGGTGCTGCTACCAACCCAGATTTTAATGTGGTGGCTAACGCAGGTGTTCAAATTAAAAATGCTATCGATGCTACTATCGCTTTAGGTGGTACTGGATATGTATTTTGGGGAGGACGTGAAGGTTATATGAGCTTACACAATACTAACATGAAACAAGAGTTAGATAACCTTGGACGTATGTTAGGAATGGCTCGTGACTATGCACGTAAGCAAGGATTTACTGGTACTTTCTTTATTGAGCCTAAGCCAATGGAGCCAACTAAACACCAGTACGATCAAGATGCGCATACTGTAATCGGTTTCTTGAAAAACTACGGTTTAGATAAAGACTTTAAATTAAATATTGAAGTGAACCATGCTACTTTAGCAAGTCACACAATGGAGCACGAATTAAGAGTAGCAGCTGACAATAACATGTTAGGTTCTATTGACGCTAACAAAGGTGATTACCAAAATGGATGGGATACAGATGAATTCCCAACTAACATTACTGAGTCTACTTGCGCAATGCTTGAAGTATTACAAGGTGGTGGTTTAATTGATGGTGGTATCAACTTTGATGCTAAAGTTCGTCGTAATTCAACTGACCAAGAAGATGCATTTATTGCACATATTGGAGGTATGGATGTATATGCAAGAGCTTTAGTTATTGCTGATAAAATCATGCAAGAGTCAGATTACCTTAAAATGAGAGCAGAGCGTTACGCTTCATTTAATGGTGGTAAAGGAGCTGAATTTGCAGCAGGTGGATTAACACTTGAGGATTTAGCTAAAATTGGTAAAGAAGTAGGTGAACCGAAAATGTTAAGCGGTAAGCAAGAGCTTTACGAGCAAATGTTAAATTGGTATATGTAGATTAATATCAATATCCGGGGCGATTTGATCACCGCCTCGGTATTTTTATTCCTCACACATCAGTTTTGTATTTATAAAAATCACAAAAACTAAATTAATCTACATATGGAAACAGGAAAAAAACCATCGTATATCATATTATTAACCGCTGTAGCAACGCTGGGTGGTTTATTATTTGGTTACGATACTGCTGTTATTTCAGGCACAACGTCATCATTGGGTAATTTCTTTGTTGAGCCTTTGGGTTTGGAAGAAACAGCTGCTAACTCATTAAAAGGTTTTATTATATCAAGTGCGCTAATTGGATGTATTATTGGTGGTATTCTGGGAGGATTACTAAGTTCTAAATATGGACGAAGAAATACCTTATTAGTAGCTGCATTTTTATTCTTTATTTCTGCATTAGGATCAGCATTTCCTGAAATAGGAATTCGTTCTTTTGGTGAAGCCGATCATACTTTTGTTTGGCATTTTATTGTTTATAGAATTATTGGAGGAATTGGTGTTGGTTTAGCATCTATGATTTCTCCTATGTATATATCAGAGATAGCACCTGCAGAGAAAAGAGGTACGCTCGTATCTTTTAATCAGTTTGCTATCATCTTTGGTATGTTAGTGGTGTATTTCGTAAACTACGGAATTGCAAGCTCTGGAGACGACCAGTGGTTAAATGATATTGGTTGGAGGTATATGTTTGCTTCGGAAATGATTCCTGCAGGACTGTTCTTAGTGGCCTTGTTTTTTGTGCCTGAAACACCTCGATTTATGGCGCTTCGTGGACAAGACGAGAATGCCTTGAGGGTATTAGGTAAAATTAATGGTGCCGAAAAAGCGAAAGCTATTCTTGCCGACATTAAAAATACAGTAGAAAGCCATTCTGGTAAATTATTTTCTTACGGTATTGGAGTTATTGTTATTGGGATATTATTATCTGCATTCCAGCAATTTGTTGGAATCAACGTGGTCTTGTATTACGCTCCAGAGATTTTCAAAAAGATGGGTTCTGGAACAGATGTGGCCTTGATGCAAACCATAATTGTTGGAGCGATCAACTTAACATTTACTGTAGTAGCTATTTTAACGGTTGATAAGTTTGGTCGTAAACCATTGATGATTATTGGAGCTGTCGGTATGGCTATTTCTATGATTTTCTTAGGTACTACATTCTATATGCAAAGCGTGGGAATGACTGCCTTAATATGTATGTTAGTTTATACGGCATCATTTGCCATGAGTTGGGGGCCGGTCTGTTGGGTGTTACTTGCTGAAATTTTCCCAAACAAAATTCGAAGCAAAGCGCTAGCAATTGCAGTAGCTTGTCAATGGGTTTCCAACTGGTTAGTATCGGTGACGTTCCCTATGATGAATGATAGTACTTGGCTTACCGATAAATTCCATAATGGTTTTGCATTTTGGATTTATGGAGTAATGGGTGTCTTAGCTGCCATTTTTGTATGGAAATGGGTTCCAGAAACGAAAGGAAAAACTTTAGAAGAAATGGAAGGTGTATGGGAGAAATAGTCCTATAACCCGATAAAAATATAGTTGTTTTTTACCCCTAAAGGTAAGTTGATCGAAACGTTCGGTTAGCTTACCTTTTTTTTTGTTTCATACTTTTGGTCAAGCCAAAAATATGAAGTTGGGTTTGGGCTGAAAGCCCAATCAAATAAAGTATTAGGACAAAATTAGTTTTATATCATTAACTTCTGCTTTTTATTTTTATTTTTGGGCTACCTGTGCTAAAATTATAAAACATTAAATTCCAAAAAATTATTAAAACGATGAAAAAAGTATCTGTAGGAGTAGATATAGGAGGAACAAATACAGCCATTGGTGTTGTTGATGAAGCTGGTAAAGTAATTGTAAAAGGTGGTATTGAAACCCCAAGTCATGGAGATATTGAAAAATATATGGACGATTTAGCGAAAGCTATTCGTGATATGTTAAATTCTACGGGTGAAATACTAACCGTATTAGGTATTGGAGTTGGTGCTCCTAATGGAAACTATTATAGTGGAACCATTGAATATGCACCCAATTTATCTTTTCAAGGCGTTATTCCGTTTGTAGAGTTATTAAAAAAGCGTTTCCCAGAATTAGATCATGTGGCTTTAACCAATGATGCTAATGCAGCTACCATTGGAGAAATGATATACGGCGGAGCAAAAGGAATGAAAAACTTTGTGATGTTTACCTTAGGTACTGGAGTAGGTTCTGGTATTGTGGTAAATGGAGATTTAGTTTATGGAGCGGATGGATTTGCTGGGGAATGTGGTCACACCACATTAGTACCAGACGGAAGATTATGTGGATGTGGTGCTAAAGGTCATTTAGAGGCTTATTGTTCTGCACCAGGTATGAAACGTACAGCGTTTGAATTAATGGCAAAATATAATGCTACAGACTCAAAAATGGCAGATAAGTCATTCAATGAGTTAGATTCAAAAATGATTTACGATGCTGCAGAAGCTGGCGATAAAGTGGCTTTAGAGGTATTTGAATTGACGGGTAAATACCTTGGTCAAGGATTAGCTGATACAGTTCACCATTTGAGCCCAGAAGCCGTATTTTTATTTGGAGGTCCGACTGCTGCTGGAGAGTATATTTTTAAGCCTACTAAAGAAAGTATGGAAGAGCATTTACTTCCTATCTTCAAGGATAAAATTCAAATTCTTCCTTCTAAGTTAGATAGTGGTGATGCTGCTATTGTTGGAGCAAGTGCCCTTGTATATAAAGAAATGGAGAAATAATTAAGACGACAGTTCTCAGTCGGCAGTTGGCAGTTTAAAAATAGACTGAAGACTGCCTACTGAAGACTGTCTACTTATTATCAAGTAATTTCTGCAGTTTAAACATCTCATCTCTATACTGGGCGGCTGTAATAAAGTCTAATTCTTTTGAAGCCTTTTGCATTGTTTTCTTTGCCTTTTCAATTGCTTTTTCTAGCCCTTCTTTGTTCATGTATCCTACTACTGGATCCGCAGCTACATCAATGCCCTCTGGTTCTACATAAGCATTTTCTTCTATGCCTTTGGCTAGTACACCAGTATGTTTCTTATTAATCTGTTGAGGGGTAATACCATGTTCCTCATTATATTTTAATTGCTTTATTCTTCTATTGTCGGTTGAATCTATGGTTTTTTGCATGGATTTAGTAACGACATCGGCGTACATAATAACCAGTCCATTCACATTACGAGCAGCACGACCAGCGGTCTGTGTAAGCGATCGTTCAGAGCGAAGAAAGCCTTCCTTATCCGCATCTAATATCGCTACTAGAGAGACTTCTGGTAAATCTAGTCCTTCTCTCAGTAGGTTAACGCCGACCAAAACATCAAACACGCCTTTTCGCAGATTTGCCATAATTTCTACTCTATCTAAAGTATCCACATCAGAGTGTATGTATTCGCATTTAATATCCAGCTTCTGCAAATAAGTAGTGAGCTCTTCAGCCATTCGTTTGGTCAGTGTGGTTACTAAAGTCCTTTCATTAACTTCAATTCGTTTCCTAATTTCTTCCAATAAATTGTCAATCTGATTTAAACTAGGCCTAACCTCAATAATGGGATCAAGCAGTCCTGTTGGTCGAATCACCTGCTCAACAATTACACCCTCGCTTTTCTCAATTTCATAATCAGCAGGAGTAGCAGATACATAGATAGTGGTACCTACAATATCTTCAAACTCTTCAAATTTAAGCGGTCTATTGTCCATTGCGGCAGGTAATCTAAAGCCATGCTCCACTAAGGTTTCTTTTCTTGATTTATCCCCACCATACATGGCTCTAATTTGAGGAAGCGTTACGTGACTTTCGTCTATCACCATCATAAAGTCATCAGGAAAATAATCCAATAAACAGAAAGGGCGAGTCCCTTCATTTCTGCCATCAAAATAGCGCGAGTAATTTTCTACACCAGGACAATACCCTAATTCTCGCATCATTTCTAAATCATATGTTACACGTTCTTCGATACGTTTTGCCTCTATGTGTTTGCCTATGTCTTTAAGATAAGTAACATGTTCCATCATATCATCCTGAATCATTCTGATGGCCATTTGGGTTCTTTCCTTGGTAGTAACAAATAAGTTAGCAGGGTATATTAGAATTTCTTCTCGTTTTGATTTCGAAGTTCCGTTAATAGGATCAAAAATGGTGATTTCTTCTATTTCATCACCCCAAAATCCAATTCGGTAGGCATCATCAGCGTAAGCGGGGTAAATCTCTACGGTATCTCCTTTTACTCGGAAATTACCTCTGTTAAACTCTACTTCATTTCTAGAATATAAACTATCAACTAATTGGCGCAGAAGTTGATTTCTTCCAATATCTTGTCCAACTTCAAGTTTAGTAACATTGGCATGAAAATCTTCAGGGTTACCAATTCCATATATGCATGAGACAGATGAAACAACAATAACATCTTTTCTGCCAGATAGGAGAGAGGAGCTCGTGCTTAAACGTAGTTTCTCAATTTCATCATTAATAGAAAGGTCTTTTTCTATGTATGTGTCGGTAACAGGAAGGTATGCTTCAGGTTGATAGTAATCGTAATACGATACAAAATACTCCACTGCATTGTCAGGAAAAAAGTTTTTAAACTCCCCATAAAGCTGTGCGGCTAATGTTTTATTATGGCTAAGTATCAAGGTTGGTTTTTGAACCTGTTCAATAACATTGGCCACAGTAAAGGTTTTTCCCGATCCCGTTACCCCCAATAGCGTTTGATGAGGAATATCTTCATTTATACCTTGGGTAAGTTGCTTGATGGCTTCAGGCTGATCGCCTGTTGGCTTAAAATCCGATACTATTTTTAATTCCATACTTCAAAAGACATTCTAAAATTGAGTCTTCAAAAGTAACGAATAATATTGTGTTTAGTTTACTGTTGATAATAAGGCATAAAAAAAGCTCCCATAAGGAGCTTTAAGTTTATCGTTTATATCGTTTAGATTTTCGTTTGCTTGGTCGTTTGTATTTCTTCACGTTACTCTTATACAAACTTCGTGTTCTTAAGTACGCCTTTCTGTTATACTTTGGAGAGTTTTTCCATTGACTATCATCAAATAAGTAGGTTATACCAATAGTAGCCGTATAAAAGAAATCTCCAGCATCCGTAGGGTATATATTACCATCTGCATCATTCCATTCTTCATGTGCATCTAATAGATCTGTAAATGGTTTGTTAGCAATAAACTCTGCTGTTAGGCTATAGTGGGAATTGATATAATAATTAAGTCCACCTCCCAAAGAAATATTGGGCGATATGCCTGTTTTATTTCTCCAAAATTGACCATCGCCCTCACGGCCATATAGTCCTTCTGGTCCATACCATTCGTCCGCATTATAGCTGACAATACCAAATTGACCAATTACATAAGGGTTAAACAATCTTTGCTTAAAAAGTCCGTAAAATAAATCTAGTGGTCTAAAACTAGCACCTATACTAGCATCAATATAGGAGTTTTTGAAATAAGCATACGGCTCAGTAACACCAGGGTTTATTTGTTGACCTTTCATTGAACCATAATTCAGGTCAATTCTAGCATTTAAATAGGGTAATAATTCTTTTTCACCAGCAACACCAAAAGTGTAATTCGTTCTGCCTTGGCTTACAAGGTCACCATAAAACATGTTAACACCTGCTTTGGGTTGAATCTTCAAACCTTCCAGAAACTTATTCCTTTTCTTTCTGTACTGTCCGGATACAGAACATGAAATGAGTAATATTATGCAGACTATAAGTGTCTTATCTAGGTTTCTAAACATTTAGAATAATTTATCAATCAGGTTTATTACGTGTAAAAATGACAAAAAGTTTAATAATATTAAAATCTTTTCTCGTTTAATATTACGCATCAATCAAATAATCATATCAAATTGATGTTTTTTTGTACATAACATATCAGAAAAAACCCCTTATTCACAATAAAACTAGTAATAAAATCCTTTATTATAACCAATCTACCACTAGAAAATAAAATCTAATGGGTGCAAAAGTAAAATATAATCTTATTACCAGCGAATAAACAGCCATTTTTTGTCAATTTTTAGTTGAGTTGCTTTTTTTTAATGAGGAATGAAGTTAAATAAAGGCAATTATTTTTGAATAAGTTGTTTTATGTTTTTAATATTCATGTCATTTTTAAGGTTCTTCCCTTGGGGAGAATAACATAGATTTATTTCTTCCTTATAGAAGGAGGCTACTTTGTCTCTTACCATCTTCATTGTACTATTTATAAGTTTATTCTGTTCCGAGAAACTTTCAAAAGCAATAGCAAAGGTAGAAGGGAGCCAACGTTGAGGAAATAAATTCGCATGTTTTCCACCTGTTTTAAATTGGTTGAGTTCCGAAGATAACTGATCTATAATTTCTTCAACTGAAACTCCCTGCGCTGTTAAGGCAGTAACTTTTTCAATGTTTGGAACAACAATAGCAGAAGTATAAGGGTTTTGGTTGTTATAAATCATCACTTGATCAATGAGTGAGCAATGGTCTATAATGGCCTCTTCAATGCCTTCGGGGCTATATTTCTCTCCATCCGAACCAATCAGCAAGCTTTTAAAACGTCCTTTAACGTACAGATAGTTTTCGTTATCCAAGTATCCTAAATCACCTGTATATAACCAATCGTCTTTAATAGTTGCAGCAGTGTCTTCTTCATTTCTCCAATAACCCTTCATTACGTTTTCACCTTTCACAACAATTTCGCCAGACAGTCCAATAGGTAATGCATTCCCTTCATCATCACATATTTTAATTTCCAGATTATTAACCACTTTACCTGACGAACCAAGTTTATGATATTTAGGTGTGTTGGCAGAAATAATGGGAGAGGCTTCGCTAAGTCCGTAACCTTGATACATCGGTATACCAATGGCATAAAAAAACTGTTGTAAATCAAAATCCAGCAGGGCACCACCGCCAATAAAGAATGCCAGGTTACCACCAAAACCTTCTTTTATTTTGCTAAAAATGATTTTGTCAAAAAGACTCAGTAATGGTTTTGCTATCCATTTTAAGCCTGCTCCTTTGTTATTTCCCGTTCCGTTATACCAATAAGAAAGCTTTAGGGCGAACAAAAACAGGCTATTTATAGTATTTCCTTTTTGTGCAATGCCTTTCTCTATATTCTTTTTGAAGTTTTTGGCCATGGCAGGAACGCTCATAAGCACATGAGGTTTTATTTCCTTAATATTATTGGTGAAGTTTTTTAGCGTTTCTAACTGATTTTTACCTGCTTCAACCGAGGCTATACTTGCCCCAGTAAGCATAAAAGAATAAAGTGCTGCAGTGTGGGCAAAGGCATGATCCCAAGGCAGAACCACCAACGTTCTGTAATCAGATGGAATATCAATATAACTAAAAGCCTGTTCGATATTGGCCGTATAATTACGTTGCGAAAGCATGATACCCTTGGGCTGCGCTGTTGTGCCTGAAGTATATGTGATGGTAGCGATATCGTCAGGTTCCACCTTATTAGCTAATTTATCATAGGCATCATTGGCTTGTTTTAACGATTCTATACCTAAACTAAATAACTCCTGAATATCCATTTCATCCTCTTCTAGAGGCATATCTGGAGTGAAAACAATCACCTTTTTTAAATGCCTTAACTCTTTTTTGACTAGCCTGATTTTAGCTAGCTGCTTTTCTGATGTTATAATGTAGGCACTCTCCGAATGTTGTAAACGAAATATAAGATCATTATCTGCCTCTAGCTTTGTAGATAATGGAACAGTAATGGCTTTATTACTAAGAACCGCTATTTCGCTAATTAACCATAAATTTCTTCCCTCCGATAAAAGAGCAATTTTATCTAACTCTTGAATTCCAAACTCATTTAAGCCTACAGCTAATTGTGTAACCATACTGTAAGCCTCCATATAGCTTGTTGGGGCAAAGCTTTTATTACGTTTTTCCCATAAAAGTGGATTGTTGGAATATTGCTGAACTTTTTGGGTGAAGAAACTAATGATAGACTCCATATAAAACATGTTAGTGATTTAATACAAATATAAGTAATCAAGTTAGCTAACTGTTCATTTTCGAACAAACAATTATAAAAACCGTGCAGTTTTAGATATTGTACAAGTTGGGAATGGGGTGTGTAAGTTGCAGTAAGATAGTTGGATGTGTTGTGTTGGCATAGTTGTTGGATAAGTGTTAATCGATTAACCTAAGTTAAGTACATATAGATTTGAATCTTATTAAAAATAATAAAAAATGAGAAGGTATATAGCATTATTGAGTCTTGTTGTTTTGTTTTCGAATGCTTTTGCAGGAAATAGAAGTGTTTACAAGAGTGAAGCGGATAGTATGGAGTGTTTGAAGAATTTTTCATTGTATTCCTTAAACCTAAAGAAGAAGATGTATGATTATTCTGTGGATTCATGGAAATACATGTTCAATAACTGCCCAGAGGCTAGCGTAAAAGTTTATTCGGACGGAGTTAAGTTGTACAACCACTATTATAAGGTGGCCAAAACAAAAGAGCGAAAAACGGAAGTGGTAGATACTATTATGATGATTTACGACCAACGTTTAAAATATTATAGTGCACATCCTAAATATCCTGAAGGATGGATTTTAGGAAGAAAAGCACTGGACTTAATGAAGTATAAAAGGGGTAATGCGGAAGCGATGAAAGATGCCTATGCCTGGTTTGGTAAATCATTTGAATTACAGGGTGACCGTTCGGAAGATGTAGTATTATTTAATTGGCTAAAAACTTCGGAGAGTTTATTACAGCATGGAGATATTGGTAGTCAGCAGTTTTTAAATGACTTTTTAACTATTTCTACAGTATTGGACGTACAGTTAAGTAAGGTGAGCGAAAAGGCTAAGCCTAGAGTGCTTAAAGTTAGAAAAGGATGCGAGGAACTGTTGGTGAAGAGTGGAGCGGGAGAATGTGGCGTGGTAGAGCCTTTATTAGCCGATCAGTTTAACGCAGATAGTGAAAACCCTGAGAATATTGCTAGAATATTAAGTTTAGTATTGAAGTTAGACTGTAAAGAATCGGCTTTGTATTCTACCATTGTTGAAAAGAACTATGAATTGAATCCAACTCATGCAGCGGCATACCAGTTGGCTAAAATGTTTGTAAAGAAAGGTGATTTCTCCAAGGCATCAGATTATTATGCTAAAGCGATTGAATCGTGCGATATTGATTCTGCGAAATCAACTTATTATTATGAGTTAGCCGTATTGGAGTTTGCGCAAAATAATAACTATCCTAAAGCTCGTGAGTATGCATTGAAGTCGGTTGCTTTAAAAGGCTCATGGGGCAAACCATATTTATTAATTGGAAATATTTATGCAGCAGGCAGCAAAAATTACGGTAAGGATGCCTTTGAACATTCTACAATATACTGGTTAGCTATCGATCATTTTTCAAAAGCCAAAAGGGTAGACCCAACTTGTGCGGTAGAAGCTGAGAAACAGATAGCACTGTACTCAAAATACTTTCCGGATAGAGAGACTGGCTTTTTTCATGGTCTTCAGGAAGGAGAAACCTATTCCATTGGTTCTTGGATAAATGAGAATACGAAAGTAAGGTTTAGGTAAAACCGAAGGTGTGATTTTCAATTATAATTAGATTTGTATTAAAAAGGGAGTTTCTCATGATTGAGAAACTCCCTTTTGATGTTTAATTATTTACTAACTACTAGTAGTTAGTATCTTTTACTTCAAAGTACGCTTGATCGTGTAAACAAGCTGGACATTTTTTAGGAGCTTTAGTTCCTTCATGTAGGAAACCACAATTTCTACATTTCCAAACTACTTTTCCATCCTTTTCAAATACTAAACCAGCATCTAAATTATTGTAAAGTGTACGATATCTTTCTTCGTGAAATGCTTCTACTTTAGCAATCATTTTAAAGGCAACAGCTACTTCTTTAAAACCTTCTTCTTCTGCAATTTTAGCAAACTCAGGATATAACTCAGTCCACTCTTCGTTCTCACCATCGGCAGCAGCCTTCAAGTTATCTAAAGTTGTACCAATAATCCCAGCAGGATACGTTGCAGTAATTTCAACCATACCTCCTTCAAGAAATTTAAAGAAACGCTTAGCGTGCTCTTTTTCTTGCTCTGCAGTCTCCATAAAAATGGCGGAAATTTGCTCCAGCCCTTCTTTTTTGGCTTGTTTCGCAAAATAAGTATATCTCATTCTGGCTTGAGACTCTCCAGCAAAAGCTTTTAATAAGTTTTGCTCCGTTTTTGTACCTTTTAAGCTGTTCATTTTAATATGTTTATTTAATTTGTCTAATACTTTTGGGGTAGTGAAGGTACGAAATATAGGTTTAGGCTTTTGTATCATTCATTTAATTTAGAATCTTTCTGCATTTTGTTTGAATGTTGAATGAGGATGGCGAGGTGACTTCTTTTTAGTTAGGTAAATGCTTATAAAACAATAAACCCTAAGTTTTTATAAAAAAAACTTAGGGTTTAAAAGTATAATTGTATTTTCTAACAGAGGCTTAAAACTGGAATTCCATTTGTAAGCGACTCATAAATTGATCTTGGCTTCCTACTTTATCTCTAAAAGTAAAATCGGCTTGTAATTTAAAATTATGGCCAATAATATATCTGCTTAATCCTAAAGTGTAATCTGTCGTTTCTGTATGAAAATCAGTGTTGTTAGGTTTGGTAAATGAATATCTTCCGGTTAGTTCCAAATTGTTTTTAAATAAATAACCTGTCTGAAAATTAGCACCATATCCCGTATAGAAAGCATCAATTGCATTTCCTTCTTCGTCCAAAACAATCTCGTTATCATCGGTAACAGATCTTGTTCCTGCTTCAACCATTAAAGAGTATCCTCGGTATTTAAGAAGGAAGTCACCACCAATATTTAATAAATCCGCTTCGCTATCCATTACATTACCAACTTGGCCTCTATCCTTGTATGACTTGGCATTGTAGTTAACATATCCTGCAAATGCAATTTTTGCCGTTTCTTCTCTGGCTAAATCTGCCGACTTATAAAGGCCTTTAGAAGTGAATTCTCCCAATGGTAGAACTTCTAATTTTCCGGTTAAACTTACTCCAGGCGCTTCTACATTGTTTTTAATACCGTTTCCTGAAGTTACTGCCCAACGATCGTAAACGATCATATTACCAATTTTAAAATTGTGGTGAAGTTGAGCTCCAGCATCACGATCTAAAGTGTAATATTTATTAAAGATCGAACGATCTACCATTTGCATATTACTAGATGATACTACACGCTCTCTGTTACCAGGTAATTTGCCTTGTCCAAACCAAACCTGAACGTTATTCATCTTGTACTTTACCAAGGCATCACGCACGTATCCTCCAGCTAAATCGTATTCAATTTTGTAGCTAAGGTTTTTGTTTAAGAAGTACCCATCAAATTTTAAGCGGGCACGTTTAACCCATGCTTTGTTTTCGGAGTAGGCTTCAGGATCTGGATGATACATACCATCATTATCCGTATAAGCAGAACTCAGGTAGTTATTAAAATCCCATCTGGTTTGGATTCTAGTTCTTAGTTTAAGATAAAATAAATCATCTCCTGTTTTTAACTGAATTCCTTTCCCAACTTTTGCAGAAACATCGGTCTGCGTTTGAGCCATAATAGGGCTAATGCATAGCAATCCCATTAAGGCACTTAATAATACAATTCGTTTCATTTATATTTTTCCTGTGTATGCGGTCGCAAAGGTATAGCTTCTGATTTTAATAAGGTTAATTCAATGTTAAGACAAAATTAAAAAATCGCGAAGTGGTCTGTTTTTGTATTCATAAGTTGATAAAGCTCTTATTTAATGAGGGTTTTGAGGCTTTGGTGTTTAAGTGATAAAATATAAAAAAGTGTACCAATCGGTCGATAATTAGTTTAAGATATTTTAATCTTAAATTAAGAATTAGTTTATGTTAAGGAAGAAGTTACAAAGCGAGGTTATTATCTAAATATATCATAATTAATGTACTGTATATTGATTGGCGCCGCCAAAAGGTTTAATACCTCGAGGCTTGCCTCGTTAATACAGTTAGTATTCCGGTTTATGCCTCTGGGCTTGCCCCGAGGTGGTTCACTTAATAGATAACACCAAGGAAATTGCATTTAAAGATTGAATCCCTTCAGGGTTAAACAAACGAATAGTTTTAAAAATCCCTCGGATTGCACCCTGAGCTATTCAAATTGAACATTCGTGGTTTTTAATGTAATAATTCTGAAAGGATTAAATCTAAATAGCCATGTACAAAGTGCAGGGTTATGATTCCTATACTATTAACAACCACAAAGTGGTTGAATTTTAAAACCACCTCCCCACTCATACTTCGCGGTACTCCTCCTTAAAAAAAGGAGGAGAACTCCGCAGCACTTTCCCCTCCTGAATTTTAGGCGGGGTGGTATATTAGATATTTGTATAAATACGATTGCCGTGTAGATAACACCTATTAGGTTAATTCTTAAGACTTATTTTGGAGGATAAGAGCTAATTTAGATACTTAAAACTCTTTGTAAGTTGAAAGATGTTAGGATGTGGGAGTGATGCAATGGGTAGCGTTAGCGGCGAAGTTAGATAGTCAGTTTGATGCGTAGAGATTCGCTAGATTAAGGGCGTATGAGACTTGGAGGTTTGCCTAAAACTGTATAAAATAAAAATGGGGAATTCAGTTTATGAATTCCCCATATAAATATATCACTAATAACATTTAGTTGTTATGCTTTCCAAAATCACGTTGGGCTTTAGCAAGGTTACCCATATGCAACATCAAGTTTTGTGTTTCGTGTAAGAAATTTAAATACAGCATGCTGTTTTGCGTATTTGATTTTTCTTTCTTAATACGTTTTAACTGAGTTTTACGTAGATTTTTTAAGTTTTCTGTAAGTTTTAAAAGCTCAGCGCTTAATTCCTCCAGCTCTTCATAAGTACCTTTGTTAATCATTTTAATGATCTTACTAATGAGTACTTTAACTTCAGCTTGAAGAACACTAACTTCTTTAAATTGATCATCAGTAAAAGGCGTGTGGTTATTATCTAAATGCTCATAAAGTGGCTTCGCAATAAAGGTTAGCGAATGTGCCGATTCTCTTAAGTAATCGATTACCTGAACATAGTGTAAGCTTGAATCTATATCAGATTCTTGCAACTTTTTAACCGTTTTAAAGATGTTATCCTTGTTCTTTTTAATTTTCTTATTCAGCTGGCTTATATCTTTAATCTTAATTTTTATCTCTTTTCTGTTTTCAGCTTGAAACGAAGTAAGCGATGATGCAAATAATTCAGAAATCTCATTCAGATTTTTAGTTACTTTCTCCGTACAAGAATTAAATAGAGCAGTAGCTAAAGTGTTATTCTCAACTTCTTCCAGATCAATATCGTCCGCGTTAACATCTTTAGCACTTCGTTTTTTACTAATGATTTGAGTTCGATAAATTAAGAATAAAGCAACAGCTATCAGCACAAATACTGCATATACACCTCCGTAAGAAATAATATTAGCAATAATAAATGAAACCGTAAATGCCGAGAATGCCGTTAAGAACCATCCTCCAATAACCGAAAGAACACCAGTTACACGGTATACTGCACTTTCTCTACCCCAAGCTCTATCTGTTAAAGAACTTCCCATAGCTACCATAAATGTAACATAGGTAGTTGAAAGTGGTAACTTATACGATGTGGCCATTGAAATAAGAATACTTGCGACAACAAGGTTAACAGATGCTCTTAACATATCAAATGCTGGTGCATCATTACCTAAAGCTTTTCTCTTTTCATCGTAGGTGGTGGAGTCAAATTGTTTATCGATAGATTTTTTAATTCTTGCTGGTAAAACGCCGTTAACGGCGTTAGACATATTTACAGCTCCATGCACAATGGCTCTGGAAAGATATGAAGAACCAAATCTTTCTTCACCTTCTTGCTGTCTGGCTAAATCCAACGAAGTTTTAACTACGTTATGTGCTTTTTTAGAAGTCCATAGTGTGATAACCATGATAAGACCGGCAATAACCAACATAAATGTATCAGTTTTCACTTTACCAGCTAAGTCTTCCATTAATAGTTGATCCGCACCCACGCCAGCTCCTTGAAATATTTTAAAGGATTCAAAACCAGCTAACGGTACTCCAATAAAGTTAACCAGGTCATTACCTGCAAAGGCCATAGCCAAAGCAAAGGTTCCTACCAATACAGTTAGTTTTAATATGTCCGTTTTAAATATCAATTGCATTAATTGCAGTAAAACTGTCCATCCTACAAAACAAATAGCAATAATCTGAACGGTATTTGTTTTAATAAGCTCTTTGGTTTCGCTATTCATAAACGATGCTCCTTTTGCCCCTTTAATTAGGATAAAGTAGGTAATGGCAGTAATAGCGATACCTCCCCAAAGTGCACCTAAATATTTTAATCTTTTGTCGTAATTAAACGAAAATACCAAACGCGTTAAATATTGAACAATTGCTCCTGAGGTAAATGCAACTACCACCGAAAGTAATATACCAGCGATTATAAGTAAGGCTGTGGCCGAGTTAATGTATTGACTTAAAGGTATTGAAGGATTGTTAGAAACCTTAATTAAAGATACCGCTATGGCACCTCCTAGTAATTCAAATACAATAGAAACCGTGGTTGATGTTGGCATTCCAAAAGTGTTGAACAAATCCAGTAACAGCACATCGGTTATCATCACGGCCAAGAATATGATCATGATTTCGGAGAAGTAGAAGTATTGCGGGTTAAAGATTCCCTTCCGTGCAACTTCCATCATTCCACTTGAAAAAGTAGCCCCAACAAAGATACCTGCTGCGGCAATAATCATAATTACTTTAAAAGGTGCAGCTTTCGATCCTAAGGCTGAATTAAGAAAGTTAACAGCGTCATTACTAACACCTACCACTAAATCTGAAATAGCTAGTGCAAATAGCACAACTACCAGAACTACATAAATATTTTCCATCCTAACATTAATTTATTTGTCTTAGAAACTTTAACAGTTTCTTATTTTGGCGACGCAAACATAAACAGTATTCAGGCAGTAATTATTGGCTTATTATTAATTAAATGTTAACAGAATGTTAATCGGTCGGTTTTTAAACAATAAGGGATTGCTGCTGAATATAATATATTTAATAAGTATGAATTTAGCGTTTTGAAATACTCTTTTTTAGATGTAGTCCTAAATTAGGAATAAAGTTTTTAAAAAGATATAGTTTAGTCATAAATACTTCAAGCAAATTTTAATTACTATAGAATAAGGATAGAAGTTTTAATTGCTTGATTTTTCTTTTAATTTTGCAGCCCCTAAGAATACGCATATTACCATTTTGTAGAATGGTCGTCGTAGTATATGATAAGAGGAGAAGTAAAGGTATTAGAACCAGAATGGATGTTTTTGGTTTCTATTGTAAAGTTCCTTAAATTATATCATTACGCATGCTTAAAAAGTATAAATACATAGTGCTTGACATAAACCTAATATGGTATTACAGTATTATATAGATGGAATAATTATTGGTTTTTCAGCCTCGGTTCCTTTGGGGCCAATAGGTGTGCTATGTATTCAGCGTACGCTGAATAAGGGTAGGCTGTCTGGCTTTATTTCTGGTATGGGTGCTGCCGTAAGCGATATGATATATGCTATTATAGCGGGCTTTAGTCTATCGTTTATCATCAGCTTTATTGAAAAGCAACTGTTGTATATTCAAATTTTTGGCGCTGTATTATTAATCGTATTAGGCATCAATATCTTTTTAAGTAATCCTGCTGTTCAGTTAAGAAAGCAACGCAAAGGAAAGGGGAGTTTATTACAAGATTTCTTTTCTACTTTTTTAATCACCATCTCCAATCCATTAGCCATCTTCCTGTTTCTAGCCTTTTTTGCCAGTTTTGGAGCGGTTAAGCCAGGTGATGATTCTTCTAATCATTTTGTTTTAATAGCTGGTGTGCTGACAGGCGCTTCTTTGTGGTGGTTTATACTATCGTCTCTGATCAATTTATTTCGTTCAAAAATTAATCTTCGCCGTTTATGGTGGCTTAATAAAATAACAGGAGCGGCTATTGTTATTCTTGTAATTATTGGGTTTATCTATTTTTTGGTTAATAATCCGTTGGGATAGATAAAAGGTATATTGGTTTATGAGTGCAGGGTTGTAAGGAGCACTGGTGCATACGCGTACTGCTTTATGTATAGGGCATAGAGCAATAAACCCAGCGCAGTTATATTGTGGACGATATGTAGTGAATACTGTCTACTGAGGACTATCTTAAAATCTCTACTCCTTAAGCGGAGAGTCCGGCTCTTTAGCCATATGATTGTAGGTTAATTTCTCTAATGAACGAGGCATCCACTTTTTAAGCCATACTGAAAGCTTACCTTCAACGAAAGTAAGAATTAATGTCCTTTTTCGTTTTTTAATCGCTTTAGCAATATGCAAGGCCACTTCTTCGGCACTCATCATTTTATCCTCATTACGTGGTGTTTCTCCTTGTTGACTGCCGTGGTCAGTAAGTGCAGTCTGGCGAATGTTGGATGCCGTAAAACCAGGGGCAGCAATAAGCACATGTAAACCCGTTTTTAAATTTTCTACCCTCAAAGTTTCTAAAAATCCATGCATGGCAAATTTACTGGCTGAATAACCTGTGCGCGCAGGAAGACCAATAAAACTTGCAATAGAGGAGATGCCTGTAACAGAGCCTTTAGATTCTAATAAATAAGGCAGTGCATATTTGGTGCAATAAACGGTTCCCCAGAAATTAACATCCATCAATTGTTTTAAAACAGAAAGTTCAACATCTTTAAACAAAGCCCGCATAGATAAACCCGCATTATTAATTAGAATGTCAATACGACCAAACTTTTCAACAGCTTTTGCTACTAGGTTCTTGCAGTCTTCTTCTTTGCTCACATCGGTAGTCACACTAATTACTTCGGTACCTTGCTGACTTAATTCATCCTCCACTGATTTAAGTTTATCAGTAGATCGTGCAGCTAAAACAACTTTAGATCCCTGTCGCGCAAACTCCTTAGCTAATGCTAAACCAATTCCAGATGAAGCACCAGTAATAATGACTACTTTGTTTTTCATGTGTTTATATCTCTTTCAGCTTTATCATGTAACTCATCAGAAATCCTAAAAACTACTCTAAACATACTTTTTAAGATCAACAAATTACACGGTGGTTACATTTTAAATAAATATTCAGAGCAAAAGTAAAAAATATGCTTTACGCTTTTAAGTATATTGGAAGTAATTATTCAAAATTAATACGAATAAAGTATTAAACAGCTGCAGTATTTATATATGTAGTTTATAATCCATGGGTTACATCAAGGTTGGCTCAGGTTTGAACGGATGTGTAGTTCTAAACTACAGCTTAATCACGCCAATCAAGGGTTGAGAGTTCGATAAGAAAAAAAATGCATAAATAGCTTATTCCCATGATATACTGTGGTACTCAATAAAAAACTTCTTTCTCATTTTTATCTTTTGCCTTAAAAATGTTTGTAATTGAGGGTTATTCTAAGCACTCGTTTAATGGAATTGGCTTATTTCAGGTATTTTATTTTTTATCATGGATTGGAATATTTATCTATTTTTGAGCTATGACAAAAGCATCCATTTCAGTAGAGCATGTAAAAGCATTGATTTCAATATGTCGCTTGCAGCCGCTTTCTTCAGATGAGCTCCCTTCCTTATCGGCGGGTGTGGTTAATTTGGGAGTGTTACATGGGGTAGGTGGATTTTGTTATAAAAAGATAAAGGAATCATCAGAAGTGTGCGTGGATGAGGCTAGTTTGACAAAATGGAAACAGTTCTATTTTCAGACCAGTATTAAATATCAGCAGAAGCTTAAGCTTTATAAACTCATCAAAAAACTATTGGAGCAAGAGCATATTCCTGTGATGGCTTTAAAAGGTATGGCTTTATCTTCAGGTTTGTATTCTGATGAAGGAACACGTCCCATGGGAGATATGGATATTTTGGTTCCTGAAGGACAAGGTATGCGAGCCTTGGAAATATTATTGGGAGCGGGGGCTGTATCATCTGGAGTGCCTCGATCAAAGCTCCATGAGCAGGTGCATTCTCATGTGCGCGCCATTACCATGCAAGGGGTTATGGTGGAAATACATCAGCGTTTATTTTCTTTAGGTAGTTCTTTTAATGAGGGGGCCAAGGACTATTTTAGTCAGGCCAATGAGTTGATAAAACAAGATGTTGATATATCGATATTGAATACTATTTATATGGGTTATCATTTGGTGGCGCATGCGGCGGTGGGCATTGAGATGGGCGGCTTACGATTAGGATGGCTCTTGGATATTGCTATATTGTGGAGTAGGGAGCAGGATAAATTGGCATTTATGCATGCTGTAATTGCTTTTAAAAAGAATCGCGAAAAAGCGTTAGGACAGGTTTTTCAGATGGCTTCTCTTTTTCTACCTCAGCAAGACCAAAATATGCATTGGGATATTTCAGCGGATCAGATCATTCAAGATATCACATCGGTAATGAAGAGCTCTAATATAGAAGAGAAACATCGATGGGTTAATTTAAAAGAGGTTCTGCGTACACCTGGATTGAATAATAAATTACAATTACTGTATCGTGAGTTTGTTCCTGATGCTGACTATATGAGATATAAATATCATCTTACCGCCAATGATTCAATGACCCGATTGTATTTAAAACGTTTTTTTAGGGTATAAATGGTTTTCAAAGCCAATCCTCTACCTATTATTTATGGTGAAATAAATATTCAATCTACCCCCTTTTCAATGAGGAAAAATCTTTGATGAGCTTGTATGAGCCAATTCAAAAAGACCTGTGCAACTTTGTACCTTTTTTTGAACTTTGCTCTCTTTTTGTACCTTTAAACCCTTGCACCTTTATCCCTTTGAACCGCATAAAATATGATCATACTCTCACACGCTGGCAAACAACACAGCTATCAAACAGCCAAGGCGCTAAATAACCTGGGATTGTTGGATACTTTTTATACCAGTAGTTATCTGACCAATGAAAGATTTCAGGATTATTTTAAGAAAAACGGGAATACCTATTGGGTGCGTAGATTTATTGATGGATTACCAGGAGATAAGGTGAATGCAAATTGGCGTTTTGAGGTCAAAGAGATGTTATTGCGTAAGTTGCAAGGAAAAAGTCCTGCTGCACAAAAAGCGGTGTATGCCCGAGATGTGAATTTTGATGAATATGTGGGAAGAGAGCTAAGAGCCAAGAGTGAGAAGTGGAAACGGGAAACAGGAGCAGAGAAATCGAATAGTGCCAAGCGCACACTACCCACTGCATTTTGGGGTTTTCAAGGTAGCAGTTATGCATCGCTACAAGCAGCCAACGAAATAGGACTTACCTCAATATGTGAGTTAGCTACGGCTCATGTGGTGGCGGCTAAACGAATATTAGGCGAAGAGGCAGCCTTACATCCTGAATGGTCGGATAGCATCGATAACCTGGTTTTTCCTGCTGATTATGAGAAACGATTGGTGGAGGAGCCTCAAATAGCACAAAAGGTGGTTGCTGCTTCATCATTTACCAAAAGCACATTGTTAGAGGTTGACATACCTGAGAATAACATCATTTACTTGCCATTGGGGTGCGATATTAAGCATGTGCCTTATCAGGAGAGAAAAGAAGATAACATAGAAGATAGACCGCTCAAACTGCTTTATGCGGGAACAGTTACCCAGCGTAAAGGAATTAAATATTTATTAGAATCTTTAAAATCATTACAGTCATTAAATATTGAGCTGCATATCATTGGAGGAATTCAAGGTAGTGGGCAGGCGCTAAAAGAATATGCGCATTTGATTCATTATCATGCACCCGTTTCACAACAAGAAATGTTTGAAGCCTATGCTGACTATGATGCTTTGGTATTACCCACTATCTTTGAGGGATTCGGTTTGGTAATTGTAGAAGCTATGGCTGCAGGATTACCCGTTATTACGACCCCACACTCCATTGGGCCAGAGTTAATAAAAGAAGATCAAAACGGCTATGTCATACCTATACGCGATGTAGATGCCATTTCTTCCGCCATCGAAAAATTAAGAAATAAAAGCTCGGAGCAATATTTACAGATGAGAAAAAAGGCTAGAGAAGCTGCGTTAGAGTACTCGTGGAAGGCTTTTGAGAGAAGACTAAATGAAGTAATAATATTATAACCGCAGAGGTCGCGAAGTTAACGCAAAGGACGCTAAATGTTTATCAAACTATAAAATATTAAATTATGTCCGAAAACAATGTTGTCCTAAATAAATTGGTGCTTCGCCCAAACCTGACTTCATCCTGAAACAATCAAGAATACTCAATTATTAACCGTTCCGATGTCTTGTTACAAAAAATAGCAAGGCAATTGCATTTAAAGATTGAATCCCTTCAGGGTTCAACAAACGAATCGTTCAAAAAATCCCTCGGATTGCATCCTGGGCATTCAAATTGAACATTCGTGGTTTTTATGCAATAATCCTGAGAGGATTAAATCTAAATAGCCCTGTACAAAGTGCAGGCTTATGATTCTAATACTATTAACAACCACAAAGTGGTTGAATTTTAAAACCACCTCCCCACTCATTCTTCGCGGTACTCCTCCTTAAAAAT
>NZ_LXYE02000065.1 GCF_001659685.2 Labilibacter marinus
CTACCCTTTTAACTCATTATTGTTCAATACACTCATAGCTAATGAATATCCTTCGTATTTTATTCTAAAAATATCTAAGCCTCGCTTTAAAGAAATATATCCTGGCCTGGGTTGAGATGCATAACCACTCCAGCCACTAAGTCGTGCAAATACCCATGAACAGTAAGCAATCGATCCTATATTAAAAGGATTTTTTTGCTTTTGCGTATCTCCCTCCATTGTTTGATTTAATATTTGTATAAAATCTAGTTCCGATGGAGAAAATAATATATTGGCTTTAACTACATGGTTTTTATCGTATGCTATTTTAAGTGTCATAGTAGTTAGGGCAACTTGTAAAGCCATGATTAATTGCTTTTTTAATGCAACACCGGTTTCTAGTTGGGAGTCTTCTATCTGCATCCCTTTGCTTTTAAGAATTCGGAATAATTCTTCGATAATCCACCTTGTACTATACCATTCGATACATTGCAGGGCATCTTGCGCATTTGATATTTGATGGGTTGTTAGCAGACGCCACAATATGGGTTCTTCTTTTTTTGGTACAGTTTCAGGGAACTCTCTTGCTTCAATAGTATACATTTCAATATATTCTGGATCACCAGTGGGCTTTTTTGTTTTACTTTTAGGCTTGGCTATCTTCACCTTCGCATACCTTAAGCTCATTTTAGCAATCCTTTTTTTTCTCTTCTTATTGTGTTGTATAGGTAATTCATATTCCAGTTCAAGCGGTTGAGCTTCTAAATAGTCAAATAGTTTAATATCCTGTCTGTACAGTCTCCTGTTAATACATGAACGTATCAGTAAATGGGTTTGCTTATTGGGAACTCGTGTCAATTCTTCATAAATATCAGCTTCTCTATCTCCTATTATTGTTAACTGTGAGGTTTGTGGCAACAAATCCTGAGTTTGTTGAGCTGACCTAATCCAACGGTAAGATTCCTTGTCTTCTATATTAAGCTTTTGATATTCCCTTTCATGTCTACTTTTTTTATCCCATGATCGATTCCATAATTGTACTGAAGAAAAACCTATTGGCAAATGCTGCTTGGCATCTACAACCAGCATGGGATGGCAAAAGTATCCTGCATTATCATTCTTGGTAACAGGTCCTATATTAGTATCTTGTCTGCCTATACGGCCAATATGCTTAGTATAGTTAATTTCTGTTGTATCTTGTATGCACAGTAAATGTTCTGATACTTGATTAGCCTTACATTTTGCGGTAATTGCGTCAATTAATTCCATCTCTGTAAATGAAGGGTTTTTAAATAGCTCATATGCTGCTTTCTTATCCTTAAAGGTAGAACAAAACTTATTTACTACTACATTTCCTGTTTTTTGCATGTCATTTAATACTTTCTCTGCTCTTTTTTCAATTCGATAATCCGATAAAAATCCATTAAAATAATTACTGTATCTACTGCGTTTCATGCATTTAAGATACAAAATATAACATTAATTATGAATTATTATAATGCTTAATATTCAGAATGTCAGCGTATTTATTATGCTTTGCTATTTTGACTTCCATTTAACAATAATGTGTATAAAGGGTAGCTT
>NZ_LXYE02000066.1 GCF_001659685.2 Labilibacter marinus
TTTAATACTGCGGTTGGATTATTATTAACGGCAGGCACATCATCATTTTGTACTATTCCCTCCCCAATGTCATCAGTAATATTACCAAAACTAGGGTTTGAGATTGTAACAGTAAAACTTTCATCATTTTCAATTGAAGTGTCACCACTAACACTAACTGATATTGTTTGAGAAGTTTCTCCTGCTAATATGGTAATTGTACCTGAACCCGTCGTGATATCAGAATTATCTGTAGGATTAACTGCTCCATGAGCTATTACGTAATCAACTGTTATATTTGAACCGTAAGCATTATCTAAACCTACTGTAAAATCAAAATTTGATGTCCCTGAGTTACCCTCTGCAGCACTAATATCATTTATAGATATATTTATAGAACATGGTCCTACACCATCGTTTAAAACAATGTTATTATAATCATCAGTACATAATGTATTATCTCTTGCTATAATATTATAAGTTGAAGCCGGTAAATTTGAGAAAGTTGCAGATGACTGCCAGTCCCCTCCATTTAATTGATATTCGTAACCGGTACCTGATCCCCCAGAAACTGAAGCAATTATTTCTCCATCTGAACCTCCCAAGCATGTTGGATCTGAAGATGAACTTATACCTGCAGTTAATTCAGGATTTACGGTATAACTTGCACTGTTAGTATTAAGAGACTCACATGTTCCCGAAGATATTTTTTGCATCTTAACAGTAATCGTTTCATTACCTGTAAGCTGTTGCGTTTCTAATGTTATGTCAGAACCATTTGTTGTTGACATTACTGAAAACCCAATAGGACTTCCTGTTGAAAGATCACCTTTCCATGGTGTATATACTACAAATCCTTCAGTATTCTCAACTGTTAGAGACCCCATTTCATTATAACAAATTTCCGAAGGTGTTGGGATAATCGTTAACGTATTAGTTGGAGCGTTACATGCAACTTCAACTATAGCTGATTGATCTGATTCACAGTTCGCTCCCGTAGTTGAGGATACACTCAATTCCGCATTTGCATATAATGGAAAATCCGTATGCAATGTAATACTCCATGCTCCTGAAGCTACCACATCGGTCGCAATTACCGACTGACTTGCATCGGTATAGGCATAATATCCGTCTAAGTATAATGTTACTACATCCCCTTCAGTTCCGCTACCTGAAACAACCAAGTCGCCTTCGGTATATGAGCCAGTAACAACAGCTGTATTCGCAGAAATTGTTCCAATGATTATTGAATTGGAAACATTACTTTGTGGTCGTGAACCATCTGTAGCAAAAGCAGTGATTATGTCTGCAGGGTTTAAACCAAGTCCTGTTACAGTCCATGATCCTGTTTCAGAAATGGCTCCTGTTATTCCTGAACCCGTTCCATTTACATATATTTCTACATTTCCAGATATCTCTTCAACATATCCAGATATCTCTGTTATTGTTGTTGCAGTGCAATAATCGCCTGTTATTGTTGGCGTATTGGTTTGAGATACGACCGTTGATGTTAAAGATAAGTTGGAGGCACATAATCCAGTTTCAAAAGCTCTGGCATATACGCTTTGTCCCTCTGTAAAAGTAAGAGGTGAAGCAGTCCAACTTGTTCCCGTTGCTGTAACTGACGTTACTATTTCATCATCAACAAAAATCTCAACGATAGCTCCTGATCCTGAAGTACCATTAAGTGTGGTTGTACTAGTTAATATTGGACTAGTTGTTATTGTGGGCGTAACAGATGCAGCTACACCTCCATAACACGCACTAGCTGGGTCTGATTCACATGCCCCTGTTTGTTGCTGTGTCATTTCATAATAGCCATCAGCCAAACATGGAGAACCGCTACTACAAGACGAAGTTCCATTACAAGAAAATACCCAAAGATTATATCCTGGGTTTGCTGCATCCGGACCTAAATCAGTAAACAAGTTATTTGCATCCTGAACAATTTCCACTCCATTAAAATATGCCTTAAATATAGCTCCTGGAATATATCCTGTTCCACATACCCCTTTAGCATTTGTTGAAATACCAAACAAAGGTGAACTACATGCTGCACCAATCAATCCATAGTTACAATTGTTATATGATTCTCCATATTGCACTGAATCAGAATATGCTGTTGCATCTGCTAAAGCGCTTGCCACAATTGTATCTCCTAAAGACAAAGTAACTCCCTCCCAGGTTCCATTCCCCGTATTATCTAAAATCCAGCTTCCAATCGCTTCATCCGCAGGAGCTGTTGTCCCCAATAAAGTTAAGGCTGCTCCCACTCTTTTGTAAACTTTAATTGTTGTTGGAGCCAGATATGTTTTTCTTAAACCTGTAGTATAATTTAATTCTGGGTCATATGTCCCTGTTATTACTGTAGACTCAGCGCTGCCCACATAAGGGCAGTTGGTTCTTTGTTTTACCGGCAGGCCATTTCCTAAATCATCAATCGAAATTGGATCAAGCTTGCCGACTAACAAATCGAACATTCCATCATAATTGTAGGCATATTTATCATCATCAATACCCCCTAAATCCGATGCAGCACTATTTCCTATAACAGGATGAGGATTCATCGAAGTGGCAAATAAAAACCTTAATGGAGTACTTGGAGTTACATCTGGAAAGGCTGCTGTTATTTTTGAAAATGGAATAAAGAAATCATAAAAAACATCAATATCTCCATGTTCAGTAGTTAGTGCAACCGATTTTTGTGCATATTGATCGTACGGCAAACCACCTGAAGCTATATCATCAGCCGGATCAATAACAGTAACAGGGTTAATTAAACCATCGATATCATATAATCCAACTCCAAAATTTGTTGCTAAGTCTATTTCTATCTCAAAACCAGGGTTACCATCTACGGCATTGGGATCTGCATTGGGTCCATCAAAACCAAATTTACCATCTGTATCAATTAGTAGGTTATATGATTTTGAGTTTGGGGAAGATCCTCCTAAACGAAACCTAACCAGTAAATTATTACTAGCATCTAATCCCACAAAAACAGCATTATTAGGTTCATCTGGGTTATCTACAATATCGTTAAATGCATGATTCGGTCCCGGCCCAGGATCTGCATTGGGTTCCAACGATATCACCGGAACAGCAACATACGGCAACTCACTTTCTGCTACATCGTCCGATATAAAACCATAAGCATTTACAGATACATACCCATCTTGATTAGGGTCTAACACTAATGCTCCAGCTCCCGTTGCTGGTTTATAAATTAATCCCGGCGTTTGCGAAAATAAAGGCATCGCAAGCATGATCAATATTATCGTTACCCAAAGTTTACTCCTGTTTTGCTTCATAAAAATTATAATTATTCTTTCCTTATTTTTCTCCAAAAAAATCCAATAGCCATTGATACGCAACACTCCTTCTAGAGTTCTATTGTTTTTGCTTATTCTGATTAACAGTCGATATTACCTGACAAATTGGTATTAAAGTACTGCAATTCGATCTATAGTGGATAAATTCTGGCGAGTATACGCTGCTTACACATTGAAGTTTGTAACATTCAGTAAGCAAAAAGTAAACATTACATCTTATCATAGCTTTTTCGGGAGATAACTCTTCAGCTCAAGAAACAAGCATTTACCTACTACAAAGCAACTTAAGCCCTGTCATCATCTAGAACATTCCTCTTCATGTAGGATAACTATTTAGTGATTTTTCACTCTGAATCCTGAGTTTAATATGAAATCACATGCTTAGACCACTTGTTAAATAGACTAGTGCCCAATTTTAAAAATAGTTCTGCTTTTCAACTCCCTTGAAGTTACACTGCGATGTAAAGACCGCCTCTATTGTTTACTACCACCTTAGGATATTAAATAACTCCAGAGAGATTAACTACTAATAGAGTCTGGAATTCCAGAACAATTCTTACAATCCCTATTAAAGTGTTTTATCAGTCAGTTATATCATAAACATTAAGCCTCAAGGAAGATTCGTAATAACTGGCACACTGCTGCGCAATAAACATAGATATAAGTAAGACTAAACTCAGACCAAACTCACATAATTGTGAGTTTGGTCTGAGTTTAGTATGTGTTTCATCAGGCTTGGCACAGAACTTGTTTCGACTCATACTAGGAATAGAACCCTATGTTTTGTAACAACTAACCTTTAACTAATTCAAGCATGGCACGATTAAAAACAAATATTCTGGATGGAGGCTCAGGAACCATTGGCAATGTTGTAATGTACCAATGGAGAGGAATATCCTGTATGAGGTCAAAACCTTCTTATTATTACGACAAAAAAAGCATTGCGCAACTACGCCAAAGGCAAAAGATGACTCTAGTACATAGTTTTTTACGATGCTTTGTTCCCTATTTAAATGATACTTTCTACGAAAACGGAATAGGACGATCTCCATACCAGTCTGCACAATCATATAATCTTAAATATGGTATAAGTGGTAATTATCCCAATCAATATGTTGATTTAAGAAAGGCTTTGATCGCGAAAGGAGATCTTCCGCTGCCTAATAATTTACGTGCTGTAAAAAGTGCGGACCAATTAATAATTAGTTGGGATATCGATAACGAATTGAGTACTAACCTGCAGCATAATGGGCTTAGGCTTTATTGGAATAGAGCAGATGGCACTAGTCATGCCAAATCAATAAATACAAAAGTCAAAAGGATAGAAGGCCAATATATTTTAGATTTAATACCTTTAAAATATGCCAATGAAATAAATATTTGGGCCGTATTCTTCCATACTCAGAACAAAGAGATAAGTAATAGCCAACTATTATTGTAAACAATAGGCTTACAAATATATTTTTGACACTCATAAATACACTTGCTTTTTTGAAAGTACTTGCTGCTTTGAATTGTTGCGAGAGTAGGAAGATTATTTTATCTTAAAGCAAAAATCTACTGCTATGGAAGAAAATTCAAACATGCCTCCTATTTACATCGTTTCTGGAGGAAAAGGAGTTGCTGGAAATACCTTGGTTCAGTCTATGCTAATTCAATATCCTAAGCATAAAATACCGGTTATAATAGAACCTGAGGTGAGCACACAAGAGCAGATTGATAAAATAACAGATAAGGTGATTGAAAAAAATGGTGTAATTGCACACACCATGGTTGACCATGTAGCCCGAAGAAAACTGATTGACACCTGTGAAAAAAAGGAAATCAGGCATTTTGACCTAGTGGGTAACATGACGGATTACCTGGACACTGTGCTGGATATGAAACCCGTGGAACAGCCTGGTCTTTTCCGTTTACGCGATATGGAATATTACCGCAGGGTACGAGCCATTGAATTTACCATGCAGCACGATGATGGCCAGCATGTAGATAAATTAGCTACCGCCGATATAGTACTAGCAGGAGTTTCCAGAACAGGAAAAACTCCTTTGAGTATTTATTTAGCTATGTTTGGTTGGAAGGTAGCTAATGTGCCTATAGTACCTGGCACACCTGTACCAGAAACCTTATTCCAAATTGATCCTAAACGCGTTTTTGGTCTAACTATTTCTATGGCGTATTTAATTGCCCAACGTAGCAGTAGAGTAAACCGAATTCATATGGATCCTAACTCTGATTATATCGATCGTCGTAAGGTTAGAATGGAACTAGATTATGCAGCCAACCTATATAAAAAAGGAGGTTTTACGGTTTTAAATATCACCAATAAACCAGTTGAATTTACGGCAAATGAAATTCTAACGATCCTAACATCACGCTTTGGTAGCGAAAAATGGAAACTAGACGAAGATCAGCACTAATACCAATATCCCAATGATATTAGCGCTATAACTCCATTCTATTAAGTGTATTCTACGTTGTAAAACATCACCATAGCTATGGCTATGACTCAATTTTACGCCTTGTATAAACTTAATATCTCTGAAATTATTTAACGCTAACCTCAAAGCTAAATTGATATAAGTGACTAGATAAAGAAGGATTGACAGTTGATCAATCCTTTTTTAATATATTTTTAACATACTCGACCCTCCAACACAAACTACTGATTTACAACAACCAAAACTCATTCACCCTTCCTAAATATCATTATTGTTCACTATTTATGTAGTTTTACTTAAACAATATTTAAACTTCATCGTTCTTCTTACAAACAATAACTATTAAAAACAGTTATTTATCTTGAAGGAAATGCATTTATGACAAAGCGAGTCAGTGCAATATCTTTATTAAGAATATGTGACAACAGAAAAGAAATATTAGATATGAAGGAAGTAATTGTAAAAACAGGAATAAGAAATACAAGGCCTCATCAAGTAGATAAGGTAAGTGGATTAAAGTCTGAAAGCAATGGACAATTCGATTACTTGAAAGATTTTGTTGCGAAAAGATTTGAACAGAAATACCCGTCGATGGATTTCTTGACGGCTTGGATTGAATATAACCATCTGCAGGATTTTAAGATATCAGATAACGTAGAATCGGTTGGCGGTATATCGGAACAAGCGCACTATATTATGCGAGTGATTACCGAATATCATATTGGGCAAGCCTTTAAGGCCATGAAGATAGACATGAATGATCCTAATGTAGGTGGCGAGAAAGGTACGCCTTATCGGGTAGCTAAAATGTATTGTGGTGATGACCTAAATGATGATTCAGAATTATTATCAGGACGTTGGTCGCACAGACCCCACATGGCTAGTTTCCCTAATGAGAGTGGACAAAAATATCCCATTACAAAACGTGTGGATATCGTTTCGGTATGCTCGCATCACACTGCTCCTTTTAGTACGCTTTTCAGAGATGGATCGTATGCCGTAATTAGCTATATTCCTGACGAAAAGGTTTTGGGCATCTCAAAATTACAACGCATAGTTGATTGGGTAGCACGCAGAGGTCATTTGCAAGAGAACCTGACTAAGATGATTTACGACGAGGTTAGTAAAGCCGCAGAAACAAAATCGGTATATGTAAAACTAAGTGGATTAGTACACACCTGCGAATCATTAAGAGGAACACAAAGTAACGAGGGTGCTTTTACCAGTGAATATTACGATGGCGGGTTTACAAATTATGATTTACGAAGAGAAGTTTCTTCTCAGTAAACAGAGAGCAATTAATCAGACAACAAATAAACAAACAACATGATCATTAGAAAGAAATTTAAGTTTGAGGGGGCGCATATTGTACGGGACTGCTCAAGCGATAGATGCAAAAAATCATTACATGGCCATAGTTATGTGGTAGAGGTATTCCTTACTTCTACAAAACTTGATTTTGGCCAAATGATATACGACTTTGGCTTAACCAAAGGAACCATTAAAGATATTGTGGATAGCTTTGACCACGCCTATGCTATGTGGAGTAAGGAAAGCGATGAATTTAAAACCTTTATCAGAGGGAATAGCGATAGGGTAGTTGAAATGCCTGTATCACCATCGGCAGAGTGCTTTTCGTTAAGCTTATTATTTATGATTGATAAGATACTTAAGGCAACAGAATTTAAAAATGGAGAAGGTGAAGTGAGTGTGAAATCGGTTAGAGTGCATGAAACTGAAACAGGTTATGCAGAAGCTTTTCAGGAAGATTTGGAATGGTTTAATTTTTCTTTGGATGACATTGTTTTTAGCGATGCCATAAAAAGCGAATGGAATGACCCTAAAATGTATGATAAGTTAATTTCCTACCACAGTCAATCAACTACTTCAAAACCGTTTATCAACCCTATTGTTGAGCGAAAATTTGAATAGTTATATTGTATAATCAGGATGAAATCAATATACTTCGTCCTGATTACATTACTCTTCCGCAACTTTCTACTGATACAATTATAGATTCAGAGCAAATTTTAATAGTTTCGTTATAGCATTGCTATAATCCTATTTCTGAAAAAATGATTCGTATCTCCTTATCCCTATTGCTACTATTTTCTGTATGTTATACAAAATGTTATTCGAATAATATACTGCAGAAAACACTTAAAAATTGTAGTGCAACCTTTGAAGGAGATGAGCTTGAAAAACAGATTTTTGAGATAGAAGGAGTGGCTAAGTTTATTCCACATCAGTTTATCGATAGTCCTCAAGAAATGAATACTCATTTAACTCAGGATATTTCCTTAATTCAAAGTTGGAACAATCAACCCGATTCTCTACATAAACTGCCAGCCTTTGGGTATGGAACTTACTATTTCAATATTACAATACCTGAAAAATATGTGGGTAGAAATTTTATTATTAGACCCAATCATTTTATAGCTTATGCTTCGCAAATAATGATTAATGGTCAGCAGGTATGCCACAACGGTTATGTGGGTGTTTCATCTTCCGACACTAACTATTTGCCTTACCGAAACACTATTGTCAACTCATTTACAGCAGACCAAAGCCATTTACATGTTGTTATATGGGTTTCAAACTTCGATCACTTTAGAGGAGGTATCTTTAACCCTATTCAATTTGGTTTGGCCAAAAACATGATAATTGAACGAGAAAGAAACATCAGCAAAGATTTATGGGTCATCATATGCCTTGTCGTTATGTTCTTATATCACCTTATCATATTTTTTGTGAATACAAGAGAGAGAACTGCATTGTATTTTAGTTTGACTTGTTTAATATTCGCTGTGGATTTCTCCTTCCAGGATTCCATGTCTTTTTTTCTGTATTTCCCTCAATCAAGTTTTAAACTAGGCTATATTCTGCACCACTCTATGCCTTATCTGCTGCCCTCTTCGTTTGTGTTTTTTCTGCATTCACTATTTCCCAACGAGGTTTCTATAAAAATAAGGAATATCACAGGTGTAATCACCATCGCATTAATTGCAGCCACTATAATCCTTGATAGTTCTTTAATTCAATATATTGCACGCCCTCATTATGCCTATGTATTAATGATTGTATTCTACGTTTACTACGTATCAATCAAAGCACTAAAAAATAAACGTGAAGAATCGAAGCTGTTTTTTATATCGTATTTGCTTTTTTCGCTGTTGGCGATAAATGACATTTTATATGTTTCAGAAATTATTCATACCGCAAGCCTTGTATCTACTGGGCTTATAGCCTTCGTTTTTCTTTTATCTATTATACAAGGAAGGCGCTTGGCAAATATGTACAACAAAAACCTACACTTATCAAACAACCTTAAAGAACTCAACGTGTCGTTAGAGAAAAAAGTGATTGATAGAACTCATAAGTTAAACGAGAACATTAATCAGATGAATAAGCTAACGCAGTTTAAAGAGGATATGACCAATATGGTTATTCATGATTTAAAGGCTCCTATTAATAGCATTATTAATGCAGAAATTATTCCTGACCATAAGGATAGAAACCTGATGGTAAAACGATCGGGATATAACATGCTTAATATGGTAGAAAACATTTTAGATGTTTACAAAGCTGAAAATACAGAATTGACTCTTTTTAAGCAGGATTTTAAGTATTCCGAATTAATGGATCAAGTGATGGAAGAGATTGGTTACTCGCTTCAAGCACATTCTATCAATTTACAAGAAGTCAATCGATTAAACTACCTAATAAATGGGGATAAAAATATATTGCAACGGGTTATTATCAACATCATTTCTAATGCAATTAAGTTTGCTCCTACAGGAAGTATCATACGAATGAAATCCATTTTAAATAATGGTGGTGTTTTAAAAATAAGCATTTCGAATGATGGTCCTGCTATTCCTGCAAAAGAGCAAAAGACTATCTTCGATCGCTTTAAACAAACCAAACAAGGTATTCAAAAGTCCGGTTCAACAGGCATAGGGCTTACCTTTTGCAAATTAGCTGTGGAGACCCATGGTGGACAAATTGGTGTAATTTCAGAAAATAAAGGAGCCGAATTTTGGATAGAGATTCCTCATGTAAAAGAGGTCAATTATAATTACCTCTTAGAATCCGAAAATAAAACCAAGCTACGCTTAAGCGAGGCGAATAAAACATACCTCAAACCATTTATCACTCAGCTAAAGCAACATAAAGCATTTGAAATTTGGGAAATCAATCAGATTATTAAAACAATTAATCGTACAGATGCCGGTATTGATAAGTGGTTAAAACTGCTGGAAGCGATTATTTATTCCGGAGACGATAAAGCTTTTCAGGATGCCTTAATTATGGGTTTAAAATTTAGCTAAATGAACTTCTAAATTATCGCCACTCGGTAGGTTTATTTTTTTTCGTAAACGATATCGGGAAACTTTAACGCTATCCGTTGTTTGATTCAGAACAGATGCAATCTCTTTATTCGTCATTCCTAGTTTTATGAACGAGCATAATTTTAGCTCCCCAGGAGTTAGTTTAGGATACTTCTTTGTTAAGTTTTTTTCAAAATCAGCATGTACTTTCGAAAAGGATAAACTAAATCTATTCCATGACTCTTGACTGTTTTGTTGCTCTAACTCATTTTTTAAATGCAATAAGTCCTTTTTTGCCTTTTCGGGATGGGCATCAATTTCAATACCTATATTATCGATAGTATTACCAATGCTTTTTAAAAACTGGCTACTCTTTACAATTGAAAGCGCATTTTCGGTAAGCTCCTTATCTTTTTGTTTTACGATCTGATTATAATAATCGTTCAGCAACACAGCCGATTTGGAACGAGCCACTAATTCTATTGGATCTAACGGTTTGCGAATATAATCAATCGCTCCCGCCTCTAATGCAATTTTTAAATGTTCGTTGGTAAGCATTACTCCTGTGGCTATAATTACAGGAATATCTTTTAAAGCCTCATCCTCTTTTATCTGTTTAATTAAATCAAGCCCCATTAACTTAGGCATTTCCCAGTCTGTAATTATTAAGTCGGGCTTTATCTGCAAAGCAATTTCCAATGCATTTTCTGAGTTACTACATTGGTAAGTCTTATATGAGGGTAGATACTCCGCATACACCGACACCATAAGTTTTAGGTTGTCAACAGAGTCATCAACTATCAATATTTTGGGGCTATTCATAAATCCAAATTGTTAACCTGAGCAAGTTCTTAAATTACAATAAAGAAAATACTTCAAAATTGTAATATTGAATTCAGTTGGTAAGCAAAAAGTAAACACTTTATTAAAACTAACTTGCTCTAACACTCTGTTTTCAGCATACAATAACTATCATGCTTACTAAAGCAGCTAAAACAATTACGGTTACAATTGTGCCTATTCCAGAATAAAGCCACGCTTTACGCTGTTTCTGAATCGTTTTCTTTCTAATCTTAGCTTTAATTTTTTCCAGTTCTTCCTGACTAATATCCTTTTTACGAAAATCGATATGATGTGTTTTTCGAATCTCTTCTTGGTAGGCATCTTTTATATCTCTCATTCTCTCCATACGCTTTCTTCTGATAGAATCGTTATAGCGAGAACGTTTGATCATATCTAATACATGTCCTGCTGAGCTCATAGGGTTAGTTTTTGCTAGTTAATAACAATATAAAGATATATAAATATTGCCATTGGTCATTTACAAAAGTACTCCTAAAGCTATTTTGCTTACAAGAAAAGAGCCTGTCGCCACTCTATAACGAATGAAGCGGACAGGCTCTTCCTTTTACTTTATAAACTCCCTGTAACTCCCTACTCTACTTATAGTCTTCCATTTTATCTTTGAGTTTATCTACATCATCAATTTTAAAGTCACCAAAGAAGGACAACAACACCCCGTTTTTTTCTCCCTGAAAAATCACGTGACACTCATACACTTTGCGGCCCTTACGATGCACCCAAACTTCTGAATCTTCATCGTTATCATCATCCTCCACTAAGGAGTACTTTCCCTTTTTCATGTATTTACGAACCTGATCAACAAACTCAACATCAGGTGCTACTTCAGGCTTAAACAGCACTACCTTTACTTCGTGTAAATCACCAGTTACTTTATGTTCCTCTCCATCTTCATCGCTCTCCACATCAAAATCCACAAAGTTTAAAAGATTTTTAGATAGCGATAAATAAGTCACCTCATCTCGACCTCTAAAATCATTAAACATCTTTTCTGCCACTTTCTGCTGTGCAAAAATGGATAAACTATTAATTCCTACTAACAGTATGACGATTGATATTCTTAAAACATTCTTCATATTTCTAATATTTAGTAAAACCAAAATAACCATTGCAAATTTCAATCATACTTTTATCTGCTCTGGCCACGCTAGCTTCATTGTTAATTGGTTTAAGTTTAATACTTGTTAATCTAAATTATCATATACAACCCATTCCAGTTCATCGGCTACCTCAACTTTTACACCTTCAGGAACGGTAATCACCACAGTCAGTTTTTGATCTCTAATCTTACTGTTTTCTTGAATGGTAAATACAGGATCGATGCTAATTATACTATCTTTCTGCATCCAGAAGAACTCAATATTATCACAATTTTGAAGTGCATTAGAAAGTGACCTTCCTCGTGCCATTTTCTTAATATCCATAGCAAACTCATCACCTCTAACCAACTCTATTCGTGGCCTACCTTGTATATGCACTTTTTCATCTGCCAAGTACACATCTAAACGGTTAACATCAAATAAGTGCTCTTGATATTCAGGAATATGTGTTTGTGTATTTGCATTTAGGTAAATAGTGCTATCCTGCGGAATTGTTAATTGCTCCTTTTTATATTTGTCCTCGGTAACCGAGAATTCGCGAGCCACTCTAGCTGTTGTATACACCACCAATATTAGTCCTGCCAACCAAAGTACTAATGCCGAAATTCCTACCACTCTATTTCCTGATCTAAACCTAAATACAAGTCTAAACCCTAAGTAGAAAAGCAATAAAATTGGAATACACGTGACTAATACAATACCTATGGAGCCAATAATCATATCCGAACTCGCCAGAAAATATCCAGGTAAGGAGGTATAATAATTTCCTAATCCTGAGAAATCGAAAAAGGTAAATCCAAAGGTGAAAGTTAAGATAAGCGAAACCAGTGCGGCCAAGGTTCCAACCATAATAGCCACGCCTAATATCGACAACAGAATTCTTACTGTAGTTCGCAAAGCATTACCCATAGCGTCTGTTCCTTTTGAAAAAGAGCCAGAAAAATTTTGGTAGGTCTGCGACTGTTTAAACTTTTCCGAAACTTCCTGATATTCGTTTCTAATATTTTGCTCCCAAGCTTCGTAACTTGCAGGCCCCTTCATTTCAAGCTTTTGCGTAATGGTTAATGCTTTGGGCATCACAATCCACAATACAATATACACGGGTAACGATGCACCATAAAGAATAAAAGTGATTAAAAAGATGATTCTAAAAACCAGTGGGTCAATATCGAAATATGCACCCAAACCACCACAAACACCACCTAAATACCTGCTATCCGTATCTCGATATAATCGTTTTCTGTAAATAGGAGCTGCAGCCGATGAACTGGACGAATTAGAAGAGGATGCTTGCGGCTCTTCCTCGTCGGCAATATCCTGAGGCTCGCCCATGGTGGTTATTACTTCTTCCACCTCAGTTAAAGTAATTACCTCTTCTGCACTTCTTTTTTTACCGCTAAATAATTCGGCAATACGCGCTTCAATATCTGCTACAATCTCTTTAGCCTCATCCTTATCCGAAAAGCTATTCTCTATTTTTTTAAGATATTGATTAAGCTTATCATACGCATCTTCATCAATATGAAAAGCGAATCCGTTTAGGTTTATATATAATGTTTTCTTCATTTTTTTTAGTATTTAGATATGAATCCCAGTTGATATCTAACGTTTACACTGCTTAGCAGAGCATAAATACACTGCCCATTAAAAAACCTACCACTTTTAAACCTATAATGGCTAAAAACATAAATGCAATAAAGTAGATAATAATCTTAAACAGTGATTTAAATATTAATCCTATTATTAGGAGTACAAAAATGGTAACCAAAAAACCAGGAAAATGAAAGAATGGCATATGCCCTAGTTGAAAATTAACATGATGTACAAAATCCTGATGGTACCAATTTATATCAGCTAGGCCACCTAGAAAAAAAAAAGCTCCAACTATTGCTATGATGGAAATGATTGTTTTATCGCGTTTGGTAAACTTGCTCCACCAGGTTTCGCCTTTTCTGTAGGCATTGGTATTCCGTACCTTACTAAACCGTTGCTTTACGTCTTCGTATTCATTACGAATAGCTTTTTCAATATTACTAATAGTTACATTCTCGCCTCGCATTTCAAGCTTTTGAGCTGTTGTGATGGCAGCAGGAACCACAATCCAAAGAATAATATAAATAGGAATAGTCATACCTAAACCCAGAAAGATAAACAACACAAATAAAATACGTACCAGTACTGGATCGATATTTAAATAGGCAGCAATACCGCCACAAACACCACCAAGCACTCTGCTGTCAATATCTCTGAACAACCTCTTATTAGCCTTACCATAAGTATACTTCGCATATTCTTGCTTAGACTCCTTACGTTCCTTAAACTCTTCTCCTTCGTCATCAAACTCCTCAGGCTGTCCCATTTTGGCAATAATTTCATCCACCATATCCATGGTAACCACACCCGATTTTTCCGAAATTCTATCTCCCAACAATTCAGCAATTCGGCTTTCTATATCGTTAATAATCTCCTGGCCTTCGTCTTGCTTTTTGAAGTAACGCTCCAGTTTATCCAGGTATTCTCGTAAACGAGCAAAGGCATCATCATCGATGTAAAACACTCTGCCGCTCAAATTAATGTTTAATGTTTTTTTCATGACTATATGCTTTTACTATTTGTTTTTCACAATATCTACTGCATCCACTAATTCATTCCACGATGCATCTAATTCTGATAAAAATCCTCTACCTTTTTCGGTCAGTTCGTAATACTTACGTGGCGGTCCTTGTGTTGACTCTTCCCATCTATAAGTCAGCAGTTCTGCATTTTTTAAACGGGTTAGTAAAGGGTAAAGCGTACCCTCAACAACAATCATCTTTGCCTCCTTCAACTCACTAATTACATCAGAAGCATACTTATCGCTACGTGAAAGGATAGCCAGAATACAATATTCTAATACTCCCTTTCTCATCTGCGCTTTTGTATTTTCTACCTTCATATCTAATTCCTCCTATTGACTTAGTAAACAGTATTGATTACCTCGTTCCTAAATTTTATTACAATCTTATTGAGCGTTCCCTGCCTATTTTAAAGTCTACTGAAACTTCACTTGTATCAAACACATCGTTAATATCAATGGCGTGTTGTTCTATAAACTCAACCTCGTTATTTAATAAGGTATGTTTTGCAGGTAGTACCGGAACAATCAGCGTTAATCCTAAGATTACAGCTGACAAAACTATCATTACTCTATTTCCGGATGTTTTCATGTCTACTATATTTTTATAATACCTTCTATTACCCTGAATATTGTATTACAAATATATGTCTTTTACTAGGTACTATGCAATACATATTACTGTATTTTTTCCATTTATTTTCACAACACACACCTTAATGCCTCATTTACTGCTAATTAATGAATATATAAAATTTCATATTTATTTGGCTAATAATCATAATACCAAGGTGTTTTGACTAAATAACTTCAAAACAGAGCAAAAAAAAGAGCCAAGAATTACATCCTGACTCCATCTTTTTTCGAAAATTGATATTTATCCTAAAGAATAATCTCTATCTTTTTTATAATACTCTACTTTTTTCAATAATGGATAATCACTTATTTTCGCTAATAGGTTCTTTCGATATTCTTCATCTACCTGACTCATCCTTTTTACAAATTCTATCTTTTCCTCCAACATGCTAACATTATCCGTTCCTACAATTAAAGAACTAATTGGCATGGTCCAAGCAAATTGAATAGCTTCCTCAACAGAAATTACATCGGGGATTAAAGGCGTTTCTGTTTGCCATATTTCTCTTCCAAAACGAAGCTTCTTCTCAAAAAACCGACCATCTGCTAAGGATTTCATACCTAGAACAGCTATGTTTTGTTTGTTTAGCTGAGGCAACACATGATTGATAAAACTAGGATCACTATAGGCATCAATTACATTAATGGGCATTTGAGCTGTTGAAAAGAGTCCACTCCCTTCAGCTTGCTCTAGCATACGCAACATAGCACGCGGACTGTTGTGACAGGTGAAACCAGCATACCTAATCTTTTTTTCTTTTAGAGCTTCCTCAACTGCCTTTAACACACCATTATTAATTCTGCTATCAACATCTTCAGGATTCTTTAGGCTATGCAGCTGCCATAAGTCTACTTGGTCTGTTTTCATTCTGCTTAAGGAACGTTCTAATTCCTCCTTGGCCGTTTTATAATCTTTAGCCCCAGACTTAGTCATAATAAAAACCTCATCTCTATATTTAGGCACTAAAAACTTACCATATCGTTTCTCCGACTCCCCTTTGTGATAATCGTGTGCATTATCAAAAAAGCGAATTCCTTTCTCTATGGCTTTTTCTATCATAGCCTGCGCTTCCGCTTCGGAAGGCTGACCAATATGAAATCCTCCAAGCCCCAACATGGTTATTTTTTCGCCCGTATTACCCAATTTTCGATAAGGTAATATAGCGCCATACTTATCCTTTTGTGATAATATACTCGGCCATGGCAACATCACTCCCGAAGTCAGCATGGCCATTTTCATTAAAAACTCTCTGCGTGATTGCATAACTAATTTGTTTTAATCAGTTTAAGTTACGAATTGAAAATGGCTAAGTCAAAAAGGAATGGACATAAAAAAGCCGTGAGAAAATTCCCACGGCTCTTAACAGTACTATTATATGAGTTTAGAATCTTTTAATTCCAATTATTTCTCTGAGTTCTTTAACGGTTTTTTCAGCACTAGCCTGGGCTTTTTCTCTACCCATTTTAACCACCTTGTTTAAATAATCACTATCCGCTTTTATATCTTCAATTCTTTCGCGTATTGGTGTAGTAAACTTGATGATATCCTCAGCTAATTGCTTTTTAAGATCGCCATAACGAATTTCGCAGCTAGCATATTTTTCTTGAAAAAACTGCAATGTATCTGATGTAGAAACTACATCCATCAAGGTAAATAGATTTTGAATCGGTTCTGAAACAGGTGAGTTAGGCTCTGTAGGACCACTATCTGTAACCGCTCTCATCACCTTTTTTTGCAATGGCTTTGGCTCATCTGCCAGGTAAATTCCATTACCCTCCGATTTACCCATTTTACCCGACCCATCTAAACCTGGAATTTTAACTAATGCCTCACCATAGTTAAATGATTGAGGTATCTTAAAATAATCCTGTTTGTACATATGATTAAAACGCCCTGCAAACTTACGTGTCATCTCCAGGTTTTGCTCCTGGTCTTTACCTACAGGTACTTTATCTGCCTTGTGAATTAAAATATCACAAGCCATTAAAACAGGATAAGTCAATAAGCCTGCATTTACATTCTCTGGTTGCTTACGAGCCTTGTCTTTAAACGAAGTGGTACGCTCCAATTCGCCCAAATATGCATTCATGCTCATTAATAAGGACATTTCTGCAATGGCCGGCACATCACTCTGAACATAGATAGTCGATTTTTCTGGATCCAATCCACAAGCTAAATATTCAGCTAAAACCTGGCGAACATTATTATGCAAGTTTTCAGGCGTTGGATGGGTGGTTAATGAGTGATAATCTGCAATAAAAAAATAACAGTTATACTCATCTTGCATACGCAAAAAGTTTTTTACCGCTCCAAAATAATTCCCTAAATGTAAGTTTCCGGTTGGCCGGATACCGCTTACTACCGTTTGCATAATATATTACTTTAATTGATTCTTCTTAAATATTTTGACCGACAAAAATCGCAAAATTTTCTTAAAACATGACCATTGCAATGATTTATTTCAGGAAAAACCTAAGAATCTACATTTAGCTATATACAAAAAGACTACCTCCTGAAAAAACACCTTAAAAAGACTAACAAAACCTTGTTGTAAAATAGCCCTACTAAATAAAAAGGATTAAAAACTCTTTTTTTATTTAAAAATCTGTCAGGAATTTTTCTGTGACCGACTATACCGGCAAACATCACAGAAAACTCATGAATTATGAAACATACACTCCTTACTTTTTTAACCATAGCTTTGCTTATATCGTCGTGCTCTAACGACAATCAGGAAGAATTTTATGATGCGTCAGAATGCGACACTTCAAATGTTACTTTCTCAGCCACTATAGATCCTATTATTTCCCGCAACTGTAAATCATGCCATGGTGTGGGTAATGGAACAGGCATTACCCTGGTTAGCTATAGCGACATCAAAAAACATGTGGACAATGGTAAGCTGATGGGCTCTATAAAACATTTACCTAGCTATAGTCCAATGCCACAAGGCGGAAAACTAGATGATTGTACCATCTCCAAATTAGATGCATGGATAGCCAATGGCGCATTGGATAATTAAACAAGCCTTCAACTATAAAAACTTATTTTATGAAATACATACTATCAATACTATACATTTTTGCCATCCCGTTTTTGCTTGTTGCACAAAGCGATGATGAATTAATAGACGATTTATTGGGCGAAGAAAGCTCTGTAGTAAGTAGCACTTTTAAAACTTCTAGGGTAATCAACGGTCATTCGGTAGAGCAGCCTGCCAAAGGAGAAATGGACTTTAGAATTTCGCACCGCTTTGGTCAGTTAAACACAGGTTCCTACGATTTATGGGGATTAGATCAGGCAACCATTCACTTTAGCTTAGAATATAGTCCGCTAGATTATTTAACTATTGGGATTGGCCGAAGTAGCTACAGAAAAACCTATGATGGATATGCCAAGCTAGCCATTTTAAAACAACAAGCAGGTATGCCTTTCTTTTTATCTTATGTAGCCACTACCGAAATAGTCACCCTAAAAAATGAAATTCCTGATTACGAGTTTAAGCACCGTGTAGGATATGTACACCAATTATTGATAGCCCGTAAATTTTCCAAGAACTTTAGTTTACAGCTTTCCCCAACCTTAGTTCATAAAAACCTGGTACCTGAAGCGGGTATGAAAAACAACATTATGTCCTTGGGAATTGGAGCTCGATATAAACTAAGCAAACGCCTAAGTGTAAATGCCGAAACCTTTTTAACCGATTTTGGTCCAATGCCAGAGGGTATTGAATATCACCAGCCCATTTCTTTAGGAATAGATTTAGAAACGGGCGGTCATGTTTTCCAGATCATGGTAACCAATAGTTTACCGATGCGCGAAGTAGGTTTTATTACCGAAACTGCAGGTGACTTTTTTAAAGGAGATATCCACTTAGGGTTCAACATATCGAGAACCTTCAATTTACACAAATAAAGTACTGATCACTTAAAACTATTACGATGAAAATATACCTATTGATGTTACTTATGCTAGGATGCACTGCATTACAAGCTCAAAAATACATGACCAAAACAGGCTACATAAAATTTTACTCGCACTCTCCTATTGAGGATATAGAGGCAGAAAACGAGGAAGTAGCAGCAATATTAAATGGTGAAACAGGCGCGTTAACGTTTGCTTTACTCATTAAATCATTTGAATTTGAGAAAGCCCTCATGCAAGAGCATTTCAACGAAAACTATTTAGAATCGGATGAATATCCCAAAGCTATATTTAAAGGACAAATCAAAGATTTTTCATCTAAACTAGTTAAAGAGGAAGGGGAGCATAAAGTAAATGTTACAGGTGAGCTTACCCTACATGGAGAAACCAACACCATTAATGCTTCAGCCACATTAACCGTGAGTAAAGATGGCGTATTAGGTGCTACACAATTCATTGTAAAACCTGAAGACTATCGTATTAGAATACCCAATGCTGTGCGCAACAATATTGCCAAAGAGATTGAAGTAACCGTGCGCGTTGACTTACAAGAACGCTAAAAACAAATGCCATGAATAAAAAGATAATCTTACTGTTTATAGGCGCCATTGCTATTTCTGCAGGAATTATTGCCTACCTGCAATACAATAAACCTCATATCAATTACGAAAAAGCTTCTGTTGATTTAACAACAACAGCTGATGCTTTATTACAGGCTTTTGAGCATAACGAAACAATTGCCAATCAGCAGTATTTAAACAGGGTGGTTGAGGTTAGTGGCAAACCTATTTCGGCTCATACAAATCCCAACGGATCGGTAACCATTGCATTGCTCGATGAGCTGCAAGGTGTTTCCTGCACATTTGATTCCGCTTACGTAAGCCAACACCTCAGTTCTTTTGCTCAGGTTAAAGAAGTAAGCTCACTTGTTATAAAAGGAAGGTGCGATGGCTTTTTAACGGATGTAAGACTATCCAAGTGCTCATTCACTCATAAATAAACCAATGACTTTTTTATTAACCATAGAATAGTTTAGCGCAACAGGACTTCAATGCACGCAAGTTTTAAGGCGCTCACGCTATTCTATAAAAACCATAATTAAATGAAAGTAAATAATGTATTTAAGACAATGGCTATGTTATTAGCCGTAACTCTTTTTGTGAGTTGTTCAGATGACGATGACAAAAAAGATGAAGGTCCTGATGAAATTATGATTACGCAAGCACAGTTGAATGCAGCCACCAACATGTTAGCAACAGAAACTGGAGGTACGTTTGCTCATGGTGGTCCGGATGGTACAACAGGTAGTGAAACCGTGCGTAAAATATATTCATCCGTGACAGATCTCGACGGCACAATTGCTCCTGGTACTATCGTTACTAAAAAAACGTATGCTTTAGATGGCGAGGGTAATATGGGTAATTTATACGTTTCGTTTGCCATGGTAAAACGCGAGCCGGGTTATGATACAGCCAATAAAGATTGGGAGTATATGAAAATTGGCTTTGATGCAGACAACGATTATGATGCCAATCCGTTTGGTATGTTACCTGCAGAAGGTAGTGCTGATCGTGGTAAGTTAGCAGGATGTATTGGTTGCCATACCGGAGCAGGAGGCGGCGACTTTTTGTTTGTGAACTAATAGAAGTCAAAGGTTAATTTTTATTAAGGCTCATTGGAATTTTCCGATGAGCCTTCTTTTTATAGAATACTCTTGATATTAACTAAACCGTTTGCAAATTGGTGAGGGTATTATTGTCTTTGCCATTGGAGCTTGGTTGCTAAAAAAAGAATTTGATAAATCCGATCCTATTAGCGAATAGTCGTCATATTCAGTATTTATACGCAACCCATAGCTTTTTAAACTATCATAGCTACAAACACTAAAACTATGATACAAAAACACTTGAACTACGTACTCATTGTAATTCTATGCATATTCTCTTTAGGTTGCGAAAAAGATGCCACTAGTTCTGGTGGTAAAGTTGAATTATACCTAGTGGACACCTTTTCAACCATTGGAAACTCCTCTCAAATAGATGAAGCTACAATTAAAACTAAAACATTGCCTCTAATAGAGTATTCCGACTTTTTATCATATAATCCAACATCTTACACCTTTGCTTTATCTGACAAAGCCAGAAGTGTAATAAAAGATATGGAGCTTTCTGTGCACGGGGTTCCTTTTGCTATTAAAGCGAACAATGCATTTATTTATTCAGGATATTTTTGGCCAAGTATTTCATCTACTAGTTGCGATTGGCTAGTGATAGACCCTTTAATGACCTATTCAGAAAATGCAATTGAAGTTCGACTAGGTTACCCAGGACTTCTTTCTGGAATGGAGATTCCAGACAAAAGAAATGATAGCAGAATTATTAATATATTTAAAGACGACAATAAACTAGCCAGTGGCTGGCACTTTAATTAAGGCTATTGGTATTTATTATTTACTCATATAAAAAGATTACATATTAAAACAACAAATCCCCTGCCGCACATCGACAGGGGATTATTTATTCTTGATAAAAATTTATCCAGATCAATACTTAAATTTTCAAACCCTTCCTTAAGTCCAACTCTATCTTTTTATCCCACAAGCGATTTAACACCTGTAAAGATTGTTTCTTATATTTTTCAGCTAATTCGTCCTCTCCTATCTTTTTATATAGTTTGCTTAACTTATTTAAAGTAGGTAAGTGAATATCATTTATTTGCAAACAAATTTTAAGCTGATCGATTGCCTCTTGATAGTAACCTGTAGCTTCTAGTCTTTCGGCTTGCTGTAAATGAAGTTCCAGTTCAGAAATATCGTTATCAATTTTAAGCTCAATAATGTCCTCTGTTTTTGTTACTATTAAAGAACAATGTAGTTCCTTAATGATTAATTCGGTAACACTACCTAGTACCATTCTTTGCAAATAAGATTTACCTGTAGCTCCCATAAAAATTAAATCAATACCATTTTGCTTGCTAAAGGATAATATTTCGGAGTGAGGTTTTCCTTTTAATACAAACACCTCATAATCTACGTCAGTAAAGTCAAAATCTTTTAAAAATGCATCTAACTCTTCTTTATTTTCCTTCTTTAGCTTATCATTTTCCTCATCATAATCAATTTCAAGGCGGATGGATAAGCGCTCTTGCAATGGCTCAAAAACATTTACTACAAACAACTTCGATCCAAAGGTTCTTGCTAATTTAATGGCATTATTTAAGGCTGTTGCTGAGGCCGTTGAAAAATCAACAGGACAAAGCACCTGTTTTACCTCATTAATGCTTTCAGAATCTACAAACAATACAGGCTTTAATGATCGCTGTAATATTTTCTCAGAATGTACATTAACCTTCTTATCTTCCTTAAAATACTCGGCACTTTTAGTTACCACAATTAAATTCACATCCTCTTTTTCCGAAAGATGAATAATTTGATCTAATGGATTTCCGTACTGAATGATGCTTCGGGCTTTAATACCTTTTGCCTGCAATTCATCAACAAACGCTTGCAGTTTGGGCTCGGCATAACGAAGCACTATTGAATTAATGGAATTTAGCTTTGCCTCCTTAGGCAGTACATGAAGTAACAATAATTCAGATTGCATTTTACTGGCCAATTTAGAGGCTGCAAAAATTTGCTTTGTAATAGCTGTATTTTCTAAATCTATTGGGACTAATATTTTTTCTAATAGTTTCATTGGTATAATAATTTGTAAAACGCTTATAGCCAACGCAAAATACAATCACATTTCAATATGCTTGATTATTTGCTTTGGATATGTCTGTTTCGTCTTTTAAGTTTTCAACATTAAAACTAGTCATTATGTTCATGCTACGCAATTGGGCTCTATTATTTATAGATTAATAATACAATTTAAACCACATTACACAAAACAAGCCACTAATATAAAAGAGTTCGCAGATTTTTATTATTTTGAAAACAAAAATCTATACTATGTCAGAAAGAGTTAGTTTAATAGAACACAAAGGAGCTAAAGTAGCTTATCTGAATTTCTCAGGATTAAAAACAATTGAAGAGGCTGAAAAAGCCATACAAGAGAGTAAAAACTATATTCGTATTCAGCCTGAAAACTCTGTATTAACCTTATCAAACATGGAAAATATGCATTTTAATAGTGATATTAAAAATGAGTTTTCCACTTTTATTGGAGGTAACAAACCCTACGTAAAAGCAGGCGCTGTAATTGGTCTATCGGGCTTATTACGCATAATATATAACGGCGTAAATAAAATAACGGGCCGTAATATAAAGTCTTTTGATACAAAAGAAGATGCACTTGACTGGCTAAGTATGCAATAGTATATAAATGTTCATTTCTCCAGATTAATGATCTGGAGAAAATGCTACGCTATCATAGAAGCATCGCTAGGACAATACTTAGAGACCTTATTTGCTTTAAGCAGTCTTATCGTATAGCTTATACAGAATATTTTCCTCTCTGCTTATTCTACCCGCTAGCGTGGATACTAATTTACCAAAGTTCTGAGCGTACTCCATAGGTGTAAACGCATCCTTTTCTATCTGATCGAAAAAGAACAGCACAAATTGGGTGATCTCATCCATATCCTGAGCAAATATTTTGAGTTTCCTCTCACAATCCTCATCCGTTTCTCCCCGTTTTTTCAATGAAGGATATAATTCTTTATCTTCTTTATGTAGGTGGAGCAATAAAGCTCCTTTGGCTTGTATAAGTAGTTCCTTAGATTCTTCTGATGAAACACCTAAAGACTTTACTTTAGTCAGTATTTCAACTAAAGCAGCATGCTCTTTTTTTAATTGTTCAATCAAGTTGCTCATACTCTTTTTTATTTCTGTTTATAAAACAATTATCCTATACCGTTATAAGATAGTATTTTAATACGAGTATGAATAATGATTAATCCTGAAATATTAAAAATGAACTAGATTAAACGTTGCGTTTAAAACGTCAAAAGCCACAATACTTGTATTGCAGCTTTTGATATTTGCTTATGTAAGAGATACTCTATTCTAACCAAGAAAATGAGCTTATTCGAACCCCTTGATAACAGTCATCTTGACAACCATCTGGTACAAAACCACATAAATTCATCAATCCATTACTTTCGGTTTCAAAATATAAAGTATTATCGCAAGGACAAGCCACTAAAAACTCGCTGGCACACGATTCGTATAATTCGTCAATACTAACTGGCTTTGCTCCTTTTTCATGATCTCCAACCTCATCTCCTACTTCTTTATAGGATTCTAATTGAATTTCACCAGAAGCTCCTTCATCGGCATTAAATTCGGTATAGGTACGCTCGGTAACTACGCCTTCTTCCACCTTAAATGTAGTTGTACTTCCAAATCCCGTCCACGAGGTAAATGTAGTTTCGTACTCATACGAATTACCATTTTCCTTTTTCATGTCGTTCCAAAAGGACTTACTCTTGTTATAAGAAATTCCACTCTCACCTTTTATGTTATCAAAAGGATCTCCATCTTCTTTTTTACATCCTGCTATCAGGATAAAAGCAAGTAATAATACAGCTAATCTCATAGTTTATTATTTTACCATATTGATGGTGATTATACAATAAGGTTGCTTCAATAGGTTTCATTATTTAAGCACTTGGCTTACTACATTAATTTGTCTGGTCATATCTTCTAAAACAGTCACCGTTACATCATACCTTTTGGCAGGTAACAAAGAAGAAATCTTCTCAGGCCACTCTACAAAACAATAGCTATCCGAATAAAAGTAATCTTCATAGCCAAGGTCAAATGCTTCTTCTTCTTCCTTTAGACGATAAAAATCGAAATGATAAACCTTATCGTCCTTATCGGTATTATACTCGTTTACAATAGCAAACGAAGGACTATTCACTACATCTACCACTTTTAACTGCTCGCATAAAGCCTGTACAAAAGTTGTTTTTCCAGCGCCCATTGAACCGTAAAAACAAAATACTCCGGGTTGATTGTATGTATTGATAAAGTCTTTTGCTACTTGGTCAATGTTGTCTAATGAAGAAATTAAAAACGTACTCATTCTTTTAATTGTTTGCCCAGCTAAGCTGGTTAATTATTCTTTGGTGATAAAACGATATATGGAATTAACATTTCTTCCATAGAAATACCTCCGTGTTGGAAAGTATCTTTATAATAACTCACATAATGGTTATAATTATTAGGATAGGCTAAAAAATCGTCGTTGGCTGCAAATATATAACTTGTTGAAACATTTACCTTAGGTAATTGAATCTCTTCTGGCTTAGTTACTGCAAAAACTTCCTTCTCATTATAATTCAAATTTTTGCCTTGCTTATAACGAAGGTTAGTGGTTGTATTTTTGTCGCCCACTACCTTTAAAGGATTTTTTACCCGTATTGTTCCGTGGTCGGTAGTGATAATTACTTTCACGTTCTCATTCTCCAACTTGCTCATTAAATCATTCATCACAGAATGCAAAAACCACGATTTACTTAATGATCGATAAGCCGACTCATCATAAGCCAGTTCTTTAATCATCTTGCTCTCGGTGCGCGAATGTGATAACATATCCACAAAATTAAATACTACGGCAGAAAGGTCAGCATCTAATAATTGAGAATAATTATCCATTAACTCCTTGCCCGATTCCATATTACTCACCTTTTGATACGAGTGTGTATACTTGGTTCTGAATCTTTCAAGAAAAGTTCCAATCAGCTCGTCTTCAAATTGATTTTTGCTACCTTCCTCATGCTCATCGAGCCAATACTGAGGATATAACTTTTTAATTTGCGCAGGCATTAATCCCGAAAACAGACTATTACGAGCATATTGGGTAGCCGTAGGTAAAATACTGCTATAAATCTCTTCCTTCTCCAGGCGATAACCTTTGAGTACATCTTGCTTAATCATTAACCATTGATCAAACCTGAAGTTATCAATCACCAGCATCACTACCTTTTCTCCACTCTCTAATAAAGGCAATGTAACGTCCTTCATAAACTGATGGGACATTAAGGGTGCATCATCATCCACTCCTTCAATCCAATCGATATAATTACGTTTTATAAACTTGGTAAAAGCATGGTTGGCATCTGTTTTTTGCATTTTAAGTACCTCGTCCATCTCACCTTTGGTTTCCTCCAGCTCAATTTCCCAATAATTAAGTTGCTTATATACTTCAGCCCATTCCTTAAATGTATATGAGTCGTTTATTTTAAGACCTATCCTACCAAATTCTGTTTGATAACTGCTCGTTGTTCTTTCTGCGACCAAGCGATGCTGATCCACATGCTTTTTAATCGTTAGCAATATTTGGTTCGGATTAACAGGTTTAATTAGGTAATCGGATATTTTGCTGCCAATGGCCTGGTCCATGATATTTTCCTCTTCACTCTTGGTAATCATGACCACAGGTATTTCAGGCATCATATTTTTCAGTTTACTTAATACCTCTAAACCACTTAAACCAGGCATGTTTTCATCTAAAAAAATCAAATCAAAACGCTCCTCTTCAACCATAACCAAAGCGTCGTGACCATTGTTGGCCGTTTTGACCTCAAAACCCTTTTCCTGCAAATAAAGTATATGAGCTTTTAAAAGATCTATTTCGTCATCAACCCATAGAATATTTACTTTTTTTGCATCTACCATCCTCTGTTATTTAGTAATTAGATTTATAAAATGTATCGTATGCTGTAAAAGATTCCTCATCCGTTAATCTGGATAAGTTATTATCCGTTATGGCCCATAAATAATGTTTCGCCCTAGAGATTTCACGCATCAAAAAGCTATTTAGTTTTACCTTATTCAGATAATCCTGCACTTCTTTAGCTGTCGCAAATCCTTTTACAGTAATGTTAAAGTAATCACTTCCCTTTTTATCCGATTCAACTTGATATTTAGTACCGTAATTACTCTTGGTATAGTTTTTAAAGATGAGTCCCGTTCTGTCGGTATTGATTTTCCCTTTTTTAAATAGGATAACAGCGATATGTTCGCCTTCCTCTTTTACAAAGTTAACCGATGGTTTCTCAATAATACTTTCTTCAACCACAGGTTCTTCCACAACTGCTGACTCTTCTTTTGCAGTTTCTACAACAGGCTCTTCTTCTTTAGTCGCTGTTTCTACTTGGCTTTCGGGTATAGTTGGAGCTTCTAGCTCTTTGGTCACAACCTCCTCTTTTTGCTCGGGTTCATTTGTAACAGGTGTTACAGGTTCCTTTTTCTCTACTATAGGTTCTGCTACCTTTTCTTCTACCACCGGTTTTTGAGCTTCCGCAGCTGCTTTCTTTTCTTCAGCTTGTTTTCGCAAGATTTCTTCCTGTGCTTCCTTTTCCGCTTCAATTACTGCACGTTCTGCTGCAATTCTTTCCTCTTTTAAATTTTTAAAGGCATCCGCAGATAAATAATTCTCATTGAAAAACTCGTCATATCCCATCTTATCTCCCGACGAAAGCAAGTATTCAATATTTTTATCGTGAATTACATACAGCTGCTTTTGTTTTAAATTTTCTACCTCAAAAATATCATCACGCTCTCTTATCGAATAAAAATAATCCAGTGCTTCTAATCTGTTTTGAAAGCCTTTAACGGCAAACAAAGGTGTTCCATCAGGTAAAGTAGCCGAGGTCATTTCATAATCATTCAGCAAAAATTTAGAAAAGTTATAATCGGCAATATTAAACTTCAGTCTGTTTAAATCAGCCTCCTCGTTAACCATTAAAATAAGTGCATGTGTAGATTTATGGTCGATAACATAAGAACTGGCTATATCTTTAAGAACATCTTCGTTACCCAATTCTACTTGTTCCTTTTTAAACTCCTCTTTACGCGTTGCTACTAAATTGGAGTTTACAGGACCTTTCACAGGCGTTCTCCCACTCTCGAATTGCGCAAGCATTTCAGCTGCTAAAGGAGCTACTTCGCTATCCGAATAATTATCCTTTACATCGGTTAATAGGCTTTTAAACTGTGATAAATCTCCCACCTTGGCATGACTTAAACCAGCAATAAATTTAAACTTCGGTATCAATGGGTTTTCTTCATCAATATTGATAGCACGATCAAGGTTAGCCACTGGCACATTAAATTCGTTGAATAAATAACTGCCATAAGTATCTTGATACAATTTCTCCATTTCCTTTTCACGCGCCTCTCTTTTCTCAAAGTAATCAGGATCGTTTAGGAAGGCCGTAAATTCTCCATCCGGAAATTCACGCACCAACTGATTTTTAACTCTATCCATGCCACTAGCATCATCTTGCTTATCGTAGCATATGTATAAATTCATTAACGCATCCTCTTTATAATGAGAATTTGGATATCGAGTTGCCAGCTCATCAAATGCTTTAATGGCAAATGGAATATTAGCTAACTCATCTTTATAAATTAAGCCTTGATTTAATAAGCCCTCTTGAATTTTTAAATGCGCTTGCTCCAACTTCTCTGGGCTCGAAGGCAAATCTTTTAAATAAGCCTCTCTGCTCAATGGACTTGAAGCCTGCTGTTTATCTGCCACATCTTTTAATACCTCATTCGCTGTTGAATCTTGCGAATCAGGCAAATCTCCGAATGGAGCATCAGGCAGTCCAATATCATTAACATCCTCTACTACTACTTCCTTATTTATTCTACGCCAGTTATCCTCATTTTTTCTTCTTCCCCATCTCTTCTCAAACTCCAACTTACCCATACCAACAGAGGTTTGGTTATAAAAATACCATTTACCTCCTTGCGAATTCTGGTTCATTCCCTGGCTCATCATAGGGTCGTAGAACAATCCTGCATCATTACCTTGAGCCAACAAGGCTTTTTCCTCTTCTTGTTTTTTCTTTTCCTGAGCAATTATATCATCTATTAAAGCTAAGCGAGCTTGCTCAGGCATCTCCATCAATGCGATTAAACTATCTTCACGTTCAACCACCTCAATATTAGAAACCAAATTGCCTAAACTTTTATGGCGCTCCTCAATGATTTCTATTCCTGGGTAATTTTCATTTAAGTTAATCACCGCAGAATCTAAGTTGTAATAGGCTGGTTTGTATTCAGGCCTATCGTAATAAATCTCTGACAATTCAAAAAAGGACATCCCTTTTTGATGCATATTATCCGTACTCTTTTTAATGGATAACAAGAAATTATCCATAGCCAGGTCTTCTTGTTCCTCGGCTTTGTATGCCATGGCTAAAGCGTAATAAATCTGATCTTCATAGTCTATGTTACGCTTATCTCTGAGTAGTTTTTTAATCTCTTTTTTAACTGACACCAAACCACCTTCCTCAAATAAAACACCCGCTCTATTTACCTTGGCATTAAAGGCCATTTCGTATGGAGGGTTAGATTTGATAACCGCCTCGTAGGCTTTACTTGCTTTGGCATATTGCTTTTGTTTTTGATAAACCTGCGCCAAAATAAAGTTAAGTCGTCTATGATAATACTTGGACCATGCACCTGCAACTGCTTCCTCTAAAAATGGGATGGCCTCTTCGTATTTTCCTTGTCGTAAATAAAAGTCGGCATAGGATGCAGCATAAAAACCAAATAATGCAGAAGGTGCCTTTCCTTCTATATCATATGCTTCCAATAAAATTTTAGCTTGTGTAAAATCATTTTGCTCAATAGCCGATCGTGCATTCCAAATTTCTGCTTCGCACCATTCTGGTCCATCCTGAAACTCACGAAACATATAGGCAAAACTCTGTTGCGCTTGGTAGTACTCATGTTTGTAAAACTGAGATTTACCAATCATTAAATAAGCATTATCAACCCATTTATTAAATTCGTTCTGGCTAAGAAACTTTTTATACTTTACCGATTGGTCATCTCTTTTATTTTTGGGCTTTTTACGAATAGAATGCTTTTTTATAAGCTTGGTTCCTTTTTCAATGGCTCTATCCATTTGGCTACTGGCTACTTGTTCGCTTCCTGTTTTAGATTCAGGAAAAACCATTAACACCTGCGTATAATCATCCTCATTGGCCTCCTCTATAGACTTTACTCCATCTTTAAAACTTTCGTTTCCATTAAAGTAAACATTATAATGAGCGGTTAAGTTATGATAGCCCCTGCTTAATGAAGTATTCTTTTTGGTGGAACACCCCCACAAAATAACAAGCAGAAGTAGAAAATATATCTTTTTATAGGTCATTCGTTTCATTACGCGATTTTTAGGCAGCTTCCATCTCAATTAAAACTGCCTTTATACAAAAATATTATATCAAAAAATTAAAAACTCACCTCAGCCATAAACAATTTTAATATATTGTACCTTGTTTTTAGAAGGCGGTGAATTCCTCTTTTGGATTAATAAAAAACAAATATATTTGAATTATCACAAAAAGTTAGCTATTAATGAAAATTCATGTAGTAGAAGACGATAGGGTTTTTAATAAATTGATTGAGCATTCATTGTCGTTAAATCCAGATTTTGAGATTGACACGTTTTTTGATGGTGCTTCTTTTTTCAAACATTTGCCAGATAACCCTGATGTGGTAACTTTAGATTTAGGGCTGCCTGACTTTACAGGTGACGAAATTCTCAAAAAAATAAAAAAGTACAATCCTGACATTGAAGTCATTATGATTTCAGGACAGGATAGTATTACTACTGCAGTAAACCTACTGAAGGAAGGTGCCTACGATTATATTGCTAAAGATGAAAATATAAAAGACCGCCTTTTAAACAGCGTTAACAACATTCGAAACAAAAAGAAATTACTGGATGAAATTTCGCAATTAAAAAGTGAGATTGCCACCAAATATAATTTTGGGAATGCCATTATAGGTGACAGCCCCGTAATGAAAGAAGTTTTTGCCTTGCTTGAGAAAGCGGTAAAAGTCCCTAACATCAATGTTTCGGTATATGGGGACACAGGGACAGGTAAGGAACTAGTTGCTAAAACCATCCATTATAACTCAGTCAGAAAATCAAAGCCTTTTATAGCTGTTAACATGGGAGCAATTCCTCGTGACTTAATAGAAAGCGAACTCTTTGGGCACGAGAAAGGAGCTTTTACAGGCGCTATCATGACCAAAAAAGGTAAATTTGAAGAAGCTGAAGGAGGAACTATATTTCTAGATGAAATTGGAGAAATGGACATTAACCTTCAGGTGAAATTACTGCGCGTACTTCAAGAACGTGAGATTACGCGTGTTGGTGGTAACGAGGTTATTAAAGTAAATACCCGAATTGTTACTGCTACCAACAAAGACTTGATGGACGAAGTGAAAAAAGGAAACTTCAGGGAAGATTTATATTATCGTCTTCTAGGTTTACCTATTCACCTACCTCCTTTAAAGGATAGACAAAATGACATCATCACATTAAGTCAGTTTTTCTTGAATAGCTTTTGTGAAGACAACAAACTTGAGCCGATGGCATTTACTTCCAGAGCTAAAAAGAAGTTATTGGGATATGCATTTCCTGGAAATGTTCGTGAGCTAAAAGCCATCATTGAGTTAAGCGCCGTGATGGCTAGTTCTCAACAAATTGACGAAGAAAATATTCTTTTTAACTCCAACAATACAGAGTTAGATATTTTGGCGGAAGAGATGAGCCTAAAGGAATATACTGAAAGAATCATTCGTCATTACCTAAGACAATACGATAACAATGTACTTAAGGTGGCCAAAAAACTGGACATCGGAAAATCCACTATCTACAACATGATAAAACGCGAAAAAGATAGTGAAGTGGAGAAATTGGAGTAATGACCATTGAATTAAATCTTCAACGGTCGTTTTAAATTTTTCAAGGATTATAGCTTATTATGGGTTCCATCGCACATTGGTTTATTTCCTGTCTTTTTACAACCACATAAATAATGTTTTCCCGATTTTTCTGGAACATATTCTACCGGAGAAAATTCTGTGCCTTGGTGAGAACCGTCACAAAACGGTTGATTAGCACTCTGGCCGCAAGCGCACCAATAAACTGATAAACCTTCTTTTAAATCAACTTCGAACGGACTCTTTTGAGCAATCTTGGGTTCCATAATATGTAGCTTTAATTAAAATCAGAAACTCAAGTTACAACATCTACTTCAGAATGTAAATGTTACTTATAATATTCTGGGTTTGTTTTTAAGTGATACTTACAACCCTAATGCAATCATCAACTCAGAAGCTTTATCTAACTCCCAAAAGTTTTCTAACTCCTCTGAATGTTCAACATGCTCATGAATCCAAGTGGTATGAAAAGGAATATGTACTGCAGAACCACCCAATTTTAGTACTGGAAAAATATCTGACTTTAAGGAGTTCCCAATCATTAAAAAATCCTTTGCTTCAATTTCAAGATGGGCCAATAGCTTTTTATAATTATCCTCTTGCTTATCACTCATCACCTCAATATGATGGAAGTATTTCTCTAGGTTTGAACGACGTAATTTTCGTTCCTGATCGAGTAGATCGCCCTTAGTAGCCACAATAAGTTTATAACCTTTTTCTGTTAGCTCTTTTAATACTCCCTCAATACCATCAATAAGAACCACTGGTTTATTGAGCAATTCCTTTCCTAAAGCAATAAGTTTAACAATCACCCCATTAGAAACCTTTCCTTTACTCAGTTCATTGGCTGCTTCTAACAAAGACAATATAAAACCTTTAATGCCATAGCCATAATCCTTTAGATTTGTAATTTCGGTATCGTACAAAGCTTTCATAGCCGTTTCTCTATCGGCAAAATCACTAATTAGCTCACAAAACACCTCCTCTGTTTCACGAAAAAAAGTTTCGTTCTCCCATAGGGTATCGTCCGCATCAAAACCAATATATTTGAATTGTTTATTCATTCTTTTTATTAATCGTGTATAAACAACAAAAGTCGATATTAATCGACCTCTGTTTTTATTTTTTTGTAATGATATCAAGCTTAATCTACAGCCAATACCTCTTTTACATTAGGCATGGCTTTTTTTACCACTTGCTCAATTCCGTTTTTCATGGTTTGGTAACTCATAGGGCAATCTACACAAGCCCCTAATAGCTTAACCTTAACCACTAAATCTTCCGAAACATCTACCAAAGAAATATCACCCCCATCTGCCTTTAAATAAGGTCTTATTTCTTCTAGAGCATCCTCAATTATCTTAAAGCGATTATTATTTTCCATAATTATTGCGTTTTAATTTCAACAATTTTAGTAGGAGGAAATTGATTATTGCGCTCCTCCATGGCATCTATTACTTTTTTAGCCACATCAGCAAAAGCAATACCTGTAGCACTCTCTTCATTTAAGGCAACCGGCTCTCCACCATCGCCACCTTCGCGAATACTTTGCACAATAGGAATTTGACCAAGCAATGGCACTTTTAATTCCTCAGCTAGCTTTTTACCACCATCTTTACCAAAGATATAGTATTTATTATCTGGCAATTCAGCAGGTGTAAACCAAGCCATATTCTCTACCAAACCTAAAATAGGAACATTGATATTCTTACTTTTAAACATGCTCACCCCCTTAATAGCATCAGCTAAAGCAACATCTTGAGGTGTCGTTACTATTACAGCACCATTAATTGATAAGGTTTGAACTAGCGTTAAATGTATATCGCTGGTTCCAGGCGGAAGGTCTAATAATAAATAATCTAAAGCTCCCCATTTTCCTTCCGATATTAACTGCTTCATCGCATTGGTAGCCATAGCACCACGCCAAATAGTAGCATCCTGAGGATTCACAAAGTATCCTATGGACAGCATTTTAACCCCATATTTTTCTACTGGAATAATACGGTCTTTTCCATCAATTTTATCCAAAAGAGGTTTCTCGTCCTCAGTTTTAAACATCTTAGGAACCGAAGGCCCAAAGATATCAGCATCTAATAAACCGACTTTATAACCTGCTTTAGCTAAGGCAACGGCTAAATTTGAAGTAACAGTTGATTTTCCAACACCTCCTTTACCCGAAGCTACAGCAATAATGTTTTTTACATCAGGCAATAGTTTAACTGGCTCGGCTTTAGCTCTAGGTTTAATCTTTATATAGATATTTCCTTCAATCTCAGCATCCTCACCTACGTAAGTTTTTACCGCTTGCACACATGCCTTCTTTAACGAAGGAATCATGGGGTCGTTAGGACGATCAAACAATAAACTAAAACTGATTTTTTTTCCATCAATCTTTACATCATCTTCCAGCATTTCAAGAGAAACAATATCCTTTCCTTTTCCAGGATGACGAACATGTTTTAGTGCATCTATAACCAACTGAGGATAAAAACTCATATTCTAAAATTTTAGTTATTATTTAATCACATACGATTTATCTAAAACCTTATGCTTATTTAATTTTATTAAAAATAAGGACAAATATACAATAGATTCAAATAACATGTATAACTGCCATTAAATATTTGTTAGAAACATGTAAAAAACGGATTAGATAATTTCCTTATCTAGCTCAAATGGGTCCCAGAAAACCTTCTCAAAGTCTACCACTTGGTCATCTTTCACTTTTATCCCTTCACTTTCAAGTAGCTCTTGCATTACTTTTTCACCTGCAAAAGCCGCTTTACCTGTCAGTAAACCTTTTCTGTTTAAAACTCGATGGGCTGGAATATTTTCACCACTTGAACCACATTTATTTAAAGCCCAACCAACCATTCTACTGGCTCTGGCTGTACCTAAATATTTAGCAATAGCACCATAAGAGGTCACTCTTCCGTACGGAATTAGCTTAACTACTTGATAAACTTGCTGAGAGAAATCTGCTTCCACAATAGTAAAATCTAATGCTTACTAGTTTTAGATTCTTCGGGCATTTTGGAGCCTCTATTATAGCTTCTGTACTCATCAAACTCAATTTCAATATCAGGTTCAATTAGTTCTTGCCCTTGAGGAATTTGAAATTTAATGTATTTGATTGGAATACCTTGCTCATAAAACTGCGATTCGTAAAACGTTTTTATAGATAATACTTTATCCACAATATCACTATTGTATAAATCTGTTTCATTAATCTCAGCAGGTAGCTTATTTTCTTTTACAACCGCATCTGTGTAGGTATACAAAAAGTTGCTATCTGTTTTAAGGTGAAGTAAACCCTGAGGTTTCAATATTTCACGATAGAAATTTAAGAACTTGGTTGAAGTTAAACGTTTGCGTGTTTTCTTCATTTGCGGATCAGGAAAAGTAATCCATATTTCATCCACTTCACCGGGTGCAAAAAAGGACGTGATCAACTCAATTTTAGCACGTATAAAAGCCACATTGGTCATTTCCTTCTGTAAAGCTTGGGTTGCCCCTGTATAAATGCGAGCTCCTTTAATATCCATCCCAATAAAATTCTTTTCAGGATACAGCTCACCTAAACCTACAGTATACTCGCCTTTACCACAACCTAACTCTAATACTAAAGGATGATCATTTTTAAAAAAAGATTCTTTCCATTTTCCTTTCATATGGAAATCTTCTCTGTTCGGCTCGTCAAACGAAGCCTGAAACACATGAGGATAAGTTTCCAACTTGGCAAACTTAAATAATTTATTCTTACCCACTTTACACTTAGTCTGCAGTTTCCAGCCTACAATTAGCAGTCATCAAATGCAGCCATTAAATACTGCGGACTGAGAACTGTGTACTGAATACTATTATTCTACTTCTATTATTTTAATACCCACCTCTGAAATGCCTGATAACACAGTATCTCGCATTCCTTGTATGAGATAATATTTATACAACCCTTCCTCGGGAAATTTGATATTAAGTTTATAAGGGTGAATACTTTTAAACTGATCACCACTCATATTACTCTTCCCAAACCAATCACCCGCATCGTTGGCTAATGTACATTCAATAGTATCTCTCTGTACATTTCCTGACGGAAACACAGCATCTACAAAAAGCCAAATATTACTGTAAGCGTATGACTTGCTATTATTGACTTGCAACAACAAATGACATGATTCGTTGAGGCTCGTAATTTCGCTTTTAAAAACCGCTACTGTATCTTTATGCCAGCCATCCTGAGGTACCTGAACCGTGCTATCGAACACCACACTTGGCCCACAAGAAAAAAGTGCCATAAGCAAGCTTATGGCACTCAAGATTACCATCTTATTTTTTATCATTTCTTCCCGAATTATTCTTATTCATCGGTTTTCTTCTTCTTTTTTTGCGATTCCTACTATTGTTTGATTTTTTAGGATCATCAAATCTAGAAATACTATCTTCTCCCACCACATTTTGATAATCTAGTGGCTTGACTTCTTTTTTGGTAAGTACCTTTTCATCCACCAAGTTATCCACTTTTTTCCCTTTACGGTTAGTACGAATAACTTCTTTCACTCTATCTACAGGCATCTCAACTAGGTTGGCTGGAATATATTTATCCGTAGAATACCACATTGCACGTTTAAAAATATCCGTTTTAAAGTGATAATATGTACCATCCTGTGTTTCTAATGGAATATTCGTTCTCGGAAAATCCTTTTGTGCATCGATATAAGCATCCAGTTCAAAGTTTAAGCAACACTTAAGCTTTCCACATTGTCCTGCTAATTTCTGAGGATTTAAAGAAATCTCCTGATAACGAGCAGCATTCGTGGTTACTGAAACAAAATTTGTTATCCAAGATGAACAGCACAACTCTCGTCCACAAGGACCAATACCGCCAATACGTCCAGCTTCCTGACGAGCACCAATTTGGCGCATTTCAATTCGCACTTTAAACCTATCTGCCAATACCTTAATAAGTTGACGAAAATCTACCCTTTCATCAGCAATATAATAGAAAATAGCTTTGGTTTTATCTCCCTGGTATTCTACATCACCAATTTTCATATTTAAATTGAGGTCAAGGGAAATTTTACGACTCTCAATCATGGTTTCGTGCTCCAGCTTTTTAGACTCTTCCCACTTTTCAAAATCAACAGGTTTTGCATGTCTATACACACGCTTAAAATCGTAATCTTTAATATTCATACGATTTTTCTTCATCTGCATCACGGCAATTTCTCCTGTACATGATACCGTTCCAATATCATGACCTGGAGAAGCTTCTACGGCAACTACATCTCCTTTGCCCAGCTTTAATCCATTGGTATTTTTAAAATATGATTTTCGGGTATTTTTAAATTGAATTTCAACTATATCTGATACATTGCAACTTTCAGGTACATCGGCCAACCAATCAAAAACATCAAGTTTACCGCACCTGTCAGAGCAACTACTACACTTTGACTGTACTTCTTCCATTCTTTAATTTTTATAAGATAAGCTTCCTTATCTTGAATATATATTAATTGCCTTTCGCATCTTTCCGTAATGGATCAATTACTTTAGGCTTTCTGTGCTCTACATTAATTCCCCTCTTTTATCGAAATAATCAGTTTTAATCCTAAATCGAATAAAACTACTTTACTATTTCCATTTTGTCCAATATGCGAATCGGCCAAAGCAAAATCATCGGCAATAGTTAATGCATTTTTATCATTAATAAATGGTGAAAACTTTTTTGACCATTCCATTTGCTGTGGGGTGAGATAAACAATATCAGGCTGCTTAAAGTTCATGATATAATTTTCTCGAATCATATTAATGGCGTAATTTAAAAAATTACGTTGCAATTCCCTTGGCTGTCGGCTCATTTCTTCCACCCAAGTTAACAAATCTCCTACTTTACGTCCATAGCTGTGGCGCATCATTTGAATAAACTTATCGAAGAAGAATTGATTCTCCTCACTCATTAGAACTTGCTCTTCTCCATAAACTAGGTTGCCGTTGGCCACTTTTGCTGCACCTTCGGCTTCATCTTCTGAAATCTGGTATTTATCCTGTAAATATCCTTGAATTTCAGATTGAGATAACGCTGGTATTTTTAGTTGCTGTGTACGAGATAGGATGGTGGATATCATCTCATCTGGCTTGTTAGAAACCAGAATAAAGACTGTACTCTGTGATGGTTCTTCCAGAATTTTCAGCAACTTATTTGAAGTTGCCTCGTTCATCTTTTCTGGCATCCATATAATCATGATTTTATGTTTACCTTCAAAGGTTTTTAAGCTCAGTTTTTTAATAATTTCTGAGCTTTCTGAAGTAAAAATAGCACCTTGTTTATTATCTCCTTCCTTACGAATTTGACTTAACCATTTGGTTAAACTAAAATAAGGTGTCTCATTCACAAGCGCTCTCCATTCGCTAATAAAAGTATCACTCACAGGATTACTGGCCGAATTACTTTTTATAACAGGAAAAACAAAGTGTAAATCGGGATGAACTAACTTGGCAAACTTTTTACACGAAGAACATGTTCCACACGAATCATTTTCTGTTGGATTTAAACAGTTTAAATACTGCGCAAAAGCAATAGCCATAGCTAACTTTCCATTACCCTCTGGACCTGTAAAAAGCAACGAATGACTCACACGGTTATCCTTTACCATGCGCACCAATCTTGACTTTACATCCTCCTGACCTACTACTTCTTGAAACAACATTAATTTGTGCGTTAATTTTGGAATCTGCCAAAGATAACAAAATCGTCATATAATTTAGCGATACCTTCATCTGGAATCAAGGTGATTTTAATTTTTCGAGTACATTTGCAAACAATACATGAAAATAATAAAAATGGGAACTTTTCTTTTCGATAAAATTATATTTGGACCAGTTCAAAGTAGGAGACTTGGTGTTTCATTGGGTATTAATCTACTACCGGTAAATAAAAAGATTTGCACCTTCGATTGCATTTATTGCGAATGTGGCTTTAATGGAGAGCAGGCTGGCATAATTACAAAAATGCCCACACGAGAAGAAGTTAAAACTGAACTTAAACAAGTGTTGACAAAAATGCAGGATGACAAGCAAGAACCCAATGTAATTACCTTTGCGGGAAATGGAGAACCTACCATGCATAAAGATTTTGAAAGCATCATTGATGACACCATTGAGTTAAGAAATTCCTTTTTTCCTGAAGCTAGGATTGCTGTTCTTTCAAATGCTACGTTAATACATAAAGAATCAGTAGTTAACGCGCTTAAAAGGATTGACGACAATATTTTAAAACTAGATTCAGGCCTTGAAGAAACGATTAAGACACTAGACCAACCCAACCCAGGGTTTACCTTACCCAATCTAACAAATAATCTAATCCAATTTAAAGGCCAGCTTACCATACAAACCATGTTTGTAACTGGCGAATACAATGGTGTAAAGATTGACAACACATCTTCAGAAGATGTTAGCGCTTGGCTGAAAATTATCACTGAGGTAAAGCCCAAAAGCGTAATGATTTATACCATTGAAAGAGATACTCCTGTAAAAGGCTTAACCAAAGTAGCATTAGAAAAACTTAAAGAAATTGCTTCCGAAGTAGAACAACTAGGAATCCCAACTCAAGTATCTGGCTAATTTTGGATAAAAAACTAACATATCTGGTTTGCCCTTTAAATTGGGGACTTGGTCATGCATCTCGTATGATTCCTATAGTTTATGACTTATTAGAGAAAGGTTATGAAGTAATTTTAGGAGGCGATGGCGATGCGCTAAAATTAATATCTCAAGAGTTCCCAACTTTAAAACAAATTAAAATTCCTGATATTAAAGTAAGTTTTAAATATCGTTGGATGACCTTAAACCTGCTATTACTCATCCCTAAAATCATTTTCTCTGCAGTAAGGGAGCATAAACTTATTAAGAAAATACAGAAGGTTAATTCAATAAATGTTATTATATCAGATAATAGGTATGGACTTTGGAATAAAGATGTCAAGTCAATATTTGTCTCACATCAAATCATGATTAAGCTTCCAAAGCCATTTAAGTCATTCGAATACTTTACTCACTTCATTATCAAAAAAGCCATCCTGCAGTTTAATGAATGCTGGATTCCTGATTATGAAAATCCCAACAAGTCAATAAGTGGAGATTTAAGTCATAAATATACACCTCCTTCCAATTCGAAATATATTGGCCCTCTAAGTAGGTACACAAACGTAGAAGCTAGCACAATCGACAAATCTTACGATATCGTTGCATTGTTATCTGGCCCTGAACCTCAGCGAACACAATTGGAACGAAAGCTTATTAAACTCATACAAAGCACTAAGTATAGAGCTATGGTTATCCAAGGAAAACCCAGCTCTAACAACAAGTCGATTCTCATCAACAATATAGAGGTTACTCCACACCTGCCTGCTGGTGTAATAAAATCGCTCATCCAGCAAAGCAAATTTGTGCTATGTCGGTCAGGATACACTAGCATTATGGATATTACACTGCTTAATTCCAAAGCATTAATCATACCCACTCCAAAACAAACAGAACAAGAATATCTTGCGAAGCACCTTAATTCTTCCTTCCATTCAATATCTCAAAAAAAGATAAATCTAGAAACGCTTAAGGCATTTGACTTATAGACACTAATGCTCAATTAATAATTGTTAAATAATTCTTATCTGTAACTTTTCGCCCGTTTGTTTCGTTTCAAAATATGTTCGTCAATTAATAATAACATTTTACCACGAAGAAGGTACAAAAAGGCAGTTGACAAGAGTAAATGATTTTATTGGTAAACGATTTCAAAAGTTAGAGAGATGATGTATGTATTAATAGCGATTTTAGCAGTGACACTTGTCACTTTAGCAATAACCCATAAATCGATTATGAGATTTATTGCAGAAAAAAGAGCATTACCAATTGTTGAAGACATTCTATTTTCAGAAAATAACAATAATAAAGAGGAAATATTACGCGAAATTCAGGAACTAACTAATTATCGTTTAAACGATGATTTAGTTATGGATTATTTTTACAAAATAAAAGGTTTGCAGGTGGTAAATATTAATCAACCTACTAATTTTTGGGTAAAGATGTACTTAACCAGTCCAACTAAAATAAAGCTTAACTATTTTGAACAAGTGAAATTTTACGAGAACTTTTTAAATTACGCTAGTAGTCAAAAAACACAAAAAGAATCAAAACTCAATAAAACCGCAAGTTCTTTTGAACGCAAAGTAAAAGCACAACTGTTGGGTAACCTTATCCCACAAAAATTGGCATAGATTACATTCTACAACTAACACCATACACATGAAAAAAACCAGTTCGAAACTC
>NZ_LXYE02000067.1 GCF_001659685.2 Labilibacter marinus
AGTGGATAAAGGAATGGTAAAGGATATATCTTCATCCGTAGATATGGCATTTTGGCTATCAATGACTGGTGCATTATTTTGGGCATTAGCCGTAATTACAGCTAACAAAGACAGTATCCCAATTAAGAAATAACGTTTCAATTCGGCAATTATATTCATTGTACTTATTTTCTTTTAGTCCAGACAGTAAAAATACACTCATTGTTTTAGGTACAGCTTTAGTTTTTGACTAACCCTATTATTTTAATTATAAAAACAATGAATATTTTGAAACTATTTTACTATTCAGCAAAGGACGTATTGAAACTTAACAGACTTAATTGCGAATTAGGTTTTATTCATTTATCCGTGAAGATGAATTGCGATTAACAGAAGAAGAAAGTGTAGGACATAAAAAAACCGCTGTCAAACGTTTTGACAGCGGTTTCAATCTTTAACCAAACCTAACCCTAAACTATGAGTTAATACAAAGATAAGAAAAACATCATTCAATGCAAGTAATTTAATAAACAACGTGCATTTTTCAACTATTTAAAGGCCATGTTCAAAACTAATCAACACTTAATCCTCCCCCCTTACTTTCTGATATTTTTTTAGAACTTTTTACTAATTTGTACAAACACCCCTAAATTACATTGGATATATTTATTATAAAAGTATCTTTACTTATTGCAAACCTTAAAAAATGATTATGCAGAAAAAACAATTCCCCCTAGCAATTGCAGTTGTTATTTTTCTTTTTACCCACTGCACCAATATTAAAACACAACAATCCATGATTCCTTCAGAACTACCAGAAGCTCCTATAGCAGCAAAGAAAGATTCTTTATTAACCTTTCATGATGACACAAGAGTAGATCCATATTTCTGGATGAGATTAACTGATGAGCAAAAAAATGCGGATACGCCAGATCAACAGACCCAACAAGTATTGGATTATTTAAATTCGGAGAACGCATATACAGATTCTGTTATGAAGAATACGGATGAGTTACAGAAAAATCTATTCGACGAGATTGTTGGTCGCATAAAAAAAGATGACGAGTCGGTTCCATACTTCTCAAACGGCTACTGGTATTACGTAAAATATGAAGAAGGCAAAGAGTATCCTATTATATGTAGAAAAAAGGATTCTTTAGATAATACAGAGATCATTATTTTAAATGTAAACGAACTTGCTGAAGGCCATGAATATTATGCAGCCACTAGCCTAAGAGTTAGCGCAGATAACAAAATACTTGCCTTTAGCGAAGATACAGTAAGTAGAAGAATTTACACGGTTCGTTTTAAAAATTTAGAAACAGGAGAGTTCTTAACTGATGAAATAGGAGGTGTCTCCGCAGGTGGCGCTTGGGCTAATGATAACAAGACTTTCTTTTATACTTCTAAAAACACGGTATCATTACTAAGCGAAAAAATATGGCGTCACGAACTAGGCTCTCTTCAAAAAAATGATGTGATGGTATATCACGAAAAAGACCCTTCGTTTTACATTGGAGTATATAAATCTAAATCGGATAAATATATTATCATCTCTGAAAGCAGCACCTTAGAAAGTGATTATCACATTCTGAATGCCAATGACCCTAGTGGTGACTTTAAACAATTTACACCTAAAATTGGAGAGCACGAATACTCCATTGATCATTTTGAGGATAAATTTTTCATTGTAACCAACCACAATGCCACTAACTTTAAACTGATGGAAACTCCTGAGTCTTCAACAGAAATGAATAACTGGAAAGAAATAATTGCTCATCGAGAAGATGTACTATTAGAAGGAATTGACATTTTTAAAGAACACCTTGTGATTAGCGAACGAAAGAATGCATTAAATCACATTCGTATTATAAATCAGAAAACAAAAGACGAGCACTATCTTAATTTCGGAGAAGAGGTATATGTTACTTACACTTCAACAAATCCAGAATTTGATACACCCATTCTACGATATGGATATAGTTCATTAACTACTCCAAATTCAACGATTGATTACAACATGGATACTAAATCCAAAGAAGTAAAGAAAGTAAGTGAGGTTGTTGGGGGCCATACGCCAGAAGATTACAAAGTAGAACGCCAATGGGCTAAATCTAGAGATGGAGTTGATGTGCCTATTTCAATTGTTTACAAAAAAGGAACTAAGCTCGACGGTACTGCCCCTTTATTATTATATGCCTATGGCTCGTATGGCTCAACCGTTGACACATGGTTTAGCTCTACTCGTTTAAGCTTATTGGACAGAGGATTTATTTATGCGATCGCACACATTAGAGGTGGACAATCGATGGGACGCAAGTGGTATGATGATGGAAAAATGATGAAGAAAATAAATACTTTCAACGATTATATTGATTGCAGTAAGTATTTAATTGACTCAAAATATACATCTCCACAACACTTATACGCTATGGGCGGAAGCGCTGGTGGTTTATTAATGGGAGCCATTGTTAATATGCAGCCTGACTTATATAATGGCGTTATAGCTGCCGTTCCTTTCGTTGATGTGGTATCCACCATGCTTGACGAAACGATTCCTCTGACCACAAATGAGTTTGATGAATGGGGAAATCCTAAAAACAAAGAATCATATGATTATATGATGAAATACTCGCCGTACGATAATGTTAAAGCTCAACAATACCCAAATATGCTCATTACAACTGGGCTATTCGATTCACAGGTTCAATACTGGGAGCCTGCAAAATGGTTAGCAAAACTAAGAGATACAAAAGTTGACAACAACCTTTTAATAATGCACACGAACATGGAAGCTGGACACGGCGGAGCTTCTGGTCGCTTTAAGCGATATAAGGAAACTGCCTTGGAATATAGCTTTTTATTTATGCTGGAAGGAATAAATAAATAAATAATAACACAATGAAAATATATGAAAGTCACCTTAGGGTGGCTTTTTTTTGCACTCTACTGGATTGTTTTATGCCAATACCTTAACTTACCTAAAACTTAAAACATACTTTATTATGCAAACACTAGTGCACACTCCAAGTATAAAACTTGAAGAAAGTATAATATACTACAAGTCTCTTGGGTATGAACAAGTAAACCCCAGTAAGCCTATTTTATCAGATGGCAAATTCCTCATTGAAATAAACCCAAACAAACATGCCAGAGTTGGAATTAAAATCATAAAAGAGAGCTGGCAGGCAGAAATTGAACAACTCAATACAGAAAAATTTGAAATTGAAAATGGATATCTAATTAGAGATAATAATGGTGTATGGATATATTTAATTGAAGATAAAGATCTAAAGATTGATATTATTCCTAATCAAAAGGAGAGTTATCTTGGCAAATTTATGGGTATCAGTATAGAAACCACTTCTTTTGAAAAGTCGATAGATTTCTGGAGTAAACTTGGCTTTGTTCAGGTGAGTGGGGCAATTGAACAAGGTTGGGTAGTAATAGCTAATGCCGATGGGTTTGCAATAAGTTTTATGCTTCCTCTAAGCTGTCCACATTCTTTTACAAATCCTTCCATGACCTTCTTCAATGGAGGAAATAACTTAGAGAATATTGCCAAAATAAAAGAAGCTGCCATTCCTATAAAAGAAGAAATTACAGCATTTAATAAGGAAGGAATCGTTGATAATGTAATCATTCAAGATCCTGGAGAATATGCTATGTTTATCTTTAACGATTAACTATATTGTCTGTTAACAACACAATAAAATAGAAACATAAAAGCCACTCATTTGAGTGGCTTTTATTATCTTAATTAAAATGGTAAATCTTCGTTATCTCCTGCTGGAGGAACTTCAGCCTCAGTAAATGGCGGTGGAGGTGTGCCTGGGTCTGCAGACGCTTGAACCTTCTCTAATCTCCATGCTTCAAGATTTGAAAAGTAGTTTACCTTTCCATCTTTTTCCCACTTACGACCTCTAACATTAAAAGAAACCTTTACGGGCTCTCCTAAATTAAATGGATCTAATTGCGCACAACGATCTTGCGTTAACTGAAATTTAATAAAATCATTCCAGTCTGAATTACGCTCGTTCATTACTTCTACTACAAATTCTCTCTTTTTAAAGGATGCGCTAATAGATTGCTCATCATCCTTTACAATTAAATTTCCTACTAATTCAAAGTTCATCTATCCTAATTGTAAATGGTTATTCCTCTATAATTTTAATAGTCTCTATTCCGTCTCCAGCTTCAATGGCATCAATCACATCTAAACCTTCATAAACCATTCCAAAACAAGTATGGTTACCATCTAAATGAGCGGTATTAGTACGGCTATGACAAACAAAAAACTGAGAACCTCCTGTGTTTCTTCCTGCATGTGCCATAGATAAAACACCTCTATCATGATACTGTTTATCTCCACTCGTTTCGCAATCGATGCTATAACCAGGACCGCCAGTGCCTGCTCTAGAGCTACTAGGATCTTTTGAATGAGGACATCCTCCTTGAATTACAAAATCAGGAATTACTCGATGAAAAGCTAATCCATCATAAAATCCTTCTTTGGCTAGTTTCACAAAGTTCTCTACTGTTTTAGGAGTTTCTTTCTCATATAACTCCAATTTCATCACCCCTTTTTCGGTATGTATTTCTGCTTTTATCATCATTCAAATGGTTTAATTTTTAAGCGGAACAAAGGTACAATTTAATGTAGCTATTTCAAATTTGAATTTGTTTTTACATCAACTTAGGAAGGTTGTTCGCATAAAAAAAGAGGACCTAAGCCCTCTTTTATCTGATAATCTAATATTTTGAAAGTAACTTATAATTACTTTTCGATATCTAATAATTCAACTTCGAATACTAAAAGTTGCATAGGGCCAATTTGTGCACCAGAACCTCTCATACCGTAAGCTAAGTTACCTGGGATATAAACTTTATATTTAGACCCAACAGGCATTAATTGTAATACTTCAGTCCAACCTGGAATAACTTGAGTTACACCAAATGAAGTTGGCTCACCTCTATCAACAGAGCTATCAAATACAGTTCCATCCAATAATGAACCATGGTAATGAACTTTTACTTTATCTTCAGTTGTTGGCTTAGCACCATTTCCTGCTTTTAAAACTTCGTATTGTAATCCACTTGCAGTAGTAACAACGCCATCTTTTTTACCATTTTCTGATAAAAACTCTTCACCTGCTTTTTTGTTATCGTAAGCTGGCATTCCTGGCTTCATATTTTTACGCTCTTGTCCTGCTTGGAAAGCAGCTTGTAAGTACGCATTTGCACTTTCTTGATCGAAAGCACCATCTTTTTCTCCTACTAAAGAGTTAATAAATCCAGTTTTCATAGCATCATAGTTAATGCTGTCGAAACTTTGAGATAGACCTTCTTTCATTTGACTAGAAAGCTCAGCATTTACGTATGCTGCGGCTAAAGCTTTTGTATCAATTGAATCAAAAGGACCTTTAAACTGCTGCTTCATACCTTCAGCATTTAAAAGACCTAAAGCATAACCAATACTATCCGCTTCGCTTTTAAGCTCAATTTTTTTAACACTTGGAGCTTGGGTACAAGAAACAGCCAATAAAGCTGCTGCACCTAATCCTAAAATAAGATTTTTAATTTGCATGGTTTATTTTGTATGATTAAACAATCTCTAATAATTCTACTTCAAAAACTAAAGAGGTATGTGGTCCTATATCCTGACCAGCACCTTGCTCACCGTAAGCTAAGTTTGAAGGAATAAATAATTTCCACTTAGAACCTAATGGCATTAATTGTAAAGCTTCAACCCAACCAGCAATAACACCGTTTACTGGGAATGTAGCAGGCTCACCTCTTTGAACCGAGCTATCAAAAACTTTTCCATCAATTAAAGTACCGTGATAATGACATTTTACATTATCTGTAGCTGCAGGTTTTTCACCAGTACCTTCAGTCATTATTTCATACTGTAATCCACTCTCTAAAGTAACAACACCATCCCTTTTTGCATTCTCAGCTAAAAACTCTTGTCCAGCTTTAATATTAGCTTCAAACTGTTTGCCTTGTATAGCAGTAAAAAATTCGTTGATAATTGTATTAGCTTCTTCTGGAGCGATTTCTGGTTGTGCAGCTTCTAATTGGTGCTTCACCCCTCTTGCAAACGCCTCAATATCAAGTTCAGCAACACCCGAATTTTGAAGATTTCCGGCAATGCTTAATCCTAATGAATAACTTAACTTTTCCATCTATTTATGTAATATATTTTTAAACGATGGCGAATATAGTTCTTTACCCAATGGAAAACAAACGCATACAAATTCTTTAACTTGGCTTTAACGAAATTCTATAAAAGAAATAATCATGCTCTATCCGATTTTTTCGTACTTCCATACAGTTCATCACATAAACTAGGCCTTAAAGACATAAAAAAGCCGCATTAAAAATGAATAATGCAGCTTAAATATTCTAATATGAGTTGTTCGAATTAACTAAATACAAGTACCGCCAGTATCAATACTACAACCCCTAAAAATAGGTTTAGCGTATTTATTTTACTAACAGATGAAAACGTTTTTTCAGAAGGCTCTTTTTTAGCTTTTTTAGCCTTAATACTAAGCAGCACTAAAACCACTAACAACACTACTACAATAGATAACTTAGCAACTAATAACGGCATTACTCCTAAAGCGGCCCAATATGGGGTCATTAGATATCCTCCTGTAATAATTAATAAGGTTAAACCTCCTTTTCCTAAATAATTCAGCGTAAGTAAAGCACTATTTACCTTAAGCTTATCTGAAGTTTCTAATTTATTAGCTACTTTATTTAATACAAAGGCTGATAAGGCTGCTCCGATAAAGATTGCTACGGACAACAGATGTATAATTAACATTGGATTTCTCATGATACAGTTTTAAATGTTTAGTTATTCAAACCCATAAAGTAGTAAATTGTTTATCAGGCTTTGCCAAACTCTAGCACCATACGTACATTATGTTTCCCAGACACCTTGGAAGCCTAATGAAGTATACCCTGGGAGCCTAGTGAGGTACACCTTGGGACTATGCTTCCAATGCCTATGGAACTGTACTGGCCATATTATAATTAGTCATATTGAAAAAATACAATGTCGCAACTACACTTTCATATACAAAAAAGCACCCTCGACATGAAGGTGCTTAATATCTCTTAGCATTAATATCAAATTATTTATCCGGATCAATTTCAAATAAAACCTGATCTTTCATGACTGTATCATCCGCTTTTGCATGGATTGATTTTATTTTTCCATTAACAGGACTTGTTATTTCATTCTGCATTTTCATGGCCTCCAGTATCATTATCGGCTCTCCTTTATGCACTTCCTGACCTTCACTCATTAATACAGCAACGATCTCTCCTGGTAATGGAGCATTTACCTTCGAAACTTTAACACCTGCATTTTTGGCTATCTTCTCCTTACGCTTACTGGCTAACTCAGTATCAATAGTAAAATCATAAGTATTACCATTAATCATCACAGAAACCTCATTCTGTTTTAAATTAACCACCTCACCTATATGGGTCTGATTATCAATTTTTATTAACACTTCGTCGTTATTGATACCCTCAACTTCGACAGAAGCTTTTTTGTTATTTATCTTATAAATTTCATTATCTCTAATCTGAACACTAACTTTTTTTTCTCCCGTTAGCGTGTAATTTTTGGTATGACGTAATAACTTCATTCTATTTTGTTTTAAAGACAAAAGACACCGTAATTCAACCTCTTGATAAAATTCAACTACCCTTTAATTTTTTTACTCATTGCCCAGGCCGAAACTGGTTTGTCGTCTAATTCATCAGAATTAATTTTAGCCTGCTCTTGCAAATAAGCTTCCATAGCTAAAACAGCGGCTGCCACCAATTCGTTATCTTCCTGATAGAAGCTTTGAGTTAAATCAGTTTCAATAAACGAAGTAGTATATTTCCCTTTCACAAACGAAGGCGTTTGCATTACTTGCTTAAAGAATGGCAAGGTTGTTTTTACCCCTTTTATAGTGGTATTATTTAAAACGGTACGACAGTTTTTAATGGCTTCGTTCCTTGTTTTACCAGTAATAATAAGTTTGGCTACTAAAGAATCAAAACTTGAAACAACCACTTTACCAGCTTGATACCCTGAATCACATCTTAAATACTTGCGCGTAGGAATATCCATTTGCTCCACCAAACCTGTTGATGGTGCAAAGCCAGACTGAACATCTTCGGCATTAACACGAAGCTCCATAGCCCAACCTTTAATTTTAATATCCTCTTGCTTTAGGCTCAGCTTTTCGCCTTCCGCAATTTTAATTTGCAGTTCTATAATATCAACTCCTGTTATTTCTTCTGTAATGGGATGCTCTACTTGAACACGCGTATTCATTTCCATGAAATAATGGTTCAGATCATCATCCAACAAAAACTCAACAGTACCTGCACTATAGTAATTAGTCGCCTTACATATCTTCACCGCATCGGCTCCAATTTTCTGGCGTAATTCCTCAGATAGGGCCGCAGAAGGGGCTTCTTCTAAAAGCTTTTGGTGCTTACGCTGAATACTACATTCGCGCTCGTATAAATGAATGATATTCCCATGTTTGTCTGCCATTACCTGAAACTCCACATGGCGTGGATTCTCTACATATTTTTCAATTAACATAGAGTCATTATCAAATAATGCTTTGGCTTCGTTAGTGGCTAATTTAAACATTAACGGCAGTTCTGCTTTTTTACGAACCACTCGCATACCTTTACCTCCACCACCAGCAACCGCTTTTAAAATTATTGGGTAACCAATAATCTTAGCTGTTTCTTCAGCTTCCTCAATCTTGGTAATTACACCCTTACTTCCCTGAAGCACAGGTATGTCATTTTTGAGTGCCATATCACGAGCCATTCCTTTATTTCCCATTTGGTTAATGGCTTTTGAAGACGGCCCTATAAAAATGATATTATTTCGCTCACATTCTCTGGGTAAAAATGGATTTTCTGAAAGGAATCCGTACCCTGGATGAATAGCATCTATCTTATTTTCTAATGCAACTTCAATTAATTTATCAATGTTAGTATAAACATTGATATAGGTATTGTCTGAAACATCAATTACCTCATCTGCATGATCTAAATGCAAGGCATTAGGTTCGTGATGAGAAAGAAACATATATGTCTTTATACCCATTTGCTTTGCAGTACGTGCAATTCGAATGGCTATTTCTCCTCGATTGGCAATTAAAATTGATTTAATTTTCATGCGTTTATATTTTAATTTTTATGATCGCATGGAACTCGCAAAATTTAATCATCCTCTTGTTTGAGTAATCTTTTATCCTGCTTGTTTCATCTCATAATAATTCTAACAATCAAACGTATTCGATGTAACTCCCAATCGTATTCTGCCTAAGTAATAAAGGCTTCTCTCGGGGCGTTTCACGATATACTTTATATTAGTGTTATGATGAAAGTACAAAGACGCTTACTTCAAAACTTAACTTGTGAAGTTTTTATTCTTTATACTTCTACCCTTTATGCTAAATTCTATAATGGAATATTTCCGTGTTTACGTGCTGGGTTTTGCTCTACTTTATTCTCCAGCAAAGCAAAAGCATTAATAATTACTTCTCTCGTTTCCGAAGGATCTATCACTTCATCGATGTATCCTTTTTCATCCGCCACATAAGGATTAGCTACATTTTCTTTATAATCAGCTATTAACTTACGTTTTAGTTCTTCAGGGTCCTTAGCGTTTAATAATTCTTTTCTGTTCAGAATTTTAACGGCCCCTTCTGGTCCCATAACCGCAACTTCTGCAGTTGGCCAAGCAAAGTTAAAGTCGCCACCCATATTCTTACTATTCATTACAATATAAGCACCTCCAAAAGCTTTACGTAAGATAACAGTAACCTTAGGCACAGTAGCCTCGGCAAAAGCATATAATAGTTTTGCTCCGTGCATGATAATTGCATTTTGCTCCTGACTTTTACCCGGCATAAAACCTGGCACATCCTCAAGCACTAAAACAGGAATATTAAAAGAATCGCAAAAGCGCACAAAACGAGCTGCTTTTTTAGAAGCGTTAATATCTAAACATCCTGCCATTACTTTAGGCTGATTAGCTACTACACCAACTACTTGATTATTTAAACGAGCTAAGCCAATAACTATATTCTGTGCATGATTTTCCCCAATCTCAAAGAAAGATCCCTTATCAACAATCAGTTGAATTACCTCAACAACATCGTATGGCTTATTGGGATCATCTGGTAAAAGCAAAGAAAGTTTTTCGGGTTTACCTGGCTCCACATCTTCTTTCTTCTTAACTGGCGGATGCTCTACATTATTGGACGGCAAATAACTAAGCAGCTTTTTCACCCCCATTAAGGTATGTTCTTCATCACTAAAAATCATATCAGCCACACCACTTTCCGTAGCATGTACTTCAGCACCACCTAAATCTTCAAAAGTAACATCTTCGTTTAGTACCTCTTTTACAACCTCAGGCCCAGTTACAAACATATATGATGTATCTCTGGTCATGAACCTAAAATCGGTTAACGCAGGCGAATAAACAGCTCCTCCGGCAGCAGGCCCTAGAATAACAGAGATTTGAGGAATGACACCAGAACTCTTTACGTTTTGCATAAAAATACCAGCATAACCAGCCAAACTAGCTACCCCTTCCTGAATTCTCGCTCCACCTGAATCAATCAAACCAATAATTGGATGACCCATTTTAAGCGACATCTCCTGTACTTTTTGGATTTTTCGAGCATGTACGGTTCCTAACGAACCTCCCATAAAGGTAAAGTCTTGTGCAAACACAAATACTTTTCTACCATTTACGGTTCCGTAACCTACAATTACTCCGTCACCATATTTTTTTTCATCTTCTTTACCAAGAGGTTTTACAAAAGCATCTACCTCACGGAAGCTACCTTCATCCATCAAGAAATCAATTCTTTCTCGTGCCGTAAGCTTGCCCTTTGCGTGCTGTTTTGCAAAATAATTCTCGTCGTATTGACTCTCTAAGGCTTCTTTTCGAGCGTGAAACCTTTTAAATGGGATTCTATTATCGTTCATTTTTTTCTTAATTGATTATTGCCTTACTACTAATGCAACAATTTATAAGTACTGTGTTCTAAGCTATTAAATAAAATTACAACTCTATCTTGGATTAAGATTCTGTAAAATCAACGTTACCATAACACATAAACCTTTTTAATTGTTCTTTCAAGACGGTTTTAATGATGTAAAGAAAGTGAAAAAAGAAGCAATATATGTTTTATAACATACATTTGCAAAATAAACATAAGTTATAAGTCGGGACTAAATAGTAAGATTATAAGGTACATGATTAAAAATTGCATTCTTATTCTTATGTTTGGTCTGTATTACATTAGGATGAAAGAAGTTTTTTATAAATTATTATTAGTCAGTATTCTTTTTAACTACCCCTGTGCCTTTAAAGCTAAAGCGCAAAATAATTTATTTTATCAGGGAAAGGTTATTGAAAAAGAATCCAGAGAGCCTATTATCATGGCCAATGTTCTTATTTTAGAACTCAATCGTTGGCAAATAACGGATGAAAATGGCTACTTCTCTTTTTCTAATATTCCTCAAGGAAACTACACTTTCATCGTTAATATTTTAGGATATACATCCATAGAGCAACGATTAGAACTTCTTTCAAACACCAACAGTGCGTTGTTTAAACTGGAAAAGCTATCTCTACAAATCGAAGAAATTGTGGTGAATGGTGAAGAAGCTAACCTAGGCTCATCCACAAAAATAAATCAATCGGCCATACAGCATATACAGCCCAAAAGTCTTAAGGACATTATTGATTTGGTTCCAGGGCATTTAAGTTCTAATCCTACCTTAGCAAAACCGTTACAAGTTTCAATTAGAGATTTAGACATAGGAAATACGGATCCCAATAGTGCATTTGGTGCTGCTATTTATGTTGATGGCGCTCCTATTTCCAACAATGCCAACATGCAGGTATTTTCTACTTCAATGGATGGACTGAACTTACATACCCCAACCGTGGCAGGTAAAGGAATTGATTTAAGAAGTATATCCGGAGAAAACATAGAATCTGTTGAGGTAATAAGAGGTATTCCCTCAGTTGAATACAGCGACTTAAGTTCTGGTGCTGTTATTATTAAAAGTAAAATAGGCACAACACCTTTGCGCATTAGAGCTACATCCGATTTAAACACAAAAACCCTATCCGCAGGTAAAGGAATAGGATTAAAGAGTAAAACAGGTGTTTTTAATTTAAATGTTGATTATGCACAGGCGTATCCTGATATAAAGAAAAAATACAAAGGCTATAAGCGCATTAACACACAAGTAGGTTATAGTTCAAGCATTTTCGATAAAAACAAACCTTTAACTTTTAATATAAAGCTGGACTACCAAACGACTATTGATAATGAAAAAACTGACCCTCAGTTTACAACAGAAGAAATGTACAACTCCGAATATCAAAGATTTAGAACAAATATTTTTGGGAAGTGGCAATTAAACTCCAAGTTAATAACAAATATAGAATATAACTTTAGTGGCAATTATTCTCATCAAAAAGATCATTATAAAAAAATTATTTCTTCTGATATATTTCCTTTAGCCAGCTCTTTAGTTGAGGGCGAACATGAAGCAGAATACTTGCCGTCAAATTATTTATCTGATACCCGAATTGATGGTAAACCGTTTTCGTTATTGGCCAAACTTAAGGTATCTAAATCTGTTAAATCGGAACACTTATTTAATAAGATATTACTGGGTTACGAATGGAGAATGGAAGGAAATAATGGTTTAGGAAGAGTATATGATATTAACCGTCCGCCTAAAGTTTCTACTTCTACCTATTTCAGTACTATTCGACCAAGATCGTTAAAGGAGATTCCTAATATAAATAATTACTCCTTATACATTGAGGATAAACTGAATTTACAGATTGGAAAGACTAAACTCATCACTCAGGCAGGCCTACGCTACAACTACTTAAAAGCTTCTAAAACTAACTACTATTCGTGGGAACCCAGAGTTAATTTAAAATATTCGGTTTACAATAACAATAAGACTTTCTTGCAACATTTAGGGTTTAGATTTGGCTACGGTATTGCCACCAAACTACCTGGGCTTATTCATTTATTTCCGGACAAAGCATACTTTGATAAATTAAGCTTTAACCACTATAACGAAGTAGATCCCAGTACTTCATTAGCTGTGTATAAAACACAAATAATCAATAACACGAACAATCCTAAACTTACTCCATTCAGTAATATTAAAAGAGAAGCGGGAATCGATTTTAAGATAAAGGGGATAGACGCCAAGATAACTGCATATTCTGAAAAACAGACTGGTGGCATAAGCTTTAATTCAATTCCCTTAATCATTAGCCATAATAAATACACCAACCTGGAAGGTGCACAAAATCCATATCTTACCGATGATGGAGTATATTATACCTTAAATGGAGAAAACACAAAAGCCCCTATTGTAATTGACACCACATTTAATTTATACAAGGTGCCACAAAATGATAGAGTATTAATTAAAAAAGGAATAGAATATTTTATTGACTTAGGTAAACTAAATTTTATAAATACACAATTTATCTTAAATGGTGCGTGGATGAATATTGAATCGTACAACACTCAAAACAAATACAATTTTGAATCGGACCTACACAATGGAAAACCATACCCTTACCTACCTGTATTTCCTGCTGGAGAAAAAACCGAGAGACATCGTTTCAACACTAACATTCAAGCAGTAACCTACATTCCTGCAGTAAGGCTAATTGCAACGTTAACAACACAAATAGTTTGGTTTGAAAAATACCAAAACAAATGGGAAGACAATAAAGACAATCCATATGTATATGTAGTTGAAGATGGCAAAATAATTGAAGTAGATAACGTATACTCCTATGTAAATTACACTACGAAAGTAACTAAAAACATTAACCCTATTGGCTACTATGGTAAAGATGGAAAATATTACAATTGGAACGTGAACCCAAATGATGAACCCTATCGGAAAATGGTTGAAACTAAGCCTCAAGGAATTTATATAGAGGAAAGTTATCCAGTGCGTTTCCAGTTTAATTTTAAACTTACTAAAGAAATTGGAGACCATTTAAAACTTGCATTTATGGCCAATAACTTCTTAAATACTCGCCCCAAATACCAATACAAACGCTATAATGGTTACACTTTGCTAAACCAACAATTGTATTTTGGTGCTGAATTGGTTTTAGAACTATAAAAATTGTGATTATATTTACAGCCTTTCAATCTTACTTCCCCTACAACTAATCAATTCTATTTTAATTAAAATATCTGCATGGATGAGAAGTTGTTTTAGATTAGTTAGCTTATTTTTATTGATAATACTATTGGTTAATTGTGATGATAAAATTGCAAAAGCTCATAAAGTTAATATTCAGGTACAGTATAATAACAACATAACAGGTTCTGGGCTAGAAATGCTAAACGTTAATGCTGTAGGAGTCGACAATAAAATAAACAAAACGAATAGTACCGATGAAAGTGGAACTACTACTTTTAAACTTCCATCAGGTCTTTATAATTTTTCAGTAAGCTTTGTTAAAAACGGATATAACTACAATGGATATATCGAAAACCAAGTAGTTAAAGAAGATGGCGATTCATTTACCATTGATTTAACCGAAAGCCTCCAACAAGGACTTGTTTTTAAGGAAATATACTATTCAGGATCAAGAACACCAGAAGGAAAAACTTACACTTCAGATCAGTTTTTAGAAATATACAATAATACAGATGAAGTTATTTATCTGGATGGATTAACTATCGGATCTCTGCAGCAGGCTGCTTCAAATGAAAACGACTGGATTAATAGCGCAAACAAAATTTTAAATAGAATTGCTTTACAGTGGCATGTAATGTATATCTTAGGCTCCGGTTACGATGTTTCATTACAACCATTTACCAGCGTAGTAATTGCTGTGGATGGCATCAACCACAAATCCGATCCAAATGGCAATCCCAATAGCCCTGTAGATTTAGGTAATGCAAATTGGGAGGCATATTGTGGTGATTTTAATGGAGGTAAAGACCTCGATGCGGTAGGTGTGCCAAATTTAGAACTTTTATTTTCAACCAGACACTCTGCGAACGACTGGACAATTTCCCCAAATGGGAATAATTCAATTATCATGTTTAAGCTTCCTCAAATAAGTGATTATCCTACTTGGGGAGAAAACCCAAACAACCGCAGTACAGAACCTGGAAGTTCCAGTTCAACTGAATTTCTTATGATCCCCAAAGAGTATGTTATTGATGCAGTTGAATTAGTGAGGCCTGATGATGGTAAGCAACATAAAAGCCTGCACAATGATATAGATGCTGGTAAAGTATGGTGTACTTCCTCTTTTAGCGGTAAAAGTATTCGCCGAAAGGTAAAAGAAATAGTGGATGGAAACGTTATATATCAAGATACGAATAACTCAAGCAATGACTTTTTGAGCGATCAGGATCCTACTCCCGGTATTCATCCTACAAGTGTAGATTAGCAAAATATAGTATATTTAGCACATGCTAAACTCATGTACCAAGCTAACATCAAGAATAGTCATAATTACATTATGCTTTACACTGCAATGCATTGGTTTTTATACCAATGCACAAAGTAAGGATACTTTAAAACATTATACCTCTTTAAACTATTCTATTGAGTATGCAGATATATGGCTGCAAAGTAATCAGCCTGCTGCAATAAGCTATCAACCTTTTAATAAGCTAGCTACCATCAATGCCGGTTTTCTGCAAGCAGATAATTTATTCAAAAGTGTTTTTCATCCAACATCGCAAACGCAATATAATTTAAGCAGCTCAGGTTACACAAAACTCAACCAGCTGAATTTATGGGGAAAAGCGCAGTATAAAAACACCAAACAGTCTGAACAAAAATGGAATAACACTACATTTATTTCAGAAGCTAATCCTTTTATTCATGGTGATTCAATTGGAGGTGACTACCAGCAAGATTTTTATTTATTAGAAGCCAGAATGGCTTACAGATCTGCCAGTAAGAAATATGATTGGGGATTAGGTTTAAATTATACAGTCAGCGATAAAACTAACCAATCTGACCCTCGCCCGCTGATTAAATCATTGCGGTTTAAATTAGAACCAGGGTTAATTATTCATCAACAGAAGTGGGATTATGGCATTAGCCTTAAATACGAAAGGTTAAGCGAAACAACAGAAACAACACGAAATGATAAATCTGAAAATCATGCTTTGTTTCGCTTCATTGGAATGGGATTACATAAAAAAGAAACTCTTGGCACAGGCTACCCCGAAGATATAATGACCTATAATGGTTATAAAAAAGGCATTTCAATTCAATCTAAATACAAAGGCTTAGATTTTGAAAATTTAAGCATAGCTAGTTATGAAAAAACTTACGAAAGGGCTGCACAAGGATCTGTTGGACAACTTTTAACCGGAGACTATCACAATCACAAATACAACTTCACCAATATTCTTTTAATTAAAAAAGAGCAATTAATACATAATATTAAGCTAAACATTAGTCACAATCATATAAAAGGAATCTGGTTTTATCAAAAGGAAATTCCCCAATCACAATCATACAACTTCGAAATATATGATAAAGCGGTAAGACACAAGAGAAAAATCACGCAAATAGAATCTTCATACGATTTTATAATCGAAGAAAACAACCTACCTCATTTACAGGTGGAATCAGGCATTAAATTAACCTTCGACAAAACCGAGGTATTCCCAGAAAGCTATTATAACCAAGTCAACAATATACAGTTTAGCTCCAACATCAATAAGTACTTGTATTTTGGTGGCATAAACCTGAAAATGAATTTAGCAGCTACATACCGCTTCAACTTAAGCAAGAGAATCTATATTGAAGATATTGAGCTAAAAGAACAAATTACTTACCCAGAATACTATTATAGTAGCGCTGATTTCCTTCAATTTAAGATTGGAATTACTACAGATTTGCTATGCCTGGCTGCGGACAAATATATGCCTTATGCAAGCCTATACACTCAGCAACTATTTGTTACAGAAAATTCTAATAACCACAACCATAATTACTCCATTGGTATTGGTATTCTTTTTTAAAGTGGCATTTTTTTTCAATTTTCAGTCCGAAACACTCCTGTTTAAGTTCATTCGAATATTTTTCCATTTCATTTAAATAAGCCAAAGACTGCTTTAGGTCATATAATATATTTGTGGTCAATACTGAAATATAAAACCTAAAATAGATAAAAATGAAAAGTCAGAATTTATGGCTAACAACCATAAGCTTGTTAGTTATATTGTTTTCATCGTGTGCCGGCAAGGATACACAAGCTAATCAAGAGGAAGCTAGGTATGTTAAATCAGCTTCAGTTTTACCTGCCAACGATAACAACACCGTTATTTTAAATGGTGTTGTTAAAGAATTACGCCAAGTAACTTTATCGTTTAAAGTTGGTGGCCCAGTTCAAACATTATTAGTTGATGCTGGTGATTATGTGAACAAGGGAGAAATTATTGCTCAAATCGACAAACGCGATTATCGCATCCAAGTGCAAGCCACCAAGGCGCAATACACGCAAGCTAAAGCTGAATACGAGCGATACCAAGAGCTTTACCAAAGAAAGAAACTTCCTGAAAATACTTTAGATAAATTAAAGGCTGGTTATCTTATGGCTAAAAGTCAGTACGAGGCTGCTGAAAATGCATTAATTGACACCGACTTAAAAGCTCCTTTTTCGGGATATATCGACAAAAAACTAATTGAAAACTTTGAAACAGTAGGCCCTGGTGTTCCTATCGTTAAACTTTTAGATTTCACCGATTTAGAAGTTGCTGTTAGTATTCCTGAAGGACAGATAAACCAAATGGAAATAGTAAAAGAAATTACTTGCGATATTCGTAATGCTAACCAATTCAATATTCCAGCTACAGTAAAATCGTTGAGCAAAAAATCGGGCAGTGATAGAATGTTTGAGGCTAAGCTATTACTAAAATCCAATGATTTAAAAAGCAATATTAAACCAGGCATGGTAGCCAAAGTAAAAGTTACTAAAAAACAGCAGAATGGCGATGGCCTTTTAGTTCCTGTTGAGTCTGTATTCTCCAAGAATCAGGAAAAGTATGTGTGGGTAATTCAGGCCAACAATATGCAGGTGAAAAAGCAACCTGTATCTGTATTAAAAGTGCATGGCAACGGATTAATTGAAATTAATTCGAACCTTAAAGCTGGAGATAAGATAGTAACCGCTGGTGTTCATACTTTAATTGAAGGACAAAAAGTAAAAGTTCTTCCAAAAAAGTCAGCAACTAATATCGGAGGTTTACTATGAGCAAAGGAACAATAGAAAAGGTACTGAACCAAAAGGCGTTTATCACCTCTATTTTGGTGGCAGTATTTTTGGGCGGAATACTTGCTTTTCAAGGCCTAGGGAAATTAGAGGATCCTGAGATTCCTATTAAATCGGCAGTTATCATTACTCCATATGCTGGAGCTTCTGCTTCCGAAGTAGAACTAGAAGTAACTGATGTACTTGAAAAAGCAGTTCAAAAACTAGAAAATATTGAATTCATAGAATCTCGATCTACGGATGGCATGTCGGAAATTACGGTTAATGTTGAACCGAGGGTAATAACCGCTAAAATGCCTCAAATGTACGATCATTTGCGCAGAAAAATTAATGATGCAAAACGTGATTTACCTGCAGGTGCTGATCCCATTGTTTTAGATGATTTTGGCGATGTATACGGTATATTCATTTCGGTAAGTGCCGATGGTTATTCGTACAGAGAACTAAACGATTACGTAGAGTACATTAAGCGTGAATTATTACTTGTTGAAAATATTCGACGCATAGAGATATTTGGACAGCAAATAGAAACGGTTGACATCAAGTTTTCTACCGAGAAATTTGCACAACTAGGTCTTAACCCGATGTTAATCGTTCAGGCTATTAACGATCAGGCTTCTATTGTTAACCCAGGCAATGTTGTGGTGGGTTCCGAAAGAATTAGGTTGAGTCTTGGTGCCAAGTTCAAAAGCATAGACGATATCAATAACTTGCTTGTTCAGGTTCCTGGAGGAGGATCTTTTTTATTGGGTGAGATTGCTACGGTTGAAAGAAGTTTTTATACCCCTAAAAGAAATGACTTTAAATACAACGGAAAAAAAGCGATGTCGTTGGCCATTTCCATGGAAAGTAAAGTCAATGTAATAAAGGTTGGAGAGGTTTTCGATGCCAAGGTGGCTGAACTTCAAAAAAACTTACCTGTTGGAATTGAAATCAACAAAGTTTTCTTTCAACCGGACAGAGTAGATCAATCCATTAGAGGATTTATGATCAACCTAATTGAGTCAGTACTGATTGTTATTGTGGTGTTATTATTTGCCATGGGAATGCGCTCAGGACTGCTTATTTCAAGTGGATTGGTATTTACCATATTGGCGACTTTTATTGTGATGCAGGCAGCAGGAATAGAGCTACAGCGTGTATCCCTTGCAGCCATTATTGTGGCCATGGGTATGTTAGTAGATAACTCTATTGTTGTGGCAGATGGTATTCTGATCGACCTTAAAAAGGGAATGGATAGAAAGAAGGCCTTTATTAATACGGCACAAAAAACATCCATGCCACTTTTAGGAGCCACTATAGTAGCTATATTAGCATTTATGCCTTTAGGGTTTTCTCCGGGTCAAGCTGGTGAATTTTTAAAATCCTTGTTTTACGTTTTGGCTATTTCTTTATTCCTAAGCTGGATATTTGCGATGATACAAACGCCATTTATGGCCAACTGGTTTTATCGTGGCAAAGTAGCTAAAGCTAGTGATAACAATGATATGTACGACAATAGTTTATATCGTTGGTTTAAAAAAGTACTACAAGGTATGTTATGGCATAAAACAGTATTTATCATTGCCACTACCATTGTACTTTTTACTTCAATCTGGTCATTTAAATTTGTTAAACAAGAGTTTTTTCCTGCCCTGGATTATCCGCAGTATGTAATTGAATATTGGTTACCACAAGGAAGCGATATTTATCAGGTTGAAAAAGATTTAGATAAAGCACAGCAAGATTTAAAAGATTGGGATGGCGTTGAAAACATCACCACTTCTTTGGGACAAACACCGGCTCGTTACACCTTGCTTCGACCAATGACTACCATCAACAGTAACTATGGTGAGTTAATTATTGATGCTGTTGATTTTGAAGCTGCACAAAGAACAGCTGTTGAGTTGGTTGATTACATGCACAAGGAATACCCTCAGGCATTTGTTCGAGCTAGAACTTACAGCCCTATTTTTACTGAGTATTTAATTGAGGCTAAGTTTACCGGTCCCGATCCGGCTGTATTAAGAGACCTTTCTGTGCAAGCGGAAGAAATAATGAGAGGAAGTGAGTTTTGTGAGATTGCAACTAATAACTGGAAAAACCAATCCAAAGTATTAACTCCAGAATATTCCGTGGACCAAGCTCGCCTTCAAGGTATCAGCCGAAGCAATGTGGCCAATTCGTTAGCCATTGCATCAAACGGAATGCCTGTTGGAGCCATTCATCAAGGAGTAGATGTATTACCTGTCATCCTAAAAATGAATGAACCTGTAGGCAGTCGTGTTGAAAACATAGAATCGGTTCCTGTTTGGAGTAATTCAATGTCTAGCGTTCCTTTGGCTCAAGTCATCGATTCGGTAACCGTAAGTTGGGAAAACAAACAAATCAGGAGATACAATGGATTAAGAGCTATTAAATCACAATCTAATCCAAAGTTAGGCATTACTGCTCCTGAGTTATGGAACGATATTCATGCACAGGTAGAAGCTATAAAGTTACCGCATGGTTATGAGCTAGAATGGCTGGGAGAACATAAAGATAGTAAAGAAGCTAACGCCGACTTATTCGCTTTACTTCCGCTTGCTTTAGGTATTATGTTGCTCATTGTCATTCTACTTTTCAACAACTTAAAACAACCTATGATTGTAATGGGTGTAGTACCTATGGCTTTGGTTGGTGTTGCATTAGGCCACCATATTATGCAGGCCACTTTCGGGTTTATTGGAATTATTGGTACCCTAGGATTAATTGGTATGATGATTAAAAACGCCATTGTTTTACTGGACGAAATCAACGACCAAATAGCCAGTGGTGTAGATCAGTTAAACGCTATCATTAACGCAGCTATTTCTCGTATGCGTCCTGTTATGATGGCTTCTTTAACTACCATATTAGGAATGGTTCCATTACTTTTTGATGTCATGTTTAAAGGGATGGCGGTTGCTGTAATGTTTGGTTTATTGATAGGATCTATAGTTACACTAGTTGTAGTTCCTGTAATGTATGCTATTCTTTACAAGGTTAACACCAAAGTTTTACACGATTAACTGGCATAGCCAAAGCAAATTACAAAACGGATGAAATATAATATTAAAACCATATTGATATGTTGTGGATGGATAGTTTCAGTACTATCCATTCAGGCACAACAAAAGTCTTTAAATCTGGAAGAGACTCGAAGTTTGGCATTGGAGTTTAACAAAACACTAAAGGTGTCAGCTTTACAAAAGGTGCAAGCAGAAGCTAAAAAGAAGGAGGCTTTTACCAATTATTTGCCTGAGCTTAGTGCAACAGGTTCAGCAATGATGTATCCAGGAACGGATAATACAACTATTCCAGCAATGACATTGCCATCTGCAGCGGATCCTTCAACTCCAAGTGATGCTCTTTTCCCAGGTTTGACGATTGAAACAGAGAATCTTTCGATTTTAAATGGTGGAGTAAACTTAAGTCAACCTATTTATGCTGGCGGACAAATACGCATTGCTAATAAAATGGCCAATACGGGTGTTGAAATTAGCGAGCAGGCTTATCAATTAAAAGAGGCCGAAGTTATTTTAAACACAGATCAAGCCTATTGGAGGTTAGCCGCCATGCGCGAAACGGTAACCTTAGCCGAGAATTATGTATTAATGCTAGATAGTCTAGAGCAGCAATTAAAGGATATGTATGAACTTAGTTTAGTTCCTAAAAGTGAGCAACTAAAAGTGACCGTACAAAAAAATGATGCCGAATTAAATCTGCTTAAAGCTAAAAATGGATATAAAATTGTTCAGATGAACCTTTGCCAAATTATTGGCTTGCCACTCAACACCGAGATAACGGTAACCGAAACGGTAAAACTTAATCCTACCCTACCAGAAATGACTGGTAGCATGGACAAAGCCTTAAGTAGTCGTCAAGAACTTAAGATACTAAATAGCCAAGCTGAAATTTCTACCTATAATAAAAAGTTAGTGAATGCTGAATTTCTACCTCAACTAGGAGCTCAAGTAGGGTATCAACATTATAAAATTAATGATTTAATTGACCAAGGAAATCTCTCAGTAGCTGCATCTTTATCTATTCCTATTTTTCATTGGAACGAGAAGAAACATAAAAAATCAGCTGCTCAGGCACAAATAGATCAGGCTTATTTAAACCTTAACGACACTCAGGAGTTAGTTCAGTTAGAGGTACAGCAAGTGATGATTCAATTGCAAGAAGGTTACGAATCAATATTATGGGCACAAAAAAACAAAGCGGAAGCGCAGGAAAGCTTAGATGAAACACAAGCCAGTTATGATGTGGGTTTAAACACCACCACAGACTTGCTTAATGCAAAGGCAGCTTGGCAAAATGCTTATGCCAAAGAAATAGAAACCCTCGCTAATTTTGAGGTTTTAAAAACCAAATATCAAAAAGCTTTAGGAGTATTGTAGTTATGTGTTTAAAACTCTGGCTTTGATGGTTTTTATTCAACATTTTAGCTTTATTGGAGCCGGAGTTTTCATTAAGATAAAAGGTTGCCTGCGAGCAACATACAAAGGTATGTTGTCTAATAGGTTTTATAATGCAGTGTAATTAGTCTTTTCATAATGATTGAAAATCGCAGGTAATCTTTATTTTTAAAATCTGATTAATGAGGAAGTTGAGAAACATAGACGATAAATGTAAACATTGGAGAAAACTGCATACAAACAGCAGTTTTGTAAGCCTGAGAAGAAGATTATTATTCGTTCTTTTTATGGCTACCTCATTCTTTTACATTGTACACGAGCTAATAATGAATGGGGAAGCAGTGCATTGGACTGGCTATGTATTTACCCTTTGTGTTTTCTTCTTATTTTCCGAAGCTATTATATTATTCGACCGACTTATTGCTAAAAGGTTCCCTTGGCACGAAGCCGTTAAAAAACGTACCTTATTACTCCTTGGTTTTGCCATTGTTTGGATGGTAATTATGGAATACACAGTAGTACATTTAGAGCCTATCTTTGTTAAGCAAGTCATCATGGATCCTCAAAAGCATAGGTTATCCATAGCATATGGGATGTTATACTTAATCATTTATGTGGTACTCATTATAGCACATAACTTTCATAAAAGTCTGGAGTTTTTTATGATTGAAAATGAAAAGCTCAAACAAGACAAAATATTAACCGATTATAAAGCATTACAAGACCAAGTAAATCCACATTTTTTATTCAATAACCTGAGTACGCTTATTGCCATTATCAGAACGGATAAAAACAAGGCCATTGACTTTGCAGAAAATTTTACTGATGTGTACAGATACCTGCTCATTGGAGAAGGTCAGGCTGCCATATCGTTGAAAGATGAGCTTAAGTTTTTGGAGGCATATACAACCTTACATAAAGCGCGAATTGGAGACGGGTTAAGCATTGAAGTTAATGTACCTGAGGAAATCCAAAACAAAAGAGTTCCTCACCTAAGTTTACAAGTATTAGTTGAGAATGCCATTAAACACAACATTACTTCGCGTACTAAACCTTTGGCTATACACATTGGCATTAATCAAGACAAGCTATTTGTAGCCAACAACAAGCAAATCAAAGAATCTACTTACTCAACAAAAACGGGATTATCGAACTTAAGTAAACGACTAAAAATACTTACTGACGAGGAGTTGAAAATTGTAGAAGATGAAGAAACCTTTAGGGTAGAAATTCCTATTATTGATTAACCTTTAAATTAAATAAGATGGCTTTTAATGTAATTATTGTTGAAGATGAGATATTAAGTGCTCAGATGCTGGAAGGAATGATTCAAGAGCTCCGTCCTGATTGGGTTATTAAGGGAACTTTTGACAGCATAACCGAAACGGTAGAGTGGCTGCAAAACAACGAACATCCTAATTTAATATTTCTGGATATTCAGCTTTCTGATGGTTTAAGCTTTTCTATTTTTGAAAAGGTAAAAGTAGAAAGTGGTATTATTTTCACCACCGCCTACGATGAGTATGCTGTTAAAGCTTTTAAGCTAAATAGCATCGATTATATATTAAAACCTATCAAGGAGGAATCTTTACTTTCTGCCATTGAAAAGATGGAGAAAATTACCGAGCTGTTTGAAAACGAAAGTAGTACAGATATAAACTATGCCGAATTGGTTAAGGGCATTAAAGAAGGTGGAAGCACTTATCGCAAACGTTTTTTAGTTTCTAAACGAGATGCTTACTTCGCTATTCCTGTAGAGGATGTGGCCTATATCTTCTTTGAATCAAAAATGACTTATGCAGTTACCTTCGACAAGAAACAGCACATCATTAACTTTACACTGGACAAATTGGAAGAGGAGCTTGACCCAGCTCAATTTATTAGAGCAAACAGGCAGGCTATTGTAAACCTAAAGGCCATTCACTCCTTAGAAAACTATTTTGGCGGAAAACTAATTGTTAAGCTTCTTCCTCAGTTTGACGAGAAATTTGTGATTAGCAGAGCTAAAGCTACTGTATTTAAAGAGTGGTTAGACAGTTAAAAAACGCGTTCTTTCTTTTGCTGTTGTACAAAACTTGATAATTCAGCAACTACCTTTCTGTTGTTACCTACAAAAATTCTATCGTCTAGAATAAAAATAGGGCGCTTTAAAAATGTGTATTCTTCTAAAATAAGTTCGCGCATCTTTTCCTCACTTAAGTCCTCGTTATGCAGACTTAACTCACGATACTTGCGTGCTTGCTTATTAAAAACACTTTGGTAATTACCCGTAAATCGATAAACAAAATCTAATTGCTCAGGACTTATTGGCGAAGTTTTTAAATCTTGCTGAATAAATTCCTCACCCGGTTCTATTTCACGAATTATTCTTCTACAGGTTGAACATGTGGATAAATAATATAATTTCTTCATGGTTGTTGTACTATAACCTTTATTAATTGCTCTTTTCTTTTTCTTTGTGTCTGTAAAGGTTGTGTAGATCTTCTAACTTAAAACAACTATTTCAAATATAGAAGTACAAAACTAATCATTATTAGCAGTGTCTGTTAAAATATAAGACTAAGCCAATCTATAATTTTATTAACACAAGGTATTCAAGGATTAATAATACTGCCGCCTCTAGAATACACCCAACAATCATAAATTAATTCAAACAAGATGGTAATACTTGTATCGAAAGAAATATAGTGTAACTTGCATTATCATAAGAAATTTATAAAAATTACTCAATGGCAAATCTTAGAGAATTAAAGAAAGATATCAACTATTTGGCTTCGGAAATAGTAACGCAAGGTTATTTGAAATTAGCTTTAATGGAAACGGTTAAAGAAGAGGCTTTAACACCCATTTTAGTTGAGGCAGTTGAAATGAGAAATGAGTTTATCGCCAGAGCAAATCATCCAGATGGCAAAAACAACAGAAAATTAGTGAAAGCTTATTACAAAAAGCTTCGTGCTGATTTAATGGCAAAATCTCTAGAACTTCTAGAAAAACTGCAATCTCTGAAATAAACACATAACATAAGCCTTTCTGATTTTTTAGAAAGGTTTATTTTTTTAATCAAAATCAATGGTTAATTGCACAGGCTGACTGTTGGTTTCCTCTCCTTCTAGATTAGAAATACTCAATCCCATCAACCGTACTTTTTTATCAAACTTAACTTCTTGCATCAGCTGTTTAGCAATGGATGCTATTTCATCTTTCAACGTTAACTTATTCAGTAATGTTTTACTATGTGTTTGCTGAATGAAATCGCTAAACTTAACTTTCAATGTCAAGGTTCTTCCATAAATATCGCGCCTAGCAGAACGATTCCATAATCCATCAATCAGTACATTTAACTGCTCCAATCTTTCCTCATCTGTATTTAAGTCCTCGTAAAAAGTATTTTCAATACCTACAGATTTTCGCGTACGGTTGGGTCGCACAGGTCTGTCATCTACTCCTCTGGATATAGAATAGAAGAAATTCCCAACTTTACCAAAGCTGCGCACCAAGCCATTTAAACTCCATGCCTGCAAATCTTTGCCCGTATAAATACCCAGCTTATTCATTTTCTCGGCAGTCTTCTTCCCTACCCCGAAAAACTCTTTAATCGGCAGCTTTTCAATAAATGGAACAACCTCGTTGGGTTTAATCACAAATACACCATCTGGTTTATTCTGATCGGATGCTATCTTTGCCACAAACTTATTTACACTAATACCTGCCGAAGCTGTCAGCTGCGTTTCCTCCTTTATTCTTTGTCTTATTTCTTGCGCAATAAGTGTGGCCGATCGAAGGTTCTTTTTGTTGGTAGTCACATCTAAAAAAGCCTCATCAATACTCAAGGGTTCCACCAAATCGGTATAATCATGCAGTATATCCATCACCTGCTTCGAAACTGCTTTATACACATCAAAGCGATGATTCTGAAAAATGAGCTGAGGGCACTTTTTAAGAGCTGTTTGCGAAGGCATGGCAGAACGTACTCCAAATTTACGGGCCTCATAACTAGCCGCAGCAATAACTCCTCGTAAGGAAGGACTTCCTACCACAATAGCTTTGCCTTTTAACTCAGGAAAATCACGCTGCTCCACCGAAGCAAAAAAAGCATCCATATCAATATGAATAATCTTTCTTACCTTATTCTCCTCCTGCTGTATGTTTTCCTCCTGATTCATGAATGCGGTAAAATTAGCTTTTTATTTATCAAGACTGACCATAGTACAGTTTCAATTTTATACATTCGCATTTCAATTAATTTTATGAGTAAGGCAGAAATTAAAATTTCGAAAGACGGGTCGCATACTTTATTTGTGCCTGAGTTAAACGAGCACTACCACTCCACCAATGGTGCTATTCAGGAATCGCTACATGTATTTATTGAGGCGGGTTTAAAACATCTAAATCTGGATAAAATAAATATTTTGGAATTTGGATTTGGAACAGGGCTTAACGCCTTTTTAACCGCTATCCATAAAGGAGATAAAGAAATCCATTACCATTCGATGGAGAAATATCCCATTGAATCATCCACCATAAAGGAGCTAAACTACGGCGATATTGTCGACCCAAATAAAAAAGAACTATTTCAGCAATTACATCAGGTTAGCTGGGAAGAGGAACATAAACTAGAATATAATTTCTCGCTCAAAAAGCAACAATGTGATTTTAAAGATGTAGTGCTTGAACCTAAATACAACCTCATTTATTTTGATGCCTTTGCTCCGGAAATACAACCGAAACTCTGGTCGAAAGAAATATTCGAGAAAGCATACAAGTCTCTAGTCTCTGGAGGTGTGTTAACCACCTATTGTGCCAAAGGTGTAGTGCGCAGAACCATGCAAGAAGTAGGTTTTACAGTTGAACGCTTGCAAGGCCCTCCTGGAAAAAGGCAAATAATGAGAGCAATTAAGCAGTAGATAGTAATCAGTAGGCAGTTTGCTTTACATAGCATAAAGTAGAAAGTAGATAATCTGCAATAAAGATTGTTTAATTATCTCTATGCTGTTTTTTCAATTGATAAAACTAGCTTGGTATTTTCAAGAACAGCTCCAATAATTGCATCTCCAACCTTAATATTTTCAAAGTCTTTTATATTGGAAGTTATAGCGTATTCCCCAAACGATAAAATACAGCTATCGGAACTTCCAGAAGCTCTGTAATCACCCGTAGAGAATGTACCAACCTTACTCACAGACTTGGCCGAAATAATCGCACGAATAAGGTGAATCTTATTACTCTTTAAAGCTTTCTTAACAAACCTGACCTTAAATAAATACAGTAATCGGGAAAAACCTATCAATACTAATGGTATAAGCCAATGACCAAAATAACGTGTAAAAAATATTGTATTTTTAAAAGGGAAGTAATAAGCCAGTAGCAACAATATAGCCACCAATATAATCGCAACAAACTGCATTAACATTGAATCATAATGAGATTGCTTTATACACAAAAGCTTATGCCTTTCATTTTCGGTTAATGATCTCTCCGTTTCTTTTAACTGCATTTACTAGAACCTACAATTTAAACTATTCTTCTTTTATGACTGTGGACTGCATACTGTACACTGCCAACTATTGACTCTTGACTAAAGGCTGTTGACCAGAGACTGCCAACTACTTCTTCACCCAGCCTGGTAACTCTTTATCAAAGTAATATTCTTTAATATTTACATTATGCTTGTAAATATCTCTGGCTTCTTTACCGTATTCTTTTAGTCGAGCATGTACTTTGGCATCCATAAAAAGAGCCTCGTTTTCAAAAGCCGTTACAGGAAGCACCATAAATTCCTTTTTACCATTAATGGTTGGCGTATGTACCCAAGTAAGATAATACCCAGCATCCGAAACTTCCGTTTGATCGCCTACTTTAGAAAGTTCCAAACGAACAATGACTCCTCCATCGCGAGGGGCAGTGCGTTGGTTAGAAATAAAATTACCCAAAGAATACACCACAAAATGATCCTCTTCGTATTTAATGGGTTGCAATACATGTGGATGAGAACCAATCACTACATCAACACCATTATCTTTAAATAATTGGTTAAACTTTTGTTGCGCTGCATTGGGTAGTGTTTGATATTCCAGTCCCCAGTGTACAAAAGCAATAATCTTATCTGGATTTAATTCTTTGGCTTTTTTAATGTCACTTACAATAAGCTCCTCATCTAAAAAGTTAACCACATTAGGCTTTGTTACAGCAATTCCATTAGTTCCGTAAGTATAATTAATAACGGCTATTTTAATGCCATTTTTACGCAACAACATAGGATTATGCTTAACCCTATCTGCTTCATTTTTATAGGTGCCTGTTCGCGGAATTTCAAGACTATCCAGTACATCAATTGTTCGCTCTAAGCCTTGTTTTCTTCTATCAACACAATGATTATTGGCAGTAACCATAGCATTTACACCAGCATCTTTCATGGCAATGGCTAGTTGATCGGGCGAACTAAACTGAGGATATCCTTTAAATGGAGGGCCTGCTAAAGTTACTTCTAAGTTGGCAATGGCAAAATCAGCATCCTCAAAAATATTACTGACATATTTAAAACATCCATCATAATTATACTTTTGGGTTTGCTCGTTATAAGCACTTTTAATTTGGGTACCATGCCCCATTACATCACCAATAAATACCAATGATACCGAAGTTGTATCCTGAGCAGAAAGCAAAGTACTAATGGTTATAAATAATAAAAAGATAGTTTGTTTAAGACATCTCATATGATACTGCGTTTTAGAATTGCAAATATAAGCTTTTAAGCGTTACATCGTAAGCTGCGTTTTGTTTAAAAAGATATGTAGTTTAGGTAAATAAACACTAAATTGCGCGGCTAATTATTTTAGTATCGAAAAGTCTTGAATTTATATTCTGGGGTTAGCTTAATGGCCTCGTCATATAACAGTATGTAGAAGAAAATAGTACGCGATGATATTTGAGAGAACCTTTGACATTTTACACCACCAAACACAAACTAACCCTCAAAATATAATGCTTTGTTCCAAAAGCAATGGTCACTGGAAAAAAATCAGTGCTCAGCAATACCACGATAATGCTGAACAGTTTGCATTGGGACTTTTAAGCATGGGGTTTAAACCCGGTGATAAAATTGCTACCATTTCTAACAACCGACCAGAGTGGAATTTTGTGGATATGGGTATGTCGATGGTTGGTGTGATTCATGTACCTGTTTATCCTACTATTAGCGAAGAGGAGTTTGAACATATTTTCAGACATTCGGGTGCTAAGATGGTGATTGTATCGGATGTTGCACTATATGATAAGATTAAACCCATTACAGAAAAGATTGAAGCGCTTTCTCATCTTCTTACATTTAACGAGATTGAAGGTGCTAAAAATTGGAGTATAGTACTTGAAAAAGGTACAGAACAAAAAGACGAATTCGAAACTCTTTATAAAGAGACTAAGGATAAAATCGCTTCTGAAGATATTGCTTCAATTATATATACCTCTGGCACAACAGGACTACCTAAGGGCGTGATGCTAACGCATGGTAACTTTATGAACAACGTGGCTGGTGTTTGGGACTCTTTTGAACTGAACCCTGAAACCAGAGCCTTGAGTTTTTTACCTCTTTGCCACGTGTTTGAACGAATGGTAAACTATCTATTTCAGGCCAAAGGAGTTGCCGTATACTATGCAGAAAACCTAGGAACATTAGCGGTTGACATGGCTGCTATTAAAGCCAATGTATTTGTTACTGTACCGCGTGTTATAGAGCGCATTTATGATAAGATTGTATCAAAAGGAGAAGATTTAAGTGGCATCAAAAAAGTTATATTCTTTTGGGCCATGCGCTTGGGCGAAAGATATAGTAAAGCTAACAACAACAATATTTTTTATCACTGGAAGTTAAGGATTGCCCGTAAGCTGGTTTTTAGTAAATGGCAACAGACTTTTGGTGGAGAACTAAAGTATGTGATATCAGGGGGAGCAGCACTTCAGCAGCGATTAAGCAGACTATTTTTTGCGGCTAACATCCCACTGATGGAAGGTTATGGACTAACAGAAACTGCACCTGTTATTGCGGTGAATCATTTAAGCGAACCGGGTAATATTATGATTGGAACGGTTGGTCCTGTAATTAAAGGGGTTGAAGTTAAAATTGACCAAGATGGGGAAATACTAACCAAAGGTCCTTGTGTGATGAAGGGGTATTACAATGCCCCTGATTTAACTGCCGAAGTGATTGACGAACAGGGTTGGTTTCATACGGGAGATATTGGTCAATTAATTGAAGATAAATTCTTAAAAATTACCGACCGCAAAAAAGAAATGTTTAAAACTTCGAGCGGGAAGTACATTGCACCGCAAGCCATCGAAAACTTATTAAAAGAGTCTATATTTATTGAACAAGCCATGGTAGTTGGCGAAAGTGAAAAGTTTGCCAGCGCATTAATTTCTCCAAACTTTGATCACTTGCATATGTGGGCACACGACCATAAAATACATTACAGAGATAATAAGGAGTTGATTAAAAACCCGGTTATCCTGAAAAACTTTCAAAAGGAAGTGAGTAAAGCTAACAAGCAACTGGGGCAGCATGAGCAAATTAAACGCTTTAGAGTGGTTCGGGAGCCATGGACTTCGGCCAATGGTTGTTTATCGGCTACCTTAAAGCTTAAGCGTAGAGTACTGTATAATCAATATGCCGATTTATTACGTAAGATATATGCCTACGAAGCTGATCAGGAAAATAAAGGTTCTATCAGTTTTGATGGGGAATAGATGATTGGTAGAGTAGTCATTAGAAGACTGCTCATTGGTTGTTAGGACTATGCAACAGTAGACAAGCTCCCCTCCTTATAAAGTATGAGTGGGGAGGTGGTTTTTACTTATCGTATTTCTCCTATCATCCAAATCTCTCCTTACTTCTTCCAGTGCGAATCTATATACTCATAACTCTCGCGCATGCTTAGTGGTTGCGAGGATGCTGAAGTACGAATGTAAAATTCTTCTTTATCGCCTTTACCAATAAACGCAGGTTTATCTCCTTTTTCTATGTTCACAATACAAACATCCTTATCGTTTATCGATATGATATTGATATTTAAAAAGCTATGAATTCGTTTACCTAAGTGCTGATTGATTAGATTGGTTAAGCCAAGTAAAAAGCCATCTCTACTCTTTTTGCTATAGCTATTGTAATCATTCTCCAAACCTAAGGTGTTACCATCGTCATCTACCCCTATAAAAAGCATTCCTCCTTCGGTATTTAAAAAAGCCGAAATGGTTTTAATAATTACCATTTCCAATGCCTTATTAGGCTTCTCTTGGCGGTAATCCCATCGCATCGACGACTTAAACTCTATCAAGTCATTTTCTCCTTTATCTAAAATTACTTGCCAATCAGTACCTGCCTCAAATTCCATCAATTTTTTATTGCGTTTCTTCTGCTTTTTCATGTACATCCAAAACATAAAAAGACTAAATACCAGGCAAATAAAAACAAATAAGGCCACCCAATACATGCTCCTACTTTCTTTGTAAAGCTTGTATTTTTTAGCCATAGCAATTAATTCTTCGGTACTAATTTTACTAGAACCCGACATAATATTCAACAATACTTCTTGATTGCCTTTTTTTACTGCCGGACGTAATTGCGAAGTAAATAAAGTTGCAAATTCATAATACCCATCTGGGGTATCAAATCCTTTATAGGTTCCTAAAGTATTTGGAATATCATACACAAAACCATCGCATTGTTTTAGGTGAGCCTCTTCTCGAACCAACGAAAATGAATCCACTTTTTTAATCTTTAAGTTAGGATACCTTTTGCCCAGTTCTTTGATGGCCGTGCTTTTATCTAAAACCGTAATCTCTGCTGTAAGATTTGTTGATACTTCAAATTCCTCTTTTAAAAACACCACCGAACGCAAACGTAAAATAGGGTCAGAGAATTCAATAATATCAGTCCGATCCTCCGTGTAATACAATCCAGCAATGGCATCTACCTCACCTTGAAGTAATAAATCACCTATATTATTTACATCAGAAGGAACAAACTCAACATCAATACCCGACTTCTCACTCCATAATTTCCACCAGTCTATGGCAATTCCGCTGGCCTCGCCTTGATCGTTAATTGCAGTATAGGGGTAATAATCGTGTAAACAAGCTATTTTATAGGTTTTACCTTCTAGCTTAGATGAATATATAAAGATGCTTAAAAGACTTAGAAGTATGCTTAAAGATAATTTTCTCATGTGTTCATGTTTTATGTCCGAAAGATAGAAAAAGTAATGGAAAGCACGGAGTTTATAACAAAATGCTCACCAATAATTCATCTTTTCTTTATCATCTTTTAATAGGATAAACAAAGAATCCCATCAAACCCTGAGCTAGTGTGATGGGATGTGATGGTTTATACTATAGTATGGTGCTTTCATTGATAATGTAAGTCTGTAGGTATTTCTTTACGATATAGACATAATCAAATAAACTGAAGAGATGAATTCAATTGAAAGAGTATCGGCCATTTTAAACCATCAGGAAGCAGACCGAGTTCCTGTGTATCCTTTAATAAATGGTGTAAACCGAAAATTTACCAATAGTAGTTATAAAACCTGGGCAACCGATGCCGATGTATGTGCGGATAGTTACTTAAAAGCAACCGACGAACTAGACTTAGATGTAATTTGCACCTTGATTGATTTATCTGTTGAGGCATCTGATTTTGGTCAAGAAATTATATATCCAGAGAATGAGGCTGCCCACCCCAACTTTAAGAATCACTTATTAAAGAGTTCTGAGGAATATAACAAAGTAAAATATGTAAATCCTTTAGAAGCACCTCGCATGAAAATGCACATTGATTTGTGTGATAAAATTATGAAAGCCAAAGGCAAGGAGAAACCTGTTGTTGCATTTGTTTTTGGACCTCTGGGTATATTAAGTATGCTTCGCGGCCAGGTAGATTTATTTACGGATATATACATGGTTCCTGAGGATATAAAAACGGCCGTGGAAGAAATTAATAAAACGCTATACGAATATTGCGATGCTCTTATTGAAACAGGCGTTCATGCAATTATGTTTGATACCTTGTTTGCTTCTCAATCCATCATGAGTCCTGAAATGTGGATGGAGTTTGAAGGTGTATTTATGAAACCTTTAGCAGACTACGTTAGATCGAAGGGTTGTATGGTAATGATTCATAATTGTGGGCACGGCATTTATTTTAAAGAGCAAATAGAAGCCATGAAACCTGTTGCTATTTCGTTTTTACACGTTCCTGCATGTTGTTCTTCTTTTAAAGAAACAAAAGAAAAATATGGCAAAGACATTACTTTAATAGGCTGCATTCCGCCAACCGACTTACCCAGAAACACTAAAGAAGAGGTTGAAAATGTTTGTAAAGAACAAATAGATTTATTTGCCAAAGATGGAGGATTTATTTTAGCTACTGGCTGCGAATATCCCGCAAATCTAGAGTTTGACCATGCCAAGACTATTGTAAATATGGCCAAGACCTATGGACAGTATAACTAACAAGCTAACTTTATAATACACCACCCCTATAGATTCTAAGATGATTTATAGGGGGAGTTTTTATAGTATGATACAGTAAACCTAGATTTCTTTCTATAAGACTCTTTAATCTTACTTGATGA
>NZ_LXYE02000068.1 GCF_001659685.2 Labilibacter marinus
AAAAAACCATTCAACTTTTTATCCATTTTTAGTATTATCCCAAGCTCTATTTTAGATTGGGGCTATGATTTCATTGCCAAAAACAGACATCGCTTATTCTCAAATAAGAATAAATGTGAACTTCTATCCCCCGATTACAAAGCAAGAATAATTAGTTAACCTCCTTTTAGGTATTTGAATTTCGTTTTTAATAAGTTGATTTTTAACAAAGAGTTCTGATTTGTTGAAACCGTTGAAAGTAAATTACGTAGTAATAATTTGTGTATACTAATCACGATAATCCCTTAATCAATTATTATCTAATGATGCCATCAAAACTCACAAAGGCAATAGTGCTGTTTATGCTCATTTTGCCGTTTCATTCTACTTTTTCCGCTAAATATTACGTAACTCCGTCAGGTATAGGGACAGGAAGTTCTTGGGCTGATGCTTTAGGCGATATACAAACTGCTATTGATGCTGCTAGTTCAGGCGATGAAGTTTGGGTTAAAACAGGAACTTACAAACCACATACTTCCGATAGAAACGTTTCTTTTGCATTAAAGTCAGGCGTTAAAATTTATGGAGGGTTTCAAGGTACAGAAACAAGTATTGAAGATCGTCCCTTAACAGACATAGATGGCAATGGCGAAGTTGAAGACTGGGAGTTTGAGTATGCCACTATTCTCTCAGGAGAGATTCAAGGGGATGGTATTGAATCAAACAATTCGCAACATGTTGTTTATCTAGCATCAGGATTAGATGCTAGTACATTAATAAATGGTTTTACAGTAATAGATGGTTATTCTGATTTAGTAGCTGTTACTTCGCAAGGTAATGTAGTTTGTGGAGCAGGTATTTTGGCTTTATCAGGAAAGGTAAATAAATGCTGGATTAAGGATTCAAAAACGATTACCAACGGTACCTGTTATGCCGCTGGTATTATGGCCACGGATGCACAAGTATTAAACTCAAAAGTTCAAAATTGTCATTCAATCTCAACTTCGAACAAAGGCGTTGGCGGCGGTATGTATACATATAATTCTATTGTGGATGCATGTAAGATAATTTCATGTAGTTCAACTTCAAATTCAGAATCAAGAACTGATGGTGGAGGAATTTACTTGCACAACTCAACCATGATAAACTGTGAGGTTTATGATAATGAAGCTATTGCTGGCACCAATGGTGAAGGCGGTGGAGTTTATTCTTTTGCGGGAATCATATCAAACACAGTGATTAGCAACTGCGAGGCAAGTATGAAAGGCGGAGGACTGTACATAGCAGGTGGCGGTTACATCACCAATTGCGTAGTAGCCAACTGTAAAGTAAGCGAAACAGATGCTATTGGAGGTGGTGTTTATATGGATGGTCCATCAACTGTATATAACTCGGTTTTCTGGGGAAATGAAACCTCGGAAACTGCTGCCCAGTTCAGGTTAGATGATTCAGGAACAGCTAACAATTGTGCGGTTCAAAACCAAGAAACAACAGGAACAAATAACATTAATATTTCAGCAGATAACACAGGTTCTGCAGATGGCGTATTGTACGCATCCTTTCAATCACCCACTAACTTCGTTGGAGTTACAGCAGGAGATGCGACAAAAGAAACTTCATTACTAGCTGTTGATTGGAATATTAAAGAAACGTCTTCCTTAATTGAAAAAGGTGATAATGTTGCTTTTAACGAACCTCATGCGAAAGTTGGTTACGATTTAAATGGCGATGGAGATACTTTTGATAATATCGATAACTTTACCGACCCTTCAGGAGAAAATAGGCTATTTAATAAATATATAGATATAGGCGCCTACGAAAGTGTTTTTATCGATTTAATACTGCCAACTGTTTCTACCTTAGAATATGGCTCTACTTTGTCTGAGGTGATTTTCACTGGAGGAAGTGCAAAAGACAACCGAAATGACACTGATATTGAAGGTGCTTATTCTTTTACTTCACCATCTTTTATGCCAGAATATTCACATGCCCCTCAAAAGTTCAGAGTAGCTTTTACGGCCGTAGACAACACCACTTATCCTGTACATTACGATAGCGTATATGTTACTGTAACTGCAAAAGAATTAACTCTATCTAATTTAATCGCGGATAATAAAATATACGATGGAACCACCGATGTTACTTTCTCGGGTTCAGCCACTTTAAATGGAATTGTATCGGGAGATGATGTTACTTTAACAGCAGGTGCGATTACAGCTACCTTTAATGATAAAAATGTAGGCGATGACAAACCGGTTTCATTTCAAGGCTATGATTTAGGAGGAGTAGACGAAGGAAACTATATTCTTTCATTGGTTGCTACAGAAGCAAATATCACCCCAAAACCAATTTCTATTTCTGTTTTAGACGCCCAAGATAAAGTATATGATGGTACAAATGTAGCTGCATATAATAATACACCCTTACCAGCTGGAGCTATAGCTACGGACGATTTAAGCATTGACATTTCTGAGAGCACTTCTTTATTTGATACGAAGAATGTAGGAATGGATAAAACAGTAAGTTATGCAGGCTTTAAATTAGCTGGAGTAGATAAGGACAATTATACTTTGTCTCAACCGTTAAGTTCACTAGCTACAATTTCTAAGTTGAGCATATCTATTACTGGAGTAAGTTCTGCAAACAAACAATATGATGGATTAACCAATGCTGTTATTACTGGTACAGCCAATGCTACTGGTATTTTAGCAGGGGATGACGCCATTTTAAATGTATCATCTGCAGAAGCACATTTTGATACAGAAAATGTAGGCAATGATAAACCCATTGTTTTTAGCGGTTATATATTGACAGGTGTTGATGCTTTTAATTATGAATTTACACAGCCAACTTCAACAATAGGAGACATTACTAAAAAGGAGCTTACTATTTCTGGCCTAACGATAACCGCCAAAGATTATGATGGAACAACAAATGCATCTATTGTCGGAACGCCAAGCTTAAACGGTGTTATTTCAGGTGAGGATGTGAATTTATCCACGACAACTCCCTCTGCTAGTTTTGAAGATGCCAATGCAGCAATAGGAAAGGCAGTAACCATATCGGGTTATTCCATTACAGGAGCAGGAGTTAGCAATTACAACTTAACAAACCCAAGTTTAACTGGAGATATTAACCCTGTTGACATAGCACTTTCCGCTAATTCGGCCACTAAAATCTACGATGAAGCAGACCCAACATTTACCTATACTATTACCTCAGGCAGTTTGATAGGTACGGATGATTTCACTGGAGCGATCGGACGAACAACTGGCGAAGATGTAGGCAACTACGACATAACGCAAGGCACTTTAGCTCTTTCTAGCAATTACACTATTATTTTTACAGGTAGTAACTTTGAAATTACGCAAGCTGCTAATATCATTAACTTTACCATAAACTCTCCTGTAGAATATGAATCTGGAAAGCAAATTACACTATCAGCTACAGCAAGCTCTGGCGAAACAGTCCTTTTCCAAAGTTCAGATAACAAAATTGCTAGCATAAGTGGTGACGTATTAACTATTGCAGACAAAGGATTAGGCTCAATCACTATCACGGCTACGGAAAGCTTAAATCAGAATTACGTAGCTGCCACACCAATATTAGTAACATTAGACATCATTCCTCGCGTTGAAGCCATCAGAAAAGGAGACAATATGGTGTTGATAGATAATTCGGATGAATTATTTGCTTCATACCAATGGTACCAAGCAGGTAACGCAATTGCAGGAGCAACCAAACAATATTATTATAGCTCCTCTGCCATTGCAGGAGAATATTATTGTGTAGTAACAACTAGCAAAGGTGAGGACTATACAAGTAACACAATTAGTACCATAACAGGTAAGGCAATGTCGGTTTACCCATCGCCAGCCAGGGTAGGTTCTAACTTTAGCATTGATTTAACAGGTTTTGAAGATGCCTCGTTACATAACGAGAAGGTAGATATTTACTCCGCCACTGGTGATTTAATTAAACAAATATCCAATCCTTCAGAAACAAATAAAATTAGCATAAACAAACCAGGCATATATATTATTAAAACTACTGGCAATAGTCGTTTAGCTAAAAAAGTAATCGTTAAGTAACCCTATTAATTACTTTAAAAAAGAATTATTGTGAAGATCATATATAAAATCTCGTTAGTAATCATGCTTTTATCGGCTTCAGTTGTGTCAAAGGCGCAATTTACACTACAGCCATCAATTGGATTTGGTAGTCAGTCTTTAAAGTATAAGTATAATAACGCTACAGTTGAAGGTTCCACAGGAATTAGTTTTGGAGCTGACCTATTCTATTACGTTACAGAAGATTTTGCAGTCGGTTCAGGTGTTAGGGTTTCTTCCTACAAGGCCACAGCAACAATTGGGGACTATTCTTTTACCGATACAGGCATAGATAAAGATGGTGATGCTTATGACTTAACAAAATCTATGTTGGGTGTAAGCGAAACACATTCCCTATCAGCTATTGAAATACCCATTTTAGCTAGATACCAAAAGTGGGTAACTGGTAGCGTTATCCTATTTGGAGCAACAGGACCTGTATTCATAGTACCTGGTTCTGTAAAAACGGAGTTTGATTCAGGTACTTTATCCACTTCAGGATATTACGAGAACTGGAATCTTACGATTGATGAAGCCGAAGAGTATGGTTTTGGATCTAGAAATTTAGTAGGAACAGAGCCTGAACTGAAATCGAAAATGGGCTTAGCTTGGGCCGTTGAAGTTGGAGCAGAATATTTTATTAATAAAAGATTGAATTTAATGTTAACTGCTTATTTTCAACCAGGGTTAACAAGTGTGTTAGAAAGTAACTCGGAAGAAATTATCAGTGCCCCTTTCGCTTTTAATGGAAGTATGAGTGGTGCACCTGATGTAAAAATCAGCAAGATAGGAATTCGCTTAGGTATTAACTTTGATTTAACACCTCCAGATAAAGCGAGTATTCGTAGTATTCGATAATTGTCGAAATCATATAAAACTAAAAATGCATCGAGGACAGCTTCTTCGATGCATTTTTAGTTTTGGATTATATTGTACTATATATACAACTCTCCTTTAAAGAAAGTGTGGCAACTTCCTCCAATCATAGCTCTGCCATCTTTCACTTCACAACAGAGCATTCCTCCACGCTTACTTAGCTGCTTGGCTTTCAACTTTGTTGTGTTCAAACGCTTGCTCCAATAAGGAGTTAATGTAGTATGTGCAGAACCAGTAACAGGGTCTTCATTAATACCAGATTGAGGAGCAAAAAATCTTGAAACAAAATCAACATCGTTACCAGGAGCAGTAATGATAATTCCTCTGCAATCCAACTGACTGATAATATCAAAATTTGGTTGATACTGTGCAACATCGCTTTCTTTCCCTAACACAAACATTATATCTGTTTTACCTTTATATATTTCTTGGGTTTTATCTCTAAAATCCAACTTCATTAATTCAGGTAGTTCAACGACACTTTCAAATTCATCCAAAGGAAAGTCAAGAATCAAATGCTCCTCTTCCTTCATCACTCTTAGCAATCCGCTTTTTGAATGAAAAACAACTTCATCTCCCTCTAGGTCTTCATGATTAAATAGCACGTGTGCAGCTGCCAAAGTTGCATGTCCACATAAGTCCACTTCGGTAGTTGGCGTAAACCATCTAATATGCAAATCAGTACCTGAAGGCGAAACAAAAGCTGTTTCTGCTAGATTATTTTCAGCTGCAATATTTTGCATAAGCTCTTCATCTAACCAATTATTTAGAATTACAACGGCAGCTGGATTACCTTTAAAAAGTGATGAAGAAAAGGCATCCACTTGATAAATATGTTTAGGCATAAAAATTCAACTTTTCAGGGTTAATATTCAGAAATATACAACAAAATAAGATTTTCTCAATTATATCACTCAAATTAATTTATACATCAAAATGGCCTAACTTTTGTAACTCTAGATGCGTTAAAAAAGTAAAAAAATGAGTAATTTAATGTTAGCTTAAAAATACAATAAGTTACTATTGGTTGTTATTGAATGACTGATAAATCGGACAATTTAAGAACTTGGATATACATAAGTAATTAAGGGATATATAATATTCAAGTATAGGAGAGTTAACATTATGGCATCACCTTTGTCCCAGATAATAGAAACAGTTTTAACCAAGACTATTTATCATGTTAGAGCATCAAAAGAAAGTATTATTAGGGGTTTCTAAAAACCCACATTTATTTAGAAAAGAAGTAGTTAAGTCATTAACTTGGCTAAGTACAGCAGAAGCAAAAGAGCTATACAATTGGGTAAAAAAAGAATTTGGATCCTATTACGCTCAAATGCTAGGAGAAGTATTTTTTGGAGTTTCAGCTTAATGATTTAAATCATATAAAATCAATTTAAAAGCGAATTAAATTTTGATATTTCAAAAAATATCCTAAAATTTGCCATTGCTAACAAATCATAAGCAAATGACAAATTTAATGAACAATACATGGTGGTGGCATTGGCTTTTTCTTAAATAGAAGAGGTACGACGCTACGCTATTATAAAATATATAAAAATGGCTTGCCGATACCTCGGTAAGCCATTTTTTTTTCACTTAAGTCCAAAATAAAATATACAGACCCATGGAGTCGATACATATTACAAGTTCAGCAAAAAAAGTTCCGGCAAACGTAGCTGACATCATAACGCCAGTTAGCATTTATCTTAAATTAAGGGATTTATATCCTAACACCATATTATTAGAAAGTTCGGATTACCACGGCAACAACAATTCTCAGTCCTTTATTTGTTTCCAACCTTTGGCAGAGTTTAAGGTTACTAAGGGCGTAGTGGAAACAACTTTACCTGGTGGCCAGATTATAAAAGGTGAAAAACCAGAGGTGAAAAATGTACCTGCTCAACTTGATTCTTTCATGAACTTATTTAGTGTTGAGAAAGCTGAAAAGGCACCTAAGATAAGCGACTTATATGGTTACTCTTCATACGATGCAGTTCAGCATTTTGAATCTATCAAGTTTAATAATGAAGTAAAAGAGGAATATGAAATTCCCGAGATTAGATACAACTACTACAAATATATATTGGTATTCAATCACTTCAGTAACCAATTGAGTTTAGTTGAAAACTTGCCTACTGGTGAGGAAAGTGAGATTGACGATATTTTAGAATTACTACATAACAGAACAGTACCTAATTTCACTTTTAAACCAGATAGCGAAGAGGTTTCAAATAACACCGATGAGGAATATCTTGAAATGGTTAAGAAAGGAAAAGAGCACTGTTTTAGAGGTGATGTTTTCCAAATTGTTTTGTCCCGACAGTTTAAACGTAAATATACGGGTGATGAGTTTAATGTGTATCGCGCTTTGCGTAATGTAAATCCATCTCCCTATTTGTACTTTTTCGATTATGGAAGTTACAAAATATTAGGTTCGTCGCCTGAAGCACAGTTGGTTATTGAAGATGGAGAAGCTACCATTAACCCAATTGCGGGTACTTTTAAAAGAACGGGTGATGACATTAAAGATCGTGAGCTTGCCGAAAAGTTAAGCAATGACCCTAAAGAAAATGCCGAACATGTTATGTTGGTTGACTTAGCCAGAAATGATTTAAGCAGAAACTGTGAAGAGGTAAAAGTAAAAACCTATAAAGAGGTACAATACTATTCGCATGTTTTACATTTAGTTTCGGATGTGCGCGGACAACTGCAAAAGGATTCTAATACATGCCGAGTAATGGCTGATACTTTTCCGGCAGGAACTTTATCTGGAGCACCAAAATATATGGCTATGGAACTGATTGACAAATACGAAAATCAGAACAGAGGTTATTATGGTGGTTGTATTGGAATGTTAGGATTTGATGGCTCATTTAATCAGGCCATTATGATTCGTTCGTTCTTGTGTAAAAACAATACTTTGTATTACCAAGCTGGAGCTGGAGTTGTTTCAGAGTCGGTACCAGAAAGCGAGTTGGCCGAAGTGAATAATAAATTAGGAGCATTAAAAAAGGCAGTTGAGTTAGCCACTGAATTTTAAAAGGAAAATAAACATGAATAAAAAGATATTAGTTTTCGATAATTACGATTCATTTACCTATAATTTGGTGCATTATATTGAGGAGATTGTAGGGTATAAAGTAGATGTTATTCGCAACGACAAAATTCCTTTGGAAGAAATTGATAAATACGACAAAATACTATTGTCTCCTGGTCCGGGTATTCCACGCGATGCGGGAATTCTTATTCCGTTGATTCAACAGTATGGTGCCAGCAAAAGCATAATGGGTGTTTGTTTAGGCCATCAGGCCATAGCCGAAGCTTTTGGAGGAACCATTTCTAACTTACCAAAGGTGTATCATGGGGTAGCCACTCCTATTTCTATTACTACGGATGAAGAGCTGCTTTTTAACGAAGTCCCCAAAGAAGTGAATGTTGGTAGATATCATTCATGGGTGGTTAATGAGGAAGGTTTGCCCGACTGTTTTACGGTAACATCCAGAGATGATGAAGGAAAAATTATGGGTATACATCATAAGGAATATGACGTAAGAGGCGTTCAGTTCCATCCAGAATCGATACTTACCGAGCATGGAAAAAAGATGATGGAAAACTGGTTGAAATCATAAGCTAAATTGTAAAAATTATTTATGTCTTGTGTCTTGATAATTGCGCCTTGACACTAAAATAGAAGTCATGATTAAAGATACCTTAAAAAAACTCTTTGAGTACAAAAAGTTAACACGAGCGGAAGCCAAGGAGATGTTAATCAATATTGCTGCAGATAAATATAATGGTTCGCATGTAGTGGCTTTCCTTTCGGTATATATGATGCGCCCCATCAGCGTTGATGAGTTGAGCGGTTTTAGAGATGCCTTATTGGAACTTTGTAGAAAAATTGATTTATCAGAGTTTGATGCTATAGATATTGTAGGAACTGGAGGTGATGGCAAAAACACTTTTAACATTTCCACCTTATCCTCTATCGTTGTTGCTGGAGCAGGCTACAAAGTAACCAAACATGGTAATTATGGTGTTTCTTCATCGTGTGGTTCATCCAATGTAATGGAGTATTTAGGATATAAATTTACCAATGAAGAAGATGTTTTAAAAAGGCAGACTGATAAGGCAGGAATATGCTTTTTGCATGCTCCTCTTTTTCACCCTGCCATGAAAGCTGTTGCTCCTTATCGTAAAGAGTTAGGTTTAAAAACCTTCTTTAACATGTTAGGACCACTGGTAAATCCATCTTTTCCGAAGAGTCAACTTCTGGGCGTTTATAGTTTAGAATTGGCTAGGTTATATCAATACCTATTTCAGGATACAGATAAAAACTACGCTATCATCCATAGTTTAGATGGTTATGACGAAATCTCGTTAACTGGAGATTATAAGACGATTACCAATCAGGGAGAGCAATTAGTTTCTCCTGAAGATTTGGGTTTTACACGCATCAATCAAGAAGATATTTTTGGAGGTGATACAGTACCTGAGGCAGCCAAAATTTTTACGGATATATTAGCCGGCAAAGGTAGTGATGCTCAGAATTCAGCTATTTTTGCCAACGCAGCAACAGCTATTAACTGTATGGATAAAACAAAAACAATACAAGAAGCCATTCAGTTAGCTAAAGAATCCCTGTTATCTGGCAAAGCCAATAAAGTATTAAAAACATTAATTGAAATCCAATAAACTAAAATCGGTTTAGACCATAATTCCCTATCTTGTTAAAGAAATGAATATTCTAGATAAAATAGTAGCTCAAAAAAAGATTGAAGTTGAGCAGCAAAAGCAGTACAAAAGCATTGATAAATTAAAGACTTATGATTTCTTTAATAAAGAGGTTCCTTCCTTAAAGGCTTATTTACAAGATGAGAAACATAACGGAATTATCTCAGAATATAAACGTCAATCTCCTTCGAAGGGTGTTATTAATAGCATTTCTCAGGTTGAAGATGTGGTACCTTTATACGAGAAAGCAGGAGTTAGTGGTATTTCTGTTTTAACTGATTCTGAGTTTTTTGGTGGCAACAAAAGTGATTTAATCTCAGCCAGAAAGGTAACTACAGTGCCTATTCTGCGGAAGGATTTTATGATTGACCCTTATCAGGTTTATGATGCTAAAGCTATTGGAGGTAGTGCAATACTATTAATAGCGGCCATTTTATCCTACCAAGAAGCTGAAGAACTTTCTAAACTTGCTAAAGATTTAGGCTTAGATATTCTGATGGAAGTGCACAGCAAAGAAGAGTTAGATATAGTTAACCCATTGGTTGATGTAGTTGGAGTGAACAATAGAAATCTTAAAACATTTGAGGTAAGCCTACAGCAAAGTGTTGATTTAGCTGAAGCAATGCCTAAAGATGTAGTGAAAATTTCGGAAAGCGGTATTTATTCGCCCGAGGATATTTTCTTTTTGCGCAAGCATGGTTTTCAAGGTTTTTTAATTGGTGAGAACTTTATGAGAACAAACAACCCAGGACAAGCCTGTATCGATTTTTCAGCATCTATTAAAAATCAGCCAAAAGTACAAGGTTAGATACAAACAAAAATGACAAAAACATTACCTAAAATAAAAGTTTGCGGAATGCGCGATAGGTCTAATATAGATGCTATAGCTGCTCTTCAACCTGATTATATGGGTTTTATATTCTACCCTAAATCACCCCGATACATTGGAGTGGATTATTCTGGCGAGAATATTCATCACTTGTCTAATGAGATAAAAAAGACAGGCGTATTTGTAAATGCTTCTGAGCAAGAAATATCTAAGGCAGCTAGTAAATATGAGTTAGACGCTGTGCAACTGCACGGAAACGAATCTGTTGAGCTTTGTTTAATGGTAAAACAAATGGGAGTTGAAGTCATTAAGGCTTTTCAGGTGGATGAAGATTTTGACTTTTTTAATGTTAAGCCTTATACTGAGGTATGCGATTATTATCTGTTTGATACAAAAACAAAAGCTTTTGGAGGAAGTGGCCATAAGTTTGACTGGACAATTTTAAACCAATACGATAACAATAAACCCATTTTTTTAAGTGGTGGAATAACAGTTGATGATGTTAAAGACATCTTTAAACTGGAACATTTAAATATATATGCAGTGGATATCAATAGCCGTTTTGAAAAGGAACCTGCATTAAAAAATGTCAAATTAGTAGCGGATTTTGTAAAGCAGTTTAGAGGCGAGTAACACAAAACCTTTGCTGCCATAATCATAAAAATTATTTGTAATGAGCTCAAAATATAATGCAGACGAAAACGGAAACTACGGACGATTTGGAGGCGCGTGGATTCCTGAGATGTTACAACCCAATATTGACAAACTAAAAGAAGTTTATCTGGACATTATTAATACCGATAAATTTCAGAAAGAGTACATTCAGTTGCTGAAAGATTATGTAGGACGGCCTTCTCCATTATATTATGCCAAGCGCCTTTCAGAAAAGTACCAAACCAATGTGTATTTAAAACGTGAAGATTTAAACCACACAGGTGCCCATAAAATCAATAACACTTTGGGGCAAATTCTTTTAGCCAAAGAAATGGGTAAAAAAAGAATTATTGCAGAAACTGGTGCTGGTCAGCATGGTGTTGCTACAGCTACGGCTTGTGCACTAATGGGTTTAGATTGTGTGGTATATATGGGCGCGCTGGATGTGGTTCGTCAAGCACCCAATGTTGCTCGCATGAAAATGTTAGGCGCAGAGGTTATTCCAGCACAGTCCGGAAATCAAACACTTAAAGATGCCACTAACGAGGCTTTACGCGATTGGATTTGTAATCCAGAAGACACCTTTTATATTATTGGTTCTGTAGTTGGACCCCATCCATACCCTGATATGGTGGCTCGTTTCCAGAGTGTAATTAGTCAGGAAATAAAAGAACAGTTTAAAGAAAAAACGGGTAGCGAATATCCAGATTACGTAGTAGCTTGTGTTGGCGGAGGAAGCAACGCTTCAGGTACTTTCTATCACTTTTTAGATGATGAGCAAGTTAAACTGGTGGCTGTTGAAGCTTCTGGTTTAGGTGTTGACTCTGGCGAAACAGCTGCTACCATTGCTTTAGGCGATGTAGGTATCATTCACGGAAGTAAGACATTTTTGATGCAAGATAATGACGGGCAAATCGTTGAACCTTACTCTATTTCAGCAGGATTGGATTATCCTGGAATTGGACCTCAACATGCGCATTTAAAAGATACAGATAGAGCCATTTTCCTTGATGCAACTGACCAGGAAGCATTAGATTTTGCCTTAGAGATAACTCGATTGGAGGGAATTATTCCTGCAATGGAATCGGCTCATGCTTTTGTGGCTTTAAATAAAATGAAGTTTAAAAAAGACGAATCAGTGGTGATTACCATGTCTGGTAGAGGTGACAAAGACATGAGTACTTATATGGATCGATTCAATCTGAAATAGAATGGAGTTAAGTGCACTTTTATCATTTCTTGGAGCAGCCATATTGCTGACTTTAATGCCTGGGCCTGATAATATTTTTGTATTGACAGAAAGTATGACCAAAGGACAAAGAAATGGTATAGCTATATCTATTGGTTTATGTAGTGGAATATTAATTCATACGTTAGCAGCAGCTACGGGAGTTTCTATTATCATACAAAAATCGGCCATGGCTTTTTCTGTGGTAAAATATTTAGGCGCTGCTTATTTATTCTATTTAGCCTATCAATCCTATAAAGAAAAAAATCCAGAATTAAAGATAGATTCCGAAAACACTCAAGAAGCAAAGAGCTTTTTTAGTTTGTTCAAAAAAGGCTTCTTGATGAATGTATTAAATCCGAAAGTAGCACTGTTTTTCATGGCTCTTTTGCCACAATTTGTAACAGAACAAGGTTACTCCGCTGTCTGGCAAATGATTATTTTAGGTGCAGTTTTTATGATGCAAGCCCTCATCATCTTTGGATTTATCTCCATTTTATCAGGGAAACTTTCTAAATATTTAAACAGTGCTCAGTTTTGGAAATATACAAAAATAGGAAAGGTAAGTGTATTATCCCTATTAGGATTAACCTTAGCATTGGCTAAGAAATAATATGAAATTTATAAAATACTAAATTAATACAACTCAGTATCCCTGTGTTTATTATTAAATATTGTTTACTATGAATCGTATCAAACAATTATTTCAAGATAAAAAAGATATACTTTCTATTTATTATACAGCTGGATATCCTAATCTAGGGGATACAGTACCGATATTAGAAACGCTAGAAAAATCAGGAGCCGACTTGGTTGAGATTGGCATTCCTTTTTCGGACCCCTTAGCAGATGGGCCTACCATTCAGCATAGTGGAGAAACTGCCTTAAAAAACGGAATGAGCCTGAATGTATTATTTGAACAGTTGGCTGAGGTTCGTTCTAAAGTTAAGATGCCATTGATATTAATGGGCTACATCAATACCGTTCATAAATATGGCATTGAGGCTTTCGCTGAAAAATGTAACGAAGTTGGCGTAGATGGTGTTATATTACCCGATCTTCCTTTTCAAGTATACTTGGATGAATACAAAGATACCTTTGATAAGTTCGGCGTGAGTAACATCTTTTTAATTACACCACAAACACCTGATGCAAGAATTAAATTGATTGATGAAAAAACCAATGGTTTTATTTATATGGTTTCTTCGGCCTCGGTAACAGGAGCTAAAAAAGGTTTAAGCGATGAGCAGTTAGCATACTTCGATAGAGTAAATCAATTAAACCTTGACAACCCTGCTTTAATTGGCTTTGGGATAGGCGATAATGCTTCCTACAAAGAAACTTGCAAATTTGCCGATGGTGCCATTATTGGAAGTGCCTTTGTTAAACTATTAGGTGAATCAGGAGATTTACACCAAAACATACAGTCATTTATAAAAAGTATTAAAGGTTAAGCTTGATAAGAAACTCATCGTGCTTAAATACAAGCCGCTAACAAGCATGACAAATGTCAGGCATTTGTTTTTGGTCTTGCAATTAATAACTATTTTTGCAGGCTCAATATTTAAATATAATTCATTCGCGTGTTAAGCGTGTAATAATTGCATAATGGAAAATAACGGAAATACCGCCATACTTAAAATACATTGCCCCGACCAAAGTGGGATTGTAGCTAGAGTAACTGATTTTATCAACCTACATAACGGAAATATCATTTCAGTAGACCAGCATGTAGATCACGATGACAATTTGTTTTCGATGCGAGTATCGTGGGACCTAAGTAGTTTTAAATTGCCAAGGAAGGAAATTCGTCCTACATTTCAAAAGTTTTTGGGTGAGCCATATCAAATGAAGTGGACTTTAAACTATACCGATGAAATTCCGAAGATGGCCATATTTGTTTCTAAGGCTTCTCACTGTTTATATGATTTATTGGCACGTTATCAAAGTGGCGAATTTAAAGTTGACATTCCAGTAATTATCGGAAACCACACCACTCTTGAACCTGTAGCTAAGCAATTTGGAATTGACTTTGTACATATGCCAATTACTGCAGAAACAAAAGCCGAGCAAGAGAAAAAAGAATTAGAAATTCTTAAGAAATACAAAATTGATTTTGTAGTACTAGCCAGATATATGCAAGTGCTTTCGCAAGATTTCATTAATCATTACCCAGAAAAGGTAATTAACATTCACCATTCCTTTTTGCCCGCCTTTGCAGGAGCAAAACCATATCACGCAGCACACAAGCGTGGGGTGAAAATTATTGGAGCTACAAGTCATTATGTAACTTCCGATTTAGATGCAGGACCAATCATTGAGCAAGACATCAATCGTATTTCTCATCACGATTCTATTAAAACTTTGATTCAAAAAGGTAAAGATGTGGAAAAAATTGTTTTGTCTCGTGCTGTAAAAGCGCATATTGAACGCAAAACATTAGTGTATAAAAACAGAACAATCATTTTTAATTAATAATGATGTATAAATATTCCTTGCTATTAGTCATTTTTCTAATCTCAGCTATTTCATGCACCTCTCAAAAGGATGATGATAGAGGTTATATTGTAAATGTAGGAGATGTAGCTCCTAATTTTACCGCCAAATTAGATAATGGAGATACGTTTAAATTATCTGAATATAAAGGCAAAGTGGTGATGTTACAATTTACCGCTAGCTGGTGTGGAGTATGCAGAAAAGAAATGCCTTTTATAGAAAAGGAAATTTGGCAAGAGCATAAAGACAAAGCCTTTGTTATTGTAGGTATAGATAGAGATGAACCGCTGGAGAAACTAAATAAATTATCAAAGGCAACTGGAATAACTTATCCATTAGCTCTTGATCCTGGGGCAGATATATTTGGACTTTACGCACTTAAAGAAGCAGGCGTTACCAGAAATGTGATTATTGATCAGGATGGAAAAATTGCCTATCTCACTCGTTTATTTAATGAGGAAGAGTTTAATGCAATGAAAGGCAAGATTGAGGAACTTTTGAAGAAGTAGATAACAATGAAAATAGCCATTATAAAATACAACGCTGGAAATATACGATCGGTAAGCTTTGCTTTAGACCGTTTAGGCGTAGAGCATATAATTACTGCAGATCCAGATGAAATTAGAAATGCAGACAAGGTCATATTTCCTGGAGTGGGTGAAGCAAGTTCTACCATGAAATATTTAAAAGATACTAAGTTGGATGAACTTATTGTAAGTTTGAAACAACCAGTATTGGGTATTTGCCTTGGAATGCAACTGATGTGTAGCCATTCTGAAGAAGGTGATGTACCATGTTTGGGTATCTTTGAAGAAACGGTAAATAAGTTTGAGTTACCACAGCCTAATACAGATTTAATAAAAGTACCACACATGGGATGGAATGCTATTACAAATGTAAATAGCGCTCTATTTGATGCTTCTTTAGAAGGTAAATATGTATATTTTGTACATAGTTATTACGTGGCATTAGGAGAACACACCGCTGCTACAACAAACTACATTTTGCCATATAGTTCGGCCTTGCACAAAAACAATTTTTACGCTACACAATTTCATCCTGAAAAGAGTGGAGATGTAGGTTCTAAAATTTTGGAAAACTTTATTAAACTTTAAGATGGCATTGATAGATATAATTCCAGCAATTGATATTATTGATGGTAAGTGCGTACGACTTAGCCAGGGCGATTACGACCAGAAAACAGTATATAACGAAAATCCGCTTGAAGTAGCCAAAATGTTCGAAGAGCATGGTATTAAAAGACTTCACTTAGTGGATCTAGACGGTGCGAAAGCAAGTAGAATCATCAATTATAAAGTTTTAGAAACCATTGCTTCCAAAACTAATTTGGTGATTGATTTTGGCGGCGGACTAAAAACTAACGACGATTTGCGCATTGCTTTTGAGAGTGGTGCACAGATGATTACGGGAGGAAGCATTGCCGTTAAAAACCAGGAAGTATTTACAGGCTGGATTGAAAAATATGGTGCTGAAAAAATAATCCTTGGAGCCGACGTAAAAAATGAAATGATTGCTGTTTCTGGTTGGTTAGAAACTTCAAATCTTGAATTACTGCCATTCGTAAAAGATTATACAGATAAGGGAATCACTAAAGTTATTTGTACTGACATTAGCAAAGATGGAATGTTACAAGGAACTTCGGTTGATTTATATAAAAAAATCCTCGCTGAGTTTCCTGAATTATACTTGGTGGCAAGCGGTGGACTAAGCTCAATAGAAGACATCGACAAACTTGTTGAAGCTAAAGTTCCTGCTGTTATTACTGGAAAAGCCATCTACGAAGGTAAAATTGATTTAAAACAACTTGAAAAATACGCATAATGCTGGCAAAGAGAATAATACCTTGTTTAGATATTAAAAACGGCATGACCGTTAAAGGAATCAAGTTTGTAGGCATTAAAGAAGTGGGCGACCCTGTTGAGTTGGGAGCTCTTTATGCCCAGCAAGGCGCCGATGAGTTGGTTTTTTTAGATATTACGGCTAGCCATGAGGGTAGAAAGACTTTTGTGGACTTGGTAAAAAGAATTGCGCAGCATATTAATATTCCATTTACTGTAGGTGGTGGAATTAGCGAAATAAAAGATGCGGAGGCTCTTTTAAATGCTGGTGCCGATAAAATTAGTATAAACTCTTCGGCGGTTAAAAATCCACAACTCATTAACGATATGGCCAAGAACTTTGGTAGCCAGTTTGTGGTTGTGGCTATAGATGCTAAACACTTTGATGGTGACGAATGGATTGTTACCGTAAACGGAGGTCGAATTCCAACTGAAAAACGTCTTTTTTCATGGGCTAAGGAAGCAGAAGAAAGAGGGGCTGGAGAAATCTTATTTACTTCAATGGATCATGATGGAGTAAAGCAAGGATTTGCTAATGAAGCCTTAGCCAAAATGTCAACCGAGCTTTCTATTCCGATTATTGCAAGTGGCGGAGCTGGAAGCATGGAGCATTTTAAAGATGTTTTTACAACTGGAAAAGCAGATGCTGGTTTAGCTGCCAGTATTTTTCATTACAAAGAAATCGCTATTCCCGATTTAAAAGCTTATCTGAATAACGAAGGAATTAACGTAAGACTATAATAGAATATAAAAGAAATAAACTCAGTGTCTTTGTGCCTCTGTGTTCATTTATCTTAATACAATAAAAAATGAAAATAGATTTTGACAAGTTAGGAAATGGTTTAGTACCTGCTATTATTCAAGATGCCAGCACCAACAAAGTGTTAATGCTAGGTTTTATGAACCAAGAGGCGTATGACAAAACCGAGCAAGAGAGAAAAGTAACTTTTTTTAGTCGCACTAAAAGTAGACTTTGGACAAAGGGTGAAGAATCGGGTAACTTTTTAAATGTGGTATCTATCATGATTGATTGCGATAATGATACTTTATTGATTAAAGCTAATCCTGTAGGGCCAACTTGTCACAAAGGCGATGACACTTGTTTTAAGGAGAACAACAACGCAGATATTACCTTTTTATCACACTTGCAAGATTTTATAGATAAACGCAAGCAAGAGATGCCTGAAGGTTCTTACACCACATCTTTATTTACCAAAGGAATTAGAACAATAACACAAAAAGTGGGTGAAGAAGCTATTGAAACAGTTATTGGTGCTATGGCCAATGATGATGAAAACTTTCTATACGAAGGAGCTGATTTACTTTATCACTTGATCGTTCTATTAACTTACAAAGGATATAGAATAGAAGACTTGGCAAACGAACTGAAGAAAAGACATTCTTAATAACACTAAAAAGCACCTGAAAAGGTGCTTTTTTTTATTTATGAGGAAAAGTTATTCTAAACTCTGATCCTGCATTCACCTCACTAAATACTTCTATTGACCCTCCGTTTAATTCTACCATTTCTTTTGATAATGATAAGCCAAGACCTGTACCTTTTTCCTGAGAGGTGCCTACGGTAGAAAGGAATTCTTCCAGATTAAACAGAATTTTAAGCTTTTCTGGATTTATACCAACACCATAATCTTTTACATAAAACGTGATTAAACCATTCTCCTTATCTTCCATAGCTCCGCATTCCACCGAAGAATTTGGCTGTGAAAACTTAATTCCATTGTGAAGTAGGTTTCTAATCACAAACTTAAACATCTCTATATCACAGTTAATACTCTCAATATCAAAAACCTTATTTTGAAGGCTTATATTTTTACTCTGAGCAATGGACTGAAGAGACTCCATACAGTCGTTAATCATTATGTTTGGGCTAAAATCTACCTTCCTAACTGATAATTGTCCCAACTGCGACTTGGCCCATGTCAATAAATCCTCTAGCAGCTTATAAGTCTGCTCACTAGCTTCCAAAATACGTTTTGTAAACTCCCTAACCTCTTGCTCCGAAAATTTATCTAAGTTTTTATTCAGTAAGGACGAAAATCCTAATATGGCATTAAATGGGTTCTTAATATCATGAGCAATAACCGAGAACAACTTGTCTTTTGTATTATTTAATTTCTTCAGTTTTTTCTCACTCGCAACGAGCTCTTCCTCCATTTGGTGTTTTCGGGTAATATCAATGATTAGCCCAACTGCTTCGTGCACCTTTCCATCTTTTTCTGAAATTGGAGAAACAAATATGTCTACCCAAAAAATATCACCGTTATTATTTACTAGCCTCCGCTGAAGATTAATGCTCTTTGAATTTTTATTAAAAATTTCAACAAAACTATTTTGCACATCTTCCTTATCATCTTCTAAAATATGATTAAAGTAATTAGAGTCAGTTAGTTCTTTATTTGTAGAATAATTCAGCATTTCAAGAAGACGGGAATTAGCCATTTGAATGTTTCCCAACTTATCAACTACCCCAATTCCCATAATGGAATTATCGAAAATGGCATTGAGTCTGTTACGCTGCTCTTCTAACTTTTCTTCTGCCCTTTTTAGCTGAGTAAAATCCATTCCAACTGACTGATACTCTACAATATTTCCACCAGCATCTATCAAGGCTCTATCCACCCATTTTTGCCAGCGTTCTTGTCCGTTAGGCAGCTGAATCTTTTGTTCATATTCAACAATTGGGTTGTTAGGCGATAGTTTGTTTAGTTTTTCTTTATACGAAAGCTGCTCCTCCTTCTTAATTAAATCAAATACATTGGCATCTATAAACTCATTGGGTGTTTTATCAAAATAATCAGCATAATAGCTATTTACGTAGCTAATTTTACCTTGTATATTAAAACGTCTTATTAAGGCAGGAGAATCCTCTACCAAACTCGAATATCTTTGTTCACTTTTTTGAAGCGCAGTTATATTGTTACGGTATTTAGTAACGTCGTGCACGTACATGCAGAACCTATCATTCTCCAACGGGAAGGTTCGCATATTAAGATGCTTATCGATACTGGAGAAATAATGTTCAAATATTTGCTTCTCATGAAGCATCTCAACTATTTTATCTCTTAGGTTAGGAAAATCTGGCAGAAACTGTTTTAATGTAAGTCCAACTAATCCTAGTCGATTAAATACGCCTCCTGCAATGGGATTTGCTTTAATAACAATAATATCATCTAAACGATCTTCAGCATATATTGGCTTAAATAAAATTACTCCAACAGGTGCATTATCAAAGAGTTCATCCAGTAAAAACTTTTCTTTATGAAACTGTTCTTCTAATTCTTTCTTGTAGGTAATATCTTCTTTTACAGCAATAAAACCATCTAATTCTCCATTTTTATGAACGGGTGATATCTTGGCCTCTTCCCAAACTAATCTTCCCGATTTAGTTTTATTTAAAAAGGTACCTTCCCATGTGTCCCCATTTAAAATGGTTCGCCACATTTCCTTATAAAAGCCATCGTTATGGTAATCTGTACGAAGAATACTTGGGTTACTTCCTATCGCTTCCTCTCTGCTGTAGCCATACTTATCCACAAACGCATCATTCACATAACGGATGTTTCCTTTAATATCAGAAACAACCACAATGTTCTCTAATTCGTTTAATGCAACAAGTAGTTCTTCAAATTGAATCATAATCCCACTTTACTTAGGTAAGAATAACCTTCTCTCAGCGAATCTATAAGCTTTTTAGAATGCCCTCACTACAATAACGTGATTTTATTCAATTTCTGCAATGCAATAAGCTTGTTATAGACTAATAATCCTTTAAATAACACATTTTTTAGGTATATCAGCCTATATCTTCCATTAACAAATTGTTAGGTGTTTAAAATAACCCAAAACGTGATAACTAAAAGTTGCTATTTGGTCAATTGACTACATGCTTTAAACCTTATTAAATATAGTTTGATAAGATTTTATTTACTTTGTAAAAAAAACAATGGCAAAGGACCGACAACCACATATTGGAATTTTTGGAAGACGAAATTATGGTAAAAGTACACTTGTAAACCGTTTATCGGGGCAAGAAATTGCGATTGTATCCGATGTGGCAGGAACAACAACTGATCCTGTAAAAAAGTCCTTTGAAATTACAGGTTTTGGTCCAGTAGTGCTCATAGATACCGCTGGTTTTGATGATGTAGGTGAACTTGGAAACAAGCGTATTGAGAAAACCCAGAAGTCTATCAAACAAGTGGATTTGGCCATTTTATTAGTGAGTGATAACAAACTAGATAAAGTAGAGCTTGATATTGTAGCAAGCTTTAAGGATTATGATGTGCCTTTTATTATTGTATTTAGCAAAAGTGATTTATCGCTGCCTAACGAAACCTTTAAAAATGAATTATCCAATTTAAACCCCAAAGGCTTATTAACTTTTAATAGAGAGGAAGAGGTAGCTCCTTTAGTACAGTTAATTAAAGATAGCATACCAGAATCGGCATACTCTAACCCCAGTTTATTAGGCGATGTAGTAAAACATGGAGATATAGTTTTATTAATAACTCCCATTGATATTGAAGCTCCTGAAGGCAGACTTATATTACCTCAAGTACAAGCCATTAGAGATGTTATTGACAACGACGCTGTTTGCATTGTCCTAAAAGAGAGAGAAGTAGATGCTTTTTTAATGAAAACCAACATTAAACCTTCGCTTGTTATTACCGATAGTCAGGTTTTTTTAAAGGCAGATGCATCTATACCTAAGGATATTCCTTTGACCAGCTTTAGCATTATGCTGGCTCGTTTCAAGGGTGATTTTGCTAGCTATTTGCAAGGTACTCCCGTTCTTTCAAAACTTCAGGATGGCGATAGAATTCTTTTGCTTGAATCGTGCACACATCATGTTTCGTGTAATGATATTGGTCGTTCTAAAATACCACGATGGATATCTAACTTTACCGGGAAGCAACACGAATATGACGTAGTTTCGGGTTTTGATAATTTACCGCACCCAATAGAAAGTTATGCTTTAGTTATTCAATGTGGAGGCTGTGTTATCTCCAGAAAGCAATTGGTAAATAGATTAAAGCCAGCCATTGATGCTAATATTCCAGTTACTAATTATGGAATGGCCATAGCATACGTATTAGGAATTTACAATAGAGCTGTGGCTCCTTTTGCGGATTTAGAAGATAATTCGGAAGATTATTTATAGTTCCTAAGCATTTAGGATATCAATCTCGTCAATCAGATTACCTGGTTTAACTTTCGATTCTTTCCAAAGTTCATGTTCAATCAGGTATTTTTTTAATATCAGAAAATAGGTGAGTGGAAATTCATCTTTTCTCCAAGTTTGCTCATAATTAAGCAATCCGAGCTCTTTGATAAAACGATCGAGCTCTGCAACAATCCCATAACAGAAATCCATAAAGCCACAATGATTTTCGAGGCTTACTTCTGCGTTGGAATCATCAAAAATATCTGGAGAAGTAACTATTTTTATATTAATATTCTTTCCGTCGGTAGTAGATAAAATCCATTTAACACACGAAGTTTCGCTGAACCAATCTACCCAACAAATATTTTCCTCATCCCATAAATGTTTGGGTTCTACAATCATATTAACCAAGCCTTTTAATAAATCGTAAATAGGATTGCTAATATTGGTAATCTGGAAATCTACATGTTTGTTCAATACGGTTAATTTCCCCGAAGCTATACCTGGCGGTTGTATCTGATAAGAAAATTGAACCTGATTACTCATCTGGATTTTACTGGATTATTGTTTAAAAATAAGAAAGAACTTTTAAAATCATAACAACTTATCAAATTAATTATCTTTTACGTCGTTTAGGCGATATCCAAGTTTCAATAATTGCTCAGGTTTTAACAGGCCTGCAAGCACATTACCATCAATTAATTGAAGCTTATTGTTTGCCTCAACAATCGTACAATGCTTCGCATTCATATAGGCAGAAAGCTCACTCGCGTGATGATAGCCAATATAAGGAGACAATGCCGTAGTTATAGATGGATTAAGAAGAATAGAATCTTCATCCTTTATTTTATTAAACTTTATTTCGGCTAGCAGATTAGTCTTAATGGTTTTATTACATGCTATCAAAAGTTTAATGCTTTCTAATAATGCATGCCCAATGGTGGGCAAATAAGCATTTAAGTCCAAACAACCTTGTGCGCAAAGACTACTAATCAATTGGTCGTTGGCATATATTTTATGTGCCGCAGAAATTACAAATTCAGGTATTACAGGATTCACTTTCCCTGGCATAATAGAACTACCTACCTGTTTTTGCGGCAAATAAATTTCTCTATTCTTGAATAAATCCGAGCCTAATAAACGTAAATCAGAAACCATCTTTTCCAGATTTACAGCGTGCGCTTTTATGGTTGCATGCACCTCAACAAAACTATCCAGATTAGCGGTATTGTCGGATAAATTCTCTGAACGTGTGATAGGTAAACCTGTTAGGCGCTGCAACTGATTAACGACCTCCACAATAAAAAAACTAGGTATAGACATACCTGTTCCTATAGCGCCACCTCCAAGATTCACCTCCTTAATTCGCTCAAAGCATTTGCTTACCCGCCACCAGTCTCTAGAAAGCGCATTATTATAACCGCTGATAAGTTTGTCGTACGATGACGGCACAGCAGCTTGCATTTGCGTATAACTCTGCCGTAACGAATTTCGGGTTTGATTTTCCAAAAACTCCAACGATTGCAGCACCTCATTAATCAGTTCATCTAACTCTTTAAATAAAGAAATAACAGCCACTTTTAATGCCGTAGGGATAACATCGTTAGTGGATTGGAAAATATTAGCCTGCTCAATCGGGTCAATGCTCTTGTAATCGCCCGTGCTTTTCCCTAATTTAATTAAGGAAGAATTAGCAATAATTTCATTGATATTTAAATTGATGCTTGTACCCGCTCCTCCTTGTATGGCAGGAACAATAAAGTGAGAAAAATAATCACCCCTGCTCACTTCGATGGCCGATTGAGTCATCACTTCAATTACTACATCATCAATATATTTAATGTCTTTATCGGGAAATTTAGAAAGAGCGGCTTGTTTGAATTTAGCATAGGTTTCGTAGCAAGCTTGCTTCACCGTTCCCACGGCCTGATACCATTCTTGATGAAATGGCGTGGCATCGGGAAAGTTGTCTCGCGCCCTTATCGAATTAATTCCATAAAGCGCATCATCAGCAATTTCGCATGTACCTATAAAATCTTTCTCAATCCGCATACCACTTTTGTTTAGCCTTGATGTACTGCATACATCTTAACATCTTTATCCGAAATAGTTTCGGAACTTAGAATAATTAATCGCTCAATTACATTTCTGAATTCTCGAATATTTCCCGTCCAGTTTAAGTTCTGCAATTCTGTAATAGCAGATTCTTCAATTTGTTTTTCAGCAATACCCAACTCGCCACAAATCATGGTGTTAAAATGGGCTGCCAACATAGGAATATCCTCTTTTCTATCGTTTAATGCAGGAACGTGAATTAAAATAACGCTTAATCTATGGTATAAATCCTCACGAAAGTTACTCTCTTGAATTTCATCCTTTAGACTTTTATTTGTTGCAGCTAAAACCCTAACATTTACTTTAATGTCCTTGTCGCTACCTACACGGCTAATTACATTCTCTTGCAAAGCTCTCAATACCTTAGCCTGAGCATTTAAGCTCATATCCCCAATCTCATCTAAAAAGATGGTTCCACCGTTGGCTTGCTCAAATTTCCCTTTGCGCTGTTTATGTGCAGAAGTAAAAGCTCCCTTTTCGTGACCAAACAATTCGCTTTCAATTAACTCAGAAGGTATAGCAGCACAATTCACCTCAATAAAAGGCTGATCAGCGCGATTACTTTTTTCGTGTAACCAACGAGCCACTAACTCTTTTCCTGTTCCGTTGCCACCTGTTATTAAAACACGTGCATCGGTAGGGGCTACTTTATCAATCATCTCCTTCACCTTTTCAATAGGCTCAGAAGCTCCAATCATATCGTATACTTTGCTGACTTTACGTTTTAATACTTTAGTTTCTACCACCAAATCCTTACGCTCTTGCGCATTACGGATGGTAACTAAAAGGCGGTTTAAATCGAGTGGTTTCTCAATAAAATCGTAAGCGCCCTTTTTAATCGCTTCAACGGCAGTATCAATATTTCCATGGCCAGAGATCATCACAACAGGTATCTCGCGTGTTTTACCCGTAATCACTTCTAACACTTCCATGCCGTCCATATTCGGCATTTTAATATCACAAAGAACAATATCAAATTTTCCTTTGTCAAACGCCTCAACACCTTCTTCTCCGTTTTCCGCAACAGTAACCTCATGGCTTTCGTATTCCAAAATATCCTTTAAGGTATTACGAATGCTCCTTTGGTCGTCGATCACTAATATTTTTGCCATGATATATTGCTTACAATTTATTGTTTAATATTTGATGAATTGCACCTTCTTTCAGTGCAAATGTACATTGAGATAATTGATTTAGATGAAGTTTTTTCATCATAAATTGAATAAAAATGGAAGCCAAAACAATCATTTCAACACGATGCGGATCCATTCTTTTCATTTTCATTCGTTCCTCAACAGTACTATTTAGGTATTGATGATGTAAACCATTAAAAGCCTCGGCACTGATGCTATAGCTGGTTAATTTACTCATATCTAAAAAGGGGTGAACTTCGGCAGACACCATGTTGGCTATCGTATCAAAAGAACCCGATGACCCTACTAAGTTAGTTATTTTATGCTTTTCTAACTCCTTAAATAAAATCTCTAACTTTTCGTTAATCAATTGGTTTACATGCTCAACTTCAGACTCCGTCATTGGTTCAGATGGCTGTACTAAATCCAGCATACGAGCTGCTCCCAACTCAAAGCTGTGTTTCCAAATAACACCTTGGGCATTGGCAATAATAAACTCGGTGCTACCGCCGCCAATATCCATAATCAGTATCTTTTCGCTACCTATTGGAATTACCTGCTTTACCCCATCGTAAATTAATTCCGCTTCCTTTGAACCTGGAATTACTTTGATATCTAAATCAAACTTTTGCTTTACCGCATCCACAAAATCCTGCCCGTTGGCTGCCGAACGAATAGCCGATGTAGCAAAACAATGAATGGAATTTACCTGATACTGCTTGATGGTATCCAGATGCGTTTGCAAGGCAGCAAAGCCTCGTTCAAAAGCCTCGGGCGTAATGGTTTTATTATTGATGCCACCCTTGCCCAGCTTTGCTGGATATTTGGTTTCAATCAGAATTTTATAACTGTTGTCTTTAGTTACCTCTGCAATTAATAAATTAAATGTATTGGTGCCTAAATCTATAATAGCAATTTGCATATACTTCTTTTATTTTCCGGCTTGTATAAACCATTTCCAAATCTCTTTGTAGCTCACTTTTTTGCCATACATCAATATACCAGTACGGTATACTCGGGCGGCAAACCAAGTGAAAAACACAAACGAAGCCGTTAATATAGTCATTGATAAAATAAGTTCCCAAGGTGCTACATCGTAAGGAATCCTTGACATCATTACAACAGGTGAAGTAAGTGGTATCATCGAAAACCAAAAAGCAATATCGCCATGTGGATTTCGGAATACCGCCATAGCTACATAAATGGATAAGATAAGCGGCAGTAAAACGGGCATTACAAATTGTTGCGTTTCAGTTTCGTTATCTATGGCCGAGCCAATGGCAGCAAACAATGCTGAATAAATAAGGTATCCTCCTATAAAATAAAAAACAAACATACCTAGTATTAACGGTAGGTTGGCATCGGCAATAATGCTGGTTACCTTTTCAATGGTGGCAGCTACTTCATTACTTTGTTCAGCGGCATTAGCTACTTGCCCTTTCTCCATCGATTGCGTTATCTCAGCTTTGGTTTCTGCATCTGTAAAGATGGTTTGCACTGCAAACATAACACCGCCAGTCAAAACAATCCATAAAAAAAACTGCGTTAGGGCGACCAAGCCAATACCAATTATCTTACCCATCATTAACTGAAAAGGCTTTACTGATGAAATCATTACCTCAACAATACGGTTGGTTTTTTCTTCAATAACACCACGCATTACTTGAGTACCGTAGATAATCATGATCATATAAATAAGTAAGGCAGAAGCCATACCAATAAAAATAGCCATCTCTGCACTGCTCTGCTTTTCGGATCCATCTTCGTCTAAACGAATGGTTTTAAGATTGATCTTGAGGTTATTGATTTCTTTAATCTTTTCATCTAAACCTTCAATATCATAGCTTTTTAGTTTTAGCTCGCGCAGATGTTTGTTTAAATGGTATTTGATATTATCAGTAACATCCATGGTTATCTGACCATCAGAAAAAATTTGAACCTGGGGTTTATTCTCTAATAAATCGTTTTCTATCACCAACAAAGCATCAAATTGCTTGGCTAAGGCCTGCTTATCCTTTTGACTTTGCTGATTGTCTAATGCTTGATATTTAATATACTTGGTACTTTTTAAGGCCGAAGCGTACTGCCCTGTAATATCATCTACTGCAATCACCTTATGTTTGGTATCTTCTTGCGAACCCAACCAAGCCGGAACAACCATCATAGCAGCAAATATTACCGGACTTAAAAAAGTCATGATAATAAAACTCTTCTTTTTAACGCGCGTTAAATATTCTCTTTGTATAATTAAGGATATCTTGTTCATCTCAAAAATAGTAATAGGGTTATTGCTTCGTGTTAGATTGTTCTACCGCTTTAATAAATACCTCGTCCATGGTAGGTAGTATTTCCTGAAATCCTCTAATCTTAAAATCAGGCAGTAATTTTGAGATTAGCTGATTGGTATCGTCACCCATATTCATTTTTATTTTGGCCAGATAACCACCATGATTCTCGTTGAGCGATTTTAATTGATAGTCGCCATTAAGCTTTTCTTCAAACAAAGCTTTTTCTCCAGCAAAATCAATCATCACCTCATTGTTTTTAAAGGTTTGCTTTACCTCATCTACCTTACCCTTTAAAATGCTTTTTGATTTATTGATCAGGCAAATATTGTCGCATAACTCCTCTACAGAACTCATATTGTGGGTAGAAAAAATGATAGTAGCTCCATTTTCTTTGAGTTCAAGAATCTCTCGTTTTAGCAAATTCGCATTAATGGGATCAAAACCACTAAAAGGCTCATCAAAAATAAGCAATTTAGGCTCGTGTAATACCGTTACAATAAACTGCACTTTCTGTTGCATTCCCTTTGAAAGCTCCTCTACTTTTTTATCCCACCAAGCTCCAATCTCAAATTTTTCGAACCAATATTTTAGTTTTTTATAGGCATCGTTTTTACTCATGCCTTTTAAGCGAGCAAGATATAAAGCCTGTTCGCCCACCTTCATTTTTTTGTATAAACCTCGCTCCTCAGGAAGATAACCTATATTATAAATATCTTCGGATTTTAGTGGCCTGCCATTAAAAAGGATACTTCCTTTATCGGGCATGGTAATATGGTTGATGATTCGAATAAACGTAGTTTTACCTGCGCCATTGGGTCCCAAAAGTCCGAATATTTCATTTTGGGGAATCTGAACGTCAAGATTATCTAATGCAAGATGGTTGGCATATCTTTTAACCACCTCCGATGCTTCCAATAAGTACATAATGGGGTATTTGGTATTAAATTTTCTCAAAAATAAGATTTTAAACCATAAAATAGAATTAATGCCAAAATCATCACAAAGTGAGATTCATTATTCCTCTTTATTTAATCTTATCCTTACCTGAAAAATACCCTTAGTACATGCTAAAAAACCACTTGGGTAGTAGTTACCAACTAAATAAATATCTTTATAACGGAAAAGAGCTTCAAGCTAACGAGTTTGAAGGTGCTAGTTTAGATTGGTACGATTATGGAGCTCGGTTCTATGATGCTAGTTTGGGAAGGTGGCACTGTATTGACCCTCTATGTGAGTACTCCTTTAAGATGACTCCATACCATTATGTAACAAATAATCCGATGAACTACATAGACCCATTTGGATTAAAAGAAACAAAAACTAAGAAACCGAAAAAAGAAAGGAAACATTGGTGGCAATTCTGGAGGAAAAAACCTTACAAAGTTAAGGGGCCATGGATGCCAGTTTATAGGATTGGAGGTGATGCAACTGTTGTAGCCAAGAATAAAAGCAAGACTAAGTCAAAAAAATCATCTTATATTAATTGGGCTTACCTTTTGGATGCAGAAGGAAAAGGTTATTATAGACCAACCCCATACAGGGTAAGAGAAGCAACTTGGTTAGAACATTGGTTGGCTAATACCTTTGATCAAGCAGAAATAAAAAATTTTGTAGATGCTTCAGGAGCATGGGGGCCATTACCTATGGAACAAGAAAATTTTTTATCTGGATTACACAAAGAACCTAAAAAAGGATCTGACGAATACATTGTAAAAACTAAAACAGGGAAAGGTAAAAAAGTTGATACCAGTGGAGGTAAAACAAATATAAAAAAACAAGAAGAAACAAAAGTTATCGTTGATACTCTTTATATTAGCAAAGATGGATATAAGACAACGAATCCTGGATATGAACATGTAAAGAAAAAAGTATTATATAGAACTTCTGGATCCAAAGACGTTGATTCTTCATATTATATTCAAAAAAAATGAAAATAAATATAAAAGTTATATATGGTCTTATCATGATATGTAGTATTTCATGTATAAAGAATAATTTTATTAAGAAGACATTTTATTCTTCTGGGGAGCTTGAATCTATTAGGTATTCTCATGGCAATAGAGATAGTGTCCCTTATAAAATAATTAATTATTATAAATCGGGAGAAGTTAAGGATTCTTTGCGTTTTAATTCTGAAGGAAGGTTGCATGGAACTTGTTATAATTACATTCGAAAAGAACAATATCAAAAGTGGACAAATTATAGTCATGGATTATTGAATGGTTTGTTACGAGTCGAATATGATGACGGAAGAAGATTGTCCCAATACTTCAATAATGATAAGTCTAATAGTATACAAGCTAACTACGATAAAATGGGTAAATTATATTCTGAGTACTTATGGTTAGAAGATACTGTTGTAGCAAGGAAACTTTATAGAGAATATAAGCCTGGAGATACAATTACTACAATTAGAAAGGACAATGGATTAAAAGATACAACCATTTATATAGCCGACAATACCTTTACAACAATAGAATATGCTATTGCTAAATCAAAATTTTATTTTGAAACGATAGGTTCACTTGATTTTAGAAATAGGAACGTTGATGTCCATAGTTTATTTAATTCTTATACTTATGTTACTTTAGAAGACACAATATATAAAGGAAGTAGTTTAAATGTAAATCTTAAATCTTATATGCCATTTAGTGAGAAAGAAAAGGAAGAAATCCATTTAGTTGTAAAATTAGGTGAAATGTATCCTAATTTCACATTTAAAGATACGATTAGAGAAATTAGAACCGAAAAAGGAGTAGTAGATTTTAACTTTCAAATTGATAAGTATAGAAAGGGGTATAACTTAATTACGGGTGATATTCATTATATGCTTGATAGTATTAAGCTGGGCACAGTGTTGTTATTTGAAGATTTTGTTGTAGTAGATTGACCAGCCCCCCGTATTCTAAGATTAAAACAAATAAATAATTAAGTTTTTTCAAGAGGCATATCCATATGTATCCACATAAGGAGTGCCCCTTTTTGCAACAGCAAATATCCTTGCTAGTATTTTGTTTCTGATGATATTGAGTGTTCCCATAACGTGTATACCCCTGCTGTCGCACGAATTTTTCGTATGATTAAGAGATATAAGTAACAAAAGCTGCATTTAGAAATAAGTGCAGCTTTTGTTTATTTAGAAGCAACGCGATGCAATCGCGCAGCAGCATTAAGGTTTAAAG
>NZ_LXYE02000069.1 GCF_001659685.2 Labilibacter marinus
GAGACTTTCAAGCAGCTTTTTTTTATAATTTTTTCGCGTTAAACTATTCTTTAAAAAAGTTTTTTACTGGATTTGCATACATCTCCATTAGCTGAGCATGAATAAACTCCTTGTCCACATCTAATCTCTCCATATGCTCATTAATATATTTATTAAATTCCGCCACATCTTCATCTGAATATTTAGATGCAAAATGATTATCCCCATTTAATACATCCGCCGCAATAAAGTTTCCTGGCCACAGCTTATAATCATTATGTATCTGATCATCTATCAGCTCCGCTAGCTTATCCAGTTGCTCATTTTTATTTAAATCCATTAAGGCATCTAACTCGCCACCAATAGGCTTACCTGCTTTAAAATGAACTCTGCCTTTCCTTCCCTTAATACCAGCACCCATATGCTTTAAGTCATCCGCCTGCGTTTTTGTATATTCAGGATTCTCTTTTTTCATCATAAACTCGTGCGCCTTTAAATAATCACAAGGATCGTACTCATACGAAATAGCCAAAGGAACAATTTGTACATCTTTAAAGTTTTGTACAAAATCACCTTGCCCACTCATGTTTATCATTTTCAACAAACTCGTCTGGGTCCTATCATCACCATCCTTAGATCGGCCCTCTCTTTGCGCTATCCAAACACTCTGATTACGTTCTGTAATATTATATCTAATGTATTTAGACATTAATATAGAACTCTGCAACATTTGGCGCGCTGGTAAATTCCTTCGTACCACAAAGGATTTGTTTAATTTAACTAGTTGTGTTATCCAAGGATATATTAACAAGTTATCCCCAATCGCAATTTCAGTGGTATCAAGGCCATGACGATGCAACAAAACATTCAAAAATGCAGAGTCGAGTACAATATCTCTATGGTTAGAGATAAAAATGTAACTCTTATTAGGATCTAGTTGATCAAAACCTTCCGAAGTTAACCCTTGCGTAGTGTTTTTAATAATTTCTTGTAGGTACGGATATATTACTCCAATCTGAAGCTCCTTAACCGACTTTATGGAAAGTAGTCTATTAACAAAATCATCAAACGGAATATTTGGAAACAAATATTTTAGCAAACCAACAAAGGACTCCTCCTTCATTAACTGCTCCATTACTTGATGAATTTCATTATCTCGGTATGGTCGTATTTCAATAAATTCTTGATCTGTTGCCATATTTATATTTAAATAAGTTCTCTGCAAAAGTATTACAATCATTAGACATACGAAATTCTTTACTCTTTTTTAAGAAAATACCAACATCTACAATTCCATATTATGGACAATATTCCATTATTAAACACTTTTCTTAGAGCGCAAATACATAACTCCTTGATATACTGACCTATTTATTTTTTGGCACATCAATTGAAATAAGGCAATCAAACACAAACACACACAACATGATTAATATTAAAACGCATTGCAATACCATATTGGTATCATTTGACAAAAGCTCAAAACTAAATAGAAATAACACTGACGAATTTAAACGTCAGCTAATTTCAAAACTCACTTCCCCATTTTCAAATATCATTGTTGATTTCAACGAAGTCAGTGAAATTAATCAAGAAACCATTGATGCATTAATTGCAGGTCAACGATTATCAAAAATGAACAGAGGACAAGTGAGTTTATTTAATGTAAAAGAACAAGTATACAAAGCACTCAGGTTAGCAAAGGTAGATCATCTATTTTTCTTTTGCGATCAACCTAAACCTTTTTCTCAAAATATTTTACTAGCATAAAAATGTGTTGTGTTGATAAACGCCAGGGGTTAATATTCTTGTCCCCACTTGAGTAACCCCTGGCTATTTCAACAAAACCAAAAAAGATATAAGAATAGTATAGCAACGGCATATTATTCATCATTAGATTGAAAAATCGAATTAAAGAAGTGTTGTGTTGATCAATACCGGAAGTTGCAATTCTTGTCCCCACTTGAGTAACTTCCGGTATATTTTTCAACAGTTAGTTTTTAGTATTGCAAGTGCTATAATAAAAACTACATTTGTAAGCATAATTATGTGTTGTGTTGATTGATGCCGAGAGCAAATACATTTTTGTCCCCACAAAAACAAAGCTCTCGGTATTCTTCAAATTAAATAAAACACCAATAGATTTAAAGCTATTGCAAAACATTAAATGTGTTGTGTTGATTGATACCGAGAACAAAGCTTGTTAGTACTAACAGCCCACTTCTCGGTATCTTATTTTAAATAGGTTACACAACACACATTCCATAAGTTGGAAAAAAGTATTTACTCCATTATTTATTAACAATCATTATCTCTAGGTACAATTTACAGCTCTAATTAAAACCTAAAATATATTTCTTCCCATATTTAGCGCTGCAGTCACTACCATCTAACATTGTTTTTGTTAAAAACAAATCCAAATTGGCAACTATTTACTTTCTATCAGCGTATTAAAAATAATTTTTACGTAAATTGTAGCTATGGATAATACCTTACTCTACACCAATTAACCAGAATCATTTCATGTAAAACGAATTTTATGAAACGAATTTTAGTCCCTATTGATTTTTCAGAGAATGCCTTTAATGCACTAACACATGGAATTGAAATAGCCAACAAATTAAATGCTGACTGCAGAATTATTCATGTTAGAACAAAAAAAACAATTCAGAAGTACCTGAAGTCAAATGTAGATTCGTTATTGTCTGAGGACATAAACGAATGGCTAGAAGAGATCATTAGCAAATACAAAGACAAATATCGGGTTGCTGGTAAAAGCATTGATTTTAAGATTAGAGAAGGTAACGTTTTTAAAGAAATATCTAACCAGGCTAAATACGACGACACTACCCTCATTGTAATGGGTACGCATGGAGCTTCTGGCTTTGAGGATAAATTTATTGGAAGTAACGCCTATCGCTTAGTAAGTGCATCTCCTGTGCCTGTACTTGCCGTGCGACCAGAAAGAAGCTGGAGAGGCATTAATAAAATTGTATTACCAATAGGCGCGAGCAAATCTAGCAGACAAAAAGTTCCTGCTGCCGTAGGATTTGCAAAGATATTCGATGCAAAAATATATGTAATTGGAATTAAAGAAAAAGGTTATAATATACTAAACAGTCGCGTTAATTCGTTTGTTAAACAGACCCGCAAATTCATTGAAAAAAACACAGACTTAAGAGTCGAGTCAAGCATTCTTGACTCTGGTAGTAGAATTGAAAAGTTAATACAATTTACCGAAGAAGTAGATGCAGACATTATTGCAACCAAAATACATCATGCTGCAATTCCTTTTGAAAACATGATAAAGCCTTTTGCCAACCAACTCATTAATGAAGCTGATTGCGGAGTTCTTGCAATACCTACCAAAGAAACATTATCTTTGTAGCGTAAATTCAATATATAGTATGTTAAAAGTATTTGTTATATCTATTTTATGCTTGGCCTGCTCAGGCATTTGGGCACAAGAAACAACTGGCTCTGACTTTTTCAATCAAATATCAATATCTGAAAAAGATACTGGCAGCCTGGTCATTTTTCAAGAACCAGGCATTGAGGAGTTAGTAGGCATACATATCGATGCAAATAAAAGAAATAAAGGAATAGACGGATTTAGAATTCAACTTTACTTAGGATCTAATAAAAACGCCAAAAAAGAAGCAACAGATGTTAAAGGCAAATTACTTTCTTTGTTTCCTGAAGAACATCCATACATTATGTACAAAGCTCCATTCTGGCGTGTTCAAGTAGGAGATTTCCGAAGCAAAAACGAATCTTTGGAACTTTATAGAAAATTAAGAAAGGAATTTCCGAGCTGTTATCCAGTTCCCGTCAATAATATATCCTTATCAAGTTTAAAATAATATTAAAGCGTCTTCTCAACAGAAGGCGCTTTTTTTATTTTTATTAATAACAGACCACCTAATTAAATGAGTTGATTAAAGAAAAATAACCTTAACAATTATTAAAGCGCATTATGTTGTTGGGTATGCCGAAAAAATAGAATAAATTTGCGCTTTCTAAAAAAATAGTTAGTCTCTTGAAGTTATGAGCGATCAGATTAAGCATGAGTGTGGGTTTGTATTAATAAGATTACGTAAACCCCTAGAGTATTATAAAGAGAAGTATGGAACTTGGATGTATGGTCTTCACAAACTATACTTACTGATGGAGAAACAACACAACAGAGGCCAAGACGGAGCTGGTGTTGTTAGCTTAAAACTTGACCAACAATCAGGCACAAAATACCTATCGCGAAAACGCTCCAACAAGCAGAATCCTATACAGGATGTTTTCAAGGGTATTAATGATGCCATGGAAAAAGTGGATGGCTGCACTACAGAACTCATTAAAGACCCTGTTTGGGCAAAGCAAAATGCACCTTTTTGTGGAGAGTTATACTTGGGACACCTTCGTTATGGAACATTTGGCCGCGCAAGTATTGATTACGTTCATCCTGTGATGAGAGAAAACAACTGGCGTTCCAGAAACCTGGTTTTAGCAGGAAACTTTAACCTAACTAATGTAGATGAAATTTTTAGGAACCTAGAAGACCTTGGCCAGCATCCTAAAGACTTTACAGACACCGTAACCATGTTAGAAAATGCGGGTCACTTTTTAGATGAAGAAAATCAATTATTATTCCGTCAATATAAAAACGAAGGACTTTCTAATCGTGAAATTTCAAGCAAGATAGAAGCTGATTTAGATGTTAGAAAAATCTTAGAGCGTTCAAGCAGAAGATGGGATGGCGGCTATGTAATTGCTGGAATGGTTGGACATGGAGATGCTTTCGTAGCTAGAGACCCTTGGGGAATTAGACCTGCATCGTACTACATGGACGACGAAATAGTGGTTGTTGCTTCGGAAAGAGCTGTGATTCAAACTGCCATGAACGTAGCCATAAGAGATGTTCAAGAACTTAAGCCTGGCCACGCTCTTATCGTTAAAAAGAATGGAGAGGTAAACGAAGAATTAGTGCGTGTACCCCAAGAACGTAAATCATGTTCTTTTGAACGCATCTATTTCTCGCGAGGAAGTGACAAATATATTTACCAGGAAAGAAAGATGTTGGGAAAACTTTTAGCTCCAACATTACTAAATATGGTAAATAACAATCTTGAAAAAACTGTATTCTCCTACATTCCTAATACTGCAGAAACTGCTTTCTATGGCATGATTGATGGTGTTAGAGAGGAATGCGATAAGATTAAGATTGACCAGATAAAAGCTTTAGGTGATTCATTAACCGACGAAAAGTTGGAGAAAATAATGAAAGTAGAACCAAGGGTGGAGAAAATGGCTATTAAAGACGTTAAGATGCGTACTTTCATTGCTGATGATGAAAGTCGTGATGACTTAGTGGCTCACGTTTACGATGTAACCTATGGGGTTGTAAAAAACCAGGAAGATACCTTAGTAGTAATCGATGATTCCATCGTACGCGGAACAACACTTAAAAAGAGTATTCTTAGAATTCTTGATAGATTACACCCAAAGAAAATAATCATTGTTTCATCTGCACCTCAAATCAGATACCCTGACTGCTACGGTATCGACATGGCTAAACTAGGTGATTTCTGTGCCTTTAGAGCAGCCATTGAACTATTGAAAGACAGAGGTATGCAAAGTGTGATTGACGATGTTTACAAAAAATGTAAAGAGCAACAAAATCTTCCAAAAGAAGAGATTGTAAATTACGTTCGTGAGATATACCAGCCTTTTAAAGCACAGGAGGTTTCTGATAAGATTGCTGAGATGCTACGTCCTGAAGATATAGACGCAGAAGTAAGTATCGTTTATCAATCTATTGAGAATCTTCACAAAGCTTGCCCTAACGACAAGGGAGACTGGTACTTCACTGGTAACTACCCAACTCCAGGAGGAAACAAAGTAGTAAATACATCTTACATTAACTTTATAGAAGGACGTAACGCCAGAGCGTATTAAAAAATATATTTTATTTATCTAGAAAGCTGCTTTGAATTTCATTGCAGCTTTTTTTGCTCTACAGCCCCAAACCTTTAATATCAATTCTCGTATTATTACAAAACAGCAGTAATGCCAGCGAAAAAAAATATCATTAAAAGACAATATCACTCTCCCAATATAACGGAGGTGAATATTGACAATGATATTTGCTTAATTATGATGACAGACCCATGGCAACCTGGAGATGGAAAACCCCCGGGTCCCCCTGGTCAAGATAAAAAGAAATCAGCATTTGAGTATTCCCCAGAGAATAATCCAACAAGCAATTCGTCTTTTGACTCAAACCCTTTTCAATAAATTAATTAATACTACTCCTCTACACCTTTTAGTCCTTCTTAAATAAATCTTTCATTCTATTTAAAAGACCTTTGCGTTTTTTTGTTCTAACCTCTTTATGTTCCTTTTGTTTTTGCTTAGACTTTTTTAAAGTTAAGGAGTCAATTCGCTTACTTCGTTTACCAAAAATATCAAAGAATGACTTGTCAGGATCATCCTCAGAATAGTCAGCACAATCTACCATGCTGGTTAAATTTCCATCCAAGGAGGAAAACCTAGCGTTGGTATATTTCCTATATTTTGGATCACCCTCCACTTTTTTCATAAACAACCCATATATCGGCAGAGCCATGTGCGCACCTTGACCCAATGAGGTTGTTCTAAAATGCACCACCGGACTTTCGGCTCCTACCCAAGCGCCAGCCAACAGGCTTGGATTATAGCCAATAAACCATCCATCAGCGTTATCCTGCGTTGTACCAGTTTTACCTGCAATTTGACTACGCAACCTATATACCGATCGTAAATCTCTACCCGTTCCATTCGTTATTACACCTTGCAACATGTAGTTCATTAAATCAGCGGTAGCTCTATCCAAAACAGGAAAACCATCTATTGGCGGCTTATATTCATATAGTACCTTTCCCGTTTTATCTTCAATCCGAAGTAAACCAACAAGCTTTTTCTTTTTACCTGAGTTGGCATAACAAGTATAAACAGTTAACATCTCACGTAAGGATATTTCACCCGCTCCTAAACTCATAGAAGGAACCATAGGCAACTTAGATTCCACACCCATTCGCTCCGCCAAGTTCAATACCTTATCGATACCCGTTTTCATCATCACCTCGGCCGTAATGGTATTAACAGAATTAGATAAACCTCCCTTCATAGAGTAATAACCTAAGTGGTTTCCATCGGAGTTTGTAGGAGACCAATCGTTATAGTCCTCATAAATTCTACGTTCATTGGAGATGTACTCACAAGGTGTCATACCATTTTGCAATGCAGCAGTATACACAATAGGCTTAAAAGTAGAACCTACCTGACGTTTTGAAGTAACATGATCGTATTTAAAATATTCGTGATTGACCCCACCAACCCAAGATAATATCTTACCAGACTTAGGATCCATCACCATAAATCCTGTATTTAATATCTTTAAATAATGCTTTACAGAATCCAATGGAGAAAGGTTAACTTCCTTTTCATGAGGATAGGCAAAAATGCTCATCTTTGTGAGCTTCTTCATTTCTTTAATAATTTCCTCTTCCGACTTTCCTGCAGCTTTTAAGGCCTTATATCTTCTCGACGACCGCAACTCCTTTTCAAATACACTGGGTCTATTCTTCCACGGATCACGATTCTTCCAATGAAGCTTAAACTCTTTTTGCAATGAAGCCATATGTTGCTGAACTGCTTCATCCGCATAACGCTGCAAGGTTGGATCAATGGTAGTATAAATCTTTAGGCCATCCTTATATATATTATAATGATCTCCATACTCTTCTTCCAAAATAGCTTCTACTTCTTTACGGATGGCATCTCTAAAATACGGAGCAATACCTGTATTATGATCCATCCTTAGGTATTTCAAACCTAAATCCGACTGCTTGTATTTCTCTGTTTCCTTATCGTTTAAAAAACCAAACTCATTCATTCTGCCCAGCACAACATTGCGCCTTTTAACCGATCTTTTCGGATTTAAACGTGGATTGTATGCAGTATTTGCAGCCAACATCCCTATTAAAACAGCGGCTTCATTGGGTTTTAAATCGGATGAATGCTTACTAAAAAAACGCTGAGAGGCTGCTTCTATCCCGTACACATCCTCGCCAAAAGGAACCGTATTTAAATACAGCGTTAAAATTTCCTCTTTACTATATACATCCTCCAAGCGAGAGGCTATAAATATTTCTTTTGATTTGTTAACCAAAATAGAGAACGGCCCATACCTTTTTCTTCCGTATAAATTTTTGGCCAACTGCTGACTTATGGTACTTCCTCCACCCTGCGCTTTATTACGTAGCAACACAGTTTTAAAAACAACTCTACCTAAACTAACAATATCAAAACCCTCGTGCTGAAAAAAACGCTTATCCTCAGTAGCCACTAAGGCATTTTTTGCATGCTGCGAAATAGTTTGATTTTCGATACTCAAACGGTTTTGGTAATAAAACTTACCCATCAAAACACCATTCTCTGTATAAACCTCAGAAGCTACATCGTTATTTATCTCAGCTAATTCAACGTTATTAGGAAGTCTTCCAAAAACACCCAAGTATATAAACAGTAAAAAAATAAAACCAACACCTAATAGCAAGCCAACACTCTTGAGCGCTAGCAGCAGCATTTTCTTTTTTAAAGAGTTTTTTTTTGCTTTTGCAGACGTCTTCTTTTTTTTAGATGTCGCTCTTTTCTTAGTCATTAGAGTTGTGTTTTGTTTAGCTATAACCTTTGCCCATTTTGCATGCAAGGTACAGTAGTTTATTCTAACGAAAAACCTTTGGTATTTATTTCAGTGTAAAACTGCTGTAAAAAACCGAGCATATATTCGTGCCTTTGTTGGGCCATCTTTTTGCCCGTTTCCGTTTCCATCCTATCCTTTAAAAGCAGTAGTTTTTCGTAAAAATGATTGATGGTGGGCGAAGTGCTTTTTCTATATTCCTTTGTTGATTGATATGTTTGTGGTGGAATATCTTCATTAAAGAGTTCTCTGTTTTTCCCTCCACCATAATGAAATGCCCGAGCTATACCAATGGCTCCAATTGCATCCAAGCGATCTGCATCTCTTACTACTTTTTGCTCTAGGCTCAACTTTACAGATTTATCGAATTCTGAACCAAATGAAACTGCATTAATAATAGATAGCAAAAGCTGAATAGTATCTTCATACACTTCATTTTCTTGAAGAAATATGATTAGCTCTTTCTCGGCTTGTTCTTTATTAAAGAGTTTTTCATCAGTAATATCATGCAATAGTACACCTGCCTCAATTAAAAAGGCATTACCCTTTTCTCTCTCATTTATGAGTTGAGCATTACTTAACACACGCTTAATATGTGAGATATCATGACCTGCATCCACGGTCTCCATTTTACGGAATACGTAGTCTTTTATCTTATCTAAAAGAACTTGGTTAGCGGTTTTCATTAACTAATTTGGGGCTATTTAAATAGTTTTTTAGAAACCTCTTTTGACAAGCTAGCTTTGTTCAGCATAATAGCTACTGTATTCATTCTAACATAAGCTTCTGACATATATAAATACCCTTCGTAAGGATTTTTTTTATTACCCCAACTATTTTTGGTTTTGAAGTATACTGTCCCATTTTGGTCTTTTGCCATACCTACAATATGCATTAAATGGTCGTCGGTAGCTTGCCACGAATAAAAGGCTTCTTGTCTGCCTTCCTGCGATACCTCTTGCTCTTTTTGCGGAACAAAACCTAAAGAATCATCTATTGGCAACAAAGCAACTCCTTCTTTATGCGAAAAGAATTTCTCCGAAACATCTCCATCCCAAACAAAAGTATATCCAGCTTCTAAGGTTTCCTTCATCACCTTCATCAATTCATCAATAGGCAAGTTATAGTATCTATCATGCGACCAATTATCCGGAACTTCCAAATCGAATAGCTTATAAAACGGATGATGGTTATACGAGGATAACTCTATGTAATTATCTTTTTCGATTCCTAAAGCTTTAGCAAATTCCACCGGTGAATACGTTCTTTTATTAAACTGCACTTGATCTGGCAATTCGCCTAAATAATTAGCCGAAACTGAACTAATATTTGAATACCAAGTAGCAGATGGACTCGCATTTTTTTGCTCCATAAAATCATCCAGCATCACCTTCATTACACTGGCTAGTTCACTATGGTTATGCATTTTTGAAGTATCTATCTTGCCGTAATAATCTTCCTCAGGCACAAAGCCAAACTGATCAATTACATTGGTTACATCGTGCGCTTGTCCGCCCTGACTAAAGTTGCCCATACCATGCAACAATACATATTGTTTAGCTTTTGCATCGTAAGCGTGCTTTACAATAAACATCTCAGAAAGGTTCAACGCTGGCCCTCCCATTTTCATAATCTCCGCCTCTATAAACGAAATAGTACTGTATGCCCAGCAAGTTCCTGTTCTATCCTGACTTTTAACAGGCGTTACCTTTGCCTCTGCGAGCGACTTAAATTTGAAATCTTGCGCCGACACCAACAAGGGCGACATACAAATAACCACAAGGACTAAACTCTTCACTAAATTCATCTATATATTTTTTTAATGGTCAGATAGAACACCTATAATAATAGCGCGGTGCTTACATGTTCAATTTTATAAAAACGGCTTGCAAAATAATAAAAAGTTAACACAAAATTAAGGGATAAAGAAAGTAAAGAAGCCCAAAGCCTCTTGCTATACCTTGGCTCAGATAATTATCATCAACAGAGTCGGTCATATCATTCCAATTTCCTTCAAAAATGGATTTGCAATTATACTTCATCAGATAATTAGGTTCTTATTTCTCTATCCTTCACTCACCACAGCTTTTTGCCTTTTGCCATCCATTAAAATACTTAAAGGCTTATTAAATCGTACATGTGTAAAATATTCTGTTTGCTGAATAATCGATTGATTTTTGAGCATTTCAAAATTAACAAACTCGCTCGATTTATTATGGTGTACGGAAAAATACCCTACATTCATAGAAGTAACATTATGGAAGAAATGAGAACCCAAAGAAGCATCCAATGGAAAATCTTCTAAACCCATTTCCACAATAACTTTAGCATGCGAAATTTGCGACCACAAAACGGGGATGCCTGTAAATTTATCGCGTGTACCCCAACGCCCTGGTCCGATAAGTAAATACTCACGACCATCCGCCTCCATCACTTTATTCAGCCCTGCCATTTCTTTGGCCATATCTTCGGTTTGGGTACGACTAAATTTCTCTGGATTCATAAAAATCACATCCTCTATGTATTCCAACTTACCATTACCCATGCCTTTTTCAGAAGCAATGATAACCTTTGAATTATCCACCTCATCAAAATTTACCTTTACGCTATTTTCAACCCTTATCATGGGTTTTATTTGCAATAGGTATAAAATCGGTTTCTTTAAATCGGTATTTAAGTCAACCGCAAATTCTATTTCAACAGGGGCGCCCATGGCCTCCTTAAAGTATTTCAACAACAGCTCTAGACTCTTGGCCAGCGGAATATAATCGTACTTTAATATATTGGCAAAATTTATAATTCTTGGGCCCTTTTTATTCAGGTTATTAACAATTCTATCGTAGCTATAATCATACACAGAAGCGCACAAACGTAGGTTTCCATCCTCTTCGGCCTCTTTAATAAACAGCTTTTTTATATACGAATCTTCGTGCTGATTTTTAATATCTACGTCGTTATCTTCTAAATCCAAGGCATAAAAATACGTTTGCGAATCTTTAATCTGGTCCTGAATAGAATTGACTTCGAGGTTAGGATATTTAGGGCAAAAACGCCAGGCCTTTTCTCCACCTACCACATACTTACCCAGTCCCACACCCAAAACAGCAAATCCATCCTCAGGTTTCATATACGAAAATGGATAGTAGTTATAACTCTGCGCTATTCCGCTGATGTGCGGATAAAAACGATTGTGCGCCTTTTCACCCACCACCTTTTGAATGATGACAGCCATCTTTTCCTCTTCAATTTTATAATTTACGGCTTCAAAATAGGCTCTTGCCGATGGACTAAACATGGAGGCGTACACCATTTTTATGGCCGCCGACAACTGCTGATACCTCACTTCAACATCAGGATGGTTATTCGGTAACATGAAAGTTTCGTAAACCCCAGCAAAAGGCTGCAGTAACGAATCTTCGAAAAGTCCTGACGACCGCACTGCCAATGGTTCGTTAATCACCTCAACGTATTTTCGTAGTTGATTTTTTACGCGTTCGGTAAACGAAGATTTCAGAAATAACTCCTTAACGCTATCATATTCCCTATTCACATATATTTTATGATAGAGTTTATTGCGCTGAATAAAGTTACTAAACTCGTCGGCACCAAGAATTGCCGTGGCAGGAATCCTCACTCCCAGCTCTGGCAGAATCTTTTTAAAATCAATATTCTCAACAAAATGACTTAAAAATGCCAACCCTCTTCCTTTACCCCCAAAACTACCTTCACCAATCCTAATCACATATCGGTTACTATCAATCAACGAAGATTCAAAAAGTACCACCCGTCCTCGCAAGCGTTTAATTTTCACATCTTCAAAAATGCCAAGAATAGCCTGCCTCAATTCGTTAGAGCTTTCAAAATCGTTGATACTATACGGACGAAGTTTCTTGGCCATATTTATTTCGCCACGCGCCATCAGCCACGTGCTTATACCATTCCGTTTAGCGTGGTATAAAAGTGACTCTGCCGAGATATTCTGAATACATCGTATAAACTCTTTCAGGTTACGCGCCACTGTTTCCTGCACACCCCTAGAGTTTTTAAACGAGAAAGTTCCAAAACCTAGTTTACTGTGGATAAAGTCGTAAATATCCTGCGATAACGAATCTGAATTTTTATCTATAAAATCGGCATCCACCATAGCTGCCTTTTTAGCATTACTAGGATCGGAAGATTGCATTAAAGTAGGCAAACTAATTTGCGACTTCACATACTTAATTAACTCTACCCCTGCATCCTCATCATGAACACCATTTCGCTTATACTTTACATCCGATATAACACAAATCAGGTATTCTTTATATTTTTCAATGACATCAACCGCATCCTCATAATTACTGACCAACAAAATCTTTGGACGAGCACGCATTTTTAAAATCTTATGCAACTGATCGTAACCCTCTTCCGCTAAAACAGCTTGTGTCTGTTTCATAATAATGGAATACAGCATAGGCAGGTAGCGTGTATAGTACTTTTGCGAATCCTCTACCAACAGAATTACCCTTACATCTCCAATTTTGGTATCGTTAGCAACGTTAATACGATCCTCCACATATTTAATCATAGCCAAAAAAACCTTGGAATCACCATTCCAAACAAATACACGATCAATATGCTCCACATTAGGACCTGCCTCATCAAAAAATCTCAAATCGCTATTGTTATTAACCATGGCTAGCAGCGGCATGGCAGGATCCGCTTCTTTAATGATTTTACTAGTAATGATAGGCGTTTTTTTATCCAAGCCAGCCATTAGTATCACCATATCAAAATGACGTTTCTCCATCAGCTCAACAGCCTCCTGCGCATTGGTAACCGATGTTACTCTAGGTGCGGTGTATAGATTTAACTGCAAAAACTCGCCGTATATCTTGTCAAAAAATTTTCCTTCCCTAACAATGGAATAAGCATCGTAATAATTGGCAATCAACAACACCTCCTTCACCTTAAACTCCATCAGTTCGGCAAAAATATCCTGATCGCTTTTTTTTCTTTTATATATCTGATTTAATGATTGCTCTTTATCCATGTCCTGATTATTGCAGTAATTACAGAAATCTAAGGTACTAATTTGAGCAAAATTTTAGCTGATGAATGTTAGGCTATGTTGAATAACTTTTTCGTTGCGCACTTGTTAGTTTTAAAAGCCATATTACTCATGTACCAAAACACAGCAAAAACTATATTATTTTATGATGGAGATTGCGGCTTATGCAATAGAGCCGTTGTTTTTGTGTTGAAACATGAGCAAAACCCAGAAATTCAATTTGCAAGCCTTCAGTCTACCTTTGCAAAGAGTTTGTTACAAGCCAAAGCTCCTCAATTGCAAAACATTGATTCAATTATACTGTATACCGACAATCAATTTCTTATTAAAAGTAAAGCTGTTATCCTTTTATCTAAACACCTAAAAAAAC
>NZ_LXYE02000007.1 GCF_001659685.2 Labilibacter marinus
GACACTATACAAGACTTTCAGAACCTTAAAATAAATTTTAAGGTGTGAACTTTGAGTTCTTTGAGGCTTAGTGGTAAAAACCACTTTGATTTAGTCGAAACGTTTTCTGTATCTACTAATTAGGTGGAGATTCTATTGGTTACCAATGACTATTGTCTAATGACCAATGACTATTATAAATATGAAAAGTCCATGGAAATAAAACTTATTTTAGTTAAGCTTGTTTATTGTTTTTAAAAGATACTTAAACTAGTAGAATGACACATTTAATTATATATGCACACCCATCAGAGGATAGTTTTTCAAAGCAGTTGGTGGAGAGGATAAAAGGTTATTCGGAGACTTTGAATAAGGTTATTGTAAGGGATTTATACGAAATGAATTTTAATCCTGTTCTGACCAAAGAAGAATTGAAACAATTAAAAAATGGGAATATAGCCAAAGATGTTGACCAGGAACAAGAATATTTTGAAGAGGCTGATATAATTTCGTTTGTTTATCCATTGTGGTGGGCATCATACCCTGCTATCCTTAAAGGTTATATCGATAGAGTTTTAGCTTACGGCTTTGGTTACCAAGTTGGAGAAAATGGTTTAGAAGGACTACTGGGCGGAAGAGGAGTGATATTACATACTTCTATGGGAAATGCTATTACAGAAGAAGATGAGGAGAAGTTACTACCTAACCTAACCCTTACGCAAGGTCAAGAAGTATTTGGTTTTTGTGATATGGAGGTGATGCAGCATTTCTTTTATCCGCAAATTATGTCGATTACCAACCAAGAAAAAGAAGATTTTATTGTAAGTACGGTTGAGTTTTATAAAGAATTGTTTATCAGCGATAGGAACTAGAATTTAGTGCTAAATTGAAAGTAAAAAGTTTTAAAGAGAAAGGGTGTAATGTGTTGATATAGATTGATATGTTGAGACTTGTTCTCTAATACCTAACAACTAACCACTCATATCTAAATATCAATAACAATTTACCCTAAGGGAATTAGCAAATATTTTATATTTTTGCACTCTGAAATTAAAATATAAAAACAATGTTTGATAATCTGTCGGAGAAACTGGAGCGATCCTTTAAGCTTTTAAAAGGGCAAGGTAAAATTACTGAAATTAACGTTGCCGAAACTTTAAAAGATGTTCGTAGGGCACTCTTAGACGCTGATGTTAACTATAAAATTGCCAAAACATTTACCGAAAATGTTAAAGAAAAAGCATTAGGTTCTGATGTATTAAATGCAGTACAGCCAGGACAGATGATGACTAAAATTGTGCACGATGAGTTAGCACAATTGATGGGTGGAGAATCGGTTGATATAAAACTAGAAGGTAGTCCAGCTGTTATTTTAATGGCAGGTTTACAAGGTTCTGGTAAAACTACACATACAGGTAAATTAGCCAACTTACTAAAAACTAAAAAAGGTAAAAAACCTTTATTGGTGGCTGGTGATGTTTACCGTCCTGCGGCAATAAATCAGCTTCAGGTATTAGGAGAGCAAATTGGTGTTGATGTTTATGCTGAGGTGGGAAATAACGACCCGGTTCAATTAGCCAAGGATGGTATTAAGCAAGCTAAGGCTAACGGTAACGATGTAGTTATTGTGGATACCGCCGGTCGTTTGGCTGTGGATGAGCAGATGATGAACGAGATTGCTGCCATTAAAAAAGCCATTACTCCAGATGAAATCCTTTTTGTGGTGGATTCTATGACCGGTCAGGATGCAGTTAATACAGCCAAAGAATTTAACGACAGATTAAATTTTGACGGTGTTATCCTTACTAAGTTAGATGGTGATACCCGAGGTGGTGCTGCGCTTTCTATCCGAAGTGTGGTTGAAAAGCCAATTAAGTACGTTGGTATGGGCGAAAAGATGGAAGCGCTTGACGTTTTCCACCCGAGTCGTATGGCCGATCGTATTTTGGGTATGGGTGATATTGTATCACTAGTGGAGCGTGCACAGGAGCAGTTTGATGCCGATGAAGCACGTAAACTTCAAAAGAAGATTGCGAAAAACCAGTTTAGCTTTAACGATTTCTTAAGTCAGATTCAGCAAATCAAAAAGATGGGTAACCTGAAAGATTTAGCGGGTATGATTCCAGGAATGGGTAAAGCACTTAAAAATATGGATTTTGATGATGATGCCTTTAAAGGTATTGAAGCCATCATACATTCTATGACGCCTGATGAAAGAGAAAACCCTGTTATTTTAAATGGTAGTCGCCGTAAGCGTATTGCTGATGGTAGTGGTACCAACATTCAGGAAGTAAACAGACTTATCAAGCAGTTTGAAGATACCCGTAAGGTAATGAAAATGATGACCAGTGGAAAAGGTAAAAACATGGGTCGTATGATGCAAAATATGCCTTTCGGAAAGCGTTAGGCACAGTCATTAGTCAATTAGTTGTTGGTCATTAGTCAATAGAGGCTATGTCTTCAACGAAACACCAATGACTAATAACATATAAACCATTGACTTAATAAAACTTATATCGATAATGCAAATTATAGACGGAAAAGCAACTTCGCAAAAAGTAAAAGATGAAATTGCGGCTGAAGTAGCTCAAATTAAAGAAAAGGGTGGTAAAACTCCTCATTTAGCTGCTATTTTAGTGGGGCACGATGGAGGTAGCGAAACGTATGTTGCTGCTAAAATTAAAGCTTGCGAATTTGTGGGTTTTAAGTCGTCGTTAGTTCGTTTTGAAGATACAGTGACCGAAGAGGAGTTATTGGCCAAAGTAGAAGAGTTAAATAACGATGCTGATGTAGATGGTTTTATTGTTCAGTTACCGTTACCAAAACATATTTCTGAAGAAAAAGTGACTGATGCGGTGGATTACCGTAAAGATGTGGATGGTTTTCATCCGCAAAATGTAGGAAGAATGAGTATTGGTTCGCCAGCTTTTATTTCTGCTACTCCACAAGGAATTATGGAGTTAATCAAGCGTTACGAAATTGAAACTTCGGGTAAGCATGTAGTGGTGATTGGTCGTAGTAACATTGTAGGTCGCCCAATGAGTGTATTGTTATCTCAAAAAGGATATCCTGGCGATGCTACCGTAACGGTTTGTCATAGTCGCACGGCTAACTTAAACGAAGTTTGTTTATCGGCTGATATTATTATTGCAGCCATTGGAGCACCAGAGTTTGTGAAAGCAGAAATGGTGAAAGAAGGAGCTGTTGTAATTGATGTGGGTACAACACGTGTAAAGAGTGATAAAACAAAGTCGGGTTGGAAATTAAAGGGTGATGTGGCTTACGATGAGGTAGCTCCTAAATGTAGCTGGATAACACCAGTTCCTGGAGGTGTTGGTCCAATGACTATTGCTTCTTTATTACAGAATACATTAAAAGCAGCTAAAAACGAAGTGTATTAGTAAATAGCTGTTAGCAAAATATATAAGCCTCTTTGGAATTTATTTCCAGAGAGGCTTTTTTTATTTCTGTTGCCGCATGTGTCTTCTCTTGTGCTTAAAACTTACCTTACGCTAACGGATTAGAGCGATAGCAAGAGAATGACGATAAAAAGAAAAGAGGATAAGCTAAATGGAGAAGGTGTAGGTCGATTTTATTTCTATATTTGGGATAACATAATTTATTCATGTTATATATAAGTTGGCATTCATTTAAGAGACAGCATAGTACAAATATGATACTACTAGATTTATCAGGAATTATAGATACAGAAACGTTTCATGAGTATATCTCAAAGAAATTGGACTTCCCAGGTTATTATGGGCAGAATTTTGACGCTTTCTGGGATTGCTTTCTTGACTTAAATGAAGACTCGCATATACGGGTAGAAGGACTAATTGAATTGAAAAAGAATTTACCTCAGACATATGAGAAATTCACGCAATGCATAAATGACTACAACAAAGAATACGGAAAAATACGAATCGATTTAATTGGTGAAAGCCCTAGTGGAGAGGGGATTTCATTTGAAGATTAAAAAAAATGAATTTAGACGAATTAAGAAATATTAAACCAAAGTATTCATTAACTGAATTAGAAGGATTTGATGATGAAAATTCATTTATGGATGCTTATGTTGAGTTATTGAAACAAAGCATAACCTTGCTGTATCTGACAGTAGGAGAAAGATATTGCGAAGGAGAAGAAGGACTACCGAAAAAGATTAGTAGAGATGAAGCTATAGTAGCTGGAAATTTAACACGTTTAATTAAGTTGAATACTTCATTTCTCGAAAATATTTGCAATGGAAAATTAGAAATTTGTTACATACTATCAAGGTGTATTGCTGAAACCGCTATTAATACGCAGTACATGTTGACTGAAGGAGAAGAAAGAGTATTAAGAAACTATATTAAGTATTCTTTGATAACAGAAAAGGAACTTTGGAATACGATTCAAGAAAATGTATCGGAACGTGAAGATGAAAAATTGCATATTGAACATAGAATGCAAACGTCCATAAAGAATAGTTTTGAGAAGTCAGATTTTGATTTAGAAGATGTGAATAAAAGTTCTAAATGGAAGTCTATTGCAAAACGCGCAGAGGCAGTAGCTGGTGACCAATTTTATAAAGTGTTTTATGGAATTGCTAGTCATTCAATTCATGGTAATTGGCAAGACATATTAATGAATAATCTTTCTAAGAATTCAGATGGATTTGAGATTAACTTGCAATGGAATAGACCAAGACCACAGATTATGGATGGTGCGATAATTTTGAATTTACTGGTTGCAAATACATTTGTTGAAAAGGAGAAACTTGACAATAAAGAAATCTATGATGAAAAATTCAAAATGTTAAGGGAATATCTTGAAAGCATTCAATTAAATCATGAGGAATTCTTGAAAAAATAGAAAAAACGAAATGCCAACAATGTGTATAATTCATAAGGGTTTCAGAGGTTTTGGAGCGGTATCACCCGCATCAAATTTTGGTGGAAACTTGATTAGTTTGATGCCCGAAATCCCTTACGAAATCATACACTCAACGTTGTAGCACAAAAAAAAACGATTGAAAACAACATTTTACATATTAGTCTTTTCTATTTTATTCTCTTGTTCAATCACTAAGGATTTAAAGACTGAAAACATATTTGGTAAATATAAGTGGTATGGAGTTTATGGAGTACTTTCGACCATTGAATTAAATGAAGACTTAACTTTTGATTACAATTGGCACGCAGGCTTAATGTTTGGGACTACTAAGGGAACTTGGAAAATAGAAGGAAATAAAATCATCTTAAATAGTGAACGACAGCCGTCAGTAGATAGAATTTACGATTATGAGACTATTGAAGCTAAAAGAAAGGAGTTCGATTCAATTTCAATTAAGGTTGTATGTCCTGAAAATACAAATCTCCATTATGCAGTATGTACTTTGAAAGATGACTCATTAACATTAGTTGAAGCATTCACAGACTTTCAAGGTGAGACAAAATTACCAAACCTAAATCAGGCAGACAGTCTAATAATCAAATTCATTGGTTTTAAAACTATTCGACATAAGATGGACGGTTTAGTATCGAGTTACATGTTCAAAATGAAAGAAGAATATGATTCATACGAGTATTTTACAAATGAATGTTGGACATATAAACGCGAACAACTATTTGATCCATCCATCAAAAAGGACAAAGACGCGAAGATGAATTACTATGAGAAAATAAAATAAAAACATGCTACAACAATCTGGTATAAATTCATGTGGATTCAGTATTGGATTGAACGTTTTACTCTTTAATAAGTTATCCGTAACATTAGTTTCGGTTGAGAAAAGAATAGATTTATAACCTAAACATGGAACAAACAATATCAACAGTCTATTTTTACATTCCAATGCAAGTTACTATTCTTGATTTAAGTGGTGTAATACAGGTATTTGAGGAAGCAAAGTTTTTAGGCTTCAATTATCATTTTCAGTTCATAAGTAATCAATCTACAATAAAGAGTTCCTCTGGATTAGAACTATGCTCATTAAGCGACTTTAGTAAAACGAATCCAACTAAGCACGACATTATATATATTTCAGGTGCAAGTTCTAAACACATAATTGAGTCTGATGAAGGGCAACCATTTTTTGACTGGTTACATAGAGCAAACAATAATAAAACCACCATTTGTAGTATTTGTAGCGGTGCATTTCTGCTAGCTAAATCAGGGCTTTTAAATAATAAAGAGTGTACTACACATTGGGATTTCTTAAGGAAACTGAAGACAGACTTTCCTCTCTTAAAATGGCAAGAGAATACCTTATTTACTAAATCTGACAACATCTACACTAGTGCTGGAGTAGTTACAGGTATTGATTTAGCCTTGTCTTTAATTGAAGAAAGGCATGGTAAACAGATAGCCAATCAGGTTGCCAAAGGGTTAGTTATTTATAAAAGAAGACACGCAACAGACGAACAAGAAAGTGTGTATTTACAAAATAGAAGCCATCAAGACGAAAAGATTCATATTATACAAGATTGGATTATCCATAATTTAGAAGAAGCATCAACGATTGAGCAACTGGCAGAAATAGTACATGTTAGCCCTCGTAACTTAACGCGTACTTTTAAAAAGATAACAGGTGTTACCATAGCCGAATACCGCACCAAGTTAAGAATTGAAAAGGCAAAAAGTTTATTGAGTAATTCTGATTATAAGGTGGAACACATTGCCAATTTATGTGGCTATAAAACTTCAAAGCAGTTGCGTTTGACTCTAGAAAAGCACCATGAATCCTTACCTTCTGAAATTAAAAATAAGCTGTCCTAAAACGACTATCGATTGGCCTTTTTCATTATTCATTACCCAAGTATCTTTGATAATAAATAATGAAAACTAATGATATGAAACTGACATGGCCAAAGCAAATAATCGAGCATACAAAAGCATGATTGTAATTTGCACTGGTTATTAGGGTTTTGCTAATTTTTAACAGATGAAAAATAAGAAAGTATTACTATTTCTGGCACAAGGATTTGAAGAATACGAAGCAGGTGTATTCACTGATGTAATAGGGTGGAGTAGAGTTTTAGGTGACGAACCAGTTGATATGATTACGACTGGACTTAGGACTGAAATAAAATGTAAATGGAATTTCAATGTGCGTCCCGAGATTGAATTCGATAAAATTGATACTATAGATTATGATGCATTAGCAATACCTGGTGGGTTTGAAGATGCAGGATATTATGAAGATGTCTTTGATGAGCGATTTCTAAGTTTAATACGAGAGTTCGATAAAGATGAAAAGATTATAGCAGCCGTTTGTGCAGCAGCCATACCTGTAGGTAAATCAGGCGTTTTAAGAGATAGAAACGCAACAACATATGATTTGTATGATGGGTATAGGAGAAAACAACTTGCAGATTTTGGAGCAAATGTGCAGGATAAACATATTGTGGTTGATAAGCATATCATAACATCAACAGGACCAGCTACAGGATTAGATGTTTCATTTAAGCTATTAGAAATGTTGACTTCTACAAAAAATGTAGATGAAGTGAAAAAATATATGAGATTTACGCATAAATGACAAAAGGCTGTATACATCAATATGTAAGGACATGGATAAAGAGGCAGTAAGAATATGAAAGCTACCTTCATAAATTTAAAATAAGCTGTCCTAAAACGACTGTAGTTTGGCCTTTTTCGTCGCCCCACGCCAAAGTATCTTTGTTCTTATTAACTTTTAAATGGCAACTGATGAGTTTACAAGAGCAAAATGCAGCACTAATCCTAATTGATTTTCAAAAAGGATTTAACGAACAAAAATATGCGGATGGAAACCGTAATAATTTAGATGCAGAAAAGAAAGCATCGGTAATTTTAAATCACTGGAGAGATAAAAACTTACCTGTTTTTCATATCATTCATAATTCTACAGATTCAAATTCAAGCTTTCGCAAAGGTCAATCTGGATTCGAAATTAAAGATGAAGTTAAACCAACACATGGCGAACCTGTAGTTGAAAAAAATGTGCACAGTGCGTTTATCGGTACCGACTTAAAAGAACGTTTGGAGAAACAAAAAATCAATACAGTGGTAATTATTGGATTTACCACAAATCATTGTGTTTCAACAACAGCTAGAATGGCAGGTGATTACGGATTTAATACTTTATTAATATCAGATGCTACGGCAAGCTTTGACAGAATTGGAATGAATGGAGAAAAGTTCTCATCCGAAATTATTCACCAAACTGCTTTAGCTAACCTGAATAACGATTTTGCTCAAGTGATTGAAACAAAGAAACTACTTGAGCTGGTGTAATAATACCAATACTACCTTGAAATGAGCCTTATTCTTCCGTTATTTTCATTTCATACTTCGTTAAAAAATATCGCCGTAACTATGGCTATGTCTCAATTTTTCGCCTTGTCTGAATTAAAAATATCCAAAACAATTTTAGGCTCATTCCAAAATGGAATTGGTATAAGTATCTGATTTACTATAGTATATTGACAATACCCAAGAGCCTTTCTGAATTTGATATTCGGAAAGGCTTTTGTTAGGTTTATAGTTTTGGTTAAAAGCAATTTGATAGAAATGACGATAAGAAGATAAGCTAAATGGAGAAGGCGTAGGTCGATTTTATTTCTATATTTGGGATAACATAATTTATTCGTGTTATATATAAGTTACCAGCAATTAGGCGCAAGACTGAGAAATATATAGACTAATGAGACAAATTGTTAAACTATGAAAGAAGAGCTTTGCAATCTTAGTGAGTTACAAAAAGATTCAGAACATAAATCTATGGATGGAGAGGTTGACGCGTATGGAATAGTATCCTTACCAGTTGATGAAACAAGCATTCATGTTTTACTACCAGGTGATAAAATTACATGGAGAACTTTTCCTCCTAAAGACTTTAAACTACCGAACACATTTTATGAGCCAGAAGTAAAAAAGGAAAAAGACCGAGATTTTTTACTATCTAATTTGTCTGCTGATGGTTTTCTAGTATCAGCTAAAACAAAATCAATTTTGGAGCAATTTGATTTAGGTAATCACAAATTTTATAAGTCAAATATAATCTTGGAGAAAGGAGGTTTCTTAAAGAAAGCCAAGAAGCAAGAAATATTTTGGCTTCATTTAGTGCTAAACGATTTGAAAGATGATTATGTTGATTTTAAGAATACAATATTTAAAGAAAAGATTTTAAAAGACGGAGACATAGTTGGGGTGAATAAAATTCAATTTGACTCTGTTGATGCTTTGTATGCATACAAAAAAGAAAAGCATGATAAGTGGATTGAGGACTCTGAAATAAACCCTTTTTATGAAATAAATGCGTGGGATATATCTCTAAACTCTTCAGCTAGTTTACCAGATATTCTTGGATTCTCTAGGGTTGATTCTGGAAATTATTACTTCTCAAAACGATTGACAATAGCAATCCGTGAAGCTAAACTCAATGGAATAAATATTAGTAAGACTGGAAAAATAAAAGCTGGTAACAATGTATAAAAAACATAAGTGGCTCAGTGGTTTACGAAACCTTGGAGTGTTTAATCAGCTCCGCCAAATCTGCGATTTGACGGGTTTGTTTAATGTTTTAATTTTGTGTCAAAACGCAAATTTGGCTCAGTGCAACTTGACAGGTAAGAGCTTCGAAATCACTTACGTTTCTTATACCGAACGTTAGGCAAACACTATATAATTCACTTATTATAAAAACAAGGTTTAATTAAGACTGCATTTATATCTAAAATAATCAGAATGAAATACAACTTTAAAACTCTAGTATTATTAGTAATTGTTGTAAAGTCACAAATCCTAATTGCTCAAGACATTCATATTAATGGTGCGATTATGGATTGTAGTTGCTTTGGCAGTAATGATGGCAGTATTTATATTAATGTAATGGGGGGAACTCTTCCTTATACATTTCATTGGTCAACTGCAGATGGTTCAGGAATAACACAAGGTTCTTCAAATCAATATGATTTGTCAGGAGGTTCATACTCTGTTATAGTTACAGATTATAATTCATACTCTATTTCAGAAACATATACAATAAATGAGCCATCTGATATTGTTATAAATAGTATAATTCAGGATGAATCATGTATTGGTTGTCAAGATGGATCAATATCAGTTGAAGTAGATGGAGGAACTGGCATATACCAAATGATTTGGGCAGGTCCTTTACCTCTTTCTGGAAATATAAATACAGAACTTGTTAGTGGAGAGTATTATCTTTACGTAAGAGATGAAAATATGTGCAGTAAAGAAGTGATTTTGACGGTCGAAACACGGATACCGACGAAAATATCTTCGCAAGAAAGAGATATAAACTTCAAAGTTTATCCTAACCCTGTAACTACGAAACTTAATGTTGTAAATAATAAAGAAAACTTGGACGTGTTTGTTGAATTATTTAATATGGCTGGTACAAAGCTAGAAACTAGAAGTCAAATTGGGGAATCATGTTCGTTTGACATGGCAGGTTATAAAAATGGAACATATCTGGTAAAGATTATTCTAAAGGATAATTCTTATATATATAAAATTGTGAAAAAATAACGTTTGCCAACAAATTGGAATAAACAATGTGGGGCGGTGCAATTTGCGCAGAAACTAACATTAATGCTTGAATTTAGAATAAGAATGAGCAGTTATTAATCTTATTATAGATTTTATAATCAGGAAATTTTATTTATAAACTAAAAAAACATTATGAGAAAACTTCAATTTCTATTATTCGCAATTGCGATAATTGGATGTGGTTCTGGTAGCAGAGCAGAAAAAGTGAAATCAATAAATGACTCTTTAGCCCAAGATTTACTTGAAAATGAGAATTTATTAAGCTCTAATTTATCCGATACTACAAAACTGATTAATTACACACTATTTAACGAAATTACAATAGGTATTCCTGATTTAGCTTTGGCTTCTGAGAAAAACGAGGATAAAAAAGTCAAAAAACTGGGATTCGCATTTTTTGAGTCCAAAGATGAGAAAGTTGATATCACAGTGAGGAAAATGGACTATTTACCTATAGAGGAGGTAAGGAGTATGATGGATATGATGTCAGTTGGAATGTATAAAGGTGAGATTAAAAGAAGTGAAATTATACAGATTAATGGAATTAAAATTTTTGTGACTGATATTTCAGGTCACTGGAATGGACAGGACGAGAGAATAGGAATGTTTAGGTATTATTTTAATAAGGGAAATGATTCTTACAATTTATTAATGAAATACCCAGATTCTGTAATTAAGATGACCAAAAAATTAAAGGAAAATATGTTAAAATCAATAGTGCTAGAATAAAAACTGCACACAATAAACAGGCGTTAAAAAACATTGCGCAGAAAGTGCTAAATTGCAACAATATAGCATTTAATAAACGGTGTGGCAGGCTGATAGGAAAGTGCTTTGAATTGCGCAACGATTTCTTACCGCCAGACCGTTGGTGTGCCACGAAGTTGTGGTAATCCAGTAGGTGAAAATCCTAGCTAAATAATTTGCTGTTCATTTAGAAGAACTGCCGACAGTTATATCTGTGAGGATTATCGCCATAATATCCAGCCAAAAATACTTGTCATTACAATTACATAGGCAACTAAAGCATAAACCCATTTTCCTCCAAATTTTGGAGTAGGGATTGAGGATAAATTCAAAGCCGATAGAATCATTAATACAATATAAATAAGTATCGAAAAAATAGAATGCTCGAAAAGACTTTCAAATAAAAACACAAATGCCAAAATAAGTACATTGTTATCCAATGGAAAACCTTTATATGTTTTGGTATCAATAAGTCCGTACACATTAAAGTACGTTAATCGGATGGCACTGGCAGCAATAATTACAAATGCTCCAGGCAGAAACCAAATATTGTAATTACCATAGCTTAAAAGAATAATGGCAGGTAAAATACCAAAGCTTACAATATCAATCATAGAATCAAGTTCAGCTCCAAATTCACCTTGTACTTTGGTTCTGCCTTTCATTCTTCGTGCAATAATACCGTCGTACCAATCGAATAATACTGCCCACAAAACGCCAATGATTGCCGCTGGATAATTTCCTTGTATAGCAAAATAAATTCCTATTACGGCACTCAATAAGCCCAATAAGGAACATATATTGGGCAAATCTTTAATAAAGCTTATTACGCTTAACTGTTTATTGCTATTCATACATAACCTCCTTTAGTGCAGCAATGAGTGTTGTATTTTCCTCTGGCGTACGACTAGCAATACGAATGTATCGGTCAGCATCGGGTTGGGTTTTTCCAACACTATCTTTAATATATATGTTGTGCTTAATAAATAGACGCTTTGTTACTTCAGGACCACTAAGAGCCGTGTCGGGTAATCGACAAAAAATATAGTTTGCATCGGGCTTAAATACAGTCATCCCATCAATGGTGCATAACTGTTTATAAAACAAATCTCTATCTACCTTAACTTTGTTACAGCTAGCTTCAAACTCTTGTTTGTACTGCGGTAGAATTCTTAAAAATTCTTCAGCAAAACCATTAATATTCCAAATGTGAATTCCGTTACGAACTACCTTTGCAAAATCAACATTGGCTGTTAACATATATCCAATTCTCAGTCCACATATTCCATAGGCTTTGCTCATGCTTTTAAGAATAGCCATATTAGGATATTTGCAAATATCTTGCTCCAAGCTTATTTGTTCCTTATCATTGGCAAAATCAAGAAAGGATTCATCAATAATAAGCATACAATTGCTTGGTTTTAATTTCTCTGCCAAGCGTATTAAATCGGCTTTGGGTACTACAATAGATGTAGGGTTATTTGGAGTTACCACAACTGCCATGTCAGCACCAATTTTTATAGCTTCATCGGCAAATTTATCTACATCGAGCTGAAAAGAAGGAAATTCAAGTGGGAATTCCACAGCATTGCCTTTAGGAGCCGCATTTACATATTCGTTAAAAGAAGGTACTGGTATAATTATTTTTTTAGCTAAACTGCTAGATAGTATTTTAATAATCTCTGCCGCACCATTTCCTACAACAATTCTTTCGGTAGGCTGGTTAATAACATTACCAATAAGTTCGGCCAAGGCATTTTGCGCCATTGGATAATTCAATACTAAATCTTCAATGTTTTCTTTTAGATGAGAGAATATCTCCTTGGGTGGAAAATAAAGATTGTATAAATAAGCATGGTCGGTAAAATTGTGTCGATAATAACCACCATGTTGGTTTGCAATGTATTCGTATTTTTCTTCTTGTGTTTTATATTTGCTATCCATTGTATTTCACTGCTAAATTAAATTACTCCTGATTATTAAGCGCAATCAACTATGCCATGGCATTTTCATGTACAGCACTTTCTTTCAATTCCTTTGGGAATAATAATTCAGCTTCGGCTAAATCTTGGATATTATCTATTTCGTACCATGGTTTATGGTCAAACGAAACCGACTCAAAAGACAGGCTTTTATTATCAACCATTTCTGAAAAAACAGTTTCATAATAGCAATTCACACTACCCTCGGTAATATATTGGTTCAATTGTTTTATAATGGCTTGCCACGATAAAAGTGAAAAACTGTAAATGTTAACCGTTTTGTATCGGATATCGGAATAGGATTCAGTGGTTCCCTTTTGAAATTTAGTAACCATGTTGGCCTTGTTCAGTGAAACTGTGGTTCCATTTAGCCATGGTTGCATCAGGGCTACAGCCATTCTGTCTGGATAAACCATATCATCAAGCAAAGTAGAATTCATGACTAAATCGCTTTCGAAAAGTACAAAAGGCTCTTTTATAATATGACGAGCCATCCAGAGGGAATAAATGTTATTGGTTGTTTTATACAAGGGGCTATGGATGTATTCAATGCAAATATCCCCTGATTTTTCACCAAGAAAATCCTTAATGCATTCTTGCAAGTGCCCTGTAACTATTACTAGTCGTTTGAATCCCTGACTCTTTAAATTATTGATAAGTCGTTCAAGAATCGATTTATCATTTACAAGGGTAAGACATTTAGGTGATTTTTGTGTTAAAGGAAATAAGCGACTTCCGGTACCAGCCGCAAGGAGTAATGCTGTTGTTATGCGATTATTATCATAGTTACTGCCTGACTCACTATTCATATAAAATGGTATTGATATCATCAAAAAAAACTAAACGCCGTTGAAGCATCTAATGTACTAAGTATTAGCACTCTGATGTCTGGACTAGTTTCCTGATAATTCAACTATAAGTATGAAGTCTGCTAATGTGATGGCTTTTGCTTAAAAAGCTTATCAACAAAATTGATAGTGAATGATTGATACTAAAAGATTAGTAATCCGTGTACAAAGGTACTCTAATAAATAAGAAAATATAATATTCTGATTTTGCACTCAAAATGTATGTGATGGAACGGTTGTTTTAGGTGGATAATAAAGGAGTTTTCGATGAGATTCGAATGCTAATAATACTGATTCGAATTGGGTAATAATGAATCGCACATCGTTTTTTACGCACTACTATCTTAAAATCCTGTTTATTTTAGGTGAGATTATAGAAAAACAAACAACTAAAGAAATATCTTTACCAATAAATATAAAGAAATAGATATGAAGCACATTTTTGAGAACAATAAAAATTGGGTGGAGGAGAAGCTAAATCAGGATCCTGATTTTTTCAAGAACTTATCTAAAGGTCAAAAGCCTGATATTCTTTATATAGGTTGTTCTGATAGTCGAGTAACTGCTGAGGAGCTGATGGGTGTATCGGCGGGCGAGGTGTTTGTGCACAGAAACATTGCTAATATGGTTCCCAACACCGATTTAAGTGCCATGTCTGTTATCGATTATGCGGTTTTGCATTTAAAGGTAAACCATGTGGTTATTTGCGGACACTATAATTGTGGTGGTGTAAAAGCAGCCATGCAATCGCAAGATCTAGGAATTCTAAATCCTTGGTTAAGAAATATCCGCGATGTGTACCGAATGCACAATGAAGAGCTAAATGCCATAAAGGATGAAGAACAACGCTATAATAGATTAGTAGAACTAAATGTTCAGGAACAATGTATCAATGTTATTAAAACTGCAGAAGTGCAAAGAGCTTTTAGAGATAGGGGTATTACCGTTCATGGCTGGGTGTTTGATCTTCATACAGGTAAGTTAATCGATTTAAAAATTGACTTCAATAAGATTTTAGAGAATGTAATGGAGATTTATCGACTCGATTAGAAAATTAAACCAATGTGCACAACTAAAATTGGTATAATAACTAACAGACTATTTTTTACTTTTATTAATAGTATAAAGTTGTAAGCGTATAAGAATACGGTTTTCTTTGTGTTCTTTTTTTTACGAAACCTATAAAATGTTTAAACACCAAGGCAAAAGCCGAACCTTAAAACATAATTTACGCATTGCTATTTTACTTTCTTTTGTTGCAGGTATGGTTAATATTACGGGCTACTTGGCTTTTACACAGTTAACTACCAATGTAACCGGTCATTTTGCTCTTTTTATAAACGATGTAACGCATTTTAATTTTTGGAAAGGAAGCATCTACTTTCTCTACATATTCTCTTTTCTTCTGGGATCTTTTATTTCGAGTATGCTCATCGAAAAATTCAAAGAGAGTAACAAGCTAAATGTTTTTGTACTACCCACTATACTCGAAAGTATGATATTGCTATTAACGCCAGCAATAAGTAGCTATTTTCAGTATCCAAATTTTATTATTTGTTTATTGCTTTTAGCCATGGGGCTGCAAAATTCCTTTGTCACCAAAATATCAGATACCGTTGTGCGAACCACACATCTTACGGGATTATTCACCGATTTAGGCATCGAAATATCTCAGCTTTTCTTTCCTAAAGCACATCCTTATAAAGATAAGATTAAAGCCACCATTAAACTACGTATTTACATTGTATGCTTTTTCTTTGCAGGAGGTGCAATTGGCGCTTATTTGTATTCAGGTCTCCAATTAAAGTTAAACACCCTTATTATAAGTGCAATAATATTGCTCATTGGTTTATTACTCGACGATTTACGATATAGAATTATCCGAACTACCAGAAAGTATAAGCAAAAAGTATCTACTCAAGGGTAGGAGTGGTTTATGGGGTAGATATGCCTTTAAGAGTTAAGCAAAAAGAATCTGTTCTTTACTATATGTCCCGTTATATCTTCTTCTGATAAATCATAATTATTAAATTAGAGGTCATTAAATCCTAAAAGCCAATTCAATGACCCGAAAATTCCAAAACAAGTACCGTGTAGACACCATTAGATTACAATCATGGGATTACAGAAATAATGCAGCATATTTTATTACTATTTGTACACAAAACAGGAAACATTATTTTGGAGATGTGGTGAATGGTAAAATGCAATTGTCTACAATTGGGAATTTGGCACATGAATATTGGAATGAAATACCCCATCATTTTTCATTTGCAAAATTGGATGCCTTTGTGGTAATGCCTAACCATGTTCATGGTATTATTGTGATTGATGGTAATGGTGGTGATAGATTCGTTGCATGCAACGAATCCACCACCAATAACAAAAACCAATATATGGCCAATATTTCACCCAAAACAGGTTCATTATCAACCATTGTTCGGTCATATAAATCACAGGTCACAAAAATGTCCCGCCCTATAAACCCCAATTTTGCATGGCAATCCCGGTTTTGGGATCACATCATCCGAAATGATGCATCATACCAAAGAATAAAACAATACATTATCAATAACCCAAAGAAATGGGGTGAGGATAAATTTAAACAAGAGGAATAAATGGAATAGTATTAATTGGATTACTTTTGTTACCGCCTTGAATATTCATTCTTACAAAAAATGAAAACCAATGTAAAGGCAAAAGGAAATAGCTTGCTTAATTATTAAAGAAAAACTTAATTAAAAAGGTATTGTATGCATTAACAAAAAGTTTTAAATTAATCCTATTAAATTTGATATGCTGAATTGACCACGATAAAGAGGAATCTAGAATAAATTGAATTTGTAAATAATAATATAAACTCTAATAATAGCGTCCTAAACGATTTATTTTAATGTTCTGAAAGTCTTGTATAGTGTTGGCCTCAGCAGGTGAGTCAAAGAACACGGTTGAAA
>NZ_LXYE02000070.1 GCF_001659685.2 Labilibacter marinus
CGCTGGTTGACCGTTCGGATTCCATTTTAAGCGGCTTAGTTACTGAACCTTATTATCGGCTATCATTTTTTGAATGTCGCTGTAGTCGTAGTAAATAGTACCTCCTATTTTGGTATAAGGGAGTATTCCGGAAACACGTAAATGTTGTAATGTTCCAGGAGAAATGTTTAACAACTCCTTTACCTCATGGGATTTTAACCATTTCTTGGTGTTAGAATCTGAGCTTTGTTTTAATAGTTTCTCAATGTCTGCTAAGAGGTCTATTTTAAACTCTCTTAAGTCGTCTGTTGTAATAATCTGTACTGCCATAATTTTTGATTGATATTGATATGACACAAAGGAAAGTATAAAGGCAATACAAAAACAGTGGTTAGGGGTTGAACCACCCCAAACCACCCCATAGATTATCAATAAGTTACAGAGATATTTATTTTTTTTACCGTATGAAGTAATATGATATTTAATTGCGAATTGACTTAAAAAGATCTAAAAATAGTTGCTTGGTAGCTTCTGCAGATTTATCATCTATATTAAAGAATTTGTTGGTAAGGCTTTTCTCTGAAATAGAATCACTATTCTTAGAAGTAAACACCTCGGAAAACATTTTAATTGTTTCTTTTTTATTGTCCGTTTCTATGACTTTTGTTTCAATCATCTGGCGAAGAATACAGGCCATTTGACCAACTGAAATGTTGGTTTTTACTTTAATCGTTTCCGGAGGGGATTGCACTGATCTTTCAGGTATTTTAGCTGAATCAGCCACATGAAAACTATACTTGTAATAGTTTAGCTCTTGTTTTATCCAATTTTTAAGAGATGATTTAAGGCTGTTTTGCAATACCTTTTTTTCTTTTGCTTGACTAATTTCTTTATCCAGATATTTTAGATGATTAATCATTTCAAATTTTCCAACTGATTCCTTTATGCTATTTGTAAATTCTCCAATGATGAATTTACATATTGAATTGGGGTTATAGTTTTCTTCAATAAATATTTTTACTATTTGCAAAAATGAATTTTCTTCTTGGTTTAAGATATTTGCTTGAGTGTGAATAGCATTAACTGTATTTCTTAAAATATCATATTCTTGAAATGTATATTTTTTTATATCTAACTCATCAATAATTATTTGAAGATTTTTTTTTGATGGAGTACAGTTTATTTGATTAATTGCTTTCTCTAATAGTCTAATACATTCTTCTCTATACCTTTTAAAAAGAGATATTGGTATAGGGGCATTGTTGTCGAAATGTTTTGGAAATTGCTCTTTTAGGAACTTTAAAAACTCGATGTGAAAGTTGATTTTGGGTATGATAATGTGTTTAAGGCAATGTTTTTTGTATCCGCATTGATGCGCATTTAGCTGCAGTTGACCTAATATGTTAATGCTATAATGTTGATAAGTGTGTATCTGATTTTTAATAATTTTAGGACGACATTTGGAGGTAGAGAGTTTTAAAAGTTCTTTTCTTACCTTTTGATATAAATTCAGAAAATCTATGTTGTATTGATCTACCTGTTGTTGTTCGAAAAGAGTCTTATATGTGCAGGTGTCGGGATTTTTTATATTGGACATTACTGTCTCAAAGTGGCTAAGCAGGAAAGACATTGGTTTGGTTATGTAGTTAGTAAGTAGTGCAATATAATTAAGCTCACTTAATTACAAAAACGATTTAACCACAAAAACCAAACCAATGCTACATTTCTAACAAGTGTCTAAATTAGTTGAACTTTCGTACCGTGTTAGGTTGGTCATTCTTTTTATACAACTTCTCCTTAAGCACAGACATGTCGTTACTTATTTTATTTTGTAACACTTTGGCATAAATCTGGGTTGTTGCCAAATCAGTATGACCAAGAATTTTACTGACAGTTTCTATAGGTACCCCATTGCTTAATGTTATTGTTGTGGCAAAGGTATGTCGAGCCATATGAAAAGTAATGTTTTTGTTTATGCCGCACATATCTGCTATTTCTTTTAGATAAATATTTATGGTTGAATTTGAAATCGCGGGGAAGAGGCTATCCTTGTTCATTGCTTTGGGATTATTTTTGTATTTGCTAATAATCCCAATAGCAATAGGTAATAATGGAATCATTAGAGAAGTGTTGGTCTTTTGCCTTTGTGTCTGAATCCAATGGTCACCATCAATACCGATAACCAAATTTTCAGGTTGCAGCTGTTGTACATCTATATATGCTAACCCAGTGTAACAAGCAAATATAAATAGATCACGTACGTAATCTAAACGTTTAATTGTAAGTGGTTTTGATATGATGGTTTTTAATTCTAGCTCAGTAAGAAATCCCCTATCTACTTTTGTATAGGACATTTGGAAACTGTCAAATGGATTCTTTTGCATCCAGTCGAGTTTAATCGCTAAATTGATTAGTTTTTTAAGTCGCGCAAGGTGTTTCATAACAACATTGTGGGACATAGGTCTATGATTATTCGTAGGCTGGTATTGTCTTAAAAAAGAATCAAATTCAGTAATAAACTGAAAACCTAGTTGATGAAGATATACATCATCTGTTTTTTTATTTTTGGATATAAATTTCTTTATATACTTTTCGGACGTCCTGTAATGAGAAAGCGTGCCGGTGCTTAATATTTGTGATTGTGTTTTGTAATGGTAATCTATAAGATGCAATAATGTTCGCCCTTGATCTTCGTTACCAAAGAAATGATTTTTGAGGATGCTTGGACTTACTAGCTTTTTGCTTAAAATCAGCTCTCTATAAATACTCGTTAGCTGGGAGCGGACTTGATTAATGTAGGCATTAGCTTTCCTAAAATCTTTATAAGTGTGATTTATTATTTCCTTTGCTGATTGCCAGGAATTAGTTGGTATGTGTTTAATAATTGAGAATTCAACCCTCTTTCCATTAATAGAAATGCGAGAATAGATAGTGGCCTGTTCTGGTTTTGTTTTACTAACCCTTGAAATAAAAGAAATGTTAAACGTTGCATTTGTGGTCATGATTTTTGTTTTTGATTGTTTCTAATTGCTTCAATTCTTTGTATGGCATCAAAAGAATCTGCTATAAAACTTATCAATATCAATCAACAAAAATGACATGATTACAAAAACTCACCCTCATATATAACTGCTTACTAGACAGATGTGGGCTTTCTGGCGAATAAAAATATAAAATTTATTTTACTCACCAAATACTCACCAGCAATACAGTATGGATTGTTTTATATTGAACTAATAAAAAACAAAAAAGCTTGTAAAACATACGATTTACAAGCTTTTAGTTTCTCTTCTTTCTTAAGAAGTAATCCTAGGTGGATTCAACGGAAAAGTAGGTAGTGTGATAGGTAGTAGCTGGAAAGGTATTAACTACATGAGAGCCAAAAGTAGCAGAAGCAACCGTAAGGTTTCGGAAAAACAGATGCAACAGAGAGCCAAGTTTATGTTTGCAGCTAACTTTCTTCAACCCTTATATGCCATTATTCAGGTGGGCTTCAGAAAGCTGGAAATTCAACAGTCGGCAAAAAATGCCGCTATGTCCGATTTGATGAATTACACCATTGAAGGCGATTACCCTTCGTATAGTGTCAACTTCAGAAACTTAAAACTGTCGAAAGGAAGCTTGCAGATTCCACAAGGCTGCACAGTGGAATTGCAAGGTGATAAGGCCGTTTATAACTGGACAATGGACTCCGGTTCTGAGGATGATCAACAAGAGGATAAGTTGGCATTATCGCTCAGTGAGGACAATATGATATTGGTTACATTAGCCGATGGATTTAGTCCAAGATACACCTTGCGTAAATACAAACGTAAGGACTTAACAGGAGAACTGGGCTTACCCAATGCGCCTGCTGGAACAGAAGTTCATTGTTACCTGGCTTGTGCCAGTACCGCTGAACATAGAACCGTTAGTAATACCGTATATATAGGTACGGTCACCATTCCGTAGTGGTTTTATATTTTATAAATAGTTTAAATAGGGTCGACTCATATTATGGGTCGGCCATTTCATTTTTAAGAATATAGCAAAAGGTGTAAAGTTTAATAGTTCATGGGTAGAAAGCTAGTGGAAGTTAAACTTGCAAGCTGTACTTCAGCTCTCCTCCTTGCTAAGGAGGAGTATCTACACGTAGTGGAGAGGAGGTGGTTCTTTACTTATTTGTTACTGATGTGGCCAATAATGTCCTAAACAATTTGTATTAAGGTTCTGCAAGCTGTACTTCAGCTCTCCTCCTTGCTAAGGAGGAGTATCTTCACGTAGTGGAGAGGAGGTGGTTCTTTACTTATTTGTTACTGATGTGGAGTAAATCAAAGAACAACCACCTCCCCTCGCATTTTGCGACGTACTCCTCCTTAAAAATGAGGAGAGCTTGATTTACATGACTATTAATAATTTAAGGTATAAACTCCCTTTTGCAATACCCTTGGATGCTGCGCTCAATTTGATAATCTGCCTACTATTGACTGCTTACTATTGACTGTCTACTGTCTACTATTGACCATTGACTGTCTACTATTGTGCCCACTGTTAACTGTCCACTGTTGACTGCCTACTGATATCTGATGACTGCCTACTATTGACTATCTACTTACATCCTCCCTATTTCTTAATCCCTATGAGTCGTTGATCCCTTAGCCCTTCTTAAATTTAAACCGATACCTACACATTTTAATACACGGACAAAATCAATACCTCTTTATTAATATTCAATCCCGCGAGGATTGTAAGAATTGGGGTAGCATACGAAATTCTATATACATTTAATTTCTCCGAAGTTATTTACAATATCCCCAGAAGGAATACATGTTTATAGTTCTAGCCAATAGTGTCCTAAACAAATTGTGTTAAGGTTCTGCAAGCTGTACTTCAGCTCTCCTCCTTGCTAAGGAGGAGTATCTGCACGTAGTGGAGAGGAGGTGGTTCTTTATTTATTTGTTACTGGAGTAAATCAAAGAGCAACCACCTCCCCTCGCATTTTGCGACGTACTCCTCCTTGAAAATGAGGAGAGCTTGATTTACATGACTTTTAATAATTTAAAATACGAACTCCCTTTTGCAATACCCTTGGATGCTGCACTGAATTTGATAATCTGCCTACTATTGACTGCTTACTATTGACTGCCCACTGTTAACTGCCTACTGTTGACCATTGACTGCTTACTGTTGACTGCCCACTGTTAACTGCCTACTGTTAACTGCCTACCATTGACTGTCTACTTACATTCTCCCTGTTCCTTTCTCCATCTACCCCTGCACTGCATCTTCATGCACTTAATCTTGGCACTTAATTTGCATATCATTATGTAACATAAACCAAACACCATCTATTATGCTAGCCACCATTCACGCCATTACGGATCAAATTTTAATGAGGAGAAGTATTAAATGGAGAGGAATACATGCCCAAGATGATTCTTTTATCGATTGCCAAAAACTGTATCTTAATTGGGAAAAATTCATTTATCAAAATCAGGACAAATTAGTTTCGGGAAAGAAAAAAGCAGCACTCATACAGCAATGTATTAGCAATTTATCCTCTGTCAAGAATAAACTAAATCAAACTCCATGGAGCATTCCTCATCACCTGAACCCAAAAGAGTATAAAATCTTTATCAACGATCTGGACTTTTACCTAATGACGTGTGGTATTCTAATCAAGTCATGTGATGTCTTTAAAGGATTTATTGCTAACCATGACTTACCCGCCCAAACGAGCATGTTACCTCAGTTTAGTAGTAACCCCAAAAGAGTAAATCAAGCTTTATCTATTCTTCCTGAGAGTAAGTGGAGAAATATGATTTTTATATGTCGCAACCATAACAAGTATTTAAATGAGCTGCTTGAATTTGAAAAGCATTTAGACAAAGCAGCCCCACAAACAGGCCTATATATATTGCTGCATAAAATATACACCATATGGCAAACTCCATTCGCTAATCAATTTGAAGAGGATTATAAAAAAAGTATTATTCAAAATATAAATATGAGACTCAAAGGATTTTCTTCCTTTCCGGAGATTTTAAATATCCAGCACCGTAGGTTAGTGAGAGCCATATTCGCAAGAATAATAATGTATGGCGAAGTTACTGTGGGCAAGATGATTCCCATTTATATGGAACTCATTCAGCAACTACTTGCCGAATATCCCATGTATATCCATTCAGAAATTCTCTTTTTTAAGAAACAGGAAAAACATTTAAATACTTTGGATAGTACAAAGCTTCGCTTGAACCGCATGGCCCATTTCCATTTTGATGAAACCATCGCTTTATTAAATGAATTTAAGATGACTTACCCTTCATTCTCTACCCACCAAACGTTCATCATCTGGACACATAATCCCAAGGCCTTTGTTATGATGATTCACAATGCCATCAACGATGGTTATGTTTCCCTGAGGGGCAATAACGATATTAAACCCATCATTGAATTTTTATACAAATTTGTAAAAGTCAAAAAACAAAATAATTCAGGTGTCCTCAGCAAATCATCCTTACTCACCTATTTTAAAAAAGCCAATTCAGGAGAATTGTAAGGATAGGTCGCTTCGCTGTTTAAGTCGTTAGTACCTTTCGTATATTAAGTGGTTAGTAAATTAAGGAGCTTCACTTATGGAGGAAATAGAGTTTTATATACCAAAATCATGATACAGAAAACCACCTCCCCACTCATGCTTAAAAAATGAGAAGAATAATAGCAATATTATTCTTAAATATAATTTCCATCACCTTTGTACCATATTAACCTAATGTCTACTGACCTTTTGACTAATAACGTAATGACCTAACAATCTAATGACCATTGGCTACCGACCTACTAACCTAACAACTAATACCTACATCCCCTTCACCTCGCTCCCTGCGCGCCTGAACCTTATTATCCTTTAACCTTTTTTCCTATATTTACACCTTAACTAATCGCTCATTGCTAACGACTAATAACTAATCCATGTCCATAGGCATCATCGAAATCATTACTTATACCCTTATACTCCTTGCCTTTCTACATTTCAGAAAGTATAACGACGAATTTCTATTTTTACCTATATTGTTTTTTTGGACTACTGGCTTACAACGTTTTAATGCGGTATTAGAGCAAAAAGCAGACTGGGTTGAGGTAGCCTATACCTTCAATATTTTTACGGCCATGACCAACACAAAAGCGATGATAGCCATGGGGTATTTTTTGTTGGGAACCGCATTGTTTTTTTTTAGCTATCAATTTTATAACAAAAAACTACCATACCCAGAGTATGCTCGCGACAACCAAGACTTATTTGCTCAATTTATAGCGACTAAAAAAAGTTTTATTCTAGGATTTTTTATCTTTTTCTTGATGATCAATACGGCTTTTAAAGGTATGATGGGAGGAAACCTCGCCATGGGACAAAGTTATTTCTATTTATTTGCCATGGGTATTGCTTCATTTATATTATTAGGCTATTTAGTATATAAGGTTACACCAAAAGAAAACCAAGGCATTCGTAATTTATATATTATCATGATTAGTTATGGAATGTGGTTATCCTATTCTCCATCCAAACGATTTCAGTTTTTAAGTTGGATGATTGCTTTAGGTATTATTATTATGCAGAAATACGAACCTATGCAAAAAGCCAAATATTATTTGGTGGGTGGTTTTGCGGTAATGATATTTTTCTCTTTAGCAGGTGTAGCCCGTAAGCATAACTTAAGCCAATTATCTTTTGGTGAGATGTATGAGCTTGTCATGGAACGGAGTGATAGTAGAGAGGACCAAAATATGTTGGATGGTTTTATGATGGTGTTAGATGTATATCCTCATCACCTCGATTACCATTATGGCATGGAGCATATGGAAATACTCATGCGTCCTATCCCCCGTGCCCTTTGGCCTGGAAAACCCGTAGGTGGTTATGCCAATAAGTTAGGACTGAATGATTATGAGAATAGTGGTACCGTAGGTATCTCACAAACCATCTATGGTACTTTTTATGGAGAAGGAGGCCTCTGGGGCATCATCATACTCAGCATCATTTACGGTTGGGTCTTTGTTAAACTATTCCGCCTCTCTTACCATTACAACAGCGATTTACAATGGTTGATAAAAGGAATCATCATCGCCTCGTTTGTCCCCATATTACGAGGAGGTGATTTACCCGGTATCATTGCATTTATCGGCATGAGTTACTGGCCTATCTTTTTAATCATCTGGCAGTATCATAAATTCTTAGCACAGCAAAGTTTCTCTGAAGAGGAAGATTGGGATGAAAATGAGATTGAAAGTAATGAGGTATTGATAAATTGAGCTGAGAAGAAAGGCGAAGTTAGTAGGTAAGTAGGTCGATGGCAAATTAGCGCACTCTATAGCTTATGTGTGAGCAGCTATAAAGCACATTCACCTCTCATATCAATACATTACACAGAAACATAGTAGAGTATCTACGCACGGCAATCGCATTTTAACAAATATCTAATATACCCCCCCGCCTTCGGCACCCCTCCTAAGATTCAGGAGGGGAAAATGCTGCAGAGTTCTCCTCCTTTTTTTAAGGAGGAGTACCACGAAGAATGAGTGGGGAGGTGGTTTAAAATGTTAAATGTAATATTGGTATAAAACAGCCTAATAAGCCAAAAACGTAAATACCTCTAATACCTAAACTACTATTGACCTAAATAACTATTAATCCAATAATCTATCAACCGAATAACCTACTGATATAAAGCCCTAGTGCCGATTTACCTAGGCCTTGGCACCATTGCTACCTTTATATACCTTAAAACTGTACCCTGAATCTCACACCAAAAACCCCAATTCCTTGATCATTTTAACCTGCTGCTCTGATATACTATTTAAACTATACTGTTCTCTAACAAACTCATAAGCCTTAAGTGCTAAAGTGTTTATTTCGTCATTGCTCATGCTGTAGAGCGTCGTTAATGAGTTAATGATAGCTTTCTCGCTGGTTTCAGTTTCTAAAGCATATCCTCCTGCTGTGGCTTCTGGAAAATTGCAGCCTTCCGTGATAACCGTCAGTAGTTGGTTATTCATCGCTTCCAGTACCGATGTAGGGAAGCCCTCACTATGCGAAGGGAGCAAATAAATATGACACTGATCTATTAATGCTTGTTTTTCTTTTTGATACACCGCTCCACAATAGCTGATGTTTTTAATGGGTGTTTCGTTGATCAGTTGTTGTAAACTTTCTAATTCACCATCATCCGGACCAGCGATATACAAGTGATGTTTATCGGATTTGCCCTGGGGTGCATTTATCCAGGCTTTAACCAGCGGAATAATGCCTTTTTTATGATGCAAACGAGCCATAAACAAATAGTTTCTGGTGTTGACTGGTTTTTCAACATCTACCTCGGAACCAATTTCAATTCCATTGGGAATAAGAACGGTATTCCCATATTTCTTTTGTAGGTTTAAGCATTCTGGTTTTCCAACAGCTCTGGTATAATCCGCCTTTTTACTTAAGGGGTATTCAAGCAAGCTGAAGTAAATCATTTTTTGCCACCTTTTCTGACTTATACTCCAAGGCTCTAACATACCATGTGGTACATAAATCCATTTAAAACCTTTTTTCTTCAGTTCAGCTCCCCAACGAGTGGCATAACGCCAGCAGCCATGGGTTACAATAAGGGTATCCTCTGTCTTAAGCCCTTTTTCTTCCATTAAATGAGCAAGGGAAGAAACTGAGGTATCCGATAAGGGAACCAATAACACATCATCTATTTGAGGTACATCGTTGACCTGAGGAAACCACAATTCAGCATCTATTTTATATTCACTTTTTAGCACGCCAGCTGTTGAAATAGCCGCATTCCAAATGCCAAAGTTTACCTTCTCAATAGAATCTATGATGTTGATGATGCGCATGATTTAATCATTATAGGTGTAAGGGTACTTATGGTGCAAAGGGTCAACGGGACAAATAGGCTTTAATGGTAAATCGAGCTGTCGTTAGTGGCGCTAAATTTACCTTCTCCTTTTTCCGTTCTCCCATATTCCTCTTTTCACTTCTGTTCTGTTTTAAAATTGATCCGCAAGATGCATTGAGCTTTCGATGGCTTTATCCATATTATGGTACTCCCATTCGGCAAAGCGGCCTACCAGATAAATATTATACTGGGCTAAACTATTTTTTAAGGCATTGATTTTTTCTCTGTCGCCTTGTTGTTGAATCACATATGAATTTGCCTCATAATTATAGTCTATCATTTTTAAGTTACCAGGAAGCTTTTTAATGGCTTTTTCCATTTCTTCGACTGGTGTATATCCCGAAAACTCAACCGTACAAGAAGCTCTGCCATCTTTGGGTTGATTGTTGGCGCTAAAATTTCCTGTGTATATGATTCTGTGCGCAGGTATACCTTCATCAGGTAGGTATAACCAAGAGTGATCGCTTGCATCAGTTTCGCACAGTAGGTTACTGGTTCCATTCGACTGTAGATTGGAGACTGCCACCAATTGTTCTTGAATTTCGCTTGGTACACCTTTTATCATTTGATGGAGTAATCGAATATCTCCTGTATAAACGATGTATTCTGAATTGAACGCCTCATTAATTACCCATGCATTATTATTGTATTGCAGCGTGTTTACTGCCTGATTATACTGAATATTCAAGCCTTTAGCCAGATTATCCGCAATAAATTGCGAGCCATTCTTTTCAGGATAGAAAAAAGAGCTATGTACCATATTACCCTCTTCCTTCCTCAGGATGTTACTCATAATAATTTCGCGGTGATTGGGCATCGGTAGTTTTCCATCAAGCCAAGGTAAGGCGACTTGAGATAAGTCTGTCTTCCATATTTTATGGTTATAAGGCTTAAAATATAACTGGTATAAGGTGTTACCGAAATTTCCCTTTAAGAAATCTTCAAAGTTGTGATATTCTTTAGAAGCCTGCTGGTCTAAATCAATCAGTTCATTAAAGATGTTACGAATAGTTCCTTCATCAAATTTATAGAGGCTATTTTCTAAGGGATAAGCTAAAAATTGCTCTTGCATAAAGATACCTGCATTGCGTTTTGTAGCAATAAAGTCCTGCTCTTTATTAAAACGATTCCAAAACCAATCATTTACTTTTTCTACTTTGGTATTAAAAACATGTCCTCCCACGCGGTGGAATAAATGACCATCTACCACATCACATTTAATGAGTCCACCTGGTTTAGAGGATTTCTCAAGTACAGTGGTTTCAAATCCTTTTTCTTTGAGTAATTGTGCTGATGATAAGCCAGAAACTCCAGCTCCTATAATTGTGTGCATTTGTATTTTATATAATGATCCGTAATTGGGTTAAAAGAGCAAAGGGACAAATAGGGTTTAACGGTAAGTGGAGCTGTTGTTTGGGGCGCTACATTTACCTTCTCCTTTTTCCGTTCTCCTCACTACCACTTTTACTTTAAAAAACCTTCTACTATCTTTTTTGCCCAAATATCGGGCGTGAAATTAGCAATTATTTCTTTGGATTCTTTACCCATATTGGCTAGTTCCTGCAAACTTAATTCATTCAGCTTATCGAGTACCAACGTAAGCTCCTTTTGCTGATCGGCATGAAATAACCATCCATTTTCACCTTCCTTTAATACATCAGGATAGGCTCCAACAGCTTCGGATAGAATAAGCGGCAAGCCAGCCGACATAGCCTCATTAACGACCAAGCCCCATGGTTCAAATACGCTGGGCAAAACAAAGCAAGTTGCCTGTGCATACATCTCGGGTAAATCGGCATAACTCAACCAGTCATCCAACAAAATATTATCGAAGCCTTTTGCCTCATTTTGCAACTGTTCCTTTAATGGTCCTCCACCCACAATTCTTAATTGCCAATGTTTGGATAAGGCAGAAGCTTTAAAAGCTTTCACCAAAAGCGTTAGATTTTTTTCCAGTGCGAACCGGGCCACACAAAGTAATTGAGGAGGCGCAGTTTTAGAGGCAGATCCTGAAGCAAAATAGGTATTATCCACGGTACTGTACCCCTCAACAATCTGTTCTTTAGGATAATGTAATGTATCGACAAAATGCTGTGCCGACCTTTTACCTGAGACAAAGCAAATATCTACATTCTTTTTAATCAAGCGCTTCTTAAATCCTTCCACCAGGTTATTACCTCGATACCAGGATTCTGCAAACATCAATACCTTAATATTGTTTCTTTTACACCAACGCAGCATCAGTATATAAGCCAGCTTACCATAGCCCGGTATACAAACGTGTGTAATGTTATTCTCCATCACCACTTGCTTGAATACTTTTAAAGCATCATAGGCACCAACTTGATCTACGGGTTTCTCCGACAAGCGGAAATAATACTTATTTTCTTCCGTATTACTCCATCGATATAATTTATCTCCAGCACCTAAATCTGCCGCATAGCAATTTTCTTCGCCTATTAATTGTATCAGGGATTGCCAGCGAGCGCGATGGTAGTCACCCATTCTATCCCAAAGGAGGAGGAGTTTATGTGTCATAATGTATTTAATTAAACCGCAAAGTTCACAAAAAAAATCTATGCCGCTGAGGGCGTAAAAAACAAATATCGCATTTTTTAACTGCAAAGATGCATGAGTAAGGACAAAGTTTGTAATGGATATTAAAGCTTATTGACTACTCTCTTAATACCCGTTTTTAGTCATACAACATTGAAATTAATAAGCAGACCCAATTTATAATTCCCCAGTTTTAGATAAGTTAGAGTTTGTGCTAAATGAACATCATAAAGCGCCTCAACACTTTATAGTTCAATGACAACTTTATTCTCCACCAAAATATCAACCCGATACCCGCAATCCATTTGTATTTCTTCAAAGATCAACGGCATTGGCTTTTCTTTGTCTTCCTTTAAACCTATCTGATTAAGCTTGTAGCACAAACATTCTTGGTAAGCCTTTTCTAGTACCCCAGGCCCAAGTGCTTATTGTACTTCAATAGATTCTATTTCTTGTTTCAAGACATCGGAGCAATTATGAATTGAGTATTCTTAATTGTTTCAGGAGGGGAAAATGCTGCGGAGTTCTCCTCATTTTT
>NZ_LXYE02000071.1 GCF_001659685.2 Labilibacter marinus
GAAATAACGATTATCACTATAAGTCCATTGTACCTGAGCTGGAGTATCCGTTACAGTCCTGTCAGTCATGCTGCCATGATGAATAAGAGATGCAGGTTGATTTACTGAATTTTGAATTACAAAAGCTCCATTATCACAAACCACATCTCCATTAATGGTCATTTGAGCTCCTGGCTGAAGAGTAAGAGTGACACCTGAATTAATAGTTAAATTATTTACCTGAGCTAAAGATGAATCATCAATAATAGGAGCACTTCCAGAACTACCAATAACTATATCTGTTCCTGCTCCTGGAATAATTCCAGAACCCCAGTTACCTGGATTAAACCAGTTGCTTGCATCACCAGATTCATCTCCCATCCAATCAAAGCTTGGAATAGAGATGGAACCAAAAGTAATATAATGACTATTATCTGATCCATTAAATCCAAAAGTGAGATTACTATCTAGGTTTACTGTACCATCACCTCCATTATCAGTAATTGTTCCAACATCTACCTTCGACCATTTATCCGAAGGAGATAAATCGGTCCATCTAACCACTCTAAACTTACTATCAGCAGTAACTCCACTAGATGGATCCCATCGTAAAATAAGATTTGCACTATTTCCACTTACTGGCGCCTCTACTCTCCAATACTCATTATGACTAACATAGGCAACCTTCTCGCTTTCTGGTGACTCAACCCTACTATCCGGGTCATATCCATCATCAGCTGGATTACTATCATAATACTCAGCCTCCCAAATACCTCCTGCACTTACATTATCAACAGTAATGTTTCCGTATCGACTATTAGCTCCAACAGGAAAATCGAATGAACTACCACTATTCATAGCTTTTCGTAAAGGACCTTCAACAAAAGAGTTTGCTCCAGTTTTCACTATAGAATTAGCCAAGGCATTAGTTACTGTTAAACTTCCATTAACATCTTTGGTATTCAATACGCCTTCTGTTAAACTAAGTTGATTAGTAATTTCTATATCCATCAATATACTTGCCTCACTGAAGTTATCCATTTCCAGAGAGTATAAACTATTTGAAGAAGTGAAATTGCCCGAACCCGATATTGTTTGCAACATTGATCCATTTAATATCAACACTCCATTTCGGGCTTCATACGTACCTCCATTGTAGTTTATGTCACCTTGAGCATAAATATCACAACTGTGTTCATTAACAATTTCAGGACTACCTTCAAAAGTAAGATCACCTACAATGAAAAAGTCAATATTAGGCAATCTTCGTTGCCCCGAACCACTAACTGTTAAATTATTAACTGAAGTAATTTCACTCAAAATATCGTAATTTGTTCCTGTCCCCGTATATTCAAGTGTACCTCCTGTAGCCGCAAAGAACTCGTCATAGACTCCCGCAGGTAAATCACCGCTTTCTACTACTAACTCCCCACTTCCATCAACATCACCTAGTCTATGTCCTGTTGTAGAAAGTATCCTTAATAATCCAGAAGGATTAGTTCCTGTATTTTCAATAGATGTTTTATATGCTGAATTATAATCATCTTCCATATGAACATCATTTACAACACGAACAATACTACCTGTTGGACCTCCTGCAGCAACCCCTACTCCAGGGCTACCGATTACATCAGTATCTACATCATATAAAGCCCAAGTACTAGGTTCATCCCAACTACCATTTGCAACAGAAATATAAGTTGGCACCTTTTCGGGTATCGCATCTCTCTCTCCGGCAGTATAATCACCATCTATACCTATATCATCTGTTCCTGAGAAAGAAAAGTACAATTCGGTTGTTACTTCATTAAACTCATCATAGTCAGTACCTCTCTCCCAATATCCCTCATCTGAATCTAACAATTTAGCAGCAATATATAAGGCTCCATTTCCTAAAACATCCCCATCATATCCTTTCATTACACCCGATGCATTAAAGTTAGAAATACCTCCTGCATCTAATGTCCAATTATACTGCAACACTCTATCCTGATCAGCTAAAGGAATACTGATGTGAGGTTCATTGGCAGCCTTCACTCTAATGTAACCTTCATCTCCAGGATTATTTCCCTGCGTATTAATATCAAAGGAAACAGGGGTATATTTACCAGTAGAGCCCATTGGGTAAATAAATGGTGTTGAAGATGTAATATGTGGATAATATTTTTTTATACCTGCATCTGTAAACGAGATATAAGTCTGTATCATATTATTCACCCCAAAAGGAGTTACCTGTATTATTTCAGCATCACTTGTTAATGTTAGCATATTTTTACCTATGTCAAAAATTCCTTTTTGCATACGTAACTCATCTGTAATTGTAGTTACTTGTGCTTCTGTTGGTACTGAAACACCGTAAGGGTTATTGACCGTAAGCTTAGCAAAAGTACCACCTCCTGTCAATTCTTGAATCTTTGATTGACTATTGAAAGTAATACCTCCAACACTTGTGCCTGAAGTGGAAGTTACAATATTACTAAATACATTACCTAATGTACTTACCTCACTATCCTTACAATCTAAAGTTCCATCTTCTAAGGATAAATTATTTGATATAGTAATATTATTATTTAAGGATAAATCACCAGTTCCATTCTTCGAAAAGTTATAAAATGAAGTTTCTCCTGTAATACTCTGATTAGCAACTCCATTAAAGTAAGTAGTGTTACTATTAGCGTTAAAAGCACCCGAATTAACTAAATTACCACCTACATACAAATCCAGTCCATTGGCATCAAATTCAGTACTACCATCTATAGATAAATCACCATCAAGATTTAATGAGGTAGTCCATATTTTTACAGATGGAGTATTACTACTTGCATTACTTAATATCACGTTTTGTAAATGCTTAGTTGCATACACACCAATTACCTGTCCACTTGCCGTTTGCGTATCGTCTCCTCCCATAGTAAAACTACAACCATTTGCTATAGATACTGTTCCTGGATCGAAATACAAAGCCGCCACTGAAGGTGAAGTTTGTTGAGCTGCAATAGTGATATTACTATTTTCTTCAAGCTGTACGAACGAACTTCCATCACCTGTTATTTCAAATACACCGCGATTATTCTCCTCTGCGTAATCATCAGTTCCAATTACGACAGTACTGTTGGCTTTATTCTGATTAAAAGACAATAAACCAACATCAGAAGTTGTTGAACGACGAATATGTGAACCTACAAATAAATCTCCTTCTTCTATATTTATGGTTGCTGTTCCTGTTGCAGAATACTCAATATAGTTGTTAGTACCTTCATTAATATTCCAAGTACTACCATCTCCAACTTCCATTAAACCATCAAGGTATATACCATTATCATTACCAGAAATTCGAGCTATAGCATTATTAATTCTTAATGATGCATCGGATGGAATCCAAAAATCTGCACCTCCACTGCTTAATGTGATATCTACAGCACTATTATCAATGGTTAAATCGCCTTTTTTAAGATATAATGCTTTAGTATTTACATTACCATTAGTTGGTGCATTTAAAGTAAACTCTTCTAAGAAGTCTATAGTAGCAGAGGACACTGCTTTATCAATAATTAATTGAGATAGCGTAATTTTATTATTTGTAAGTAGCTCACTATTAACTATCGTATTATTAGATCCGTTAAAGATTAAGGTGACATCACAATAGTTTGTTCCATTCCATAAGTCTAATGTAGATGTTCCTATTTCAATATCTTCTCCAATATACAATTTATGAGTTAAAACACTCGTATCCCACGCATTAGCCAACACTTCGCAATCAGCTCCTTGCATCTTAAGGCTTCCTGACACATATAGTGATCTGCTATAATCCCCATAGTAAAACTGTAAGCTACCTCCATCTTTAAGTAGTAAATCACCTTTTACTGTAACATCAGCATTGATAGCCCAAGGGTTAATAAAACAATCGCCCCCCCAAATCTCAAAATCATTATTTACAAGAATATCAATCCCGGGAGTGACTTTAAATCCCCCTGTATCATTCAATCGGAGTGTAGGATAAGTAGTTACCGTTGTAGGCATTGTATATTGCTCAGAACCATAATACTCAAAAATAGCCGTTTCATCATTCATAAATTCATTCCAATCTCCCGAAGGAATATGAGGAGAAACTAAAGAAGTATTAGAAGCGGTACTAAACTTCCCTCCTCCTTCAATCGAATTAAAATTATGACCGGTAGTTGTACCAATATCCAAGGTTGGAGTGCTTCCATTAGGTATTGTCCGCTGAGAAGCACTAATAGTAACTTTTGCACAAGTAAAACCATTACTTGAAATCCAAACTGAGTCATTCCTTGTATCTGTACCTCCAATAATCAGAATATCAAATTCATCTGGTGCTTTATTTGTTGCACTTGTGCTGCTATGCCCGACTGTTGACCAGATTGCTTTATTTGTTACATCACCATTGCCTATACTATATAGCACCCTTGGTTGGTTAAAACTTCCATTAGAACCTGCGGTATACTCTACTGACGTATGTAATCCACCAGCATTAAAAGTAATTACACCATCTCCAGCAACAGTGCCACTACCTCCAGTCCATGTACTTCCATATAAATATTGTGAAGTCCGGGCGTTAGCAGCAATCGTTCCATTATAATCTGCAGTAATTTTAATATTTGTTAAATCACTCTCCAACAGACCTTCTGATTTTAAACGCCAATAGTAACTAAGAATATTAGAACCACTAGCCGCAGGATGTGCATTGTTCACCGGATTAACGGCTATTGTTCCCGTATTGGTCCCTGTAAAACCACTATTAGCTATTAATGTAAATGGAGAGTATTTGCCAGAAATACCAATAGGGAATTCTGCAATAACCCCATCTGCAACATATGCCAAAGTTAAATCTATAGGCAATTCCAAACCTCCAGCACCAACAGTACCATCAGTCATAATCATTCTGTTTACACCAAAGCTTCCGCTATTGATGATTCCACCCGAACCAATAGATAATTTGTAACTACCCGTATTAACAAGAGCATCACGCTCCATTATTAACTGATCAATAGTTACATTACTTCGTAAAGTTGCTCCTGCTGTATTGAATAGCTCGACCCTACCAAAAGTATTATCATAAGCACTCGATGCATATAAATTTTGGTTAGCATCATCAGTTAATGCTATACGCCCAGGATTTACATTATCCGTAACAATACTTCCATCTGCAAGCGTGACATGACTTTCTAGATTTACTGTATATCGCTCAATTTGAAAATTACCTCGCGTGATAATTAACGAATCGTTAACCGATATAATTGTATTCTCTTCATTTTCCGAACCTGTATTTGGTGTTTCTGAACGACCTGTTGTTTCCGCAATACTTACAATATACCTATCAGAACCATCACCTTTAATATCTTTATCTATTACCAGTTTATCAAACTGAAGATCTCTATTGGTACTATTATCTTCAATCGTAATTACCGAATTTTGATTACCATTAAATATCGTTTTGTTATTACCTGTGGTATAATTTGCTCCTTCTTCAAAAATAAAATCACCTCCTATTTCAACATTATTGCTATTGGCATTAAAAGTTGGTGAGTTAGTTCCTTCAATGGTAAAGTCGTTAAGAACCTTTAAATCTGATGCAGAAACAGCAACCACGTCTCCGTCATCAGGACCGAAATTTGTGTTCGTCAGAGTTCTGGAATTTACATTAGAATTTCTTACAGTGAAATCATAGAATGGAATCCGACTTACCATCTTATAATCACTATTTTCATTCATGTCAATTATCACTTCGCCTCCAGTCACATTATAATTTCCTTCATCACAATTTATCACTAATGCAAAATCTTTTTCTCCATACCAACCATTCCATTGTTGATACCCTTTACTCATAATATTAAGAATACCTCCTGACATTTGAAAGACATTAGTAGCATATGGTAGATGAAAGGCAGCATAATCATAATCAGGCCTTGCACTAACAATATTGGTTACTCCTCCTGTCTGTATATATGCACCAACATGTGTACCCGCAGCGCCTGTAGCTGAAGTAGAAAATGAATTTAATGTTACACTACCTCCATCTACTTGAAAAATTCCTTTACTTCTTAACAGAACTCCATATGCATTAGTGGCTGAAAACTGTGCACTACCAGACACCTTAAGCTTTCCATAAACATAAACATACCCCCCATCACTGATTACATCTGCACTTTCCGCAACCCATAACATTGCATCTGAATCTATATCATAAGAGTTGTCTGCTGATAATTCAGGGATATTAATATTACTTCCCAATTTTAATGTTCCCGTTAACAAATTAAGTGCTTTATTCCCCTCTCTATCTCCCCCTTCTTCACTATCCCCAGAATATCCTTCATTATTTCTACCATACAATTTAAAATTACCTGGACTTGTTGCCGTAACTTCTAACATAAAAGTAGCATCAGTCCCCTTATCACAGGTCAATTGATTAAATACAGTTATGCCATTACATTGCAGTGTTTGATTTGTAGTAGGATTGTTAAAAATAACATTAGCTCCTCCTGTATTATCGTATGCTGTATATCTATAATTTGTTAAACGCGTAAACTTGGCAATTCCTTCATTTTTAAAGTTACCTTTAATAATTACCTCGTTATAGTTACCATCTCCACTTCCAACTGCTCCAGACCCCATACCCACTTCACCTGTAGCAGTCACATCAAAATCTCCATTTATAGTAATAGTACGTTTTGTTGTAGAAGTATTGTTTATCTGAAACTTTCCAGTTTTCACATACAGATTACCATTTAAATCTAAATCCGCAGCCCAAGTTAATGTTCTACCTGTATTTAAATCTACCTCTAAGTTGTAGAATTCTTGAGGACTGCTCACTTCAATATTATCACCATAATATACAACTGTACCCTCTCCTTCTCCTTCAGTTACAAAATCATCATCATTAGTAAAAACTGGGTAATTATTCCCCGATAATAGAATTCTTCCACTTCCTTTTAAAATATTAAAAGTATTGCCTGTTGTACTTCCAATATCTAAACGACCATCGACAGTTATATTTGCAATATTAATGGATGCAGCAATATCAGAAGGTACTGTAATTGTTTTTCCCGTTTTAATAACAACATTATCCGTACCCAACTGAGGATATGTATTTCCTGGATTATTAAAAATAGCTGCAGCAGGATCGAGTGTCCAAGTTGAAGGCTCATCCCAATCTCCTGATTTAACAGCATAATACGTAATTCCTGCCTTACCTAAAACTGGGCTATCAGTTTGGTCTGTTGTTCCAATCGTATAATATCCATTGTTCAAATCTGAATTTAATACACTAAACACCACCTGATCGGCATCACCAATACTTGCTGTAGCTCCACTGACAGGAGTATAATCACCCGAAGTTCCACTTCTATATAATAATACATAGTCGCCAATAGTTTGCGGAAATAATCCTGCTGGAATACCCTCCGCAAAATCGAAAGTTATATCGGCATTTATGGTACCCGTTTTCTCAATATACCAATCTTTTGCCCATCTTTCTTCAACAGTACCTGTTATCTCAGTTTCCACAACGGAATTTGCACTATTATTATGAGCAAAAATAACATACTCACCATCGTCTATGCTATTACCATTCTCTGCCACATAAAACCCAGCCGAAGAAGCCGAAGTTACCGAACCGTCCGATTCCTGGCCTATTCCTGTGTAATCTGTGAAGTAACTGTTTGAATTGGTAAAAATATCTGTAGATACAGTAATCCCATACTTCTGACTTAAGTAGTTTTCAAGTATAAGTCGCTGTGCATTGTTTAACCCTGTTTTATAAATAATAATTTCTGCTACATCGCCCTGAAAACTTCGAGTATCATTATATGGTCTGTAGGTTCCAATATGTAAATCAGAAGACATGTTACTTATAGAACTTGTATAATTATCTGAGTCGTACAAATTACTGTTTGAAAATCCTAGAATACTTCCTCTAGAACTTTCATAAGTATTCGATAAAATATATGATGTAGTAGTACTTAAATTAGTATTGCCAGATAACCTATCATTATTATTTAAATTAAAAATTAAGTCATTATAATTTAAATATAAATTATATGCAGATTGATCATCAAAATCATCGCACTTTGCTAATATTCCTTGCCATTGCCTACTAACATTATCTGGTTTTAAAACCATAATTATGCTTAAACCATTATTCCCATCAAGATTATCATCATCAGCAATGGAAAGAAAATCCTGATTAAAACGAATAACTGGGTGATTATTGAAATCAGCACCGCCGTCAGCTAAGTAGGTAGGTCGATCACCAGCAGTAGATTGCGCTGCTACAAAACCAAACGATGATTGATCGGCCCAGCTACTTACTACATCCGATCCATCTTTGGTAACACCATCGCTGGCCTTGAGCCAAACAATCACATCCTCACTATTACCAACACCCCCCGGGCCTGTTTGAGCAATACCTTCACTTGCTCCCACCACCATTAACACAACAACTAAAAAAGCGTATATATTTTTCATAAATAGATATTTATAATCTCAAGTTCTTTTAACAACACGTAAACAATCTGCAAATTTAGTATTCTTATTATTAAATTAGAATACTTATTACAATTGTTCAACATTAATTAAATCGTTTTACGAAGAAATAAATATTTGTTATAAAAAAAGGGATAACTCTTCATAGTCTTTACATAAACACATCATAACATCTGACTAAAGTCTAAATATCTCAAATACAAAAGGGTTTAACTAACTTGCATCACACAAATCAATTAAACCCTCTTTATAATTCAATTTTATTCTTTACAGATAAATACCTCTTATATTCACATGGTATTAATTAAGCCCTATCACCTTCTCTTGATATGATGAACTATCTATATTTACCTTTACTATATATAAGGTATTAGCCTTTGGCAATTCAAACTCAGAAACAGTTCCATTAAGATCATATTGACCGATTAACTGCCCTGTTAGATTATACAACTCAATTAACCTATCTTTACCTCGTAACAATTCCTCTGTTACTTTAACCGTTACTTGCTGGTTAATTGCATAAATTAATACATTTTTATTCGTAACAAGTTGCTTATTATCATCCTCGATATCCGTTGTTAAACCTTCAAATTTTAACTCAAAACGATCTAACTCTTCTCCAGCTTTAGATACGAAAGTATATTCTGGTGTTTCATTTAGATTTATTGTAATATCCTCTACATTATCTACTAGGAATACATTATCAGTTTCTGTAAA
>NZ_LXYE02000072.1 GCF_001659685.2 Labilibacter marinus
AAAACGAATCGTGCTTTGTATCCAACTTATCTGAACGACATTGTAAGTATAGCCTGAAAGGCTGTTGCCTATCAGCATAGGGTGATAACCCTATGAATTAAGCGCCTTGTAAGTTGAGCACTGTAGTGCGATAGTTTCAATCCCATACATATCTCTCATCAAATTCAATATCATATTCTTTAAAAAACAATCTCAATTCCTCTTTGAAGGTATTTTGTTTGTGATGTTCTGGTTGATTGATAATATACTTCTTGACTGAATGTACCCGTGATGAGCTAACCGAAAAACTGGCATATCCATCCTGCCAACTAAAATTCTGAATTCCCTTTTGCTTAATTATTACAGATGAAGGTGTTTTAATGGCAGAAACAAGTTGGGCAATTGTCATCGTTCTTGGTAAAACGCATAAAATATGTAAGTGATCAGGGTTAATAAATATCTCTTCTGTATAAACACCCTTTTTACTTAATGTAGTAACAATATATGCTTGAACTTCACGGGCAATTTGATTGCTTATAATTGATTCGAAATGTTTTGTAGAAAATATAATATGTAGGTAGACTTTGGATAATGATTGTGCCATTTTATTGATTGCTTTGGTTTTAAGATTAATCAATATAAGTATTTCATCTTATAAATTAAAGAGGCTTTCAGCCTTGCTTTTGCATCTTGCCTAACACATAGCCATAAATGACTATGCTAGTACCGGAAACACTTTCAGTGTTTTATTTACGAGATGATATAAGCAGAGCACAAGAAAAGAATCGTATGGGGGTGCATTAATATCTTAGGTACATAAGTGAACCCTATTTTATATTATCATCCCAAAGCATATATTGCATTTTATAGCCTGAAAGGCTCATAGGTATCAGCATAGGGTGATAACCCTATGAATTAAGCATCATGTAAATAATGCGCTGTAAGTGCGATGGATAATTACACTTTAAGCTCTATAAATTCGAAAGATATTTTTGACATTTTCGACATTTCCTGACCTACTTCAAGCATATCTTCATCGTCATCTTCGTAATGCCAGCGAATAACAATTTGATGACCCAGAGAATGCAGATGACCTAGCTTTTTTAAAAAGTCGAGGATAAATTTAGCGGAAGTTGAATTAAAATATTCCAGGTTAAAATTAAAAGTATAGGGTGTCTTATCTGGCAGGCCTTGCTGGGTTAAGGATGATTCAAAATCAATGACCCAATCAATAACATTTTTATAAAAAATACTGGCATTTTCGGGTCTCGATTCCCCTGAAACTTCAAAAATAGATTTGTCGGTGTCAAACCATATTTTTGGGGAATTTGGCGTAGAGTCTATTGTTAGCTTTCTCATTAAATTTACTTTTTATGCTCCAAAGGAACGCTTACCTGCAATTCAAAAACGGATAATTCGTTGTTTACTGGCGTAAAGTTATAGTTAATTTTACTGTTGGCCTTTAGGGCTATAGTTATAATCCCCAACCCGGCTCCTTTGTTTTTGGCAATAGTATCTTTATTAATCTGATCCTCATACATTTTCAGTAAACCTTCTTTATCCTGTTTTTTAACGTGATCAATTTTTAGTTGTAAATCATCCACTTCTTCATTAGAAATCAGGTTTCCTGCCGTAATAAGGTATTCTTGTTGTCCTTTTTCAAGACTGATGTATGGGTGAATGGAGGTGTCAGAAGGTGCTGCATGATGTCTGAGCATATTCTCAATGCATTCGACCATAATGTTGTACACACGTTTTTTGAGTACCTTTTTAATAGAATGAACTTCCAGATCCTTCTTTACTTTTTGTAGAAGAATTTCTGTAGTTTCAAATTCAATGGGTCCTCTATAATTTAGTATGGTCTGAATTTTAGCCATTATAAGCGTGATAGATAGTGTTAAATATGCAGGCAGGTTTTGTGCAAACACCCATAGCCTTCATTACTTTCTTTTACAAGATAGGAAATTATTAGTAGCTTTATGTACAATCTAACAAGAGAGTTAAATTGGCTTTAGCTGCAACAGGATGAACCTATACTGGGAGAATACCGAATGCACCAATTAGGCCCGAGTCCGTTTGAAAACAAAGAATATATGAACGAGAATATAATTAAGGCACTTATTCAATTATTTGCCCTAGTCATTGATATTGATTTATCTGTTAATCATCCTAGCCGAGAACGTAAATTTGTAGAATCGTTTTTGAGTAAGCTCTTAAATAAAAATCTGATTGAAAAATACCTGCTTCAGTTTGATGATTACCTAAAATTATATGCCACCCCAAACGTAGATATTTCAGATAAGAAGAAAAAGAAACGTACTATGCTGTCTGCTATGAAGGTGATGGGCATCTGTGAGCAGATTAATCATGAACTGGAGCAAAAACAGAAGACCTATGTATTATTAAAGCTGCTTGAATTTATTTCGCTGGATACTATATTAACCGAGAAAGAATTGGATTTTGTACTTTCTGTAGCCACGGCTTTTAATATTGATGAAACAGAATATCGTAACTGCAAGGCTTTTGTGTTTAATGAATTAAAGGATTTATCCGATACCGAAAATGTAATTGTTTTTGATTCGAACGGAGGTCAGTCTGAAGGTGGAATTAAACACCGGAACATTGGAGAAATCAACGGAGAAATCATCTTTCTGAATATTAAGAGTACCAACACCTTTGCTTTTCGTTATACCGGTAATCAGGATGTGTATTTAAATGGGCAAAACTTTACGCCACACCAGGTATATATTTTCGAAGCAGGATCATCCTTACGCAGTGCCACAACACAAACCATATATTATACTGATGTGGTTAAGGTGTTTATGAACTTGTCGGAGGAAACAAGTACCTCATTAGTTGCCCGCAATATTGATTTCAGATTTAAGAACAGTCGCAATGGTGTGAGGCTGCAGGAGCTTCATATTGATTCGGGCCAGCTGGTTGGGGTAATGGGAGCCAGTGGTGCAGGAAAATCTACCTTACTGAATATACTAAATGGAAATATTGAACCACAGAAAGGGCAGGTGTTTATCAATGGCCGCAATTTATATCAGGATGATAGTGCGGTAAACAAACGTATGATTGGTTATGTGCCTCAGGATGATATATTATTTGAAGAATTAACGGTATACCAGAACCTATATTTCAATGCACAGCTATGTTTAAATAACTATTCTGAAGAGAAGAGAAATGAGCATGTGGAGCGAATGTTATACGACCTCGATTTGTATGGTGTTAAAGACCTAGTGGTAGGTAACCTGTTAAATAAACTTATCAGCGGAGGTCAGCGCAAACGTTTAAATATAGCCCTTGAATTAATACGAGAACCATCGGTGCTCTTTGTGGATGAACCTACTTCCGGCCTGTCTTCATTGGATTCGGAGGTGGTGATGAACCTGTTGAAGGAACAAACCTTGAAGGGAAAAATCGTGATTGTAAATATACATCAGCCTTCGTCAGATATCTTTAAGATGTTCGACAAGATGTTATTTTTGGATAAGGGCGGATATTTGATTTATTCGGGGCACCCGATTGAAGCGATCAGTTACTTTAAGTCGAAAAGCAACTATATTAATGCTACAGAAGAACAATGTATTGAATGTGGTAATGTGAATCCTGAACAGCTTTTACAAATCATTGAATCCAGAATTGTCAATGAATATGGTAAGCTAACCCGGGAGCGAAAAATAACACCTAAGGAGTGGTATGAATTTTTCCTAGAAACAAAGCAGGCTAATCCTAGAGAAATTCCCTGGAAGCAAAATACAGGCGGTAGTCTGTTTAGTATCCCGAAGAAATTGAGCCAGTTTCGCATATTTTTTCAACGCGATTTAATGACAAAGTTAAGCAATAGGCAATATCTCTTAATTAGCCTATTGGAAGCGCCTGTATTGGCCATATTGTTGGGTTTTTTCACAAAATACATCAGTGGTGTTACAGGTAATCCGGATGCTTATGTTTTTATGAAGAACAACAATATTCCGGCGTATATTTTTATGGCTGTGGTAGTGGCCCTGTTTCTAGGACTATCTATATCAGCCGAAGAAATTATCAAAGATAGAAAACACCTGAAACGGGAATCATTTTTAGGATTAAGCCGAAATAGTTATTTGAATTCTAAAATAGGGCTCTTGTTTATTATATCGGCCATACAGATGTTCACTTTTGTACTTATTGCTAATTATATCCTAGAGATAAAAGGTATGACTATGCATTATTGGCTCATCTTGTTTACCACATCTTGCTTTGCCAATCTATTGGGATTAAATCTCTCTTCGGCTTTAAATTCTGTGATCACCATTTATATTCTGATACCGTTTATATTGGTACCCGAATTATTATTTAGTGGCGTAATAGTACGTTACGATAGTCTTCACAAGAGCATTACCTCGCAGGAGTATGTGCCGGTGATTGGCGATGTGATGACTTCGCGTTGGGCCTATGAGGCACTGATTGTTCAACAGCATAACGGCAATAAGTATCAAAAATATTTTGGAGAGGTAAAAAAGCAAAAGAGTCAGGCTACCTATTATAAAGACTACCTGATTCCTAAGTTGGAGAGGAATGTCAGATCGTGCAAGGCATCGCTTGAAAATAATATTGAACATGAACAGATGGAAGTGCAGCTGAACCTGATTAAAAATGGTATTAAAATGCTGGAAAAAAATGCAGGCCTTCTTTATGATAAAACTTCACAAATCAATACAGAAGTTGTGAACCATGAATTACTGGAGGATATTGAAAATTATCTGTTGCAAAGAAAACGTAAACTGATGGATCAAAGAAATGAGGCCTCACAAAAGAATGATAAAATATATCTGGAGTTAAGGGATAACTTTGGAGGTGAGGAGAAGTTTGACACTTTTAAACAGCAATATTTTAATAAAACCATAAGTGATTTAGTAACCAATAGAACAAGCATTACGGCGATAACGCAAGTAAAGGATAATTGGGTGCAATTGAAGGATCCAATTTATAAAACACCAGATTCCAACTTTGGTCGGGCCCATTTCTATGCGTCGTACAAACGGATAGGCAATACACAAATACCAACATTTTGGTTTAACCTGATGTTTATATGGTTGACAACAATATTGTTATATTTCACCTTAAAATATGACGTTTTAAACAGGATATTAAACAAAATGGGTAAGTGATAACAGTCATTTATTGATATTCAAAAACAATAAACATGAATAGTTTTGTGTATTAATACGGAAAATTGAGGATATTTAAATGATTAGCAATAGTTACCAATAAAAACACTTGTACTATGGTTCAATTAAGCCATGGTACACAATCAACCAATAATACAAACAATATGAGTAGCTCTAGAATACCCAAATTTATTGGATTAAGAATATATTTCACGTCTACCATCTTATATTTATTTTTGGTGATGCCGTTTATTGGTTTTTTATTTTTTCAGAACCTTCCTGAAATTATGAAAGGATCAAAAATTGCCAGAGAATTGATGCGTGAGGAAGCGGATTCACAAGTAAGCAGTTTGGATTCGAGTCGTATTCATTTAGAGGAGGGTATGGAGGAAGATGAATTAGGATCGCTGGAGGAGCAATATGTCCAAATGGCTGATTCTATAGCGGCTTCAGTTGAGCATCGTGTTGAAAAAAGAGGGAGCAAGAAAAAGGGTATAAGAAATAAACACCTGAGTATATTTTTAGGATGGTACTTTAAAAGTTTGCTGTTATGTTATTTGTTGGGGCTGGCTTTTAACCGACCCTTTAAAATTTATTTGCGACGAAAAAGGAAACAAAAGCATATTGGTGATCGCCTGCAGTGGTATTGTAAAAAATTCATCTTACAAACTCCGTTAATCAATGGCCTAATTTTAACTTTACCTCATATTGCCAGCCATGCTTTTGCTCTTTTAATTTTGATGTCTGAAAATCCGGTTAAGAATGGCGTGGAAGATGACAACTTCCTGAATTTCTTCTATGTTTCCGCTGTGGCAGCATTCCTTACTATACTGTTTGTTTATTTCTGGCAGAAAAACAGGGTGCGTTTAAAGTATATAGAGTTCTTCTATAGCAAGGAAGAGCTTAAGAAACGTATATTCCGCTTCAGAAGTGGTAAAATAGGAAGGCAGTTGTGGTTTGCAAATGCCTTAACTACCTTTTTTCCACTGGCTATTGTTGGGCTATATATAGTTTTAAGTTTGTCATCGATAGAAAGTCTGGGTTTATCAGAATTAAGTTTGGACCAAAGGAAGGTGCTATTGGGTGATTGGAATGACTCGATAGATATGATATTAGGAGAAATAGATATCGCCAATCAGCAAAATTTTTACTACGTAAATGCTATTGATACCGTCATCATGTTTATTGGCATTGGTACAGGCATTCTGATTTCTATCATTTATATCTTTCTGATTCTGAAGTGGACTACCCATAGCATAGTAGATCCAGTCAGAGAGCTCCTGTTGAATATGAAAAAAATCCGTTCCGACGGAATTACCGATTTTACTATTGTACGAACCAATGATGAGGTGGGTGAACTGGCTGAGGGTTTTAATGTTATGATTCAGAAGATTAAAAACTATATAGCCAGTATTTCGAAGATGAATGCTGAACTGGAAGACAAAGTTATTGAAAGAACCCGCGAAATTGAAAAGCAGAAAGAAGAAATAGAGGACCAAAAAGAAGAGATAGTAACCCAATTGGAGCTTGTTATTAGTCAGAAAGATACGATAGAGGCTCAGAAACAACAGATATTAGATAGTATTCATTACGCCAAGAGGATTCAGACAGCCATCATGCCGCCTGAAGATCTGTTGCAGGATTCCTTTTGCGATCATTTTGTGTTAAACAATCCGCGAGATATTGTTAGTGGAGACTTCTACTGGAATGTGAAAAAGGATAATAAACTGTATATCGCAGTGGCCGACTGTACAGGACATGGTGTTCCGGGAGCCTTTCTGAGTATCTTGGGCATATCGTACCTCAATGAGATAGTGAGTGCCAATGATTATGATGCCAGCCAGATACTAGGGCGACTGAGGGAGTCGTTAATATTTTCGTTACACCAGAAAGGGAAAGAGGGAGAAGCCCAAGATGGATTGGAAATAGCTTTGTGCATTCTCGACCTCAATAACAATACGCTGCAATATGCCGGTGCAAACCGACCACTTTACCTGTTTCGTAAAAATAGTGATGATAAAAACAATGTAGAACCGGAGCAAGATTATATGCAAGTGATACCGAATGGTGATTACCGTATGTTGAAATATAGACCGGATAGTATGCCCATAGGTATATACTACGATGCAACTTCGCCTTTTACCAATATTGATATTCCTATTCAACCTGGCGACTCCTTTTATCTGTTTACGGATGGATATGTGGATCAGCTCGGAGGTCCTAAACGAAAAACATTTCGCGTGAAATATCTCAGGGAGCTTTTATTCGGTATTCAGGAAAAAAAGATGAGCGAACAAAGAGAGGTATTACAAGAGAATATTAAACAGTGGCAAGGGGATTTGATGCAGACCGATGACATCCTGGTATTGGGCGTTAAAATTGGTCCTGACAAATAGATGTTTAGAGACAAAACATAA
>NZ_LXYE02000073.1 GCF_001659685.2 Labilibacter marinus
TGGTGTGTTAACGATTAATACAGTTCCTGTATCAGGGCCAAGTAATGGTGTGTTAGTCATTAATACTGATGGAACCTATACTTACACTCCAAATACAGACTTTAACGGTGAGGATAGCTTTACTTATGAAGTTTGTGATGATGGAACACCTGCAGCATGTACAACAGCTATAGTAACCATTACGGTGAATGAAGTAAATGATGCACCTATTGCAACAGATGATGCCGCCTCGGTAGATCAAGAAGGTGTGCTGAATGGAGGTTCTTTATTAACCAATGATAGCGATCCTGAGGGTGGTGTGTTAACCATTAATACAGTTCCTGTATCAGGGCCAAGTAATGGCGTGTTGGTCATCAACCCTGATGGAACCTATACATACACACCAAATACAGACTTTAACGGTGAGGATAGCTTTACTTATGAAGTTTGTGACGATGGAACACCTTCTTTATGCAGTACCGCAACGGTAACCATTACAGTTAGCTCAACTAACACAGCGCCTATTGCAGTAGACGATGTGGCGGAAGTGAATGAAGGTGAAGTATTAAATGGAACTTCATTAATTGCGAATGATTCTGATGATGACGGAGATGTATTAAGTATTAATACCACTCCAATATCAGGGCCAAGCAACGGCGTGTTAGTCATCAACCCTGATGGAACATATACTTACACACCTAATGATGATTTCTTAGGAGAAGATAGTTTTGTATACGAGGTATGTGATAATGGAACTCCGCAAGAATGTACATCGGCTACTGTAACCATTACTGTAGTGGATTCGGATAATGATGATGATGGTATTCCGAATGATGAAGAAGGAGAAGGAGATACTGATGGAGATGGAATCAAGGATAAAGATGATACCGACTCTGATAATGATGGAATATTAGATGAAGATGAAGGTAATATAGATACCGACGATGATGGCACTCCGGATTATAAAGATTCAGACTCTGATGACGATGGAATCTCTGATGACGAAGAAGGTGATATTGATACTGACGACGACGGAACTCCAGATTATAAAGATGAAGATTCTGATGATGATGGTATCTTGGATGAAGATGAAGGGAATGGTGATAAGGATGATGATGGAACACCAAACTATAAAGACCTGGATTCAGATGGTGATACAATTGATGATGGAGACGAAGGTGATGTTGATGAAGATGGTGATGGCGATGGAAATTATTTGGATGAAGATTCAGATGATGATGGTATCCTGGATGAAGATGAAGGGAATGTAGATACGGATAATGATGGAACACCAGATTATTTAGATGAGGATTCTGATGATGATGGTGTGTTAGATAGAGACGAGAGCACTGGAGACTGTGATAACGATGGTATCAAAGATTATATTGATACAGATAAATGTTACACAGAGGATGACCTTCCATTGTACGAAGGATTCTCTCCTAACAATGATGGAGATAATGATACCTATCAAATACCTTGGGTAACACAGTATACCAAAGTAAGTATTGAAATATTTAACCGATGGGGTAATGTGGTGTACAAACAAGATAAATACGAAAACAACTGGAATGGAGAATCAAATGTTGGATTCAGCATTGGAAAAGAACTCCCTGTTGGAACGTACTTCTATATTGTACATATACACGATATCGACAAAAAGTTAAACGGATATATTTATTTGAATAGATAAGAGATGTTTTAAGATAGATAAGGGGTTCACCACCTCTTATCTCATCATCTAATTAATACAACGACAATGCAAAAATCAACATCAATATTAAGGCAGATACTTATAGCTATAGTAATGCTATTATGCCTCAACGTTTCTGAAACTAAAGCGCAGCAGGAACCCTTGTATACTCAATATATGTTCAACACTGTTTCCGTGAACCCAGCTTATGCAGGAACCCGAAACGCCATGAATATATTAGCTTTAAGCCGTCTTCAATGGGCTGGATTAGAAGGTGCTCCGCGCACGAATAGTTTAACCATGCATACTCCTATTAATAATTATAAAATGGGTGTTGGTTTTTCTATTGTATCCGATAAAATTGGTCCTGTCAATAATTTCTATTTTAACTTTAACTATGCCTATCGTGTAAATCTTACTGAAAAGATGGTTCTTTCGATGGGTATTAAAGGAGGAATTTATAATTACAAAGCAGGATTAGACGACCTGAATGTAGGTAGTGGTACAGATGCTTCTTTTAATGGAAATGTAGAGCAGAAATGGCAACCCAATGCTGGAGCAGGTTTATATCTGTACAGCGACAAGTGGTATGCAGGTTTTTCTATTCCTAAGTTAATACAAACAGATTTATCAGGTAATCAAACTACAGCGAGTAATTTGAGTTCATTAAAACGTCACTATTTTTTAATGGCGGGTTATGTATTTGATATCAATCAGGATTTTAAATTCAAACCTTCATTTATTAATAAAGTGGTTGAAGGTGCTCCTCCATCAACAGATGTGACCGCGCAAGTATTATACCTGAATAAATATTGGTTAGGAGCCACTTATCGTTTTGGTGATGCCTTGGCTTTTTTAGCTAACATTCAATTAAACCGACAATTGATGGTAGGATATTCATATGATTTTTCTGTGTCTAGTCTAAATCACTATAATAATGGTTCACACGAAATCATTATTAGTTACGACTTTGATGGTTTCCTGAAGAAAAAAGTGATTTCACCTAGATTCTTTTAATTGCTACCCTACTTAATGATGATACAAATGAGAAATATATATATATCCATAGTATTTGTGCTTTGCTTGGTGCTGACTAATACAGCTCATGCACAAAATATATTTGATAAAACCATGAGTAAAGCCGACTCTTTGGTGTTGAATAATAAACATGTTAGAGCAGATAAAAACTTTGACAATATGGCTTACGTGCAAGCCATTGAGAAATATGAAAAACTATTGACTAAAGAAATAGGTGGAGACACCTTAAAAAGTAAGTTAGCGACTGCCTATTATAAAATTGGTAAAACAGAAGAAGCAGAGCCTCTTTTTAAAGATGTTATTTCGGGTACTGAATTTACACCAGAAGATATTTATTACTATGCACAAACCTTAAAGTATAACGAAAAATATACAGAAGCGGATGAGTGGATGACAAAATATCGCGAGGTACGAGGTGACGATAAAAGAGCTGAAATTCAGTATGAAAATGCACCCAAGATATTTGAGATTGTTGATCAGGAGCGTTATAAGGTAGAAGAAGTAAACTTTAACTCTTCTCATGCCGACTTTGGTCCTGTAGTAGTAGGTGAGGATATCGTTTTTGCCACAGCACGTAACGACGAGCGTATTATTCGAAGAGAATATGCCTGGAACGAAACGCCTTATTTAGATATTTATAGGATTAAGAAAGATGCGGGTGCATTGGCATCGGCAAAATTATTATCTACCAAATTATCTTCTGCTTATCACGATGGACCTGTTTGTTTTAATAGCGATGGCAGCGAAATTTATTTTACACGTAACAACTACAATAAATATGTACCTAAATCGGATGCCAAGGTAATTGAGCATATTGGAGTGGTGAATAAAGCCGTACTGAAGAAGAGTGAAGATGGGGTGAATAACCTAATGATTATGCACTCGAAAAAAGTAGGTGGCGAATGGACTTATCCTGAAGTACTTTCTTTTAATAGTTACGAATATTCTTGTGGGCACCCTTGTTTATCACCCGATAATAAAACCATGTATTTTGCTTCGGATATGCCAGGAGGATTTGGAGGTTCAGATATTTATAAGGTAGAGATTACTGAAGATGGATTTGGAGAGCCAGTTAATATGGGTGCTGAAATAAATACCGAAGGAGAAGAAATGTTTCCTTTTGCGCATAGCAACGGAAACTTATATTTCTGTTCCAATGGCCAATTAACTTTAGGGGGTTTAGATGTATTTATTGCAGCACAAAAAGGAGATAAGTATGTGGTTAAAAATATGGGCTATCCATTAAATTCATCCAAAGATGATTTTAGTTTCTTTTTAGAAGAGGATGGTGTAAATGGTTATTTTGCTTCAAACCGAGAAGGGGGTAAAGGAGATGACGACATTTACCAGTTTGAGATATTGGATGATATTAAATTTAGTCAGCCCATAAAAGGAAGATTAACCAACAAAAACACGGGTTTAATTATTGCTAATACGCCTGTGGAATTATGCGATGCTTCGGGTGTTGTAATAGCTAATTTAATAACCGATGCCGAAGGTATGATAAGTACCGAAGTAGAGGACATCACAAGTTTAGTAGCTAAAATTAATGAAGCAGAATATTTTCCTTATACCGAGACTTTTGAGATTACTCCTACAACCGAAGTAATGGAGATGGCCTTGTCGCCTCGCCCTTATTGGGGAATTTATGGTAATGTGTTTTTATTACCTGATATGACTCCGGTGCCAGAAGTTACCTTAAAGATGTTAGCTAAAAATGGTGATGAAACTAGTATAGTAAGTGCTACTGATGGTAATTTTAAAACAAACTTGGAGCCGGAAACGGAATACGATTTAGTCTTCACTAAAAAAGGATTCTTTACAAAACGTGTACAATACTCTACTGTGGGTAGAGATACAGGTTATGTAAATGTGAACGAATTTGTAGAACTGGAGCTGGAGAAAGCGGAAGTGGGTAAGAGTATCGAGATTATGATTCTGTATGATTTAGGAAAGTGGAATATTCGTGAAGATGCCGCAGTTGAGCTGGAAGATATGATTCAGTTTATGAAGGATAACCCGGATATTAAAATTGAGTTAGGTTCGCATACCGATGCTAGGGGATCAGCAAGTAGTAATCAATCTTTATCTCAAAAGAGAGCTCAGTCGGCCGTTAACTTTATGGTGGAGCGTGGTATCGCAAAAGACCGTATGAGTGCCAAAGGTTATGGAGAAACGAAGCTGAAAAATCGTTGTGCTGACGGCGTTTCATGTTCTGAAGAAGAACATCAGGCAAATAGACGAAGTGAGGTAACTATTGTGGCCATGTAGCGTATATAATATTATTATCACCCAGTGAAGTGGAATAGCGAAATAGAATAGGTGATCAGAAAGAGAAGGGGAGGCGAAAGTCTCCCTTTTTTTTGTGTTGATAACTTTGGCAGTAAGTTTTTAAGTACAGTACAAATAAGTCATATTGTTTAGCAGTAATAAGTTCTATTTTTATATTTTTAACGAATAAGCTGAATAACAAACCAAGGTATAATTGAGCAAAAAGATTTTGTATTGGTTATTCGGGGTGATGTTATTTATAAGTTGGCAGCAATAATACGAAACGCATGAAAGTAGTACCATTTATAATATTAATGATATTCTCAGTGAGTTTAAATGGACAAAATTTTGGATATAGTCCAACGGATGATTTGTATTCTTATTTAAAATCGGAATATGAAAGTATTAACCTAAAAGGAAACATAAATTACATAAGACAATTTTCTTTAAGTAATTCCAATTATCACTCTAGCTCTGATGAAATAATACTTGAAAATTCAACTTCAAATGAACATGAGTTTCTATTAACAAAAAACGGTGAGATACAGGAATCAATTGTAAGACATAAGAGTAGAAAAATCAGTGTAAAAAGAGTTTATACAAATAACAAAATCAGTTGGTTGGAAAAATTTTCAAAAATTGGAGAACTAGAGTATAAAAGAGTATATGAATACAATGAGCTAAATCTTCTTGTTAAGGAAACTGAACTGAATAAGAATGATTCAATTATATACACAAAGTCTTATCTATATAATAAAAAGAATCAGTTGACAGATGTCATAAAGACTGACTATTATAAAATAAAATACTTATACATAAAGGATAATGAGTTTTATGAAGTGCGATACTCTGACTATAAGGATAATCTTAGCATACATGAAGCAAGATATTTTCTAAATGATGGAGAAAACAAGATATACATTAACTCAATGCTTAAAAGCAAAGGAATTAAGACATTTGATGAAATTTATAACGCAGAAACTATTCTCTATTATGAAAAGGAATATAATTCTGGTAATAAACTAATCAGGGATTTTCATAAGGGCCGTGACGGAAATACAATTGAAATTATCCATGAGTATAACAACACAATTATTACACGTAGTATAAGAGTTGACTCTGAAAATGAATTTAAAGAAATTACAGAATATGAATATTTTGAAAATAAACTTGTAAGCAGAATTGCAAAAGACGATGATAATAGAACAACTTTTAAGGAAATCCTGAAATACAATGAGTATGCTGATTTGTCTTATAAAGAGCAAAAAAGAGAGTTTTTTAAAGAGATTTACACATATGAATACTCTTATGACTTAAAAGGCAATTGGATTGAACGAAAGGAATATATTAATGACAAACTGTTTGAAGTTGTTAAAAGAGAAATTGAATATAGAAATTAAAGCTGCCAACAATGTATAAAAAACATAAGTGGCTCAGTTGTTTACGGAAGTTTGGAGCATTTAATCGACTCCGCCAAATTTGCGATTTGACGGGTTTGTTTAATATTATAAATTTGTGCCTAAACGCAAATTTGGCTCAGTGTAATTTGACAGGTAAGTGCTTCGAAATCACTTACGTTTCTTATACTAAA
>NZ_LXYE02000074.1 GCF_001659685.2 Labilibacter marinus
TTAAAGAATACCTTGATTTTTTTAAAGATGTATTATAATATGATTTGCAGTTAGTTATATTTTTTTTTAAATTGGCTGCGAATGCTTCACTTCAAAACTTTTATTGATGCCCTACAGAAGACTACCTAATACTGATCAGGCTCGATTACGTGCATTAAAAGCTGCCTTAGATAAAGGAAAGCAGAGCTATCCGTACGATTTAGCATACTCGCAGCAATTATATCATGATATTCAAGGATTATTACCTCAGTTTGAGCAAGCAGTATCACAATATACATTTAGTAAGGAGCGTCAGGCTAAATATGGAAAATTATTAGCAGATCAATTTAAGGAAGCACGTATTTATGTATCTCATTTTATCCAAGTATTAAATTTTTGTATTATCAGAAATGAGATTAAGCCAGAAGTAAGAGAAGCGTTTGGTTTAGATATAGAAGATAAAGCGGTTCCAGACCTTGGTACGGAGCAGCAACTTATACATTGGGGCGAAAAGTTAATAAAAGGTGAGGAGCAAAGGATGATGCTTGGTGGGTCTAGGATATACAACCCTTCCATTGCTATGGTAAAAATTAAATTTGAAAAATTTATAGAGTACTACCACAATCATAAAAACCTACAGTCTACGACTCAAAAGATGCACGAGAAGGTGCTTAATATGAGAGATCGTGTGGATAACCTTATCGTTAATATCTGGAACGGTATAGAAGAAAACTATAATGAGCTTCAGGGAGATAAAAGACGAAATGCCTGCTCTGATTACGGCATTGTATACATGTATCGTAAAGATGAAAAGCCAAGTGTATAGAGCTTGAGTTATTCTAGGTTAGCACTGTTCTTTTCTTTATATACTTTAGTATCAAAATAACTCCTATAATACTTAGTGTTATCCATATTGGGCTAGGGTATTCTTCGCTTACATTCAATGGATTGTTTTCATTATCGGCATCACTTAAATATACCTGATACATCATAAAAGCCATAAAGTTATTGATAAAATGGGCGCTTATAGGAAGCCAAATATTTTTACCATATAGCATTAGATATCCAAAAATAACTCCCAAAATAAAACGAGGTAAAAATCCGAAAAACTGGATATGTATTGCGCTAAATAAAGCAGCTGTAATAATAATAGCTAGGTGCTTTCGTTTAAATATACCCATTAAAATAGGCTGGATGGTTCCTCTAAATAGTAACTCTTCACCAATAGCAGGTAAAATGGCAATGATGCATATATTTAAGATTGATTCCGACCAATGACTATAGGATAAAAATATTTCAGTTGCTCTTTGTGCGCTATCTTCCTTACCTCTCATCCAATCTTCAATGTACTGTAATGAATCAGGAAAACTTAGGTTGTTGTTAATTATTCCAGTTATGCTGACGAAAGGCTGTGCAAGAACAACTACAAGTGCAGATAGAAAGATAAGTAAAATAATTTGGGGGTGTTTGTTTCTTGTTGTAGATGGAAATTTTTCAACGAGGTATTTAAATAAAAAAGGAGGGATAATAAACAAAGCAAAACTCTGTATAACCTGAAAATATTTGAGAAAAGATTGATTGTTAAGTAAAATATTGGGGTTGCTTAGTGAATCCATGCCCCAAATAGGAATTGCTATAATTGTACCCATAATGGTTAGTAAACCCCATGAAACAAGCACTAATATAACAAGTAATACTAATTGGTGAGTGTATGATATGTCTTTAAAACTACTCTTCACGTTTTTTTTATTTTTTTAGAATACGAATATAGCAGCAATTATTAATCGAGTCAAAAATTACTTATAAGTATAGTAGGTATTTCTTAGTGAGATTAAAAAATATCTTATTTAGTTTTCTTCAGGGCTATATTTTTTGTAAATTAGTTTTAGTGAGCCAATTAACTAATAACTATGAATAATCAAATTTCAGCCATTAATATTCCAGGTTTTATAAACAAAAGAACAACTAATATTGATGTTCACTGGTTTAATCTTAATTTTAAAAGTGGAGAGCGTCAGTTTAGAGAGGACTACTTTGCAGCATCTCTTTTGTTTAATAGGTTGTCAATAATTGTTTCAATTCTGTTTTTTACAGCTTTTGCCTTTCTCGATCAGCTTACGCTTAACGAGGTAAAAGGACAGTTGTTTACAATACGATTTGCTATAGTTTGTCCTATGATTGTAATTCTCTTTTCGCTCACATTTACAAGATTTTATAAGGATTACTGGCAACTTATCACATCCATTGGTACTTTTGTTGCTGGCGCTTCAATAGTGGCCATGACAATTACAGCACCACAACTCGGAAGTGGATATTACTACGTTGGTACTATTTTGGTTTTGATGTATTGTTATATGTTACTTAAGTTAAGGTTTGTATGGGCTGCTGTAACAGGTTGGGCTATTGTTCTTTCATATATAGTTTCTGTTTGTATTTTTCCTAACATAGATCACCACGATTGTGTAACCAATGTTTTTTTCTTGCTAAGTGCTAATATACTAGGAATGCTGGGGGCTTATTCTTTGGAATATTTATATCGTAAAGATTATTTCCATAGAAAACTTTTAAGAATTGCTCAGGAGAATGTTATTCGAGCTAATGGCATTCTTGAGTATAAGGTAAAAGAGAAAACTAAAGCGTTACAAGAAGATATAGAGGTGAGAAAAGAAACCGAGAAGAAACTTATTCAAGCCATTGAAAAAGCAGAAGAAAGTGATTATTTAAAAACATCATTTCTGCAAAATATGTCGCATGAAATAAGAACACCTCTAAATGCCATTTGCGGTTTTACTGGGATATTGACAGGCTCTAGATTAGTAGAGGAAGAAAGAAATAAGTATATATCAATAATTCAGAAGAGTAGTGATCAATTGTTAGCTATTGTGTCTGATGTTTTAACCATATCTTCACTAGAGACTGGGCAGGTTAAGGTTTATTGTGAAAGCTTTAATGTAAGCACGGTGATGCACGATTTGTACGTAATGTTTTCTTCTGCCGCTGAGGTTAAAGGATTGCAGTTAAAATTACTTATGCCTGAAGCTACACTTACCACCCTATTGTTTACCGATAAAACTAAGTTTATTCAGGTGATAAGTAATTTGCTTACCAATGCCATAAAATTTACTGAACAAGGAAGTGTTACTTTCGGTTATGAGCAGGTAAAGCATGAGTTGGTTTTCTTTGTTGAAGATACTGGTCTCGGAATAGATGAAGATATGATTACAAAAGTCTTTGAGCGGTTTAGGCAAGTCGATCCATCTCAGCAACGTATCGTAGGAGGTAATGGTTTGGGATTAGCTATTTCAAAAGGTTTTGTTGAATTACTAGGAGGAAGAATTTGGGTTGAGTCTGAAATTAATCAAGGATCGAGATTCTATTTTACCTTTTTAAAAGGAGATGTAAATTAAATAAAAAAACCAGTTCGAGTTTC
>NZ_LXYE02000075.1 GCF_001659685.2 Labilibacter marinus
AACGTTGATTGTATGTATAGTAGCCGATTTTCACCAGCTTTATTGCCCACCGCTAACTTAGCCGAAGCTGTTGTTTTCGCAGCTAACTTAATATTTTTTGCTAGTCGAAACAAGAGTTTCGGCGGTGTTCCAAAGACAGCCTAGCTCCTGAACCCCTACTGATTCGGCTATTATATATACAAAGTGTTGGCTGCTGGCATTTTTATTCCTTTATAGATATTTTATCAAAAAAATAATTAGTCCAATTAACGGTATTGGTAAAATATTAACTACAGCTTTTAACGTTCCGTACTTATTCAGTATTCTAAGTCCAATTATTAATATTACCATTGTCCAAGCCCAAATCAAATGAGTTGATATTCTCAAAATCCAATATTGAGCTATTATGTCAATCAGAGTGTCAGGAATTAGGATAAGAACAACTGCCAAAATCATTATAAAACTAATTGGTATTATTGAATAAACAATTGCTGTCCTAGTGTCTGCAACAAGCCCTTTACTACCCATTAGTTTACCTACAAAATATAGGATATATGTCAGAACGTAATTATAAAATAATACACATAGTACTGAAGAAATTAGAATCCCCGCAATACTGGCAATAACAAGAGGCCAACCTCTTACTATTTCTTGTATGTTTTCAAATTCAGCTATAATAGAATATACTCCTACCAAACCACCAAAAACCGAAGCAATTAAATTGCTGTTTGTATTCAAGTTTTCCTCATACAAATTGTCAAGGTGCGTAAAAACTTGAGTTGGATTATATAATATTCTCAATATGTTTCGCATTATTTTGTACGTTATATATTTGCTTGCAGCC
>NZ_LXYE02000076.1 GCF_001659685.2 Labilibacter marinus
AACGTTTGGCTAGATGAAGCGTATGGCGATTTAACGAACCAAACCTTCCAAACCGCTTCAGAGCCAAAGCTTTTATTTGTTTTTATCTTTTATGCCTAAAACTAAATAAAAGATTTGGCGGTGTTCAAATAGCGAACTACTCTCCCTGAAAGCAACGGACGCCATATGCTTTATACTAGCGTGTTGTGGTGTCGTTTTTTATCTATTTAGGCGCATAAGTCCTATTCTCTTTATACCTGAGAAATCGATTTCTAAATCAACATTCTTAAAGTTTTTTGAAACAGAACAAGGTATTTCAATTTTGGTATCATTATTTGCAAGTATCAATTTATTGTTGACAAATTCATACTTAAAGATTGTTTCTCCTCCGAAAAACTTCTGCGCCGAAATTTTGTCTACAATAATAGTATCATTATTCAAGAAATTGAATTCTGATTTCTTAAAGTTTAACACATCAAGTGCTTTTAAAGAATCAAGAACATTCTTTCCTCCATCTATGTCAGCCCCACCAATTGAATATACACCGCAAACTTCTGTCAACTTAATCTTTTGTTTTTGATTATTTACACACGAGTAAGCAAGAGTCATTAGAAGCAAAATTGGAATAATTAGTATTTTTCTCATTACTTTAGTTTTGGATATTTAAGTTATTATTTCTAGTCAATATATAAATTTTCAAAATGCATTCAATCTTGCCTTTTTGCCAAATTGCAACTAACGTCTAATTTTTATTTTATCAATTCCCTTTTAATTTGAACGTTAGCTTAAGTGTTTAATCTTGCTTCTTTTGCAAAATGTAGGCAATGCACCAC
>NZ_LXYE02000077.1 GCF_001659685.2 Labilibacter marinus
AACGGCTACTTGGATGAACAGTGTGGAAATAAAACCCCAATCCACTTCCGAAATCCAGCTGAGCCAAAGCTTTTTATTGTGTTTGTATATTTTCATTCTAAACGGAATGAAAAGATTTGGCGGAAAGCATTTCGCCAAATCGCCTTCCAAATCACACCCGCCCCACATTGTTTATTCCAATTTGTTGGCAGCTGGTGTTTTTACATTTCAAATATTTCTTTCTTATTATCTTCAATCCATTTAATTAAATTTTCAAATGCGCTTTTTCTTCTGTCACAATAGTTCAACAAAGCAAATTTCCCATTTGAAACTAAAACAATATTTGGATATCTTCCCTTGTTTTTCTTTCTTTTGGTACTCTTACCCAGCGCACAGCTAACACTCAAAAACTCATTTAGTAAAACTTCAAATTTTTCTTCCATTTTATAAGTCATTAAGCGATAGTTTAAAAATCCTCTCCAAGGGTCATTTTTATATATTACAACCGAGCCTAATTTATAATCAAGTCTAATAGCTGCATTAGTAATAGTATATGTATTATGTTCTTCTTTTTCTGTGTGATATTCCACTTTGTATATATTGAAACTATTTTGTTGATTTATCAAGCTTTTCATTTCTTCATTTGAAACTTCCTCATAAATATTCTCAACTTCAACATCTTGGTGCGAATTTCTTAAATCTACCTCTTTAATAATGCTATCATTAAAATATGTATGCAAAATGAGGTCATAAGTCGTATTCTTTGATATCGGGATTCTCAATATATTTCTATATGGGTCATTTCCCGATTTTCCAACAATCGAATCTCCTTTCTTTACTACCACTTCTTTATAAAAGTTATAGGGTATAGAACTATCATCAAAATGTAAGGTCAACTTATTAGTTTTTCCTTGTCCCAGAATACTTAATGAGAATCCTAGTAATACTATAACTATTGGTATTTTCATAATAAGTTACTTTTCTTTTCTAGTCTGCCCCCTACACTTGCTGCCAACGGCTCGAATATGCGTAGTGCGGGATTTCAAGGCACTTCACTATCAAACCGCAATAATATTTATTAAATGCTTTAAAGTTCAAATTTACCAAATTGCCCCGTATTACGTATATTTATTGTTACCGCCTTTGCTTTATTATTTGTCATTATTTTTAAATCGCATATTTATCTTTGCATTTTTTTCATTATCAATACTTCTCAAATTTTACAGAACATGCAACAGTAATAAATTAGATTATGTAAGGTCTTTACTGTGAATATTAAAGTATGTTTGAACCTTTTCTATTTCAGAGACCAATCCTTCATTTATTTGGTGGAGGTTTTTTCGTAGTTGTGATACCTTATTTCCAAGATCGTTAGAGATTAAAAAAGAGGCGATTAATCCTGCGATGATCTCTTGTTCGAGGCTTTTTCTTTTTAAAGTTTTTAATTCATCCTTAGATAAAGAATCAACCTGAACGGAAAGCAAATCTCCATTTACGAATTGATGGATTATATCTGCGGAATCTAATTTTGAGAATAGGTATAGTCCAATATTTTCCATGTAGGATTTATGGTTTTGAAAAATTTCGTTAGGTGAAGTGTTTTCTGAAGCATCAATGCTGTAGTAAATGGCACCACTATCGAACGTTCGTTCTTCATCAATTTGGTAATCGTTATGTCTCAAAAGGAGTTCATCTGCTAACTTATTATTTGTATTACGATGTATTGTTAGATTTGGGGCACCTGGAAGTATTAAATCTTGAATTTTCTGTATCTGAGGAAACCGATATGTTAGCATTGGGATATAGATGATTTTCTTAGGTGTTTTATGATAAGGATACCAATAGACCTGTCTTTTTTCATCACTAAAGGTAGCGTGTTTAAGGTCAGCCTCCATTCCGAGTCCTTTATAGTACTCAGTGAGTAGCCTAAAGAGTTCCTTGTTTTTTTCTTTGAGGGATTCCATAGTTATTGTTTTTCTCATGTCGTTCTCTGCATTGGCGGT
>NZ_LXYE02000078.1 GCF_001659685.2 Labilibacter marinus
GAGGCCACTGAAAATCCCCCCTCAAATATGAATTGGGTGAAAGTATATGGGTTGTAGAAGGAGTATTTCACATACATCTGACTACAACCTTTTTTTTGGGGATAAATTTTGGCTGCCCAAAATTGATTCAATTGAGGTATTATAGTGTATATATTGACGTTTTTTGAAAAATGTATAGGTCTGCTTCTATTTTCTATACTAATTTCAGTATTCTCTTGATATTTACTGTGAAGATAGCCATTGCCGCCTGCATTTCCATACTATCTAGTCCATATGAAGATGCACGACCAAAACCATGTCTGTTTTTTAACTCTCCATTTTTAGCTTCTACCTTGTAACGATGAGCGGATTTTTCTTTGAAGTATTCACTGTTTTCAAATTCTATCTGTTCCTTATGTGTTGAGTCATTAATTTTAATGGAGTATGTTTTACACTTGGCTCCTTCCTTATAACAACCTTCCTTTTTTGAACACGTTTTGCATTTAGTAATATCAAAATAGTAAGTGTATGTTTGGTTTTTGCCAACTCCTTTCTTCCCCTGTTTTGCACGTTTTATAGCCAGGTGCCCTGCTGGACAAACAAACATGCCTGCGTCTTTATTAAACTCAAACTCATCTTCTTTTTTTCTAGTCCCTTTGCTAACTGAAGGGTTTAGTTTTGCTACGACATTAATGTTGTTCTTCTTCGCATTTTTAAGATTCTCTTTTCCTGAATATGCACCATCTCCAATTACAGTATCAATTTCCATCCCATTTTTCTGACTTTGCTCAATGAGTTCAGGTAACTGAGGGCCATCGCCCTTTTCTCCAGAAGTTACAACGGCAGCTGTTATCAACCTTTCTTCAGTAAGTGCAAGGTGTGTCTTATAGCCAAAGAATGAGGAGTCTTCCGATTTGTGACCAATTCGGGCATCTTTATCTCTCGATAAAGTATAATGATCTTGTGTATCCTCGATTGTTTCTGTAAGTAAATTTATTTTTTCTCGAATTGATGGAATCAAGGAGATCGAGCCATCTTCAAGCAAAGTCTTGGTTAAATCTAAACAATAGTTGAGTTCATTCTCAAGATTATTGTCTTCATTTTTTTGAGGGAACTTATCTTTGTAATCTTCATCTTGTGTATAAACAGTTTTACGAAGAAGTTTTGCGCGTTCTTTTAAAACCTCAATAGCTGATAATGGATTGGATCTGGATTTTGTATGAGTTGCATCAACAATAATAGATTTTGATTTTATGATGCCCTTTTCTAATGCAATTGAAACGGTTTTGCCAATTAATAAATTGAGCAAATCGGTGTCTTTTAGTCTTAGCTTTCGAAACTTGGTTAGTGAACTGGGGTTAATGACATCTGCCTCTGGAGTCATATCTAGAAAGTACTTAAAGGACATGTCCATTCTTGAACGTTCAACCACATCGACGTCCGATACGTTATAAATACACTTTAACAAGAGGTATTTAAACATCTTAATGGGACTCTCAGCATTACGTCCATTATCATGACAATATTTCTCTGACAACTCATTGTAAATAAAACTGAAATCGATCAGTTCATTGAGTCGTCGTAAGATATTGTCTTTTGGTACGATTAAATCGTAGAGGTCCGTATAAGGACTTAAGGATAATGTTTGTTGTTGAACCAGCATGCAATCTTTTCTTTATAAACTCGAAGATACAAAAAAGCAGCAAGCCAAGGATAAAATCCTCGATTTGCTGCTTTGGTACTTTTTCAGTGGCCTC
>NZ_LXYE02000079.1 GCF_001659685.2 Labilibacter marinus
GTTGTAGCCCATTAAACCCAACCAGGCAATTTATGATACGATATGAAAATTAAGAATTTACTCATAAAACTTTTTATTGGAACTTATAAACTTGAATATACCTTGAATCCAGCTATTCAAAATCAAGCTAAAAATGTTAAAAGAGTCTGGAATAATACAAAATATAAGGATTTCGGAATAGAAAGAATAGTAAGGTTGATTTTGGTATCAATTCAATTTATCTTTCCTGCCCTTTATATAAGACACTTGACAGGAAAATTGGGATTGCTATGGAGAAAATTAGGAGTGGAATCATATGTAATCCTAAAACTATTTCTGCCAATTATATTTTTTAGGCTTCATTTGACTGATAGCCCAATAATACTTGGCATAACCATTTATATGTTGATTGAGACTTTAATTTATCTTTCAAGCTTAATTTTTTTATCTGACATATATGCAAGTCCTATAACATATAAGAGGTCTTTATTATTGCTTTTTGTTAATTTCATCGAGATTGGTCTTGAATATTCAGTAATTTTCTCATATTTCAATTCTCATATTAAGGATTTCTTTACCTCAAATATTTGTTCGGCGATAGACTTAATATATTTCAGTTTTGTTTCCTTATCAACACTTGGATTTGGAGATATTTCAGTAAGGGAGCATGTTGGAAAAACAATTGTGCTTTGTCAAGTATTGACCTTTATTTTATTTGTAGGACTTTTCTTGAATTTCTATGCTTCTAAAATTCAAGATTTAACTTATTTTAATTCAGAGAAAAAACCAAAATGGAATCAACAGGAATCAAATAAAAAGACAAAATAATACATGCAGTTTCATATACCACAATATTTACATAGAGGAGATAATGATTTTAAAGGAGTTAGAAAACTCAGAGATACCATTAATGGATACCAACTTCTGACTAATTTATTAAATGGTGGGGATGGAAGACAAATTAAAGAAAAACCTTTAATCGATTTGATAGATAGACATGTCAGTACAAATTGGTCAACAACTCATTTTCTCTCATTTTCAGAAAACGAAAGAACTTCATTGCGATTTGGATTACATTGTGAAATTGAAGAAGTGGATAACCTGTTTATAGAATATGGAGAATATGGAGGTTGTGAAAATAATTGGGATTTTGCTATCGTATCCATAGATACAGGAAAAATTAATTGGACTAGGATAGATAAGGGTGTGTATAAAGGAATATACCCATCGAATCGAATATCTAATACCTTGAAAAATGAGGTCATTCTGCTTGATGTTAGACAAATACTAAAAAAATATACCGAATACGAAAAATCAAAGATTAATTCTGAAAGAGATGAAGAATGGTTAATTCTTCCATTTAATAAGTTTCAATCTAAAGAAAACGAGTTGTCTGCAATTTTTGACATTAGTGATATTTTATTGCATGTCACTAAATACAAAAAGGGATACTCAGAATCAATTTTCTTGTAGGCTGAATAATAACGGGCTACAACAATGTATAAAAAAACATAAGTGGCTCAGTGGTTTACGGAGCCTTTGCACATTTAATCAGCTCCGCTAAATCTGCGATTTGTCGGTTTGTTTTAAAACTCTAAATTTGTGTCTAATCGCAAATTTGGCTCAGTGTAAATTGACAGGTAAGTACTTCGAAATCACTTACGTTTCTTATACTGAACGTT
>NZ_LXYE02000008.1 GCF_001659685.2 Labilibacter marinus
CAATAATTCTAATAAATAACTTAAACACATTAACATGAGAAAAGCGTTTTTAATTACAGTAATTGCATTTTTTGCCATCAGTTATGTGCATGCACAAGAAGTTGGTCTTCGTTTTGGAGATGTATCTGGAGGCAATGTGGCTATAGATGGTGTTTTTAGTACAGGAAACTTTAGCCGAATTCATGCAGATGTTTCATTTGGTAATGGCGGTATGGGTATTGATGCGCTTTGGGACTTTTTGTATATGCCACTGGGTAAAGAAGCTTTTAACTGGTATGTAGGAGCAGGACCCTATGCCTTTATTGGTAATGATTTTGCTCTTGGGGCAGTGGGAGAAATTGGACTTGAATATCAGTTTAAAGAAGTTCCATTGGTTGTAGGAGCTGATTGGAGACCAGGACTCCAAATTATTGATAATACTAATTTATTTGCTGGTGGCTTTGGTTTAAACGTGCGTTGGGTATTTGGTAAATAAATCGCTTTAATTAATTAGTAGGGTAACAATTCATAGTTGTAGCCCTAACTAAAAACAAAAGTATTAAATATGTTAAGTTCAAGAGTATTTCCATTTATGGATTCATTCTTGAACTTTTTTATTTCTATATGCACACAATACATTATCAATAACCCAAAGAAATGGGAAGAGGATAGGTTTAGTCATGGTTAATTTAACAATATTATTTTCTATATTTGGGATAACATGTAGTTTCATGTTATTTATAAGTTGTACACCATTTAAATAGCATTGTGCAAATTGAGAATCAACATGATTAAGAATATAACAAACATTATTTCATTTTTATCAATGCTCGTATTGATAAGTTCATGTTGTGGCTTGCATACCGAGATTGATTACAAATTCAACGATGTGAATATTAAAAGAGTTGATATTTGCGGAAAATCAACGTTTTATTACAATAAGATTGGTCAAGAGAAAATTGATGGACAGATATGGGCGGAATACTCGTGAATAAATGACGGATTTAGAGGATATTTAGTTTTTCAAGATAATGGAAAAGTTCTTCTACTATCTGGAGATGGTTACTTTCAATCAGAAAGAGTTGATTCGACACTTTTTGAATATAAACGAATTACTGCAATTAATAGACCTGATTTGAAAGAAAATACTTATTTGATAATGTTATCAACGAGATATGAGAAAGAATTCAATGATACAACAGTTACAAAAGTGAAAGCTACATATAACATTGATGACAATGAGTGGTGGTAGAAACATTCTTTTTCATTAGTACATTCAGATAAGAGATTAAACAATGAAAGATAAACTGTTAATCGACTCGGAATTTTTATCAATTTGTGAGCAAATTCAGAATGAGAATCTTGATTTAGAAGGTTGGAGTTTGCTTGAGAGTAGTGACCAATTTCAGATCGATGATTTTTGTGGAGGATTTGATGCGACTGAAGAAGAATTTTGTTTCAGCTACTATGACGAAAATAGGATTGAATACTGGTTTCAATTTCCTTTAACTGATATTGATAAATTTGTAAGTGGAGAAATTAAAGAGATAGAAATAAAAAAAGCAGAATAAAAACGGTGTACAACACGCGGTCATAAAACATTGCGCGGATAGTGCGATATTTGAATTAAATAACACTTAATTAGCGGCTTAGTAGTTTGATAGTTTTGTGCTTCGAAATGTGTAACGTTTCATGCCGCCATCGTTACGGGCAATTACTTAAAATGAATGCAATTAAAATGAATATGAGACTTTACTCTTTATTTGGATTACTGATGATTGTATCAATATCTTATGGGCAGACTATTACCAAAGATCTTAAAGTAGTATCCAAATACTATGAAATTGAAGTTCTTTCTAACACTTCTCTTTCCTTTGCAAATTTTTATTCTGTACAGCCATTTAAAAATGAGTCAGAAGCAATGATTTACTATAAAAATATTGTTGATCTTTTAAATATATCATTCACTCCTTTATCTGATAAATTGGCAGCTGATAGAAAAAAATATGAGTTTTCTTTAGACTATGAAAATAAATACAACTGATAGAATGACAGCTGCTAAGGCAGTAAATATAATATAAGTAAATTAGTGGTTACGGATTTTTTTGCACATTTAATCAGCTCCGCCAAATTTTTGATTTGGCTTAGTTAAGTTTTAGTTCGTTAGATGGTCATACGCATATACCTAGCCTACGTTCTTTAGAATCAACAATACCATGCAAATCAAAAAAATAAACTTCAGTAGTCATATTAGGAATTTTAAAAATACTTTAATATCAATATTTATTGGTGTTGTAATATCAGCTATTTATTATTTTATAAATGATGGTGATACTAAGGTGATATACATTTTTGGAGTTGCTTATATACTAGCCTTGATACCTGTGCTTTTAATACACGTAAACTACAATAAGATTGATAAAAACAAACAGATATCTGTAAATATAAATCTCCATTCTATCGAAATACATGAGAATGGCAAAAGAACTAAAATTGAAGTTAAAGATATTCTGAGCATCATTTTAACGACAGGGCTAGAGAGAAGTGCAAGTTCTCTTTGGAGTAACTATTACTTCTATCAAATAGATTTAAAAAATGGAAAAACAATTTTAATTACTTCATTATTATTAAAACAAAAAGAGTTCCCTTTTGTAGTTGATACTAAGCAAAATATAGCTTTCCCCTTTGCTAAAAAATTAAGCGCTTAATAAGGAAAAATGTAATTATTAAGATAGTCTTTCTCTTCAATTTTGTCTTTTTTTCGCCTTTTCTTCGAGCCCGCTTCGCAACTCCTTCGCAAAAGCTTCGCATTTCTTCGCAGTCTGTTCGCAAACGGTTCGGAAAAGCTTCGCCGTAGCGGCGTGAATATGCTGTGGAGCTACTGTGAAAAAAGTGTAGTGATGACTTGGAGTTAGATAAGAGTTGTATGATTCTTAATAGTTCTTTCTCTTTTTTGAACTTAAAATCTCTTAAATCTATTTTAAGACCTTTATATCTTTATTATATTTGCACAAATTTTTAAGCACATATGGATCCGAATAAAGGTAGAACCGATTTAATTAACAGACTAAGCCCCGAAGAACTTCAACGTAAGTTAGATAATGAAACGTTTACACGAAAAACGGTTTCGTTTTATAGATATGTGATGGTTGAAAATCCGGGTGAGTTAAGAAATCAGTTATTTAAAGCTTGGAAAGAGTTGGATTGTTTGGGTAGGATATATGTGGCGAACGAGGGCATTAACGCACAAATGAATGTACCAGCGCATAACTGGGATCAGTTTGTCGCCTTTATTCAAAGTCACGAATACCTAAAAGATATTCCTTTTAAAATTGCGGTGGAGGATGATGGAAAATCCTTTTTAAAGTTGCAGATAAAAGTCCGCCAAAAGATTGTGGCCGATGGTTTAAACGATGATGAGTTTGATGTAACCAATGTAGGAAACCATTTGGATGCCAAAGAATGGAACCAGGCCATGGATCAAGGAGCTTTGGTAGTAGATATGCGTAATCATTACGAGAGCGAGGTAGGTAAATTTGAAGGTGCAATAACACCTAAAGCAGAGACTTTTTCGGAGGAACTGCCCGAAGTACTGGAAATATTAAAAGGCAAGCAAGATGAAAAGGTATTGTTGTACTGTACAGGTGGTGTGCGATGCGAGAAGACCAGTGCCTTTTTAAAGCATCATGGTTTTAAAGATGTTAACCAGTTGCTAGGTGGCATTATCGATTATAAACGCCAGGTAGACCAAACCCAGGAAGAGAATAAGTTTCAAGGTAAAAACTTTGTGTTTGATAATCGATTAGGAGAACGTATTAGCGATGAGGTTATCAGCACCTGCCATCAATGTGGAGAAACTTGTGATACCCATGTTAATTGTTCTAACGTGCGATGCAATTTGCTGTTTATCCAGTGTAATAATTGTGGCACTACCAATCATGGTGCATGTTCCGATTCGTGTAAAGAGTACATTTTAGCAACGCCCGAAAGAAAAATTGAACTGGAAAATATACATCAGTATAAACCCAATAAACGTTATTTTAAAATGGCGTAAATGGGAGGGAAGTTATTCAGTTGTGTTGTGATATCGTGATGCAAGGTAAGCGCGAAATCACGATACAACGAAACTCCCCTTAAACCCTTGCAGTCACACCCAGAAGACTTTTGTCCTCACCTCTTTGCCCTCATCTCTCACCCTTTAGCTCTCATCCCTTAGCTCACTTCCTTTCTCCGTTTTCCCTTCTCCTTTTTCCGTTCTCCCTTCTCCGCCCTTGGGCTTATTTCAGATAAAATAATGCCATGATGTGTTAAAATCCGTTGAGTCTAATTTGTGGGTTTCAATTTACTTTGAAAAATCAGAAAATGTGCAGTTTAAAAGCTGCTCCCCACAAACAAATTAAAACTTAGACGAAATGACATCTGGATGTAGAAACAAGATTCTTAGAATTAATCTAAGCAATGGAAGTATCACTACCGAACAACCTGGAGAAGCCTTTTTTAGAAAATACATGGGAGGTAAAGCCTTGGCCGCTTACTATCTGAATAAAGAGGTAAGTGGAGAATGCGATGCCCTGAGCCCTGAAAATAAATTAATAGTAGCACCCAGTGTTATTACAGGTTCTCCCATTGCAGGAACTTCCAGGTTTACGGTGGCAGCTAAGTCGCCCTTATCAGATGCTTTTGGAAATTCGGAAGCGGGTGGTTTTTGGGGACCTGAATTAAAGTTTGCAGGTTACGATGCAGTTATTGTTGAAGGTAAAGCGGCTGAGCCATGTTATATCAGTATTAATAACGATAAAATAGAAATTAAAAAGGCAGACCATCTTTGGGGTAAAGAAACAGGGCCCGTTCAGGATGCCATCAGAGAAGAGATGGGGAATAAAAGAGTAAAAGTATTGCAGACTGGTCCCGCTGGCGAAAAAATGGTACGCGTGGCTGCTATCAGTAATAACCTAAACCATTGGAATGGCCGTTGTGGATTGGGAGCGGTGTTTGGTTCTAAAAACTTGCGTGCTATTGCCGTTATTGGCGATAACAAAGAGTTTATGAAAGAGGCCGACAAAATTAAAGAATATGCCAAGTGGTTTGGTAGTAATATGGAGCGCGCAGGACTTAAGGAATATGGCGATTCAGGTACATTCTCTATTGTTTCTATATTGAGTAACATGGGTATTTTGCCAACTAAAAACTTTCAGTTTGGTGAGTTTGAACATGCCGATGCCATTGATGGTAACCTTATGAAAGAGCAGTTGCGCGTAAAAAGAGAATCATGTTTTGCTTGTCCTGTCCGCTGTAAGCAAGTGGTTAAACACGAGTCGGAAGACGAAACGCGCAATGTAGATCCGCAATATGGTGGGCCAGAGTACGAATCGATTGGTGCTTTGGGTTCAAACTGCGGTGTGGCGGATGTAATTGCAGTTTGTAAGGCCAACGAGATGGTTACACGTTTTGGTATGGATTCTATTGGAACAGGTATGACCATTGCTTTTGCCATGGAGTGTTTCGAAAAAGGCATCATCACAAAAGAAGATACGGGTGGTATAGAGCTAACTTTTGGTAATCATGAAGCCTTGATTCAAATGATTGAGCAGATGGCTTACCGTAAAGGTTTTGGTGATGTACTGGCCGAAGGAACGTATAGAGCCGCTCAAAAAATTGGTAATGGAGCCGAGAAATTAGCCATTACTTCTAAAAAGACTGAGTTTGCAGCGCATGAGCCGCGTGGTAAATGGAATGTAGGTTTAGGATATGCTGTTTCACCTAATGGTGCCGACCATATTGTAGTGGAACATGATCACTGTTTTATGGGGGAGCCTAATACCGATCCAGATGCATTGGGGCCTGGCGATTTATTTCCGATTTTCCGTTATGGTATCCGCGAGCCTTTTGAGCCTATGTCATTAGATGGAAATAAGCTAAGAGCTTTTGTGGTGTTACAACGTTTATGGAGTATCATGGATACCTTGGATATCTGTATTTTTGTGGCAGAACCAAGTCGTAGAATGATAACCCTTGAAAAACTGCCGGAGCTGGTGAGTCAAATTACAGGATGGGATGTAACGCTAGAGGAATTGGTCGCAGTATCGGAAAGAGGAATTGTTTTATCCAGGTTGTTTAACGCCAAGTGTGGTATTACGAGTAAGGACGAAACTTTACCCGAAAGAATGTTTGAACCACTAGGCAATGGTGCCATTGAAGGAGCTAAAATTCCAAGAGATGAGTTTGAAGAAGCCAAAAAATTTTATTACCAAATGACAGGTATGGACGAAGAAGGAGCTCCGTTACCAGGTAAATTATTAGAGATGAAGTTAGAAGAGTTTATGGCATAATCTATAACGATTATATAGTTAGCTAATAGGCTTAACAGAGGAAACGTTCTTTGTTAAGCCTTTTCTCGTTTTAAGATTTCTTCTTTCTGGGTCTTTCGATACGATTACTATAAATGCACTAAGCTTGTTCTTTGAAGTAAACTCCGTGAATTTCAAATAACAGCCTCGAATGTTTGCACTATTCCATGCTATTTTAAATTATTGTATACATTTGTTGTTCATTTAAATATATGCATGAGCCAATTATTAGAAATAAAAAAGCAACTAAGCGCCAAGGTGGTGGAAATTTTAGATGAGAAAATTGACACCTTGAATACTCAATTATCTTCGGCTAAAGAATCGCGCGATAGTGATACTAAAAGTAGCGTTGGCGATAAGTACGAAACCAGTCGTGCTATGATGCATATTGAGATAGCGAAGAACGAAGCTCAGCTAAGTAATTTTCTCAAGCTGAAGAATCAGGTATCTAAGATAAATGTAAGTCAAGCAAATAGTGAAGTTGGTTTTGGAACAGTTGTGATTACCAATAAAGGCAATTATTTTGTTTCAGTAGCTATTGGTAAACTTTCGATTGAGGCAGGTGAGTTCTATTCCATTTCTATGGTATCACCCATTGGTAAAAAAATGGCTGGACTCAAAGCAGGAGATAAATTTACATTTCAGGAGCAAACCATAGTGATTAAGGATATTGTTTAAGCATTTAGTAGAATTATTGTTCGTTGGAATTACTTTTAACATTCTACATTATAACTAAATAAACTCTTTACCCTGATTACGCTTAATCTCACTTCTTAAGGCCTTCCTCGAAGCTTTATCAACTAGTGTAAAGAGCTTGTCAAGGCTTGTTTTGTCGCTAGATTTTTGATGCCCTTTTATCTTAATGAATTCAATATTGAGCCCATCAATCAACTGATAAAACTGCTGGTATAACTCGGTATTGATTACTTTTTTACCACTCGCTGTTAAATACTTATTCTTCTCCAATTTTTCGCGACGTGAGAGTAAGGATAGAATATTCTGAGAATCGGTATAAGCCGAAATATTACCTTTATAATCCTTTAAGTTTTCAAGCGCAAAAAGCAATATCTGTAATTCTAATTTGGTAGATGAGGTATCTATAAATTGCTTGATACATAAGCTTTGTTTAGCATCCTCAATAGAACTATTCAAATCTTCTACAATTAAAGATGCACCAAAGCCAAGCTTAGTTTGTGTATGAACACTTCCATCCGTAAAAAGGTAAATCTGCTTCATGAAATAAATTGAACGACTAAGGTAACTTTTAGATTGAATATACACGAGAATAGATTTTATAATTCTCATTTTCCTATTGATATAAAAGGTTTTATATGAAAACTATCTCAACAAAATAAGCTGACAATGTGTTGTTTAAGAGAATGATTTCTTTCTAATCTTATAAAACCAGTTCTATGGAAAATGAAACCTACAAACCAGTACCAGAAAACTTTCCCAAGGCAGCAATCTCCAACATGGATGAATACCATTCAATGTATAACAAGAGTATTCAGAATAATGAAGAATTTTGGGAGACACAAGCCAGAAAGGTACTTCAATGGCAGCACGATTTTGATTCGGTAAGTAATTGTGAATTTGAAGAAGGCATGATTGCCTGGTTTTTGGGAGGGAAGCTGAATGCCTGCGAAAATTGTGTAGATCGTCATGCTAAAACTCAAGGTGATAAGGTGGCTTTAATTTGGGAGTCGGATGAACCTGGTGTGGGTAAAAAGATTACATATAAAGAACTACTGAGAGAGGTTTCGAAAATGGCCAATGTGTTGCGTCATCATGGAATAAGAAAAGGGGATAGAGTGGCTTTGTATATGCCCATGATACCCGAGGCGGTATATGCTATGTTGGCTTGTGCCAGAATAGGAGCAGTACATTCAGTAGTGTTTGCTGGCTTTAGTGCCGAGGCTTTACGCGATAGAATTAACGACTCAAAATGTAAAGCGGTTATTACGGCCAATGAAGGTATACGTGGAAAAAGAATCATTCCCTTGAAGCGAATAGTGGATGAGGCGGTGATGGCTTGTCCCTCGGTTCAGCATGTATTTGTAGCAGAAAGAACAGTAAATAAAGTACCCTTTTATGAGCCACGCGATGTTTGGTTAAATGATGCAATGGATGCCGAAAGGCCGTATTGTCCTACCGAACATATGGATGCAGAGGATACCTTGTTTTTATTATATACTTCGGGTAGTACAGGAAAACCCAAAGGTTTGGCGCATACAACAGCGGGTTATTTATTATATGCTGCTCTAACCCAAAAATATATTTTCGATTATCAGCCTGATGATATTTTTGCTTGTGTAGCTGATATTGGTTGGGTTACGGGACATACCTACGTGGTTTACGGACCCCTGATGAATGGTGGTACTACCGTTATTTTTGAGAGTACGCCTAATTATCCCGATTCAGGGAGATATTGGGAAATGGTAGAGCGATTAAAGATTACGCAGTTTTATACAGCTCCAACGGCCATTAGAGCTATTCAGCGCGATGGAGATGAGTTTGTAAAGAAGTATGATCGCAGTAGCCTTCGTGTATTGGGTACGGTAGGAGAACCTATCAATCCAGATACCTGGAAATGGTATTACGAAGTGGTGGGCGAAGGACGATGTTCTATTGTAGATACTTGGTGGCAGACGGAAACAGGAGGTATATTAATTGCACCCTTGCCAGGAGCTACACCAACTAAACCGGGTTCTGCAACCTTGCCTTTCTTTGGCATTGAGCCCGTTTTGCTAACGCCCGAAGGAGAAGAAATAGAAGGGAATGATGTTTCGGGATTGTTGGCCATTAAAAAACCATGGCCTAGTATGGCTCGAACTATTCAAGGCGATCATCAGCGATTTTTAAAAACGTATTTAAACGATTATAAAGGATATTACCTAACAGGAGATGGAGCGCATCGCGATAAGGATGGATATTACTGGTTGACGGGTAGAGTAGATGATGTGATGAATGTTTCTGGTCATAGAATTGGTTCCGCAGAAATTGAAGGAGCCTTGGTTTCACATCCTTTCTGTGCCGAAGCAGCCGTGGTTGGTTTTCCACATGAGATTAAGGGAGAAGGTATTTTTGCTTATGTGCTATTGCGTGAAGGGTATAGTTATGATGAAGAATTAATAGGAGAACTGAAAAATGAAGTCAGGCATCATATTGGTCCTATTGCAACTCCCGACCAAATTATTATTGCACCAGGTTTACCCAAAACACGTTCCGGAAAAATCATGCGTCGCATCTTACGTAAGATAGCAGCTAATAAAACAGAGGAACTAGGAGATACTTCTACTTTAGCAGATCCAAGTGTGGTGGATAGTCTTATAGAATTGAGAGCCAAATTGGAGTAGTTTAATATGGATGTTTGCTACCTATAAAGTTAAACGAACCCTTGGATACTTCCAGGGGTTTGTTGTTGTGATAAACCATGGTAGGTATATTTTAATTTACATCATTTTATAGGATATATTTTCCTATTAGGTTCTCCGATTCCGATCTCCCATCTCTAAAAAATATTATCTTGCATGCCAAATCAAAAATAACCATGACACAATCAGTAGAAGAAATAATAAAGGCTAAGTTTCCTGTGTTATACGAGCCTGAACTAGTAACAGAGATTCAGAAATTTGGAAAGATTGTAAATTTTAATGCTGGCAGTAACTTGATAGAAATAGGTGCTTACATTAAACAGATGCCTTTGTTAATTGAAGGTACTTTAAAGATATCTCGCGAAGATTCAGAGGGTAATGAGTTACTGTTGTATTATTTAAATAGTGGCGAAACTTGTGCAATGAGTCTTACCTGCTGCATGGGCGATGTAAAGAGTAACATAAAAGCCTCTGCCATTGAAGATGCTGAGATTATTATGCTACCTACGCACAAAATGGATGAGTGGATGAAGAAGTTTGATTCATGGAAGAACTTTATCTTTAGAGCGTATCAAATTCGCTTTGATGAGATGTTACACACCATCGATAGTATTGCTTTTATGAAGATGGATGAACGTTTGGAACGTTACCTCCTAGAAAGATCGAAGGAATTAAATGCAAAAATTTTAAATTTGACTCATCAAGAAATAGCAAGCGACTTAAATACTTCTAGGGAGGTTATTTCCAGGCTTTTAAAGCAGTTGGAGAAGCTCGGGAGAATTAAACTCCATCGTTATAAAGTTGAATTAATTTAACCAATGTGACAAAAGTTACTGTGCACTTTTATAGAAGGTTGTTTTTTTGCCTTTGTAAAATTGAAAAAACAAAGAACAATGGAAAATAAAATCACAGTTATCGACGTACGCACTCCAATGGAATATGCGGGAGGCAAGGTAGAAGGATCAATCAATATTCCGGTTGATCAAATTGCACAAAGAATAGAAGAAATTAGAGCTATCGAAGGGGATATCGTATTATGTTGCGCCTCAGGAATGCGCAGCTTTTCTGCACTACAGTTTCTAGAACAAAATGGCATGACCAACGTGAAAGACGGCGGTCCTTGGTATACCGTAGCCAATTAATTGCTCCATATTTTTTTATTTAAATCATTCAATTAATAATTATGGGCATTAGGTTTCATACTTAATGCCGATAGCTAACAGCTACAATTATGTCATTTTTTAGTCGATTATTCGGGGGAGGTAAAAATCCTCTATCAGAGATATTAGAAAATGGAGCTACCATTATAGATGTGCGTACTCCTGGAGAATTTAGTATGGGACATGTTGATGGTTCAATCAATATTCCTTTAGATCAGATTCAGCATAAATTAAAGAAAATAAAGAAGATGCCAACGCCATTAGTACTATGTTGCGCATCTGGTATCAGAAGTGCTAATGCTACAGCCATTTTGCAGCGAAACAGTGTACTGGATGTTCATAATGGTGGCCGTTGGTCGAAAGTGGATAGACTTTTAGGGTAAGGTGTTTAGAGGCCATTTTTCAGTTGGCAGTAAACGGTATAACTGTAATTGCTTAAGTGAAAACAGCTTGATATAATTCTTTTTACAATAAGGTCGGCTATTGTAGCCGTCAAACTTTAAATAAACAGACTTTCGTCTAATAAAAATATGGGAAAGAAAATAATCGTTATAGGTGGTCTATCTGCAGGACCATCGGCTGCTGCTAAGGCACGCAGACAAAATGAAGATGCAGAGATTGTATTGTTCGAAAAAACAAAAAATATAAGTTATGCTACTTGCGGAATTCCTTACGCATTATCTGGTGTAATTAACGATAGAGATAATTTAATGGTGGTGGAAGCCAATCTGCTTAGAGAACGTTTTAATATTGATGTTCACCTACAAGAAGAGGTGCTTGATATTGATCCGGATAAGCATATTGTAAAAACTAACATAGCAGAATATAACTATGATAAGTTGGTGTATACAGCAGGAGCGAGCACATTTATTCCACCCGTAAAAAATATAGAGCAAGCCAAAAATTGGTCAGCTTGTCGTACGCTTGAAGATTTCGATCGTATCATGCAAAAAGATGTGATTGAAGACGCCAAGCATATCACCGTAATGGGAGCTGGATTAATTGGTGTTGAGGTAGCCGAAAATCTGCGTGAAGCAGGCAAGGAAGTTACACTGATTGAAGGTGGCGATGGCATCTTACCTATGTGGGAAGGAAAGTTCCGTCAGTTTGCTAAAACGACTATGGAGAAACATGGTATAAAAGTAGTTACTAATACTTTTGTTAAAGAGTTTGATGTAAACGAAGGGCAGATTACTGGTGTTCAATTAAGCGAAACTGAAACGCAGGCTACTGATTTTGTAATCATGAGTGTTGGAATTAAGCCTAACTCTCATTTGCTGACTTCAAAAGGAGCTGAATATATAGGTAATGGCGCAGTTAAGGTAAACGAGAAAATGGAAACCACTTTGCCAGATATTTATGCGGCAGGGGATTGTGCTAGCATTAAAAATACGCAGACTGGAGAGTACGATTACCTTCCTTTAGGAACGCATTCGAATAAAGGTGGGCGTACCGCTGGGGTTAATGCTGCTGGTGGACAAGAGGAGTTTAAGGGCGGTTATAAAACGGCTATTGTTAAGGTGTTTGAAAATACCATGGGGCGCACAGGGATGGGCCCAGCATTTATGACTCAAAATAATATCGATTTTGCAGTGAACTTAATTGTGGCAGGTTCTACACCCGGGTATTATCCCGATCAAAAAGATATGATAGTGGAGACCTATTATAATCCTAAAGATGGAACAATATTGGGTTGCGAAGCATTTGGAGAAAAAGGGGTAGATAAACGTATTGATATTATGAGTACGGCCATTTATGCTAAGCTTAAAATGAGCGATTTACCTAATCTTGATTTGGCTTATGCGCCGCCATATTCGCCTGCAAAGGATCCTGTGATTGTTTCAGGTTATGTAACATCAAATGTTTTAAATGGTCAGTATACCGAAGTGGATGCGGTTACTTTAAAGGATTTAATTGAAAATACTCCAGAGGGTGAGTACAACCTTATTGATGTGCGAAATCCAAATGAGCTGCAGGCAAACGGAAAAATTGCTAATGCCATTAATATTCCGCTTGAACAGTTACGGGATAGTAGATTAGAAGGTATGGATGCTTCAAAACCAACCTATATTTATTGTGCCAAAGGACTACGAGGATATTTAGGTTATTTAATTTTAGCCGACAAAGGTTTTAAAAATATTAAAAACCTATCTGGTGGATTTTTAATATGGAGTAAATTGAATTAAGATAGTTATAGTGATAGTTTAAGTAGTATTGGTTTGGGAATCAATGAGCGCATTAACCTTCGGGTGGATGCGCTTTTTTTATTGATTAAAAACAAGTATTATCAATATGTTAATATTAATGTAGTGGGTTGGCATATTATTTGAAATAAACGATATTCGAATTTTAAAACTAATCCAATGAAAAGTATGTTATCTCGATTGTTTATGGCAATCAGTTTAATTCTCATCATTTCTTCCTGCTCTAAGGAGGATGATAACAAAATTCCTTTATTTCCAGAATCAAAAATGTCTGTAATCCATGGAGATGATGAAAGATCATGGCGAATAGTAGAGGTTATAGATAAATCAGTGGATGCTAGTAGCGATACAAATATTGATTTGTCTTGCGTAGCGGATGATATTTATACTTTCTTCGCCAATCAGTCAGCAGGACTAATTGAACTGGGAGATCAACTCTGTTTTCAGGAAATTGATGGTGATGTATTTAAAGCGGATATGGAGATTTTTGATTGTGAACTCATCTACATATCCGAATCTATTTATCTAAGATATTCTCGAGGCTACCAAAATGAAGAAGGTACAGCCTCAGGAATGCTTATCAGTTATTATGCTTTGGCGGAATTATCTGAAAATAAAATGGTGTTTTATAGAGAAGGTGGAAAATATGTAGGTGAGTTTAACGAGGCGCTAATTTTTGAAAGAGTTCAGTAAGGAATAACTGTACATGATGTTTTTTATATCTTAAAAAGAAGTTTATGTACTCATTTAATATGCATGTTGACAAACTAATACTATGACTAATAAAGTAATTTACTCGCTTGCTGTAATATTTGTATTACAAACAATCATTTCAGCTTGCGACCCATGTGATTGTGGAGATACTGGTAAATATGAAAAATATTATACAGGACTGGATTTAGAAGCTTGGGATACTTCTGGTTTTAGCCCAAAAATAGTGAACGATGAAGTACGTAAGCATTCTTTTGGAATAACTTTTTCTGTGACGTCAGATTTGAAAAGAGTAGCCTCCTACAATAAAAATCATTCTAATTCTGCCTCATTTGGATTTGCACCTGCTATGGCTTGTGATTGCGTAGAGCCTGAATATATAACTGTTGATCTAATACATCAGATTGAAATTACTGTTATCAATGTTGAAAATGACGAAGAAATTGATGTTACTGATCATTTTTATTCAACAAGTTATGACGGAATAACAACGAGTATTACCGAAGTGTTTGAAGATTTAGGAAAGTGGCATGAAAGTTTCCATGTTGATTTGGAAAATTACTCGAATGTTCCAGATTCGGCTATTTTTACTGTAAAAATATTTCTAGAGTCTGGTCATGAGTTGTATGCACAAACTGATGTGATTGAGTTTGTTGAGTGAATATTCTCATCTGTTAAGTGCAGGAGATAATTTAATAATGATATTAATTAATTGTTAAATGCTGAAATTTATATTGTAACAATCATTACAATATTTATATTTGTTGTGTAAAACAATTTAAGATGGCAGGTAGACCAAAGCATTTTGAGAATGATGAATTAATTGATAAAGCTATTACAGTCTTTTGGAAGAAAGGGTATACAGCTTCTTCTGCCCAAGATTTATTAAAAGCGATGCAGATAGGTCAAGGTAGTTTCTATCGCTCTTTCCCTGGTGGTAAAAGGGAACTCTATCAAAAATCATTAAATCAGTTTTTACGTAAGGCGAATATTCTATTCAGTAGGGGATTGGAGGAAAGTAAAAGTGCAAAGTTATTTTTAAGTAAATTCTTTAATGCCATAGTTGATTCGCCTGCGGAACAGCGTAATAAAGGATGTTATTTAGGAAATGCTATTGTAGAATTGAGCAATGCGGATGAGGAAACCAAGGAATTATCAGTCAAGTTGCTATTAGAGCTTGAACAAGGTTTCGAAAAAGCAATTATAAAAGGTCAGAAAGAAGGCGAAATTGATAAGGATAAATCGCCAAAACAGTTAGCTATGTTTTTAATGAATTTATGGAATGGACTTAATATTACCGAGCGCATGTATAATGATGATGATAAACTAAGAGCCTTGATAGATTTGAACTTACAGATGTTATAAAAAATTTGACCTAAAATGTAATGAACGTTACAATATTGTATTGGATATAAATCAATTTAGTATTAACCGTTGACTTAATTAATGCAGATAAATGGAGTCAACACATAAACTCAATAATGATGAATGAAAAAGAAGTATTAACAAAGGAAAATAAGATAGTAGTAAAACATCAATTGCTAGAAGTAGATGGAGTGTCTGTTTTTTACAGGGAAGCGGGTAGCCCTCAAAATGAAACCATATTAATGTTGCATGGTTTCCCGAGCTCTTCGCATATGTACAGAAAGGTTATTGAGGGATTAGCGAACGATTTTCATATTGTTGCCCCTGATTATCCGGGTTTCGGATTTAGTGATATCCCTAGTATTAATGATTTTGAATATACTTTTGATAATATAACTAAGTTAATGCAAAGCTTTATTCAAAAGTTAGGGTTGGATAGTTTTACGCTTATGATGCAGGATTACGGTGGCCCGATAGGTTTCAGAATAGCCAAGCAAAACCCAGAAAAAATCAATGGTTTAATTATTCAAAATGCCAATGCTTATTTAGATGGTTTAGGTGAGTGGCCGCAGAAAATAGGAGCCTTTTGGGAGAAAAATGATTTAGAAGGATTAGGCAAATTCAAAGAGTGGCTTATGTCTAAGGAGGGAATAGAACAAATGTATTTAAAAGGAGCCTCTGATACATCAGCAATTGATCCAATTTCGTACTTAACGGATGAGTCGTTTTTAAGGCGAGTAAATGTTAAAGAAGTACAGTCGGAATTATTTAGTAATTACGGGTCAAATTTTGCTCTTTACGAGGAATGGCAGAATTATTTTAGAGCGTATCAACCAGCGAGTTTGGTAATATGGGGTAGTAATGATCCTTTTTTTAGTAAACCTGGTGGCGAGGCTTATAGTCGTGATTTAACTAATATAGAAACTCATTTTTTTAACGGAGGTCACTTCATATTAGAAGAGTATCCGGAAGAGTCTATCGCATTAATACGTAATTTTTTAAAGAATAAGTGACTTTTTTTTTGAATCTAATTTGTAATGATTATTACAAATTAGATTCATTTCATTATCAATTACCTCTTCACAGAGTATCCTTGTTCTCTATATTTATTTAATAAAGCATCCATTTCTTCTACTATTTTTGGATATTCATTGTATAAATTAGTTCGTTGTTCTGGATCGTTTTCTAAATCAAATAACAAACCTTTAGTATCATACTTAGTAATTGGATAGTTACGGAGTGCCTTAAAAGAATCAGACATTTTAGATACCTCACCTGTTGGTTTATTGATATAAAACCATTTACCTTTTCTTAGTCCATAATGGTTTTTATAAGTATTCTGCACGGTTGCTTCTCGCAGTGGGCTAGTGTATTTTTTTCCTTTTAATAAAGGAACTAAATTATAACTGTCTGGCGCTGCGTTTTGGGAGAGCTCTGATTGTGTGATGCTAGCTAAGGTTGCCATAATATCCACTTGCGATATCACTTCATCCGAAACGCTTCCTGCCTCAATTTGTCCAGGCCATTTAAAGATAAACGGAATGTGATGACCACCTTCCCATACATCGCGTTTTAAACCTCGGAAATCACCCATGCTATAATGACCATAGTTTTCAGCTCTGGCCCAAGCATATTTCTCAGGGCCATTATCGGCACTAAATATTACAATGGTGTTGTCTTCAAAACCTTTTTCCTTCAAAGCCTCTAGTACTTGTCCTGCTACCCAATCGGTTTGAAACATAAAATCGCCATAACCACCAGCTTCCGATTTTCCAATAAATTCTTTGTTAGGAATGATGGGAGCGTGAGGTGAGGGCAAAGCAAAATACAAAAAGAAAGGTTGGTCTTTTTTTTGCCTCTTTATCCAACTTACTGTTTTCTTAGTTAAGGTTGGCAAAACATCGTACGGTTCCCAGTCTTTAACCATTGGTCCAGGACGAAATTCCCAACTTCCTTCTTTGGTTTGTTTATTACCTACATCTGGAGTCATTACTTCTGTGGGTATCTCAATAATCTTATCATTCTCAACCCAAGCGTAGGGAGGAAAATTGATAGTGCCATCACCAAAATAGTAATCAAAACCGCGATCTAAAGGACCACCCGTAATAGTACCTGTTAGTTTTACATCTTTAGGTAAGTAGTATTGTCGTAGTTTATTCCATTGCATAACTTCACCACTGGGTTTATTATTGAATTCCCAATTCCAACCTAAATGCCATTTGCCAATACAAGCTGTAGAATAACCCGCATCTTTCAATATTTGAGGAAGAGTGATGTCATTATCCTTAAAATAGGGTTGACCAAAGCTGTTGACAATACCGTGTCCTCTTCGCCAGTGGTACTGTCCTGTTAATAAAGCAAAACGACTGGGGGTGCATATTCCCGAAGAGCTATGTGCATCTGTAAATCGCATCCCTTCGCTAGCTAATTTGTCCAAGTGAGGGGTTGGAATTTTAGAATTTGGATTCTGACAGTTTAAATCGCCATAACCCATATCATCGGCGTAAATAATTACAATGTTGGGTTTGCTTTTTTCTTTTTTAGGTGCAGTACTACAGGAGATGAGTAGTATTGTAACCAGACTTAATAAAAGTGTTTTTTGTATCATTATTTCGTATTTAGTACAATTCCTGAAAATTAAGAATCAAGATGTTTTTTATTGGTTCTTTCTTTAAGAGAAGTAGATTTGCTTAGTAGTCGTTACCATTTAAACTATGAGAGACTGATTTCTTCCATTCCAATAAATCTTCTTTCATATGTTGAGCCAATTCTGAGTTATTCTGAATTATATTGTTTTGTTCCTTTTCATCATTTATCAAATCATATAGCTCAAATGTTTTACCAGCATCTTCGCTAATTAATTTGTATTGATGTGTTACCCATGATATTCTATTATTAAACTGAAAACCCATTGGTTTTTCTCTTTGCATAGAGGAGTGTTGAATCAGCGGCATAATATCCATTCCATCTACCGGTCTATTATCGGGGTACTCAATATTTAAAATGTTGAGAATTGTAGGCATATAATCGCTTGTGTAAGCGGGGAAATCTAATCGTTGGTTTCCCGCTAGCTCTTTCTTCCATACCACAAAAGCAGGAGTGCGTAGTCCTCCTTCATACAGACTTCTTTTTCTGGCTCTGAATTTGCCTGCACTACCTGGCGTTCCATTTTCAGGGCCATTATCACTACAAAACCAAATCATGGTATTTTCTGCAAGGCCTAGTTCCTTCAGTTCCTGCCATAACCTACCTACCTGCTCGTCTAATGCAGTAATACAACCATAATATAGCTGTTCCTTGTTTGAAAGATGAGCGTATTTATTTTTGTAGTATTCGCTTGTAACAACTGGCAAGTGAGGGGTGTGTGGCCATACCGTTGTAAAAAAGGGCTTTTTATTAGAAACTGATTGGTGGATAAAAGGAATAACTTGGTCTACTATCAGTTTGGTATCATCGCCAGATAAGTCATTGCTTGCTTTTTGTTCGTTATCCACCCAATAAAAAGTATTGTATGCTTCCGAACGTTCGCCTTTTGCGACGGCAGTCCAGCCATACTTCTTCGATTCTCCTTCTTTAAATGTAGTTGGATAAATCATGGGGTCGTAGGTTGGTACTTTGGATTCTGTGCAAAAGAACTCATCGTACCCATGCATGCTCGGTATTGTAAAATGCTCAAAATGTTTCTCTTTTCCCCCTCGATTGGCATCCTTTACTTTTTTAGTAAGTGTACCTAAGTGCCACTTACCAAAATGGCCAGTGGCATAACCTTCTTTTCTTAATAGTTCGGCAATGGTAATTTCTTCTAATTTTAAATGCCCTGTATTGGCGCTGGGTATTCCCATTCTGTTTGGATTCCGTCCTGTCATTACACTGGCTCGTGTAGGAGAGCAAACGGAAGAAGCAGAATAAAAGCGATCGAATATTACACCTTGTTGAGCTAAGGCATCCAGATTAGGTGTTTGTATCATCTTATTACCATTAAAGCCAGCATCAAACCAACCTTGGTCATCTGTCATGATAAGGATAATATTAGGTCTTTCTTTTGCGCTTATTACAAACTTTGTAGTTGACAATAGAGTTATTGTTAAAATAAATCTGATTTTTGATGTTAGTTTCATAAGTTAAGTGTGAATATTTTTTTACTTCTCATACAAATATCATGGTTCCAAAAGTGAAAACGAAAGAAAATACCATAGCATTATCATAGCAATAGCTATTTTTATTAGTTTTAACTACCATAGCATTTTTAAGTATTTGTTATTTTTGAATCCAGTAAATCAGTGTTTTATATTTTTTAGCATCTTTCAATGATTAAATTGGTCATCAGATTATTCTTACATATTGCATTATTAATAAATTCGTCTTCTTTGTGGGCTATAGAGCTGGATTCAGTAAATATTGAAGAGAGCTTAAGTCGTATCAGTGAGGTTTATTCTGAATCGTCGGATTCATCCATCAACGAATTTCTAAAGAGTATTGCGTATTACAAAGAGCAGCAAGACACCTTAAAGATGATAGACATTAATTTGAAGTTGGTGACTGTATATACTGGTAATGGACGGTATAGTGATGCATATGACCAAATATGGCATTTGCTTACCTTGGTTGAAGCTCCGAAATTTGCAGAACAGAAATTTGGTATACTTAACAAATTAATCGGTCTGTATTTACTGTACGAGCAACATGAAAAAGCAATTGAATGTTACCAACAACTTCCCGGTTTAGTTCAAACAGCATCCTTAACAGACGAAAAAAAAGTAAAATACCAAGGACGTATCTTTGGCTTAGGAGCATGGATTGAGTTAAAGACCACAAAGGATTTAAAAAGGGCAGAGAGATTGTGTTTAATGAGTATAGAGCAATATAAAAAAATAAAGAACAAACCTGGTTTTTTACATCATTCGCAAACACAGCTCGCACATATTTATATTTTAATGCAAAAAGCAGAAAAAGCATATGCTATATTAAAACAGCTAGAAAGCTATTATACCGGACCACTAAAAAGGGAGCATGCTTTATTGGGATATAGATTGGCACAGTATTATCAATTAGTAGATGATGAGAAAAATGCAATTTCTTATTATAAAATAAGTTTGGCAGCTATCGATACCTTTAAAACATTGTTAGATAAAAAGCCAGAGTCCTATAAAAAGCTGGCAAGCATTTATTATAATCAAGGTGATTTTAAACAGGCTTTTGATTACCAACAAAAAGCAGTGGAGCTAAATAATCGTTTTTTTAGCGCCAGCCAGTCTCAAAACAAGCAATTATTCGAAATAAAGAATAAATATCAAGAAGAGGTGCTCGCACAGGAAATGCAACTCATCAAAACTAAAAATCAAATTCTACAATTAAAGACTTATTTGATAGTATTAGGCTTTATAATCATGATAATAGTGCTCGTATTTTTGTTTAAACGAAAAGCACGTAAGGATATTCTAAGTCATAAACTGCAAAACCAAAAGCACCTGCTCGAAATAGAAAAACAAAGTGAAATACTCGAATTAAAAAACAAAGAGCTATTAAGTTCTGCCTTACAATTGTTAGAACAGGATAACTGGCAAGCGGATATTAAAAAACGTATAGCAAAACTAAAGCTTGAAGGTGCTAATGCTGAAATTATTCAGGATGTAAAAAGCTCGCTACAAGTGGATACTTCTAATAAATGGAAAGAGTTTGAAGCTAGGTTTGCGGCAGTAAACGATAGTTTTTTTGTAAAGCTGAAAGAATTATACCCGCGTTTAACTCCAACCGATTTAAAAATGTGCGCTTTCATTAAACTAGGCTTTAGTAGTAAAGATATGTCTCAAATAATGGGGATTACCGTCGAGGGTATTAATACTTCACGGAGCCGCCTGCGTAAGAAAATGGATCTGCAAAGAGAGGTCATCTTATCTGAATATTTACAAGCTTATAAATAGTAAAACGTAATATCCATTTTCGTCACCCTATTTCCTTAATAGAGCTTTTAGCATCTTTGAAATTTCTCCTTACAATTTGTTCAGATATTTATTTGAGCGTAATATTTTAATGTTGAAATAGGAGTAAGCCAAGTAAAATATCATTATAATATCCTTTAGTTATAGTGAGGTTTCGTCTTTAATTTAAAACTAACGAGGTACCCATATTCAACTAATTCATGGTAGTATTTTCCGTATTCACTTTTCTTAAAATCTTAAATTTTAATCAAAATTACCATTTACACTTATTATTCAAAGACTGGCACTATTTTACCCTAGTATGTCTTTATGTGTAATTAAACTGCAGTTTTATAGTGTTTTAGGTGTTGTTGTTCAGATCTGTCTATTTACGTTTCAGTACATACATATTGACGAATTAGGTCTAAAAAGATTTGATAAGTGTGAAAATTTGTAAACAGAAATTAGGAATGCGCATGCCAACTCTGATTATGGCAAGAGCATAAATAAGATTTTCAATTTTTATAACAACAAATAAAATGAGTCTATGAAAAGTGAGTTATTTAACTTTCAAAAAAGAATGAGTCGGGTATTACTCATCTCTTTTATCGCTCTAATAGCTTTTAGTAGTGTAGCCATGGCACAAGAGCTAAGAGTTAAAGGGGTAGTTACAAGTTCTGAGGATGGATTACCAATACCAGGTGTAAGTGTAGTTGTAAAGGGAACAACCAATGGAACCATTACAGATATTGACGGTAAGTATGTAATCCGTGCCAACAAAGGAGAAATTGTTGTTTTTAGTTTTATTGGAATGAAAAGCCAGGAAGCTGAAGCCATAGGAGCTCCTTTAAACGTTAAACTAGAATCGGAGACGATTGGTTTAGATGAAGTAGTAGCCATTGGTTACGGTACGGTTAAAAAGAAAGAGTTAACTGGAGCTGTTGCTCAGGTTAAGTCTGAAGAGATTAGCAAAATTGTTACATCGGATGTGGGTAATGCTTTACAAGGATTAGTTGCTGGTGTTAATGTTACGGCTGCTTCTGGCCAGCCAGGAGAAAGTTCTAGTATTTTAATTCGTGGTGTAACTTCTATTAATGGTAGTAATACACCATTATATGTAGTTGATGGTGTTCCGATGGAAGGCGACCCACGTTTAAGTACTAACGAGATTGAAACCATCGATATTTTGAAAGATGCTGCATCGTGTGCTATTTATGGTACTAGAGGTGCTGCTGGTGTTATCTTAATTACCACTAAACAAGGTAAGGCTGGTACAATGCGTGTTAGCTTAAATGCTAACTATGGTATTAGAGATATTCGTTCTGGTACGCCTTTAATGAACTCGTCGGATCAGGTTTATGCTGATATCTTAGAGTTGAAACACAACTTTGAAGGTATTAATGATGATGAGTTACGTTTAAAAATGTTACGTAGCCCTTATTACTTCCAAAATGAAACAGATTTAGGATCGCATGTATTTATTGATAATGCTGCAACGCAGGATTATAACTTAAACATGTCGGGTGGTTCTAAGGATATTTCTTACAACGTTACTGTAGGTTATTATAACCAAGAAGGTGTTGTGATAAATTCTGGTTTTGAACGTTTCAATACGCGTATCAATACGGTTTATAATCACAATAAGTGGAGAATTAATGCAAGTGTTGGTGGATCGTTAGAAGAAACGGATCGTCCTCCAGGCGGAATTATTACACAAACCATTAAATATCACCCAACCAATAACGATTTAGATTTTAATTCGGATGAGCCTATTTATGCTACAGGCGATCATGAAGCAAATAACGTAAATTGGGTATTCGATAGTTTTAGAAATACAGATGTTACTTCTCGTAACAATCAGTTTGCAAACTTAAATGTAAACTACAATGTAATGAAAGGGCTTAACATTAGTGCCAGAGCTGCGGTTAGAGGTGTTAATGATTACAGACATAGTTTTAGTCCTTTTCAGGAAGTGTATGATGCAGAAGGTGATTTAACCAGTGACCCAGAGCGAGATAGTTATGTACGTATGACAGCTACTAAAAGTAGATCTACTACTTATAATATTGGAGCTACTTATCGTAAAAGCTTTAATAAGCACAATATGACCTTATATGCTGGTCAGTCAACAGAAAAATATACTTTCGATAGTTTTGAAGCCAGTAGAGTAGGAGTAGTTAATAACAATGTTGATGTGTTGGATGGTGCGGTAGCAAACCCTGCGGCTTCTTCTATGGGTAACGACTATGTAAACAAACTAATTGGTTATATCGGTCGTGTACAGTATAACTACAAAAGTAAATACTTACTTAGTGCCAGTGTTCGTCGCGATGGATCATCTAAATTTGCAGCAGAAAACAGATGGGGTACTTTCCCTTCAGCTTCGGCAGCATGGAATGTTTCTGATGAGCCATTCTTTTCTGCTGTTTCTAATGTAGTTAATACCTTTAAGTTAAGAGGAAGTTACGGGCAAGTAGGTAACCAAAACTTTACGCCATATTCTTTTTCGGCCGGTGTTATTAATGGAGTAGATTATATTTTGGGTGGCGAGCAAAGCTATGGTAGTGCACAACAAAGTTATGCCAATGCCAATGTAAAATGGGAAACTTCTATTCAAAGTAACTACGGGGTTGATTTAGCCTTTTTAAATAACAAAATTACCTTAACGGCAGAGTATTATACTACGAGTAAAAAGGATATGTTAATGCCAATTGAAGTAGCACCTTCAAATGGTTCTCTTCCAACTTCTCAAATGGAAACACCTAAAAGTTCGGTAGTAATGCTTAATGTGGGCGATATGACCAACCAAGGTATTGAGTTAGCATTAGCCTATAAAGCTAAAACAGGTAATGTAAAATGGGACTTAAGCGGAACATTTTCAACCAACGATAATGAGGTAACTAAAATCAATGGTTTAGGCGGATTTACTTTGTTAAACGATGGTGGACTTATTGCAGGAAGAAGAGCTCAGTCGCAGGTTACTGCTTTAGCTGAAGGATATGAAGCAGGTGCTTTCTTTATCTATAAAACAGAAGGTGTGATTGATACGCATGCTAAATTAGCTGAGTATCAAAAAATAGATGCTACCGCTAAAATGGGAGATTTGATGTATGCAGATACATATAAAGATGGTGTGATAACTGATGCTGATAGAGTTTACGGAGGTAGTGGTTTACCAGAATTTGAAGTAGGTTTTAATGTAAAGGCCGATTATAAAAATATCGACTTTTCAATGAGCTGGTATTCAGCAATTGGTCATGAAATTATGAACGGATCAAAAGCAACAGCTTATGCTTGGAACAGACATGCAGATATGACATCGCAATGGTCTGTGGAGAATCCAACTTCGCCAATTCCTGCTTATAGAGGTGAGCCTAACGCACACAAAAACTACCACGGAAATACCGATTTATGGTTAGAAGATGGTAGTTATATCAGATTAAGAAACGTAACACTGGGTTATACTTTGCCAACAAGTGCAGTATCTAAATTAAAACTAAGTAAGTGTAGGTTTTATGTAACAGCTCAAAACCCATTAACATTTACAAACTACCAAGGGTACGATCCTGAAGTAGGAGGAAATGTTACCAATAGAGGTCTTGATAAAGGAAACTATCCTGTTACTTCTCTTTATTCAGTTGGTGTAAATCTTAACTTTTAATTAGACGAAAATGAAAATATTAAAATATATAGCCTTAGGATTAGTTGTGGCACTATCTTCGTGTAGCGATTATCTAGAGGAAAGCAATCCTAACATGTCGGATAAAGACACGTACTGGACCAATTTGAATCAAACAAATTCAACTTTAACGGCTGCTTATGCCGCTATGGTTAGTGATTTTGCTTTAAACATTGCTTATGAAGCACCTCGTACCGACTTAGCTACACCAGGTTTTGGTCGTCCAACATATACTGGCGAAGGTGCGGTTTGGTATACCCATAGTTACGATAACTCTAATAATGGCGTTATTAAAAAGTGGGAAATTCTTTATATGGGTATCTTCCGTGCCAATCAGGTGATTGAAGCCTTACATAACATGGAGAATGTATCTAGTGAAGAAGCATGGACTGTACAAATGGCACAAGCTCGTTTTTTAAGAGGTTTATATCATTTTTATTTACACTCAACGTACAACAGAGGATCTATTATCATTAAAGATAAAGTTCCGGGTAATCTAGAAGATTTTAACCAATCATTATCTACATCAGAAGAGGTAGTTGAATTCTTCAGAAAAGATTTACAATACGCCTATAATAATCTTCCAGAGGTATATGCCGATTCAAAGGATCAGGGAAGAGCAACAAAAGGAGCTGCTGCTGCAATGTTAGGAACAAGTTATTTATATCAAGGAACATTACCAGGGCCTGGTAATATTGATATGGTAGAAATTGATTCTGCTATAACTAAGTTCGAGTACATTATCGGTTCTAAAAATTACGAGTTGGTAGATGATATGGCTTTGCTATTTACTACGGCTGGCGAAATGAACAAAGAATCTATTTTTGAAATAGCTTTTTCTAATACCGTTAACCCAGAGTACAGTACTTGGGTAGAAGATAATGTAAGTAACCGTTTAGCTTTTACTTTTGATGGGAGAGGATCAAACTCAAGCAATGTATTTCCTTCGTTATGGGTAACCAATGCTTACGTAAACGAAAAAATGGATCCGTTAGATTCTCGTAATATGGTAGAAGAACCAGAAGATCCTGGTGTATTTGTTCCTCGCCCTGTTTCTTTACGTACATCTGCTATGATTGGTGTGGTACAAGATGAGTTTACCAAGTATTACGATGGATTAGTACACAATGCGGTTTCTTTCCCGAGTAACGATAAAAGAACACAGAATGGATTTTCTAGGTATAAAATATTTAATAACCACGATATTTTAGATAGAGAGCAAGATAATCCAGGTGGTAATCAGCGTTCGGGTAAAAATGTTACATTAAGCAGATTAGGAGATATCTATATGATGCTAGCGGAGTGTTATATCTATAAAAATGATGTTACAGAAGCGCTTAGAAATATCAATATGGTGCGCCAGCGTTGGGCCTTAGAATTAATAGGACCAAGTAACGGAGATGCTTCTCATACTTATAATGAAGTAAACTATGATGCTACTACATTATTAACACGTTTGCAAAATGTTGAAAAACCACTAGAAACTTCTATCGAAGGACACTGTATTCGTTGGTTCGACTTACGTAGATGGGGTATTTTAAAATCAAACTTTGATATGCATGCCAACGAAACTTTTTGGAGTGCACACTATACCGTAACACGAGGAGAAAATGCCAGAACTAAGTGGCACAGTACAATTACTGATACAGATCCTAATGATCCTACGCTTATTTTATTAAAGGATTACGAGCAAGCTGCTTTAAATTTTAATTACCAAAAGCATGCTTGGTTACCTATTCCTTCAACTGAAACAGTAACGAATACTGACATATTTAATTAGCAAAATTTAGTAAGATGAAGAATTTAAATATATACATACTATTAGTTGCATTACTTGGTTTTGTTGCCTGTGAGGATGATTACGAGGCGCCATATCCAGTAAACGATGTTACTTGGTATACAAGTATGCCAAACGTAACTGAATATAGAATATTTCAAGAGGATATGATGGCTTTTATTGACGCTTCTCAAAACCCAATAAGTCACGAGTGGATCATTGAAGAAGGTAGCTACTTTTTAACTTCTGATGTGAAACAAGGAGACTCTCTACATTTATTTATTGATGAGGCTCAAGGGTTAACAAGCGATGCTTCCGGAATTAATGTTTATTTTTCAGAATCAGGAAGAAAATCAGTTCGTTTAAGAAATACATTTACCGAGAAAGTAACTTATGATGGAGCGCGCAAGTTAGAGGCTAAACAAGAAGGTGATGTTTGGGTAATTGACACTACTTTTACAGTAGATGTTTATGGACCAATTTTACCAGCCTATAAAGTTTGTAGAGTTGTTGTTAATCCAGATGGGTCAATATCAGATGGTGAGGTTTTATTAACCATTGGAGCTGATGATGAACCAAATATTGAGGAATCTGATACTTGGCCAAGTGTTGAAGTAGAGGTAGGAGAGCGTTTAAGGTTTGTTGATCTTACAGTAGATGAGCACCCTGAATTTATTCAGCCTGATACAAGAACTTGGACCATTAGAAATGGTAGCGACCCAGCTGTAACGACCGACTCTGCAGCTAATGTTTACTTTAGTACTTACCAATACGAAACGGTTGGTTTAGGAAATATCATTTCCAAAAGATCTGCATCTGAAGGGCGTTATGTACAAGCTCAAAAAATTATTCCACTAAAATTAAAAGTTGTTCAGTCGTCTCAACCATTCTCATACGCTGATGGTGCTGTATGGACAGGTCAAACAGAGTTGGCCTTGAACGTTACCGGAGAGGTAGCTTCTTTAGGTACAAATCCTGAGGCTGGTTTTACTGTACATGTGGTGAATACTTCAAAAGGAGTAGATAAAGATATTGCTGTAACAGCTGTATCTGTAGATGCGAGCAACGCAACCAGAATGAACTTAACATTGGCAGAGGCTATTTATGGTGATGACCAGATTACAGTAAGCTTTGATGCCACAGGAACTGATATTGTTTCTGTGGATGAAAGACCATTTGTTTCGTTTACTGATGCATCGGTAGAAATTCCTGTAGGAGGAGATAATGAGTTAACGGATAATGGTGCACACTCAGGATATGAAACGGGTGGAGCTGGTTTAAATAAGGCTTTCTGTCCGCAATATTGGGTAGGTGGCCAGGATGCAGTTAACCCAGAATGGGCGCGTGTTGAAAATATGCAATTCGAAGGTGAGGCTTCCATGAAATATAATGGCACACTTACACCTGTTAGACCAAACTTAGGTTGGATGCAAATGCAACAATCTGTTGATTTAGCACCAGGAGCTTATGAAGTTTCTCATAAAATTTATATTGAGCCAGAATCTACCATTAAAACGATACGTAGTTATGTTTCTCCAAAAACAGGAAGTTGGCCAACTGAGGTGTCGTTTGTGTGGGATTTATCCAATGTACAACAAGGAGAGTGGGTTACTATTAAAAGTATAGCAAGTTTCCCTAATCAAATTGGAGGATCAAGTGCAGAACAATATAGATATCAGTTTACAGTTAGTGCAGCTGATAACCCTGGAGTTGTAGCTACTGATGTTCAAACCTTCTATTTAGATGACATGAGCATAGTAAAAATTGATGCAGGCATACGTCCATAACAAAATATTTTAGCCCTCGCATTACATTGTGCGAGGGCCTAATAACTCAAAATTAAAACAATGAAGAAATTTATAAATATATCATCACTTTTGGTATTCGTGCTTCTAGCTTTAGTAAGCTGCGAAGAATACGAGTGGAACGAATCAGATCTTGCAGAGGTGCCTGTTTATGCATTAACCAATATCGAAGGAGAAATGGCCTTACATGCTATTGAGGTATACCCACAGCAGTCTCTTACTATCGAATTTGAAAAGGCAAGTGCTTTAAAAAGTTTTGCTATAACTGATTATCAGGATGTGTCAACAGCTAGCGATTATGATATAAGTTACATGCTTACAAAAGGCGAAGGCGAAGCAATAGTGTTTTATGAGTATGTGTACACAGGTACTAAAGAGGATAGTGCAGGAGTTTATACTATTTACGATGCCAGCGAAACAGAAAAAGTGCAAATAGCTACTGGAACAATGAAAATTTTTCCGGATACAAGATTGTATTAATTAAGTAGTAAGACAAAAGTATAAAGACAAAAGACTTACATCTTAATACTTTATGCTGACGGATTATAACTCATTAACTAAAATATTGGAAAGTTTAATGAATGATATTGAGGAGGGCATTGATTTTTATTATGGTAATTGAAACAAATTTTTATAACCTCAATAACTTACGCTAGCACTTTTCAGGGCGACGGAACGGTTCTTTATCACATGGTGGTAATAAAGGACCGTTCTTTTTTATATCATAGGCTTATTTACATTCTGCCAATCATTAAAGGCACTTAGTTATTCATTTGACAAAGATAGATGCTCATCCGACACACATAGATATAAATCTGACAAAGATAGATGAGCTTGGGTGCACTTAGAAAGAGATTTGACACACATAGCTGGTTTTTTTGAGGGAAAAGCCAAATAGCTAACACCGATTTTTGTTATGCTCCTAAACTCCCAAATAAGGATTTTAATGTCAATAGACTTGTATAAAAAATCATATTAAAATGCATCTTACTTGTTAGGTCTACTGCTTCTTTTTCCTCCTTTATATTTCTATCCTTCATACTTGCGTTAAAACATCTTTATTTTATGTATTGGTAAGTCTATTGGTATACGATATGGTCTTGTAAGTGATAGTTTATCAGTGGTTTAGGTTGATGTACGAATGCGTACATTAAATTAACGCAGTTGTACAGATTAAAGCCCATGCAACCATACTTTTAGTAGTGAAATTAAAAATGCCTTATACATTAGAGATTATAGAATATTGTATAAAGCAGCTATTAAAAACTATTTAATTTAAAATCTTATGAAAAAAAAATTACTCAAGTTTAGTGTATTGGTTATTTTGATGATTACATGTAGTTTTTCAAATGCCCAAAATTTATATTGGTCTGGAGATCAAGCTGATGTTTATTATGCAAGCTTTGAGCAGAATGCAGTTCTTTGGTTTACAAACCCAACTACTGTTGGTTTAGATGTTGAGTCTAGTACAGAAGCTTTTGTGCATGGACAAAGGTCTGCAAAGTTTTTTACGGATGATTTAGCAACGACTTCTGCTGCAACATCAGGTAATTCAACAGTTATTTTAGGAGGTACAAATGGTTATGTTGATGGAAATATAAATAATATTGAAGCAGGAGTTTATACTTTTAGTGCGAAAATATATATAGTTGAAAATCCACCAACAAATCTTTTAGTTTATTTTCAAGAATCTAATGCTGGAGTAGCAGGAGCCGGATCAACGTTATTGTCTATTCCGCTTGCAGAAGTAACTGTTGGAGGTAGCCCTATAACTCAAGGAGGCTGGCAAGATATTCAAGGAGTAGTGTCATTACCTGATTATACAGCAATGAAGACAGGTGTTAGAACACGTCCTCAAGATTACCCTGATGCAACTGGAGCATCAGCGATGTATGTAGATAATATGGTATTGGAACTAGGAAATACTACTGATCTTAAGCTTGAAACAAGTGTGGAAATGGATGTATATCCTAACCCTACAACGAATGTCGTTAATATTAAAACACCATTTGGCAGTAAAGTAGAGTTATGTAATGTAGCAGGTATGGTAGTGAAAACATTTGTGTCTTCATCAGATGTAGAGAAAGTTGATGTAAGTCAATTAAATAAAGGTTTATATGTTGTTAAAGTTTCTAATAAGGGAACTATTAAAACGCAAAAGCTACTAGTTAAGTAAATGTAATAATGAGGTAGAAGCATTGTGTCTTTTTCCTCAATTTTAATATTTAAAAATCAATAAAATATGAAGAAGTGGGTATTAACAATGGCAATGGTTGTAATATGTTCCGTTGCATTTGCACAAGCATGGCAAGAGAAGAAGATTCAATATTTTGTTGATGAGGCTACTCTGGAATTTTCGTTAAACGAGGAGCAGCAAGAACAGTTACTTAAGGAACGAACTGAATATGTAAGTCAGTTTTCTGATATTAATAAGAAAAGTAAAAATGGACAAATAACAGAGGAGGAAAAGAAAACTCAGGTAAAAACGATTAATAAAGCGTTTACTACTTATTTGTCAGGTATTACTGGTAAAACGAATAAAGAATTACAACCATTTTTAAAGAGGGTTAGAGAAGAATTAAAGTCTGTGAAATAGATAATAATCCGATTTTATTAGTTTAGGAATAGCCCTTCGGAAGTTAGAGAAGGGAGGGTTATTCCAATTCTTAATAAGCAATAGCATCCTAAACGAGTTAATTAATATTTTTTGAGCGTCATGTTTTTGGCCTCTCTTTTAAAAAGCTTTTGTTTTAGCTAAGCGCTATAGTAAGACCGAATAGTTGAGAGCTTGCTCGAAAATCCTTCGGCCGCACTTAAGCGCTAGATAAATAAGAAAGATATTTAAAAAGCAGCCTTGAATTTTTGCGGTAAGAGAGCGCAGTATCAAGCTTGCTTGAATAATGCCGAACGGAGCAAAAATCATAAAGTAATTTTTTTGCTTCATTTTTTGTGTCAAGACATCGGGACAGTTAAGAATTGAGTATTCTTAATAGTTTCAGAATGAAGTCGGGTTTGGGCGAAGCGCCAAATTTGTTTAGGGTATTATCATTAATAACACATCATCGAATTTTATAGTTGGTTTTGGAAAACACGCAATTATGTTGAGGATAAAAAAAATATTAAAAAATATAGGAGTATACGTTGTTCTGCTACATACTACAAGTTTAGTAGCACAAACATATCCCTATTCAGATCTTTCTAATACTGGAAATTGGCAGCTGAATGAAGAGGTGAGTGATGAGTTTGATGCAGTACAACTCAACGAAGATAAATGGTGGGTTGTAGGCAAGTTGGTGGATGGCCAACCGGTTTACGAAGATCCAGATAATCCCGCTAAAAATGTATGGATTGGAAGAGCACCTTCGCAGTTCTCAGGCAATAATTATAGGTTAGAGGATGGTAAACTTATATTAGAAACACGATGGGAACCAGATTTTCCTTTTAGTGAAACAGCCCAGAGTGATGGAATGGTGTACGAAAATATTACTACACCATGTATCATTGGTCGTAAAATGTTCCAGTATGGATACATGGAAATTAAATCAAAGGCTGCTGATGCCGAAATAACTAGTTCTTTTTGGGCAACGGGTAATAACACTGAGTTTGACATGTTTGAGATGTTTGGAGATCACAGACAACCAAACAAATTGGATAAGAATAGAGAGCTTTGGTGGTCCATTCACGATTGGAGCCCAGGCAAAGGAGGGGCTTCTGTTTATACAGAACATCACGACCTAGGCTTTAGAGTGGCCGACGATTTTCATATTTATGGTATTGAGTGGGACGAAACGGGCGTAAAATATTATGTGGATGGCGTATTGTTTACTCAAGCTACTGCCGAAGAAATAGATGCTTACGCCGAGGCTAAGGGGCACGATAAGGGATATGTAATTACCAAGTCCATTAAAATATGGTTAGATCAAGAAACATTTCCTTGGCACGGAATACCTGACAGTAAAGCAGACCTAGAATTAAACAGTCCTGCTGGTGAAAAAGAGGATGGTATCGTTGATTTTGAAATAGAATATGTTCGTGTATGGCAAAAAGAAGTAGAAGAATCCAGAAACCTTTTGGATGATGCGTTTTATAGTTTTGATGCACCTATTTCTATAGATGGGGCGAGCAAGAATTGGTATATTCCAGCAGCATCAACCAGTTATTTTACTATTCAAAACACAAAAGCAGCTACAGGTATTAATGCCTTAAAGTTTGCACATTCTACTACCTTAACAGAAACAGCAGTAGCCTTTGCTCCATTTAAATCTATGCAGTTAGAAACGGGGGAATTTACATTTTCAATGAAAGTGTGGTTAGAGCCTAATAGCGCCATCGACGAAATAGATGTTATTTTTGAAGATCCTTGGTTAATCAACTCCTTTGATTTAACAGGTATTGAAACTGGAAAATGGGTTGTGTTAACGCGTAACTTTACACGAAATCAGGTTTCAGGAAGTAATGATAGAATCCGTCTGCGCATAGAATCCGGTGATGTTTCAGGAACATCCAGTACATTATATATCGATGATATTTCTGTTGAATCAAGTACCACAACATCTATCCATAATAAATCGAATTTAAGTTATTCTGTTTACCCCAACCCTTGTAACGATATTTTAAATATTGAAGCACCTCTAGTTAAGTATGTTTATATTTATAATCATATGGGTGCGTTGCTAAAAAAGGAAGAGAAAATAACAGAACCATGTGTTTTACCAATTGCTGATTTACAAAGTGGACTTTACCTGTTGGTTCTTGAATCGGATAACGACAAGGTAACAACAAAAATAAAAGTGAGGAATTAATTTATAATTAAGATATGCAACGAAATAGTATAATAAAAATAGCCTTTTTAGGCTTCTGCTCTTTACTTATTGGATGTGCTTCTCAAACCAAGCAAAAAAAAGAAGAAGTGGAGCGTCCAAATATTTTAGTCATCATGTGTGATGATTTAGGGTATGCCGATGTTGGTTTTAACGGATCGACGGATATTATTACGCCTAACCTAGATAAGTTGGCTAAGGGTGGCACCATTTTAAAAGCGGGATATGTAACTCATCCTTTTTGTGGTCCAAGTCGTGCTGGATTTATGACGGGTAGATACCCTCATGCTATCGCGTCTCAGTTTAACCTACCGCCTAATACCGAGGGTGTTTTTTTAGATAAAGGAATTCCTCGTTCAGAAATATTCATGAGTAAGGTATTAAAAGATGCTGGTTATCACACAGGGGCTATTGGTAAATGGCATTTAGGTATTACTGATGAGTATCATCCTAATGCGCGTGGATTTGATGACTTTTATGGTTTCTTGGCTGGAGGTCATAATTACTTTCCTGAGCAATATAGAGCAGCCTACCAAAAGCAGAAAGCCAATGGTAACAAAGCTATTTTCGAATACTTACATCCTTTACAGCACAATGGTCAAGAGGTCAGTGAAACAGAATATATTACAGATGGTTTTTCCCGAGAGGCAGTTCGTTTTATTAATGAATCGGCACAAACTGAAAAGCCTTTCTTTTTGTATTTAGGATATAACGCACCGCATACACCGTTAGAAGCCAAACCCGAAGATATGGCCATGTTTCCAGCTATTGAAGATGAGCATCGACGTACTTATGCAGGAATGGTTTACGCTGTAGATAGAGGAGTGAAACGAGTGGTGGATGCACTAAAAGAAAATAAACAATTTGAGAATACACTTATCGTATTTTTAAGCGATAATGGAGGTAAGGTATCTAAAGGAGCCAATAATTACCCACTTCGCGAAGGCAAAGGAAGTACTTGTGAAGGAGGGTATAGAGTGCCTATGTTCTTTCACTGGCCTAAACAAATTCAGGGAGGTAGTATTTATGAGTATCCAGTATCGGCGCTTGACTTCTATCCAACTTTTGCTCGTTTAGCGCAAGCTACAATTCCTACCGGAAAAATATTAGATGGTAAAGATATTTGGGATGATTTCTCTGCCCATAAAAATGCTCGTGCAGGCGAATATATTTTTGCCATGCGTCATCGCACTGGATATTCCGATGTGGGTGTACGTAAAGATCAATGGAAAGCTTTAAGGATACAACAGGAGCCTTGGAAGCTGTATAATATTAATGAAGATTTAGGCGAAACAAAGGATGTGAGTGCATTGCATCCAAAAGTGCTTAAAGAATTAGTTGCTCAAGCTGAAGTTTGGAGTACTACCCATCAACAACCACAATGGTGGCATGATAAGCAAACAAGTATTGAGTGGAAAGAGATGGAAATGCCACATTTTGAAAAAACATTTAAGATAGATTAGATTATGAAGAAGATTGAGTTGTTGGTGATAGCTGTTTTAATGTTGTGTGTGCCATTGGTAGCACAAGAAAAGCCTGTTTCGCATCCAGATATGATGTGGAACTTAAAAACAGATTATTCGGATGAGTTTAATGAAGGTACCTTGGATGTATCTAAATGGAACACCGATGTAAGAGATTGGGGAACATGGTCGTGGGAGCCTTCTAATGCATATGTAAAAGACAATGCCCTGACTTTACAAATGGTTCAGAAAGAGCATACGCGTAAGGTTTCGGGTGCCGATAAAAAGTTTTATTTTACTTCGGGAATTGCTCAAATCAGTAAGGAGATTACTTACGGATATTTCGAAACCAGAATTAAAGCAAGTGCAAAGGGGCAGGGTACTTGTCCTGCATTTTGGCTATATAGTGTTGGCCAACCTACTCCAACGGAAGAAGGTGGAGTACAATACTGCGAGATAGATGCTATTGAGATTTTTCAAATAGCGAATCAACTAAAGCGATTAGAGATGAATCTGCATACGCGAATCATTGAAAATGGTGAGCTAACATGGAAACGTCCAGGGCAGGGGAATACAGAACTTTGCCATAATTCATGGGATGCACCATGGGATCCTAGAGATGAATATCATACTTATGGCGTTTTAAATCGTCCAGATTCAATTTTTTGGTATGTGGATGGTATTGAACGCGGTAAAAAGAAAAACTACTATTGGCATCTGCCCATGCACGTAACGGTTTCAATGGGGTTAAGAACGCCCTACGAAAAATATATTAATGGTGTCCGTACGGTGATGGAGTATCCAGAATCATCGCCAGAACCTGGGTTTCCAACCGAAATGTATTGCGATTATGTAAGAGTATGGGAAGCGCCTGCACAAATTATTGTGGATAAAAATAAGTATGAAAACTCTAGCTTTAGTTTGGCTAATGGTTACCTCGACTTTGAGTATTATTTTGATGCGGGAAGTGGTTTTAAAGTATTGGCTGATGACTGGAGTGGATTAACGGTTAAACTAGTGGAGAAGAATGAGCAGGATGAAATTGTAAATACAGTTACTTCGGTTGATGCTTCTATTGTAAATCTATCAGCAGGTTATTCTAAAGTAAATATTCCTTTATCCGGATTAACAGTGACCGAAGAATTACCAACGGGGCATTATTATGCTTTAATTCCTACTTTTAAAAGTTCAAAAGGCGGTGGAGTAGACGTTACATTAACTGAAGAGTTAAGAGACATAAAAATAGTTGAAAAAAACGTTAGTGTTGAAGATGAACTAGCATTGCAGAATGTAGTGGTTTATCCAAATCCAGCAACATCAGTGGTCTTTGTTCAAGGAGTTGATGCTGCATCTTACTCAGTTGATTTATTCGATTTAAATGGCATAAAACACCATAGTAAAGATGTAGTTGGTTTACAAGAATGTAAAATTAAAATCAATGAATTACCTACAGGTGTTTATCTGGCTTCAGTAAGAACTGGTACAGCAAAAAAAGTACTTAAATTCTCGAAATTATAAAAAGAGAAAAACTAATTGATATAATCATGAAAATATTACAGACCCTTGTATTGGGCGCAGTTGTTTTAACAGCTTTTGCTTGCAATACACCCCAAAAGCCAAAGGCTAAACCCAATATTTTATTTATTGCAGTGGATGATTTACGTCCTGAGTTAGGATGTTATGGTTCCGAAGTGGCTATAACCCCTAATATTGATGCATTAGCAGCGGATGGACTTCTTTTTGAGAATGCTTATTGTCAGCAAGCTATTTGCAGTCCGTCACGTGCAAGTTTAATGACAGGTGCACGTCCTGAAACCATTGGAGTAATTGAGAATTTTACTTATTTCAGAGATGCAAATCCAGATATTATTACCTTGCCGCAGCACTTTAAAGCCAACGGTTATGAGGCAGTGTGTACGGGTAAAATATATCATGGGAAATATAACGACCCTGATTTATCATGGAGTAGAAAACCTTTAAAGCCCAAAGCAGAGAGAGCGTCAACTAAAGGTGGGTATGCCTTAAAAGAAAATCAGGATAACTGGAAAAAAAGTAGAGATGCCAGTGTGGCAAAATATGGACCTGATGCTACCAGAAATGGTTTAGGGCAAGGGCCTGCTTACGAATGTGCCGATGTGCCAGATGCTACCTACGAAGATGGATATAATACCGTAGCAGCCATTGCAACCATGCAAGATATGATTAAAAACAATCCTGATAAACCATTTTTTTTAGGATTAGGGTTTAAAAAACCACACTTAAACTTTACGGCTCCTAAAAAGTATTGGGATTTTTACGAACGAGAAAATATTCCTTTAGCCACACAAACAGAAGGGCCTGAAAACGGTGCCGCAATGGGGTTACATCCTTCATTCGAGTTGCGCGCTCGTTATGGAATTCCTAAAAAAGGAGAAATTTCGGATAGTTTAGCGCGTGTGTTAAAGCATGGTTACTTGGCGTGTGTGAGTTATGTAGATGCTCAGATAGGTATGATGATTAAGGCCTTGGAAGAGGCAGGAGTAAGAGATAACACCATCATCATATTTTGGACAGACCATGGATGGCACCTAGGTGATATGGGTATTTGGGGAAAGGCAACCAATTATGAAATTTCTACTCGTGTGCCTATGATGATATGGACACCTGATATGGCTCAAGACAACAAGGGAGCTAAAACAAAAGCTTTGGTTGAATTAGTAGATATGTATCCAACTTTATGTGATTTAGCTGGAATAAGCCAGCCTGAGCATCTAGAAGGGCATAGCTTCGTACCTTTAATTAATAATCCAGAAACACCTTGGAAGAAAGCTGTATTTAGTCAATTCCCAAGTCCAGCTTTACGCGAATGGGCGGCCAATCCTTTATCTCAAGGAATGCGAGAAACGTATTTTGGTCCATTAATCGAGGAGGTAGAAGAGCGTATTATAGCGCAACAAAAAGATAAGTGGGACAGAGAGCTTTTTGAAGAAAGATTGATGGGTTATGGTATGAGAACGGAAAATTACCGCTTGGTAGTTTGGAAGGATTATACCAAGCCAGCGTCAGAACCTGTATTTGTTGAATTATTTGACCATGTTAATGATCCAACAGAAACAGTCAATGTTGCAGACCAAAAGCCTGAATTAGTAGAACAACTGCTTGCGCAGTTTAATAAAGGTTGGAAAGGTAATTTACCTCAATAATTAATTTACTAGTCTATTTTCATATAGAGGATATCCAATTGGGTATCCTTTTTTGTTTTTATCATCTATTTTATTCTATTTATAGCTACAGGAACGACAGGAAAATATGCGCAAAATACAGTTTTAAAAGTTCAACGAGTTTAGTCAGGGCCTTTACAAGGAGATGTTCAAATAGTAGATGGAATAGTAAAAGGCGTATTCTTTTTCAGAGATCCATTAGTTAAACATGCACGAACCAGATATTAATATGTTAATACGTATTTGCAATATACATAATGTGCCTCTAGCTACTAACCCTGCTACAGCAGAGCTTGTTTTAAAAGGAATAGTTGTTGAATAACATATTTAGTAATGGTGACTAAAGAGTAACTTTTGTTGATGAAGTGCGTTTAATTGAGGATTAACTATAAATGCAAGTATAAAATATAAAATTATGCGCACTACATTTACACTATTATTAATTGCCTTATTTATGGTAAACATCTCTGCTCAAAAAGGTAAAGATGTAACTATAAAAGAGTTTACAGCTGGTGTTGTAAACTTTGAAGAAGGAGAATTAAATCAGCATTCGCCTATCGCTAGTTTTAATAAAGTAGCCTATGCTCAAGCCACAAAATCAGTGGTTATAACCAAAGAAAATATGGCTAGCTCGGTGGCAGAAATGACTAACTATAAAACATGCTTTATTACTGTAGGTACTCATACTATCGTTAAGGTATCAGACCTTAATAAGAAAGTGATGTCTGGTTCGTGGGGATGTAGAATTCCTTTTGGAGAAGGTTATATTCAAAAAGGTGAGTTGTTATTTAAGCAGGACTATTTAAATAACATAATTGGAATCCCAGATTCGCAACGTAGAATGTTATTCATGTTTAAGTAAGAAAATAGAACTACACATTATACGCCCAATTATATATTTTATAGTTGGGTTTTTTTATGCTTCAAATTTCAATAAATGTAGCAAGACTAAGATCAATTTTATACGTGTTTATATCATTATATCTGTCATAATCTTGTTGAGGTTTTATTAGAAATCGTAATAATTTACCTTAATCAGAGAGGATGGTTTTTTGGGGGAATACCTTACATCAAATAAAACAAAGAATAAACGTATGAAATTTATATACTTAGCCATATTGTTGATTTTTACATCTTGTGGTAAATCTATTTTAAGCGATATGGAAATAACAGATCCACAAGCCATCAAGGTAAAGGTTAAAATAGAACAAGGAGAGCCAGACGAGAAAGAAATACAGGTTTATATCAGAGACACTAAGAATCATCCTATTGAGATGTTGGATGGGAAAGTATTGGTGAATAATCAAAGATTATCTTTTGAAAGAGCAACTGTTAATGCGATGGGTGCTAGAGGTTATATGTATACGCCATTTGACGATGAAGATATTTTTGAGATTACCATTTATTGGAATAGTCACGATAAACACACTTTTGTTCTTTCCCCTGCAACGGGTTGGCCGGGCTTTTATTCAAATGCAGATTGTGGATGTGTTCATGATGGATATAAGGAACATGAAAGCTTTGAAATTAAACCTGCGCCATTTCATGATAAGCTAATAGAAGTAAGCTACAATATACTAAAGTAGGTTTATTTACTATGGCTTGGTTCATATTATAATAATAACGACTACACGAGGCAATGAATTATTAAAATCATGTGTTTATGAACAGGCACGTGTGCTTATTCTTTATCTTTTCACCTATCTAGTTTTTTTTACCGATTGTAATTGTTTAATTTGTGGGTAATATTTCAAATACGTATTTAAGTATTCTATTAAAAACAATCGTATAATGTCTAAAATTATAACGCTGTCCGAAGCGGCATCTATTGCTTTACATGGTATGGTTCTAATTGCTAAAACAGAGCAAAAATTGAATGTGAACCAAATTTCTGAAATGATTGATAGCTCTAGGCATCATGTAGCTAAGGTGTTTCAGCGTTTAGCAAAAGAGAATTTTGTAGCTTCAAACAGAGGCCCTAGTGGTGGTTTTGTTATGAAAAAAGACCCCAAAGACATTAGCTTATTAGAATTATACGAGGTTATTGAGGGGCCTGTTGAAGTGCAAGGCTGCCCTGGTAGTAAAGAAAGATGCCCGTTTAATAAATGTTTGATGGGTGATTTAGCTGCTGCTTTAGCTTGTGAGTTTAGAGATTTTTTGAATCGTCAGACTTTAGCCGATTACGTTTAATCAATCCACTTGGTTAATTAAATTTAGGGTAGCACAACCCATTAATGCTGCCGTTTCTGTTCTTAGGCGCTCTTTCCCCAGGCTTATTTCCTGATATTTGTTTTCTACTGCTTGTTTAATTTCCTGAGGTGAAAAATCTCCTTCGGGACCAATTAAAACAACTGCATTTGAGTTTTGCTGGTAAGCATTCTTAAGCAGCACTTTGGATGACTCCTCACAATGTGCAATAAAACAGTTTGTATTTTCTTGTTCTCTAAAAATAAAATCTTTATAAGTAGTTAAGGGGTTTAAAGTTGGGATATACGATTTTAAAGATTGTTTGGCTGCAGATACAATCACCTTTTCTAAACGCTCGGGTTTAATCACCTTTCTTTCGGAATGATCACAAAGGATAGGCGTAACTTGTTCAATTCCAATTTCAGTTGCCTTCTCTAAAAACCACTCTAAGCGATCAATATTTTTAGTAGGAGCTACCACCATATGTATTGAAAATGGACGAGGTTTTTCTGTCTTGGTTTCAAGAACTTTGAGTACACATTTCTTTGGTGCAGCTTCGAGTATCTCTGCTTTGAATATAGAACCTTTCCCATCCATTACTGATATACAGTCGCCTACTTGATGACGCAAAACTTTAACACAATGTTTAGATTCATCTGGAGATAATATATGGCCATTGTTTGAAAAATTGCGCTCGTAAAATAAATACATACCAATACTTGTTATAGGTGATTTTTTAGGAACACAAATATAATTGTTTAAAACAAAAACTTGTTGATGGGATAGAATTTCTAATAAACAGATTTAGAAGGAATATTAAATGTAAATTCAGACCCTTCTTCTAATTTCGATTTTACCGAAATATCTCCATCTAACAAGTGAATTAAGCTTTGCGTAATAGATAAACCTAATCCTGTGCCTGATAATAATTTTTTAGTAGAGCTTTCTGCTTGCCTAAAGCGTTCAAAAATAATTTGTTGGTCTTCTTCTGATATGCCTTCGCCAGTATCCGTTACGTGAAAAACAAAGGAGTTATTGTGGTTTGTAAAGTTGACGTTTATACTTCCCTTATGAGTAAATTTTACTGCATTAGAAATTAAATTCAAGAATATTTGCTCTAATCTAAAAGGATCGGAATAAATAAATTGCTCCCCATTTTCAGCTTTTTGAACAATAAACGAGATAGATTTCTTTCTTGCTTTAATCAATGTATTACCTGCGTATTCTATGTTGGAAAGCAGTTTATTTAAATCAACTTTCTCCTTACGTATCATCAATTGACCAGATTCTATTTTAGAAATATCCACTATGTCATTGATGATATGTAATAAGTTTTCTCCACTATTTTTTATCTGAGATAGGTAAGTCTCCTTTTCTACTTTATTTAGCTCTTGGCAAAGAAGAATGTCTGAGAATCCTAAGATGGCATTCATCGGTGTTCTAATTTCGTGGCTCATATTAGCCAAGAATGAAGATTTAAGTCGGTCACTTTCTTCAGCTTTTTCTTTGGCTATTTTTAGTTGTGTTTCAAATTCTTTTTGTGCCGAAATATCCATAATTACACCAGTAACACGTATGGGCATTTCATTGGCATCACGCTCAGTTATTTTACCATTAATCAGATAATAATTCAAGTCACCTGATTTAGTATATAGTTGTGTTTCTAGTTTAAAAATAGGAGATCTATCTTGTAAATGTAGGATAAATGTTTCTTTAAACTGCAATAAATCTTGGGGTCTAAACAAACCTCTCCAATTACAAAATGATATATCTAGTTCATCCGCATTCTCATATCCAAGAAGTGTTGCCAGGTTATTATTATAGATAATTTCCTTTCGTTTAAAATGGATATCCCATAATCCTTCGTTCGCACCGTTTAAAGCCAATTCAAGCCGTTTTTCGCTCTCAATTAGTTTAAGTTCTGTTTTTTTGCGTAGTATTATATTAGTCATTAAAAACAAGATGATAACTATTAAGACGATCAATGTGGTTAAAAAGTAAATCAATTGCTTTTTAAAGCGCACATAAAAGGGAATCTGTTTGTTTTCAAAGGTTGCAAATTCAGGGAGTGCTTTTTCGTTTAACTGATGCTTTTGAATTAAGTTATAATCGAAATGTAAATGATGCTTCGAGCTTTGTAAACTTGGAATAAGCACATTGGGATCATTCATCCTTTGTGCTAACACTTTTGCCGCATCAAAACCTTGATCATAAGATGAAATTAAACTACCACCAGTGATTAAATTATCCATTAAGAAGAACCAAAAGCTGTATATAGGAATCTCAAGATCTCCCAAGAGTTCTTTTCCAATGTCCTTCATCTCTACAGGTACATCATATTTATTCGAATACAAGCTTAGTAGTACTATGGCTTTATTTTGAGGCTTTATTTTTTTTATCTGATCTCGAATATTTTCATAATTCGATCCATCCATAATGATATAAGGCACATTAATATGTAAATGCTGATAATGGAACAAAAACTCACTTAAGAATATCTTTCCAGATAGAGTTTGATCAGAGATTAATATTAATGAATCGGTTTGTGGATTTAATTTAAATATACTCTTGATGGTATTGTCAACATCAATTTCTTCCTTAATAGCTTTTATTCTTAATGTGTCGTAATCGTATTTCTGAATATCATTAACCCCACAAGCCGTAACAGGTATATCGGTATTCCATATACTATCCCCTTTATCCATGAAAAATTCAAATGCATAATTATCTGCTAGAATTATTCCATCCAAATCAAGATCTTGGTATTTGTATTTATATAGGTTTTCGAGTTCGTAAAAAAAGCCTTTGTTTTGAAATCGTTTATAGTCCATATATTCCACAAAAACCCTAGTTTTATCGTGTGGTCCAATACCGTCTAATACGCCCTTGGTTAAGTCATCCGTCCATTGGTAACCTGTGTGGTATGAATTAAGGAGAAGTATTTCTTTAATATCTTTGGCACCAAGCTTTAGGCAAGAAATAAACAGAACCAATATTAATAAAAGGCTTATTCGCATGTGTTTGTTATTCTATAGGGATTACACTGTATAAAGTTAAAAAAAAAGCAATACGAACATATTTTGAATGTTTCTAAATTTATAAACTGATAATATTTGTAAATTAACGAGGGATTTAATTTCACTTAACGTCTAAAGCATTAAATGACCTAAGTTTTAAAATGGATCAGGTAAAGGAACTCGATATAATTAATCAAATATTAGCAGGTAATATGCGTGAATTTGAATCGTTAGTAAACGATTATAAAGAACGTGTTATTAATATTTGCTATTCCTATACCAACGATATTGCTGATGCAGAAGATATTTCGCAAGAGGTATTTATTGAGGTATATAAATCGTTGAAGAAGTTTAATGCTAAATCATCCATTTCTACCTGGATTTTCAGGATAGCTTCCAATAAATCATTGGATCATATTCGAAAACAGAAGAGGATAAAAAGGGGTGCCGATTTAACTTCTTATATCAGTGATTTTAAAAATAACGAGTGGAGTGTAGGTGCAGCGGAAGATCCTTCGGACATTTTAATACAAGAGCAGCGAAAGGAATTATTATATTACGCACTTAGTAGGTTGCAATCCCGACAAAAAGAAGCCTATGTATTAACGCAAATAGAAGGACTCTCGCAGCAAGTAGTGGGAGAGATAATGAATACTTCTGCTAAAAGTATAGAGTCACTATTGTTAAGAGCTAAAAAGAAACTCAAAAGCATACTCGAAAAGCAAATAAAAAACTATTTGTAAAAAAAAGTAAGGGGTTTAAAAAACAACAACGTCTAATATAGTAAAGGAGCAAGATGATGAAGGATGTAAATAAAAATATAGAACGTGAGGTAAATCAAATTTTAGATAGTACTTCAGTAAAGGAGAGAGTAAGTACTTCGCCATTTTTTACTACACGCATCATAGGTAAGGTAGAACAGTTAGAGGATAGCTCCGTGTTTTTTACCAGGTTAAGCGTAGCCTTGAAGCCAGTTTTAGTATTACTGGTTATTTTTAATGTGTTTAATTTTTACGTTTATAATAGTTCTAATGAGGTAGATGCTGAACAGTCTGATGGTTCTGAGATTGCCTTAAACTATTATTCAGCTTGGGATAATGAGTTTATTTTATCGGATGAAATTATAGGTAACGAGTAAGGAGGAATTAAAATGAATAAGAAGTTTTATATCATCATAATTGTAGTTTTAGTTATACTCAATATTTTTTCGTGGAGAATTTGGTGGGATGGACCAAAGCCCATGCTAAAACAACAACAGAAGGAAGGTGAATTCGAAAATAAGAGACGAGGTGGAGGGAAGAATTACTTTTTTAACAAACTAGAACTTAGCCAGCAACAAAAAAGTCAATTTGAGCAAAATAGTAAGCATTATTTTAAGCAAATAGAAGTGGTGAAGGATAGCATGAATGTGATACGTAGCAAGATGATGTTGAGTTTTAAAGAAGGAAATGATAGCGTGTTACAGCAAAGTATACTCAAAGAAATGGCTAACTATAAACTTCAGTTAGAGGTATTAACCATGGAGCATTTTAATGGTTTACGAAATATTTGTAATGAGGAGCAGATAGAAGTGTTTGATAGCTTGTTAGTGCGTATGGTAGAACATTCTCCAATGTTTAAGGACGGAATGAGAGGCAGAGGGAAGCACCACCAAGAGAGGGATGAGAAACGGAATCATCATCAGTAATTAAAAATAGCTTAAGTATTTAAATATCAAAGTGAATTATAAACGAGCGTTTGTGATAATAGGAAAAGTACGCTCAAAATTTTAGAAATAGAAGTTTAATTATTTAAAATTTGTGATATGAAGAAGGTAAGAGTATTTAGAGTGATGTTAGCAGTAGCTTTATTAGCAATATTAGTGGTTGGAACTGCAGCAGGGGTAAAAGATGGTCACAGAGCAAAAGGACCTAAAGGAGAATGTGGACCAAAACATGGTTTGAACCTATCAGATACGCAGAAAGAGGAAATGAAGGCACTTAGGTTAAGTTTTACAAAGGAAATGACACCTTATAAAAATGACTTAGGAGTGAAAATGGCTGAGTTAAAAGCTGCTTCAACAGGTGATAATATTAATGAAAAAACAGTAAACAATCTGTTAGATGAAATAGGTGATATTAAAACTTTAATGGCCAAAAAGAAATTTGCCAATAAGCAAAAGGTTAGAGCTTTATTAACAGATGATCAAAAAATAATGTTCGACGCTCATACAGGTAAAGGTCATAAAAGAGGACATCAAGGTAAAGCTATGCGTCAAGGAAGAAAAGATGGAGATCGCCAATTTCATAAAGGACAAAAAGGACATGGCGAAAGATTTAGTCAAGCAGAAGCTGAGAAAGAAATAGAAATTCAAGGATAAGGTTTGGTTAGGTGAGGTAGCTAGCGGATATTTTCAATAATATTCTGCTAGCTACTTGTGTTTTTTGTATACATTGTAAACTAAATTATTTATATTTGGGTACTTGTCTCTCATAGTCTGTCTTCTCATATTTTAAAGTCTACAACATTGGATATTTCTATTCAAAACCTGAATAAGGTTTATAAAAATAATTATCAGGCACTTACTGATGTTAATTTAGATATTGAATCTGGCATGTTTGGTTTATTAGGACCTAATGGTGCTGGAAAATCTACGTTAATGAAAATTCTGGTTACTTTATTAGAACCCTCAGGAGGTGATATTTTAGTAAACGGGAAGCCATTAAGTAAAAACAGGCAAGATGTACGATCTATGATTGGTTACCTGCCTCAGGATTTCCGTTTTTTTGCCAAGTTAAAAACCTATGAGTTTTTAGATTATGCCGCTTCCTTAGCAGGGATAAGTAGCCGGAAAGAACGACGAAATGAGGTGGAACGCCTACTGGAACAGGTAGGTTTGTATGAGGTTCGAAATAGATATGCCAACAAGTTATCTGGAGGTATGAAACGTCGTTTAGGTATTGCTCAGGCCATTGTTGGTGACCCCAAAATAGTTATCGTGGATGAACCAACTACAGGTTTGGATCCCGAGGAAAGAATTCGATTCAGAAATATTTTAGCAGACCTAAGTCAGCGCGATGTAATTATTGTTCTCTCTACGCATATTGTTGGCGACATTTCGAGTACTTGTACACAGATGGCTTTATTAAACGAAGGAAAAATTGGTTTTACAGGTAGTCCTAACGATTTTCTGGAATTATCGCAAGGTAAAGTGTGGCGAACACATGTAAACTTCGATCAAATGGAAGTGTTCAAGCAAAAATATCCTGTTATTACTACCATACCTGATGCCAATGGATATGAAGTAGAGTTAATTGCGCCTAGTGCGGATGATTTTGTAGGAGAAGCCATTGCTCCCAACTTGGAGCATGCTTATGTATATTTTATGGAGTACGAAACCAATAATAGTTTATCAAGTCATGAGTAACCCTTTATTTACTGTTGCACGTTTCGAAGTTAAAACTCTATTAAGGAGTTGGTTCTTTCGTATTTTCTCTCTCATCGTCATCATATTTATTTTATTCTTTAATATTATGGCTTCTACCGAGGTAGGTAGAGCAGGATGGCCAGATAGAATGTTATTGGGAGGTTTACCTTACATGAACCTTTGGGTATTAAACATTGTACAGGCCATCATCGCAGTTTTCTTATCTGCTGATTTCTTAGGACGAGATAAAAAGCTAGATACAACTGAGGTGATATACGTAAGGAATATGTCAAACTTTCAGTATGTATTTGGAAAGACCTTAGGAATATTGATCGTTTTTGGAGGGCTTAATTTATTGGTTCTTTCATTTACATTCATCATTAATTTAATAAGTCCAGATGCAGGATTCAGTTTATTGACTTATTTCCTGTATCCCTTTATTATTTCCTTTCCTACTTTAGTGTTTATTTTAGGATTATCCTTTTTTGTGATGCAGTTGGTGCGTAATCAGGCAGTCACTTTTATTTTGGTATTGGGTTATATTGCCACTTGCGTTTTTTATTTAAAAGGGCAACATTACGGAGCTTGGGATTTTATCTCCTTTAACACACCCATGGCGTATTCGGCCTACGTTGGTTTTACCAATATAGCTCAGTTGGTTTTAATTAGAGGTGGATACTTTCTGATAGGCTTATCTCTTATATTGTTTACGGTATATAAATTACCCAGATTATCACAAACTAACTTCGGTAAAAAAATAATTATTGTACCAGCTTATATATGTTTATTAATAGCCTTGTCAGGAATGGCATATTATCTTATACAAAGTGTTGATCAGGAAGAACTTATTCAAAGACAAGCCAGAATAGAAAAGCAACTTCCTATTGAGGCGGGTTATCAGATTTCGGATTATAAAATACAGTTAGAACACATTGGAAGTACAATAAGCGGAACGGTAAATTTTAAGGTAGAGAATACGACCACTTCATTTCCTAACAAGTTAAAATTCTTCTTTAATAATGGACTTATTGTTGAAGAAGTGAAAATTGAAGAAGAGGCATCTAGTTATGAGCAGGATTTAAATATGCTGTATGTAAGCAATAAACACCTTCAGAATGCATCATTAAATATTAGCTTAAAATTTAAGGGAACACCGAACGATAAACTGGCATATTTTGATTTAAGTAAAGAGACGCGTGAAGCCTTGCATCGTTTTGACCCCTTAGTAGCTGATAAACGAAGTTGCTTTGCCACATCCAACTACTTATTTTTAATTAAGGAAACCTTTTGGTATCCTGTGGTGGCGGAAAGAAATGCATTACGCGTTCAAAAGTTTTTTACCTACGAGTTAAAAGTGAAATCATCCAATCAACTCAACTATATATCGCAAGGTAAGCAAGGTGAAGATGGTGATTGGGTTCATTTTACAGGAGATAAGCCTTATTCTAAAATTAGTTTAGTAGGAGGCCAATATCAAAGTAAAAGCATTGAAGTAGATAGTGTAAATTATTCTGTAACCGCCCGAGAAGATGGTTTTTACTTCGAAAAGTATTTCGAGAACCTAAGCGACACATTGCCTAATTTACTGAAAGATATTAAAAAGGATTACGAACGTAAATTAGGTGTTGAATATCCTTATAACAGATTTTCTATTGTTGAGGTTCCTGTACATTTTTATGCATATTTCAGAGGTTGGAGCATCAGTAATGACAATACCCAACCCGAAATGATTTTTATTCCTGAATCAGGTTTAGGTTTAAGAGATTTTAATTTGGCTAGCAGGTTTAATAACGAAGAAAGGCGCGTAAAGAACGATAAACTAGAATTATTGCCTAAAGAAATAGAAACCAATGTTTTTATGAATTTAGTGGGTAATACTTTTGCACAACCTGTGCAAGGACGCCGATTTTTTGGTGGGAATAATGATGTAGGAAGAACCTTAGATAATTGGAGTGCTTTTTCCATGTTTCCGTTGTATTATAATTATGCCTATTCACTCGAGGAAAAGGATTTGCCATTTTTTAATATGTGTTTAGAATCATATATGCTAAATAGGGTGCATAGTTCTACGGGCAGGTTCGGAAGAATGAGTTCTACGGATAAATCTATTCTGTTCTTAAATAAAAGCAAGGGTAGTCTGAAAGAATTGGCCGATGAGGAGGATTTAGAAATCAGCATTGCAGATATAATTGTTACCGTTGGTAATAATCAATTTGCTACTGCTCAATCACGCATAGGGTCCGATAAATTTAGCTCTTTTGTAGATAGCCTGTTACAGGCCAACGCCATGCAACAAATCGATCAAGAGATTCTTAGTCAACTGATTTCTGACGATACAGAACATGGTAATACCATTGATTCGGATACTGATGTTGAATTGCCTTCCTTTTTATTTGGAGAGAGTAAGGTGTATGAGTTTAAAGATGGCAATAGAAAACGATTTTATGTGGGCTTGCAAGTAGCTAATAAGGGCAATGTAGATGGTATTGTAAAAGCTTCTATAATGGGTGGCCGTGGCGGAGGTGGCCCAAGAGGAGGTCGTGGTGGTGGAGGTCCAGGTGGCCCGCCAGGAGGAAGAGGAATGACAGCGAGTTATGAGGAAATATACCTGATTAAAAAAGGACAGCATGTAAACATTGGTATTGTATTGGACAAAGCTCCTCGCATGATGTCGGTACATACTTATTTATCTAAAAATGTACCTTCAGATACACGTTTCCCTCTGGCCGATTTTGAAGAGGCGCCATCGAGTTTTATGCCTAGGATAGGAATAACTCCATTAAGCCGTAAAATTAAACTAGTTCAGGATAACGAGATTATTGTAGATAATGAGCATGAGGGATTTTCTGTAGTAAATACAACGGGTCGCAAAACATTAAAGGAATATATTTTGGAAATGAAAGATGAAGAAAATGTTGAAAATGGTTCTGAGTATAAAACATTGTCCTTTTTTCGACCTGCTTCGCGCTGGACTCCAGTATTAAACTCCTTTGCTTTTGGTGAGTTTACCAAATCAATGTCTTATAAAAAAGCTGGCGATGGCAATGCGGTAGCACAGTTCAAAGGCCAACTATCCGAAACTGGAAGGTATAATGTTTATGCTATGGTTCCTTCAAAGCGCATGGGTAATTTCCGAAATCAAGATCCTAAAGATGCCACTTATACTTATAAGGTGTACCATGATGATGGGGAATCAGAGGTAAAGGTGCCCATCGATCAGGATGCCTCAGATTGGGCTTTCTTGGGTGAGTTTTATTTATCCGATGGGGAAGCAATTGTAGAACTATCTGATTTAACTACAAAAAGAGTGGTTATTGCAGATGCTGTTAAATGGGTTAAACTTTAAATATCTAAACTTAAATATATGTTTATCAATAAAATAAAAATACGCTTGATTTTAGGAGCTATTCTATTTTCATCAGGACTTTATGGCCAACGGATTTTGTCCTTACAGCAGTCCATTGAGCAAGCCATGAAAACCAGTCCGCGTATACAAGGTTCCAGACTGTCTTTGATACAAAGTGAAGAGAATCTAAAGGCGCAAAGAGCCACATTAAAATCTAACTTTAATTTAAATGTTAGGCCATTAGAGTATTCGCATGATAGAATTTTTAATGAACAGTTTTCTGAATGGTATACCGTAGAGAACTATAGTAGTTTGGGTAATTTTAGAGTATCACAACCAATTTTATGGACTGATGGGGTACTATCATTAAATAATTCATTACAATATCGTGAGAATTCAAGTACAGGAGGTAATTCTTCTGGTTTTAAGGGTTTCAGTAATAGTTTAGATTTAACACTTGAGCAACCTTTATTTACTTATAACAGAACTAAACTGGAATTAAAGGAACTTGAGTTAAGTTATGAAAATGCCACATTAAGTTATGCTTTACAGGAATTAAGTGTGGAGAATATGGTGACACAAGCTTTCTTTAAAGTGTATCAAACTCAAATGGCTTTGAATACTTCTCGTGAGGAATATCAAAACCGTAAAGAGAGTTATGATATCATCAAAAATAAGGTAGATGCAGGACTAACAGCGAAAGAGGAACTTTATCAGGCGGAGCTTGATTTAATGACCAGTGAATCCTCTATGAAAGATAATGAAGTGGCCTTTGAAAATGACAAGGACAATTTTAAGCAGATGCTAGGAATACCCTTAGAAGAAGAAATTATGGTATTGGCCGATGTTTCTGTGTTGCCTGTAGATGTTCAGTTGAATATAGCCATTGAACAGGGTTTATCTAATAGAATGGAGCTGAGACAACGTCAAATAGCTATTGAAAACGGACAGTTTGATATTATTAAAACCAATGCTTTAAATGAGTTTAAAGGGGATTTAGTATTAAAATTTGGCTTAATTGGTGAGAATGAGGAATTTCAAAATATGTTTAACGAACCTACCAATAACCAGCAAGTTTCATTAGGATTAATTATTCCTCTGTGGGATTGGGGAGAAAAGAAAGCCAGACTAAAGGCGGCTCAAGCGGCGTTAGAACAAACACAAAATGATTTACGAGACGAAGAGGTGGATATTAAATTAACCATTCGTCAGGTATTTAGAAGTTTAGAGAACAACCTACGCCAAATTAGTATTGCCCGAAAAAATCTAGAGAATGCTGAGTTGACCTACGAAATTAATTTAGAGAAATACAAAAATGGTGATTTAACCAGTATGGATCTAAATCTGGTACAAAACCAATTGACCACAAAAAAGAATGGTTTAACCAATTCCATCATCAGTTATAAACTGGAATTACTGAATATGAAAATTCAGAGTATGTACGACTTTGAAAATCAAGTTCCAGTAACACCTCAATTCAAAAAATAAAAATCTACTCTTATGATTAAAAGATATATTCCCATCGCATTATTAGGTATGAGCTTAGTAGCTTGTAACGATCAACAAAATAAATTCTCTGCAGATATTTCGATACCAGTTACGGTAGAGGAGGTGAGTCGGGATAATATTCAGGAAGTATTTACCGCTACAGGTACAATTGTATCGGAGTTTGAGAGCCTTCAAACCACCGAAGCTTCTGGAGAATACTATATACAAATCAATCCTCGTACGGGTAAAAAGTACAAAATGGGGGATGAAGTAAAGAAAGGCGAAATTATTATTCGTATTGAAGATGAAGAATACGAAAACAACGTCAACATTGAAGGTGCTAAAATTGATTTGGATATTTCTGAGATGGAATACGAAAAGCAAAAAGCTCTTTACGAAAAAGGAGGTGTTACTCTACGTGAGAAAGTAACAGGAGAAAAGCAATTGGTTTCAGCACAAAAAACTTACGAAAATGCCATTATTCAATTGGATAAGATGAGGGTGTCCGCTCCATTTAACGGAGTGATCACTGATCTTCCATACTTTTCGCAAGGGGTTAAAGTGGAGCAAGGTAAAGAGGTGCTTCAAATAATGAGCTATAAAGAAATGGTGATGGATATGATGTTACCAGAAAGCCAAATCACGAAAGTATCCCTAAATCAACAAGCTTGGATTACGAATTACTCTTTACCAGAAGATACTTTGTTTGGCAAACTAAAAGAAATATCACCAGCCATTGATGTGGAGTCTAGAACTTTTAAAGGACGACTAGCTATAAGTAATAACGAAGCCAAATTAAGGCCAGGTATGTTTGTGAAGGCAGATATTATTGTGGATCAAAAGGACAGTGTTGTAGTTATTCCTAAAGATGCCATTTTAGTGCGCACCGACGGTAAAGTAGTATTTATAGCACGAGACAAAACGGCCGCTGAAAGAAAAATAGTTACAGGGATGGAAAATAATGGTAAGGTCGAAATTCTTGAAGGACTAAAACCTGAAGAACGATTAATTATTAAAGGTTTCGAGACGCTTAAAGATCGTTCTAAAATTAAAGTTTTAAATAAATAGGCAGTGTAAAAGTTTATAAAGTTGAAAGTAATATAACAATAAGCATCTGAAACTATCAGGATTAGCTATTGGGCTTAATGGCCGATTATTATAGACTTTTTAAAGTCTTTTAAATCAGTCTTATGTCTTGATACTTAAAACTTGATACTAATTAGAATATATGAAAAAACTTGCACAGTTTTCTGTCAATTATCCAGTTACGGTAGCCATGATTATTTTGGGTATTGTATTGCTCGGGTTTATATCATTTTCTCGTTTAGGTACCGATTTATTTCCGGATTTAAATAACCCACGCATCGTGGTGGAGGTTCAGTCGGGTGAACGCCCCCCAGAGGAAATAGAAAAGCAATTTGTGGAACCCATGGAGGGAACCATTATTCGTCAACGAGGCGTGGTTAACGTGGGCTCGTTAAGTAAGGTGGGCTCAGCGCAAATAACCGTTGAGTACAATTGGGATCAGGATATGGATGAGGCTTTCCTGGATTTACAAAAGGCACTCACTACTTATAGTCAAAACGAAGATGTAGAAGAGTTAAATATCTATCGTAACGACCCCAATGCTTCTCCAGTTATGTTGGCGGCAGTTTCCAACGAAAATATTACCGATATGGATGAGCTGCGAAAGGTAGCTCAAAACTATATTCGTAACGAGTTAATTAGAGTAGATGGTATTGCTGATGTTCGTTTATCGGGTGACGAAAGTAAGGAGATTCTCATCGAGACAAATCCTTATTTATTGGAGTCGCATAATATTACTTCATCTACTATAGTTTCTAAAATTGAGAGTTTTAATCGCAATGTTTCTGGAGGCTCAATAGAGGAAGCAGGACAAAAATATATTATCAAAGGAGTCAGTATATATCAATCGCCAGAGGATTTAGGTAGACTAGTGGTAGGCCGAACCTTGGAGCAAGATGAAAAAGGACAAACTAAAGAAGTTCCTTTGCTATTGAGCGATGTGGCCAATATCTCTTATAAAAATCAAGACCCTGTAAATATTGTTCGATTAAACGGACAAAGGTGTATTGGATTGTCTATTTATAAAGAAACCAAATACAATACGGTAGCTGCCATTGAAGCACTTAACGAAGGATTCGATCAAATAAAAAAAGGACTGCCTGGATACGAGATTACGGTCATTAAAAATCAGGGTAAGTTTATCGATGATGCTATTAGCGAAGTTGAGGATAGTGCTTTGATTGGTATATTGTTCGCAGTATTGGTTTTATTCTTATTCTTGCGCAGAATTGGAACTACTCTTGTGGTAAGTGCTGCTATTCCTATTTCTATTATTGCCACTTTTAACTTGATGTATTTTAATGGGCTTACGCTCAATATAATGACTTTAGGAGGTTTGGCGTTGGGAGCAGGTATGCTGGTGGATAATGCCATAATTGTGGTAGAAAACATTTTTAGCATGCTAGAAAAGGGCAAGCCGCTCCGCGAGGCTGCCGTTGAAGGAACGGCAAAAGTAGGAGGAGCACTAGTGGCATCTACATTAACTACGATTGTTGTGTTCTTACCAATTGTTTATTTACATGGAGCATCTGGTGAATTATTTAAAGATCAAGCCTGGACGGTGGCGTTTTCTTTGCTTTCATCGCTATTTGTAGCCATCTTAATCATACCCATATTAAGTGTTTTGTTACTGGGTAAGCGACCCGAAAAATCTATCCGAAAAGAGAAAACTTATCCCAGGTATACTCAGTTTTTGAGCGGGATGATTGAGAAACGTTACTTGGTTATTTTGGCCTCTGTAGTTTTAGTTGTACTAAGCTATTTTTCTGTTTCGTATGTGGGAAGCGAATTTATGCCGCAGGCTAAAACCCGCGAGTTTTCCATTGATGTTACCTTACCTGCTGGTGTTGGTTTGCAACGTACGGCTTCTACCATACATGCCATGGAAGAGATGATTAGAGAAGGACTGGAGGAGCATGTTGAACATGTATACACGCATTCAGGGCCACAATCGGATTTATCGGGAAGTGATAAAAGTGTATTTGAAGGAGAGAATACTGGGTTTATTAAAGTTACCCTTAAAGAAGATACACCGTATTCTACTGATGATTTTATTCCTGTTTTAAGCGAATTGTTTGCAGGTATTCCTGATTTAGAGTTAGAATATATTCAGGATGAAACGGCCTTGGGTGAAATATTAGGTAATGATTCAGCACCCATTGTGATTGAGGTAATTGGCGATGACTTGGACAAGTTAGATAAGTTAACTGATGAGGTATATGCCTTACTGAAGCAGGAAGAGGAATTATATAACGTAAAAAGCTCTTTTGAGGATGGCGTTCCAGAAGTGAATGTGGTGATAGACCGTTATAGAGCAGGTATTTTTGATATTAATGCAACCAGCATCATTACTCAATTACAAGAGTTTTTAATGGGGAAAGATGCGGGAAGTATAGAGAGTGAAGGAGAGCTTACCGACATAACCCTAAAAATGCCGGATTACGAATTAAAAGAATTAGAGAATTTCGTGATAGAAAATGGTCAGGAGACCTACCGTTTAGGTGAGTTAGCACAAATTACAGTAGGTTCATCGGCTAAGGAGGTCATCAGAAATAATCAAAATAGGATAGGAAGAATATCTGCTCATATGCGAGGGAATATGCCAGTCGATAAATTAGCTTTACGGATAGATGATACCATGAGTAAGATTGAATTCCCAACTGGTTACCGCTATCAAATAAAAGGAGATGAAATGATGCGTAAAGAGTCTTTCGGAAGTCTTTCTTTTGCATTGCTTTTATCTATCATTTTAGTGTACATGGTTATGGCATCGCAATTTGAATCATTAATTCATCCATTTACCATTTTATTAACTATTCCATTGGCGGGAGTTGGTGCTATTGCTGCCTTTTTAATTCTCGGTAAGTCTTTAAACATTATGGCTTATATCGGTTTGGTAATGCTGGCTGGTATTGCAGTAAACGACTCCATTATTTTGGTAGATGCCATCAATCAATTTAAGAAAGAAGGTTTATTACTGAAGGATGCTATTATTGCTGCAGCCAATACTCGGTTGCGACCAATTTTTATGACTAGTCTAACCACTATTTTAGGCTTGTTACCTATGACTATTGGATTGGGAGAAAGCGCAGCTATCCGTTCTTCAATGGCTATTGCTGTTATTGGGGGGCTGGTAACATCAACTTTATTAACATTGGTTGTAATTCCATGTGTGTATTACATTTTCGATGGTGTTTTTAAAAGAGGAGAAAAGGTAGAAGGGTAAGAAGGAGAAATGGTTTACAGGTTCAGGGGTGCAATGTTACAAAGGCTTAAAGGTACAGCATTATGCCCCAAAGGGCCTAAAGCATTAGCCCAGAGCAACGCCCTGAAAATATGACGTAAAAAATACTCGTCGCATCACTATATTGAGTGATTCGCAAACTGAATTTGCGATGAAATAAATATCAAACTAATAACAAGTGTCTTGTTACTTGATACTTGAATCTTGATACTTTGAAATAATGAACTTTATTATACATAGAAAAGTACTCATCAGCATGCTGTTTATAGCACTATCCATGTTAGGAATAGTGTCCTATAATAACCTGTCTGTGGAGTTATATCCCGATACGGAGCTACCCATGCTTTTTGTGCAGATAGTGGGCGATACAGAATCTGACCCAAAATATGTAGAGCAAGAAGCGGTCATACCCATGGAAGGTGTGGTTGGTACTCTGGAAGGTATCGAGAAAATGGAATCGCGGGTTAACCCAGGCAGAGCGACTATTATTGTTTACCTGACCAAGGATGTGGATTTTAAATATGCTTATTTAAAATTGGCGGAAAAGATAAGTGCTTCCCAAAGTCTACTGCCAGAGGATTACAGAGCCACGGTCATTAAAATGGACATGCAGCAGTTTTCCAATCAGTTTATGCAGCTGCAAGTATTGGGCGAAGGTGATGTAGATAGAGTACGGGCTATAACGGATGAGAGAATCAGCGATAAGCTTGAAAATATTGATGGTGTTGCAGGTATTGAGGTTTATGGAGGACGCGAAAAAACAGTAGAGATTACTTTAAATGAAGATAAACTGGAATCCTTAGGGTTAACCACATCTGAGGTACGCAGGAAAATACTCAATAACGAAGGTCAAAAAGCTTTTGCGGGTAGAGTGGTTAACGAAGGGCAGTATTTATTTGTTAATGTTGAAGGTGAGTATAATAAAATACAGGATTTAGAAAATGTGGTTATTTCGGCAGATGGGCCTATTTTACTGAAAGATATTGCCCAAATCGTTTTCGGAGTAAAAGAACAAACATCTTATAGCCGTGTAAATGCTAAAGAAGCGGTAACCATTCGTGTGGCACGCGAGTCTACCGTTAATCAAATTGAATTATCGGGCAGGATAAAGGATGAGGTAGAGCGCCTAAATGGCGAGCTTGGCTCTGAGGGAGTAGAAATAGCCATTACGTCCAATTCTGCCGAAACCATGGAAGAGAATATTGCTAGCATTATTGATCTAGCGCTTATTGGTAGCCTGCTGGCAGTGTTTATTTTATGGATATTCTTAAAAAACATACCATTGGTTTCTTTGGTGATGTTATCTATTCCTATTTCTGTTTTTTCTGCATTTAATATATTTTATGCCTTTGGTATTACCATCAACACCTTAACCTTAATAGGGATAGCGTTGGCAGTGGGTATGCTCATTGACAACAGTATTGTGGTGATGGAGAATATATATCGAGTCGCCTCGACAGAAAAGGATAGGGACAAGGCGGTGACTATGGGAACCAGAGAAGTATGGCGAGCTATTTTGGCAGCTACTTTAACTACTATCACGGTATTTTTACCCTTTGTATTTTCATCCAATATTTACTTTAAGTTAGTCGCCAAAAATATCAGTGTTTCTATTGTAGGTACATTAATTATTTCGCTGGCGGTGGCACTCATGTTAATTCCTATGATGACACACAGTGTGTTGTGGTATGGAAAGACCAATGTGCAAAAGCGATTAAGACGATTGCCTTTGCATAATCGCATGATTCAAGGCTATTTGGTGCTCTTGAAAAATGCACTTCGTTTACCTGCTCGAACCATCAATATGGCGGTGATAACCTTCTTTTTAACGATTGGTATTAGCTTGGTGGTGAGTTTGCAAGTGAGTAAAGAAGTGGAAACACCCGAATATATTATTGATATTGAAAGACCCTCAGGTTCTACTTTAGAAGCGACCGACGAAATGGTAAAGGAGCTAGAGGAGCGTTTGGCTAAGGTTGGCGAGCATGATAAAATCATCAGTCAGGTTTACGAAGAAAAAGCTAGCCTAATAGTTAAGCTAAAGGATGAATATAAAAAAGAGTCGGACCGTTCTCTGGGAGAAATTAAAGCTGATATTCAATCAAAATTATACGGTTATACCGATTCTGAAATAAATCTAGAGCAAGGTGGAGGAACCTCAAATGGAGGTGGTTCTGGTTTTGGCGATAATCCAGGAATGGGTTTAATGGCCATGTTTGGAATTGGACAGCAGCAAGAGAGCGTGGTTATTAAAGGAGAAGATTTTGATAAGATGTTGCTGTTGGCCGAGGACATTAAATACATACTAGAAGATAATCTGGAAGAATTAAGGTCGGTGCGAGTAAGCGCGGGTTTTCCTCGTCCTGAAATGCATTTGGAGTTCGATCCTGGTTTGATGAGTATGTATGGCGTAACGCCGCAGAATGTGCTTTCAGAGCTTTCTACATTCCGTAACGAGATACAATCAGGAGGAATGCTACGTGTTGACAATGAAGAGTACGACATTGTTATGAAGCAAGAAAATCCTTATGATGATGATGAGATTCCGCCAAAAACGTATGAGGATTTAGAAGGTTTAAATGTTATCTCTAACTCAGGCTCTTTGGTAGCTTTAAACGATTTTTCTGATATTATATATTCCACAGGTCGTGCAGAAATATTGCGCGTTAACCAGCAAAAAGAAATCACGGTAAGATATTCTTTCAATGCAGAAATAAACGATTCAAAAAACTTGTTGGAACAAGCTCGTTTAGATGTTGACGAATTAATTGCCGAGGTAAACTTACCTTCAGGAACAGCCATTGAGGTGGTGCACGAAGAAGACCAGTTTAGCGAGTTTTATTTTTTAATAGGAATGGCCTTTGTGCTTATTTTAATGATATTAGCTTCGGTATTTGAATCCTTTGTAACGCCTTTTGTGATGCTATTCTCCATTCCTTTGGCGGCAATAGGTTCATTTTTAGGGTTGATATTTACAGGGCATTCTTGGCTTAACTTAAATACGCTAATCGGCTTTTTAATCCTTTTGGGTATCGTAGTCAACAATGGAATTATTTTAATCGATTACGCCAATATTCTGCGAAAGCAAGGCATGCGGCATTCTCGCGCTTTATTGCAAGCAGGTATATCGCGCGTTCGACCTATATTAATTACAGCCGCCACTACTATCATAGCAATGTTGCCTTTGGCCATGGGTAAATCGGAATACGTAGGTAGTTTGGGTGCTCCATTTGCCATTACTGTTGTTGGTGGTTTGTTGGTCAGTACTTTATTAACATTGGTGTTTATTCCTACGTTTAGTTTTGGTTTGGAAACTTCTATTCGATGGATTAAATCATTAGATATCGTTTATAAACTCATTATATTTATTTCGTGGGTAGTGGGCATTGTCTTGATTCACTTTGTATTTAATCATTCCTTTGTTTGGATGCTGGTAGAATACTTTGCCTGTGTGGTAGGAGTACCTGCCGTGATGTTCTTTATTTTAACGAGTCTTCGTCAAGCACAAGCTGAGCTGATAAAACCTGATGAGGCGATTACCATTCAACTGCAAAATGTAGTGAAGATTTACGATAGAGATAATCGTTTTATGCGTGAGTGGAAAACGGGTAAAAAGTACGGAGCAAAAGAACAATCGGAGAAAGGAGTAAAAAGTTATCTGGAAGGAATTATCTGGCAAATACCTTTAATGGGTTTTCTGGTTTGGATGACTTGGTTCTATTTAGAAACCTCACTTTGGACTTTTATATTTCTGTTTGTGAGTTACTTTATTTATTTATCGTATATAGCACATCTGCGCCAGTGGCCTGATGCAAAAGGTAGGTTTAAAAAGATTTTTGCACACAATGGTATTTTAAATCGTATTGTGTTATGGGCTTACCCTGCCATCAGTTTAGGGTTGTTTGCACATAAATTCAATAGCATAGCATCTTCTATTGTTTGGGCTGGTTTATGGTATTTAGGTATTTATATTTCGGTAACAGGTAAAAAGCTTATTCGTGAAAATATTAATGTAGAAAGACTAAAAGGTCGTTTTTCTGGCATTCGCCGAACATGGTATATTTTAGTTCGTTCCATTCCACTTATAGGTAAACAAAAGGTGCCGTTTAAAGCTCTAAAGGGAGTTAGTTTAACCATGCAAAGTGGTATGATTGGTTTGCTGGGACCTAATGGTGCTGGTAAAACTACCATCATGCGTATCATTTGCGGAATCCTGGATCAAAGCTATGGTAAGATATTCGTGAATGGTTTAGATTCCTTAAAGTACCGTGAAGAGCTTCAGGGATTGATAGGTTATTTGCCGCAGGAGTTTGGTTCATATGAAAACATGAGTTCCTTTGAGTTTTTAGATTATATGGCATTGCTAAAAGGTTTAAGAAAAAAGGAAGTGCGCTTTGCCAGAGTGGAGTATGTGCTTAAGGCAGTGCATATGTGGGATAGAAAAGATGCGGCTATAGGTTCCTTTTCGGGAGGAATGAAACAGCGCATTGGTATTGCACAAATTATGCTTCACTTGCCGCGTATATTGGTAGTGGATGAACCAACAGCGGGACTAGACCCAAGAGAACGTATTCGTTTTCGTAACCTGTTGGTTGAGCTAAGTAGAGACCGAATTGTGATATTTTCTACACATATTATTGAGGATATTTCCAGCTCGTGTAATCAAGTGGCTGTGATGAAAAAAGGAGACCTAAAATATTGGGGTATTCCTTCTGAGCTTTCAAAAGTTACACAAGGTAAAGTATGGACTTTTGAAGTGCCCAAAGAAGAGTTTGAAACAGTGAACAAACAATTTCAAGTCGTTCATCATATTGGTACAGGAGCAACCGTACGGGTTCGTGTATTAAGCAACGATAAACCTGTAGAAGATGCAGAATCTGTTCACTCTAGTCTGGAAGATTCGTATCTATGGCTATTGAGAAATGAAGTATCGTAGTGAAAAAGGTGCAAGGGGGTATAAGGTACAAGGGTACAAAGGCACAGGGTGCAAAAAAAATAAAAGTATATCGGATTAAGTGCCTATTGTAACGCTATATCGCTAATACTGGTGTAATGTATAAAAAGTAATTAGAGCTCCTCGTTTTTAAGGACTTGCCTACCGGCAGGCAAGGGAGTATCCTGAATAATAAGGAGGAAGTGTTTTTTTAGCTCATCCAAATTGAAAATGGAATAAAGACATTAATATGAAAAATTTAGTAAACATCATAAAATATAACTTGAAGATAATTTTCGGTAATCGCTTTGTTTATTTTTTGGGAGCGTCGCTTATATTTTATCTGCTAATAACTGGTATTGCCTTGTTCTCATCCGACTTAATCAGCGTGGGCGATGTATATTATCAGCTGATTTTTCCAGGAATATTATTGATGTTTTTTCCTACCGCTTTTGGAATTCAGAACGACGAAGACGCTCGTATTTTAGAAATATTATTTGGGATACCTAACTACCGCTATAAAGTATGGTTGGTCAGGCTATGTATTATTTTTGCTATGGTATTTGTTATTGTCACCATCCTGGCCTTTTTTAATAATTACTTGTTGGTTGAACTTCCTTTTATGGAGATGGGTGCGCAGCTTATTGTAGTGCTTATTTTCTTTGGAACGCTTGGCTTCTTATTCAGTACCATGGTTAAAAATGGCAACGGAACAGCGGTAGTTATGGTTGTGATAGGACTGGCATTATGGTTTCTTCATGCCTTTATTAGTGCTTCAAAATGGAATGTGTTTTTAAACCCATTTTCTACATCCGGCAGTATGAGTGAGTCGCTATATCAAACCATGTTATTTCAAAATAGGTTAATTATTATTTCGGTTTCGGTAGTGGCCATTTTATGGGGATTAATAAATTTGCAACGCAGAGAGAGGTTTATTAAGTAATATTGTAAATCAAATAAACCTATTTATGAAAGAATTTGCATTATTGGTATTTGTAGTGATTCTTAAAACATCTGCTTACTCGCAGTTGTTTAACAAAACTACTTATGTAAAAGCAGAAATTATTTCTTTATCAGATACCATTAAGTGTTATGTTATGCAAAAGGATTATTATAAAGGTAATATAAAATACAAGTTTGGAGTTGAGGATAAAAAGGTAGAAAGAATACATGAAAGTGTAGTTTTATCAATAGATATGGGTGAAATTTTTTTTAACAGGATTTATGTTAGGAATACTCCTTATTTAATGAAATGTATTTGTAAAGGAAAAATCTCCATATACGAACACCTAATTTATAATTATAATTACAATTCATTAACAGTAACAGGAGGAGGTCTTGGAGGTGGGCCATCTAAAATAGAAACAAAGTATCTAGTAAAGCAAAGTAAAACCTTTGAAATTAAACGAAGAAAGATTAATGATATACTAAATGAGTTAATGGCCGATGATAAAGAATTAGTAGAAAATGTTAAAAACTTTGATAGAAAGGATATTATCTGGGATTTTAAACTTAAGCAATTAGTAAATCGATATAATAGAAATGCTAGGTATAACGATATACAATAAAGGTTTAAGTTACAATGAAACAGTTGAATAAAAGAAAAAAGATATCGATAATACCAGGCTATTGGGTAGCTTCCTTATTTTTACAACTCTTTTATTAGCTTTTTTGCTCTGCTTTTAAAACCTCCCGTACCAAGGCTTAGTTGATCTTGTAAGATAATCTTTAATTCAGGTTTAAGTTCTGGGTATTCCTCTGAAATATTAAAAGCCAGTTGCATAGCATGTACTTTAATGGCCACAGGAGTTTGTGGGGAAATGATAAGATCGAAACATCTATTGATAAAATTACCATCTACTCTGTTGGTGATATCATGAAAGGATAACAGTTTTCCTGTAATTCTAAGTATACTGCCTGTAGAACTCTGGCTAAACATCGCCATCATATCATCTATGTACGGAGGTATTAGTGCATGATTTTCTTGATATACATGATCCAGAATCCAGGCAGCCTTCCAGTGTTTATGTTGTTTCATTTCAGCCATTAGCTGAATGAGTACGGTTATATGTTCAGGGTTTTTAGCAATGTAATCGCCTAAAAATAAAGCGCTATGCTTCGAGTTACATTCCTCAACTTTTATTACAATTTCTTCGTTGGTCATTTCTTGTCATTACGCCATTAATTGACTTTTAAGTCTTGCAGCAAATATATCCAAAAATCATTTAGTAATTTTCTTTTTCATTAATGACAATCTATAGTTACTGTTTCAGCAATTGTGTTATTTTTGTTAGCAATACAAATTTTGGAAGAACTACAGTGAAGAAATTATTATATACCTATAGGCCTATTATGGTGTTTGTAATGCTATGTTTTGCGTTACAAGTGGATGCTCAAAAGCTATCTACTCAATCTAAAAAGGCAGCAGGACTCTACGAAAAAGCCTTAAGCTATTATAGAGCTCGTAAAGTTGAGTCGGCTAAAGCTCCTTTGCAACAAGCCATCAAAAAAGACCCTAATTTTATAGAAGCGCATTTATTGATGTCGGAGTTGTATTTTGAGCAAAAAAAATATGAGAATCAGATTGAATACTTGGAGAATGTGATAGAGATCGACTCTACTTACTCTGTGTTTAGCTACTATAATTTAGGTGTTGCCAGTTACGAAATAAAAAACTTTGATCAAGCAATTATCTATTTTCAAAAGTACTATCATAAAACAAAAAATAGCAAAAAGAAAAAGGAAGTAGATGATTGGTTAAAGCGTATAGAGCTCGCCGAAACGGCTGAGGAAAAGCCTGTTTCTATTCATGCAAAAAATCTGGGACCTAATGTAAATAGTAAGTACAACGAGTATTGGCCAAGTATTACTGCCGATGAGCAGATATTGGTTTATACTGTTTTGGTCGATAGAGATTCTGCGGTAAGCAAACACCCGTATAAAATGGCTATATCTAATTTGTATCACGAAGATTTTTTTAGGTCGGTTAAAGATGAAACGGGGGAGTGGAGCAAAAGAGAGCAGTTGAAGCCGCCTTTAAATAGCGGAAGTAATGAAGGAGCTCAAGCCTTATCGATGGATGGTAATTGGATGTTTTTTACGGCCTGTGGTCGTTCGGACAGCAAAGGGTCTTGCGACTTATATTTTAGTTATCGAACTGAGTATGGCTGGAGTGAGCCGAAGAATTTAGGTGCGCCTGTAAATACGCCCTATTGGGAATCGCAACCTTCGTTTTCGTCTGATGGACGTACTTTGTATTTTATCAGTAGCCGACCAGGAGGTGAGGGAGGAAACGATATTTGGCATGCTACTTTGTTAAGTATTAAGCCAGACGGAACACCATTTTTTGGGAGGCCTGTAAATCTTGGGCCTATGGTCAATACGCATCATAACGAAGTTTCCCCGTTTATTCATCCTGATAACAGTACCTTATATTTTGCTTCGGAAGGGTGGCCAGGTATGGGAAAAGCCGATTTGTTTATGTCGCGTATGAAAGCTGGCGAGTTTGTATCGGAGCCCGTTAACCTAGGAGTACCTATTAATACAGAAGGCGATGAAGTAGGTTTGGTGGTTACGGCTAGTGGAAAAACGGCTTATTTCGCTTCGGAGGGAACAGGAGATTCCTATGGTGGACGCGATTTATATAGCTTTGATATGCCCAAAGATATTCAGCCTTTGCCCGTATCATATATTAAAGGTCGTGTTTTTGATAGTAAAACCAGAGAACGTTTAAGTGCTTCGTTTGAACTGAGAGATATTTTCAGTGGTAAACTGGCGGCGCAAGCCATGTCAACCGACTTTTCGGGAGAGTTTTTGGTTTGCTTGCCAGTGGATGGTTCTTATGCTTTAAGTGTTTCTAAAAAAGGTTATTTGTTTTATTCCGACCATTTCGAAATGGATTCGAGTGCGTCTGTTAATGACCCTATGGTGTTGGATATATACCTAAAACGTATTCAAGTAGGCGAGCAGATTGTATTGAATAATATATTCTTTGAAACGGATTCTTACGAGCTGAAAAATGAATCTGAAATTGAATTAGCCAAGGTGTTAGTCTTCTTGAATGAGAATGAACAAACGAAAATTCAGGTGCTCGGTTATACGGATAATGTGGGTTCAGCAGAATATAATCAGCGATTAAGTAAACAGCGTGCTCAGCAGGTGTATCAGTATTTAATTAACAAAGGCATTGATGTTTCTAGGTTATCCTATAAAGGAGAAGGTATGAATAATCCTGTAGCGACCAATGACACGGAGGAGGGGAGAGCTAAAAATAGAAGAACGGAGATGAAAATTGTAGAATAGCGATAATCAGACTTAATGAATAAATACCAGCCAGTTAACTTTCATTCAGTAGAGGATTTTCTGAACTTTTTGCCAGAGGAAGAATTAAAAGTGGTTGAATTTTTAAGACAAGTGATAAAAAGCTGTATGCCCTTTTGCAAAGAGAAGCTGTCTTACAATGTTCCTTACTATTATATAAATAAACGAGTCCTTTTTATCTGGCCATCTTCTGTGCCATGGGGTAAAGTGAAGAAAGAAGGGGTGATGTTAGGCTTTTGTAAGGGGTATCTAATTCCAGACGAAATTGGATTTTTAGAGAAAGGAAATAGAAAGGAAGTATACGCTAAAACGTACTTTAAAACTCAGGATATAGATGTTGATTTATTGAAGTCATATATCTATAGTGCTATTGAGCTTGATAAGAGTAAATGAAAATGATATTTATCGAATAATACCTATTGTCACTAAAATAGGAAAAATACCACCTTCCGAATGGTTACGTTTACATTCTTGCTATAAAAAAATGATGCTCAAAATCCCAGAAGTAGATTAAGAACATCATTTTATATGTGAAAATTAAACAGACTTAATGTTTAGTTTTTAAAATATCACTTGGAGCATCTTCTAGTTCAATTTTAAAGGCAATGGCATTTTTAAGTTTAATGTCAGCAGGAATCTCAATAACTAACTCATCAGTCTGTTGAATCCATTTAACATCTTTATCATAACCTAAAATGCTTACTTTTTTAATGGCATCATTAATAATTCTATTATTGGCGCCAAAAGCATTAATACTGATAGACTTTCTGTCATCTGGTTTTAACCAATATGCATAAGTCGTTTGCCCTTTGCTTGTAAAGCGAATATCCTCAGGTGAAAAACCCTTGTCTTTCATGTTACCATGAAGTACCATTTTGGCATTGGTAGGACCTTCGCCAAAAATAGTGAAAGGAGTACTTTCGTAAATTCCCTCGCCATTAATTTTTAACCAAGCACCAATTTCTTTTAATATAGCTTGTTGGTCTGCAGGAATAACACCGTGTTTGTTTGGAGCTACGTTTAATAACAATACACCGTTTTTACTTACGATATCAACCAAATCGTTGATGTAACCAGAGGCTGGTCGCATTTTATAGTCGTTGGTGTAACCCCAGCGCCATCCACCTAGTGACATATCTGTTTGCCAAGTTTCTTCTCTGATTCTATCCAGCTTTCCGCTTTCGATATCTAACACAGCAGCACCATCCGGAATTGGTTTCCATTTGATGTTTTTGTAGTTTAAAACAACTTCTTGGTCGTTTTTTAAACCTTGGTTGTAATAATTAGCCAAAAGCTTTTTGCGCGCTTCTTCGTATTCTGGCTCACATAATCCAAGGTCAAACCATAATAGGTCGGGCTTATATTGAGTCATCATATCCACCGTTCTATCGTACCAATGTTTCACAAACGCGTCCGATGCAGGCGCCCATCGTTCGTGTGCATCCCAATAAAAATCTCTTAATTCAGGATTGGTAGTTTCAAACTTATCTTTGTACGTCCACCAGTGCCAACCATAGGCATAGTGCGAAGAAACGCCTACTTTCATATCTTGCTTACGCGCCTCTTCAAATAAGCTACCAACGATATCTTTTTTAGGTCCCATTTTTACAGAATTCCAACGAGTAACATTAGAATTGTACATGGCAAAACCATCACAGTGTTCTCCTACGGGAACTACATATTTGGCACCTGCTTCTTTAAATAAGTCAATCCATTCCTTAGCATTAAAGTTTTCTGCTTTAAACTCAGGAATGAATTTGGTGTATCCATAATCCTCTGGCTTACCAAAATTCTCCACATGATATTTATAAGCCCTTGAGGCTTTTTGAGAAGGATTTCCTAATGCATCAACTGTTTCTTCTTTCCACATGTGGTAGCCATACCATTCTGAATCCATAGCAGGAACTGTGGTTGGTCCCCAGTGAATAAATATTCCGAATTTTGCATCCTTATACCATTGAGGAATCTCGTATTGCTTTAATGATTCCCAGTCGGCTTTATATTTCTTTTGTGCAAAAGCACCAGAAATGAGTAAAACCAATAATAATGTTGACAATAATCTTTTCATTTCGTTCTTTTCTTAATTAATCTAACTTCTCTTTTCTTGTTTGATTATTTTGTCTGTTTGTATTTTAGTGTGCACCTGCGCTTAGCTCGCCAATGTAACTTCCATAGGTCATAATAATAAATGAGCTAACAAGCACACAAAGGGCAATAATTAAGGTGATGTATGTTTTTTTGCTAACGCCTTTCCATTCCTTCATTAATACACCAATGATGTAGCTAAAGAAGATAAGCATAGACATGTGTAAAACCCAGCTGGCAAATTGGAAACTTCCCATGCGTACATGACCTAATCCGTAAAAGAAGAATTGGAAATACCATAAAGAACCTGCTAATCCCGAAAGGGCGAAATTTTTAAAATATCTTCCTTTACCTATCTCTTTTGAACTAACCAGTGATTTAATAGAACCATCTTTTACCGTAACTGTGATAAACCAGATAAGGTTGGTCAATAGGCAACCGAAGCTAGATACAATCAACTTAGCATTTCCTTCAAAGTGTCCTGCTCCGTGCTCTGCAGCTATATCCGAAATAGGCTGACCTACTTCTAACGAAACACCCCAAATAGCAGATAAGGTTCCTGCAATTAAGGTTAGCAACAAACCCTTTTTCATGTTAAAAGTAGAGCCTGAGCCTTCTTCTTTATTAATGTTTTGCTCCTTTAAAAAACCAGCTCTTCCGCACAGGGCAACTCCAATGATTGAAACAATCATACCTATTAGCACAACGCCACCGCCAGGTTTAGTAAACTGTTCTACTAACTGACCTTTTATCACCAAAGGAATTACTGTACCTAATACGGCTGAAATACCGATGGATATGGTGTAGGTTAAAGAATAACCGATGCTTCGGATGGCATAACCAAAGGAAAGACCTCCGAAGCCATAGGTAGCACCCAATAACAGTGCGCCCCAAAAGGCTGGAGATGGTGACTTGGCCAGTACTTCAAATAAATCGGGTACGGTAAAATAGCCAATAACTAAAGGCATAATAAGCCAAGCAAAAAAGGCCTGTACTATCCAAAATACTCCCCACGACCAGTTTTTTACTTTTTCGAAGGGCATATAACACGAGGCGGCTGAAATACCGCCCACGGCATGTAATCCTGTTCCTAAAATAGGATTTGGAGATATCATAAATGTAGATTTTTAATTGTAAATAGATTTTAGACTAAAGAATAAAGACAAAAGATAATAATTTAAGTTAACACAATATTAGTTGGACTTCACTTTGTACATTTTTAGAAGTAACTAATAACTATTTACTAATGTCTAATGACTAATTATTATTCTTTTACCGCTTCAAATAGTGCTTCTATATTTTCTGGTGCAATATCTGGCAAAATAGCTTCGTGACTTGGCGAGAATATTAATCCTGTAGGGAATAATTTCTTGATTTCCTTTACGCGTTTTTTTATGTCGGCAGGACCTCCGTTTACTAATAATTCCTGCGCATCAACACCGCCACAGAATACGCCATTTGTGCTAAATTCTTCGCTTAAATGCTCTGCACTCATATCTGCAGCTAAAGCCTGAATAGGGTGAACAATATCAACACCCATATCATATAAATCCTGAATGATAGGAAAGATAGATCCACAAGAGTGATGTAATACTTTTAAACCATAACTTTTGGCTTGGTCAATCAATTTTTGTGTTCCTGGAAATACATAGGTGCGTAACATATCTGGGTCCACCATTAAAGCCGTTTGGCTACCAAAATCGTTACCTATTAATACGCCATCTAGTTTACCTTTAGTAGCTTCGTAAAAGCGACCATTTAAATCCAGGTAAAAATCTGTAATTTTATCAATCACCGCCTGAAACATATCAGGATACATCATCATAGTGGTTAAGGCCTCTTCCATACCAAAGGCAGCACAAGTATCCTGAAAATGTGCACTCCACATAATACCCATCTTAAAGTATTCGTCAGGTGCTTCTTCCACCATTTTAGCTGCTTTCTCTACATCTAAAAAGTCAGCAGGATTAGGCCAATCGAAATTATCTATTTCAGCAGGATCTGTTTTGCCCATAAAAAAACCAGGATCCGTTAAGGTTCTCTCATCTTGCGTTCCGTGTTCTTGCACAGGAGCAAATTGTAAAGCACAACCCACATCGTAAAATGGTGCGTTGTTATACGGAACCTCTATAGGCCAAACGTCATCTTTTATATTTCGTTTTAAATTCTCAATGCTATCCACATTAAAATATTTATACAAATTTGGGATAGCAGGAGGTACAGGTAATCCTAACCAAGAAGCAGGATAATCAACAACTTGACGGTTGATGGTGGCTAATACGCGCTCTTTTGGGGTCATTATAAATAGATTTAATTTGTTTGTTTATCTAATTACAAAGGTACATGCATTGTGATTTATACGGGCTGAATTATCCGATATGGTTTTGTACAAATCCGATATTTATACTATATTTCGGCAAAATAAATAGCTGTATGTTAGCTCCAGGATTAATAGATGATATTAAGGTACATATTTTTAATGCCTCAAAAATTAAAGTAGGACACGATTGGAACTATTCCAATATTGTGAGTCCTTTTTCGCGCATTTATCTTATCATGGAAGGGGATGGAGTGGTGATGCCTAATCAGAATATGCATCAACTTAAACCTGGGTATTTGTATCTGATTCCAAGTTACACCTTATGCAGTTATCATTGTGTAGACCCTATTTTACAATATTACGTGCATTTTTCGCATCAGCTTTCGGATGGAGTTAAGATATTCGACCGTATCTCCATAAAAAATGAAGTAAAGGCGATGGATATTGATTATGCTTTATTTGATCGTTTGCTAGAGATTAATCCGCATATAAATTTAAAATTTTCTGACCCTAATGTATACGAGCAGCGTAATTGGTACAGCAACGAAGTGGCCAGTCCTTACAATAATGTACAGCTGGAAACCATTGGCATTTTAAAACAACTTTTTTCGCGCTTTATACAGAATGAAAGTACTAAAGAGGTAAGCTTGAAAACGCAATACCGCCTCACTAATGTGTTTCAGCATATAGCTACGCATTTGTACAGGGAAATTAAGTTGGACGAATTAGCAGAAATTGCTTGTTGCTCTAAAGATCATTTCTCTCGCCAGTTTAAAAAAACTACGGGAATGTTACCCAACGATTATATCAATGTTAAGCGTATAGAAAAGGCACAGGAGTTGCTTATTACTACGGCAAAATCGCAAAAGCAAATTAGTGAAGAAGCAGGTTTTAATAGTCAGCAGTATTATACGCGAATTTTTAAAAAGCTCATAGGAACTACACCCGCCGAATATAGAAAAATGGGTGGGTTGATTTAGAGGTGTTCGACAGGATTCACAAGATTAACAGGATAGGGTGTATCTGTAACACTCCAGCGGAGTGTAATGTCTATAGCAATATGCGTAGGGTGTAACAACGACTCCAGCGGAGTCGAATATCTATTATACAGAAATGAAAATGTATATGTGACTTCTCTATAGTCAGTGAATTCTTGATTATGCCTTTTTATAAACATGTGATGCCACTGGCATCAATAAGCTAGATTAGACAAGATTTACAAGTTTAGCATGCTTTGTTTTCCGTGTAAATGAAATTAATTCTATCCTTGATACTTATTCTGAAATGACATCATTATTTCTGTACCAATCATTTATCCCCTCTGTTTTACAACATGTTTCTGTGTTAATGATGAATGGATTAACATTTAAGCTTAATGATGGATGCTTGTTGGCTATTGATTATAAGGCCTTAGTCATACCAAATGCTATCTGAAAGAGATATACTTTAAATAAGTGTTAAATCGTAAATAATAGGCGCTATTTTTTTTAAATCTGAAAAAATATAAACAATTTTGCAGCTCCTTAAAAAAGACCATTTTAAAAGCATATTTACGGTGGTTGTTTTTAAGGATTTAAAAAGAAAAATTTTCTAAAAACTATATTTTAATTTGAATAAGATGATTAAAAGTCCACTTCAAATCGCACGTGAGAGTTACTCTCCAAAATTGCCTAAGGCACTGAACGGTTCTGTTAAACTTGTTGACGGAAAAAACACTGAGTCGGTAGCTGACCAAGATGACATTAAAAAACTTTTCCCGAATACTTACGGCATGCCTGTAATTACTTTCGAAGAAGGTGAGTCTTCTGCTACTACCGAAGCTATTGGTGTTGGTTTAATTTTATCTGGTGGTCAAGCTCCAGGAGGTCACAACGTAATTTCTGGTATTTACGACGGATTAAAAAAGTTAAACCCAGCGAACAAGGTTTATGGTTTCTTAGGCGGTCCTGGTGGATTGGTTGATAATGACTACCTTGAATTAACTGACGAAATTATTAATCACTACAGAAACACTGGTGGTTTTGATATCATTGGTTCAGGAAGAACTAAACTTGAAGAAACTGCCCAGTTCGATCAAGGATTAGAGAATTGTAAAGCTTTAGGCATTAAAGCACTTGTTATTATTGGAGGTGATGATTCCAACACTAACGCATGTGTACTTGCTGAGTATTACAAGCAAAAAGATTCTGGTGTACAAGTAATTGGTTGCCCTAAAACAATTGATGGTGACCTTAAAAACGAAATGATTGAAACTTCATTTGGTTTTGATACGGCTTGTAAAGTATATAGCGAGTTAATTGGTAACATCCAACGTGATGCTAACTCTGCAAAAAAATACTGGCACTTTATTAAACTAATGGGTCGTTCTGCTTCTCATATTGGTTTAGAGTGTGCTTTACAAACTCAACCTAATGTTACTATTATCTCTGAAGAGGTAGAGGCTAAAAACATGAGCCTTGATCAGGTAGTTGAAGATATTGCACAGGTAGTAGCTAAGCGTGCTGCTAAAGGTGAAAACTTTGGTACTGTTCTTATTCCTGAAGGATTAGTAGAGTTTATTCCTGCTATGAAAAAGCTAATTGCTGAGTTAAACGACTTATTAGCGGAGAACGAAAAAGAAGTAAATACCTTAGAAACAAACAGCGAAAAAAGAGGTTACCTTACAGCAAAATTATCTGCTGAGATGGCTGAAGTATTCAAAAGCCTTCCAAACGGTATCGCTAACCAGTTGATGTTAGATCGTGATCCACACGGTAACGTTCAGGTATCATTAATTGAAACTGAAAAGTTATTAATTGATATGGTTAAAGCTAAATTAAAGAAGATGAAAAAAGCTGGTGAGTACACTGGTAAATTCTCTTCTCAAGGTCACTTCTTTGGATACGAAGGACGTTGTGCTGCTCCATCTAACTTTGATGCGGATTACTGTTACTCTTTAGGATACACTGCTTCTGTGCTTATTGCTGAAGGAAAAACAGGTTATATGGCTTCTGTACGTAACTTAACTAAGCCAGCTGATCAATGGTTAGCGGGTGGTGTACCTGTTACTATGATGATGAACATGGAAAAACGTCATGGTCATATGAAACCAGTTATTCAAAAAGCATTAGTTCTTTTAGATGGTGCTCCATTTAAAGCATTAGTTGCTAAGCGCGAAGATTGGGCAGAAAATACGAAGTATGTATATCCTGGTCCTATCCAGTATTTTGGTCCTACCGAAGTATGTGATTTACCTACTAAAACGTTAATTGAAGAGAGCAAGTAAGCACTCGCTTTTACAATATAATATTCAAGGCGTCCTTTTAAGGGCGCCTTTTTTTTGCACTAGCTCTGGGGTTTAAGCCAGAGACGGTGGGCATATAAAAACGGCTTTTAACCCAAGTATATGATAAGATAATTTTAGATACCCAGGTTAAAACCTAGGGCTAGTGATGTTGAATATTCAAGCGCCTGTATTTTAAAAGCCTTTCAGTAGAAACGATTCTATTAAGAGATGTTGATTTAATGTGACTTTAAAAGACTTTTGTAAATAGAGCAATGAAAATATGCCTTAAGAAACACTTGCCTGAGTCTTAAATAATAGTAGTTTATATGTTTTTATTGTTAATGAAAAACTCATAACTGTAATCATATAAGTATTAGACAAGCAAATTAAATAGTTTGCTCTGGGTTTTAACCCAGAGACGCTGTGCATATAAAAACGGCTTTTAATCCAAATATATTTAGGCTTAAGTCGATAAAAAAAATAGATACCCAGATTAAAACCTAGGGGTAGCGATGTTAAATATTCAAGCACCTGTATTTTAAAAGCCTTTTAGTAGAAACAATTCTATTAAGAGATGTTGATTTAATGTGACTTTAAAAGACTTTTGTAAATAGAGCAATGAAAATATGCCTTAAGAGACACTTGCCTGAGTCTTAAATAATAGTAGTTTATATGTTTTTATTGTTAATGAAAAACTCATAACTTATAGTTTTATTCTATGTTAATAAATTTTAAACCTAAGAGTTATGAAAAAAGTAGTGATATTGTTTATTGTAATTGCTGCAAGCTGTGTTCCTAAAAGTGATAACATTTCTGAATCAGAAGTAATCAATACGCTTGAAGGCTTTTTTAAAGCTTTAGATGTTGAAAATGACAACCCTAATCTATTGGATGAATACATTACTAGAGACTTTGAGATTTATGAAGCGGGTAAAAAGATGAATAAAAAAGAGTTTTTAGACTTCGTATCAGGGTTTCCTATAATTAAAACGGATTGGCAGTTTAGTGATCATAGGATTTCTACAGGAGTCAAATCTGCTCATATCAGTTTAATTAATACTGGAGATTTTATACTACAAGTGGATTCTATTGCAATTAATCAACAATATAAGTGGCTTGAAAGTGCTTATATGGTAAAGGAAAACGATAGGTTAAAGATAAAATTCTATTTCTCTGATAATATTTCCATAAAATCAGATACTATTAAAAAATTGTAATCATATAAGTATTAGACAAGCAAATTAAATAGTTTGCTCTGGGTTTTAACCCAGAGACGCTGTGCATATAAAAACGGCTTTTAATCCAAATATATTTAGGCTTAAGTCGATAAAAAAAATAGATACCCAGATTAAAACCTAAGGGTAGCGATGTTAAATATTCAAGCACCTGTATTTTAAAAGCCTTTTAGTTAAGACACAAAAAAAAGCGACCTCTATCAGAAATCGCTAAAATACATTAAGGTGTTTGTATGGATTAATTACGAACAAAAAAGCCTAATAATTCAAGGGTTTGAGGATTATCGTAAAAAGCTATTTTAGCAACATCCTCAAAATCGTTGAGCCATTCTTTTAGGTCGATTAGTGCGCTGTTTTTACTTTGGGTAGAAACCTGCGATTCTCCTCGTTCTCTTACCCAATTGTTGTATTCAACCTGCAAACGAGTGGCAATGGCAAGTGCATCATTAATAGTAAAAAAGGCTTATTTAGAATATTTATTGATATGAAATAATCTATATGATTAGTAGTGTAAAGTATTATTTTTAGGAGCGATAAAAAAGAAAAACAACACCTTAGGCGTATTTACTGGGGAGTTGTAGCCAATAAAATGAGACGATACATACTTACATATTGTATAATTCTGATAGGATTTGTTAAAGTTCTTGGACAAGAGAAAAATATTAGCTTTTCCATTTATCCAACTTTTCGTGACAGTTCAAGTTGTAGAATATCAATATACGAAAACAATGCTGTGATTGATTTTAGTTTGAGAGAGAATAATTGGAAGTCTCAGACTGATTCTATATCAGATTTTAATAAGGTCATCGAAATATTAATTAATTATGACTTTTATCTTGGGTTTAAAGATAAAGAACCATCCCAGTTTATTCAAAGCCAAGACACCACATTGAACATTATGACAGGACTTGATGGTATCGTTGTAAGCGGAAAATATTATTCAGGGACAAAAGATAAAGAATTTGAAATTTGGTCTCCTAATAAGGAATATATTTCTCATGATTTAATTGCTGAGTTTTTTGAAGTTATTACAACAAACTTTAAGTGCGACACTGTAATAAATTATATGGAATCCATTGAAGGATATTTTGATTTTGGTCTTGGCTTAAAAAAGATTTCGAATGACCCAAAAATATTTAAACTTTATGGCTCATTGACAAGCTCTTATGAAAAGGAGATTGTAGATTTTTTCTCTAATTTACCAATGGATGAGGATGTCACAATAGATTTGACCAATTTATCAGGGATGGGAACGATGTATTATTCCATAGTTAGAAACTTAATAGCTGGATATGACAAATTATATTGGAAGGTTGACTATAACACTCCCGCATTATATCACTTGAGAAAGATTGGTGTTCCAGACAGTTTGATATTTTCTGATTATAAGATTTCAAAAATAAAAGAAGACGATTACTCAAAGCGGATAAAATATAAAAAGCGGAAATAATTACTGGCCACAATCTGGTATAAAGCCTAAATGTTAGCTGTGATTTGCGAGGTTTGCAGGAGGTTTGAGCACCGCAAAAATTTCTATTTGTGTTTAGAAAGAATTAAGTTTAAAACAAAATAAAAATTTTGGCTCTGTGGTGTTTTGGAGGTTTGACTTTTCAAATCATTTACGCTTCATCCAGTGAACGTTATAGCCAATTTAAAAATATGAACAAGGTAAAAATTTCGATATTATTAATAATCTTCACGAATTCTGTATACGGTCAAATATACCTTGAATATAATCAAGAAACAATTGACCGACCTACCCACGTTTTAGTTATTGATGGTGAAGAATATCCAATTGATAGCACGTTTATGTACAAAATAGACCCGAATTGGATTAAGAAAATAGAAATATTAAAAAGGGAAGAAGAAAAAGTAATTTTTGGGGATAAAGATGGAATAGTACTAATTTATCCAAAGAAGAAGTATTACGAAAGAACATTACAGTATGCTGAATCTAAACATGATTCCATTGTTTACAAAAAAGTAGATAGTATTCCAGAATTTCATTATAAGGACTCAAAAGTTATGACAGAATCTCTTAAATTATTTTTTAGGCATAACTATAAAATGCCTCCAATATTGCAAGACAATGCATACTTTGGGAAAATTTACTTTAGCAGTATCGTGGAAAAAAATGGAGAACTATCTAATATTGAAATTGCAAGGGGAATTGACAAAACAATAGACGAGTCAGTTAAGGATTTTATAAAGAAAGAAATGCCGAAATGGATTCCTGCTAAAATAAAGACTAAGAATGTAAGATTTTATTTAATGTTTCCTGTAGATATAGAATGGATGTATGGAGAGACTGATTAAAAAAAAACTGGCTATAACACGTTAGAATAAAGCATTTGGAGTTTGTGATTCTTTGGTAGTTTAGTTGGGAATTTGAACACCGCCAAATCTTTGATCTGGCTTTAGAAATGAAAAGATAAAAACAAATAAAAGATTTGGCTCAGTGGTGTTTAGGTTGGTTTGGTTCGTTAAAGTGCCATACGCTTCATCTAGCCAAACGTTGGGTTCCATTAAAATATAATTACAAGTAAAATATGAATGACTCAGTAACCTTAAAAAGATTATTACTATACTTTATTCCATTTGTTCCAAGTTTCATATTTGGATGGCTAGGAAATAATGCAGCTATGGGAACTTCAGCAGCAATTGGACTAATAATTCTCTTAATTATTAATATTGATAAGCTCCAAAGTTTTAAGGGACTTGGGATTGAAGCGAAAATGAAAGATTTGAGTAATTTAATAAATGAAGGAAATATAATTTTCGAGAAATTAAAGGACGTTGCCGTTGGTATTTCTGAACCAACTTTGAACCAGCTTGCTTATAAATTACTCTCCTTAACACAAGGACCAAATCCAAGTCATATAGCAGACCAGTATGAAAATATAATAGTTTTGCTAACTAAATTAAATATTGAAAAAAAGAAGATTGATACAGCCGGTGATTTGTTTTCACACGTTTTTAAGAATAAAATAATCAATGTTATAAAGTATGAGGTATCACAAAATAAGTCTGACTATGATGAAAAATTACTTGAAGAATTGAACTCAATTAAAATTGAAGTTGAGAATGATGATTCAAGAAATAAATTTATTACACAATTAAACAAATTCCCAAATCTTAATGACAAGATTAAGAAGTTGTTATCAACATATAAGACTTTTTCTGAATCTGGAAAAATTGAAAATAGGGATTTGTTAGACCAGAAATAACGGAGCCCAATACGCTAGTATAAAGCATATGGGTTTGCGATTTTTGGGAAGTTTAATTAAGTATTTGAACACCGCCAAATCTTTGATTTGGCTTTAGAAATGAAAAGATAAAAACAAATAAAAGATTTGGCTCAGTGGAGTTTTGGAAAGTATGGTTCGTTAAATCTCCGCACGCTTCATCCAGTGAACGTTACCACCAATTACAAGAAAATGGACAAGGAAGAGATATATAAAAAAGCAAATGAATTAGTCGGACTTAGTGGAATGACTGGAAATGAACGCCTTTGTGCTAGTGGATTGATTGGTGAATTTGAAAGATGTAAAAAAGAAGATAAGCATAAAGCGAGAATTATATTACAGGCATTAAGATTTGATGAACTTTCGATAAGTAGACTGATTGGAAATACAATTGCTGATTTAAAATATCCGAATGCTTGGGATTTTCCACCTGAAAACTCAAATAGGCGAACTGATACAAATAAAGCGATATTACATTATTCTAATCTCAATGAAATAGCTATGGGAGCTCCTCTTGGAGGGATTTGTAAATTATTATATAAAGAATCTGAAAAAATTCTTATTGATAAACGATGTGGTGGACCTGCAATTTGGGAAGATTCCAAACTTAAAGTTGTGATTCCAATATGGGAATCATCTTTTTTTAGTGGAACATTCCAACGAATCGGAGTTTTTGATTTAACAACCTATTCATTAACTAAATATAAAAAGAAATTCAGAGTTTTGGATTTACGATTTTTTAATAACGGAGTAATAAGGGGATATGATAGTCCTATACATCGAATGAGAGAAGTAAATTTTGATATTAATAAAGAGCGGATAATAAACACGCTAGTATAAAGCATATGGCGTTCGTAGCTTTTAGGAAGTATAGTTCGTTTATGGAACACCGCCAAATCTTAGATTTGGCTTTAGAAATGAAAAGATAAAAACAAATAAAAGATTTGGCTCAGTGGAGTTTTGGAGGTTTGGTTTTTCAAATCAGCTCACAGCCTCGTATTCGAGCCGTTACCATGTATTTAGTGAACACCGCAGAAAAAACATATCTAAAAGAAAATATAGAAATGAAAAATATAGCAAGTAGATTTTTAATAGTTATCCTAAGTGTTGTTGTTTATTCAAGTTGTAATAGTGACAAATTGCAAAAAGTATCGGAAGATCAATTTATTGGCATATGGGAACTTCATGGGCGTACAATGTTTGAAGGAATTAAAATTGAAATAAAAAAGACACCAGAAAAAGGGTTAACAGGAAGAGTTGTTAAGTTGAATGAAAATAAATATGTTGAAATGTTTATGGAATTAAATGATGTTTGGATTTCAGAAATTCAACGAAGTTCAAATTACGAATTTCTTTTGACTGAGAAAAAAATAGCCAAAGAACTATTTTCATTGTATGGAATTTCATCATCTAATGACTTCAAGGTAGAATTTATAGACACGAATAAATTTGGTTTAGCAAAGAATAATTCTGACCCTACAAAGTCGGAGGTGTTTTATAAAAAAGTAGAATAAAAAAAACGCATGGGCGTTGCGTATAAATATTGAGATATATTCTAATGCGGATTAAGCGCTTTGGAGTTTTAAAATACATATAAAATGAATAAAGATTTTACTACAGTAATGATGCAAAAAAGTAATGAAGAGTTGATTGAAATATTGACTGTTCATAAAGATGATTATCAATCAGAAGCTGTTGTAAGTGCAGCGGCTGAGTTGAAAAAACGAAATTTATCACTTGATAACGAAAAAGCCATTCAGGAAGAAATAGAGGTTGAAAATAAACAACAAAGTGAGGTTGAATCAAAGGTGGTAAGTTCAATGTTAAGGCTAGTTCATTTAGTAGTTGATTCTATTATATATATCATCTTGTACTTTATTATTGCAGGAATTATTAATGTACTATTAGGAGGAACCGACCAAGTTACACTAGGGTTTATCAGTTTTATTTTATTGATTGTTTTATACTTTGCATACTATATAGTATTAGAAGTTAAACTAGGAAAAACGCTTGGTAAAATGTTAACCAAAACAAAGGTGGTAAAATCGAACGGAGAAAGCCCTTCTTCAACAGACATCTTTATTAGGACTTTATGCCGATTAATACCGTTTGACCAAATTTCATATGTATTTACTAAAAATGGTTTTCATGATTATTTATCTAATACTATAGTTGTAAAAGATAAGAGCTAACCCTCGCTGTCTTCCCCAAAGTTGTAGAAAAAAAGTTAATTGAAAAGTTTATATGACATCTCTAAATAACTTAAAATATCTTGACCATAATACAGAAAAAGAAATTACTGAATTAGAAAGTTTAAGTAATAGTTTCGTTATAATGTCGAGAATGCTTAACGAAAATGTTTTGATTACCAGAGCCAGTTATTACCTACCGATTGGGTTATTAATTATTGAGAGTGCTCTCTTTGGTTTATGGTTATTCTTGTTCTTATCATTAATTCTACCTGTAAATTCAATTATTAAAACTGACTTTATAAACATCGATGACTTATTTTCTTATATATTTTTGGCGTTTTTGTTGATGTGGACAATCATTCATATAGTTATTAGAACTAATGTTACTCGAAAGTTAAGTAAAGCAACAATTAACTTTAAAGAAAACACACTGACGGTATCTAATATAGACCCAATCGGAAAATATATTTATAATGATTTTTCTTGTTCCCTAAAGGAAATAAAACGTTTAATAAGCTATCGGGACAAAAATCTTCTTAATTACCGAAGTTTTGAAATAGACTTCCTTCTTTATGCTGAATTGTTAAATGGAGACATACACTACTTAACTCCAATTAGCGACAGGATGGGATTTGATAGAAGAAGATATATAGAACTATTAAGTAATATTTTGAAGTTATAGAAACAACAGGCTACAATAATAAATAAAGGGCATTGGTTGTCAGGATAAGTTTGGGAGTTTAGCTTATTAAATAAGTCCGCCGAAGCTAAGACTTCGGCTAGTGAAAATGATAAATTTATAACCAAAACCTTAGCAGTGGCTTGGAGGGAATTTGAGGTTAGGTTTTTCAAATCAGCCTAAGTCCCCTTATTTAAAACGTTGGCTGTCATAAAAAAAGAAATCATGAAATATCTAATTATTATTTTTTCTATTTGCATTTTAACAAGTTGCTCTCAGCAACCAAAAAAATCTGTGCTAAGAGGAACAATAAAAGGTGAAATACCTAATAAAATCTATTACACCACTCCAATTAATGGTGTTTGTAATAGGCAATTTACAGCATCACTTAGCCCTGACTCGTTAGGTAACTTTAGTATAGAATTAAAAAATACGGAACCATCATTACTTAAAATTTCCACAAAAGCTAGAGGTAATAACTATTTTTTAATAGTTGAACCAAGTAATTATTACGAAATTGAACTAACAATATCTCAAGATGGAAAAGTTGCATTTACAAATAAGACTGCAACGACAATGCAATCATTTTATGATGGACTTCCACAAGAAGACATGATGAATTGTAGATATTATACTGAAAACGATATTGACACATATACTGAAATATCAGATAGCTTATTCCACGACTTAAAAACAGAATTAATCAAAGTTGAAAAATTTAAAAAAATCAATAAAAGATATCATGATGTATATGAACTAATTAAGAATGATAGAAAAGTTTATTATGCAACAATGATTTCCAGGCTGGCTTGTGCTTGCAACATAAATTTTATGCGTAAGGAACATAAAAGCTCTGAAGATATTTTGAAACTATGGGGAAATGCAATTTCCAATGTTGATTTTTCAAATAAAGAAGCACTTTTGGCAATTCACGCATACGATTTATTAGATTTTAAAATCTGGCTGAATATGTATCAAAACTATACTGTTAATGAAATTAAGGAGGTAAGAGCAAAATATCGTAAAGAAGGATTAATTCACTCGCACACAATATCTTTGGCTAAAGAATATTTAACCAAATCTGTGCAGGAATTTTATATTGCCTCTTATATTACATTGCAATCGCGCCAGAAACGAAATCAAAAAGCAATTGAGTTTATTGAAATATTGAACCAATACAACTTAGACTATCCTAATAGTCCTTATTTAAAAAGCTTTGAGAAAAATATAGAAAGAATTAAAGAGCAAACCCCCTAGCTGTTGCACGAATTTTTCGTGTGACTTCTTATTAACCAAATCAAACACAAATTAAACATGAATACTGGAAAAACTACTCCTTATAAAAAGTGGGCTTTTATCTTATTAATATCTCAAGTTGTTTTACAAGTTGTAATTGCGAGTATGATTATAAATTATGCTACAGCTTTTGATAATGCGGAAGACTTTAATTTTAAAATACGTACAGTATCTGTAATAGCAGAAATAGATTTGTGGGCAGGAATTATACTAACGATACTTAGTGTTGTAAAAAAAGAAAATAGAAATTATCAATATTACTTTTCGTTAATAGGATACCCTTTAATACTATTGTTTAACCTGTTATCTTACTTTGCTTAGTATTTTAAAATAAGAGGCAATTATATTGTAAAAAACTAAAATAGAGAAATGAAAACTAAAAGAGTTTCGTGGTTTGAAAAATATTGGCTGTAGTAATGGCCTTGTTATTTGTGTTGAAGGTAATGAATATAGGTGCTACAATTATATTTGTTTTTTTGTTGAGCGCTGTGTTGTCACTTATTTATTTTGCCCTAGGTTTTGCAATTTTAAATGATAACACTTTTAAGGATCCTTTTAAAAAAGATTCCATATCGAATATTCAAATGGTGCTTTCAATAGCTTACGGAATTGCGTTCTCAACTATATTGGTAGGAGGTTTTTTTAATTTGTTGTCAATTCCTGGTGTTATGGGCCAGGTAATTTTTGGTATGGGGTTGTTAGTTATACTAACGTTGATATTTATCTTTACTCAAACTAAATATTCAGCCGAGTTCAAGAAAAATGCAATTCCTCGTATTGTAATCTTTCTTATTTTCGGTACAATATTATTAGTGAAACCACCCAGTTTCTTCTTTAAAATTCAGCATAGAAATAATCCTGAGTTCATTGAGGCGGTGATGAAAGCTAAAGCAAATCCGCAAGATTCTCTTTTATGGCAGGAGGTAGAAAGGCTGGAGCGGGAGATGAATTAATAAATATTTTATTTGAGTCTTTATAAGGAGTTCATTTGTACCATGGGCTTATTTTAGTTACTATTAATTCTAAATAGGATGATATCGTATAATAATTTACGATAATTGTATTTATTTGAATTAGTTTGGCTTTGTTTTTGATGTGATAATAACAAAATAATTAATCTCATAATCTTAAGGCTTAACCTAAAATATGCAGCAAACTAGAGAACCTCCTTTCCTTTAATTTATAATAACAATACTTCGTTAATGCGTGGAGACCTGATTCCACTATAAAATAAACAGCGTGAATCTTTAAACTATACGAGTTAAAACAGCAAAAAATAATGAAAAAATATATAGTATTAGCCATATTTGCGCTAATTGCCCATGTATCGTTCGGACAAAATAAGTATCAAGAAGTTGTTTATCTGAAGGATGGTAGCATCATTCGCGGAATAATTATAGAACAAGTCCCTAATAAATCGCTTAAAATAGAAACTGTAGGGAAGAATGTTTTTGCTTATGAAATGAATGAAATAGAGAAAATAACAAAAGAGCCCATTAGAGGAAAAAGGACTGCTCAAGATGGTTCAATTAAGCGATCGGGATATAAAGGTATAGTTGAAGCGGGATATCAAATTGGTGTTGGTGATAATGGAGTGGATAGAATGAAGTTAGATTTTATTAATAGCTATCAATTTAATCCTTATTTCTCATTAGGTGTAGGGACGGGATTGCGATATTATTTCGATTCGGATGCTACTATAATACCCCTATATGCTGATTTTAGGGCGAATATAATGGATCGAGATATTGCACCATATGTATCCTTAGGAGTTGGATATTCATTTAATTCTACAAATAGTTTTGAAGGAGTTGGATTACTTCTAAGCCCAACTGCAGGAGTAAATATTAAAATTTCAGATAAGTCAGCTGTTAATGTTGGATTAAGTTATGAAATGCAGAAAGTAGACATTTATGATGATTGGGATTATTATTATTCATCTAACGTGAATTCTGGTGCATTAAGTATTATAGTTGGGATATCGTTTTAAAAAAGCAAGAACCTAACTATTAAGAAAGCGGTATAGTAACGGGTGGATAAGCTCTAAATTAGTTCTTAAAACTTAGCTTAAAGCTGTAATTCATCCGTTACTATATGGCTAAATAGAAATAAATAGCTGCATTATTTGATAATTATTTCATACAGGGGATAAGGATTTTAGGGTATCTAAATATCTTCTGAATTCTTCAATAAAAACATCATGAAAAATATTTTATTCGTATTAAGCACCTGTATTCTGTTAGCATCATGTCATCAGCAAAAAATGGCTGATGAAAGCCTGCAATTAGCCGATATGGCCTATGAAGAAGAAACGGTGCCCATTACACGACAAGCAATGGAAGTACCTGAACCACCTTTACCAGCGGTAAAGAATAATCCAGTTGTAAAAAAGAAAATTATTAAAGATGGTAGGGTAGGTATTGAGGTAGAGGAATTAGATAAGAGTAAGGCACAGGTAGATTCGCTAGTAAAAATGTTTAATGCCTACTATGCCAACGAAAGTTTAAATAATACCCATTGGGAAACGTCGTATGCTTTAACCATCCGTATACCAAGTAAATATTTTGAGCATTTTATACTGGGAATTGAAAAAGGTGGAGGAAAGATATTATTTAAAGAAATTGATGCACGCGATGTTACCGACCAGTTTATTGATTTAGAAACTAGACTGACCAATAAAAAGAGTTATTTAAAAAGATATAAGGAGTTATTAAAAAAAGCCAATACGGTTAAGGAAATTCTGCAGATTGAGGAAAAGATTAGAGGTCTTGAAGAAGAGATAGAAAGCACTATGGGACGCTTAAAATACCTAAGCGATCAAGTTAGTTATAGTACCCTTAATTTATCCATCAGCAAACCCAAACCAGAGGAATATCAATCGCCCAAGCGAACTCAATTTTACAAGAGAATTAAAATTGCATTATCTAAAGGTTGGTATGGTTTTATGGATTTTGTGGTATTCTGTGTTAATATATGGCCTTTCTGTGTTATTGTTGGCATAATTATTTATGCTTGGCGCAGATATCGTAGAAAACGAAGAGCAAAGAAAGCTTAAGGTGTACCGAATTATTAAACTATATACAATAATAATAAGGTAATACATTGTTTAATTAATATATTTGTGGTCAATAGCGTGCTAAACGATTTATTTTAATGTTCTGAAAGTCATGTATAGTGTC
>NZ_LXYE02000080.1 GCF_001659685.2 Labilibacter marinus
AGCCGTTAGGCTTAATTTGAGCTGACAGACAAGCAGGACATTAATAATGAAAAAAACGCTAAAAATATTTGGACAAGTAATTACAGGAATCATAATTCTAAGTTTAGGAATTTTGTTGATTAATTTCACAGTTCCTGGACATTGGAATTTCTGTGATGCAGACCAAATTTATATGTATTATTTTGGACTTTTGTTCATTGTTATTACAATCGGATTTTTAATTAATTCAGTAATCTTTTTAGTAAAAAAGCAGTGGATTAAGTATAGAATTATTGCTATATCCTTGACTTTATTAATTGGACTACTGATTCTGTTGACCAGAAGTATAATGACTAAAACAATTTATGGTAAGACTTTACATACAATTACTAATCAAGACGATGCTTATACTTTGATTAAAATAAGAATGTTTAAGAATCATAAATTTATTTCGGAAACTTATGACATGAGTTGTAATGTAGAAAATACAGGGACTTATAAACTGACAGATAACGAATTGACTTTAAAATTCAATGGAGAAAAGTCAGAATATCTTGAATCTCGGTATCGACTAAAAAATGACACATTAATAAGTTTAGAAAGTGAAAACTATAAACTAATAATGAATAAAAACTAAGCCTAACAATATGTATAAGTAATAGCGGTTTCTGTGAGTATTCGGGCGGTAGTGGTTCTATTCAACCCCGCCAAATCTGCCGATTTGACTATTTAGCTAAGGTGCAGCTTTGGCTACTTAGTAACTTGATACGAAACCGCGTTGAAATCCGCTACTACTCATACATTTAACGTTAGGGCCTATTAAAACCATAGCAAATGGAAATACTTATATTAATACTTTTACTATTTTTTATTGTACTCTTGGGACTGCCTATTTTGGTAACTAAATTGAGAGCAAAGGTGCATGGCGCAGATATTTCGTTTAAGGAAGCATTTGGGCTAAATATGCGACGTACGAGCAAGAAAAGTCTATTTAAAGCACTTGCATTAACTCAGAAATATGATTTAGACCTGAAACTCCCAGACCTTGAAAGTCATCATTTAGCAGGAGGTAACACTAAGAAAGTTGTTGAGAGATTTATCAAGCATAAGGACAAGAAAGGTGTTACCTATCAAATGTTAACTGCTTTGGACATTATGGGGAAAGATATTGACGATGCAATCCAAAAAACAATTGAAATTCATACTATAACAATCAATGACTTGGATTTTAGAACATTTAAAATAGATATATGGGCTAAGTTTAAGCACGGGATAGGTGTTGCATTTTGGGATGAAGTCGCAAAAAACAATGGAATTCAAGAAAGAATTCAAGAAAAGCTTTCAATGGTGGCAAAGGATTGGACTTCAACAGACCCTATTTCATCTCAGAATTTTATAAGAAATAATATACTGAATTCAGAGTATTGGGAAAGTGTATTGGGGGTTCAATTAATTCAACAGAAACTGATACTTAAGAAATAACAGGCCCTAACAATAAATAAAGGGCATAGGCTGTCTGTAGTAATTTGGAATTTTTGCTCTTGTATAAAGTTCGCCGAAGCTTTTGCTTCGGCTAGTGAAAAGAATAAATTTATAACCAAAACAAAAGCTTCGGCTTGGTGGGGTTTCGAAAGTTCAGTTTATCAAATCAGCCTACGACCCCTTATTCAAACC
>NZ_LXYE02000081.1 GCF_001659685.2 Labilibacter marinus
AGCCCTTATTGGGGGAGAGTGACACCAATCATTTTTAAATATGGAATTCCTAATAAATTGACTCAATATTGTGAAAACTAATATTTAGCTATGAAAAATTTACAATATGTCATATTTATAATTTTTATCGTTTTGTTCTCATGCAAACAAAAGGAAATTTTACCACCTAATGAAAAGCCAGAGATTGATTATAAGCTAATTGACAGTATCGAAAACGAATTGTTAAAAGCATATTCAGACACAAACTTTAAAGCATTAGAAGACTTATTCTTGGGATTTTGCGAAAAACAGAAACCAATTGACACAAGTTTAATCAAATCTCAAATAGAAAAGGATATTTATAATATATTTCACTTAGTCTATAAACCAAATAAGCTTGACTTTTTAAGTGACTCTATATTTAATCCGAAGCATTATAAAAATACGGATTACTATATAATTCAATCGAAAGTTAAATATTTTTTAGAGGATGGTGTAAAAAGAGAAATATGGTATGATAGTATGCCTGCGATATGGAATTTTAAACCAAAGCTAAAATTCAAAAACAATAAAAAATATTTTTACTTAACACCTGAGATTGATTCCGCAATTAATCGATTTCTTGATTTTCAGGACTATCCAGTTGGAGAAGGAAATTTAATGAATCCAGCATTACCAAGACAAGAAACGGAGAAAAGATTTAATTTCATTTATAAGCTTGCAAAAATAAAATATGGACATTGGGGCGGCTACTGGCATTTAGAAACACATCCAGAAATTAGCGTAATACAATTCACGCAGAAAAGAAATTATGCATATGTAAGTTATAGGATACAATATACTTTTTGGATTGCAGAAGTGTATAAAAAGAATGGAGAATGGATTATTATGAAAATAAAACAAAACGGAGCTGAATAAAGAACAACAAGGGCTAACAACAGCTATAGCTAATACGGGTTTCGTGCGGTATTTGAGCCTCTCTTCTGTTTGGTATCGCCGCCAAGACGTTGTCTTGACGGTGTCAATTATTTTGTTAAATTTGGTGTCAAAACAAACGCTTGGCTCATGAGTAAACTGACACGAAATTGCATTAAAATCCGTACTAGACCATAGCTAAACGTT
>NZ_LXYE02000009.1 GCF_001659685.2 Labilibacter marinus
CATTGATTTGAAATCAATTACAAATTTACTTGAATTAATAAATAAACAACTTAAACAAAACAACTAACCATGAAATTGAGAATTACATTATTAATGATGGCTTTTTTTGTTTCGTTTTCTGCAATTTATGCAGGTAACGAAGAAGAAAGTGAATTGTTAAACTTACCAGGAGATAACTTAGATTTATATGCGGTATTGGATTTATTTCAAAAATCTAAAACCATTGAGGAGTTCGAAGCTGATTTAAACAAGGAAGAAACAGGGATTAACAACCTAGATTTAGACTTGGATGATGAAGTTGACTTTATAAAAGTAGAAACGCAACAAGATAAAGACGATTTTGCGTTTGTTTTACAGGTAGATATTTCGGAAAAAGAAACGCAAGATGTAGCTGTAATTTTGGTTTCAAAGGATAAGGAAGATAAGGTATCCATTCAAATGGTAGGAGATAAGGATTTGTATGGTAAAGATTACGTAATCGAGCCTAAAGCAGAAGCTCCTTCCGTTACTGCTAATCCTGCTTATTCTGGAGCTGATACTATTGTGGTTAAAAGTGAGCCAGCTACAGTAGTTATAGTAGAGCAAGAGCCTATTGTTCAATACGTATATTCACCGGTTTATGTGCCTTATTATCCGCCGTATTATTATGGGTATTATCCACCTTACTATCACCCGTACCCCGTTATTTCTATTAATATTTATTTTGGACGCAATCGTTACCATCATAATCGCTACCACGGAGGTCATCGTGGAGGAAATAATACTATTGTAATAAATAACAATAACACGTATAATAATTATAACAGAACAAGAAATACATCCAATACTTTTAATAATAATAAAAGTCAAGGTAAGTATAAGCAAAGTAATAAGGCAACGCGACCTGCTAATAAAGATGTTAAGCCTAGTGCCAAACCAGCTAGCAAACCAGCTAGCAAACCATCAACAAAACCGGCTAACAAACCAACTACCAGGCCTGCTACTAAACCATCAACACAGCCTGCCGCGAAACCAGCCACTAGGCCGGCAACTGCACCAGCAGCCAGACCAGCAACTATGCCAGCGGCTAAGCCTGCAGCTAAACCAGCAAAAAGGCGGAATAGATAATTCTGAATAAAACTGAATATAAAGACCGTATGAGAGAAATGTAAGTTTCTTGGCATACGGTCTTTTTTGCGTTATACTGTTTTGTTGGCTAATAAAAGTGTCGGTTTGTTTTATGATTAAGCTTATTTTCTTGAACAAAATCAGGGATATATGGTTTCATCATAAACACATTGAAAACATTATATCATGAAGAAAATATTAGCATTTGGAGCCAGTAATAGTAAACAATCCATCAATAAAATATTAACAGAATATACGGCGAAGCAAGTATCTGAAGCGTCTTACGAGCTACTTGATTTAAACGATTTTGAAATGCCCATTTTTAGCGTGGATCGTGAAGAAAAATCAGGTATACATAGTTTAGCAGTTAAGTTTAAAGCAGCCATTAAAGAAGCAGATGGTATCATCATTTCCTTTGCAGAACATAATGGTGCCTATTCGGCTGCTTTTAAAAATATTTACGATTGGGTTTCTCGTTTAGGACGTGATGTGTGGGAAAGTAAACCATTGTTTCTACTAGCTACATCGCCCGGAGAAAGAGGAGCACAAGGCGTGCTAGAATTAGCACACTCTCGTTATAAACATTCACATAAGAATACTATTGCTACCTTCTCTTTACCATCGTTTAATCAGAATTTTTCTGCAGATAAGGGTATTACGGATGAAGCTTTAAAGAGTGCCTTTAATGAGCAGCTAAGTGTTTTTGTTGAAGCATTGAAAAATAATTAGGTATGTATAGAATTGTAATAGCAATAAGCCTGATGTTTTTAGTTTTTAGTAGCTGTAAAGCCAAAGGTAAGCCCATCGATAATAGTGTTGTGGATACACTGGATTTAGATAGATACTTGGGCAAATGGTATGAAATTGCACGCTTTGATCATTCCTTTGAGAGAGGATTAGTTGGTGTAACGGCTACTTACTCCATGCGTGAGGATGGAAAAATAAAAGTAGTTAATGCAGGCTTTGAAGGTACCTTGCAAGGAAAAGAATCAGTTGCCATAGGCAAAGCCAAAATTCCGAACCCCGACTTTCCTTCTAAACTTAAGGTGAGTTTCTTTCTGTTTTTTTATGGAGATTATTTTGTGATGGAGCTAGATGATGATTACCAATGGGCAATTATTGGTAGTAGTTCCGATAAATATTTGTGGATATTATCTCGCACTCCACAAATTAAAGATGAAGTTTATAGCGAATTACTGCTGCGTTTAAAAAAGAGAGGCTATGATACCCAAAAGCTTATAAAAGTGGAGCAGTAGTGTGGAGGGCTGTGTTTTTTTTATGATGATAATCAATAAGGTAAATATTCTATTAGCTTTAGTCGTAGTAAATTATTCATTGATTTGGCAAGTGTAGTTTATAGGATTCTATGTGCACCTATCTTTTTCAAATATCAAAGTCTTAATTACTAAAAGTTAGAAAGACTTTTCATGTTAATTATTCATCATTGACATAATTCTTGTAAATACCCCCTTTAAAATATTTTTTTCTACCCTTTCTTCAAATTTTGTATCCTACAGTGTAGATAACAGGCACTATATTGTATACTAAATATGTAGCTTGTATAGTTTTTTAGTAGAAGAAAAAAAAGTGTCGCTATTTCTTTTAATTAATTTTAGATGATGGCATGGGTTAAGTGCCTTGCTACAATTAAAAATCTAAAAAAAATCACTTAAAAGTAATACAATGAAGAGGACACTGGTTTTAATAGCACTATCTGCTATCATGTTCAATACTTGGCATGCCAATGCGCAACAGCGTATAAAAGATTTTAATTTTAATTGGAAGTTTTCCTTGGTTGAAGGAACCGAAATCCCAAAGCAAATACCAGTTGATGATAAGGAATGGAGAGATGTTCGCTTGCCACATGATTGGAGTATAGAATTTTCTTTCGACGAAAAGATGGAAGGTTGTACAGGATATTTAGCTGGTGGTGTCGGTATCTATCAAAAACACTTTAAAACGCCAGCCAGCCCATCTGCTAAAAACACCTTTGTGCTGTTTGACGGGGTATACAACAATGCTACATTCTGGTTAAATGGTGAAAAGTTAGGAGAGAATCCTTACGGTTATTCTCCTGCGTATTTCGACCTAACACCACATTTAAAAACCAATGGAGAGGATAATATCATCACGGTTCATGTTGATCACTCGCGTTATGCCGATAGTCGTTGGTACACAGGAAGTGGAATTTATCGTCATGTAAAGTTGGTGACGGTAGATAAGTTGCATATTCCTATTTGGGGGACTTTTGTAACCACACCACAAGTTTCTGCCGAAGAAGCTGCGGTTAATGTGGAAACTAAAGTAGTAAATACCAATAAAAAGGGAGCCAAGTTTGTGCTTTCAACGCAAGTGATTGATGCTGCGGGTAGTGTTATCGCGACAGCTAAAGAAGAAATGAAGATTTCTGGAGGAAAAGAAATCGTTATTAATCAAGCCATACCAGTAGCAGATCCTCAATTATGGGATTGCGAAAATCCAAATATGTACAAGGCGGTTTCTACGGTTTTAGTTAACGGAAAAGCCATCGATACTTACACTACGCCATTTGGTATTCGAAGTCTTCGTTTCGATAAAGACCATGGTTTCTTTTTAAATGGAAAGTCAACTTACGTAAAAGGAGTGTGTTTGCACCATGATGGAGGTTTGGTTGGAGCCGCTGTTCCTAAAGGTGTTTGGCGTCGTCGTTTAGCTGAGTTAAAAGCAGCAGGTTGTAATGCCATTCGTACTTCGCACAATCCGTTTTCAGAGGAATTTCTGGATCTATGTGATGAGATGGGCTTATTGGTTCAAAACGAGATTTTTGATGAGATGGATAACCCAAAGGATAAGCAGTTTAATCTGAATGAACGTTCCGTAAAGTATATTACCCGCGGTTATACAGAGCATTTTCAGGAGTGGGGAGAGAGCGATTTAAAAAGAACCATACTTAGAGATAGAAATCACCCTTCGGTATTTCAGTGGAGTATTGGTAATGAGATAGAATGGACCTACGAGCATTACAAACATGTAAGTGGATTGTGGGATCCGGAATCAAAAGGTGGTTATTGGAATAAGATTCCACACCTAACGGCAGAGGAAATGCAGGAACGTTACAATAACCTACCTGATAGAAAGTACAAATTGGCAGAAACGGCTGAGCGCCTTGCTAAATGGGTAAAAGAGATGGATACAACCCGTGTAGTTACATCTAACTTGATTATTCCTGTGGCTAGCTGTGCATCTGGTTATGCAGGCGCCCTTGATGTGGTTGGCTTTAGTTACCAAATAGCGCAATACGATTGGTGTAAAAAGTATTATCCTGATATGTTGTTTACAGGTTCAGAAAACACTGGTTTGTTAGAAGAATGGTTATCAATCATTGAAAAGCCAATGGTGTTTAGTATGTATATGTGGACAGGTATAGATTATCTAGGTGAGTCGAACCAAAAATGGCCGCAGAAAGGTTGGGATGGTGATATGTTGGATTTTGCTGGGTTCAAAAAGCAAAAATGGAATTACTTCAAAGGTATTTGGGTTAACAAACCGCACATCTCTATGGGGACATTTCCTGTGGAAGGTTCTAACTTTAAGATAGACGAACTGAGTGGAAAGCCTGTGGCTAAAAGTGATAAAGCATATAAGTGGAGAAATTCTAATTTCCATTGGAATTATACAGAGGGTGAATTGATTATGGTGGAGGTTACTTCAAACCTACCTGTGGTAGAGCTTTTCTTAGACGGTGTTTCCTTGGGTTCAAGAAGTATATCGCAATGTCCCGATCGTATTTTTCGTTGGGCTGTGCCATACACTGCTGGTACACTAACGGCTAAAGCTGGTTTTGATGGAGCTAAGGTGAGTGCTGAAATAAAAACAGCTACAGCTCCGGCTAAACTATCATTTACTACCGATAAAACATCGCTTAATGCGGATGCTTACGATGTAGCGCATTTAGTGGTACAAATGGTAGATAAAGATGGAACACCGATCATCACTAAAGACAATGAAGTTGTTTTTGAGGTGGAAGGTGATGTTCGTTTACTAGGTGTGGATAACGGATCGAACAAGAGCACGCAAGATTATCAAAGTCACAAAGTAACTACAAGTCAAGGTAGATGTTTGGCTATCATACAAGCTAATCAATCTGCAGGAATGGTTAAAGTAACTGCAAAAGCAGAGGGACTTCAACCTCAATCGGTGATTTTATACCTTAAATAACTACTTATTTCTCCTCCTTTTTTAAGGGGGAGAAATTCTATATTACCAAAGCTAAATCAGCATTTAATTCATATTCGTGAAATGAGCATGTAGTTTCTTTTGGAAAATTGCATGCGAGGACAGAAAGATAAAACATAAGCATATGAAAAACATATTTACAATAATTCTCCTGTTAACAGGAATACATATTTTTGCCCAGCCAGCATTGCCCGAACTAGGGTATCGATGGGTATTAGAAAATAACTTATCTGACGAGTTTGATGGCTCTTCTATAAACACTTCGTTGTGGATGAATACCGATTCCAGATGGATTGGTCGTGAACCGGGTTTGTTTATGGCAGAGGCTGTTACCGTTGATGAAGGAAATCTTAGAATGACCACAGATATATTCGATGAGCCTAAAGTGGTCAATGGTAAAACATGGACACATCAAGGCTCTCATGTTCGATCAATTAACAAAGTAAAGCTAGGTAGTTTTATTGAGTGTAGAATGAAAGCCAACAAAACCTTTATGTCGTCTACATTTTGGCTAATTAATTATTCCAATGAAAGTGCCGATTGTCAACGACGAACTACCGAGTTAGATGTACAGGAATGTATTGGGTATCCTTCAACGCATGCTAAAACAACGCAGATGGGTTCTAACACGCACAGTCGAGGGATTCCAGAAAGCTGCACACATATTCCTGCGGGGTCTGTAGGTAACCATGCAGAAACAAACGGCAAAGTCTACGATAATTATTTTAATTATGGCGTGTGGTGGAAGAGTCCTACAGAAATACTTTTTTATTTAGATGGTGAGTATAAATATACCATTAAGCCAGCAGCCGATTTTGATATTGACATGTACATTAAATTGGTTTGCGAAACTTATAATTGGAGCCCGCCGCCAGCAGATGGAGGTATGACTGGTACATGGGAAGAGCGAACTACTTTTTACGAGTGGGTACGAACTTATTCTTATGTTCCTGTTGAGCAAAGCGATGATAACACCACTGATATTTTTACAGAAGAGATTTTATTTACAGAGAAGCCTGCTGAACTTGATTTAAGTGAGCTAAATTTTAAGTTTAACTACAAGGCTAATTCTGATAAAAAAATAGTGCTTGAATTAAAAGATGGTGCAGGAGCTGTAGTAGCCAGTGCTGAAAAGGATTCGTATGCGGGATATGCTCATACAGAGTTAGGTTTAACGGGCGTTACACAATGGGGCGATTATACCATAGAGGTTTCTATGTATAACAAAAACGATAACACCATAGTCGATAGCGAATCGTACAGTATTAAAGTAAAGGACAAGGATAGTGCTGTTGTGAATCAGGAAGCATTAAATAAAATTAGGCTAAGCCCAAACCCTTCAAGCAATGTAGTTGTATTAGATGGTTTAATTTCTCCATCTGATTATGAAATTTATACGATATCGGGTAGTCTGCTAAAATCAGGCAATGTGCTTGAGGCAGATTCTGTGATTGATATCTCTGACTTGTCCCCTGCAACTTATCTAGTAAAGGTGATTACTAACTATGGTATTAAATCGCTTAAATTTATAAAAGTATAATAAAGTCTATTCCTTATATTTCTGTCTGGATTGAGTATGAAATGAACTTTGTGCTCAGTCCGGATAGATACCTATCTCGTTAATTATTCCTGAATCTTATGAAGTCTATGAAAATCCTTGTTGCCCTATTTTTGCTTGTTACAACAATATCTAGTAACGCACAAAAGCCGCCTTACTTTAAGGATGGACAAACGGTTTGTTTTGTGGGTAACAGCATTACGCAGGACGGAAGATATCATATGTTATTACAATCTTATTACGCTACCCGTTTTCCAGGTAATAAGGTAAGGTTTATCAGTTGTGGTATTGGTGGTGATAATGCTTCTCATATGATTGGTCGTTTTGAAAAGGATGTTTTAATTCATCAGCCTGATTATGCTTTTTTAATGACAGGCATGAACGATATGTGGTCGCATTTATTTGCTCCAGGAATTAAGATTGACTCCACATTAGAGCTTAAGCGAGATGAAGCTTTAGAAACCTATATAAAGCAAACCAATAAGTTGGCCGATATGATTGTTTCAAATGGTATCAAACCCATTTTTATGACACCTACTATTTACGATCAAACGGCAAAGATTAATCAAGCTAATCAGTTTGGTAAAAACGATGCACTAGTTAAATGTGCTGCACATATTCGAGGGCTCGCTCAAAAACATAATGCCCCAGTAGTTGATTTCACCCCATTTATGTTAGCCATCAATAAAAGGGAACAAGCTAAAGATTCTGCATTTACAATTGTAGGGGCGGATAGAGTGCATCCTCAAGAAACAGGACATTACGCTATGGCCTACAAAATTATTAGTACGCTTTACCAAGCAAATGAGATTTATGAAGTTTCTATCAATGTAAAGAAAAAGAGTGTTTTAAAAGCAACGCAATGTAAGGTGAGCTTTTCTAATAATGATGAAAATATTCAGTTCAAAATCAAGGCTAATGCTTTACCTTTTGTTGTAAATCAAGATTATAAAGAAGGGAAATTAATGGTTCCTTTGGATAAAGAGTATAACCAAGAATTATTACGTATTAAGGGAATAAAGAAAGGTGGGTACACTTTACAGATTGATGACCAAGTGGTGGATACCTTAAGCAGTAAAACGCTAAAAAAGGGAATCAATTTAGCATTGATTTCAGAAACGCCACAGAATATACAAGCACTAAATATATTTGACTTGTGTTTGCAATATCACGATATTCAAGCTAAACTGAGAGCGATTGCTAATGTGGATCATAAAAAGCTAAAGGAATATAAAGGAGCAGATAATATGGTGGATAAGAAGATTTACTTAGATGCCTTAGTGGAGAAAAGTAAAGGAAAGCCATGGTATCAGAGTGGTGTTAATGTTTGTAATACTTACTATGAATTTAAACCACAAGAAAAAGAGTTGTGGAGCGATTTGGAAGACTTACGAACTAAAATTTATAGTGAGAATATTCCTATTCAACATACTTATCAGCTGAATAGAGTTAACTAATTAAACTTTATCTAAGATGAATAAAATAATATATTTTTTAATTGCTGTATTTCTATTGTCATTGAGTAAGGATTAAAATCAAGAATGTAAGTATCTATCTATTATGAAAAAAAACAAAATTGTTCTCTGTTTAGCGTTTGCCTTATGCTTAAGTGCCTTTTCGCAGCTAATGGCAAAAGGTAAGTCCAAGCAGCCCAATATTATCTTTGTCATGGTGGACGACTGTAGCGCTGTGGAATTTTCGAGTTATGCTACTAGTAAGCATCCTGCAGGAAATCGAACGCCAGTTATTGATGGTTTGGCCAAGGAGGGATTGCGTTTTACCACCTGCTGGGCTACACCTTTATGCATGCCAACACGGGCTTTGTTAATGTCGGGTAAGTATGGATGTAAAACAGGAGTGTTTGGAAATAAATTAAATAAGCACGATGATAACTTTGCCAAACAACATATTCCCATTTCAAAGAAGTTGCAGGAGAATGGTTACGAAACAGCTATTTCCGGTAAATGGCATATTCCTGGTTATGCCGAAGAAGAGCATTCTGGATGGGATGAATATTCCTTACTTGGTGGATATATGAAACCTTATAAAAAGGATGTGGTTTGGGATGGACGTTGGTTTTCGTGGAAAAAAGCCGCCGATACATTTTTAGATACGGCTGTTATTGGTAAAAACAAACAATTATATCCTGCACTATATTGGCATGGAGCAGTTTATCAGAATGGTCAATTATTACCAAGCAATAAAGATACCTATGCACCTGATTTAAACCAGCAGTTCGCACTTGAATTTATTAAAAAGGATAGAGACAAACCTTTCTTTTTATATTATCCAATGGTATTGCCGCACGATCCATGGTTACCTACTCCTGCTAATAATGATGCCAATAAAAAATCGAAACCAGGTTTCAATAGTTTGGTTGATCGTTTAGAGTTTTATATGGATGAATTAATCCATACTGTAAAGGAGCAAGGACTTTATGAAAATACCATTATCTTTTTTACCGCGGACAATGCTACGTTGGCGAACGGCAAAGGTAGTTGTTCTGAACTAGGTGTTCGCGTTCCTTTGGTAGTAGCAGGTGGTCCGCTTAAGAAACATGGTACATCAGATGTTCTGATAGATTTTTCTGATATGTATCCAACCATCTTAGATTTGGCAGGAATAAGTGAAGTAAAGGATAATGCATTGGATGGATTAAGTTTTGAACCACTTTTAAAAGGCAAGAAACACGTCGGAAAAGAATATATTTTCAGTTACCTGGATATGGAAAGAACAGTTCGTTCAAAAGAGTATATGATGGATGGTAGTGGTGGAATATGGAAATGTGCCAGTGATGGAAATATTCTGGATTATATAAAAATGCCAGAGGATAAAAAAACAAAAGAAATACGCGCTAACTTTCTAAAGCAAATAGAAGCATATACTATTCCAACCACTGAACTTTTTAGCAAAGAAAGAATAGAGAAAGCTTCTAGAAATTACCCATGGCCAAGTTATCATCCTTCCATGGTAAATGCCATTAAGCAACAAGATAATTGGATGAATAATAAACGAAGAATGAAAGAATAATGCTACTGGAGGCTGAAAAAGTCAGTCTTCTATGGGGGACATTTATTCACGAAACAAGGGGGCGGAAATTCAAGACTAGTATAAAGTATAAACTGAAATTTTTATAGGGTAATACAAATGATATATTTGTGTTACCCTTTTTTTATCATCAATAAAATATTAGCCTAAGCCAAGGTTATTCTGATTTTTGTAAGTGTTAACTGTGCAAAATTGGAATAAACCAGCAATGAAAAGTGAATCGAATGAAAAAAATAACCCTCCTCATATTTCTGTTCTTTGTATTAAAAATATCATTTTCTCAAGAATATATTTTTGAGAAAATAACATCCCAACAAGGACTCTCCCAAAATGATGTAAATTGTATTTATCAAGATAATAATGGCTTTTTATGGATAGGTACTAATGATGGGCTCAACCGATATGATGGTTATGTTTTTCGTACTTTCAGAATTGATGAAGCGAATAAAAAAGGAGAGGGACTTTCAAGTAACTTAATTTATAAAGTTAGTCAAGATACCAAAGGGCGAATTTGGGTAGCTACCTCTAATGAAGGAGTATGCGTTTTTAACCTCGAAACAGAACAATTTACTCAGATCAGGAACACCTCAGAAAATCCAATATTATTGGCTGATAATCGTGTGTTAGATTTAGAATGCATGAGCGATGGTAGTATTTGGGTGGCAACTGAAAAAGGAATTACCATTGTTAAAGAAGAAAATGGAGCTTTTGAAACCACCAATTTAATAAGTATTGCACGTACGCCTATAGTTTCTAAGGGATGTAATTTTGTAGGAGAAGATCAGCAAGGTAGAAAATGGTTAGGTTTTTACTCAGGCTTGGTTATTTGCGAATATGTAGGTAATAGAATCAAGAGCTCCATGATTAAAGGTTGCGAAAAGATGAATGTTCGTAGCGTTCAAGCTGTTCCTAATGGATTTATAATTGGATCTGGCGATGGATTATTTTTTTTGGGAGAGAAAGATATCTATGCAACAGAAAATAAGCTTGTTGAATTAAATGATTATCCCACCACCGATGTGTGTATAGATAGCCAGAATAACTTATATACTTCAGCTAAGCTTCAATTGATGATATATGAATATAATAAGTCCACCCAAAGCTTTAATCTCAAAACAAAGGTTTCTCAAGGCTCCTCTAAAACAGATTTAAATAGCAATTTGGTGATGAGTATATATGAGGATTCATCAGGTATTATATGGATAGGTACAAATGGTGGAGGCTTAAATAAATATAATCCTAACAGAAAAAAGATAAACCACTATAATAAAACAGAACGTAGCGGAAGTATTGCTAGTAATAAGATTAGGGCAGTATTTGAAGATAGTAATAGTAATATTTGGATAGGTACAGAAGGTGGAGGTGTTGATTTTTTGGATGTTTCGGAGAATAGGAATTTTACCAGTGGCTTTAAGAATTATGCCAGTACTGATCCTAAAACAGAAAATAGATTTTATACCATTTTAGAAACTAAAAACTCGAAAGGAGAGAGTGAGGTTTGGACAGGTGCTGGTTTTCCTCAGGTACTAGAACGTTTCACTACGGATGGCCAATTGGCAAGCCAAGATTTATCCGACTCTATAAAAAGTGTGCATGCCTCCATATTTAGCATGCTAAAGGATACTAAAGGAAATATATGGTTGGGTACCTACGGAACGCAAGGCTTGTTTAAGTTTGAATTAAATAAGAGTGAATACAGTATAGTTAACCACAAATATAAATTCGGAAAAGGACATTTATCTTCGAATATAATAAGGAGTTTATTAGAAGATAGCTACGGTAATATTTGGATTGGAACCGATGCAGGTCTTAATTTACTTACTGCGGAAGAAGTGCAAAAGAAACATCCTGTTTTTAAGGTTTTTAAAAATGTTGCTGATGACAAAACCTCACTAAGTAATGATTATATTCTTCCTTTATTTGAGTCCTCCGAAGGAGATGTTTGGGTTGGAACCATGGGAGGTGGATTAAATAAAGTGAATTATCACTCTAATCCTGACTCCATTACATTTACTCGATATACAACTCAGGAAGGTTTTCCTAACAATGTAATTAAAGGAATTTTAGAGGATAACAATGGTAGTTTATGGGTTTCGTCAAATATGGGTATAACTCAATTTAATCCAAAGACACATCATATTATGAATTTTGATATGAGTGATGGTTTGCAGGATAACGAATTTAGTGAGTTGGCATGTTGCAAGTTAAAAGATGGCATGATGATTTTTGGAGGTGTAAATGGTTTTAACTCTTTTTATCCTGAACAGATTATAATCGACAAAACACCTCCGCAAGTTGCATTTACCGAACTGCAAGTGCTCAATAGTGCTATTAAGGCTGGGCAAGAGGTAAATAAAAGAGTGATACTGGATAAAGTGATTAACGAAACGGAATCCATTGAATTAAAGTATTCTGAAAATAGCTTTGCCATTTACTTTTCTGCATTACATTTTTCTGCACCGCTTAAAAATAAGTATAAATATATGCTCGAAGGTTTTGATAAATCGTGGATTACAAAAGGTTCTAACGAACGCTTTGCCAAGTATACCAGTTTAAAACCAGGTAAGTATGTGTTTAAAATATTGGCATCTAATAATGATGGAGTTTGGTCTATACAACCACGAAAAATAGAAATAATTGTGGTTGCACCTTGGTGGCTTTCTAATATAACTTTGTTTTTATATTTAATTGTTATTGTGGCTTTATTATGGTTTTTTAGGCGCTTTTCTTTTATCCGTAGTGGTTATAAAAACCAACTATTGATGGAACATTTCGAAAAGGAAAAACTGGAGGAGCTTACACAAATGAAGTTCCGTTTTTTCACAAATATATCTCACGAGTTTAGAACCCCTTTAGCTTTAATAATAGGATCGGTTCAAAAATTAAATGTGAGTAAGTATAATTTACCAGAAGATGCCAAGGAAAAGTGTTTGAGTATCGAGCGAAATTCATCTATCATGCTGAGGTTGATCAATCAATTAATGGATTTTAGAAAAATGGAGCAGGATAAGATGGAACTGTTTGTTAGCAAGTGTAACATCGTTCCTTTTTTACAGGAGATATTTGCATCATTTAAAGCGAGTGCCATTAACAAAAATATTACTTTTCAATTAAACATACCCAATGATTCAATAGAGTTATGGATTGATGAAGATAAAATAGAAAAGATTATTTACAACCTTTTATCTAACGCCATTAAATTTACCAAAGAAAAAGGAAAGGTGGAGTTATTGGTAAAACTGAATGATGATGATATTGCCATTCAGGTAAAGGATAATGGTGTTGGAATTCCTAAAGCGATGCAGGCTAATATCTTTGAGCGTTTTTACCAAGGAGCTAAAGGAAGTCAATCTATATATGGAGGAACGGGTATTGGTTTATCTTATTCAAAAGGTTTAGCTGAATTACATAAAGGTAGAATTCAGTTTGAAAGTATTGAAGGCGTCGGATCTTGTTTTGAGTTAATTCTTAAAAAGGGAAAACGTCATTATCAATCATCTCAATTGCAAAAGAATGTAGTTTCTGATGTGAATAAAACAATGAACCATAATTCAGTTGAAGAAGTCCCATTTATAAAAGATGATGATGATGAAGTAAAAAAGGATAAGACCTCACGAGAATATTCGCTCTTGGTTGTAGAGGATAACCAGGAATTATTAAAGTTTTTATCTGACTCATTTATCGATTATTACCATGTATATCGCGCCGAGAATGGTGTGGAGGCAATGACAGTGCTAATGAATAAAGATGTTGATTTAGTTATTAGTGATGTGGCTATGCCCTTAAAAGACGGTTTTGAATTATGTGCAGATATAAAATCAAATGAACGTATTAGTCACATTCCTGTAATTTTACTAACCGCAAAAACAACCTTAGAAGATTCTGTAAAAGGGTATGAGTTAGGTGCCGATGCATACGTAACTAAGCCTTTTGATTGGCCTATATTAGAGGCTCAGGTGGCGGCGGTATTAAAAAATAAGGTAGGGTTAAAAGAAAAAGCTTCTCAGGCCATTGAAATTATTCCATCAGAAGTAACTACAACTGAGGCTGACCAGCGTTTTTTAGAAAAATTATTACAGATAATAGAAGAAAATATTTCAAATACTGCTTTTACGGTAGAAGAAATGGCAGAAGTATATGGTATGCCTCAAATCAATATCAATAAAAAATTAAAGTCATTAACAGGACAAACAGCCAACGGGTTTATCAGAAGTATTCGTTTAAAACGAGCCAGTCAATTACTTAAAACTGGAAGGTATACCGTGGCAGATGTAACGTATGAGGTTGGATTTTCTGATTTAAAATATTTTAGAAAATGCTTTAAAAATATGTTTCATGTAAATCCTTCTGAATATTCAAAATCATCACCTGTTCCTTAATGTAGGTAAGAATTATTAATAGAATTTAAGGGAGTTGTGTCATGGTGCATAACTCCTTTTTTAATTTAAATGACCCTGTAGTTACTAAAGTTTTAGCACCCATCAATAGCGCGCTTTTTACTGCTTAAGCTATGGGGGGTAAATTTTAACCTGCTAGTTATTACAAGTATATTTCTCAATTTCCGAACTTTCTTAAAAAATGCAACCCTTCATGAATTCATCGGGCCATTAATTTTAGCCTGACTTAATTAAAATTTAAATTTCATGAAAAGAAAAAGAGAAAATTTCTACAAAAAGTTACTCATTACAATGATGGCTTTTTTATCGTTTACGCTTGTTGCTACGGCACAAAATGTAACGATTAAAGGTACGGTTGTAGACAATTATGGAGAGCCTATACCAGGTGCCAATATTGTGGAAAAAGGAACCAGCAATGGCACTATAACTCAGATTAGCGGAGAGTATCAGATTGCTGTTCCTTCTGATGCAACACTTATTTTTACTTTTATTGGCTACGAATCGCAGGAAATTGCTTTAACTGGTCAAACTACATTAGATGTTAAATTAATGCCTAGTACCATTGGTCTCGACGAGGTGGTAGCTGTTGGTTATGGTTACAAAAAACGTAGTGTAGTTACCGGTTCTATTAGTAGCTTGAATTCCAAAGAGCTATTACAATCCAGACCTGCGGATATTAATCAGGCTTTTCAAGGTCGCGCTGCTGGGGTCGTGGTTTCACAAGCTTCAGGTCAACCGGGTTCAAGCCCTAAGGTTACCATTAGGGGAGTTGGAACCAACGGAAATTCAAATCCACTTTATGTGATTGATGGATTACCAATGAATGATATGAATTCTGTAAACCCAAATGATATTGAATCATTAGAGGTGCTTAAGGATGCAACATCTGCTGCTATTTATGGAGCAAGAGCCGCCAATGGAGTAATTTTAATTACTACCAAAAAAGGTAAAAAAGGAGAAACTACTTTAAGTTATGATGGATTCTATGGTGTTCAGTCTGCTTTTAATCAGCCAGATTTATTAAACACAGATGAATATCTTACTTTAATGAAAGAGTTTTACGCCAATGACGGAGCTGAATATCCAGGTTCAATGCCAACTGCCAATAATGGTATTGATACAAATTGGTTAGATGCTATTACCTCAAATGCACCCGTTCAGGAACATAATGTAACGGCTACAATGGGTAGCGAAAAAGGTAGTGTGCTTTTGTCCTTAGGTTATCGCGATCAAGAAGGTATTATCGGAAGCGAACAGGGTAAATCATTTTTTACGCGTTATAATGCCAGGATGAATGCATCAATGGATGTAAATGAGTTTATTACGGTAGGAGCCAACATGAACTTTACGCATATTGATAAAAGTGGTATCTCTACAGGTACTAATGGATACAATGCGGTGTATTACGGTTTATTGATGGATCCTACAACACCAGTATATGGTGATGGTTTAGCACCTGCCGATGAAATGGGATTTGGTGTTACTACAGTTCCTTTTGGTAGAATGTGGAACCCAATGTCGTTTATGGAAGTGAGTTCCAATGGTTTTAATCGTACCGAAAGATTTTATGGTAATACCTACGCTAAAATCAATTTCCTGAAGGATTTTGTTTTTAGAACTGATTTTGCTGTTAATTTTAATAACGGACGTAGCAGAAGTTTTACGCCAATATACTTCCATAATGCATCTAATTTCTCCGATGAAAATAGAGTTAATCAAAACTCCGATCGTGCTGCCATGTGGCAATGGGAGAATACTTTAACTTACACTAAAGATTTTGGAGATCATCATGTAACAGGTTTATTAGGTACTTCGGCTTCTCAAAATACTTACGAAAGGTTAGGTGGTTCCAGAGTAGGATATCCTGTTGAAGCGAATGGTAACGATAATTTTTGGTGGTTAAATTCGGGTAGTGTTGAAGGTGCTACAAATTATGGTGATGCCAATGCGGTACACACAATTGCTTCTGTTTTTGGTAGATTAAGTTATAACTATCAGGAAAAGTATATGGCAGAGGTAGTAGTACGTAGAGATGGAAGTTCAAATTTTGGTCCGTCTAACAAATATGGGGTTTTCCCAGGTATGAGTTTGGGTTGGAATATTTCTAATGAGGAATTCTGGAATGTAAACAACTTTGATTTATTAAAAATGCGTTTCAGTTGGGGACAAAATGGTAACGAAGCCATTGACCCATTTTCGTATACCTCAACCATTGCCAATGATAGGTTTTATACTTTAGGTAATGGATCTGTTATTGCAGGATCTTCTCCTACTAACCTGGTTAATCCTGATGTAAGATGGGAAACTAGTGAGCAGTTAAATATTGGTACGGATATGTCTTTTTACGGAGGTAAACTAAGAGTAAACATGGACTATTATACCAAAACAACCAAGGACCTGTTGTTTAAGCGAACGGTAGAAGCTGTTAGAGGTAATGAAGCTCCTTTTTATAATGCAGGAGAAATTAAAAACTCAGGTTTTGAATTCCAGCTTGGTTATAACTTTAACGTTGGCGAAGTTGATTTTGCCGTTAATGCCAATGCTTCATATCTTAAAAATGAAGTGGTTGAGGTAGGTAACGATAATGGTTATGAAGAAGGTGGAAGATGGAAAACTTCGACCAATGTAACTAGAATGGAAGAAGGTAAGCCAATTGGTTATTTCTATGGCTATAAAATTGATGGTATTTTCCAAACACAAACAGAAATCAACTCTTATACCAATACTGCAGGAGAGTTAACTTACCCGAATGCAAAGCCAGGTGATTTTATGTGGCATGACTCCAACTTAGATGGAAATATTACGCCTGAAGATAGAACCGATATCGGTAATCCTTGGCCTAAGTGGACTTATGGTATGAATATAAGTGCCAACTACAAAGGTGTTGATTTTAGTATGATGATGCATGGAAAAGCCGATGTTGATGTTTGGATGGCACAATATAGAGATGAAGCATATGGCCGTTCTAACTTGCCTACTTTTTGGTTGGATAGATGGCAAAAGCAAGGTGACAACAATGGTGTGCCGCGTTTAAGTTTAGCAGACTCTAATGATAATATTAGAAAAGCATCTGAATTTCATGTAGAGGACGCTTCATTCTTTAAAATAGGAACCATCGAGTTAGGATATACACTACCTAAAAAATGGGTAAATGCAGCTAAATTATCAAGGGTTAGAATTTATACTGCTGCCGACAATGTGGCTGTATTTACCAAGTACCCAATGTTCGATCCTGAAGTAGGAGCCATGGAAGGAAACATCCTAAACACAGGTTTAGATTATTCGATGTACCCACAGGCCAGAACAATCCGATTTGGTGTTAATGTAGGATTCTAAGAAACAAATCAGATAAGAATAATTTTTTATAGAAAATGAAACGAGTCATTTGTTAAGCTTTACTATTTAAAGGAAATGACAGAATGACTAAGTGGATTTTTACAAATAAAAGTAACATATAATCGAATGAAACAAATACAATATATATTCATTTTTGTGGTCTTGATTCTAGCGGCATCGTGTTCCGATTCTTTTCTAGAAACTGATCCTGTAAATCGTTCTACCGAAGATAAGTTTTATCAAACGGATGCGCAGATGTTTGCCGCTTTAATAGCTGCATATGATCCCTTACAATGGGGAGGTATGCCAGCTTCCTTTGTGCCATTTGGAGAAATACGATCAGATAATATGAAAACCGGTGGCGGTGGAGAAGGTGATCAGCCGGATATGCAAGCTATCGAGTCGTTCACCAATAACTCAGTAAACGAAGCTTCTGATAAAATTTGGTCTAAAAACTATACCGGTATTTACCGAACTAATTTGGTCATTAATTCGCCATACGAAAGCGAAGTTACTGCGGTTTATAAAGCTGAAGCGCAGTTTTTAAGAGCTTGGTATCATTTTGATTTATTAAGAACTTATGGTCCTTGTCCAGTTGTTACAGAAACCATTTTTGCTGAAGATCATAAATTTGTTCGTGAAGATAGAGCTACTGTAAATGCTTTAATCATTAGCGATTTAAAAGAGGCTATTGAAAAGTTAGAAGACAAACATGGTGATGCTAATGTGGGGCGTGCAACCATTGCTTCTGCGCAAGCTTTATTGGGTAAAGTATTAATTTATAAGGCAGACTGGGACAATGATAATGCACAAACCTTTGACGAGGCGGCTACTTATTTGCGAAAAGTAGTAGATAACGACAACTATAGCCTTGTAACGGATTATAGTGAATTATTTGCGCCTAAAGCAGAAAACAACTCAGAGTCTATTTTTGAGATTCAGCGTACAACTAAAGGTGGAAAAAGTAACTGGAGTAATGTTGATCAAACCACTGAAGGTAACTTTTGGGCTCAGTTTTCTGGTCCGCGTGGATATCCAGGCAACGAGTTTATTGATGGTGGATGGGGATTCTTACTTCCACAAAATGAGTTAATGGATGCTTTTTTACCTGATGATGTTGATCGTAAAGCAGCTGTTTCATGGACTTATGATGATTTGGTAACGGATTATAACGAAGGTAGACCGGAAGAAGAGCATGTAATATGGCAAATTGATCAGTATAATCAGGTTGATTTTGTTGGATATGCGCAAAGAAAATACTCTTTATGGAAGGAATATGATTATGTAGGAGGATTAGCCCTTAACCGTCCGGGTAGCGAGCGTGTTATTCGTTTGGCCGATGTTTACTTGATGCTAGCTGAGTGTAAACTAAGAGGAACGGCGGATGTTGGAACAGCGAAGGACTTGATTAATGAGGTTCGTAAGAATCATGTTTATAAAGGCGCTGATGTTTATGATGGAGTAGACGAGTTATTGACAAAATATCCTGAAAGATTTAACTCGGTTTTGGATGTGCTTTGGTACGAACGAAGAGTAGAGCTTGCAGGAGAAGGCGATAGATGGTACGATTTGGTGCGAAGTGGAAGAGCGCCAAGTGTAATGGGTGCCATCTATCCTGGAGTTGATTGGAGTAAGCATATTTATATTCCTATTGGTCTTACAGAGCAAGGTAATTCGGGTAATTCTTTAACCGAATACCCAAGCGAACCATTACCACATTAATATTTTGCATTAGTAATTTCGTTTTCTAAAACAATTATTAATTAAGTTGAAGCCAAACCAAAATATTGGTTTGGCTTCTTTTTAAGCATTGACTAGTGAATTATTAAACACTTCTACATATTGAGAAATTTAATTACTTAAATCCTCTTGAGTAAATATGTAAACCTATGAAACCTACATGTAATATAGGCGCTCAAATATGTGCCAAGTAGAATGAGTAGATTTTACCTGAGTGTTCCATCTGACCAAAAAAGTTAAATTTAATTAGATGAATAAAACAATATTATACTTTGCCTTATCGCTCTTGCTATTTGTGAGTTGCACACAAATAAAAAAAGAGGAAGCTAAAAAGAAATATGATGCCAATTGGGAATCGTTAAAGCAATACGAAATTCCAACATGGTTTCAAGATGCTAAATTTGGAATTTTTATTCATTGGGGGCCATATGCTGTACCGGCATTTGATAACGAATGGTATCCGCGTCATATGTACCAAGATTCTATATTATGGCACCAAACGGATTCTACATTATCAAAAGTGGGTAAGCACCCAGTCTTTACACATCACGAAAGTACTTACGGTCACCCATCCATATTCGGATATAAAGATTTTATCCCCATGTTTAAAGCCGAAAAGTTTGATGCTGATGCATGGTTAAATCTGTTTAAAAAGGCTGGAGCAAAATATGTTGTTCCTGTGGCCGAGCATCATGATGGTTTTGCCATGTATGCTTCTAAATATACACGTTGGAATGCAAAAGATATGGGGCCTAAAACAGATATTATTAAAGAAATTAAAGAAGCTTCTGAACGTGCTGGTTTAAGGTTTGGGGTTTCTTCTCACTTTGCTTTTAATTGGGATTATTATAATCATGAAGACCGCTTTGATACAGGGAATCCAGAGTTTTCTGATCTTTATGGGCCAGCACATTCAAGGTATGCAAAGGTCAATAATGAATTCTTACAACTATGGTGGAATCGTACCACAGACATTATTGATCAATACAATCCTGAAATCTTATGGTTCGATTTTTACTGGGATAGACCAGAGTTTAATGAATATCATAAAAAACTGGCAGCCTATTATTATAACATGGGCGAGGAAACAGGTAATGAGGTAGTATTACAGAGTAAGAATATGGGTATGGAATCTTTTCCTGAAGGAACCAATGTGTTGGATATAGAAAGGGGGAAATTATCTGATATTAGAAAAGATACTTGGCAAACCGATACTTCAGTAGGTAAAAATTCCTGGTGTCATATTAATAATTGGGACAGTAAAACAGCCAATGAGCTCATTGACGATTTAATTGATATTGTGAGTAAAAACGGAACCATGTTACTAAATGTGGGACCTAAAGCGGATGGTATCATTCCACAAGATCAAGCAGATGTTCTGCTTAATATGGGTAAATGGCTAAATATAAATGGTGAAGCCATATACAATACGCGTCCGTGGAAAATATATGGAGAAGGCCCAACAAAAAGTGAAGAAGGTCATCATTCCGAAGCCAATAATGAATCCTCTACATCTAAAGATATCAGGTATACTACAAAAGATGATATTCTTTATGCATCCGTGCTTGATTATCCTGAAAATGGGGTCTTTATCCTTAAATCTTTAGCTCAGGATAATGTTTATGAATCTAGAGTACCTCAGTCAATCGATTTTATAAGTGGTAATAATAAAATAGAATGGGAGCAAAATAGGGAAGGACTTAAAATAGAGGTGCTTGGAGATAAGCCGGGTGAAGCTGCTTTTGTTTTTAAAATTTATTTTTAATCAACCTTAAATATTTCTGATGAAAATCAATCAATTAATACTATTTGTGTTGTGTTTTATGTTGGTGCAATGCAAAACAAAACCAGAGAGTACAGTGCTAATTCCCAAACAGGCAAACGAATTTGTTTGGATATATAAACCTGCTGGAGACAGTTTTTTTGGTCCCGATACTAAATACCTAAAGGAAGGGGTGTGGTATGAGGAATGGGTGGCCAATGATCATACATTTATCCAGGATGAAGAAGGTAAATGGCATATGTTTGGTATCACTCATCCATTGGTGAAGTCAGAGCCTTTAAGCGCAGGAATTCATGATGGAGAATATGCTTCCTTTCACGCAGTATCATCGGTGAGTAATTTTAAAGAGTCCTTATCGAAACATCATTATAAAGACTTGGCCAAAGTGTTACCTCCTCACGAGAGACCTGGCGAAGTGCTGGCTAACCATGCACCTTATATTATTAAAAAAGATGGTTTGTACCAAATGGTTTATGGCCATAGTCCCATCCGTTTAGCGGTATCAAAAGACTTAATGCAATGGGAGGTCAAAGGAAATTTATTTTCAGAAGGCGATGGTGTTGGAGATGAAGAAAAACTGTTTGGCGATGCTCGCGATCCTAACTTATTATATCACAATGGTACTTATTACATTGTATATTGCTCTACCAGATGCGTAAATATGAGAGAATCTAAAGATATGATTCACTGGAGTGAGGAGAAAACCATTTTTAAAACCAAAACCTTCGACCCAGAATCTCCCACCTTATTATTTCATAACAATACTTTTTACCTTTTTGTGTGTTCGTGGGATGGCGTTTGGGATGAGAAGGACATAGTAGGTGCGTATCAGCACAAAACATACGTTTTGCAGTCAGATGATTTGTTAAACTTTGGAACCGATTTTGAAAAGCATATCTCTACCTTAAATGGCCATGCACCAGAAATATTTCAAGATGAAAACGGACAATGGTATATATCCAGTGTAGAATGGCCCAATAGAGGGGTGAGTGTGGATCAATTAAACTGGGTAAAGAAGTAAGTATCTATCACTTTACTTTTTTTAGATTAAATTATTGAACATTAGGCAATAAAGAATTTGAGATGAATCTAAGGAATATGTTCTGAGTCCACCTTGTGTATTTGCTAGTGTTGTTTTGATTTACAAGGATTTGATGTAAATTTATTAATACTATACAAGAACTGTACAAATCTTAAATGATTATTTACGCACTGTATGGTTTAATAGTTATAATATAAATTGGCATTTAAATTAAATCAAAAACTATCATGAAAATTCTACTCAAGCTATTTTTTATTGCCTTTTGCTTATTGTCGAGCTCGGTAATTGCTCAGCAAAAAGATGTACTGGCATTGCCTAAAAAACAGGATGTAAAAGATCGTATTTGTTTTGCCTTATATACGGTTCATGAAAACACCCTGAAACTAACGGCTCAGTTTTATCCAATTAAAAATTACGATCCCTTTACTGCAGAACTTCAAATTAAAAAAAGTGGGAAATGGGAGTCGGTTCAAGAATCGAGAATAAAATATCCTGGTTATACTGCACATTTTAGAATTGAAGATTGGGATGATTCCAAGAAATATGAATATCGTGTGGCTTATCACAATAAGGCTTTTTACGACGGAGTTATTCAGCAAAACCCTAAAAATAAAGATGTAGTTAGCATGGCTGCATTTTCGTGCTGGTCTATTTACGATCGTCACGGAGGGCAGGAGCCTGTAAAAGATATCATCGATAATCTAACTCAGCTAAAACCAGATGTGTTGTTTTTTGCTGGCGATCAGGTATATGATCATAGCGAGCATTATAAATACTGGATTAAGTTTGGAGAGGCTTTTGGCGAAATTATTAGAAATACGCCTACCATCTGTATTCCTGATGATCATGATATAGGACAAGGAAACCTGTGGGGAGATGGTGGACGAAAATCGGATACTCGTGACGGAAATAAAGGCGGTTATTATATGCCTGTTGAGTATATTCAAGAAGTGGAAAGAGCACAAACAAGTCATTTGCCCGATCCTTATGATCCAACACCTATAGAACAAGGTATTGGTGTTTATTATACAGGCTATACTTGGGGCGGAATCAGTTTTGCCATTATTGAAGATCGCAAGTTTAAGTCAGGTCCTAAACGTGTTTTGCCGAAAAAACGATTTAATAATACTTTAGAGATGGATGTTCCTGAAGCTACTCTGTTAGGGGAGCGACAATTGGATTTTTTGGAAGATTGGACTACTGATTGGAAGGATGCCGAGATGAAAGCTGTACTATCGCAAACCATCTTTGCTAACGTAGCTACACATTCACCAACTATTGATAAAAAACAACGTTATAGCGTAGATTCTAATGGATGGCCTCAAACAGGTAGAAATAGAGCCTTAAGTGTTATTCGAAAGAGTTATGCTTGTATGATTGCTGGTGATCAGCACCTAGGTTCTGTGGTACATCATGGAATTGAAGACTGGAATAATGCAGGTTATTCATTTGCAGTTCCTGCTGCAGCTAATTATTGGATGCGTTGGTGGAAACCCGATCACCCGGGTAAAAACCACGTAAAAGGTATGCCTGACTATACAGGCGAATATGAAGATGCTTTCCACAATAAAATGACAGTTCATGCTGTCATGAATCCTTCGCATGAAGATAATTCTCCAAAAGAAAACTTATTGCATGGAAGAGCGGCTGGATATGGAATTATTAAATTTAATAAATCCAAACGCGAAATTACTTACGAATGCTGGGAGCGTAATGTGGATATGTTTAACGGAGGGCAACCTTTTGAAGGCTGGCCTGTGACTTTTAAGCAGAGTGATAATTTTGCAATTAAAGATGGCTACCAACTGCCTACGCTTAAATTGACTAAAAAAGAGCAAGTGGTAACGGTGTACAATACATATACAAGTGAGGTGATTTCTTCCATACGTACTAATATGAACACTTATCAACCTAAAGTACAGTTGCCAGGCAAATACAAAATAGCGGTTGGCGAAGGAGAAAGTATCAAATACTATTATGCTAAAGAGGCTAAAAAGAAAAATAAAGAAATAATTACCGTTCAATAAATTAGCGAATACATATTACGTTTAATATAATATAATGATGAAAAAATATATTCTTGCAGCACTCTTAATCAGTTTTGTGAATGCTTTACAAGCAGACCCTCCCAAACCACCCATGGGTAAAAGATGGGTGATGAATACCGATTTTTCCGATGAATTTAATGGTACGTCTTTAGATACCGAAAAATGGCTTGATCATCATCCTAGTTGGAAGGGTAGAGTTCCTGGTTTGTTTTTGCCTTCCCAGGTTTCTGTAGCCGATGGTTATTTGCAGATTAGAGGCGAAAAGATGGATAAGGATACCGTGATTCATGCTTATGGTAAGGATTTAACATACAATATAAAAGGTGGAGCTGTAGTTTCTAAGAAGTCCGTATTTCTAGGTTATTACGAGTGCAGAGCAAAAGCTGCAGCAACTACTATGTCTACTACATTTTGGTTTTCTTCAGGAAAAGGATTCGATGGGCCAAATGATTGTGATAAGTATGGTTTAGAGTGGGATATACAGGAGTGTATTGGTAGAAATGGTGATTTCGACGGAAGTTATTTTGCCAACGGCATGCATTCAAACTCGCACTATTGGTATACCGATTGTGATAAAAAGAGGCATGACCATAGAGCTTCGCAAGTAAAGTTTAACGATAAAGAACTCGCTTCCGCAGATTTTCATGTGTATGGCGGTTGGTGGCACGATGAAACCAGGGCTAGTTATTACTACGATAATGGTGAGCCAAAATATCAGAAGTTCTACAATAAAGTCAGTGATAAGCCTTTTGATCAGCCTATGTTTATGCGTTTGGTTTGCGAAACATATCCATTTCCATGGATTTCGTTACCTACGGATGAGGAGTTGGCAGATACTACAAAAAATGTGGTTCGATACGATTGGGTAAGAGGATATGAGTTAGTGAATGCGGATAAAGAAATAAATCAACCAACAGCTCCAGAAGCTGATATTCACCTTTATTACGAAGATGTGATGTTCGAATCTACCGAGCTTCAGCTTACACAAGGAAAAACTATTTCTATTCCTATGAGCTATAAAGCCAACGATAAGCGAACAATTCAATTTACTTTAAAAGATGCGGAAGGTAAAAAAGTTATGAGTACTACATTTAATGCCTTTGCAGGATATGCCAATAAATCGTTTCAGCTACAATTAGATAAGAAACTTAATATTGGCTCAGAATATAAATTAACTGCAGCTATCAAACCTATTGGTGGAGATAATAAGAGTGTGATCAATGAAAGCACATTAATTGTTACTTTTAAAAAGTAATCTACAAACTATTTAATTTAACCCCATTATTTACTATTAGAATTTCCCCTTGCGATGGCTAGGGGATTGTATATTGCAAATGATAATCAAGTAACCATACCGAGTTGTTATTACGTATTTATATAATATCTATTCTCGTGAAAAATAAGTTTCTTTTTATACTGCTTTTTATTTCCTTAGCCGTTTTTGCTAAGGATAAACCTAATGTTATTGTTGTATTAGCAGATGATGTTGGTCTGGGAGATGTTTCTCATTATAGGCGATTACATTCGGATAATATTATTGTAGAAACACCCAATATTGATAAGTTAGCTAATGCTGGGGTGGTATTTACACAGGCGCATGCGCCAGCGGCTTTATGTGCTCCTTCCAGATATGGAATGATGACTGGAAATTCATGTTATCGTTCTCCTTCGCCACATGGTGTTTGGGGTTCGTATGAGCTTTCTCCAATAAAAGATAAGGACTTAACGCTAGGCAGACTAATGCAGTCGGTAGGTTATCAAACGGCATTTTTTGGCAAGTGGCACTTGGGTGGCGATTACAAGAGATTAAGTGATCCATCGAAAATTTATCGCGCTCCACGTACTAATCATGAAAGGGATGTGGATATCACCAAGATTATTGATGGACCGCAACAAAAAGGTTTTGATTATAGTTTTACCATGCCTGCTGGAATTCAGGATATGCCTTATGCGGTTTACGAAAATGGTGAGATGGTTCCTATAAAAGATGATTCTGAAGTTACCTTTATCACTCAGTTAATGATGGATAAGCTGGATGTGAAATTGGATAAGGAAGAAGGATTAGGCGATAGTAATTGGGATCCGCATATCATGGGACCAATGTTGGTTCATAAAGCAGTGGATTATATCAAAGCTCAATCCAATAAGAAAAAACCTTTCTTTATGTATTACTGCTCTCAAGCAGTGCATCTTCCGCATACACCATCCGATTCATTAGATGGGATAAAAATAAAAGGAACAACGCCTTCTGCTCATTTAGATATGGTAAAAGAGTTGGATGTGCAGATGGGTATGATGATTAAAGAGCTTAAAGCACAAGGTGTTTACGACAATACTATTTTTGTTTTCACCTCGGATAATGGAGGTTTGCAAAGACGTGAAACTATAAAAAGTGGACATAAATCAAGTTCTATATATAGAGGTGGTAAAAATACTCGTTTCGAAGGGGGACATCGTGTTCCTTTTATCGTGAGTTGGCCTAAAGAAATCAAACATCATCAGACTAATGCTCCTATATTGGCGCTTGATGTAATGGCTACTTTAGCTGCTGTAACTAAAGGTGAAATTAATGCAGGACAAGCAATGGATTCATATAATCTATTACCTATCCTTAAGGAAAAAAAGAATGCCAAGAGTCATGCTTTTTTAATGGTGCAAAGTGGTACAGGTAAAGAGTTAATCATTATTGAAGAAGGGTGGAAGTTAATCCTAAAATCCAATAAAGAAGGAACGTTAAGAGAGCCTATGGCATTGTATGATTTAAACACCAATCCAGAAGAGAAGGAAGATTTGAATTACATCGATAGCCCTGAGCATAAAAGCAAAATTGATGCCTTATTAAAAAAGTATAATCAAACTCGAGATAGCAAAATAAAAACAAGCAATATGGCTTCTAAGTAGGTATCGCTAGAAAATAGTCTGAAAGGGGATATTTTTACTGTAGTTTTCATATTCCCCTTTTATTGTAACATTTTCACCCCTATGTAAATCTGAATAAATCCATATCTACCAATGTTTATAGAATAAGTGATGTGGTTTTAAAGGTGTGAATAGTGTTTGAATAGTGAATGGGTAATGATGCTTAGTAGGCTTATTGTACTTTTATTTCGCAGTATTCTATAAGGAAAAAAATATTATTAAATACTAAATATAAATACCAAGATGAGATTAAGAAGTGTCTTTATGCTCCTATTAGTAGGGAGTTTTATGATGATTAACTTAAATGCAGCAAAGCCTGTAAAACCAAATATTATTGTGGTTTATTTGGATGATTTAGGTTATGGAGATTTAAGTGCTTACGGAGCAACAGAGTTAAAAACGCCAAACATGGATGTGTTGGCAAATGATGGTATTAAGTTTACCCAAGGTTATGCTACATCTGCAACTTGTACACCTAGTAGATATGGTATGTTAACAGGAGTTTATCCATGGAGAAACGAAAAAGCTAGAATTCTTCCAGGTTCTGCACCCTTAATTATTTCTACTGAGCAAGAGACATTGCCGAAAATGTTAAAACGAGCAGGGTATCAAACAGCCGTTATTGGTAAATGGCATTTAGGTTTAGGTGATGGAAACTTAGATTGGAACAAACATGTGGCTCCAGGTCCTAACGAAGTAGGTTTTGATGAAGCTTATATTTTGGCTGCTACACAAGATCGTGTACCAACGGTATATATCGATAATGGAAAAATTGATGGTTTAGATCCGAAGGACCCTATTTTTGTGGATTATAAAAAGAACTTTGAAGGACAACCAACAGGAAAGGATAACCCTGAACTAACTACTATGAAGTGGCATCACGGACACAATTGTAGTATCGTAAATGGAATTCCTCGTATGGGTTATATGAAAGGTGGAGAGGCCGCTATTTGGACAGATATTGATATGGCTGACCACTTTTTAGCTAAAGTAAAAGACTACGTTGGTTCGCACAAAGAGAAGCCTTTCTTTTTGTATTATGCACTTCAACAACCTCACGTACCGCGTACTCCACACCCTCGATTTGTAGGAAAGTCTGGAATGGGACCACGTGGAGATGTAATTTTAGAGGCCGATTGGTGTATTGGTGAATTTATGAAAACGCTAGAGAAAGAAGGTATTTTAGAGAATACTTTAATTGTTTTTTCAAGTGATAACGGACCTGTATTAAATGATGGCTATTATGATGATGCAATAGAAAAATTAGGAGATCATACTCCTGCAGGAGCTTTAAGAGGTGGAAAGTACAGTATGTTTGAAGCTGGTCCACGTGTGCCATTTATGACTTATTGGAAAGGAACTATTAAACCAGGTGTTTCTGATGCTATGGTTTGTCAGGTAGATCTTTTAGCTTCTTTAGCAAAAATGGTTGGTGCTGAAGCTGAAAATAATGACAGTGAGGATGTTTTATCCGCTCTTTTAGGAAAGAGTAAAAAAGGTAGAACAAACCTAATTATTGAAGCGAACGGTAAAACGGCTTATCGAAAAGGAGATTGGGCAATGATTCCTCCATATAAAGGAAGTCCAATGAGTTGGAAATCGGGTAACGAAACGGCTATTGCTCCTGAATTTCAACTGTATAATTTAAAAGAAGATATTGGACAGAAGGATAATTTAGCGGAAAGCAACCCTAAGAAATTGAAAGAAATGACTGAGGAGTTTGAAGCGATTCGTGGTAAAGGATATTCAACTTTAGTGAAGTAAGACTAATTTTTAAGAAGTCTAGTTGAAATAAAATTAGATAGTATAAAAGCAGCCCCAGTAGTTTATTGCTGGGGTTGCTTGTTTTATAATCAATTGTTTAAATAATGAAAAATCATTTACTAATATTAATGGTGGTTTTTGCGTGTAACTTAGTGATACATGCGCAAAAAACTGTGAATAAACCCTATTCGAGTCCAGAGATAGACGCAAAGGTAGAAGCCTTAATGGCTGATATGACTTTGGATGAAAAGCTTGCTCAGATAATGGGCACGCGTATCCGCGATATTATGGAGGATGGCAAAATATCCATCGAAAAATGTCGTGAGCATATCCCTCATGGAATCGGTCATTTTTGTCAGTTTTCATCAGGACAAGAACTAGAGCCAGAAGATTTAAGAGATTTGGTGAGAGAGATTCAGCATTATTTAATGACGGATACAAGGTTAAAGATACCCGCTATTTTTCATGAAGAAGCGATTACTGGATTTGCGACCTTAGGCGCCACTACTTTTCCGCAACAAATTGGTGTAGGTTGTACCTGGAATCCTGAATTAGTAGAGAAAAACACCAACTCGTCGGCTCAAAATATGAGAGCTGCAGGAGCTACATTTGCACTTTCACCTATGTTAGATTTAAGCCGTACCGCCCACTTTAACCGTCATCAAGAAAGTTATGGAGAAGATGCTTATTTAACTTCTCGTATGGGAGTGGCTTTTGTTAAAGGATTACAAGGTGATGATTTTAGAACAGGTGTGGCTGCTACCGTAAAACACTTTGCGGGTTATGGTACCAAAAACAACAATTCAAAAATGTTGTACGAGGAATACTTGATGCCTCACGAGGCTTGTTTTAAAATAGCAGGTGCTAAAAGTGTTATGCCGTCCTATGGTGTTTACAAAGCATTACCTGTGGCAGCTAGTCCAACTATGCTCGACCAAGTGTTGCGCAGAGATGCAGGTTTCGATGGCTTAGTAGTGAGCGATTATGGTGCCATTAGTATGATTTATAAAAAATACAAAGTTGCTAAAGATAGTACCATGGCAGCAGCATTGGCTTTAAATGCAGGAATGGATGTTGAGCTATCTTCGCCAACTATGTTTCCTAAATTAAAAGAGGCTTTAAAACAAGGTGTGGTAACTGAAGAGCTTATAGATGGAGCTGTCAAACGTTCGTTAATAATGAAAGCTAAATTAGGTTTGCTAGATGAAACTCCAGTTATTGGAAAAGATGGAGATTTAGATTTTGACCCTCCTGCTTTTAGAAAACTAGCTTATGAAACCGCCTGTCAGTCTATTGTTTTGTTAGAAAACGATGGAATCCTTCCGCTTAAGGATGATGTGAAGAGAATTGCCATAGTCGGACCTAATGCCGCAACTGTTCATGGTTTACTGGGAGATTACACTTACCAAGGGATGCGTGCCTTTTGGAAACAAACGGAATTTGATAAAAATAACCCTAAGTTGGTTACAGTATTAGAAGGCTTAAAAAACAGGGTGAGCAAAGATGTAGAGATATTACACGAAAGAGGATGTGACTGGAGTGCTCCATTGGAAGCGCAAATAGATAAAAGCGGATTTGGTGATAGTCGTATAGAAAAGCTTAAGCTGATGACTATTCAAGGTCTTCCTCAGCCAAATTTAGAAACCGCCTTGAAAATATCTAAAGAAAGTGATGTGATTATTGCGGTAATGGGAGAAAACCTATCGCTAAACGGAGAAGGAAGGTGGCGAAAAGGAATACGTTTGCCAGGAGAACAAGAGGCTTTTGTTGAAAAATTAATTGAAACGGGCAAACCTGTTGTTTTGATAATGTTAAGTGGCCGCCAGCAAGTAATTAGTGATTTTTCGGATAAGTGTGCAGCTGTTGTTCAGGCATGGTTTCCAGGTGAGGAAGGAGGAAATGCAGTGGCTGATGTGCTATTAGGAAATGTAAATCCATCAGGTAAGCTTTGTGTTTCTTATCCGCGTACAGAAGAAAAAGTGGAGATTAACTATCAGGATGGTTCAAATGAGGAGCTGGTTCAATATCCTTTTGGTTATGGAATGTCGTATACCAATTATATTTATAGTGATATAAAAATGCCTGCTAAAGTTAAGATTGGTGCGGATAGGTTTACGATTTCTTGCAAAATAAGCAATTCGGGTACAATGGATGGTACTGAGGTAGTTCAATTATATGTATCTCCCAAAAATGCTAACACAAGCATGAAACCGATTTTATTAAAAGGTTTTCAACGTGTTCAGTTAAAGGCAGGAGAATCAAAAAATATCAAATTTAACGTTTCGCCTCAGCAATTAGTTGAATATAAAAATGGACAATGGCTGATTGAAGCAGGAGATTATGCTTTTAAAATTGGAGCATCGTGTACCGATATCAGATTAACTGGTGATGTTATTTTGAAAGGAGATAATTTAATATTAGAAAATGGGCGAGAGGTATTCTTCTCCCAAAATGAATAAGCGATAGCTTAATATACTAGAATGATGCCCGATGTTACTTGATGTGATATCGGGCATTTTGTTTATTATGCGATTTAAAAGGTTGATTGAAGATATATATCAAATGGAACCTCATTATGGTCATGAGTTTCTTTTCGTTGTTTCTTTTTTCAAGAATAGAAAGTCAGGATTTTAGGGATGAAATCCCTGATGATTAGAAATGTGTAAAATGATACTTTTATCCCTCGATTGGAATTTATAACAAGTAGCCTCCCTTAAAATGGAATAGTAAAATAAAACTTAGCACCTTGATTAATTTCTGATTCAACCCATATTTCTCCGCCCATAAGTTCTACGTGAGCTTTAGATATGGCTAAACCTAAACCAGTACCTCCTTCGTTGGCTCCGCTTTTAACTTTCCAAAAACGATTGAATATATTTTTATGATTCTCAGGTTTTATACCCAATCCGCTATCTTCTACTGTAAACTTTAGTTTTTTATCCGCTAGCTCACAAACTCCAAATCTCACATACCCATTTTCGGTGTTCTTAATAGCATTACTTATTAAGTTAGTTAATACCTGTTTTAGCTTTACTTCATCTAAAAATATTTCCTTGTTGGCATCTAAACCGTTAGCGTATGAAAGCTCAATGTTAGTACCTTTTACCCTTAAGTTAAACACCGATTGTAAACCCTCAAACATCTTAGATATATCTATTTTAGACTTAACTACCTCCACAAGCTTTGCTTCGAGTTTTGATATGTTGACTAAATCATTAATGATAGAAAGTAGCTGCTTCGAATTATTTAAAACCAGTTCATGATATTTGTTTTGCTCTTCAAGGGTAAAACTACCCACCAGTAGTAATTCCGAAAAGCCTACAATACCATTCATGGGTGTTCTAATTTCGTGACTAATATTGGCTAGAAAAGCTGATTTTAAACGATCGCTTTCCTCGGCTTTCTCTTTGGCTTCAATAAGTAGTTTTTCGGTTTCTTTGCGTCTTTGTAATTCTTTTTTAAGTTCATTGGTACGTTTGTTTACCATTGTTTTTAATGCCCAAGTCCATAAACTAATTAGTAATACAAAGGATATTAGAATTGCAATGGCCAAGTAAAATACTTTATAGTCGCGCTCGGGTGTGAAACTAAGCCATTTATTTTGAATGAGTATACGCTCTTCTGAAGTGATACTCTCAATGGCTTTGTTTAAAATGGACAGTAAAATTGGAGCATTATTTCTAATAGCAATGCGCGCACCATTCTCACTCGGTTCAATAAAGGCAATTTTAAGATGACTGTAGCCCTCTGAAGAAAGAATATGATACAGTGGTGCTAAATCATCATAAATACCATCAATCTGTTTGGAAGATAATAGTTGAATACCTTCGTTGAGTGTTTTAATGGGGATAGTAAGGTGCTTAGGTATCTTGCTTTCAAGAACTTTAAGGTGTTGACTTCCTTGTTTGGCAGCTATCCTTTGAAATTGTACATTTTCAAAATCTTGAATGTCATTATCCTTGTACGTTACAAGTGCCAGGGGATCTTTAAAAAAAGAATTACTGAAGTTGAGCTTGGCTTTTCTTTCGGCAAGAGGAGAAGCATTTATTAAACCATCTACTTCATGGTTCATAGCTTTTTGTAGAGCCTCATTCCAATTTGAACCTTCTAAACGTATTTTTACGCCAATACGTTTTTCAATTAAGCGGACTAATTCAATATTTAAGCCTGTAAGTTTTCCTTCTTTATCCAGATAGTTTAAGGGAGCATATGAATTATCTACAGCCAATACTATTTGTTGGTGTTCATTAATCCATAATTGCTCTTCTTCTGTAAATGAAATTTGTTTGTCAGATAAGCCGCAGGAATAAGTGAATCCTACAAGAATAAAGCACCATAAAACATACTTGTATTTCATTAACCCATCTCTCATAAAGTTGCATTCCTATTATTTAAGTATACAACATACCAATAAAAAAGCAATTATAAAAGGCTAATGAGTAATGCTTTACTTTTATTTTATGAATGAACCTTTATTAATTGTATATCAAAAATAAGGACAGAACCTCCCGGTATAGAACCGTAATCGGTATCTCCATAGGCCAAATGAGCAGGAACAAATAGTATGCCTTCGCTTCCTTCATTAAAATGTTGAATGCCTTCTGTCCATCCAGGAATTACATCTTGCAAATTAATTTCAAGCTTTGTGTTTTGGTCAAAAATATCACCATTACACAGGTAGCCAATATAAGCTATCGATATATTTGATTTTTCGTTGGGTTGTTTTCCTTCTCCAATTGCACTGAGGTGGTAATATAAACCAGTATCAGTACATTCGGCGGATAAGTTGTGTTGGGCTAAATATGCTTTTATTTCCTCTTCGTTTTGATGTTTAAATTTTGGTTTCATTGATTACGCTGGTTTTTAGTCTTGAGTCAATAGCTTTATTGCTAGGTTTTTAAATTGAATTTTTTGAAAGATGTATTTTGTTGGATGTCTGCAAAGTTAAAACGCTACTGGAATCTTTTTATCCAACCAACGCATGGCTTTGTATAATTTGTCACCTAAAATTTCCTGTTGAATTTCCTTTGATTTCTCTTCGCATAAAGGATATGGGGTTCCGTTTTTATAATATGAAAAATCAAAACCTCGCTTATTAAATTGTGATATACTGATGCTAATGGCAAACACAAAAATTAGTATGCTGCTTATACGAGCAATATTTCTATGTTTAGATTTAAGAAAAAGAAGAGCTATGTTGATACAAACTGTTGAGAAAATAATTAAAAATACATCATAATTATTCCACCACCAGGTACTTCCAGTTCCTCCAGAATAATTGGCCGAAGGCCACCAAAAAGCCACACCTCCCCAACTACCTCCTGGAGTGGGCATATCTTGAAATATATGAATAAGAAAACCTCCCATAAAAACGAGCATATACGGTAGTGTATAATATATCTTTTCTCTAGTAGTTGTTGCAGTTATTTTTAAATAATTTTTAAAATAGATGCCAAGACCTATGAGCGTAGAAAATAATAGAGCTGCCAATAGAGAATGAAAGAAAGCATGATGCGAATACCATAACTGGGCACTGAATATTTCTCGGCCAGGTATAACTAAGTTAAACCATTTACCAAACGTACCATCGAAACCCGACCACATAGAAATGGCATCAACATCAGGGAATGCTCCAGCTATACCTCCCAATGCTATTAGACCGGCTTTTTTGGAAAAGGAACCATTAACTTGATTTGCTATAAGTGCACCTACTGCTACTCCTGATAGCGTATGAGAGAGAATATCCATGTTAAAACCTGATCTTATTATCGTAAATTAAATTGTAAAAATAAGCTGCTATGATTAAAAACAACAATTTGCTAAAAAGAGTTTAGGTTTTAACGGCATATAGTTGGAATGAATTATTGTATTCAAGTGTTTGTAAAAGCGAGAGTTAGGTCCATTGTAAATAAAGACCAATTTTTTTGTTGGTAAGTAAATGGCAAAACAGGACTATTTAATGCTCGAATTCTACTAAAAAATGCTTTTTTTGTGCTTCAGAATATTTAATAATATAATTATGATTGGAAAATATATACGATTGATTATTGCCGTTGTTATATGTGCAGGATCCGTATTTCTTTTTATGGAAGGCTTTATTGGATGGGGCGTGACTGCTTCTATTATTTCAGCCTTATTTGTTTTATTTCATTTTAAAAATGAAGCCAACCTTATGGCCTTCTTTTTTGTACGAAAAAATAAGTTTGCAAAAGCAGAGGCTATTTTGGCAACAGTAAAAAAGCCTGAGAATTTGATTAAAAGTCAGGAAGCATACTATTATTTCTTAACTGGATTGATAGAAGGGCAAAAGCACCAAAATTCTAAAGCAGAAAAAAGTTTAAAGAAAGCCTTAAAAACTGGTTTAAGAACAAATAGTGATCAAGCAATGGCTAAACTAAATTTGTCGGGTATATATTTATCTCAGCGAAATAAAAAGTTAGCCACGTATTATCTAAAAGAAACCAAGAAGTTAGATAAACGAAAAATGATGACTGCTCAAATCAAGGAAATAGAAGGTATGATGAAACGTATATAAGCACGTTTCAAATATTATAAAACATAACAAGCCTCTTTGATTTAATCATGGAGGCTTTTTTGTTTCAGGTTGTTGCATGTTTTGAAAAGTTTAATTTCATATTAAACAAATAATGGCATCAAGCTGTATCATTAATAAAAGACAAAATGATGTTTACGAAACAATACGAACAAGCTATAGCGTTAATAGATAAGGCATATCAAGAAAATACTGAGTTAGTCTCGGTTGATGGAGTAGAATATCCTAAGGAGTTTCTATATGCTAAACGAATGATTGCAGCACTCGAAGCATTTCAAAAAGATGCATCCGAAGAGGTTTATTTAGCAGCAAGGTGTCAGCATTTATTCAGGTGGGAAATTCCTAGAAACACTTACCCAATGGATAGAAAAGGATACCATCAATGGCGAACTTACCTATATACTTATCAAGCCAATAAAACGGAAGATATTTTAAACGAAGTAGCTTACAACGCAGATTCAATAGGTATCATTAAGGATATGATTGAAAAGAAGAATCTTAAAAGTAGTACAGATAGTCAATTGTTGGAAGATGTGGTATGCGTGGTGTTTTTAGAGTTTTATTTAGATGATTTTATAGCGAAGCATAAAGAGGATAAGGAGAAGTTAAAAAGAATTATTAAAAATACTTGGCTTAAAATGTCGGATCAGGGGCACCAAGCTGCATTGAAAATAAGCTTTAAGGAAGATGTTAAAAGCTTGGTTTTAGAAGCGGTTAGTTAGTTGATATCTTAGTAGCTATAAGAACCATCTAGAAATTAATTGGCAAGGTAATTTAGAGCTAGCTAATGAAGCTAACCCTATTGGAGCATTGTCATGGATAATGGGGCATTGGGGTTTTGTAGCAATGTTACTTTGTATTATCTAATGCCACTTTATATTTTGTGTTTGAGCAGTGCATTTTAACACCAATAACTAAAACCTAATTACAAATAATCAATTTTATATATGTCCAATAATTATCAAGTCAGTCAATCATTTCAAGATATCACTATAGAAGATCTGCCTAAAGGCGAATATGAAGATTGCAGCTTTAAAAACTGCAATTTTTCAGAAGGAAATTTATCTTCCTATACATTTGTAGAGTGCGAATTTATAGATTGCGACCTGAGTAATGTAAAACTGAATGATTGCGCTTTTAGAGAAGTCGCCTTTAAAAACTGCAAGATGATGGGCTTACAATTTGATGAATGTAATTCCTTTTCTTTAGATTTTAACTTTCAGGATTGTGTGTTGGATTATGCTACATTTTATAAGCTCAATATCAAAAAAACAAGATTTATTAATTGCCGTATGATTGAGGTTGATTTTACAGAAACACAATTGACCGAGTCCGTATTTTCCGACTGTGATTTAAGCGGTTCGGTATTCGATAGAACCCATCTTGAAAAAGCCGATTTTAGAACAGCCTTCAACTTCAATATTAATCCTGAAAGTAATTCAATCCGAAAAGCTAAGTTTTCCACCAACGGATTAGCTGGTTTATTACATAAATACAATATCATTATTGATTAAATATTATTCTTTCCAGAACAATACAAAAGCATGAAGAACTATGGCAGGTTTTGATTCTAGTTAACTAACATGCTTATCGTATTGTGTTTAAATCTTAATGCTTTTGTCTTTTTACTTTATACTCAATAGTAACGATTAAAGTAATATATTTGCGCTTAGTTATAACGCAAAAAAGTTAACATCACGTATGGACAATAAAAAGCTAGGGTTGGGCTTAATAATAGCTGCCCTTATTGTTTATGTAATAGGTTTATTTCCAGAGGTTGGAATTGATTCAGCCAAGTATGCAGCAGTTAGTCGTGCCATGTTCGAAAGTGGCGATTGGATGACTCCTACCATTCATGGCGATCCATATCTACACAAACCACATCTTATATTTTGGTTGAGCAGTATTTCTTTCCATATTTTTGGGATGTCGCTTTTTGCCTTTAAGCTGCCCACCTTGTTATTTAGCATTGCCAGTGTTTATGCACTGTTTAAAACAACCAAGTTGTTCTATGGCTGTCAGGTAGGCAAATTGGCAGCTCTCATGTATGCTACTTCCGAAATGATGTTTTTGTATCACGATGATTTACATACTGATGCCTTGCTAACGGCCAATGTGGTTATTGGAGTTTCGTTTATAGTTCACTTCTTGCAAAATAAAAAAGTCATCAATTTTATTTTAGGTTTTGTATTTATTGGTTTAGCCATGATTACTAAAGGACCTATTGGATTGGCAGTAGCTGTATTTGCAGTGGGGGGGCATTTAGTGCTGAAAAAAGATTGGAAAAATGTATTTAACCCTGTTTGGTTATTGGCCTTTCCAATACTTGGCTTGGTGTTATTTCCAACTTTGTTAAGCAACTATAATAATTTTGGATGGCAAGGAATAGAGTTTTTCTTTTGGTCGAATAATGTAGGGCGTATTAATGGAGCCTACAATGGTGGAGGCGGTGTAGATGGTGATATGAGTTTTTATCTGCACACCTTAATCTATATTTATCTGCCTTGGTCTTTGTTTGCTTTCATCACATTCGGAAATCATATCAAAGGTTTCTTTACAAAAAAAGGTGCTGATCGCTTTATTCGTCCAGAGTATTTTACCTATTCAGTTACGATAGTATATACTTTAATACTTTCTATAGCTGGCCAAAAAGCACCACATTATCTATATCCTGTTATACCATTTTTATCTATTATAGTGGCTCAGTTTGTGTATAAGGGCGTGGTAGAAAATAACCATGCCAAACTAGGAAAATGGTTGATGGGAGCGCGAAACCTGATGTTATTTATTGCTTGGTTTGTACTGGCTTTTATATTAGGATTTGTTTTTAAAACAGCTAATCTACTGGTTTGGATTCCTGTAATAATTGGTTTAGGGTTTACTATTTACTTTGCATTGCCCAAGGGGAGTTTACTGAATAAGTTAATTATTCCCTTAGTGGTTTCATCTATAAGTCTTAATTTTGTGCTTAATGCGCATTTTATTCCTGAGGCCTTTAAGTATCATGGTGGAATAGCTGCCAGTAGAGCATATTCAGCATTGGCAGCGGATAATGAAGATTTATATACCTATAAATATAAGGACTTTGAGACTTACTATTATCCATCTAAAATTTCGTTGTGGAGTAAAGATAAAGAAGAATTAACCGCAGCGATGGATAATAAGAACTTTTGGTTGATAACCGACCAAAAAGGAATTGAAGATGTGCGTAGTTTGGCTGGCGATAGAATAGCTGTGGAGAAAGTTTTTTTGCATAAAAAAATATCTCAAATGTCAGGTGAGTTTTTAAATCCTGCAACGCGCGAAAAAAGCCTTAAGAAGGTGTATTTAATCAAGGTTAAGTAAGAAATTAAAAGACATAATATAATGAAGATATCTGTAGTTATTCCTGTGTATAACGAGCAGGGTAACATTGGCCCCTTAGTAGACCAGGTTTATGATGCCCTAAATCCATCGGAATACGATTTTGAAACCATATTGATTAATGATGGTTCGCGAGATAAAACGGTAGAGGAGATTAAGGAGCAGAAGAATAAAAATGTAGTGTTAATCGACCTAAGAAAGAACTACGGTCAGTGTCCTGCTTTAAAGGCGGGTATTGATTATGCTACAGGTGATGTAATTGCTACTTTAGATGGTGATTTGCAAAATGATCCTGCCGATTTAGTTGAGATGATGCGTGTGATGAAAGAGAAGGATTGTGATGTGGTAACAGGTATCAGAGCACAACGTAAGGACGGCATGTTATTGCGTAAGATTCCTTCAAAAATTGCCAACTCTCTGGTTCGTAAAGTATCCGATACTGAGATTATAGATAACGGTTGTGCCATCAAAGTTTTTAAAAGCGAGATAGCTAAAGATATTCCGCTTTATGGCGAGATGCACCGTTTTATTGCTATTTTGGCCATTAACGAAGGTGCAAAAGTAGAGCAAATTCCTGTAAACCATAGAGCACGTGTAGTAGGAGAATCTAAATATGGTTTATCCAGAACATTTAAGGTAATCAGCGATTTAATATTAATGCGCTTTACCAACAAGTATGCGCAAAAACCAATGCACTTTCTAGGCCCTATTGGTGCTGGAAGTTTTGCCATAGGTAGTTTATTAATGGTGTACCTACTCATCCTAAAAATATTGGGAGAAGACATTTGGGGACGACCATTAATTTTTGCTGCAATCATTTTCCTTTTAGGAGGTTTCCAACTCATCATGACAGGTATTACACTTGACCTATTAATGCGTACCAACCACGAATCGCAGCAAAAGAAAATATATCAGGTAAGGAAGAGTGAAAGTATTTAAGTCGAAAGAAGTTATATTATAATTGTCCTCCGGCTGGTTTTCTTAACCTGCCGGATTTTTTTTGCCTCCTCCGTCTATTTTAGTTGATCCTCCCTATTCTTGAGCTGTCCTCCGCGTATTTTAGCTCGTCCTCCCTAGCTTATCTCCCGTCCTCCCTAGGAGGACAGTGAACTATAAGCGGAGGATAAGGCCCTATCTTGGGAGGACAATGTAAATATAGGGAGTTTCACTATTCTTAAAGGGAGCACACCATAAAGTCGTATTTTTTTATTTTTAACATTAACTTAATGACGTATTTATACGTCGCATTAAATTATGACGTATATTTGCGTCGTAATAATAAGATATGGTACAATCAAAGTCAGAATTATTTGAAAAGAGTTTAAGTGAGCAAGCTAATTTATTTAAGGCGCTTTCTCATCCTGCCCGTTTACAAATACTCAAATTTATAGCAGAAGCAAAGTCTTGCATAACAGGAGATATTTCAGATGAATTGCCCTTAAGCAGAACAACAGTAAATCAGCATATCAAAGAACTAAAAGCAGTAGGTTTAATTCAAGGCGAAATTGAGGGAGTTAAAACAAAGTACTGTTTAAATGTATCGAAAATAGAAGAGCTTAAACGTAGCTCTCTCGATTTTTTTGATGCTTTAAATACAGAAACATACACATGTAAATAATGGGGTTCGGTAGACTTTTTAGGTATGATGTAAGGATGCAGTATTAAATGTGTTTCTCTCGAAGGAGGGTTGTTTTTCCACCTTTGATAAAATGCGTTAAGAAAATCAAAGAGTGTAACGTAAAAAATCAAAGCTGTTTGAGCGAAGCGAGTTCTTTTATTTTAGTGAAACGATTTGATTTTTAGCAATTTTATCAGTAGTGGCGGCATTTTTTGTTTCCGTTTTTGCTGCTGTAGGTAAAAATGAAAAGCCCGTCGGCTTGAGACAAAAGGAAATATTTCAAATGAAAATAGTTTTACTGGACAATAGTGAAATGTAAATAACAATAAATTATAAAAATATGAAGGTATTAATTTTATGTACAGGTAATAGTTGCCGTAGCCAAATGGCGCACGGTTTTTTACAATCTTTCGACAAAAACATCACTGTTGAATCAGCAGGGACAGAAGCCTCTGGTAAATTAAACCCAGGAGCTGTAAAAGCAATGGCCGAAATAGGTTTAGATATCAGCGGACATTCATCAGATTCCGTTAGCAAATTTTTAAATGACGAGTGGGATTATGTAATTACCGTTTGCGGAGGAGCCAACGAAGCATGTCCTGCATTTACAGGGAAAGTAAAAAAACGTTTACACATTGGTTTCGATGATCCTTCACATGCCGAGGGAACAGAAGAATTTATCCGGAGCGAATTTATTAGAGTAAGAGATGAAATTAAAGAAGGATTCTACAAGTTATACACCGAGGATATTAAACCTCAGTTATAATTCAGGGAATTTGCCTTTAAACAAAATAAAGTTCTAGGTCGAGCTTTCGACATCAGCAACGCAGCTTGGGACCCACATTTCTTGATGTTGAGAAGACAGAAAGCTGTTTGAGCGTTAGCGAGTTCTTTCTGTCTCAAAAGCAAGAAAATAGTGGGTAAGCGAGTGTTGCAGTCGGCGGACTTTTTGTCCACTTTTTTGACTGAAGAAAAAAGTGGAAGCCTTGCGGCTTGAGCAAAAGAAAAGTATTGTTTTATAGATATGATGTTTTTATTGTTTTTGAAAGCAATTTTCCTGAGTTGAAGGAAGAAAGTAAAAGCCCGCCGGCTAAAGGTAAATAGCTTGTTGAAAATGAGATATTTGTTTTAATCTAACTGGGGTTCGATCGGATAATCGTCATTTATTATAACAGCGTAGTTGCAAAAGGTATATTAACTACTGCAACTATGTTTCATTAATTATTTAAAATATCATGGCAGAAAGTAAAGCAGAGATAGGTTTCTTTGAAAAGTATTTATCGCTTTGGGTAGCTCTATGTATTGGAGTAGGTATATTAATTGGAAATTTTGCAGGCGAAAGTGTGCAGGTTTTAAGTTCCTTGGAAGTATTTAAAGTAAATATTCCAGTGGCCATTTTAGTTTGGCTGATGATATACCCAATGATGCTTCAAATTGATTTTTCGAGCATTAAAAATGTAGGTAAGAACCCGAAAGGACTCATGCTAACATTGGTAGTTAACTGGTTAATTAAGCCCTTTACAATGGCATTTTTTGCGTGGATTTTCTTCACTAAAATATATGCCGCTTATATTTCTCCTGAATTAGCAGGAGAGTACATTGCCGGAGCTATTTTGCTGGGCGCAGCACCTTGTACAGCTATGGTTTTTGTATGGAGTTACTTAACCAAAGGCGATCCTAATTATACCTTGGTTCAGGTAGCTGTTAACGATTTAATTATTTTGGTGGCATTTGTTCCTATTGTAGGCCTTTTGTTAGGCGTAACTGATGTGCAAGTGCCATACGATACCTTAGTAGCCAGTGTATTTATCTTTGTGGTAATACCTTTATTGGCAGGATATATAACCAATAAAGCACTCGTTAAAAACAAAGGGAAGGAATGGTTCACGAATAGTTTTTTACCCAAGTTTAAACCCGTTTCTATTATAGCACTTCTTTTAACTTTAGTGCTGTTATTTGCTTTTCAGGGTAACATCATTACCGAAAATCCACTCATTATAGTATTGGTTGCAGTGCCTTTAATTATTCAAACCTATTTTATCTTTTTTATCGCTTGGTTTGGTGGTAAAAAGTTGAAGTTACCACATGCGGTATGTTCTCCTGCAGCCATGATTGGAGCTAGTAACTTTTTCGAGTTAGCTGTTGCTGTAGCAATTGCTTTATTTGGCTTACAATCGCCCGCTGCATTAGTAACCGTAGTAGGTGTTTTGGTAGAAGTTCCAGTCATGCTTTCTTTAGTGGCTATTGCCAATAAAAATAAGTTTTAGGCAAGCACAAAATATGATATTACGCCTGCAGAAATACGATTTTTGCAGGCTTTTTTTATGCCTAATTTTTAAGAATTGGCTGGCTCAATCATATATTCGTCTGTGGTATTTTAATATCTTTGTCGTCCTAATAAAATTACTTCATGGCAAATTCTGTTTCAAAAAGTATTCAAATAAAAGGAGCAAGGGTTCACAACTTAAAAGGTGTCGACCTGGATATTCCTCGCAATAAATTTATTGTCATTACTGGCGTTTCTGGTTCGGGTAAGTCATCCTTGGCATTTGATACTTTATATGCAGAAGGGCAGAGGCGGTATGTGGAGAGTTTAAGTTCTTATGCGCGCCAGTTTTTAGGCAGAATAGATAAGCCAGAAGTGGATTTTATTAAAGGAATTCCACCTGCCATTGCCATTGAGCAAAAGGTAAATACCCGAAATCCGCGCTCAACAGTCGGTACTTCAACAGAGGTTTACGATTACATGAAACTGCTTTTTGCAAGAATTGGTAAAACTATTTCACCTGAGTCGGGGAAGGAAGTAAAACGTCATTATGTATCTGATGTGGTCAATCATATAGTTAACCATGATGATAAAACCCGTTTGGTAATTTTATCAAATATTCATATTCCAGAAGGAAGAACTTGTGGCGAGCACCTAGAGGTGTTGATGAAACAAGGTTTTGTTCGTGTGGAAGTGGAGAACGATTTTTATAAAATTGAAGATATACTGAACGATGATAAGTTCCTAGAAGGTTGTAATAAGCTTAATCTGGTTATTGATAGGGCAACAGCGTCTAAAGATGAGGATAATTTATCGCGTTTAGCGGATTCTATACAGACGGCTTTTTTCGAAGGAAAAGGAGAATGCCTCGTTAAAGTCTTTGAAAAGGATAATATCCAAACATATACTTTCTCCAATCGGTTTGAGTTAGATGGAATTGAATTTGAGGAACCCAGCGAGCATATGTTTACCTTCAACAACCCTGTTGGAGCCTGTAAAAAGTGCGAAGGCTTTGGTAGCGTTATTGGTATCGATGCTGATTTGGTGATTCCTAATAAATCACTTTCTATTTTTGAAGATGCAGTAGCTTGTTGGAAGGGTGATAAAATGGGCGAGTACAAAAAGATGCTCATCTCAGCAGCTCACCATGTTGATTTTCCAGTGCACAAACCGTACTATGAATTATCAGATGCAGAGCGCAAGATGTTATGGAAAGGGAATAAGTATTTTCATGGCATTGATACATTCTTTAAACACGTCGAGGAACAACAATATAAGATTCAGTATCGTGTTATGCTTTCGCGATATAGAGGAAAAACGAAATGTCCGGAGTGTAATGGAACGAGATTAAAGAAAGAAGCCTCGTATGTAAAAGTAGGCGGCAAGAGTATTTCTGAATTAGTATTGATGCCATTGACGGAGTTAATGGATTTCTTTCAGAATTTAGAGCTGAACGAGCACGAGCAAAAAGTAGGTTTACGCTTGTTTAGAGAGATAAACACCAGGCTTAAGTTTTTATATGAGGTTGGTTTGGGCTACTTGACGTTAAATCGCTTGTCATCTACGCTATCTGGAGGTGAAAGCCAGCGTATTAATTTAGCAACCTCTTTAGGAAGCACTCTAGTAGGCTCCTTATATATATTAGATGAACCAAGTATTGGACTACATTCTAGAGATACTGCTTTACTGATTAAAGTATTAAAAGAGCTACAGCGAATGGGTAACACCGTTATTGTGGTGGAGCACGATGAAGATATTATGCGTGCTGCAGATGAAATTGTGGATATAGGTCCAGGTGCAGGTCGTTTAGGTGGTGAGGTGGTGTTTAAAGGTAAACTTGAAGAAAATGCCGATGCACAGTTGAGTTTAACGCACCAATATTTGTTTGGAGCTAAAAAGATAGAGCTACCAAGTTCCAGAAGAAGTTGGAATAACTATATAGAGATACTTGGAGCCAGAGAAAATAACTTAAAGGGTATTGATGTAAAAATACCTTTGAATGTATTAAATGTAATTACTGGTGTTTCAGGGTCTGGAAAATCGTCATTAATTAGCACCATATTATATCCTTCAATTAAAAAACGTTTAGGTGGATATGCGGATAAAACAGGAGCCTTTGATTTATTACAAGGAAGCATAGATCAGATAACGGAGGTGGAGTATGTGGATCAAAATCCTATCGGTAAATCTTCCCGTTCTAACCCAGCTACCTACCTAAAGGCTTATGACGAAATTCGTAAGTTAATGGCCGACCAACAAGCTTCAAAGATTAATGGATATAAAGCTTCTCATTTCTCCTTTAATATTGATGGTGGTAGATGTGAAGAGTGCCAGGGAGAAGGTACCATAAAGGTAGAAATGCAGTTTATGGCCGATATTATATTGACTTGTGAAAACTGCCATGGTAAAAGATTTAAGAGTGATGTTTTAGAGGTGAAATATCGAGGCAATGGGATTCATGATATATTAGAGATGACCATTGAGCAAGCCATTGAATTTTTTGCAGAAGGAGAGGGGAATACAGAAAAACGCATTGTCAATAAATTAAAACCATTAGCTGATGTAGGACTGGGCTATGTAAAGATGGGACAGTCATCGAGTACTTTGTCAGGAGGAGAAAGTCAACGTGTTAAGCTGGCTTCGTTTTTGGCTAAGGAAAAAAATGAACCAACCTTGTTTATATTTGATGAGCCCACAACAGGACTGCATTTTAACGATATTCAGAAACTATTAAAGGCTTTTGATGCATTGATAGCTAAAGGCCATTCTTTGGTCATCATCGAGCATAATATGGAAATTATAAAATCGGCTGACTGGATTATTGATTTAGGTCCAGAAGGGGGTGATAAAGGAGGACACTTGGTTTACGAAGGAACCCCAGAAAAACTGATTGAAGTAGAAGAATCTTATACAGGTAGATTCTTAAAACCTTATTTAGAATAAGCATTTAGAAGGAAAATATTGGAAACAAAAAAAGCTGCACATGGCAGCTTTTTTTGTTTCTATAAAATTAGTTTTACTTTTTCTTCTTTTTCTTCTTTTCCTTTTCAATTCCAAAAAGAACGGCCACACAACCTTGTGTTATTTCCGTTTCCATATCGTAATCATCAAGCACTTTTAACTTAAGAATTAGCATTTGGGTAGACTCAACCGTAAAATCCCATACATCTGTAAAGTCATGTTCTTGATTATCGAAAAGGATGTTATTCTCTTTATCAACTAACCTAAAGTGAATATTTGGTAGGTTCTCAATTTTACTGATGGCTACTCTATACTTTTGGTTGGCAAAAAAGGTTTTATAAAGTTCGGCAGTGTCACCTGCACCAAGAACCGTGGCATTGTAGTTTCCGTCATGTACAAATTCTCCAAGCTTAATTTTGCCAACGTTTTTTGCAAAACTTGCACATTGAGCAAAGCCAGTGTGAGCAATGAAGCACATGAGTAGTGTTAGTAAGCCAACAGTAAGGGCTTTTTTGTTGTTTTTCATTCTAAAATATACTGTTGGTTTATGATACAAATTCAGTTCTAATCTCGGTAACTTTATTAATTAAAGCTTCAAATACTTCTTTCGATATTTGTGTTTCAGAGTCAGCTTTAATAGTAGTTACTCTATTTTCTTTATCTGTTTCCGACTGTACTTTAGAAGTATTAACGATTTTTACTTGCTCAAAAATCGCTTTTAATTCGTTCATCTTTCCATGTAAGTACTGAATGTCTTCATTCTCAGGATGAGAGTCTAATAAATTCATTACAGTAATTAAAGATAACTTCTGGTAAACAATTCTGTCTAATAACCTTTTGTTATTATCCATAGAGCCGTTGGTTAGAGCAGAAGCTAAGTATAATCCTTCAACCCATCCACCTACAAGAACCATCACTGAAATAGCAGCTCTATCGTTTTCTTTTAGATAGGCATTTGAGGTCATAAACGTTTCGGAGATTATTTCCAGAACAGCATCTCTGTTATTCATGTTATCTTCCAATTGTTTCATGGTGTTTTCGTCAATGGCATCTATAATACTTAGTCCTTCAGCTAATTTTTTAGCACATCCCATATATTGAATAGCGCTTTGTGTTTGATCGAAAAGACTGGTGTAACTTAAGTCAGCACTATAAACACCTAGGTTTAAGGCCATTTTAAGATTTGTGTTGTAGTTGGTTACGTTACCAATCGGATTTAATATTTCCTCGTCGTAGCGAGCACCCGATCTTTTAATTAACATAGCCGTTTCAAGTGGAGAGGGTAATGAATAAAAAATCAGTTTTGACTTATTGAAATCCTCCATCATTTTTGGATCAACATCTTTTTTTGTTGATTCAATTAGTTCAGTTTGCTCATTGTTTTTTTTCTTATCGCTAGACTGACAAGAAGATAATATACTTATGGCAATAATGAATGTGAAAATGAATTTAGAAACTAAAAGAAAAGTTTTTCTCATTTTGTTAAATTTTTGTGTCGATATTCAAATTTTATAACCAAGAATAAAGACCGTAATTGCTAGGATTTTATTACTATGGCAGGTTTACAAGCCCATGATTTTTGCGTGCAAACCAATAGTGTCAATATTTATAAGCTAAAATATCAAATAAAATTTAAATGTAATGTCTTTTATCTGCTTTTGTTGATGAAATGATAAAAAAAAGCTTCTGACATGTATTATTCAGAAGCTTTTTTAAATTTTATTTATTCCATATTCGAAAAGTATCTCATAAATTGAGCTCTTTCGTACATGGCTGGATCTTTAATTTTTCGATAGCTCATCATTCCTCTAAAGGCATTAATATCACTAAAATTCTTTTCATCCATCCAATAAGATAACTCGTTTAAGATATCAGAAATTACCTTTGGACCTTTTTGATACACAGCAGAACAAACCTGAACAGTAGTTGCTCCAGCTAGTAATTGTTTAATAACCGCTTCGCCATCGTGATTACCCGTGGAAGCAGAAATGTTAACTTGTTCTACTTTATCAGCAACAATAGCTACCCATCTTAACGACTTGCGAATATCAGCAGGAGTACTAAATACAGATGCCGAAACTAAACTTAATTGATTAATATCGATATCTGGTTGGTAAAAGCGGTTGAATAATACTACTCCTTTTGCTCCGATAGCATATAGCTTATTTACTACAGCAACAATATTGGCAAAGTTATCACCAAGTTTCATAGCAAATGGAATATTTAAGGCACTATTCACATTTTCGGCGATTGAATAGTATAACCCCTCGATAACAGATGCCTCAACATTTTTATCTGTATTTACTACATGCACATTTAATTCAATAGCATCTGCTCCAGCTTCTTCAATTTGCTTAGCAAAAGAAATCCATTCGTTAGAAGAAAAACAGTTGATGCTTGCTATAATTGGAATATCGAACTTGGCTTTTGCTTCTGAAATTAATTTTAAATATTCGCCAACAGAATTATCTTTAGTATACCCTGCAATGTAATCCATTGCTTCGGGGTAATCATATCCTTCTCCACCTTGTATTTGCTTGTTGATATCGTGGTTTATTTGCTCTTCGAAAAGAGATTTTAAAACAACAGCACCAGCACCAGCATCTACCAGTTTCTGAATTTTATCAACGCTATTGGTTAATCCTGAACTACTAACAACTATAGGATTTTTAAGTTTTAGCCCCAGGTAGGTAGTATTTAAATTTGACATAGAATTGTTTTTTTTATCTCGAACAAATATAATTTTTTTTGGAGATTATCAGCGTAAAATCTATACTTAATCCTTTTAATGATAGTTTCGAGCACCAAAAATGGAGCTTCCTACTCTTACCATGGTGCTGCCATTATTTATAGCAATGGGATAATCGCCTGACATGCCCATTGATATCTCTTTAAAAGAAGACTGACCATTAAAGTGGGATTTTTTTAACTGTTTAAAGATGGTTTTAAGACTGCTAAACTCTTTGGCTACCTGATCTTCATCATCTGTGTAGGTGGCCATTCCCATAACTCCACAAACTTCAATGTTTTCAAATCCATGGATAGGGTAACTTTGAAGGAGTTCTTCAATTTCTTGTAAGTTGAAACCAAACTTTGTGCTCTCTTCAGCTATATGAAATTGTAACAAACATTTAATAACTCGATTGTTTTTTTTGCCTTCTTTATCGATAGTCTTTAATAGTTTTAATGAATCAACACCGTGTAATAAACTAACAAATGGAGCAATGTACTTTACCTTATTAGATTGCAAATGACCAATAAAGTGCCATTCAATATCTTTGGGGAGTTCTTCATATTTCTTACCCAAATCCTGTACCTTATTCTCACCAAATACCCTTTGTCCAGCATTGTAGGCTTCCAGAATATCTGAATTAGGTTTTGTTTTAGATACCGCTACTAGAGTAACCTGCTCTGGAAGAATTGTTTTTATTTTATTTAAATTATCTGCAATTGACATTGTACTATGTTTTTCTGATGCAAAAATACCATAATTAGTGGTTGAACCATCTTTATTAAAGCAAAAAGAGACTGCCGAATAATGACAATCTCTTTTAGATTATGGTGGGACAAAGAACTAATCCAATTTATGAATAACCAAGCCTGACCTTAATTTTGGTTCAAACCAAGTTGTTTTTGGAGGCATTATATTACCTGTATCAGCAATGTCAATAAGTTGTTGCATAGATACTGGATACATGGCAAAGGCCACTTTCATTTCGCCACTATCTACTCTTTTAGATAATTCACCTAAACCTCTGATTCCTCCTACAAAGTCTATTCTTTTATCTGTTCTTAAATCTTTAATGCCTAAAATGTCATCTAAAACCAAGTCAGACAAAATTGTTACATCAAGCACACCAATAGGATCATTATCGTTAAATGTACCTGCTTTTGCTTTTAAGCGATACCATTTATTATCAATATACATAGAAAATTCGTGAAGTTCATTAGGCTTTATAATTTCCTCTGATATTTCACTTATTTCGAAACTTACTTTAAGTCTGGATAAAAAATCGCCTTTAGTAAGTCCGTTTAAGTCCTTTACTACTCTATTGTAATCAATAATTTTTAATTGAGTATCTGGAAAATGCACGGCCAAAAAGAAATTGTATTCTTCATTGCCTGTATGATTTGGATTTTTTTCACGCTTTTCTTTTCCTACCAAAGCCGCAGCCGCTGTGCGATGATGTCCGTCGGCCACGTAAGTAGCAGGTACCTTAGTGGCAAAAAGTTCTTCAATTTGCTGATTGATATTTTCCCCTCTAACAACCCAAAAGTGGTGACCAAAACCATCTTCCGCAGTAAAATCGTACTCGGGATCATTATTTTTTACATAGTCCTCAACTATATCATCAATTTCTTTTACGTTGGGATAAGTGAAAAACACAGGCTCAATATTTGCATTGTTCATGCTAACATGAATCATACGATCTTTTTCTTTTTCACTTCGCGTAAGCTCATGCTTTTTAATAACACCATTTAAATAATCATCTACCGAAGCTGCAGCCACAATACCATATTGCGTTCTACCTTCCATTGTTTGAGCATATATATAAAATCGTGCTTCCCTTTCTTGAAACAGCCATCCCTTTTCCTGAAACATTTGAAAATTGTGGATGGATTTATCGTAAACTTCCTGTGAATGTATATCGGTATCAGCTGTACAATCAATTTCGCTTCGCGTGATATGTAATAAAGATTCAGGTTTGCCTTCAGCCATCTTGGCTGCTTCTTCGCGGTTCATTACATCGTAAGGCAAACAAGCCAGTGTGTTGGCAATATCTTGCGGTGGGCGTAGGCCTTTAAAAGGTTTTACTATAGCCATATCAATTAAATTTTAGTCACTGTTTTTACTGAATACAATATAATTACTAAAATTTATAAAGAATAGTGATATTTATCAAGGAGAGAGGACTATAAACCCTGATTTTTGGCATAAAAAAAGGGTGCCTTTACAGACACCCTTTGGTATTTTGATAAAATGGATTACTTATTTACTTTAAAAGTCTCGTTTCCATTTTTAATAAAATCAGCAATTTGATTTGCAGCAGCAACACCAGCGTTGATGTTAGCTTCAGCTGTTTGAGCACCCATTTTTTTAGGTGTGAAGAAAAATCTTCCGCCAAATGGAGCAAAATCTTCTTTGTTATCGGGAGCAATGTCCGAGATATAACAGAAATCTTCTCTTTCCATCATTAATTTAATCATCTCAGCTTCGTGAATCACCTCTTTACGAGCAGTATTAACTAATACACCACCTTTAGGCATTTTAGATAATAAATCGAAGTTGATAGATTCTTTAGTAGTTGGAGTAGCTGGAATATGTAAAGATACATACTGACAAGTTGAATATAATTCCTCAACAGAAGCAACTGGTGTTACACCGTCAGCTTTAATTTTAGCATCATCAACAAATGGGTCAAATGCATAAACATCCATACCAATTCCTTGTGCAATTTTAGCTACGTATAAACCTACGTTTCCGTATGCGTGAATACCAATCTTTTTTCCTTTTAACTCAGTTCCTGCAGTACCGTTATAAGCGTTACGAGCCATGGCAATCATCATACCAAAAGCTAACTCAGCTACTGCGTTAGAGTTTTGTCCTGGGGTGTTCATTGCTACTACATTATTAGCAGTACAAGCCTCTAGGTCTAAATTATCGTATCCAGCACCTGCTCTAACAACAATTTTTAATTCTTTAGCTGCTTCAATTACTTCAGATGTAACTTTATCAGAACGAACGATTAATGCAGATGCATCTTTAACAGCTTCTAAAAGCTCTGCTTTATCAGCATATTTTTCAAGTAAAGCAAAGTCGAAACCAGCTTCTTTAACAACAGCTTCAATTTGATCTACAGCTGCTTTAGCAAAAGGCTTTTCTGTAGCTACAAGTACTTTTGTCATAATATAATGATTTGTGTTTATCAGTTTATAAAAATGGAAAAACCGAAACCTAAATAAGATTTCGGAATCCCTATTTAGTTGTATTTTATTCTAGTGCTTAGAAGCGAATTCTTTCATGGCAGCTACAAGTACTTCAACGCTTTCTTTTGGTAATGCGTTATAAGTAGAAGCTCTAAATCCACCTACTGAACGGTGACCTTTGATACCAACACATCCTTTAGATGTAGCTAATTCCATAAAGTCTTTTTCTAACTCAGTATACTCATCGTTCATTACAAAACAAATGTTCATTAACGATTTGTCCTCGTCAGCTTCAACAGTTGCTTTAAAGAATTTATTGCTTTCAATTTCATCGTAAAGAAGACCTGCTTTTTCGATGTTCCTTTTCTCCATTGAAGCAATACCACCGTTGTCTTTTAACCAAGTTAAGGTTTGTAAAGCAGCGTATACAGGTAGTACAGGAGGAGTGTTAAACATAGACTCTTTATCAATGTGAGTTCTATAGTCTAACATGGTAGGAATCTGACGATCTACTTTTCCTAGTGCACCTTCTTTTACAATGGCAAAAGCAACTCCTGAAGGAGCAAGGTTCTTTTGAGCACCACCATAAATAATATCGTATTTAGAAACGTCAATAGGACGAGAGAATATATCAGAAGACATATCAGCTACAATTGGTACACCAAGGTCTAAATCAGTTTTGATTTCAGTACCGTAGATGGTGTTGTTTGTTGTAATATGTAAATAATCTAAATCCGAAGGAACGTCAAATCCTTTAGGAATATAATTATAGTTGGCATCTTTAGAAGAAGCTACTTCAATAACATCACCAAATAATTTAGCCTCTTTTTGTGCTTTAGCAGCCCAAGCTCCAGTGTTTAAGTAACCAGCTTTCGATTTCATTAGGTTAAAAGGAACCATACAAAATTGTGTGCTCGCTCCACCACCAATGAAAACAACTTGGTAACCTGCAGGTACGTTTAATAATTCTTTTACAAGAGCAATAGCTTGATCCATTACCGCTACAAATTCTTTTGAACGGTGCGATACTTCCATTACTGATAAACCTGTTCCAGCAAAATTTAAAACAGCTTCAGCTGTATTTTTAATGGTGAATTCCGGTAAAATAGATGGTCCGGCGTAAAAATTGTGCTTTTTCATGCGATAATTAATTTTTTCTTACACTTGATAGCCAAAAGTCAGGCTATAGTATCGATAATGGTTAATACTTATTTTTATAATTCTGTTTGTTAATCTCTACAAACTTCAAGAATCTTTACGTAAAAAGATGAATTTTTATGTGATATGATTCTTATTTCTTTGTTTACTTGCGCAAAATTAGAAAAATCTGTCACTAAAACCCATTTTTTACCATAAAACATAGTTATATAATATAACTAATTGTTATGGTATTTAAGGTCTAAAGCATGTGTGGTGGTCTTTAACTTGTTGTTATATAAGGTTGTGTGTGCTTAAGAAATGAACTTGTAAAAACTGACTTTAATCACGAAAAATTTCTTTAATTAATAATGTTTGTCATTTATTGCTACTCATTTCATATCCAATATATGAAATATTTTTGCATAAAAATACAGAAATATATACCCCTATTCACTAAACTTTAATTTTATCTTAAATAAATGGTGCTTTAACAATTTCAGCCTTTAGCTTTCTGTTTCTTACTTTAATAAAAATCTCAGTACCAAACTTAGCCTGATCGGTTTTTACATAACCCATACCTATACCGCTTTTTAAAACTGGCGATTGTGTTCCTGAGGTAACATGACCAATAACATTATCCTCATTATCTACTATTTCGTAGTCCTTACGTGGTATACCTCTATTTATCATTTTAAAAGCTCTTAATCTACGCGTAACACCATTCTCTTTTTGAGATAGAAGAGCTTCTCTATCTATGAAATCATTGCTGTCGGTAAATTTTGTAATCCAGCCTAAACCAGCTTCAATAGGAGAGGTGGTATCATTAATGTCGTTGCCATACAAGCAAAATCCCATTTCTAATCTTAGGGTGTCTCTGGCTGCTAAGCCAATGGGTTTAATGTCATATTCGGCACCTGCTTTAAAAATACTTTCCCATAATGTTGTAGCATCTTTATTATATATGTAAAGCTCAAAGCCTCCAGCGCCAGTGTATCCTGTATTAGATATTATTACATCATTTACACCTCCAATTTTTCCGGTTACAAAACTATAATATGGAATTTCAGATAAGTTAATATCGGTAAGCTTTTGTAAAGTTTCAATGGCCTTAGGTCCTTGAATAGCCAATTGCGAAATTTCATCTGAGGCGTTTTCTAATTCCGCATGCATGGTGTTGTTTTCAATACACCAGTTCCAATCTTTTTCAATATTAGAAGCATTGACCACTAAAAGGTATTTTTCTTCCTCGTATTTATATACCAATAAGTCATCTACAATTCCGCCTTGTCCATTAGGGAAACATGAGTATTGTGCTTTACCAATACTTAATTTACCCACATCGTTTGAAGTCACTCTTTGAATAAACTCAAAGGCGTTAGGGCCTTTTACCCAAAACTCACCCATATGCGAAACATCAAAAACGCCAACATTATTTCTAACTTGCATGTGTTCGTCGTTTATTCCTGTATATTCGATGGGCATTTCGTAGCCAGCAAAAGGTACCATTTTAGCATTTAAGCTATGGTGAATAGAGTTGAATGCTGTTTTCTTCATATGATAAATTTCTATTACAAATTTCTAGTTGTTGCTTACAAATGTATATAATTGCATTTTGCTCAAATATGATAATTACTTTGCTTTTAAGCTTACTTTTATCATTACTTGGTGTAAAAATATGCTTTTAGTATGATATAGCTTGGCTAAAACATAGGTAGGAGTGGTTTTGCTTGTGTTTTAATATGTGTTGTTATACCCTATTTAAAGTATAAAAACAATACAATTTTACATGATGCTAAGAATTTAACAAGCTAAAATCATGCTTGTTTCATAAAAAAAACTAGTTTTGTAATAAATAACAAACAAAATTAATGCTAGACCGTATGGCCGAGGATTATACACAAATTGACTTATCGTACCTAGAAGGTATTGCCGAAGGGGATAAGGATATAATAAAAGAATTAGTAGAGATCTTTTTGGATCAGATGCCAGAGTTTACAGATGGTTTTGCAGAAAGTATGAGGGATAAAGATTGGGTTAAAGTAGCCGCAATTGCTCATAAAGCAAAGTCATCAGTAATGTCGATGGGAATGGAAGAATTAGGTAATGTTGACCTTAAAAATATGGAATTGTTAGCTAAACAATTACGTATCAATGAATTGTCAGATAAGGAAAGTATTACGGATGCACAAAAAGATGAAGTAAATACTTTGCAGCGTAGCCTGGATAGTTATCCTGAAAATAGGATAACTTGGGTGGTAGATAATGCGAGCAAGGATAAATTAGAAGAATTGATTAACAAATTTACAGCAGTTTGTAATGTTGCTGTAGAAGAATTAAATAAAGAGATTAGCACATATTAAACCTTTCATACTCTCATGATTGAAACTAAAATAAACGAAGGATATATAGTTGCCGGTATTAAAGAATCGGACAGACTAACTGCCGCAGTGGCGGATGAAGTGAAAAGTGAATTAAGCTCTATTGTTGGTGGAGACAATGGGAAAGTAGTACTTAATTTATCTAATATACAATTTATAGATAGTACTGGTATTGGGGTATTAATTTCCGCCTTAAAAACAGCCAGACAGAATGAGACTTTGTTTCTCTTGTGTTCTATCCAGAAGGATGTAATGAGTTTACTTTCTTTAATGAAATTAGATAAAGTATTCGAAATTCGTGAAGATGAAAGTTCATTATAAACTTATTCTATCATAATATTATAAAATGAAACCTGTGAAGTTAGCTTCTCAGGTTTTTTTTGTTCGAATAAATCGGGATTAATGGTGCAAAAGATTTACCATTTTGCAAGGGTGTTTAATATTAATTCGCATGGGCTCAATAAATGAGTAGGAAATATAGATGCCATCCGGTGAGTTGTACATTGTTTACCCACAAAAAAGGCCACTTTAAAAGCGGCCTTTGATATTATATTGTTTCGATAGTTGAGCTTGGGAGCCAGCCATCGTTACCATCGCTTATCTCTATTCTGTTCCAGCCTTGTACTTCTTCCAGTATTTCAACTTTGGTTCCTTCGTGAAGGATAAATAAATCTGTACCACCTGCAGAAGGAGAACTTTTAATACTCACTGAAGGTTCAAAAATAATAGCCGTATTTCTGTTGGTTAATCTGTCTTTTTGTGCTCCTGCAAAATTGAATGCAGCTACGGACACAATTACTAATAAAATAGACATGCCAAATGAAAATTGCTTAATGGCACGACTTCTAGATAAAAAGAAGAATCCAATCATTAGTGCGGCTAATACAAATGCAATGATGGAGATAATTGCCCAAGAATCGGATTTGTTTGTATTTTTAAAATCTTCGAACCAAGAAATTAAAATGAATTCACCAACCGTTTCTAACTTATCAGTTACCTGCATATTGGCCATCTCCAAGTTATATTTTACATCCTTATCGTTAGGAGATAGGAGTAAAGCTCTTTCGTAACTTAAAATAGCCTCAGGTAGTTTGCCCGTTTTGTAATAAGCATTACCTAAATTAAAATATACCTCCGTGCTCTCAACACCAGAATCTAATATTTCACTATAAGCTTCAATGGCTTCTTCGTATTTCTCTTCCGAGAAAAAAGTGTTTCCGTTTTCAAACCTGTTGTCTTGCGCATGGATATTAATAAAAGCCACAAAACAAATAATATATGTGATTAATTTTTTCATTTTGCTCTACTTTTTAATTTGACTATCTAATTTGCCAATGTTATCTAAGGCACGTTTATACAATTTATCCATTTCTTCAGTAGCTCCTGATTCTTGAGAATAACGAGCAAATTCGCAGGTATCCAATATCGAGATTAGCTCATCTTTAACACTGCTTTCTACGCCTCTTTCTTCAATTAAATTACTTACTTTTTCTTTGTTTAATTCGCTTACAGGTAAGTATAGCTTATCACTTAAGTAAGTATAAAGAGCTTTTAATACTTCATCATAAAATGCCTCATGATCTCTTTCTTTTAATAATGTAGAGGACTTCTTCAAGCGTTTTTGAGCCATTTTACTGGCTTTTTTATTCTTCACTAAATGCATATTAGCATTTTCGTGCATACGCTTGCGGTAAAGTATAAATACCAACAATAAAACTAATAATGGTATGATATATCCAAAGTAGAAACCGATTGAACCAAAGAAGAAAGTTCCAATAGGTTTAAGGTGAGCTTTACCTGTTTTAATAAAGCGAATATCCTTACCTACAAATTTAACTTGCTCTCTATTTACACTTGATGGACTATAAGTTCCTCCTGTGTATTCTTCGCCACCTTCTCCTTTCTCTACCTCAATATTTATAGGTCTTGACTTAATAGATTTGAACCTCTTTGCTTTATAATCAAAGTAAGAAAACACTAAAGGATCGATAGTGTATTTTCCAGGAAAACGAGGAATAATAAGATACTCATAAGTCTTCGTACCTTGCATCCCTGAAACAGTATTCTTAAAGTTGTTTTTAGCTGTAGGTTCAAATAAATCAAAATCAGTAGGAAAATCGAATTTTGGTGTTGACATTAATTTATGATTTCCTGTTCCAGAAACAGTCACTTTAATGGTGATACCATCATTCACTTTTACCTTGTTGGTTGAAGTGTTTACCTTCATGTTTAACTGCCCAACAGCACCTGAAAAACCACTTGGTTTGCCACTTGGGTACGGTTTAACTGTAATTTTTATAGGTTTTGACTTAACGCGTTTTTTAACAATGCGATAGTTGTTGTCGAAGAAGTCGTCAAAAATACTTTGAGACCGTCTTCGCACCCTTTGTTTGATAAGAAATTCAATTTCTGTAGCTGCAATATTTTCGGTTCCTGTTTTTTGTGCGTAAAGTACCTTTTGCTCAAAAGTACCAACTCTATATTGTTTGTTATTGACTACCTCGTACGACCAATTAATGTTACTGGCATCTGATAAATCCTGAACAATAAAATTTCTAAAATCAGGATGTTTAATATCCGATACATTATCTAAATCAATAAGCGTATAAATTTTAGTGGTCAGTACAAGCGGTTCGCCTTGATAAATGCTTCTCTTATTCGGCGTTACTTTAATAAAAAGATCATCATTAGAAAATGAACCACTTTCTGATGAAGATTGATTTTGCTGTGCTTGAGATGATCCTGCACCAGCATTTTTAATGATTTCAACATTCAGCGAATTACTGGAATATTTTTTGCCATCAATTGTAATTTGAGCAGGGGCTATATTATACTTACCTTCTTTATCACATTTTAAAATGTAGGTATAAGTATATTGTCTGCTACGAGTCACTTTTCCATTAATAATTTGAGTGCTTGAACTCGTCATAACGCTCGGTCCCATTAATACAGAAAAGTCGGCTAAAGGAGGTAACCTGAAATCTTCACCTTCTTCGTTGACTGAATATACCAACTGGAATTTTTCTCCAGTTAAAACGGCCGATTTGGCTTTAGCCGTAAACTGAATATCTTGCGCTTTAATATTGCTGATAAAAGCAAATAATAAGCAGGCAAATAGTATGTATTTAATTTTGTACATCATCTCAATGTTGAAATTCTTAGGCAAAAATAGAATTTTTATCTAGTTGTGTGCGAATAAAGCTTTACCAGTTTTTTTCAATGCTTTTAACTGCTTTACCTTTTTTCTTTTGCATGTTTTCTTGCAATTCCTTTTCATCTTCGTTTAGCGCATTTAAAATACGTTGCGCATCTTCCTTCGAAATTTGGTTTGGATCTGGCTTTTGTTCCTGGCTATCTGGTGTTCCATCGTTGTTGGAATCTGTATCACGATAGTCTGGCGTTCCGTCTCCATCTGTATCTTTGGGCTCATTAGGATTATCTCCAGCTTCTTGCTTATCAGGTATCCCGTCATTATCCGAATCTTCATCTTGATAATCAGGTTTTCCATCCTTATCAGTATCCTGCTGTTCGTTTTGCTTTCCGTTTTGGTCTTCTTTTTCCTTTTCGTCTGGAATACCATCACCATCAGAATCTTGTTTTTGCTGATCCTGTTGATCTTGATTCTGGTCCTTATTTTGATCTTGGTCCTTATTCTGATCCTTATTTTGATCTTGGTTTTGTTCCTGGTCTTCTTGTTGCTGTTTCATCTTCATGGCAGCAATCAGGTTGTACCTAGTTTCATCATCCGAAGGATTGTTTCTTAAAGCATCCTTATACGACTTAATGGCATTATCAATATCCTTTTTAGCCATGTAGGTATTACCAATATTATGCTGCAAAATAGCTTTCTGCTCCTTGCTTAAATCTTCCTGATTAATACTTTTAAACTGGTTAAAAGCCTCTTCGTATTTTTCTTGTTTATAGTAAGCATCGCCCAGATTAAACTCCGCCTCAAAAGATTTTTCTCCTTCTTTTAAATTATCCAAGGCTTTTTTATACTCAATTTCCGATTCTATAAAGTTACCATCCTGAAACTCACCGTTTCCATTGCGAATAAACTTACGTTCCTTTTGTGCAAAGGAACTTACTGACAAGCTAAAAAGTGCTATATATATAAGTGCTAGTCTCATTTTTTATCCTCCTCTTCAAATAAGTTAATTTTACTGAGGTATTTGTTTTTACGCTCCAATACAATAAACTCAATTAATAGAAACAGCAAAGCTAAAATGGCAATAAACTGAAACTGACTTTTGTAGTCGGTATATATTTTAGCTTCCATTTCGGTTTTTTCAAGTTTAGATAGATGGTCTACCAAATCGTTCATTCCTTTACGGATGTTATTGGCAGCAATAAATTCGCCTTCACCCGCATTGGCAATGTCTACCATCATAGCCTCATTCAACTTCGAAATAACCACATTTCCTTCACGGTCTTTCATAAAGTTGTTTTTTCCACCACCGGGAATCGGTATAGGAGCTCCTTTGGGTAATCCCATACCTACAGTGTATACTTTAATGCCTTTTTCAGCAGCCGCTTTGGCAGCTCCAATGGCGTCGTCCTCGTGATTTTCTCCATCCGTAATAACAATGATAGCTCTATTTACATCTTCTTGTGCACTGAAAGAGCCTGCACACTTATTAATAGCAGTTCCAATGGCTGTACCCTGTGTTGTAACTATCCCTGTATTGATAGTTGAAATAAACATACGTGCTGAAGGATAATCTGTAGTAATTGGAAGCTGTGTGTAGGCTTGACCTGCAAATACCACTAATCCAATTTTATCATTCTGTAGCTTTTCTACCAGCTGATATATCGCTCTTTTGGCTCTGTCCAATCTGCTAGGCTCAATATCCTGCGCATTCATACTGTTAGAAACATCGAGTGCAATGATAATTTCAATTCCCTTGCGTTTTACCGTTTCTAGCTTTGTGCCAAATTGTGGTCCAGCCAAAGTAAAAATGATGGCGATTAAAGCCAATAGCATTAAATAAAACTTAATCACTGGTCGGGTAGAGGAGGCGCTTGGCATCAATGGGTTTAATAACTCAGGATTACCGAATCGCTCCAATGCCTTTTTTCTTCTTTTACCAATAATTAAACTGGTAAATGCAAGCACAGGTATAAGTATGAGTAAGTATAGAAATTCTGGATGTTCAAATCTAAACATGATAATATAGTTTTAAGATTAAGGAAGGTTACGTAAAACCGTACTTCTTAAGAATACTTCTGCCAACATAAATACGGCTGCTAAAATGGCCCATATCATATATTCTTCCGACCTCTTTGTGTATTCTTTTACCTCAATCTTCGTTTTTTCCAATTTGTCAATGTCCTCGTAAATCTGTTTAAGACCTTTTTTGTCAGTAGCTCTAAAATATTGACCTCCCGTAATGTCAGATATTTCCTGCATCATTTCTTCGTCAATTTTAACTTCTTCTTCTACCAATCGAGTGCCGTATGGTGTTTGTACAGGGCGTTTAGCAATTCCTTTAGAACCAACCCCAATGGTATAAACTCTAATGCCAAATGTTTTAGCAATTTCGGCAGCTGTTAACGGAGCTACTTCACCTCGGTTATTTACTCCATCGGTTAAGAGGATAATTACCTTCGATTTTGCTTCACTATCCTTAATACGGTTAACCGCAGTAGCTAATCCTAAACCAATGGCAGTACCATCCTGCACCATATGAGTTTTAATTTCCGACATCAGATTAACCAAAACACCTTTGTCTGTGGTTAGCGGACATTGCGTAAAGCTCTCACCCGCAAAAATTACCATCCCAATTTTATCGTTTTCACGAGCTAAAATAAATTCTTTAGCCACATCTTTTGCAGCTTCCAGTCTGTTGGGTTTAAAATCTAAGGCTTCCATACTCGACGAAATATCCATCGTCATAACAATGTCGATACCTTCGGTAATGACATCGTGAGAGCTATTGGACGACTGTGGGCGAGCTAGCACAAACACCAACATGGTAATGGCCAGCGACCTTAAAACGATAGGTACATGCCTTAAATATACTTTCCAGGAAACAGGTGCATTCTGAAATCCTTTTAAAGTAGATATTTGAAGCGATGCTTGTGAACTCTTATGTTTCCAGATGTACCAACCAATTATGAGTATCAAAACCAATAAAAGGTAAAAGTAATATGGATGTAAAAAATTAATGTTGCTCATTGTATATTATTGTTTCGCAATAACCTAAATTACTTCTCGTCGGAATCACCTTCTTCTGCTTCAGACTCTTTAGCTAAGAACTCTTCTTTTTCTTCCTCCAAGGTTTTTATCTCTTCTACCTTAGTTTGATTCACAAAAAAGTATGAATTCATTAAGGTTAAACCATTCTCATCTGGCAATGGCTGAAACTTGGCAAACTTAACCAAATCGGCTAATTCAAGTATCTGCGTTAGCTGCTCCATTGATGTTTTATCCATATCTACACTTTTCAGCGAATCGAATATTTCAATGGATGTTTGCTCTAATGCAGGTTGCTCATATCTATGCTCAATGTAATTTCTGATGGTGTTAGAAACCTCAGTATAAAACTCTTTCACCTTATCGTGTTCCCAAAGTTTTGATTCTTTGATTTTATCCAACTCTCGCAGTGCGATGATATGAGGTGGTTCTGTTGGTTTTGGCTTGCTAAATGAAAGACCGCCTTCTGTGCGATTTTTACGTAAGTATAATATCAACCAAACAATTAAACCTAGCCCTAGTAGTATTCCCCCGTATAAATATATATAACGTAATATCTCTACAATTTTAAAAGGAGCATCCTGCGGTCCTTTAATGTCAGTAACTCCATCTTCGGGGTTGACTACCTGAAATGGGTTGACTACCATTAAACTCAAAGCATTGGAAGCTGCAATATTCCTGACTTCATTTTGAATAATTTCAAACTCGATAGGAGGGATGTAATGTAATCCGCTATCGAAAGAAGTAATGCGATACAATTGAGACAGCACCAATCGGTTATTGTCCATTCGTAAACTATCTACGCCACCTTTTTCAATTATCTCTATGTTTTTAGTAATTGTATCGGTAAAGTGCGGAAAGTTGACTTGTAAATCGCCTGGTTGACTCAGCTCAAGTTTTAAGTCTATCTGACCACCAATAAAGATTAAAGTAGAATCTAATGTTGCCGTAGCACTAACCTCTTGCGCTTTTGCTGAAACGCCAATAGCCAGTGTAAACAGGGCAACAAAACCTAATTGTTTACTCCATTGCTTTATATTTTTGACAAGTGTAATACGATTCATTACATTCGTTTTTTAAATAAGTACATTAAAGACTTTACATAGTCTTCATCGGTTCTGATGGAGGTATTGTCGATGCCACATTTTCTGAAAATTGAATTTGTGTTTTCCTCGCTATCTTTCCACCATTTATTATACGCTTCTCTAACCTGACTATTCGAGGTGTCTATCCATGAATACTGCCCTGTTTCGGCATCTTTCATTTTAATCAGTCCCACCGAAGGCATTTCAGTTTCGCGTTTATCGTAAACCTTTAAGGCCACCACATCATGTTTCTGATTGGCAATCTTAAGCGGGTTTTCAAAATCATCATCCATAAAGTCGGAGATAACAAAAGCCGTACATCTCTTTTTAATAGCATTGGTCAGATAACGCAAAGCCTCGCCAATGTTGGTGGTTTTATTATCAGGCGTAAACGAAATAAGTTCACGTATAATATGTAAGATGTGCTTTCTTCCTTTTTGTGGAGAAATAAACTTCTCAATTTTATCAGAGAAGAATAAAACGCCTATCTTATCATTGTTCTGAATAGCAGAAAAAGACAATACTGCGGCAATTTCTGTGATGATGTTCTTTTTATACTTATAAGATGTACCAAATTCTCTTGAGCCAGAAACATCAATCAAAAGCATCACCGTGAGTTCTCTTTCCTCTTCAAAAACCTTGATGTAAGGGTGATTAAAACGAGCCGTTACGTTCCAGTCTATATTTCGAATGTCGTCGCCATATTGATATTCACGAACTTCACTAAAGGTCATACCTCTACCTTTAAAGGCTGAATGATATTCTCCAGCGAATATATTGCTGGAAAGCCCTCTCGATTTAATCTCTATCTGTCGAACTCGTTTAAGAAGCTCTGCTGTTTCCATAGTGTTTTATTTTTTGCAACTATTTAGTATAAAGTATTAAGATTTAAGTATTAAGACTTGTTTTTAAAAGTTATTTAAATGATTGCTATAATTATGACAGTCATTAAACTTAAGTCTTTTGTCTTTATACTTTTGTCTTTCTACTGAATATTAACCTTGATTATAAAAAAAAACTATGGTACTTCAACTGTATTTAAAATATCATTAATCACATCAATAGAAGTAATGTTATTGGCCTCTGCTTCGTACGACAAACCAATTCTATGACGCAATACATCGTGGCAAACAGCACGTACATCTTCAGGAATAACATACCCTCTTCGTTTAATAAAAGCATACGCCTTAGCTGCCATAGACAGACTGATACTGGCACGAGGAGAACATCCGTAAGAAATCATTTCTTCATATTTCTCTAAACTATATTTTGCTGGAAAACGTGTAGCAAAAACAATATCTACAATGTACTTCTCAATTTTCTCATCCATATATACATCCTTTACTACTTTACGAGCACGGATAATATCGTCTGGCTTTAGGATAGAAGAAGCTTTAGGGAATGACTGTGCCAAATTATGACGGATAATCATTTGCTCTTCTTCTTTTTGTGGATAACTGATCACTATTTTCAGCATAAAACGGTCAACCTGTGCTTCAGGGAGCGGATATGTACCTTCTTGCTCAATGGGGTTTTGCGTGGCCATTACCAAAAATGGTTCCTCCAATTTATGCGTAGTATCACCAATGGTTACTTGACGCTCTTGCATAGCCTCAAGTAAAGCACTCTGTACCTTAGCTGGGGCACGGTTAATCTCATCGGCTAATACAAAGTTAGTGAAGATTGGTCCCTTCTTCATTACAAACTCTTCATTCTTCTGGCTATATATCATTGTACCCAAAAGGTCGGCAGGAAGCAAATCAGGGGTAAACTGAATTCTACTAAAATCCGCATCAACTACAGTTGCTAATGTGTTAATGGCAAGCGTTTTTGCTAACCCAGGAACTCCTTCTAATAAAATGTGTCCATCACTTAATAAACCAATTAATAGGCCTTCCACTAAATGTTTCTGACCTACAATAACCTTGTTCATTTCAATGGTTAGTAAATCTACAAATGAACTTTCAGCTTTAATTCGTTCGTTTAACTCTCTTATATCAACAGATTGCTCCATGATTTTAATATTATTGTTAATGATTTTATATTTTTTCTACTGGATTCCAAAATTAGTTTTTTAATGAGGAGTGCTATATGTAGGATTGTTAAAAAAAGTTAATTTAATATCCGAATCAGGCATAAATACTCTACTTTAACACTTCCTTAACTTTTTGTATGGGATGCTTTAACGGATGAACCAATTTTAATATTTTTGGTTTTAAGTATTTAAAAAGTGTTTTTGTGACAGACTTAGTAATTTTACAAAAGAGTTTGATAGAAAATAGTTAAAAGAAACATTATAAAATAGACAAGATGAGCAAGTTTGAAGATAGAGATTTTGTGTGTAAACACATGATGCTAAGAAAAATTGATTTAGTGAATACCATTCATGAGAAAAACCTAAAAACGGTAGAGGATATTCAGGACGAAACCAATGCAGCTACTATCTGTGGTTCCTGTTATGATGACCTTTCAGATATTTTAGAAGAGGAATTAAAGAAAGGGAAGTAGAGAATTTATTATTTTAATATGGAGCTGTCTAATTATATTAGATGGCTTTTTTTATTTTTCAAAAGGCAGGCTGGGTTTAATTCAACTCCGAATTTATAAATATATAGCTATGTTAAAATTATAATGGAAAAAGCTTATGAAGTAATACTGGTTCATGGCCCACAGTTTTATTAGCCTTATTGGTATTAATTATTCCTTTAAATATAAATCAACAAAATTTTTCTCTCGTTCTAAATCTGAGATTAAATGAGGCATTCTATTGCGCGTATCCATAATTAAAGAATTAAGCTCGCAGTTCGAAGAAGATAATTCATTTAACAATTCATTTGCCGCATATATTCCATTGTCAGCGTTATCGATTAACTCTTTAACCTGTGTGTCATTCAGTTCTGGATCTAGAAAATATCTATTTTTATGATTGATAAATAAATTAAAATATTTCACCCCGAAATTAAATGTATCAATCGCTAAATTGTATTTTCTATTCGTTATTTGAAGAATATTTCTGTCAACTTCTTTTTTAATAAGATTGTTTATTATTCCATTTTCAATAATTCGTTTATTCGACTTTTCAAGTTGAGCCAATTCATTGCCTTCTTTGCGTTTTTTTATATAATCGTTAAATGCAAAAGTACCTTGCACATCAAGTTTTGAAAAGTCTTTTGATATGAACTCATTGTTATTAATTGGGTTATCCAAAAATTGCCATATTGGGTCAAAAGGCATATGGTTTTTTATAAATTCTTTTGGTGATATGATAAAATAATCATCTCTAAATTCATGAATGTATTCATCTTTAAATTTATACCCTGCCGCCCATGTTACATCAATTAAGTAATAACTTGAATCAATTTCAATCCCATTCCATGCATGACCCTCATCTGAAATTTCACCAAATGAATTGCGTGTATATCCACCTATCAAATAACTATTTAACCCAGCAGACTTACTCATGGCGTGAAATAATTCTGAGTAATGTTGGCATACTCCTTTTCGTTTAGTGAGAACCTCGTCAATGAAATCTTGTGAAGATTCATAGCTTGTATTTGAATATGAATGGTCCAAGTCATATTTAATATTGTGAGCAATCCAAATGTATATTGCTCTAGCTTTTTCCTTATCGGTTTTTAAAACATCGGTTATATAGTGAGCTATCGCTTCGTTGTTAATTATGGAGTCAGGTACTGTTTTTGAATTTTCATCAACTACTAAATATTCTGAAGGTTTAGAAGGTGCACATCCGAATGTTGTTATTAAAATAAATCCAAAAAGTAAAATCTTATTAATCATCTATAATTTATTATTACTCACATCTATGTGTATACCGCATTAAAACATATTTCAGAAAAGCATTTTAGCGAACTCTACCTAACTAAAAGTTGCGGCGTATTCAAATGTAGAACTATTGTTTATATCCCCTAATCGTTTAAATTTGTTATACACAGATAACAAGCACGATTTATTTTTATACGCACTAAAATAGTATTTTATCTTATTAATCATATGACTAATAGCAATGGACTTTAAAGCTGTGTGCACACAAAAGTCATCATAGCTTAATACAATGATCGCTTAGAGTCACTCGGATTCCTGATAGCTTAGAATTTCTGCTTTTTTAAAAGAATTAAATGATACTTGTTTTTCTGCAATATATAAAACAGTTCTTTTCAGATTACTAATTTATAGTACTTTTAATGTTCAATCAATAGGTGAGTACCCCTTAAAATATTTACAGTTTAAACCAGAAAAATGAAAAACGTATTATTATTTGTTGTCCTTGTCGCAAGCCTTGTTGCTTGTAAAACAGAGGAAAAGCCCAATGTGGTATTGATTGTAGTGGACGATTTAGGCTGGACTGATGTGGCATGTTATGGTAGTGATTTTTACCAAACACCCAATGTAGATAAGTTAGCCGCTGATGGTATGAAATTTACCAATGGATACGCAGCATGCACTGTATGTTCGCCCACCCGAGCGGCTATTATGAGTGGTAAATATCCAGCTACGATTAATTGTACCGATTGGATTAGTGGGCATAAAAAGCCATGGGCTAAAATGGCTATTCCTAGTTGGACAGAATATATGGCTGTGGATGAGACTACTTTGGCAGAATCATTTAAGGCAAATAACTACAATACGATACATATTGGTAAATGGCATTTAGGTGAAGAAGAAAAATATTGGCCCGAAAATCAAGGTTTCGATATTAATATAGCTGGTTATAAAGTAGGTGCTCCGCAGAAAAAGAATGGTGGGAATGGCTATTTTCCTCCATATTTAAACCCTCGTTTAGAAGATGGTCCGGAAGGGGAGTATTTAACCGAGAGACTAGCGCAAGAAGCCGTTGCTTATATTGAGAATCATAAGAATGATAGCGAACCTTTTTTTATGAACTTATGGTTTTATAATGTACACACACCTTTGCAAGCTAAAAAGGAAAAAATAGCCAGGTACAAGACCTTGATGGATACTACCAAGCATCATAGTAACCCGGTTTATGCTGCTATGGTTGAGCATATGGATGATGCAGTAGGAGAGATCATCAATAAATTAAAAGAAGCTGGTTTAGATGAGAATACCATTGTAATGTTTACCGGGGACAATGGTGGTTTGTGCGGTAATAAAGGTAAAGTCACTTCTAACTTTCCTTTGCGTTCTGGTAAAGGTGATATTTACGAAGGCGGTGTTCGTGAGCCTTTTATCGTAAAATGGCCGGGTAAAATTAAAGGTGGTTCGGTGAATGAAACGCCTATCATGTCCATTGATATTTACCCTACTTTGTTAGGCTTAAGCGGTACTGCAAAGAAAAGCGCAGACCAAATAGATGGACTTGATTTTACCGAATTGCTTACCAAGGGAATGAGCGTTGAAAGAGAAGCTATTTTTTGGCATTATCCACATTATCATTTAGAGGGGGCTAAGCCATATAGTGCCATTAGAAAAGGAGACTGGAAGTTGATAGAAGTATTTGAAAATGATTCTCTAGAGCTATATAATCTAAAAGACAATATTGGTGAGGATATTAATTTGGCTGCTACAAATCCTGAAAAAGTAAAGGAGTTAATGGCAGATTTAAAGACTTGGAGAACCAAAGTAGGAGCACAAATGCCTGTCCCAAATCCTGATTATGATGAAGTTTGTGAGGAGTTTTGGCCCAAAGGTAAATGGGCAGATAAATCAAAAGAAGAAGTTAAAGCATTTTTATTGAGTCAACAGAAGTAGTCGTTTTATAAAGGTATATCTAATAATACAACCTTGTAAGTTGTTTTTTAATTTAAAAACCATTTTAATAATTGATAATAGCAAAGCCATCTCTGCATTGAGGTGGCTTTGTTGTTGCTAAACTCAACTTGTTTCACTTTTACATTCGGCTGATAACTTATTTTAGTGGATGATGGTCATCATCCTTATTCGAGTCTTTAGGGTATTGGACGCCCAGATAAGAGGCGTTTAACTCCTAGTATTAAGCAACTCTGTATTCTCTTCACCTTTCTTCAATTTTTAAGCCTTAACCCTTACTGGATTTTTCTCTCCATTTACAAGTTCGTCAGTTTTAGTAATGACTTTTTCTATGTTTTTGTTATCCTCCATATAATATTTTCTTATTAGTTCATGGCTTTCACGCGCAGTATAGTATCGGTTATGGCTACTGAATCTTATTCCTCATGGATGATTATATGAAAAATAATCCTGCGCTAACCTATAAGTGTTTTATAATGTCAATTATTCTGCAAGACTACATCAAGATCTAGTTAATATATGTATTTGTTATTCTTTACTGTGGCTATACAAGAGGGGCTAATTAGTTAATTAATACAAGGTGTAGGGGTGTGTAGGTGGGTGAAATGCAAATAGAGCAGCGGTAAAAAATATTTGTACGCTTGTAATGTGTTGAATGATAATTGTTATGAAGTGTGTGTGCTGGTCGGTTTTATTAGGTATTGGAGTGATGTGTACGTTTAGTTAATATTTCATAAGAGTCAATTATACAGGTTTATGAGTGCTTTGTGCTCTCTTGTTGTACATTTTCTGTCTATCTGTCGTATTCTAATTTTAGAGGGGAATTCTCCCTGCTCTTTGTTGCTGTTTTCGGTTAAAATATACCCACTGATAAAGGAAAAAACCCCTCCTGTAGAATGAATCTTTCTAATATACTTTTGAAATGTTAAAAAATGTGCACGAATTAAAATGAATCAAAATGAAAGTAAAAAGTGGTTAAAGCACTAATTGGTAAAACAAACATTTAAGAAAGCAAAAAAAGAGAACCTTAATTCAAAAGTAATTTATGTAGTATGAAAAACAATTTGAACAAGGCAAGTACATTAAAACGATTGCAGATGTTAATACTAACTCTGACAATATCAGTATTTAGTGTTTTTGCACAAAAAACTTCTGTAACAGGTACGGTCCTCGATAATGATGGATTGGGTATACCAGGTGTTAATGTATTTGTTAAAGGAACTACCGTTGGTACCATAACAGATTTTGATGGTAACTATACTTTGTCTCTAGACAAAAGCGAGGGAGTAACCTTAGTGTATAGTTTTATTGGTTATCAAACACAAGAGATAGTAGTTGGTAATCAGTTAAAAATTAATGTAGCCTTAGTTGGTGATACAGAACTGTTAGATGATGTAGTAGTAGTAGGTTTTGGTACACAGAAGAAGAAAACAGTAATAGGTTCTGTTGTACAAACAACAGGTGAAGATTTATTGCAGGTAGGTAATGTTAGTACTGTGAGTGAGGCCTTAGCAGGTATGCTACCAGGTGTTTCTACAATGCAGGCGGCAGGTATGCCAGGATCATCCAATTCTACCATCCTTATTCGAGGTCAATCTTCATGGGGTAGTAATGCACCGCTATATATGGTGGATGGTGTTGAAAGGGATTTTAATGATTTAGATCCTAACGAAATTGAATCTATTTCGGTGCTTAAGGATGCTTCAGCAACAGCTGTATACGGTGTAAAGGGGGCAAATGGTGTAATCCTTGTAACTACTAAACGTGGTCAAAAAGGTAAAGCTAAAATTTCCTTTACAGCTAACGAAGGTCGTAAAGTCGCATCAAGTAACTCCGATTATATGGCCGAATATGCCACTGCTTTAGAGCATTATAATATGGCAGCTATGGCAGAGGGAAATTACCACAAACTTCAGCCACAAAGTGATATCGATGATTGGAGAAATCCGAATAGGGATATGGATTTTTATTCGTATACAAACTGGATTGATTACCTGTTAGGAACAGGAGTTGCGCGATCATATAACTTAAATATATCAGGAGGTAATGACTTTGTAAAGTACTTTACATCTTTTGGTTATAACTACGATGGAGATATGTTTGATATTGATGAGCAAGAGTTTATTGATCCAAGAACTTCTCAAAAGAGATATAACTGGCGTAGTAATCTTGATTTTCAGTTTACTAAAACAACTAGCTTAAAAGTTAATATTTCAGGTGATTTTAAAGATTGGCACGGTAACCGTTTCTCTAGTAGTAGTGGTGCTTCTGCAGGTTTTGATGCGAGTGGAAATACTTATTCTGCATTATATAGTAATGTACAGGTAGGTACACCTCCAATATTAAGTAACGGAGAGTTAGGTGCTGGTGATGAAGCCAAGGATTGGACAAAGGCTAATTACCTTGGTTTAATGGAAAGAGAAAGTGAAAACACTAAAAGATCTACACGTTCTAATGTAGATATCACTTTTGAGCAGCAATTTTTAAAGGACTTTACCTTTAAAGCTAAAGTAGCTTATGATTATACAGAGTCATATAAAAGTTCTATTTCATTAACGGGAGATCAAACTAGTTCACCAATTTATTACAGAACAAACTATAGAACTGGTGAAATATGGCAGTTTGGCGATCCAGACAAGGTTGAAGCTTTACCTAAAGTAAACAATGAGACTTTAGATGGATTTTCTAATAATTTATATTACGAGGGTTCTTTAAATTATAATAAATCTTTTGGTGAGCATGATGTTAGTGCATTAGCATTATTTAATCGTCGTGAGGCTCAAAACAAGGTCGCTTTTCCTAAGTACGAAGAAAGTTGGGTAGGACGTTTAACTTATGCCTATAGAGATAAATATTTATTTGAGTTTAACGGAGCGTATAACGGTAGTGATCAGTTTGACTTTGGTAAAAGATTTGGATTTTTCCCTTCTCTATCTTTAGGATGGGTTGCATCAGAAGAGCAATTTTTTAAAGATAATTTATCATTTATCGACTTTTTTAAAGTTAGATACTCATATGGTAAAGTTGGTAATGATATCTTAAGAATTAATGGGCAAACAGTTCGTCACTTATATTTTGATACTTATGGTACACACTCTACTGATCCTAATAAAGTTTGGCAATATAAAGGATATCCTGGAGGTTTTGGTGGTTCAGCTAGTCAACAGTATATGGGTACATTATACTTTGAGGATACGCCAGCCAATTATGATGCAACTTGGGAAACAGCTATAAAGCAAAACTTGGGATTTGATATTAACATTTTGGATAGTAGGTTAAAGACCATCATTGACTTATTTGATGAAAAAAGAACCGGAATTTTAATGGAGCGTCAATCTATACCAGCTTGGTATGGAGGTATTACACCTAATGCTAATATTGGAGAAACGCAAAATCATGGTTTTGATGTGGAGTTAATTTGGAATGATAGAATTGGTAGCGACTGGAGATATAGATTATCAGCTAACCTTTCTATGAGTGAAAACAGAATCACTGAAAGAGATGATGCGTTTTATGCTCCTGAATATCAAAAGCAAGCAGATAAGCCAATTGGTTGGCAAACAGGATATATTCAAGATGATATACATAGTAGTTGGGATGATATTTATATCGGAACTCAATCGAGCCACTCAACACTACGCCCTGGAGATTTTACTTACGTAGATTATAACGGTGATGGTATTATTTCTAATTTAGATAGAGTGCCTATTGGAGAACCTTCGTATGCATCTAATTCATTTGCATTTAACGTAGGTGTTACTTATAAGCAATTAAGTTTAAATGCTGTGTTTAATGGTGTATTTGCCATTTCTAAAAACTTAGATAGAAGTTATTTATGGGAGCATGCAACAACAGGAGGTGACTTAGATTTTCGTATGTTAAACACAGAAATGTTTGATTTCTGGTCTCCAACTAACTTAGGAGCATCTCGTCCAGGTCTACGAACTGTTGACAATATACATAACTCTCAACAGAGCACATATACACGCAGAAGAAGTGATTTCATTCGTCTTAAAAATATTGAGCTTAAGTATAAGTTCAGCAAAAATATTTTGGATAGAACGGGCTTTATGGATAATCTAGAAATTTTTGTGAATGGTAATAACTTAATTACATGGCAAAAATTACCTGAGGAATTTGACCCAGAGGCAAGAAGCTTATCTGTATATCCGATAGCGAAAAGGTATAATGTCGGTTTAAGAGCTTCATTTTAATTAATTTATAAAAAGAGATAAAATGAAAATAAAATATTTTATAGGCATCTGTCTGTCGGTATTAATATTTGCTTCATGCGAAGATTATCTGGATAAAAGTCCAGAAATGGGGCTTACCGGAGATCAGGTGTATAGCGATTATGTAACCTTTAAGGGTACTGTGGATAGAGCGGTTGGATTATTACATAATTATGTTTATGATCCTTATGATTATGGTGGTGAAGTAGGTACTTTTTCAGATGAATGTCAGTTAGCACGACCAACAGGTATTGGTTCCGCTATTCTTACTTCTATTAATACTGGTAATTGGGAAAATTACAGAAACGCAGGTATGCGCTGGGATATGGGTATTGGAGAAGTGGCAACTGGTGGATCAACTAACGATGAGTGGGCTTATAGACATCATTATAGAGAAGTTCATGCTGAAGCTGCAGTGGGTATTCGTGCAGTAAATGTAGCCCTGCAGAATATGGATAAATTGCAAAGCTTTCCCGAAGGATCGGTATATTCTCCAGAAGAGCTAAAAGCTCAACTAAAAGGGCAATGTTACTTTCTAAGAGCTTGGTTTTATTTTATGATTATTCGGGACTATGGTGGAATGCCAAATATGCAAAAGGCTTATTCTTCGGATGAAGATTTTGATGTAGTTCGTCCAACATATCAAATGTCTAGTTACTGGGCAACTCAGGATTTGGATAGTGCTATTGTTTATTTACCACAAGATTGGTCAGATTCTCCAAATGATATTGGTCGTGCTACAATAACTACTGCTAAGGCTTTAAAGTCAATGGTTCAGTTGTATGCAGCCAGCCCTAATTATAATATACCGCTTAACGAGAGCTTAGGTTTCTCTGGTGATGCGATGAGTAAGTTTAACACTGCAATGGCGGATACTGCTTTGAATTCTTGTATTGATGCTATTAAAAGTGCAGAAGATCCTTTTACAAGATATACAATGTATGATGCAACTACTTATTTACAAAACTTCCACCAAAGAGCGGCTGAAGGCAAGGGATTAAGTAATGAGGCCATCTTTCAGCCTTATATCCGATTTACAGGAGGTGGTAATATTGCTGGTGCAGGTATGTATTTACCTAGTTGGGATGCTAACCAAGGTTGGGCTAACTTTTCAGTACCAACACATAATGCTGTAGATTGGTTTGAAACTGCTGATGGTTGGGAAGTTGGTGATAACTGGCACTTGGGTGTTGGTGATGCAGAAGATAATTCAACTGTATGGTCACGTACAGACCCTTATGCTAACAGAGACCCAAGATTAAAGAAGTTTATCTTTTGTCATGGAGATAATATGTACAATGGCTCTAGAGATGGAAACCTAGATAATAGCGCTATAAACAAAGACAGACAAGGTTTACCTCCTGTTTTAGGTGCTGATAATCCGAATGGAGCACATTATACCTACGAAGTTAATCAAGGATGGAATCATACTGGATTTTATCATGCAGGTAAATATCGTTGGTCAGGTAACAACAATGCTAACAGAACTAATGGATATGGTAGAATTTTCCCATTTATTAGAATGGCTCAGCTTTATCTTGATTTTGCAGAATTAGCCAATGAATTATACGGACCTCAAGGTGGAGTGCCTAATAATAGCTCTTCTGTTGGAAATGCTGTTGATGCAATTGATCGTGTAAGAGAACGTGTAGGTATGCCAAAGGTACGTCCAGAATACTATGCTTCTAAGGAAATATTCAGAGAATATATTAGAAAAGAGCGCGCTCGTGAGTTATTCTATGAACAACATCGTTGGTGGGATTTAAAACGATGGAGAACTGCACATGTTGAATTAGCTAAAGGAATTTGGGTGGCTGATATCTCTGAAGCAAACGGTACATATACTTTCGGTAAAAAGCAATCAGGTTACCCAAGAGTATTTGACAATAGACACTATTGGTACCCTTTCCATACGGATGAGATGAACCTATTCAAAAATTTTGAACAAAACCCAGGTTGGTAACAACTAGTTTATAATAATTTATAGTAAATGAAACGATATAAACAAATAGAAAAAGTGTGTACTAGATTCTTATTGGATTTAACGTTTCGTTGTAAGCAGATTTCATGGAATACGCTTAAAAATTATAACAATAATGAGATGAAAAAATATTTATTAATAATAACAGTTTTATTGCTCTCCAACTTTGTGGTAGATGCACAAACCGACTCCTTATCGGTGCAGAAGGAAACGGTAAAATTGCCGTATGCCGATATCGAAAAGGATAGGGTAGTTGGAGCAGTAGATGTAATATATGGCGACGATGTTAGACGTTCAGGAGAGTATCGCGTCAGTAACTCATTGGCAGGTCTTGCTTCTGGTATGTATGTAAATAAATATGCCGGACAACCAGGTGCTAACTGGAGCTCCTTAAATATTCGAGGACGTGCCCGTGGAGGAAGAAGTGATTACCCTATGGTAGTAATTGATGGTATTCCAAATAGATCTATGGATAATTTACCTATGGAATCTATTGAGTCTATTCAGGTATTAAAGGATATTACTGCTAAAATGTTATACGGTAGTGATGCGACAAATGGAGTTATTTTAGTGACTACCAAAAGAGGATATGTAGCAGAACGTAAACTTTCGTTTTCTGCAGAGGGAGGTATTAAAACGCCCACTGCAATGCCTGAGTATTTAGATTCTCCTGGTTATGCTCGTTTGTTTGATCAGGCCAGAGTTAATGATGGTTTAGATGCACAACATACCGAAGATGAGTATGCATATTATACTGATGGTAATCATTCGGTTACTTATCCAAACGTAGATCTTTATGATTTAATACTTAAAGATTTTTCTGACTACCAAAGATTCAATGCTGTTTTAGAAGGTGGTGATGAAAAAACCAAGTATTTCTTAAACATGGAATATGTAAGAGAAACTGGTTTAGAAAAAGTGGGTGTTAATAATACCAACAATATTGTAAACCTAATGAGTAATTTAGATTATGAGGTAAATGATGTTGTAAGTGTAAGCTTGGATATTTCATCAAGAATGGGGGTAAGAGAAAATGCCCGATTAGGATCCAATGATATGATGGCTGATTTATCCACGCAAAGACCTAATGACTTTCCTACTTTTGTTACTGCTGACGGTTCTATCAACAAAGATTCTTTAGGTTATCATGCTAATTATAACAATGTGTACGGAGATTTAACACGTTGGGGATATAGAGATACTAAAGAATTTCGAGGACAAACTACTTTTGGTATTGATTTTAATTTAGACAAGTTTGTAACTGGATTAGACGGTGGTATTTCAGTAGGTTTTGATGCCTTCCGTACTATTACATCTGGTAAGAATTTACAATACTCAAGGTTTGAAGTGATTGAAGGTGATACACCTGAAGAATATACCTTAAACGAAATTGGAGACAATGTTCCTGCTGGTAATGAAGTGAAAGTCAGTGACAACTTTTACAGAAATGTTGTAGGAACTGCTTTTATTAACTACGATAGAACATTTGGTAAACATGCCATTACTTCTAACTTGGTTTACGCAGCTCGTACCATTGCCTATAAAGGTACATCAACATACTCTGGTGGTGTGCGTCAGGATGATAAGAATATCAATCTGGGTTTAAGAGCGAACTATGCTTTTGATGGCAAATATGTGGTAGAAGGTACTTCATCTTTAATGGGATCAGACAAGTTTGCTCCGGGTAACAGATATGGTTTATTTGGTAGTGTTGGTGCTGGTTGGATTCTTTCTAATGAAAATTTCATGGCAAATTCTTCTATCATAAACTATCTTAAAATTAAAGGTAGCTATGGTGTAATGGGATATGATAGATATCAATATAATGATGCCAATAACACAAGTAATAGTTTTGAGTATTATAAATATATTGATGAGTATCAAACAGCTGGTAGTGTAAGACTGGGAGAAGATAACTCTGGTCCTACAAAATATGGTACAAAGCTGACTACTAGAGGAAACGAAGATTATACTTTTGAAAAGTCAAGAGAAATAAATGTGGGTATTGAAGCTACATTGTTTAAAAACTTGTCATTAGAGCTTAATTACTTCGATCAGTTTCGTTATGATATGCCAACTAATGTAGGTAGTGTAATACCAAGTTATTATATGAGTGTATCTCCTAAGGCTAATTACGAAGAGTTATCTAATACAGGTGTTGATATGAGTATTCAATACTCTAATAAAGCAGGAGATTTCTCATATAGTATTGGGGGGAACTTTATGTACTCAGAATCTAAATGGGAAAAATTAGATGAAATTAGTGAGTATGACCACTTGTTGCGCACCGGAACAAATACGGATGCTATTTGGGGTTGGGTTTATGATGGTGTATATAATGATCAAGCTGATATTGATAATTACGGAGTATCTACATCATATGGAAATAGAGGTATTGTTCCTGGAGATCTTAAGTTAAAGGATATCGCAAATAATAGAGAAGATGATATTATTGATGGCAATGATGTAGCCGTAATTGGTAATGCTTTTCCTCGTATTAATTATGCTTTAAATCTTAACTTACAGTATAAAGGTATTGAGTTGTATGCACTAGGACAAGGAGTAGCTGGATTGGATAAAATGTTAACCAATAGTTATTACATGCCTTATGGTACCAGAAAATATTCTGATAAAGCCTTAGCTGATGACTATCCTACTTTAACTTCCGTTAATAATGGTCATAGTTTCCGCAACTCATCTTATTGGATGGAAGATGGTTCTTATTTTAAATTAAGAGTATTAGAGTTAAGTTATTTGTTACCTACTAACATTGCTAATAAGATATCTGCAGATAAAGTTCGTTTTTATGTAAAAGGAACCGATTTATTTTCGATCTCAAAAATTAAAGATCTTGATCCTGAGGATATCAATGCAGGTGTAAGTAAGTATCCAATGTTTACAACGTATTCACTGGGGTTAAAAGTGACATTTTAATTATTTAAAAAAAATAATATGAAATATTATTCATTATTCATTTTTGCAATTCTACTGCTAGCTAGCTGTGGCGAAGAATTTCTGGATCCTAAGTTATCCACAAAAATGACATACGAGCAATTACTAACACAACCTGATAAGATTGAAGGTTTGGTAGTATCTGTATACAGTAAAAGTTTTCCAGATAGATTAGACAATACGGGAGGTGGATTCCTGGATTGTGGTACAGACAACGCTGTAATAAATCTTGAAACTCAAAACATATATAAAATAGCTTCCATTCCAGGGTATTTAAACCCAAATACAACCATCTTTGGTGGAACGTGGGGATGGGGCACTTATTATGAAAGTTTAAGAGATCTTGATATGTTCTTTGATATTGTTGAAGAGAACGATATTGTATTTAAAAAGTCTACAGAAAGAAACGATAGTATCTTTAAAAGAAACCTTTTTGGAGAAGCATACTTTTTAAGAGCCTGGACGATGGCTAGTTTACTAAAAAACTTTGGTGGAGTTGACGATGCAGGTGAATTAAAAGGAGTGCCTATTCCTGTAGGAGATGTTGATTTGAACAACTACGAGGAATTACCAAGAGAATCGTATGACGTTTGTTTAGATTATATTAATGAAGCATTAGATAGTGCTATGGTTTATCTCCCATTGGAGTGGAATGATAGTGATGATATTTACACCAATAGAGATCAAAACTTTGGTAGACCAACACAAGTAGTAGCGCAAGCATTGCGTTCGAGAGTTGCTTTGTATGCTGCTAGTCCAGCTTTTACTAAAGGATTATCTGATGATGTAAAAAGAACCAGATATCAGGCTGCCGCTGAGGCTTCCAGAGTAGCTATTGACCTTGTTGGAGATTTAGGTGATATCTATACAGATTTAGAAGATTTCTATTGTAATGCGCAAAATGAAGAATTATTATATAGACGTATAGAGGGAGCTAATACCTCATTGAGATTGGAGCAACAAAACTTTATTCCAACTCTTTATGGTAATGGTCGTACTAATCCAACTCAAAATTTGGTAGACGCATTTCCGATGAGCGATGGTTACCCTGCTGGGGAATCGCCAACATACGACTATAACGATGATAACTCAATGTATCAAAACAGAGATCCTCGTTTTTATGCAACTGTACTTTACAATGGGGCTACCGTTACTTATGCTACTTCACAAACTCAAATAGTTGAAACTTTTGTGGGAGGAGATGATACACAGGCGAATCCTGATTTTGTAAATAGATCTACTAAAACAAGTTATTACTTAAGAAAATGGATGAGTACTGTTGTAAATCTTAGAGCAGGGCAGCAAGTAAAAGCTTTCCATTACGCAGTTTATTTCAGAAAGGCAGAAATGTATTTAAATTTTGCTGAGGCTGTAAATGAATTAGCTGCTTTAGGTGGACCGGATAATATTGGCGGATTAACTGCTGCAGATGCTATTGGTGAGGTTCGCGACAGAGCTTTACAATTAGCTGATGATGCATACTTAACAACTATTGGTGGTGATGTAGTTGCATTAAGAGATTTAATTAAAAATGAGCGTAGAATTGAATTGTGTTTTGAAGGACATCGTTTTTATGACTTAAGAAGGTGGGAAGATAAACTTGATAATTTTGCAGGATCAATGGTTATTGATAATGGTGTATTTACCAGAGAATCGGTTTACCAGTTAGCTTATGATCCTGATAATTATTACTTACCTATCCATCAAAACGAGATGAATAAAACAACATTAATTACTCAAAATGCAGGGTGGTAGAACAATCTTAAATTTTTTAAAGATGAATAGTATAAAAAAATTAATATTAGCTTCAGTATGTCTGATGTTCATCTTACAATCTTGTTACGAAGATTACAAGTTTGATTATGAGTATACATCAACATATTTTTCTTATCAATATCCACTAAGAACCTTAGTGGTAGAAGATCAGAAAGATTTAAAATTCGATTTTGGAGTCGTACTAGGAGGAAAGCGTAGCAACAATTCAGCTGAAACGGTGGATTATGTAATTGACCCTTCGTTAATTACTGATATTCCAGAGCTGCAGTTATTACCTGCCGATCGTTATACCATTTCAGGTACCGAAGGTCAATTAACAATTCCTTCTGGAGAAATAACAGGTAGAGCTACAGTAACTATTGATAAAGATTGGTTTTTAGATCAGGAACAAGCAACAGGTGTAGTATATGCATTGCCTATTCAAATTGTTGATCATTCAACCGATTCTGTAACTGATGGTAAAGATTTTACCATTATCGCTTTACGCTATTTTAACGAGTTTCACGGTGTGTATTGGTTAAACGGTGCAGATAAAAAGTATAATTTCTTATCTAACGAAGTGGAAGATGAGTTCGTTTATACTAGCGATGACGAGGTGATTAGAGGGTATAAAAGAGTTGACTTAACTACCGTAGATAGTGCTACGGTTAAAGCGGCTTACACAGGTCGTCAAACTGTTGGTAATTACAGCATGCTTTTAAATATTCGTAAAGCAGATGGTGTTGTAACTATTACTCCAGATCCAGAATCAGAAATTAAGGAGCTGAGTGGAACTGGTTTGTACGATGTACAAGATGGTGCGCTTTATTTGGACTATACTTATTATTATGATGATACTCATGACGAGATAAGACATGAAGTAAAAGATACCCTTTACTATCTGGATACTTATTTAGAATTAGAGGAATGGACTAAATATATAACCGTTGAAGAATAATAATATGAAAAAGATCAATTATATATTATATATACTTCTTGCGATGTTTTTTGTCGTAGGATGTGATGATGATACTGTAAAAGAAAAGGAAGAAGAGGCGGTAGTTTTAGATTATGGTGCAGTAGAGGCTTTATTTGAAACCAGAGCTATTAGAGGTGAGGTAATTACCGAAATAGCTATGGGTGATACAGTTTCTTTAGCAGATATCAGTAATGGACGCCCGGATGTTAGAACGTGGACGGTAACAGGAGCTGATGGAAGTGTAATTGCTTTAGATGAGTCTAAAGTGCATAACTTTCATTTTCCTAAAGGAGATATGGACTATAGTATTAAACTTAATGTAGAACGTACCTCAGATGGAGAAAGCGATGAATTATATGTAGAAGACTACATCCATGTTAATAAAATTGATGTATTAGCCGATTTTATTACTAATGGTCCAGTTGATAAAGATGGTGCTGGAGATTATACTGTTGGTAGAACTTTACCACTTACATTGTTAAATAAATCAAAAGGGGTACCTGATGATTTTGAATGGGAATTTGAAGAAGGAACGCCTGTAAGTTCAGAAGGTAATGATGAAACTGTCGTTTTTAATAAAGATGGTGTTTTTGAAGTTACTTTAACTGCAACTAGAAGTTCTGATGGTAGTACAGATCAGGTTACCAAGCTAATTCGCGTTATTCAAGAGTACATGGATATTGTAAAATCTACAGTTGATAATAGAACAATCATTCTTAAATATGATCAACCTATTATGGAAGATCCTACTGCTGCTAAGGATGATATTTCTGTAGATATATATACTGCTGCTGGTGGTGTAGTAAGTGCTGCTATTGAATCAATTTCTTCATCTAATGTTGATTCTACATTGACTATAGTGATTGATCAAGACACTTATAGTGATGATGTAGTTACTTTATCGTATGATGCTATTAATGCAAGTTTAATATCTACAGATCCTGCATATATTGCTCGTACTATGGATAAAACACATGCAGTTGATATCAATAATATGTTGTTCCATGGTAACTATGAAGGAGGGTTTGAATCATTTATTGATAAAGCAACTAACCTAGTAGATGATCAGGGTAACCGTAGTAAGTATACGTTTGAAGTGGAGGAAAATATTACCTTCTCAGGAAATAAGTCAGGTTATTTTGGTATAGGAAGTTATGGAGATGCAGGTGCTTATGCTGATATATTGCAGAATGTAAATAAAGAATATCATCCAATTGAGGTAGGAACAACCTATCAGATTGGATTATGGATTTATGTTGAGGAAATGGCAGGAGCTTCGTTAGCTAAGGTAGGGATTTACTGGCGTTATGGTGCTATGAGTATACCTTGGTGGCAAGCTGCAGCTGGCAACGGTTATAATTTTGGAGAAATTAGCAATACAGATATCGGTAGGTGGATTTATGTAACTGGAGAGGTTGGAACTGGTAGTTTATCAGGAGACACAGGTGAATTCATGTTCAGAATCGGAGATAATGCTAAATGTTATTTGGATAACATGAAAATGTATCCTTCAGGTTCATTTAGAGCTCGCCCTTAACTAAGAGTTTACTTTAGTTAATTGTAAATATAAATTTAGAGGTCGCCTTTTTAGGCGACCTCTTTTTTGTGTCTTTTTTTTACTAAAATATATGGTGGTGTTTGCAATTGAACTGTTTATTTATAAAGTGTTTTATTAGTTAAGATGTTCATAATAAATAAATTGCAATAAATTTTCAGTTGCATAACGTGGACAGATTGAAAGTAGTCCCCGTCAAAATACATGTGCGTGGATGTAAACTTATCCCAACCTTATTATTCTAAAATACCGCCCGTCTATATCAGGTAAATTAAGCTTTTTTGTAATTATAGTTTAACGGATGTTTAAAGATGATAGAATGAATAAAAGTCTACTTAAAATTTGGAAGGAGAGTGCCCTGCTTGTATTGCTTGTATGCCAGGTAGGAAATGCTCAAGAAAAGATAATTGTTAATGTGGATGTGAAACACAAATTAGGAGAGGTGGAAACGTTCGACCGACAAAAATTTGTGAATTTTCATGGTACAATCGAACAAAACAATTGGAATACGGATAATAAGATTGATAATTTAATTGAAGATTTTTTGGGTGATAAAGATGTTCACGTAGGTCGTAATACGGGCACGATTTCCTGGGCGCTTAAAAATAATGTTATCGAAGATTCTGAACGACCGGGTTTTGCTGATCCTGCTAGTATTGCAACTCATGGTCAGAATAACAGAAATACTTATGCTGCTAAAACATGGGCACATCCATATGAGTATCTAGATAATCAGATTCTATGTACTCAGATACATCCATTTTATCCAGATGGAAAAACAACAAATAGAGGTTGGGCTTTTTCTCAAACAGATACAGAAGAAGAACCTTTGGGAACAGCATCGGGTGAGTTTTTAGGTCGCTATATTCAAGAGTATTATGGTACAGGTGGAATTACAGGGCAACCTGTACCTTCCTTTGTAGAGATTACCAACGAACCGCTTTGGGATTTGGTAACGGTTGCAGATGACCCTCATGATTTAACAGATATTTTTAAGTTCCATTCAACGGTAGCTAAAGAAGTGCATAAATATAACCCAGATATGCAAGTGGGTGGTTATTGTGCTGCATTTCCCGACTTCGATACAGACAACTTTCAGCGTTGGCACGATCGCGATAAGCATTTTGTTGATATTGCTGGAGCAGATGTAGATTTCTATACAATTCACCTTTACGATTTTCCAACTTTTAATGGGAAGGCAAAATATCGTAAAGGAAGTAATGTAGAAGCTACAATGGATATGTTGGAGCAATATAGTTGGATGACCTTAGGTAAAGTAAAGCCTTTAATGATTTCGGAGTATAATGCACAAACGCACGATTACAATAGACAAGGATGGTCGGGCTATCGCGATTGGTTAAAGATGAAATCAACAATTTCTATGATGATGCAATTTATGGAACGTGCTGATAAAATTAATTATGCGATGCCCTTTTTTATGCTAAAATCGGAATGGGCATATAATGCAGAAACAGGACCAACGTCGGTTCATGGTGCCCGTATGTTACGTCGTGAGGATGAACCATCAAGTTATACTGGTGACTTTGTTTATACTGAGGTGATTAAAATATATGACCTTTTAAAGGATGTAAAAGGAACAAGGGTAGATGCTTATACTACGAATATAGATATAATGGTAGATACCTATGTTGATGGAAATAAGGTATTTGTATTAGTAAATAATTTAGACTTTGTATCGCACAATCTTGATTTAAAACTGTCGGGTTTAACAGAGGATGCGGTTGATATAGAGGTGCGTCATTTGCGTTTAAACGGAAGTAACGATCGCTCTTTACCTATACTTGAGGTAAATAATTATAGCACCTTTGATGAAGATTTTAGCATAGCACCAGAGGGCACCTATGTAATAAAGTATACATTTTCTTCCGATATTACTATTGACAAAACTTCTGAAGAGACAAAATATTATGCAGATACTTATTTAAAGCAAATATCAAGCAATTCGGCTATTACATTTAATATTGATGATGTTGCATTAAATGAGTTTGGAGAAGCTGTATTAAGAATAGGAGTAGGGCGTGACCATGGTAAAGCAATCAGGCCAACGGTAGATATTAATGGAAAAGCTATAAGCGTTCCAACGAATCATAGAGGAGGTCCTCAAACGGATAGAGATAACTTTTTTGGAGTATTAGAAATTCCAGTAAGTTTTGAAGATTTACAAGAGGACAATGAAATTACCCTTACTTTTCCTGATGCAGGAGGTTATGTAAGTACGGTAACAATGCAGGTATTTAATTTTAGTCATGATATTCGCTCAAAAGACACCGCTATTGGAGATGAAGAAAATGCCTTGAAACTTGATGTGTTTCCAAACCCAAGCGAAGGAGAGTTTGTGGTTTCTTTAGATGATGCCAATATAATGTACGACATTAAAATGTACAATGTAGCTGGTCATAAAGTATACGAATCTAACGACAATAGAGGTAAGAAAGTGGTACATGCAGATAAGCTAAAAAAAGGAGTTTATCTGATAAATATTATCAATAACGATGTTAATGTAGTTAAACGAATTGTTCTAAATTAATAGTCTTTAACGACTAGATTTAGTCTATTTCCCAAATATTGAAAAAAGGGTGCTTGAGGTTTCAAGTGCCCTTTTTTCGTTAGTTGTCTGTTGTTAGGCTTTTTAACACAAAAATATTTCATTTTTTTTACTCTAATAAGATACTATAAATCTTAAAAATACACATTCATGTAACTATGTGCATTGTGTGTAACGTCTTGTTTTATATTTGTTTATGGTTTTTATTTGTAACGAATTTAAAACAATTAATAATGAACAGAATATTAGTAGGTGTTGTTTGTATATTAATGCTTTCAACTAGTTCTTATTCACAAAAATCAGAAAACATGAGCGAATCAAATGAAACAGTAAAACCTTATCCTAAAACGTTTTCTCATATTGGAATTACGGTTCCTAATATTGAGGAGGCTGTTAAGTTTTACACCGAAGTATTAGGATTCTATGTTATTATGGAACCAACATTAGTTAAAGAAGAAAATGAAACAGCCATAGGTCAGATGTGTATCGATGTGTTTGGTGAAGGCTGGGGTACATTTAAAATCGCACATCTTTCAACAGGTGATAAAATTGGGTTCGAACTTTTTGAGTTTAATGAGAGTAAAGAACAGAAACCAGTTTTTGAACCGTTCCGTTCCGGATTATTTCACTTTTCAATCCAAGACCCAGATGTAGAAGGCGTTGTTAAGAAAATTGTTGATGCTGGTGGCAAGCAAAGAATGCCCATTAGAGAGTATTATCCTGGCGAAAAACCTTACCGTATGTGTTATGTTGAAGATCCTTTTGGTACTGTATTCGAAATTTATTCTCACTCATATGAGTTGCACTATTCTCAAGGAGCATATAAGTGATGTTTGCTTGCAAAATCTTGTCCCCATTTATTCAATTCAAGAACAATGGGGATAAGTGATTTGCCTTCCTCAGTAAGTTCATATTCTACCTTAGGAGGTGTCACAGGATAAACTGTTCTTTTAACCAAGTTATCCTTTTCAAGTGCTCGAATAGAGTAGGTAAACATTCTGTTTGAGAGGTCCGTAATACTTTTTTGTAACTCTCCTGACCGCTGAGCCCCATCTTTCAAGTGATAAATTATCAGGCTTTTATATTTATCTCCAATCAAATGCAAAGCAAACGCCAATGAGCAGTTAAATTCCTTGTCGTTATATTCTATCAGTTCCTTTTTTGCATCATCTTCCATTGTAATATTTTTAATGAGAGCTAGTGCTCAGATGTATTACTCTAAGCAGCGGTATTATTATTTTTACACTTATAAAGTTGCATATTACTAACATTACGAGCAAAATATACGACTCTTTTTATCTTCTAACTTTAGATATTTGTAGTAATAATTGATTTTGTTGAGTGCTATTTATCATCGTAATACACGAAGGTGCAAGGGTTATGTTGTTGAATGTTAGGACTTAGAGTGATGTTATACAATCTTTATACAAGATGCGTTTTGTATAATTCATCTTTTACCACTTGTTAAAATTATAAGTCTCCCTCGATCGATATATTTATAATTTAAATATTTGTATTCCGAGAGATTATGATATTGTTGGACTAGAAAGAAACGGAATGAGATTACTTAAAAAGTTATTTACTATCGTATTACTAATAAGTTTAGGATTTGGTGTATACGGACAAGAATTGGTGTTAAGTAAGGTTAATGGTGTTGAAAATCCAGAGCATGGAAACAACATAGGAAGTATTGCAAGAACAGATACCATTTTTGTGGAGGGAACTTATGCAAACCAAAATATTGAGTCTGTAAGTATTAAACTCATGACTTTTCAAAAAAGCCCTTGGTCAAAACTTGAATCGCATGATTTATTAATAGATGCAGCTGTTGATTTAAATGGTGTTATTGATACCTTCATTGTAACACCAGAGGATTATATTTTAGGAGGAAACATAGATAATTCTCAATTTGTACAAGTTAGAACTACCTATACGGGGGATGATATTTTTGCTAATTTGTATATAATAGTCACCGAAAAACCAGCCGAGCATAAAACATTGCTCGATTTTGATGAAGTATATGGTTCGTCTACAGGTAGTACCTTGGCAAGTAATGTGAATACAGCTCTTGCAACTATGCAGGAGGGAGATACCATTTTATTTAATAGTGCAGCGTATGATTTTGAGGCAGCTTCAATTACAATTTCAAAGTCTATTTGTTTTTCGGGTAAGATTCCAAGTGCAAGCGAATCGGATGAGAGAGGAGCTTATGAAGTAATTACTAAATTCAATAATCTGAAGATGTTAAAACTATCATCTGATGATATTCAAGTTGAAAATATTGAATTGAGTGCAGATGCTTCAACGGGTTATGTTTTTACCAGAGTTTCACACGCTACGAATGCTAAGCTATACTACTCAGGTATCCAATTTAATAATGTAATTTTTAGAAATGGTAAAGTACAATGCTTTGGGGGTAATGGAGCTTCCGTTGATTTTAATCATGTGTCGTTTCTCGATTTTACTCAAGGAGGGTACTTTTTAAATAGAAGTGAAAGTATTGATGAAGCTCCTGCATTTAATATGAGCAAGTGCTTTTTTCAGCCACTAACCGAAGCTATTAACTTTAATGTTCGCGCTATATCATTAGATGCAGGTAATACTGAATATCCTGTAGTATGGAATCAAAATAACTCCACTATTGATGATTGTTTAATGGATGGAACAGGTTTGGGAATTTCTTCGAAATGTTCGTACGTAAACGTAACCAATTGCCACTTTAAAGGATACCGTATGGATGTGGATATGATTCATATAGAAGAGTTTGGTCATCATTTTTTAATTGATGGAAATACATTTGAGCATATTAAACCTGCAAGAGGGATAAATATAGATAGGGAAATACAACAGAGTCATCATATTACCATTACTAATAATACCTGGATTGGAGAGTATGGCTGGATTATATCAGCGCATTCACCATACAATTTGGTGATGGAAAATAACGACTTTACACAAGCATGGGCAAAAAATACTAGCGACCTGACCATTGATTTAACTTTTGACCATGGTGAGGAAACACATTTTACGGAATATGATTTGCCAGCCAATAACATTGTATTTAAAAATAATACAGGTTTGGATAATGGTAAACATGGAATATTTGCTTACAAAGCTTTGGCAGATGAATCGAGCATTGAAATTGAATATCCTGCTAACTTAATTCAAGTTCATACCATCAATAAAGCGCCTAAGGCTATCATTAATATGGGTACTTATTATAGAATTAGAAATAAACAATCGGGTGAATATTTAAGGGCCGTTTCGGGTGAGCCAAAATTAGATTTTTCTGCCGAGGAAAAAACAGATAGTTCGGATATATGGCAGTTTACCTTTGAATATCCATATTTCTACCATATAAAAAATAGAGCAACAAAAGAACACATGGCAGTATATAGAGGATATACCATGGGTGATTATAACAATGGAACCAAAGAGCAAATATTTGTAGAACAAAGCGATTTCTTTAATACCAAAACAGAAAAGCCACGTTGGTACTTGCGTAAATTCGAAGAAGGGGGAGCTGACTTTTTTGAAATATTACCTGGAGGAAACGAGCGTAAATCACGAAACGTTCAGGTAGGAAACCACATGGAGTTAGAATATGCAAAGGTGGAGAATAGAGGACAATTGCCGCCAGAGGATGATAGTTCTTGGGAACTGATCTCTTTAAAAGCGGATGTTTCAGTAAAAAATGAATATCAAAACGCCGTAAAAATATACCCTAATCCTGCCAGTAAAGTCGTTAACATCGATTTAAAAGGAGTAGATCAGACAGTTCAAAAAGTAGATGTTTATTCTTCCAATGGGCAATTAGTATACAAGCAAAATGTGGCGTCTTATCAGGACGTTATTCTGCTTAATGTGGAAGATTATTCCACAGGCATTTATTATTTGTCTATAGAGCTTCTGGATATGCGAATCACGAAAAAGTTGAGTGTGTATTAGTGAGTTCATAATGTTATAAAGTCGATGGATACTAAAAAAATAAGTGTCTATTTCTCAAACCCCAATGTTATACACTACAGGTATAATGTTGGGGATTTTTTATAGATATTATACTTTCTTCATAAACTCCTCCAAACTAGCGTTCGTTTCAAGGTTTATCTTTTTCCTAATTCGATATCGAGCGGTGTGAACACTTTTTTCAGTCATGCCCAGTAGTCTCGAAATTTCTTTTCCTTTAAGGTCTAGTTTTACTAATGCACAAAGCTTTAAATCGTTTGTTGTCAGCTCAGGAAACTGTTTTGTCAATCGCTCATAAAAACCTTGGTGAATACTTACAAAACGTTTCTCAAATTCCTCCCAGAGGTTGCTGGCCAATTGTTTGCGTGCAAACTTTAACGATTTTGCTTCGGTGTTTTTGTCCTTGTCCAAATAACTGGTGAACTTATCTAATAAATCATCTCGCTCAATTAACTGTAACGAAGAGGTGGTAAGCTCCCTATTTTTATAGCGTAACTCTAACTGTGAAACTTTTTCTTTTTCTGCGGCTTTCTCCTGAATACCTTGTTTCTCGCTTCTGAGCCTGTTCTTAACGCTTCTGGTCCAATATAAAAATCCAAAGGCTACAATAAAGATTGCAAATACCAATATGACAATTCGTAACCTTAAATTGGCCTTGTCTTTATTAGCGAGCATTAGGTTTTTAGCCATAATCTCTTTCTCTTTTTCGTCTAGCTTTTCGATATAGGTATTCCTTATTTTTAATACGCCCTTGTTTCGTTCGCTGTTGGAAGTCAGGTTCTTTTCCGTGTATTTGTATGCCTCGTCTTGATACTTAAAGGCAAGATCATATTTCTTTTGCCGTTTATATATAGTCGCTATCTCGTTTAAAACTTTAGTTTGATGATCTAGTTTTTTCTGTAAACGTTTAATTAAATGAAGACTTTTAAATAAATGCTGTAATGCCAATTCATCTTTTTCTTGTTTTGAGTAAATTACACCAATGCCCCAGCTTATTAGTATAGCATTACTATAGTGATAGGTGTAATTTGATGTTGTGATGGACAGTAGGTCAAACTGTTTTTCTAAAGGAAGTAATATTTCCAAAGCCTGATTTAGACTGTCCATAGCTGTTAGGGCAGTAGACTTTAAACGTAAAATATTAGCCTCTTCTTCTTCAGAATTATCATATGCATTTGCCAATAATAAACATGTATCCAAATACATTATTGCATTCTGGTTAAGCTCTCTTTGTATATTTAATTCCGCAATATGGATGTAAGAATAAATCAATGTTTTATGACCTATTTTATTCTCTTTCATGCATGTTAAAAATATTCTATGGGCTTGCATTATATAATCTTCGCCATCATCAAAATGACCGTATTTACAATATAGATTTCCTAAATCAGCTAAAACACTTGCTTTGTTTATTATAGATTTTTTTAGGTCGGATAAGTGTAATGCTTCAGTATAAAAGTTTAATGCTTCAGGTAGTTTTTTCTGTTGGTAGCTAATCTTTCCCATACGACGTAAGCATAAAATCTGACTAGAGGTATCTTTCGCTTCTTTGCTTAAATTATATAGATTTTGATAGGGAGTAAATGCAGAATCAGGGTGATGCAGAAAAATAGAATCAGCGGATCTGAATTCTTGCTTTAAGTTATTAGCTCCAACGGCATGCATATATGGAGGTAGTATGATAAGCAAAAATAAATATTTAAATGAGTACAAAAGCCTTGATTTCATATTTGTCAAATAGTTTATATACAATAGTATAGAATAATAATAGTATATGCAATATGTTTGTGTTTAATTGAGTAAGAATGGAGGTTTATATTGAGTGATATTGAGGTTATATTGAGGTGTGTTTTACTGTAAATGGGTTTGAATTATATAACATTGTATATCACTTTTTGATAATGATGTGAATAGCTTTAAATACAAATAGTAGTAAAACATTTAAATAATGAATAAAAAAGATACATACTTTAAAATCTTACTGGCATTGTTGCTTATTTGCCAAACTACTTTAGCGCAAAATGAGAAGGATATAGCCAATGATTATTTCAGACAAGACGAGCAGGATGATTATGGTACGCAGAATGATAATCCATTGACGTATGATCTAAGCGGACATTTATGGAAAATTCAAGGGGCCTTGCCAGGAAGAGGAATGGAAGAGAAATTTCCTGAAATTAGTTACGACCATATGGGAGATGCCTTAAATTGGGCACCGGCTCATGTTCCGGGAGATGTTTTTTCAGATTTATGGCGTATTGGCCGTATTGATGACCCTCATTTTGGACGCAATAGTACAAAGGCCAAATGGGTAAATGAATATGAATGGTGGTATCTAAGGATATTCAACGTGCCTAAAGAGATGAAAGGTAAAAATGTTGAAATCACTTTTGATGGTGTAGACTATGCATGTGATGTGTTCTTAAATGGAGAACTTTTAGGTTCGCACGAGGGTATGTTTACATCTTTCTCATTTGACATTACAGATTTGATAAGTTACGACTTTAAACGTCGTGGTAGAAATATATTAGCGGTTCGTCTGCATCCTGCTCCCAGAAGGTATAGTCAGGTAGCTGGACGTAAACCTGCATGGCATGGTGACTATTGGGTTGATTTAGTTCCTACTGGAATATGGAAGCCTGTGAGACTAGAAGCATACGAAGATGCCAAGGTGAAGGATATATATATACAAACCAAGTTAGGGAAAAAGAATTCTGCTGAATTGGATATTCAACTTGAAGTTGAAAATCCAGGTAAAACAGAAAAAACAGTTGATATTGAAATTGATATTCAAGGAGAGAATTTTAAATCAAAAACATACACGACTAATATCAAACAGAAATTAGCACCGGGTATTAACGAGATTAAAACAAGCATTCATATACCTGATGCTAAACTTTGGTATCCGTGGGACTTAGGTGATCAAAATCTATATCTTGCAAATATTACTCTTAAGGGCGGTCAAAACACACTACTTCATACGGATAAAAAACTTTTTGGTATACGCGAAATTAAAATGGAGATGAATCCTGGCTATACCAAAGACGAGGTGGAAAATCCGTGGACTGTGATGATTAATGGTAGACGTCATTTTATGCGTTCTGGAACATGGGGTGGTCCACCTGATATCTTTTTTGGACGTGCATCTAACGAGAAATACGAAGAGCTAGTAAGACTGGCCAAAGAAGGTAATATGAATAACCTACGAATTTTCGGATGGCATCCAACGGAGATTCCTTATTTCTACGAGCTTTGTAATAGAGCTGGTATTACCGTTTGGCAGGATATTTTACCGATAGCTAGTTTGTCGCTACCAAAATCGGAAGAGTTCAAAAAAGCTATTTTTTCTGAAGCTATTTCTGTTGTTAAAGATTTACGTAATAACCCTTGTATGGTTATTTTAGAAGGAGGGGAAGAAATTTTGATGACCGCTTCCGATCCTGAGCATAATTTGAATTTAATGAAAGAGTTGGGTGAAGTAGTTCGACCTTATTCTGATTTACACTATGTACCAGTTTCTCCGTTAAGCGATCATATTGGTAAAAAATTAGGATTCAAACCTAAAGAAAGTATTCATGCTAATGGTCTATTTTATAGTGAAGGTAGAACCAATACTGAACGATTCTTTAACAAACAAGATTATGCCGCTGTAGCCGAACTAGCCATTTCATCATGTCCGAATGTAGAAAGCATTAAAAAGTTTATTCCTGAAGATGAATTATGGCCTCCAGGACCAAGCTGGGGACATCACTGGACTGATTTTGATGTGTTCAGAACTCTAAACTTTGAAATCGTTGGTTCTCAATCAACAGGTAGTATGCAAGAGTTTGTTGATGCTACTCAGATTTCGCAAGGGGTTATATTTCAATATGGATTAGAGTATTATCGAAGAAGAAAACCTAAGTCAAGTGCTATCTGTATTTGCCATTACATCACTTTTGCACCAGATATGAAGTGGGGAATAGTTGATTATTATCAGCAACCTAAAATTTCATACGATTATGTGAGAAATGCCTTTCAGCCGCTGTTAATATCCCTACAACATGATAGAAGAAGATGGTTGCCGGGTGAACAATTTGAAGGGAAGATATGGGTTGTGAATGATTTTTACAAGGAGTTTAAAGATTGTAAAGCTGAAGTGGTTTTTTACAACAATAACAAAGAGGTAAAGAGAGAAACTATTAAACTGGGTGATGTTAAGGTGGATACTTCTGAAGAATTTGCTACGGTTAACTGCAAAGTGCCGGGTAAATTGGGTGATAAGTTTAATGTAGAGATTGAAATGACGGACCATTCAGGCAAGGTAGTTTCTTCTAATAATTACTTATTGCTAGTAGCGGATGAAAAGGTAGACCTTCCGCGTTTACGTGAGATAGGTAAGGAAGCTATTGATAAAAAAGAAAAGTATGGTCCGCATAATTACTTCAGATATTTTGAAGGATTAAATGGAGCTAGAGGAATAAAACAGGCAGATGAAAAAATGCCTACAGTTAAAGAATTTGTAAAATAAAGATGTATGGGTAAGAATATTTCTGGTGGCATTTATGCTGCTGGGGATATTAATTTTAATCCAGGGAATTGAATTTTAAAAGTAAATAAGGTTTCAAGTCGAGTTACTAACTTCAATAATGGGTAAGCGAGTGCTGCAGTCGGCGATCTTTTTACCCACTTTTTTGAGTATAGAAAAAAGTGGGAGCCTTGTGGCTTGAGCAAGAAAATAGATTGTTTTATAGAAAAGATGCCTTTAATATTTAAAAAGAAATTTACCTGATTTACAACTTAATTATCAAAAAATAACACAATCATTATGAGGACTTTAAAATTCAATAGAAACATATTCATCATTGCTGCTGCTTTAATGCTTAGCTCCTTATCGTATGCCCAGGTGTATGTAGAAGTAAATATGGATGTTAACCATCAGGTAGGTGGCAATACCAGTTTTGATCGTTCTAAATGGATGGTGGTATCATCATCACAATCCTCTGGAGTATGGAGCGATGTAATGGACAAACTCGATTATATAGTCAATGATTTAGATACTTATTTTGGTAGAGAAACAGGACACATTAAAACAGCTTCTAAAAAAGTAAATGAAGACCCAAATCGTACAGGTTATGCTGACACTACACATATAAAGTCCTTGGGTGATGCAGATATTATTAAGTACAGTAATAAAACTGATCGTTTTCAATATGAAAAGGGTGATTTTATTGTGGCCAATCAACAGTTGCCTTTGTTTCCTAATGGTAATAATGCAACCAACGGAGGGTGGTTTTATTCTTCGGCCGATACGCCTACGGAACCATTTGGAACTGCGTCTGGTGAATTTTGTGCCCATTATTTCAATCATTATTATGGTGATGGAGGAACAAGTGGATTTCCGTTTCCTACCTATTTTGAAATTATGAATGAGCCTATTTGGCACTTTGTAGATGCTGATCATGATGGTGGAGGAACGGTAGAGCAGGTGTTTAAATTTCATCAAACCGTGGCGGATATAATTCATGAAAAAGTACCTGGACTTCAAGTAGGGGGTTATGGTGCAGCCTTTCCAGATTTGGATAAAGGTGGCGATTTAAAACAGTGGGATGAAAGATGGAGACGCTTTATTGAAGAATATGGTTCATCATTCGACTTTTATACTTTACACTTATATGATAAACCCATTTGGTATGGGAAAGAAGTATACCGTAAAGGAGGAAGAAACGAGGCTACCTTTGATTTAATTGAGCATTTTAATGAGCTTACATATGGAAGGGTAAAACCATTGCTTATCACCGAATACGGTACACAACTTTGGGGGCTTACAGATGAAGAAAGACTATGGCGACCTTATAATGATTGGGCCAGAATTAAAGCATTTAACGCTATGTTAATGCAGTTTTTAGAGCGTCCAAACACCATTCTTCGTGCTTTACCATTTGCCGTTCCTAAAGGAGAATGGGGCTATGATTCGGCAAAGGATATTCCATATAGATGTCGTTTGTTACGAAAGGCCAATGAACCCGAAGAGTATAGTGGCGACTGGGTATGGACAGAATATATCAAATTCTACGAATTATGGTCGGATGTTAAAGGTTTACGTTTGGATACCTACGCAGATAATCTAGATTTTCAGGTGGATGCATATGTGGATGGAAACAATGTGTTTGTAGTCATGAATAATATTGAAAACGTCAGCAAGGAATTTGATCTGAACTTAAAGGGTTTCGGGGATAATGAATTAGAGTCCGTTGAAGTGAAAAGGTTGTATTTTTCCACGGATCAAAAAGTAGTTTTGGATGTTGAATCATTGAATAGTTTTGATGGTGTAAAGCAACTAAAAGGGGATGAAACGATTATTGCAAAATACACTTATAAAAACCCTTTAAAAGTTGATCAAACATCTAGGGAAACTAAATATTATGCTTCTACCTATAAACAAGCTATTGTTGCGGAATCACCCGTTTCTTTTACCTTTAATAATATAAAAAAGAGTGTAAATGGGGAGGCTGTTTTACGTTTGGGTTTAGCTAGAAATATCAATAGTAATCATTTTCCTAAGAAGATCAAGATAAATGGAAAAGGTATTAAGCTACCTGAGAATTACCGAGGAGATATTCAAACGGATAGAGATAATTTCTTTGGAATGTTGGAGGTTCAAATTCCTTATTTTTTATTACAAGAAGGTATTAACGCAGTAGAGGTTATTTTTAGTGATACGGATGGGTTTATTAGCAGCAGTGCCATTCAAGTTTTAGAATTTTCTAGAGCCATAAATAGACCTTTGGATACAAGCGTTCCTGATTATATTCAAGGAAACGGAAAACAAAATAAAAGCACTAAAATATACCCAGTTCCAGTTAAGAATAAATTGACGATTGAAGGAGATGTACAGTCATGGAAAGTGATTTCTATGGCAGGAGATGTTTTATTAAGTGGGGTTGATAAAGAGATTCAGCTAGGACATCTTTCAACGGGTTCTTATCTAATTCAATTAGATGATTTAGAAACCAAGATTTTTACAAAACAATAAGTCTATTAGATACAGAGAATGCATAATCCTCATTAATAGGATTTATGTATTTTCTGTTTCCTTCGGCATCAGAAAGTGCCCAAAATATTGCTTACTATTTTCCATTAAACATGTTTATATTTTCTATACAAATAAAATACCCCGTGTTATATAGATAAATCTCCCTGATTAATTATTGCAACTTTTATCAAATTTGAAATATCGATAAACTTTCCATTAATACGGGGATGCTTATCATCAGGAAGTAACTTTTATTCCTGCAGTTTTAAAATATCGGAAATGTAATCGAAAAAAAAATAAGCTTTTCGGAAACGTTTCCGATATTTTGTTTCCACGCCAAATGTAGTTTTCAAATTCGAACATCCATAAGCTTTCCTGAAACAACAAAAACAAATTTAATAAGTGTCAAGAAGTCATAAGTATTTGATGATAGATTGATAAAAAGAAAATGACGAGTTATATTGTAAAAAACAAACATATGAAATTTAATCTCCTTTATAGTACTGCATTATTTTTATTGGTGTGTGCTGCGTGTTCTGATAAGGCGTCTCAAAAGCCAGAAGACAACTCTCCGTTTCCATATAATGTGACAGAGGAAACCGCAAATAAAAAGATGAGTGTGGCAATGCAACGTAGTTTTAATAATTACAGTGCTATACATCCACACGATAATGAGTTATATACCAAATTTAAATACACCAAGCTAAAAGGGTTCGATTACGATGATGAATCAGGTAAGGTAAGTCGTCGCGATCCTTCAAAAGTGATTTATGAAAACGGGAAATACTATGTATGGTATACTTACCGCAATACCGCAGTTCCGCCAATAGGTATGAATCGTGCTGATGAAGCTAATGATACAATTCCTTCTTCCGATTGGGATTTGGCTGAAATTTGGTATGCTACCAGTGAGGACGGATTTACTTGGCAGGAGCAAGGTTTAGCAGTGCCTCGACCACCCAAACCTCATGTAGGATGGAGAGCTGTAACAACCACCGATATATTAAAATGGAAAGGCAAGTATTATTTATACTATCAAGGATTTTTGGAGGCCAGTGGTAAAAAAGGAGATTACTGTCCTGTAGCGGTTTCATATGCGGATTCACCTGATGGCCCTTGGACTGCTACTAATGAAATAGTTATTCCTACTGGTTCAGAAGGTGCTTGGGATCAATACGCTATTCACGATCCTTACCCACTGGTTCATGACGGAAAGATTTATTTATACTATAAGTCAGCATTCAACAGGCCGGGTAATGTATGGGTAGCAGGAGGTTTAGCTATTGCAGATAACCCATTAGGGCCGTTTGAAAAATACCCATTAAACCCAGTATTAAACTCAGGACATGAATTAACGCTTTTTCCATTTAAAGAAGGTGTTGCAGCCATTATTGCTAAGGATGGGAATGAGCACTTTACAGTTCAGTATGCACAGGACTGGGTGAATTTTGAAATAGCCTCAATTCTTTCATTAGTTCCTGCCGCATCGGCACCTTATGTACCTGATGCTTTTACTGATACCAAAGACGGACAGGGGATTAGTTGGGGATTATGCCACTTTATTAACTTAGGAGAAAGAGGTAAGAAATATTCTATATTATCGAGGTTTGATTGTGATTTAAGTAGAAATGTAAATGATCATGAAATGAAAGAAGCCAGAGCGCTCATAAGCCCAGAGGAATATTTTAGGCATGGCTTAAGTAAAAAACAACGCGAAAGAATTAAGCAGGAAAATCAGCAGTAATTATTCTCTACTGTTATTTATTCTCCCACTAAAGGAGTTAGATAAAGTATTTACGGTTGTAAGTAATTGAAATGCAGAAATGTTAGATATTTAAGTGTTAGTCCTGTCCTGAAAAGACAGGACTAGCATGTTTTACTAGATTTTAAGTATTGTGTTTAAGTAGAATACGCTTTGGTATTTGATAACTATTTAATAGTCCTAAACGTTAGGTTGATATATTCTTTCGTTTTTTTCTTAGGCTTAGCTAGCTGATGAACCCAAAAGTGCTGCATTTCGCCTTTGGTAACAAGAATACTTCCGTGCGTTAAGTTAAGATCGAAACTACCTTTTTTAGATCTATGACGGAACTGAAATTTACGTGTGGCTCCGAAGTTTACATATACAACTGTTGGATCTTGCCCAAGCTCATTACCCGCATCCGTGTACCAATAAATAGAATCCTTTTCGTTACGAAATTGGTTTAAAATAACATTATTAAATTCATCATCTAGCAAGGATTTAATTTTTTGTTTTATAGCCAATATACTTTCAGTCCAGGCATGCGGAGTAATCATTTTTCCATCATAAGAATATGAGGTTTTCGTATCACCATATATAGCTTCAAGTCTTGGAGAGATGGTCTCCTTACCATACATGGTCTTCGATTCCTGCTTCCATTCAATATTAGTCAGTAAATCATCTAATAAATCATTTCCTTCTATCTTACTGAAAAATTTAGGGATATAAAGATATTCTCCATTGTTTACGCTTACCCACTTTTGTTGTTCTTCCATATAAATAGATGATGTTAATTTGCTTTTTGACCTAGTGATTTATGAATGAATTATCCATTTTCCGCAAAGGTATTGATATTTTAATGCGGTCAAATATATACAGTGGATAATGTCAAGTTTATCGGAATGAAATCATCTTTCTATTATTCGGTTTATAGTTTTGAGGTGGAATATTCATAGTTTACAGAATGACCATGATAGGCGTAGAGATTATAGTTACTATCTGTTTTCTGTGATGGCGAATTGAGGTATGAATGATATAACTTGATTAAGTGGATTTATTAAAAAAACTTCCCACATATTACTGTAGGAAGCTATTAAGAATAGATATTGTTAATAAACGTATGTTCTATAGGAGGTTCTTAACCTTTTATAAATTTGCCTATATAATCATTGATTTTAATTAGATAGAAGCCTTCTGATAGCTGACTTACATCAACCCAATCCTTGTCTAAATTTCCTTTTGAAACAACTTTTCCACCAGTATCACTGATAACATATTTTTGATTGTAGGCCATATCTACCACAAATAGTTTGTCATTAACTACAGGGTTGGGGTAAACCTGCATGGGTTTTGTTTTAGGATTAATAACTGAAATATCCGTATTAATGGTTATTGTAATAGTATCAGATTGACCAAGTGCTGTAACAACAATTCGTGCCTGCCCTGCTTGAAGTGCTGTTACCTTACCTGTTTCTGATACTATTGCAAAATCTTCATCTAACGATTTCCAACTCGGTGTTATACTTGATATTCCAAGAGGATATATGGTTGAATTTAATTGATGTTTATCATTTACCTTCATTTCTATTTCTTTAGGAGCTATAATAATGCTATCAACCTGTCCGATAGTACTACTCTCAATAAGCCCAGTGTACACTCCAGATGATTCAACTGCACACCATACCCTGTTTGGGTTGCCTGTATCAAAGGTTATATCTCCAATCATCATACTACCTCTTCCTTCGTTAAATTTGGTCCAGGTATTTTTATAATCTAATCCTCCTCCTGTTATAGAGAAAAACGTACCTGCATCAACTTTGCTGTTGCTTGAAGTTTCTCTGGTAACTACTACAATTATATCTTCATTTACAGGACTTGTGCGTACATGTGAGGTAAAAGGATGATCAAATACTTTTGTCCAGTCGCTTAGTTGGTAGCTGCCATCAGCTTTGTATTCAGCCTTCCAAACACCACCTTCACCCCAGTCGGCAACAGCACCTTCGCCACCTCCCGAAATATAAATGGCACTAGCCACACCATCTTCAAGATGCAAATGCACATCCCACACCGATTTTATGGTTGCAGGAATAGTCATCTTCGTCCAGTTTTGACTACCATTTTTCGAACGAAATAAACCTCCATCTACCCACCCAGAAGAACCTGCTGGAGCACGATATCGTCTAACAGCAGCATATAAACATGCTTCATTAGAAGGATCCATTACCAGCGCTTTTACAGTGGCACTATTGTTACCAACGGTAACATATGAAGAATTTCTTCCACCGGCTGTTATAGGTAAACCATTGTTTAAACAAGTCCAACTGGCACCTTCATTAGTGGATTTATAAATACCCTTTTGTGGTTCAGGGTTATAAATTCTTGTTTGCCCCATTGGGCGATTATCACTATCAATTACCTCGGCAATGGCATACATCGTTTTGCCATCCGACGCAATGGTTAAATCGCTCCAGTAAATACATTTCATTTCCGGTACATTTAATACATCAGGAACCTCAATAGGTTCTCCCATGGTTACATGTGTATCATTACCATTTGTGCATTTTCTTATTTCTCCTGTTCGTTGAGACATATAATAGAACACCTCTGTATTAGTAGGGTGACTGGCCATGGTTATGGGTGTATTTAAAGGCTGACCAGGAGCCCAGGTTGGTCCAATGTCAACAAGCATTGGAATTCTTTTAACGCCAACTATACCTGGGAATTCAGGGTGTACTTGTTGAGTTGATTTAAATGCAGAAGCTTCGTATTGCATCACAAACATCTCACCTGGGTGATGAATATCTGGCATAACTCCATATGCACCTGTATCATTGTTACCGTGACCATAGAATAAATCACCCTCCTGCGTGTTATCTACACTGATCCAGGAATCATCTTCCGTATTGTATTTATAGGTGTGGTATCCCTTAACAGCCGAAACATAAACAGTACCATCGGCCGAAATAGCCATGGAGCGTACACCTCGATTTTCATATTTCACAAAATCAGGCACTTTATGATCGGCAACACCTAGTTCTACATTTCTATTAGTACGCCCGTTCTGGCTGGTCTGCCAGTAGGCATCTTCTCCATATCCAGTACCAATCCTGAAAGCAGCAAACCAATTGCTACCCCCGTTGTTAGTGGCCCAAACACAACTAACCGTTGGTTTTGTAATAGATCCTCCCCAAATAGATAAATATACTTTGTTGGCATCGGTTGGGTCGCATAAAACACCTGAATAATCCTGAATGAACGATGTAGGAATAGTGACAGTGCTTTCTTCACCATTGGTATAACCAAACCACGACTTAAGCATATACTTAAAGTAGTTTTTATTGATATTTAATTGAGCCAGGTTAATGTTTAAACCACTGTTCATACTTGTCCATCCGCTCGATATTGATGCTGTTTCAGGAGTATTTGTTTTAAGTAAATCACCTGTTGAAAGTAAATTTGTACCATTTACTTCATATTCTGTTTGTTGTAAAGCGTATATCGTTAATGTGCTATTGTCCCAATTATAATCTGCTTTGGTGCAACCTACTACTATTTTAACCCAAGCGCTACTATTATTACTTTTGCGATAAACACCGGTAGATGTAGCTGCAAAAAGCATATCAGGATATGTAGTTGAATTTGGGTGACATATAATGTCAAATACCGCAGTAGAGGCGTCCATTCCAGTTCCGGAAATAGCTTCAATGGTACGAGTACTCTCCGTAATATTAGTAATTTTCCAAACTTTAGGCTGGTTTATATCAATATCGTTTAAAGGGTTTGTATTTACACCGGTGCGTAGATATTTATTATCTAACCCGTTTGCGACATACCATGTTCCAGCTTCAGTAGGATGAGCTTTAGCGGTATACCAAACTGAGTTTGGCTCTGAACCAGATGAATAGGAGGTAATTTTATTAAAATTATATCCACCATCTGTACTTAGGTAGATGTTTTTTTTATTTAAACTTAATACAATGTTATTGTTTTTGTGGTCACTTACAATGCATTCATCGCTTAAGGTATTACGTTGTGTCCATACTGCATCTGCAGGTATAGTGCTTTCCCAATGTTTACCTCCATCAATAGTAATATAATCGTTACCCATATCCGGGGTAACCCATAGTTTTAAAGGATCCACTGCATCTGTATAAATAGCCCTGTTACTGCCAGCCATTCCTGGAGCCATCTGTCTCCAATGTCCTGATACGTCCATTCCGTAATTTGGAATGTCATTAGTATTAGTTTGTCCTTCCGCTTGAAATGCTTGTAATAACAAAACAAGCATTATCATCCTCCATAATACTGATTGATTTTTTTGCATGGTATAAATTTTTCACTTAAAGCAGCTAACTCACATGGTATAAAATAACCGTTTTTATGTGTTTAAAAGCTCTAAATTGTGTGATTTGTATAATTTTTTGGTTTTTGAAAGAATTTCGGAAACGTTTCCGAAAAGTCTATTTTTTTTTCGAAATATATTCTTAACAATAAGAAGGAGGGTAGGTGTTACGATTTTTAGTAGATTATATTTCGGTTTAATAACATAAACTAAATCAAATATTGATATAAATATTGGAATTGGAGAGGGAGGTATTTTATAATGAGGAGTGGTGTTTTAATGTATAGACTTTTTAGAGTGCTTTAATATTAGATAGGTGATGTAACTTTGTGTCTCATAATTGAATATGTCCAATAATGAGGAAGGATTTTGCAAGTTTAAAAATGGATGCTTCATTTATAAAAAAAAAGGCCACCTCAAACAAGGTAGCCTTCAATTTCAATAAAAAACTAAATCTAAATTTACAATGATATTTTTGTTGTAGTTTCACCTACTTTAACGATATAAATTCCCTTAGCTAATGATAATGGAATTTGTACTGATGATCCATTAATAGAACCAGCTTCAACCACAGTTCCACTTAAGTTAAATATTTCAAATGTTTTGGCGCTTGCATCTTTAATGTTTAAAGTGCTTCCTGTAACATAAACAGAACCCGTTTCAACGATACTTTTGTTGATGTCAGTAGCTTGTGAAACTGTAATGTAGCCGTTTGCAAAAACATTCCCATTTGCAGTATTCCCAGATGCTGTTCCATACCAAACTCTTGTCTGAATAAATTGTGTTGAAGTTCCAGCTACGGCTAATGGAAAATCATTAGGGATTGTAAATGTGTAATCAATTGTACCAGCGGTTATATCACCTGTTCCATCAGGTCCTCCGAGTGCGATATCTCTTTTTTGATTTGTTAATCCACCGCTCCAGCTAGTTGCATAGTGCATGACAGCTACCTCAACAGAATATACGGGTTCTCCTGTGTTTTCATGGGTTGTTTCAAAAGTGCCAGTAACTTTAAATGTCGATCCTTGTTCCATAGCACCAAGATTGGCTTGGTTGTTGTAGTTAAGGCTAGCCTGTGACATAGCCCCAATACAAGCCATAAATAAAAGTGATAATAAGTAAATCTTTTTCATAAAATATAATTTTAAAAGTTTTAAATGTACAATACCATCATAGGTTAATAGGTGGTATTGCGTTTTGTCATTTTAAAATTGCAACTATTTAATTGCTCTATAGGGGGAGCGTTTTAGAATATTTGGTGGTAAAAATAAAGAGGTGGTGAAATGGTGGTTGTAAAATATGTTATTATTCTTGATTCTGTTAGCTTGCTATAACTATTTTCTAAGATCAGAAAAATCACTATTTAATATTTGATATTATTTATTCATTATTACTGACGAGTGGTAAAATTTATTATATTTAAACTACATTGATATTTTACCCCCTGACTAAGCTGTGGCGTTTTTAACTTGCTGTATCTGATTTTATTAATTTTGGCCTTGCATAATTTACATTAAAGCGTATGATTCATCGATTTCTAGTTTTTGGTTTCTTATTATTTTTATTTCCGTTTGCAAATGCTCAATATTATAGTGTAAATACTATCAACACTAAAAATGGTTTATCTCAGAATGATGTTACCTGTATTTTGCAAGACTCCTTCGGTTTTATGTGGTTTGGTACTCACGACGGGCTTAATCGCTTTGATGGAAAGACTTTTAAAAAATATCATAAAGGTAAAAATGGATTAAGCAGTGGTATTGTACAAAAAATAGTTGAGGATAAAAACCATAATCTTTGGATTGGTACAACCGATGGAGGTATTTGTAGGTTAAATTTAAAAACAGGAAAAATAGAAGAGTGTTTTTCGAAGGATTCAGAAACTAATGCTTTAATAGATCATGTAATAAACGATATAGTTTGTGATGACGAAGGAACTATTTGGTATGTTACCAATAATGGAGTTGGGAGTATTCGCTTGATAGGGGATAAATACATTGTCGGTGAATTGTCCAATCCCAGCAAAATAAAATACCCATCAGCTAAATTTGTTAAGGATGAAAGAGGTCAGATATGGGTATTTGCTATTTCTATTGGAGGAAGGATTGAGAATAATCAATTTATAAAAGAGTTTGGTTATAAAGGAGTATCATACAGAGAGTTTTTGGAGTATTCGGGTCAATATATATTTGCAACATCAGGAACCTTATGGTTTGGGAAGAATTTTAAAAGATACAATCAAGGAAAAATTATAGGTACATTTTCTGGAGAACAAACAAGAGAGATTGAATTGGATTATGACGGAAACCTATGGGTAGGAACAAGAAAAGGTTTATACAAATATAAATATGATAACGCTGATAAAACCTTTGTTCTAGATCAGAAATTTGAAAAGGAAAAAGTAACATTTGGGCTATACGACAAAGATGTAAGGAGTATATATGTAGATCGAACAGGTATTATTTATATTGGTACTTATGGGCATGGAGTTAAAAAGCTTAATCCTAAAGGTAAAAAATTTAGGCATTACTTATCTGATCCTCAGCGCAAAGTAGCTAAGATAAGAAGTGTTTATCAGGATAGTAAAAATGATATCTATATTGGTAGTCACGAAGGTCAGATGTTTGTTATTAATGAAGATGCTTTAAATAAGGATAAAATAGCATTTAAGGATTCATTTAATATTGATGTAGGCGCTATTTGCATTGGCGAAATTAAGTCTGAAAATAATAAACAATCGGTAATTGTAGGAGGTGAGTATTATAACGCATTAACTATAGTGGGTGGCGATCAAATAGAATTACCTAATATAGGCAATAATGTTTTTACCATATATCAAGGAAAAAATGGTTTGGTATGGATAGGAACCTATGGTGCTGGATTGTATAGATTTGATCCTTCAGGAAAACTGCCTTTAAAAAACTTCACTCCAACAGAAAGTGAAAATTCGATATCCTCTAATATTATTAGAACAGCTTGTGAAGATGTTGAAGGTAGGATTTGGATTGGTACAGATAATGGGGTGAATATTCTGGAAGAGGACGAACAATATAAAGAAAATCCATCTTTTATCAACATAAAGCATAATCCTGAAGACCCCAAGAGTATTAGTCATGATTATATAATTTCTATCATTCAAACCAAAAATAATGATATATGGTTGGGGACTATGGGAGAAGGTTTAAATAAATTAACCAAATATAGTCGTGAGGGAAAAGCGGAATTTGAATCCTATAAAGTTGAGCAGGGATTAATCAATAATGTTATCAGAGCTATTGTTGAAGATGATGCAGGCAACCTTTGGATATCTTCCAATAGAGGTATTTCAAAGTTAAATCCATCTACAAATGATGTAACCAACTTTGATGTTGAAAATGGATTGCAGGATTATGAGTTTAGTGATTTGGCAGGTTGTAAATTAAATAGCGGTATGTTATTATTTGGTGGTGTAAATGGTGTAAATGCTTTTTACCCTATGGAAATAAAAACAGATTGGAGTGATGCGCTCCCTGTATTTACTAGTTTTTCCATATTAAATAATCAAATAAATGTAGGTGATACTTTAGATAATCGAGTAGTTTTAAGTCAAGATATTAACTTAACCGATGAAGTTAATATTGATTATCAAAACAATAGTTTTTCTATACAATTTGCTTCTCTGCATTATGCACAAGCTAATAAAAATAAGTGCAAGTATATATTAGAAGGGTTTGATATGAATTGGACTGAGGAGCTATCAGGAGGTCAGGCAAAATATACCAATCTTCGTCCAGGAAAATATCAGTTTAAACTCATGGCCGCCAATGGCGATGGAGTATGGAATGAAGAAGTAAAATCATTAACCATTGTTATTAATCCTCCTTTATTATTAACCAATTGGATGTTTGGAGTATATGCCGTCATAATTGTGTTATTACTGTTATTCTTCAGAAAGTTTTCCATAATAGGAATTAAGCGTAAACATGAGTTAACCATTACAGAATTAGAGAAGGAAAAAGAACATGAATTGAATCAAATGAAAATTCAGTTCTTTATGAATATTTCGCACGAATTTAAAACGCCACTTACCTTAATTGTAAATCCATTGGAGCAATTGTTGGGTAAAGGTGTTTCGTATTCTCAGGATAAGCTCAAAAACTATCATGAGGTGATGTATAGAAATGCCAAAATGTTGATGCGCTTAATCAATCAGTTAATGGAGTTTAGAAAGATTGAGTTGGGAATGATTAAACTGAATTTACGTGAAGTCGATATTAAAGAGTTTCTATCTAAACTACACGAATCCTTTTCTACCATGGCTTCGCAAAAGGATATAAAATTTAATCTTGTTTATCATGGTATGATCGAAAAGCTTTGGGTTGATCCAGATAAGTTGGAGAAAGTGTTGAATAATGTATTATCGAATGCCTTTAAATACACACCTGAAGAAGGAGAGATAAGTCTGGAGTTAATTGATGATACCAGTGATTTTGTAACGGTTATCATATCTGATAATGGAGAAGGAATTCCAGCAGATGCGCAAGCCGATATATTTGATAGATATTATCGTGTTAGTCCAGAAAAATCTACGGTAGGAACTGGAATAGGCTTGTCATATACTAAGAGCTTAATTGAACTTATGCAAGGTGAGATTAAGTTTAAAAGTAAGATGAATGAAGGTACTGTGTTTTTCATAAAACTGCCTAAAGATAAATCAAAGTTTAAGGAGTCTTCACTAATGTCTAAGGACTTAATTACAGATGATTTTTCGGTAAAAAACGTAGATTTAAGTCTATTACAAAATAATACTTTTACCGATGAAGATAAGATGCATAATAACCAACTACCTACCATTTTAATTGTGGAAGATAATAAGGATTTATGTATTATATTAAGTGATGCATTGGTAGATAATTTTAATGTGCAAATTGCCAATGATGGTAAAGAAGGAATTGAAAAAAGCCTTGAGTTAGTTCCCGACTTAATTATTACAGACGTGTCGATGCCAATAATGGATGGTATTGAGATGACATCTAAATTAAAGAAAACTGTAGAAACATCGCATATTCCTATTGTAATGCTTACTGCACATGCCTCGGAATCGGATCAGATGAAAGGGCTGAAAACAGGAGCTGATATTTACATATCAAAACCGTTTAATATTAATGTACTTACCGTACAGATGGTTTCTTTACTTAAAAATAGACAGGCACTAAGGTCTAAATTTCAAAATGTAATTGACCTTCAACCGTCTGATGTAAGCCCGACTAACAAGGATGAAGAGTTTTTACAACAAGTAATGTCTATTGTTGAAGAAAATATTTCTAATGCTGATTTTACAGTTCAGGAGTTGGCAAAAAAATGTGGCTTTTCGCAAGTTACCTTAAACAGTAAATTAGATGCACTTACTGGTAAAAAAGCGAAACGATTTATCCGTTCCATTAGGGTTAAAAGGGCTTGTCAATTGTTACTGCAAGGTGATTTATCTGTTTCAGAAGTAACCTATGATGTAGGTTTTAATGATCTGAGATATTTTAGAGAATGTTTTACCTCAGAAACAGGATACTTACCATCTGAGTATAAAAGTAAGCAGGAAGAATCAGAATAGAATAATAGTACAATAGATGTTATTATTACTTAGTATAATATAAGTATAACAGGGGGTAAAAAGACTATTTAAAAACTAAAGTGGTTGATTATTAGATGATTGTTTGAGGGGGTGTATGTATGGCGGGTGTAAAAATAGCCACCATGAAAAAGTATTTTATACCCTATGCAATAGCTTGCTGTCAAGTATATTTGATAAAAATTACTGAAGGAAAGTTATAAAACAATCATATTAACAATAATTACCCCATGTTAAAAAACATTCTATTATCTGTTATTGTTCTCGCTACAGCTATTTCTTGTGTGCAAACAAAAACGGAAACAAAAGATCAAGGAGGATTTCCCTTTATTTTGCCAAAAGAAAAACCAGCGCGCGAATTGAGTGCGGCTATGGAAAGGATTTATACTGATTATGTATCACCACAACCACAGGATAATGAGTTATTCAGTCAGTTTAAGTATTCCGAATTAAAGGGCTTTGATTATAATAATTATGATGGAACTATATCTAGAAGAGATCCATCCAAAACTTTATTCCATAACGGTAAATATTACATTTGGTATACCTATAGAAATACCCCAACTCCACCACAAGGAGCAGATAAGTGTAATGATACAATTCCTTCGGCAGATTGGGATTTATCCGAAATCTGGTATGCAACTTCCACCGACGGTTTTAATTGGGAAGAACAAGGCGTTGCCATTGAAAGACCAGAAAAACCTAATGTAGGTTGGCGTTCTGTAACCACTACAGATATTTTAAAATGGAAAGGAAAGTATTATTTATACTATCAAGGTTTTATGCAAGCCAGTGGTAAGAGAGGCGATGACTGCCCTGTGGCAGTTTCTTATGCGGATTCACCAGATGGTCCTTGGACCCCTTATAACAAAATAGTAATTGCAAATGGTGCAGAAGGTGAGTGGGATCAATACTCTATTCATGACCCATACCCGCTAGTACATGATGGTAAAATATATATTTATTATAAATCGGATTTTGGAGAAAAACCACATTTGGTACGTATGCAAGGTTTAGCTATTGCAGATGATCCATTAGGTCCATTTACTAAACATCCTTTAAATCCATTGATTACATCCGGACACGAAACATCGCTATTTCCCTTTAAAGAAGGGGTTGCAGCTTTAGTCTATAAGGACGGACCCGAACATAATACCATTCAATACGCTAAAGACTGGGTGAATTTTGAGATAGCTTCTATTACGGAGCTGATGCCATACGCTGCAGCTCCTTATGTGCCAGATGCGTTTGATGATACAAAAGATGGTAGAGGTATTACATGGGGAATGGCTCATTTTATCAATGTAAATAGCGACTGGGATAGGTTTTGTTCTAAATTGGTGCGTTTCGACTGCGATTTAAGTCAAGATGTTCACGATCCAGAAATGAAAGCCCACAGAGTGGTTCATAAAACAGATGTTTATTATCGTCAGGGCTTAAGTGAAAAACAAAGACAAAGAATTAATCAAAAAAATACTCAGTTACTTAAAGTGAGTAGCTTAAAATAGGAGAGAACTGTAATATTGGTTTTGGAAAACAATTGGAGTTTTAATGGTAAATGCTCAGGAAGGATATTATTCTTTTCTGAGCATTTTTTATTTCATAGCTTACTTTATCTTTGGGTTCTTAATAAAAATTATACATGTCTACATTAAGTTACGATGAACCTGTTTTTCGTCCACCTGCAGAAGCCGCTTCTGTAATTCTTCAAGCGACCATTGGTTGTGCATGGAACAATTGCGCCTTTTGCGAAATGTATAAATCGAAGAAATTTAAAACACGTAGTCTGCAAGATCTTAAAGAAGAGATTAAGGTTCTTTCTTTGATTTATAAAGGAACGAAAAAAGTATTTTTGGCTGATGGTAATGCGATGGTGCTTTCTGCATCTAAATTGCTTCCAATTTTAGCTGAGATAAATAATAATTTCGGTAAGATTCAACGCATATCATCTTATGCTCTACCAAAAGATATTTTATCAAAGTCAGTTGTTGAGTTAAAGGAGTTAAGAAACCTGGGTTTAAAATTATTATATATAGGTATAGAAAGTGGAGATAATGAGTTACTCAAACTACTGAATAAAGGAGAAACGTTTCAATCTACGAAAGAAGGGATTTTAAGGGCTCATGAAGCAGGAATAGACACTTCTGTTATGATATTAAATGGACTGGGAGGCGTGGAAGGTTCAAAACAACATGCCATGCGTTCTGCGCAATTGGTCAATGCATTAAATCCAAAGTTTTTATCAACTCTAAACTTAAGTTTCCCTTATGGGTTAGAGCATTTTAAAAAACGTTATAATGCAACATTTACTCCCTTAAGTGTTTTAGAAATACTAGAAGAAATGAAACTGTTTATCTCAGAATTAAGTGTGACAGGAACGATTTATCGAAGCGATCATGTTTCTAACCAGCTAATTTTAAAGGGTAATTTGCCCAGGGATAAAAAGCGAATATTGCTTCAAATAGAGGAAGCTATAAACGCTATGCCAAGCAATATTTATCCGAACGAACCAATGATGTTATAAACCACGAGAGGCCGTCTTAAAAAAGACAGCCTCTCGTAATTTGTTCATTTTATCTTAGTCAAAAAACTCTACCTTTCCTGTTTCTACATCATACATGGCACCTACAATTATTATTTCACCTTCTTTCTCCATCTCTCTCAAAGCTTCACTTTCTTTTCTAATTTTTTCAATGGTAAATTTTACATTATTATTAGCTACCTCTTGAACAAATTGATGGTTCTTTGAAGAAGGATTTTCATATTTTCCACTTATTGAGTCAACAGCAGGTTTTAAGTTACTTAACATGTGCGTTAGATTACCTAACTCTACATTGTCGCATGCACCCTTAATAGCACCGCAATGGCTATGACCCATCACCACAATGGCTTTTGATCCTGCAACAACGCAAGAAAATTCAAGCGAACCTAAAATATCTGTATTCACAAAATTACCAGCAATACGAACATTAAATACATCTCCGATGCCTTGATCAAATACTATTTCAGCCGGCACTCTTGAATCAATACAACCAACTATGGCGGCAAAGGGATATTGTCCTTGTGCAGATTCAATCACTTGTTTGTTTAAATTCCTGGATATTTTATTTCCAGAAACAAAACGTTTATTTCCTTCCTTAAGCAATTGTACTGCCATTGCTGGTTTAACCTCACTTTGAGTATCTACACTTTGTGTTATACTATTATCTATCGTTAAATTCATAATTTCTTAATTTGATTTGTTAAAAAAAAGCAAAAGCTAGTTTGCATTTAAATCGCACGTTTTAAAACAACTCTACCAAGGTCTTCAACCGGGTTTTTTGAGCCTCTGTGACTAACCCCTATTAATTCCAGATGTATATTTCTGGTTTTAGCGTTTTCTTCAAAGTCGTTAATGATTTCAAGCACATCTGGGTGCATGCTTTGCGTTTTACTTCCATCAATAATCACATGTACATTATCGGGTAAATCTTGAAGTGTATGCATAATCCCGGCCTTATTTAAAAAACTTACATCTTCCGAAAGTTGAATGCGTATTGGCTTTCCTTCTTCAAACTCATGTGCTTCAAAATGGTAAGGGATTTTATAATTATTCCATAAGATATATAATACAGCTACCGCAATACCCAAGGCAATACCCATTAATAAGTCGATAAACACAATACCTGCAATAGTTACAATAAATGGAATAAACTGTGTACGGCCCATGCTATACATAGCTTTAAATAGAGCTGGTTTAGTTAATTTATATCCCACTACAAATAGAATTGCTGCCAAACTTGCCAGTGGAATTAAGTTTAATAAACTGGCAATAGATAAAGCACAAATCAGTAATAGAGCGCCATGTAAAAATGCAGAGGTTTTCGTTCTTCCTCCAGCTTGTATATTAGCAGAGCTTCGCACTATTACCTGGGTAACAGGAAGTCCTCCTACTAAACCAGAAACCATGTTGCCAACACCTTGAGCTATTAACTCCTTGTTTGTTGGTGTAATACGTTTTTGTGGATCTAATTTGTCTGTAGCTTCAACGCACAATAATGTTTCTATACTTGCCACCACGGCAATGGTTACTGCAACTATCAAAACTTGCGGGTTTAATACTTGCGAAAAGTCGGGTAGAGTAAACTGCCCAATAAATCCAGAGAATGATGACGCTACGGGAATACTTACCAATTGATCTGGTCGTAAAGCATAACTTGCATTAGAGCTAAATAATAAGTTTAAACCAATTCCTGCAGATACTGCCAATAATGGTGCAGGAATCACACTCATAAATGGAATTTTTTTCATAAAAGGTAAATCCCAAACAATTAGAATAAACAGTGAAACCAATGCAATAATAATGGCTCCAGGGCTTACCATATCTAACATATGACCCAACTGAAAAAAGGTATTATTTCCCTCTGTTTGTAAAAAGCTAAAACCAGCTTCTGATGTTTTATCATAGCCAAAAGCATGGGGTATTTGCTTTAAAATAATAATTATACCAATGCCAGAAAGCATTCCTTTAATTACCGATGACGGGAAATAGTACCCGATTACACCCGCTTTAATAAAACCAAGTATTAATTGAATAGCTCCTGCTAATACAACAGCCATTAAAAATGTTTCAAAAGCACCAAGTTCTTGAATGGCACCCAATACAATAACAGCCAAGCCAGCTGCTGGACCACTTACACCAAGTGGAGATCCGCTAAGCATAGTAACAACTACGCCTCCTACTATTCCTGCAATAACACCCGAAAATAAAGGTGCTCCAGAGGCCAGGGCAATTCCTAAACACAATGGGAGTGCTACTAAAAACACTACTATACTGGCAGAAAAATCATATTTAAAGTTTGCTAAAAACTTTGTGCTAGATTTATTACTCATCTTATAAATTAGTTTTGGTACTGCGTTGTGCAGTCACGTGAAAATCATTGCATGCGAATATTATAACATAAACGATATGCAATCATTAATTGGATTTAAGTAATGAAGGGACTTTAATTTGAGTTTTCTAATTTAAAATGAACTCAAATCTCTAGCAGTATTCAGGAGGAGGAGTAACGGTATCCATGCAGAAGTTTTGCCAACCTTTTAGGTGGTCGAGCATGGCAGTTATGTTATAGCTGTAATGTAGAGGATTATTAAAGTCAAAGTGATAATATTCATCAACATCACTTTTTTCCTCTTTTTCAACATTTTCCTTTTTGCTTTCCTTATCAGAAAAGTCACATGTTTCATGCATTGATTGACTTTCTTGAATCAGGTATTGTATAGTTATACCTCCCATTAAGCAACATAATAGCACAAGCTTAATAGCTACAAAATATGTGGCTTTTAGACTTTTATCGCTGTTTAGTATGTTTAGCTTAATATGTTCCATTTAAAATATAAAGTAACCTATTTTGGTTATAACTACTTGTATAATGCATAAAACGCGATTTTGTTGCATACTTAACATTTTTTAATAATTACTGAGTTCAATTAAATAGCTCAATTATCCTTATAATTGATTAGTTACATTATAGAATATCTCAATACAATTCCAGTTTGTACTTTATATTAGCTTAATCAGATATAACTTGTACAGAATGAGTAATTATTAAAAAAAGTTTATTGAGTTTTTTATTTTAATAACCATTAGCGTTATAAATGCAGGATCCACCTAACATATTGTTTATACTAACCTAATATAATGGAGGATGGTTTAAAAGGATTACTTCGCATAAGGTAAACTATATGGATATCATTGAAAATAATCCTATAGAATTGATGTTGCTGGTGATGCAGTAGCAGGTAATGATGCTATTTTTGGAACTCTAATAATAAATGGAACAACAGACATTAATCATTTAACCAATTGTGATGTGTCGATTAATCCTAATCCAGCTTAGGATGTTATTCATATCAAATCTTTCTGCAGGTGTATATGTCGTTCAATTACCGACCAGCAACGGTGTTTACTCGCAAAAGGTGATTATCTCATAACAATAATAAACAACAACGTAAATTTAAAGAGCTTGTTTTCAACATGGAAAACAAGCTCTTATTTATTTGTACTACTTAGGAACACCTAACTTTGTTAATATTTCATTCATTAAACACCATTTGGTAATGGAAGATTGAAGTAGGTTTATACCTACAAAACCTGTGAAAAATAGCCAATTGATATTTACATATACAGCTAGTAGAATACTAACTAAAATAAATACTCCAGCTACTGCTCTTACTATTCTTTCTTGCATAATGTTTTTATTTAATAAGTTATAAACCGTTTTCTATATTTAAGATATATGCCTGAATATTACAGTTAGGCATATTCTTTTTACAATGGCTTAATTCAATCAATAATTTATCTGCTTGTTCATCCTGAATCATGGTAAAAAAAGCAATGCTACTTGTTGATGTGGCATTACTTCCAAACCAATTGCCAGCACGATGCGGAGCCTTTTCTGGCTTACGTACACCATTTACTTCAAACTCATTAAATGAGTTCACTCCTTGTTCGCTAAAAAACTCTTCCAGTTTTTCTCTGTATTCTTCTACAGTTACCGCTACTAATAGTTTCATTTTGAATAAGTTTAAATTAGTTACTTAGCTTCTGCTGTTTGCGTTGTTTCCTCTAATTCTTCGGTTGAACTGTTGTCTTCAGTATTCTCCTTTTTACTTTCTACCATATAGTAAATCAGCGGAACAATTAATAAGGTTAAGAAAGTAGAAGCGATGGTTCCACCCATTAATGAAATGGCTAAACCTTGGAAAATAGGGTCGAATAAAATTACCACTGCACCAATAACCACTGTACCTGCCGTTAATAGGATAGGAGTTGTACGCACGGCTCCAGCTTCAATAACCGCTTCTTTTAAAGGTGCTCCCTCAGCCAGCCGAATATTGACAAAGTCGATGAGTAGTATGGAGTTCCGAACCATAATACCCGCCAGAGCTATCATACCAATCATTGATGTAGCAGTAAAAAAAGCGTCTAACATCCAGTGACCTAATACTATTCCAACCAAGGAAAGCGGTATGGCTACCATCATTACAAAAGGAACTTTTAGGTTTTGGAACCAGCCAACGATAAGCATGTAGATGATAATAAGTACCACAGCAAAGGCTGTTCCTAGATCACGAAATACCTCGTAGGTAATTTGCCACTCGCCATCCCATTTAATACCAAAGTTGCTTTCGTTAAAAGGTTGTCCGTTATAGAATTCTGTTATCTCATAACCATTAGGTAGCTGTATCTCATCCATACGGTCCGACATATCCATAATAGCATAAACAGGACTTTCTAGTTCGCCAGCAATATCAGCAGTTACATAAACCACTTGTTTCTGGTTTTTTCGAAAAATACTTTTCTCCTTAAATGTTTTTCTGATGTTTACCACATCGCCAATGGCAACCATACTACCATGCTGCGACATTAGGTTTATTTTCTTTAAATCATCAATCCCTGTCCTGTTTTCCTCTGCCATACGCAAGGTAATACCTACCTGGTCGTGGTCATTCTCCGCATAAAGGTTGGTTACTTGCGCTCCACGTAGGTTCATATTAATGGCATGCACTATCTGTTGTGCAGAGACGCCAGCCAACATCGCCTTTTCTTTATCAATATCAAATTTGTATTCCGGTTGATCATCTTCTACCATCCAATCAATATCCACTACACTTTCTGTTGTTGCAAACAAATCTTTTACCTGTTTGGCTACATCTATTTGAGAGGCATAATCGGGACCGTATATTTCGGCAACCATGGTACTCATTACAGGTGGGCCAGGAGGAACTTCAACCACTTTTACATTGGCATTAAATTTTGCCCCAATTTCTTGCAAACGAGGACGTAGCTCTTTGGCAATATCATGACTTTGTAAATCTCTTTCCTTTTTAGAAACCAAATTCACCTGTATGTCAGCCACATTAGAGCCTTGTCGTAAATCGTAATGACGAACCAAACCATTGAAGTTAATAGGAGCGGAGGCACCTACATAGGTCTGGTAATTGGTTACCAAATCGTGGTTTCGTAAATAGGCAGCAAGCTCTTTAGTAACATTAGCCGTTTGTTCTAAAGTGGTTCCTTCTGGCATGTCTATTACCACCTGAAACTCATTTTTATTATCAAATGGCAATATTTTAACTGTTACTGCTTTAAATAAAAATAAACTAGCAGAAGCAAATAATAAAACCGTAACACTTCCAATGAATACCCAACGTTTTACTTTGTTATCTATCATTGGGCGCATGGTTTTGTTATACACTTTGTATATCAAAGTTTTCTCCAGCGAATAATCTTTCTCTTCCTTGTCATCATCATCATGGCGTAATAGGCGATAAGCCAACCAAGGTGTAATCATCAGTGCAACGAATAAGGAAAAAATCATGGCAATAGATGCTCCAATAGGCATTGGACTCATATAAGGTCCCATCATACCCGAAACAAATACCATAGGAATTACGGCAGCAATAACTGTGAAGGTTGCCAAAATGGTTGGATTACCTACTTCGTCAATCGATTTTAGTGCTGCTTGAAAAAATGGCAATTGCTTCATCTTAAAATGGCGGTGCATATTTTCCGCAATAATAATAGAATCATCTACTACTATACCCGTTACAAATACCAAAGCAAAAAGTGTGATTCGGTTAAGCGTATAATCTAAAAAGTAATAGCTGAACATGGTTAAAGCAAAGGTAATAGGTACCGAAATGAATACGACCAATCCGCCTCTCCAGCCCATGGCTAGCATCACAACCAAAGTTACGGCTACAATAGCGCCCAATAGGTGCATTAATAATTCTGATACTTTTTCAGAAGCTGTTTCTCCGTAATTGCGGGTTACTTCTATATGGATATCGCTAGGTAGTAATTCACCTTGAAGAATCTCTATTTTTTGCTCAATTTGTTCTGCTAAACGCATCGCATCAGCGCCACGTCGTTTAGCTATTGAAATAGTTACAGCTTCATATTCACCTGGATGAATCTCTTTTTTATCACTAGCTTTTCCGTATCCAAAGGAAATATAACTGCTGGGTAATGCAGGGCCATCTTCTACTTTAGCTACTTGATGCAAATATATAGGACTGTTTTGGTTGACTCCAATAACTAAATTACTAACCTCTTCAGCTGTTTGCAAAAACTTACCCGTCGAAACCAAATACTCATCATTATTTTGATTGAATGAGCCTGATGAAAACTGGGTGTTTGAAGCCTTTAGCTGTTGAGCTATCATTAATGGGTCAACTTTAAAAGCTGTCATTTTATCTCTATCTAAAACAACTTGAATTTCTCGGTTTCTACCACCTATGATTTTAGTTTCAGAAATGTCGGTTATTTTTTCAATCTCAGAATTTAATTCTTGTGCTATACGCTTAAGCTGATAATCCGAATAACTCTCGCTCCAAAGCGTAAGCCCCATGGCTGGCACATCATCAATAGACCTAGTTTTAACCAAAGGAAGGGTAGTTCCTTGTGGCATCTGGTCCATATTTTTCATGATTTCGTTATACAGCTTTACCAAACTACGCTCAATATCTTCACCCACATAAAACTGAACGATGAGCATGGCTTGTTCGGGCATAGATTGAGAATATACATACTCAACCCCTTTTACATTAGAAATGATTTTTTCTATTGGCTTTACTATCCTCGACTCAACCTCTTTAGGGCTAGCACCTGGATAACCTAAAAATATATCGGCAATAGGTACATCTATTTGTGGTTCTTCCTCGCGTGGGGTAAGATACGAACTGTACATCCCAATGATAACAAAGGCTACCATTAATAGGGGAGTCAGTTTTGATTTTATGAACATACGGGCCAATGACCCTGCGAATCCTGTTTTCATTACTTCTCTGTTTAGTGCTTTGTTTATAATTGAATGGCCATTCCGTCGTGTAAACGCTCTTTACACTGCACAATAAGTTGGTCGCCTTCGGATAAACCAGAAAGGATTTCAACTTGGTTGTTTTGTGTTTTTCCTAAACGTACCCAGCGTAATAATGCTGCTTCAGATTCGCCAACGGTCCAAACACCTGTTAACTGACCTCTATTAATAATCAGCTCTTTTGCTATCATGATTTTTGTATCACTGCCTTTGCTTAATTTAACTTGCGCAAACATGCCGCTTCTGAGTGCTTGGCTTTGTTTTGCTGTAGGGTGCAACTGTACGCGCGTTTCAAATTGAGCACCTGATAACCTGCTTGAAGAACTTACGCGGGTAATCACACCCAAAACATCCTCCGAACAATTTTTTAAAGCTACCATTACCGTGTCTCCCTTATCAATTAATTGAATCTCTGATTCTGGAATACGCGTAATTACTTCAAACATACTTGGAGCTTCAATAGCTAGTAAAGGCATGCCTGGGTTGGCCATATCACCAGCATCAATAAATCGGTTGGTTAAAACGCCACTGTATGGTGCACGTATATTAGCGTAAGTCATCATTTCTTCTACTTCGGCTTTAGCTTTATTCACCGCTTTTAATTTGGCTTTCATCATTTGGTAATGAGTGCTGATGTCGTCTAATTCTTTTTTAGTGGCGCTTTTACTTTCATATAATGATGAAATTCTATTGAAGTCTGTTTCTGCGTTATTATAGGCTGCAGTTACTTCTAGTATGTTAGCCTCTACCTGACTTTTTTTAGCCATAATATCGTTGCTGCGAATGGCCATCAATAATTGTCCCTTTTCTACTATATCACCTTCGTGAACGAAGACTTTATCTACCTGGCCCATAATGCGCGTACTCAAAGTTGACTTTTTTACCGAGGCTACACTGCCAGAATATTCATAGGTTTTAGCAACCGAAGCTGACTTTACAGTTTGCACCTCTACGGAAGTACGGCTTTCTTTTCTTTCTGTATTATCCTTATTTCCACATGCCTGTACTAATGTTGCTCCTACTAACAAAAGCATGAATGATTTTGATAAATTCATTGTATTTAAGTTTTAATTTTTACAAAAGATGAGTTGATTATTTACTTGTTTCAGAGGAAAGTAACTCGTACTTAAAAACTGAAACATTGTAATTATAGAGTGCATTTAAGTGCATCAATTTGCTTTCTGCCGATTTAGCCTCAGCCATCAATAAGTCTGATGTTCTTTCCATGCCTTCTTTATAGCGGTTAGCTCTAATTCTTAAAGATTCCTGAGCTTGTTCAGCTGCCGTTTTATAGGTTAATATCTGACTTTGATTAACCAAAATGTCTCTTTGGGCTTGCATCAGTTCCATATTACCTTTATCTAAATATTCGTGATAGGAAATTTGAGCTTTACTATATTCGGCTTTCGATTTGCTTATTTTTCCTAAGTTTTTTCCACCGTTAAAAATTTTCCATTGAAGGTTTACTCCAACCATCCAGCTATTGGAATCGAATCCACCAAAATCGGCATCATACATGTTGTACATACCAAAGGCGTTAATGCGAGGAGCAAAACTGAAAGAGTTACTCTTCTTCATTAATTCATGTGCTTCCATACCATATTGCATGGCCATAACATCGGCTCTATTGTTTACAGCATTAAAACTGGTGTTCGAATAAGAAACCTGTTGTATGGAATCGGCTAGTTGTATTGGAAGTGAAATATCTCTACCTATTAAAAAGTTAAGCGATTCCTGAATGGATTTCTCCTGATTGTCAGTTGATTTTAATTGTGCATCCAGCTCCAGTGTTCTAACCTTAATAGCCAACACATCTGCATCTTTCATATAACCTTGTTCTAGGTTATCTTGTGCCATTGACAAATATGCCTCGGAGGCTTTGTATGCTTTTTCAATTACACTCTTTCGGTTTTGAGCCAATTGCAAGGCATAATAGGTTTGTTTTAGGATAAAATGAATATGTGCTTTGGTATATTCACTCTTTAACTCAATGGCTTTAACCGTTTTACTTGCTGCGCTTTTGCCTAACCAGGCATCCACATTAATAATGGGCTGCTCAACTTTAATTTGTGTATGAAAGTTATTCACTGTACCCGGGTTGTTTAACAAGTCAGGATTAAAATCTGCTTGAGTTACAATAGCTTGTTGCAATTTAAAACCAAATGCATTTAAAGGGTCTGTGGTTGAATAGAAAGTATTAGACAATTCAACAGAAGGTAAATACATAGCATTAGCTTGCTGGTTATCGGCTTGTGCACTTTTTACATCAGCTATGCTCTTTAAAATGGTGCTATTGTTTTGGTCTGCCAATTCTATTATTTGTTGTAATGTAAATACATTACCTTCAGAAGTGGTCTGTGCCCATATTGGCGGAATAATCATTAAATTCGCCAATAGGGTAAGGATAAGTAATTTTTGAGTATACATAGTTATATTAATATTTACAGTTTTTCTATTTATTTGGTGTCAAATATAAATCCACAAATACATATATCCAAATAAATAGATATGTAATTATCTAGAATAGATAATTAAAAGTATTTATATTGCACATATGTAGATGGTTACGTGATTTTTATTTAATTCGATATTTTTTCGGATAATATAAATTGGCTAATATTTCCTGACAAACGAGCAGAAGTTTGACTGTCATTTTGTACAAAAACTGTCATTAGGACTTATTCTTTTAAGAGGACTTGCAAACGTTTTTAAATTCTGTTTGATTAAATTACTTTTACGTCTTATAATAATTACAAATGCGAAAAGATAAAAGCTATATAAATTTTCCACAGAAACTAAATGCAGGTGGGAGACTGATTGATATATCCACTCCTTTAATTATGGGTATTTTAAATGTTACACCCGATTCTTTTTTCGATGGAGGAAAGTACACTAATGAAGATGCTATATTAAGTCGTGTAGAACAAATGATACAGGATGGAGCAGATATAATTGATATAGGTGCATATTCATCTCGCCCAGGAGCTAAGCATATTTCCGAAGAGGAGGAGCTTGAACGTTTAAATACAGTATTGGCAAGTATTCGAGCAAATTATCCTGAAATCATCATATCTGTAGATACTTTTAGAGCATCTGTAGCCGCATGTGTTGTAAATGAGTTTAAGGTGGATATAATCAATGATATTTCGGCAGGAGATATGGATGAGAAGATGTTTGAAACCATAGCTCGGCTGAATGTGCCATACATCATCATGCATATGAAAGGAACTCCGCAAAATATGCAGGTAAATCCAAATTACGAGAAAGATATTGTTTTTGAGGTGATTGATTATTTGGCCGAAAAGAAAAGACAATTAAGTTTGCTTGGTGTGCATGATGTAATTATTGATCCAGGTTTTGGTTTTGGTAAAACGCTTGATCATAATTATCAATTATTAAATAGGCTGGATGATTTAAGGTTATTAGAACTACCTATTTTGGTTGGTGTTTCAAGAAAATCAATGATTTATAAATTATTAGAAACATCTCCTGAAGAAGCATTAAACGGAACCACCGCTTTAAATATGGTAGCGCTTGAAAGAGGAGCTGGTATATTAAGAGTTCATGATGTAAAAGAAGCCAAGGACTGTATTAGTATTTTTAATAAATTACAGCAGTAAATTATATTGTATTAAATGACATTTTTAGATATACGTTTTATAGACTTGGTGGATATTACTCTGGTGGCTTACCTGATGTATAGGCTATACAAGCTTATTAGAGGTACCGTTGCTCAGAATATATTCTTCGGTCTACTCGCCTTTTTCTTATTCTGGATTTTAATTAAATCCTTAAATATGACACTTTCGGGCGCCATAGTTGATAATATTGTGAGCGTTGGTGTAATTGCATTGATAGTTGTTTTTCAGCAGGAGATACGACGTTTCTTTTTATTGATGGGAACCAAGTATAATATTGCAAACAGATTTAGTTTTGAAAAAATGTTCTCTAATCCTAGTACGGGTGTTATGAATTTTTACAATAAACCCATTGTAAGAACCTGCGAGCATTTGGCTAAAACTAAAACAGGAGCCATTATTGTTATCTCTAAAAAATCGGAACTGCTGGATTACGTTGAAACGGGTGAGTTAGTAAATGCAGTTATCTCAAGCCGTTTATTAGAGAATATCTTTTTTAAGAATAGCCCATTGCACGATGGAGCCGTTATTGTGGCACAAAACAAAATTAAAGCTGCAGGCTGTATATTGCCCGTCTCCCAAAGTTTCGATTTGCCTAAAAAACTAGGTTTAAGACACCGAGCAGCTCTAGGTGTAACAGAAGCGACTGACGCCTCTGCGATTGTTGTTTCGGAAGAAACGGGGAAAATTTCTTATTTTCATGCTGGAGAAATCAATCATGGGGTATCACCAGAAGAATTAGAAAAGCTACTTGAACAAGAATAAATAAACCATCATTATGGAACTGAAAACCATTATATATCTATTACTTATTATAATAGTAAACGTAGGTGTTTTTGGAGGTCTGCATCGATTAAGAAAAAGCTATGGCGATGGCTTTAAAGGTCAAATGTTGGGTGTGGCTTCGAACTTGTTAAAACTGGTTTCTTCGTTTGTATCCATTTCTATTATTGCATTGATTTTTGAGCTTCATCTTATGGATTATTTAGCCATTGAATTATGGAGCTTTAAAAAGGATGTTTCAATTACAGGATTTCTTATCGTATTTTTGGTTTTCACCATTTCCTTATTGGTGATTATCAATCGCTTTTTAAGTAAGGTATTTACTGAAACGCGCGGCAGAGGTTTACATTCCATTCCTGTTAAAGTAACAAAGTCCTTACGCACATGGGTTAGCTTTTTGGCATTTTTAGCTTTAATAGAGGGCGTAACCAAAATTACAGGAAGTTCAGTTCATATATTTGATATTGTACTTTTAACAGTTGCTAAAGTTCAGATTACTATAGGTAAGATAGTACAAGCGATATTTATGGGATATACTGTACATATTGTAATTCTCACCATTGAATTTTTTTATAACCAACATATTTCAAGTAAGAAAATAGACACAGGAAAAGGTCGTACTGTATTTCAGATTGTGAAGTATTTTGTGTGGGTTGTAACCATTGTTGCTATTATTGGAAGCCTAGGCATAAGCGTTAATGTTTTGTTGGCTGGTTCTGCAGCGTTGTTTGTTGGTTTAGGTTTTGGAGTACAGGCTTTATTTAATGATTTTGTTTCAGGATTAATCATATTATTTGAAGGTACGATTAGAGTTAACGATGTTGTTGAACTGGAAAATGGAATTATAGGAAAGGTTGAGGAGATTGGTCTAAGAGCTTCAAAAGTGTTAACAAGAGATAATATTATTACCATTGTTCCCAATAATAATTTTGTAGGTAAAAATGTAATTAACTGGACCTACAATGAAAGTAAAACACGCTTTAAAGTAAATGTAGGAGTAGCCTATGGCTCAGATGTTCGTTTGGTTGAAAAGATACTCATTGATGCCGCTATAAATAACGAATACGTGTTTAAAACGCCAAAGCCCTTTGTTTACTTTAACGATTTTGGTGAATCATCCTTAGACTTTAGTTTATTCTTTTGGACGGATGAATCTTATTACGTTGAAAAGGTAAAAAGTGAATTGAGATTTGCTATAGATGATGGGTTCAGAAAGCATAATATAGAAATTCCTTTCCCGCAACGAGATTTGCATATTCGTTCTGGTTATAAATCTTAATTCGATAAAAATACCGAGTAATTTTAATTGGAGTAATAAATTACTATTTTTATAACTCAATTAAACATTAAAACGCGTATTATTACCATGAAGATATGTTTAACAGGAGGTACAGGATTTTTAGGTTCTAGAATTACTCATTTTTTTTTAGCAAATAATTTTGAGGTCGTTAATATCTCCAGACGTGATTTTCATGCAGGAATAGATACCTTAGTACAAAAAATTGAAGGTGCCGATATGTTAATCAATTTAGCGGGTGCACCTGTTATCAAAAAATGGACTTCAGTTTATAAAAACAAAATACGTAATAGCCGAATTAATACCACCAAAAAATTAGTAGAGGCCATCTTAAAAGTAGAAAAGCAGCCATCTATAGTTTTATCTTCATCTGCAGTGGGTATATACGATGATATATACGAGCACGATGAGTTTTCGGATAGATTAGCCAACGATTTTTTAGCTCAGGTATGTAAAGACTGGGAAGCAGCATTAGCCCCATTGGCTTCAACCGATATCAAGTTAGCTGTTATGCGTATTGGTGTTGTTTTAGATGATAAAGAAGGGGCATTGGCTAAAATGTTACCGTCGTTTAAAATGGGCTTTGGTGCTGTGGTAGGTGATGGATTACAATCCTTTCCGTGTATTCACATAAGTGATTTATTATCTGCTATATGGTACATATTAAAAAATCCAGAATCAAAAGGTGTATATAATTTGGTGGCACCAGAAATGGTTTCTAATAAATACTTTTCTAAAATATTGGGCCAGAAGCTTCACAAGCCAGTGTTTTTTAAAGCGCCTAAATTTGCCATGAAAATGATGTTTGGTGAGGGTGCCGATGTCTTACTGAAAGGGCAAAAGGTTAAACCTCAAAGACTTTTGGATCTCGGTTTTCCATTTCAGTTCCCTACCATTGAGTCCATGTTAGACGATTTAATCAAGAAATAACCTTTTGTGCGTTAAATCATACTTCATAATCTCAAGTTTAAAGCTGATTATTTCTATTTTTACATGTTTTAATATTGTTCAGATAATCATGAGTTATCATGAACGAATGAGACGTAATTGCCTTATTGTACAAACACCCATTAAGTGAACCATGCAAGTAGATAAAAATTTACTCGAAAAATATAATATTCCGGTACCTAGATATACCAGTTATCCTCCAGCAAATCATTTTACTGATGATTTTAAGGAGTCTGAATTTAAAGACTTATTGGTGACATCTAATACTGAAGAACCGCATAATATTGCTTTTTATATTCACATTCCTTTTTGTGCTCAAATATGTCATTATTGTGGCTGCAATGCCATTAAAATGAAACGAGCAGACGAAGTAAAGACGTACATTACTGCTTTAAAAAAGGAGATTGAAATGCTAGTGTCGGAAGTAGATAAAGGCAGAAAAATATCACAAATCCATTATGGAGGAGGTACTCCTAACGCCATAAAAGCACATTATCTGAAAGAGATTAATGATATTCTTTTCAGTCACTTTCAGTTAATAGAAAGTCCAGAGATTGCCATAGAATGTAATCCTGCACATTTATCGTATAGTTATTTAGATGAATTGTTTGACGCAGGTTTTAACCGTTTCAGTTTTGGAATTCAGGATTTTGATGAGTGTGTATTACAAGATGTAAATCGTCGCCCTTCAGCTTTGCCTGTTGGCGATTTGGTAAAATACGTAAAAGCAAAAAATATTAAGTTTGCTGTCAACCTCGATTTTATTTATGGCTTACCAGGCCAATCGGTCGAAAGCTTTTGTGAGTCTATTCAGCAAGCCATCGAAATTAAGCCTGACAGATTAGTTACTTTTTCGTATGCGCATGTGCCATGGTTTAAGGAGCATCAAAAAATATTGGACGAAAAGGGTTTGCCTTCTGCCGATGATAAGTTAGAAATGTTTTTGGCAGCTTATGATATGTTGCTTAAGGCTGGTTATATCTCAATTGGTCTTGACCATTATGCATTGCCAGAAGATGAGCTATGTCAAGCCTTAGATAAGCATCAGTTACATCGTAATTTTCAAGGTTATTGCACTAAACGAACTACTGGTCAGGTATATGCTGTAGGTGTTTCATCTATTAGTCAATTGTCAGGTGGTTATGTACAGAACACAAAGGATATAAAACCATATATTGAGGCAATAGAGAAGGGAGAATTTCCTGTTGAAAAAGGAATTTTGGTTAGTGATGAGCAGAAGTTAATTCGAATGGTTATCAACGAATTAATGTGTAATAAATATATTCAATGGCAAACAATTGCAGATGAGTTTGCTATAGGTGTTGATGAGGTAAAGAAAAAAGTGGCTTACGATGAAAACTTATTAAATCAGTTTAAGGAAGACTTACTCATTGAGTTTAGTAAGGATGAGTTATCAATTACAGAATTGGGAACCATGTTTATTCGCAATATTGTAGCCTCTTTCGATCCGGCTTTATCAGGAAGTAAAAAACGTTATTCTAACTCACTTTAATATGTCGAATAAAAAAGTTGATGTTGCCATTGTTGGAGCTGGATTAACGGGATTAACGCTAGCTTTTTATTTAGAGAAGGCAGGTAAAAGTGTTGCGCTCATTGAGAAGTCGGATAGAGTAGGAGGTGTGATTAACACTATCGAGGAAGATGGTTTTGTGTATGAGCAAGGTCCTAATACAGGTGTAATTGGCTCCGAAGGTATCGTACAACTTTTCGACGACCTGAAAGGAAGCTGCGAGCATGTTACTCCAAATACCGAATCGGAAGAACGATGGATATTAAAGGGTGGTAAATGGGTAGCTATTCCCAATGGATTATTAAAAGCCATCAAAACACCTTTATTTTCATTAAAAGATAAGTTTAGAATTTTGGGTGAGCCATGGCGAAAAAAGGGAACTAACCCAGATGAGTCTTTGGCAGATATGGTAAAACGCCGTATGGGACAGAGTTATTTAGATTATGCTGTAGATCCATTTGTTTCAGGTATTTATGCAGGTGACCCTATTCAATTAATTACCCGATTTGCCATGCCTAAACTATATAGGCTAGAGCAGGATTATGGAAGCTTTATAAAAGGAGCTATAAAAAAGAAAAAGGAACCAAAAACAGCGCTTCAAAAACGTGTGAGTAGGGAAGTGTTTTCTGCAAAAGGTGGTTTAGGCAAACTCATTGAAGGCTTGGAGAACAATATATCTGATGAAGCCTTTTATTGTAGTAGTAAGAATCTAAGCGTCCAACCTCAAGAGAGTGGATACAATTTGCAATTTTCTACTTTCGAAGAAAAGAAGATAAATATTGAAGCGGATAAGGTGATTACAACTTTTGGAGGAGAAGGCTTAGCGAGTGTGCTTCCATTTATCGAAAAAGATTGGATGAAATCATTGGCTAATACTGTTTACGCCAAAGTGGTACAGGTGGTAGTTGGATATAATAAATGGAATGGAAGAGAATTAAAAGCCTTTGGCGGTTTGGTACCATCAAAAGAAAATAGGGATATACTCGGAATTCTTTTTCCAAGTGCTCTGTTTAAAAGTAGGTGTCCTGAAGGCGGTGCTGTATTATCTATTTTTGTAGGAGGAATGAAGAAACCTAAAATGATAGAAAAAACAGAAGAAGAGATAAAGGCCATTGTGATGAAAGAAATATCGGATACTTTATATTGTAGTGATACGCCTGATTTATTGAGAATTCATAAATACGAAAAGGCCATTCCTCAATATGATATTTCTACAAAGGATAGACTGGCAGCCATTGATAATATTGAGCAAAAATATGCAGGCTTGTATTTAGCCGGGAATATAAAAGATGGCATTGGCATGGCTGATAGGGTACAACAAGCATGGCTGTTGGCTAAAGAATTGACAAATAACTAGGCATCTATTGATTTGAATTTTTAAACCAGATTATGAAACGAGCATTATTAATCATCAACATAGGAACACCTGATAAGCCAGAAAAAAAAGCAGTTAAGCGTTATTTAACTGAATTTTTAAATGATAAGCAAGTTATTGATATTCCTTGGCTATTGAGGAAAATATTGGTTAACCTGATTATTATTCCTTTTCGTGTTTCAAATTCTACGCAATTATATAAGCGATTATGGAAAAAGGATGGCTCGCCTTTATTGACCTACCAAAATAAGTTGACCGAAAAATTGAATCAGAAATTAAAAGGCGAATACGATGTGTTTTCTGCGATGCGATATGGCAATCCATCATTAAAATATGTACTGAAAGACATCATGAAAAATAAGTATGATGAATTGCTTGTATTACCACATTATCCGCAATATGCTACGTCAACAACTCTTTCTACCATAAACAAAGTAAAGAAAGAACTCAAGGATTTTGCGGATGCTCCTAAACTTAAGTTTGTGGATCAGTTTTACGATCATCCTGCATTTATTAATGCCTTTGTTCACAACATTAAAATGCATGATGTTGATTCATACGACCATGTTGTGTTTTCGTACCATGGGTTGCCCGACAGACAAGTTAATAAAATGCACCCAGGAATTAATAGTCCTGATTGTACATGCCATGTTGCTATGCCCGAGCATGGTAAAAATTGCTATAAGGCTACCTGTTATCAAACTACACGTTTATTAGCATCAGCTTTAAAGCTGGATAAAGAAAAATATACCGTTTCTTTTCAGAGTAGGTTAAGTAAAAATTGGTTGATGCCATTTACAGATGTAGAATTGATAGAATTATTGAAGAAAGGCAAAAAGAAAATATTAGTGGTTTCCCCTGCTTTTGTAACGGACTGTTTAGAAACAGAAGTGGAAATTGGTTATGAATACCAAGAGGACTTTATCAAGAATGGAGGTGAAAAGCTGCAACTGGTAGAAAGCTTAAACGATTCTGATGCATGGGTAAATGGTATTGCAGAAATTATTAAAGACTAAGCACTGTCTTTTTTCATTTGAATAGAGTTAACTACATGTTCAATATCCACTTCAACAAGCATGCCTGGCTTAATGGATGAGGCATATTGATCATGTACATGTAAGGTAACTACATACATTTGGTGTTTACCTTTTATCTTTTTAATTCCATGAATAAAAGCAGGAATTTCAAATAGAACAACATCCTCAATATTACATTTTATGCTGACCATATTTTGTATGTGCATAAAATCTTCCTTAGGTATAGTAAATATTATATCTGGGCTAGTTTCACTTTTAATTAATTGCAAATGCTGATGATTGTTGGCTAGTTCATCTTGTTCTTTGCTTGCTTCGTTCTTTTGAACTACGCCTACGTATGATAATGTGTTCATGCTATCTAAAATTAAAGAAGGTTATTGTTTCATTTTTTTTGATTCTTTAAATCCGTAATAGGTAACTACAGCAATAATTAAAATATCTATGACTATTCTTCCTATTACAATAAAATTGCTTTCCATAGGTTATCGCTTGAAATGCGTATTAATTAGAGTTTATTGATGATATAAAAGTAATATATGCATCATGTAGCTTTAAATTATACTGTACGAACTGATAAAAATAAGCGGTGAAATAAACAAATGACGAGTTGAAATTTGATAGAATATTAACCGAGCTTATTAAAGTTGAATAATATTTGATTGAAAACTTTCTTTTGGATAATGGTTTTACTAAATTAATGGGTGTAAAGCGTTTATCTATGCTCGGGAGATTTCTTATTTTATACTTTTTTTTGATGTTTACTTGTAGTTTACAGGGGGAGGAGTATAATTTTGTGCCTCTTGAAACAAACGTGGGTATTAATATGGTAAGGTCTATCTGTAGAGATCAGAATGGTTTTCTATGGATAGGTAATCAGCGCACTGGGTTAATGCGTTATGATGGTTATCAAATTAAACGTTATCTGCATCGAAAAAATGATTCCTTATCGATGAGTAGTGGCGCTATTTTTAGTATGCACGAAGATGTATACCAAAACTTATGGATAGGAACTACCAATGGCTTGAATAGATATGTGGCCAAAAAAGATAAGTTTGTCCGCTACTATTTTAAATCTAATATAAGATCTCATTTTTCCTCTAATTTTATTAATGAAATTGTTGAATCACCTGACTCTGTTTTGTGGATTTGTACACAGCATGGTATTTATAAATACAATAGAGAAAAGGATGATTTTAAAGGATATTTTAATTACGAGTTTAATGCGAGTAACCATTTTACCTGTTTAGAATGGGATAAATATGGAAGAATGTGGTGTGGAGTGAACGATAAAAATGGTTTGTTTTTATTTGATCCTGAAACATCGAGCTTTACTCATTATGATGATGGAAGGCCACTTTCTGTTGGAGTAAAGACCTTGTTGGTAGATAAAAATAATATGTTTTGGTTTGGTCATCGTGGAGTAGGATTTGCCCGATTTAAACCTAGAAAAGGCCAGTTTAATTATTATCCTGTAAAAGGTAATGGAAAAGGCATTTTAGGCAGTTTTATTTATGACCTTGAAGAAGTAGATAGTGTAAATCTCTTTATTGGCATCGATCAAGCAGGTATTAATGTATTTAACAGAAAAACAAGGCGATTTACTTATATCACAGATGATAACCATTTCTATGGGAACTTATCCTCTAACGGAATTTATTGCATTTACAAAGATGATGAAGGTATCATATGGACAGGTACTTCCAGAGGTGGGGTATGTTATCATAATCCAAAACAATCGCGATTTAAAACCTATATACCGCGAGTAAAAAGTAAAAAGAGTACAACGGAGGGTGGATATTATCCTTCTTACGGATTACATTCTAGCTACTACGAGTCGGAAGATGGAAAAATATGGATTGGAACAGATGGTGGTGGAATTAATATTTTAAATCCTAAAACAGGAAAATTCTCGTACATATACGAAGTAATGATAAATGGTAAACCTGAAAATCTAAATGTTATTCGTTCCATCACCAAGGGAGGTGATAACAATATTTACATTACGCCATGGGAGGGCGATATGGTGGTGTATAATACTAAAACTGGCAGATATTCAAAGCCTAAGTTTAAAGAACCCAATTTAATGGATTTGGATGCGAATACTTTTTGGAGCACTTTCGTGGATTCGAAAAAACGCTTTTGGGTGAGTTATACCTACGGAACCATTGCTTTATATGATAAAAATAAGAAGTGGTTAGGTAAGTTTTATGTAGGTGATTCTACCAACTACATGGATGTGAAAATTCAAGAAACAAAGGATAGTTTAATATATCTTTTAACACGGAATGGTATCCATCAATATAATGATTCGCTTAATAAACTCAATAAAATTATTGATGTAAGAAATCTGGTATACATGGATGTGTTGGAAGATGGTTCTATTTGGTTTGCTTCAGATCAGGAAGGCCTTTTTTATTATAATAGAGAACGAAAGAAAGTTGAGCGTATTGATTTGCCATTTAATGCAAACCAGGTTTTGGTACGAAGTTTAGCCTATTGTAAAAATAAAGTGTATATCGCTACCAATCATGGTATATTAATTTATGATATTAAGACAAAGAAAACACAAAGTTTTGATAAAGAGGATGGTTTGCAGGGGAATGAGTTTTTTCATCAAGCAGTATTAAAAACATCAGATGGTAAAATCTATTTTGGGGGAAACAATGGATCTACCATGATTGATCCAAGCAATTTAGGTATAAATACCTTCGTGCCGCCAGTTTATATATCGGATATTTATGTATCACATAAGAAGCAAGAATTACATCAAGAAGCATCTATATTAAAAAACAATGTGCTTTTCACTAAGGATATTGAGTTAAAATGGCGTTCCAACTTATCTCTTGAATTAGAGTTTGTGGCGCTGAATTTTACCTTTCCATATAAAAATGAATACGCCTATATGTTAGAGGGAATGGATGAGGAATGGCAAAATTCCAGTTCTTACTCGCGTAGAGCTGTATATACCAATTTAAGACCAGGGGAATATATTTTTAAAGTAAAGGCGTGTAATAATGATGGAGTTTGGAATGAGAATGAAACCAAACTTAATATCATTATTCATCCGCCATTTTGGTTTACAAGTGGGTTTTTTCTAGCCTGTGGAGTTGCGCTTCTTTTGATTTTATACCTGATAATCGTTATCCGAGAGCGCCGTATTGTAAGAGATAAAGAAAGATTAAAAAAGAAAGTAGCTAAAAGAACAGAGTTGATTGAACAACAGAAAGAACAACTCGATAAACAGAATAAAGAACTGGAACATCATTACGAGGAGTTGGCTATGAAACAAGAGGAGCTTCAGGTACAGAATGAGGAACTGTTTATGCACCGCAATAACCTTCAGATATTAGTAGATGAAAAAACTAAGGATTTATTAGAAGCCAAGTTAAGAGCCGAACTGTCGGATAGATTAAAGTCTTCATTTTTAGCCAATATGTCGCACGAAATTAGAACTCCGATGAATGCCATTATTGGATTCTCTAATTTATTGGTAGATGACAATATAAATGAAGAGGAGCGCAAACAGTTTGTTTCGGTTATTACAGATAATAGTGAGGTGTTGCTGCACTTGGTAGAGGATATCTTAGACTTTTCCTTGATAGAAAGTAACCAAATGAAAATATCTAATAATGAGTTGGATTTAAATCATCTTTTAGAAAGTATTTTTAGCTCTTTTGTTATTCGCGAAAAACAGATTCCTTCAGTTGAATTGTTATTAAATAACCATCTTCAGCAGCATAAGGTAAAACTTAAATCTGATGAATACCGAATCAGACAAATTATTTCTAACTTGATTGGTAATGCCTTTAAATTTACAACAGAAGGCTCTATTGAAATTGGGTGTAGACTAAATATGGACAATGTTGAGCTATACGTAAAAGATACAGGCATAGGCATGTCAAATGAGGAGCAAGCCATCGTTTTTCAGCAGTTTGTAAAGTTAGATAAAGAGAAATTTTATAATAAGCGAGGCATTGGTTTGGGCTTGTCCATCTCTAAAAGATTGGCCGTTTTATTGGGAGGTGACCTATTGGTTAAGTCTACCATTGATAAAGGATCTGAGTTTATATTAACTATCCCCTATAAAAATAAAGGGCTCGTATAATTATCCCTTCCTTTTCATAAAGGATAATGTTTTTTTGACTATTCACCTAGTTTATAAGTGTCATATTTGTAGTAGTTTGTATTCACAAGCACATTTACAGTCCTGTTAGTACTCCTGTCTTAATATATTTTCAAGCACATATTTGTTACGGATAAACACAAACATCTACACTAATTCTATCACCTTTATGTTATCGAAATACAGAGATAAAAATAAATGATAGGAGGAAATATTCTATCGGAATTAAAAATATAAAAGATGAAGAGATTGTTTACAGGACTAGCATTAATACTATGCTTAAGTGTAGGGTTAAGGGCTGAACTTATTAATGTGGTGGATTATGGTATTAAGCCAGGCGTGGACGTTACGCTTGAGGTAAATACTTTAATAGAATCGTTAAAGGGGCGTAAAGATATTACCTTGTTTTTTCCAAAAGGGAAATATGAGTTTTACCCAGAGAATGCCACAGAGCAGTTTCGGGCTGTAACTAATCATGACAATAGTTTAAAAAGAATGGCGATGCCTTTCTTTGGTTTTGATAATTTAACCTTGGATGGTAATGGTTCTACCTTTGTATTTCATGGACGTATTTGTCCTATTACTTTAGAGGGCTCTACAGGGGTTACGTTAAAAAACTTTAGCATAGATTGGGATACTCCATTTCATCATGAAATTAGAGTAGTAGAAAGTAATCCTGATGATAACTCCTTTGTGGCCGAAATTAGCCCAATGAAATATGGCTTTGAAATTAAAGGAGGACAGTTGTTGTTTAATCATTATAATTGGCAAGATGGTATTGGGCAAAATATTGCTTTTAATAGCAAAACATCAGCTCCAAGCTGGATGACTCGCAACTATGCCATTAGTGCAGGCCGTGGAAAGTTTACAAAAGTTGGAGATAATAAAGTAAAGTTTGAAAAAGCAACGAAAGAAACTCCTCCTGTTGGAACGGTTATTTGTACCTACGGATCTGCACCAACCAATAGGTTAGCTCAAGCTATTCATATTTCTAATTCAATAGATACTTATATAGAAAATGTAACAGTATATGCTGCTGGTGGAATGGCTTTAATAGCGGAGAGAAGCGAAAATATTCATCTGAATAAATTTGTAGTTACTTCAACGGACGAAAGAAACTTAGCGACACGCGCTGATGCTACGCACTTTTTGGGATGTAAAGGTTTGGTAAAGCTAGAAAACTGTTTGTTAGAACATATGGCAGATGATGGTATTAACGTACATGGCGCCTATATTAAAATAGAAAAGGTATTGCCTAATAATCAACTGCTATGCGAAATTAGTCACCGGCAGCAAACTGGTTTTATATTTGCCGAAGCTGGAGATAAGGTGATGATAACATCTAGAGAAACGGTTCTACCTATTTTTGAATCTACTGTAAAAGAGGCGAAAGTACTAAACGAGCAGCGCATACTTTTAACGTTAGATGAAATGCCAAAGCAACTTCCTGCTGGATTATTATCTATAGAAAATATTACATGGTATCCTGATGTTGAAATGAAAAAGAATATCATCCGAGATAATCGCGCACGTAGTGCTTTAATTACAACCAAAGGGGATGTGCTAATCGAGGATAATTTCTTTTCATCACAAATGCATGGTATTTTAATAGAAGGAGACAATAATAAATGGTACGAATCAGGAGGTGTTCGTAATGTGGTGGTTAATAATAATGTGTTTGAGAATATAGGATATGGTAGTGGTACTCACTATCCTTTGTATGCTTCTCCTTTATTAAGACCAGAGCAGCGCCTTGGCGACGAAAAATATCACTTAAATATTAAGTTTACTAATAATAAACTAAAGAGTTTTAATGGCCTGTTAGTACATGCCCTGACGGTTAAGGGCTTGGAGGTTACGGGCAATGTAATTGAGATGGACGATAAATACCCTATAGGATGTGATTTACCATCTGTTGAGCTAGATTATTGCGAGGATGTAAATATTAGTAATAATAAATTTGTTGGCTTTAATTGGGATACCAAGTTGGACGTAAAAGACAATTGTACCAACGTAAAAATTAAAAGTAACAAAGGATTAAGTAAGTAAATTTTTTCATAAGTTTTTATTGATAACCCTCTAGTTATGCCTAAAGCATGATAGAGGGTTTTTCTTTTTTCAAAAAAATGTAATGAAGGCAGGACTGATGAGATAAGCTCATTGCCCAAACGCCATGAGGTTTGTAAGAAAAAGAATATTCATTGAGTATCTATTTATCCATATTAATTTTGAAATATATGAAATGTATTTTATACCAATGATTGTCAGTTTATATATTTTTATACGATACGAACTACATTTTATGCCTTAATAAAGGTTAAAAGTAATAATCTGAAATTAAAACCTGCGTTTTTGCTTAAAAATGAAAAAATAATGTAGTTACTTTTGACAAAGTATTAATTAAACAAACTATATCATGTCAAAAGAAAACGTTGTTAAATTACTAGACAAAGGAGCCGAGGACAGAAAATTTCGTATTAAATACGATAATACGTTCTCAATGGAAAAATTTGCAGAATTAGCCAAAGAAGATGGTTTTGATTTTACTGCAGATGATTTAAAAGCAGTCATCAACGAAAACGGAGATTCGTTTGATTCGTATGGTAACCCACCTAAAAAAGGTATTTGGGTGTAAGCAGGTTTTAAGTAATGGCAGGTAATGTAAGTTTCTATCCAGACAATAGAATACTGATAACTTAATTAAATATAAGTCTTTACCTGCCATTGTTTATACACATGTTTGTTTTTGGTTTTTCGTATTAATACCTGAATAACTTCTCAATATTTAAATTAAAAGAATTCTCTATATCAACTTATCTCGCCTCATTTCATTTTTTTTTACTTTAGCGCTCCAAAATAAACTGAAATGAATATTGTAGATCTCATAAAGAAATTACTTCCAGGTTTAGCACCATTAATCATATTTGTAATTGCAGATAGTATCTGGGGTACCGAGGTAGGCTTGATTGTAGCTATTGGTTTTGGACTGGTTGAGATATTTTATAGCTTGATAAGAAAGCAAAAACCCGATAAGTTTATTCTGTTTGATGTTGGGCTTCTGGTTGCTATGGGTGGTGTATCTTTACTATTGGATAATGATTTGTTTTTTAAACTAAAGCCAGGAGTAATAGGAGCTATTTTATGTGTTTTGCTTGGTGTGTCTGCCTACGGAAAAACAAATATAATGATGGCTATGAGTGGTCGATATTTAAAAGATGTAGATATTAATCCGTGGCAGCAGTATGAAATGTTACAGAGCATTAAAGCCTTATTTTGGATTTTTTCAGGACATACTGTATTGGTTATCATTTCAGCAGTTGCCATGAGTAAAGAGGCTTGGGTAACCATTAGTGGACCAGGCTTTTATATTTTGTTTGGGGCTTATTTTGTATTTGAGTTATACAAAAAGAAAAAAGTTCAAAGTAAATATCAAGAAGAGGAATGGTTACCTATAGTAGATGATGAAGGTGCTGTTTTAGGAAAGATGCCCAGAAGTGTTGCGCACAAAAAGTCCATGATCTTACATCCAGTAGTACATATTCAGGTTTTTAATGCTAAGGGAGAATTATATCTGCAAAAGCGAGCTGAAAATAAGTTGGTTCAACCAGGAAAATGGGATACCGCAGTGGGAGGTCATGTTTCAGCCGAAGAATCCATTGAATTATCACTTCAGCGTGAAGCCTCGGAAGAAATAGGTCTAACGGATTTTAAAGCACAACCTTTTCAGCGATATAAATGGGAGAGTAGCATTGAAAAGGAGTTGGTGTTTGCTTTTATATGCACCACCGACCAAGCTCTTAAGCCGGATCCAGCAGAGGTGAGCGAAGGTAGATATTGGACGATGGATGAAATAGAAGCTTATATAGGAAAAGAAATTTTCACACCAAATTTTGAGCATGAGTTTGAGTTGTTAAAAGCGTATTTGAAAGGTTAATCAATTCTCACCTTGTATTAGTTGCTTGGATAGAAGGGGGAATTTAAAACAAACTTCCTTGTACTGCTTCATTCGAAACAGGTACAATTTTATCTAAACTCACATACCATATAAAACCTTTCACTGTGGCATTCCCCATATTTTTTACCTGTCGAATATATTGTAATACCTGCTTTTCGTATTTAGATTCTTCTTTATCACCAAACTTGTAATCGATAATGTGTACCTCATTATTTAAGAATACAACACGATCGGGGCGATAGCTTCCTTTGCTAGTGAGTATCGTATTTTCAGCTTTGATGATATGCTCAGGATTAAACCAATCTTTAGTTTCTGGTTGAGCAATAAGTAATTCAATCTGAGACTTTAACTTACCCTTTTCTTCTTCTGAAATTTTGCCTTCAAACAGCATTCTACTCAAAGCATTGTCAATATCTTTTGCTGTATGGATATACTCAAATGCTTCGTGCATCACTTTACCGTAGTTCACTTTACTCTGTGTACCATCTACCGAAAAGTAATCGTCACTTTCGGTTTTTATGGCAATATGCTCATCACTCAAGAGTTTATTCACAAAAGGTTTTAAAGCTTCACTTTCAATATCAGCTGATGATTCTTCTCTTTCGGTATTTACTTCTGGAATATCTCCATAAGAAAAAAGGTTTGACTCAGCATTCCAACTATTGGACAAATCAATAAATCCAGTTTTATCCGTAAATTGATGATTGTTGATAGAAAAATACATTAAATCAGAAACGCTTTTTAGCTCGCCTTTGCTATTTTTTGAAGGTGTGTTGCCGTAGGTTAAAAGTACCTCGCAACAACGCGTTAAAGTTACATAGAGTAGATTTAAACTATCTACGTACTGATACAATAGCTCCTCAAAATATTCTTCCTTAAAAATAGTGTTCTGCAACCTGGAAGTATAAGTGATGGGTAATAGTTTTATTTCGTTAAACGGCCCTTTGTTTGGGCGACACCAAATAATATTACTCTTTATTTCAGAATCTAGTTTCCAATTACAATAGGGGACAAGGACCACCTTAAACTCTAGACCTTTTGATTTATGAATAGTCATTATTTTAATAGCATCCTGGTCGTCGGGAACAGCCACCGCTTCTGTTATTCCTTTATCTTCCCACCAATCAATAAAGGCCGTTAAATCGGGATAATGGTCTTTTATAAACTGATTGGTACAATTGATTAATGCTTGAATAAAAATACCTTGCTCTTCCTTAACTTCTTCAGGAAGTTGATGTGCCAAGTATTCTAATAATTCCAATAATGGTTTCTGACGCTGAGTAAGCAGGTCTTCTATCCATGGATGTTCTTGTTGAGCAAAGCTTATTTCGGTATCTAGTTTAAAGAGTTTCCCTATTTCTTGCTGTGTATACTCAGTATCGGCCTGTAATAATTGACGATTTAAAACCAAGTCGGCTTTTAAAATCAGGTTGTTAGGGTTTTGTAGGTATTTAACCTGCGCCATTAAAAAGTTTACAGCCGTTGAACCCGATAAAAACAAAGACTCATTGGAGATAACAGGAATAGTCGTTTTGTTAGGCGAATACTCTCCAGATAATAAGGCATTTGCAATGGTTTCTCCTTCTCCCTTTTTCCGAACCAGAATACAAAAGTCGTTATAGCGATAACCTTTACTTACTAAGTTTTCAATGTTTTCAATCATGTCGGCTAACATGCGCTCATCGTAACTTTCTTCCTTACTAGGTGCAAAAAACTTAGCTTTGATATGGCCTTGGTTTACGGGTTTGTGCTCAGGTAGTTCCTGAAATACATCGGCGTATGCCTGAGCAATTTTGTAGCCATATTCCTTAAGCAGGTTTTCATCATCAATATATTGAGAAAATATACTGTTAAAGTTGTTTTGTATATATTGCGAACCATCAACAAACAGGGCGTTATTAAAACCAATGATGTTAGAAAGGCTTCTCCAGTTTTTATTTAGGGTTAAGGATTCGCTTCCATGCTGTCTGAAATCATGCTCAACTTTATTGGCCAATAAGTTCCAATCAGAATTTCGCCATCTGTAAATGGATTGTTTTACATCGCCAACAATAAGGCTGGTTTCGTTATTGGCCAAGGAGTTATCTACCAGTGGTCTAAAATTTAACCATTGTAGCTTTGAAGTATCCTGAAATTCATCAATCATAAAATTTTGAAAACGCGTTCCTATTTTTTCGTAGATGAATGGCGTTTCGTTTTGATCGATTATTTTATTTAGGAAATATGATGAATCAGCAATTAAAAAGATATTCTCATCACGACAAATAGCCTGAACTTCTTTAGCAATATCTGCAATAATGCCTAGCGCAAAATAATTCTGACTGATAACTTTTGCTGTGGTATAATTCTCGTATTCACGATCGATTAAGTCAATGGCTTTTTTAACCAGCATATTGAGCAAAGGGTATAAACCATCAATGGTATCGCTATCTGCAGGAGTGTTATCTTTTCGTCCCCATTTAGTGGGCTCATCAATAATTTTAAGAAGTGTTGCTGTAGGCTCAAGTTTATCCACGGCCTTTAGCTTTTCGAAGTATTTAACGGGGGTACGACTTTTACCTGTAAAGGCATCATATTTTAAACCGCTCTTTGTAATGGCTTCACTACCTTCTTCACCAAATGCTTTTATTTTACCTTCAAAATCTTTAATAATCGCTTGAATCTGATTTAGGTAGTCCTGCATTTTTTCCTTATCGCTGATTACCTCTAGGATATCGCGACTCTCTAACTGAAATAGTTCGTTAAAAATTTCGGAACCCAGCTTATTTAAATCGCTACTTAAATTCCAGCTTTTACCCTGATTTAATTTTTGTTCGGCAAATTGAACCAACCACTCTTTTAAATGAGCATATTCGGGTAAATCAACCTTCATTAATAAATGGTCAACGGCCTTTTGTAATATTTTAGGAGTATTTAATTCAATTTTAAAGCCACTTTCTAGTCCGGCTTCACGAGCAAACGAACGGATTATCTTTTGAAAAAAACTATCAATGGTACTTACTGAGAAGTTTGAGAAGTCGTGCAATAAATAACTCAATAATACTTTAGCACGTTTACGTACTTGCGTTTCATTCAGTTTAAACTCCTTCATTAATTCATCTACATAATCATTGGTTTGACCATTAGATATTTGAAAAAGTTTTTCCAGAATACGACTTTTCATTTCGCCAGTAGCCTTATTGGTAAAGGTAACCGCAAGCGTATGAATGTAGTTGGTGGGATTTTTATATAAAAGAAAAAGGAATTCGCGGGTCAGTGTAAATGTTTTTCCAGAGCCTGCAGAGGCTTTGTATATCTTAAGTTGCGACATTTATAGCTATTTTAGTCTTTATCATTAAATGCCGAATATTCTATATTTTTTTCGTTCTTGACTCTATTTTTTAATACCCAAGAGGATGAAAGAATATATTTCAATTCAACTTTTCAATAATATCTTTTTAAAAGCATAAAAATAGCAATTGTTTTATAAAAAAGGCAAGCAGTGTCAACCATCCCAAATTCTAAGTAATCAATCTAACTAAACAATTCCAATCTTCCTTAATTTACACTATCAAAATTACTGCTTGCCTTCATTTCACCCTAATTATTGAACTCAGTATTTATCCAAAACTAATATGAGCTCAATTTCTTTTAAAACACTACTAAAATGCAGTGCTCAACTATATTATTTAATGTCTTCTCCGTTTACAAAGTTATCCGACTCAAGCGTCATTTTAATGTTTTGTCTGTGTACAACTTGTGCTGGTAACAAAATTGCTGGTACTAGTCTTTTCCCATTGTGTTCTGTTAAGTTCATATTGGATGGAGCAATACCATCTGAAATTTTAATAGCTGCATTGGCAACTGCATAAGCCATCGATTCAATCGGTTTATATATTGTAATCGTTTGGTCGCCACCAACAATTTTTCTAATGGCTTCTTTGTCCGCATCTTGCCCTGCTATCAAAACTCTTCCAGCCATATTGTGTTCTTTTAATGCGCTAATAACACCAGCTGCTAACGCGTCATTACTGGCAATAACAGCATCTAAAGCAGTATCTGTATTGGTTAAATAGTCCTTGGTAATGTTATATCCTTCGTGTAAAGACCAGTCACTAGAAAATTTATTAAATACAATTTCAATATCCCCTTTTTCCACGAATGGAGCAAGCACGTTCATTTGCCCTAAGTTTAATAAATACGCATTATTGTCGAGTGTTGGACCGCCTACAATACCATATTTGCCCGTTGGTTTAATCTTAGTTAAAAAATTGGCTTGTAATTCGCCTATGGCAATATTATCGGTAGAGATGTAGTAATCCAAATTACAGTCTTTAATTAATCTATCGTATGAAATTACTGGAACGTAGTGTTGATGTGCATATCTAACTATATCGCCCGCTTTTTTAGAATCAACAGGGATAACGATTAATACTTCAGCACCATTTTCAATTAATTCTTTTGCTTGCTGTAATTGTTTATCAGGATCTGAATCGGCAATGGCCACTGTGCAAATGCCTCCCATTTCCTCAATATGCTTTTCAATTAAGGTCATGTCTTTTTCCCATCTTTCCTGGGCCAAAGTATCCATTAATAATCCAATTTGGGGTTTTTGATTGCATCCTGTTAATAAAAATAATCCGAATGCAATGATCAGTGTAATCTTTAAAGCTTTCATATCGGTTTTGTTTTTTAGGAAGAATTATATTTAATAATTTACAAAAAAACATTTGGAATGTAAAGCCAAAGCATAAAAGATTTGAAAAAATGGAGAAAGGTGCAATGGTGTTATAGCATAGAGAAATGGGCTAAGCGTTAACGGTTGAGAGGTTTATTGATGTATAAGGTTAAAGGTACAAGAGTGCAATTATTTTTGTCATGATCCGCTTGAATTCGAACCTACCGCTAAAGTTTTTTTTAAAGTCATGTATCATCGAACCTTTGCACCTTTAACCCAATTACTGATTACTCCCTCTTCTTTGCTTCATCCCAAATTTTGTCCATTTCTTCCAGCGACATTTCCTTAAGATCAAGGCCTTGTTTAATGGTTTTATCTTCCAGATAATTAAAGCGAGAGATAAACTTACGATTGGTTCTTTCTAGGGCATTTTCAGGGTTTACTCCGTATAGGCGAGCTGTGTTGATGATAGAGAATAATAAATCGCCAAATTCAGCTTCAATTTTATCTTGGTCGCCTTGAGCTATTTCTACTTTAACTTCATCCAGTTCCTCTTGTACCTTATCCCAAACCTGTTCGCGATTTTCCCAATCAAAACCTACACCACGGGCTTTATCCTGAATTCTGTTGGCTTTTACCAAAGCGGGTAATGATTCCGGTACACCTGATAAAACCGACTTGTTGCCACCTTTTTCCTTTAATTTAAGACGTTCCCAGTTTTCCTCTACTTCTTTGGCATCTTTAACCTGGGTGTCGCTAAAAATATGAGGATGACGATAAATCAGTTTTTCATTTAACGAATCAATTACATCCTTAATAGTAAATTCATTGTTTTCATCCCCAATTTTGGCATAAAATACAATGTGCAATAATAAGTCGCCTAACTCTTTTTTTATTAAATCAGGATCCTTTTTTATAATGGCATCGGCTAATTCGTAGGTTTCTTCAATGGTTAAGGTGCGCAGACTATCATTGGTTTGTTTTTTATCCCATGGACACTTTTCTCTGAGCTCGTCCATGATATTTAATAACTCTTTAAAAGCGGTTAATTTATCTTCCATTATATATTGATTTATGCTCGTATATTTTTTAGTGATTCAAAAGTAGATATATACTTCCACTTTTAGCAAAGTAATCTTTAAAAAGACTATTGAATAAGCTAAAATGTATTTATTTTGCATTGCGAATTACTTGATTTTAATACATGATAGAAAAACTGATATATATAGACTCTGTTGATTTAATAGAGTTTTTAGGCGTAAAAAATGTAAAGCTCGATATAATCCGGAATAGATATCCTAAACTTAGAATTATTGCTAGGGGAGATTGGATAAAGGCCATGGGCGAGGAAGAGGAAGTAACTGCTTTTGAGGAAAAAATTCATTTACTTTTGGATCATTACAACGAATATAATGTATTGAGTGAGCACTCCATTATTGATATTATTGAGAGTGGTGGCATTGGCAAGGTGAAAGATGTTGATGATGTTATTTTATATGGCATCAATGGTAAGCCAATAAAAGGACGAACTGCTAATCAACGTTCGTTTGTGCAAGAATACGAGAAGAACGACTTAATATTTGCTGTTGGTCCAGCAGGTTCTGGTAAAACTTACACGGCCATTGCACTTGCTGTTAGAGCATTAAAAAGGAGAGAGGTTCGTAGAATCATATTAAGTAGGCCGGCAGTTGAAGCAGGGGAGAAATTGGGTTTTTTACCAGGTGATATGAAAGAGAAGATTGACCCTTACTTACAACCACTATATGATGCTTTACAGGATATGATTCCTGCTGCTAAGCTAAAAGATTACATGGAGAATGGAACCATTCAAATTGCTCCTTTGGCTTTTATGCGTGGTAGAACCTTAAATGAGGCCTTTGTTATTTTAGATGAAGCGCAAAATGCAACTACCAACCAAATTAAAATGTTTTTAACCCGTATGGGGCATGGAACTAAATATGTGGTTACGGGGGATGTTACGCAAATTGATTTGCCAAAAATATCTATGTCGGGATTGGTACACGCCATGCGCATACTGACCAATGTAAAAGGAATGAAAATAATTAATTTTGATGTCCGTGATATCGTTCGCCATCCATTGGTTCAGCGAATTGTGGAGGCTTACGATAAAGAAAAGCCCACATCTAAAGAATAAATTCAAATTCTAACGCAACCTTTAGTAATTATTACCTTCTAAATAAAGAAATATTCACAAGTAGATAGATTTAAATAACATGAAGAAAAATTTTGGTTTGATAGCTGGCTTGTTAATAGCCTTGGTGTATAGTGGATGTAATAAGGAAGAAGAACCTATTGATTATGATGCAAAAGATGAAGGCATTATTCAAGATTATTTTGAAGCCAATAATATTACAGACACCGTTGCAACGTCTTATGGTGTATATATAAAGCATATCGTTGAAGGTACCGGAGAATCTCCAACCTTAAATGATAAAGTAAAGGTTAAATATGAATTATATAATTTGCCTAGTGATCAAAGAGTAAATCAACCAGAGGAGCCAGTTACTTTTGCGTTATCAAATTTAATTGCAGGTTGGCAAATAGGCATACCTTATATGAAAGTGGGAGGTGAAGCCTATTTGTATGTACCAAGAAAGTATGCGTATGGTGATGGAGTGTTAAAGTTTAAGATAACACTAATTGAAATTGAGTAGTTGATTTTAAGAATAAATTTATTATTAAAATATTTAGGGAAGCCTGTTATGGGTTTCCCTTTTTTTGTGCAATTCTCTGATGGCGAAATGCATGTATTCTTCGTTAGCAATCTGTTGGTAAGGAAATAGAAGAAGTTATAGTAAAAGACTTTATGAAACTGAATATTGGATTTAAAGATGCCCCAGAGTTTAAGCAATAGATAAAGCACGAAAATATACTTAAGAAGATGAGAAAATAGAGGTCATTTGAAGGTGATAATAAAAAAGGCTGTCCGTTATACAAACGGACAGCCTTAAGCTATTTTTTTAAATGAGAGTTTTATAAAACTACTCAGTGATAATTTCGAACTGATCAGCAGTAGAAATTCCTTTTAAACCAGGGTTGTCTCCAAAGTAGTTTTCTAACTGACCGTTTAATTTTACATGATATCCTACAGAAGCACCACTTGTAGAAGCAAGTCCAAGTTGCGTTCTTGGAGCCGAATCACTTCCCGATAACTGAACAAATAGCATTTTTGATGCATCTGTTTCGCTAGCAGATGATGCTATGGCAATATTCGTATCTACTGCAGCTGAAGGATCGCTTGAAACGGTATGGTTACCACCTGCATCATACACAATATACCCAATGATATAGCCTTCAACCCATGCAGTTGATTCGTCTTGCTTATCTCTCGCTTCTTCTACAGTATAAGGAGTATCTTTTGAACCTTTAACAACAGGAGTATCTCCACCTTCCTCAACAATTACAATTGAATGTCCGCTTTCCGAAGCGAAACTTAATTGAGCTTCTCCACTATACTCATCTCTTTTACCAGTAAGAATCAGGGTTTGACCAACTTCATACACAATGTCAGAGACTTTAAATACTCCGTAAGCCTTAATTTCGTCACCCTTGCTATCTTTCATTATTAAGTAGGTAACAGTACCATAATCAGGGTTTACAGATACTTCTTTCACTTCAGCTTTGATGGTGCCAACAGTTCCAACTTCTATCGTTAAGAAATCAGCAATAGTTTTTCCTTCGTCTCCAGTGCCACCAGAAAGGATTTCGATAGAGTGACCTGCGTCAGAACTAAAGCTCATTTGATCCTCACCATTATATGAATCTCTATCTGCTGTAATGCGTAGTTCTTGTCCAACTGTGTAAATTTCATCAGATATTTTAAATACGCCGTAAGCTAATATTTCATCACCACTCTTATCTTTCATCAATAATGAAGTAACAGTTCCATAAGATGGGTTAACAGAAACCTCAATAACTTCAGCCTCTATAGTTCCAACTGTTCCATCCGCTAATTTTAGAAATGCAGCAATAGAATTTGCTTTCGCATCAGCTACAATTGAATGTTCACTGTCTGCCTCTAAAGCAAGTCCATCTTCGCCGTTGGTTCCAGTTCTTTTACCTGTTACAAATAAAACATCACCAACTTCGTAGATTATATCTGAAATATTGTAAACTCCATATACTTTAATCTCGTCACCATTACTATCTTTCATCATTAAGTACGAAACTTTACCAGAAGCATTTGTTACAACTTCGGTAATATACGCATTGATGGTGGCTACAGATCCATCTGTTAATGCTAAAAACTCAGCAATACTCAATGGAGGTTCTTCTACTTCAGGTTCTTTGGTTTCGTCAAATTCAACTAATTCTAAGGCAAATACAGTAGTATCATTTTCTAATACGTTTTTTGCGATAGGTAAATAAGATTCTTCTCCTATCTGAGGCGCTCTATCATCATCTTTATCAATACCACAGAATTCAGTCTCTCCATCATTTAATAAACTAATAGACTGGAGTTCATAATTACCGTGCTCAATTTCATATGATTCAGTAACTATTGAGCCATCCTCATAAATGCTATCAACATCAAGTTCTATGATGGTTAATTTTTCGTTGTACTTTCTATATAGTTTAGCCTTAACTGTGTAATCTTCAGCTTCACCTTTAACTTCTGTTGTAGTACTTAAATTAAATTGTACATTTCCTTTGTAAATCGTTTCATCAAGTTCATCGATACACGAGGAAGCAGCTACTACAAGAAGTACAATGCTTAAATATTTTAATAATGTCTTCATTATAATTATAATTTATACGTTTTTTTAAGGATTATAAACAATTCCTCCATTCCATTTTTGGTTTTGCTTATCGCCAAAAATATGATCAACCAATTCGGGATGATCAATGAAAGGGTTTCTGTTTTTCTGGTATTTAAAAATCACATTATTACGTCTAACCTCAAACGGATCGACAGGATCTTCAGTATGCCACATCAACAGATCAACTAAATTACCCTGTGATGTGGAATTAGTAGCAGATACTTCATCACTTATTTCAATTCCACCACTTTCGCCATACTTTACGGCCATGTAAAACATGATTCGAGCAGCATCACCACGTGCAGATACCTTTGGGGCATAAGCCTTACTACTATGGGTACCAACAAAAGCTTTATCCGACGGTTTGTAAGCAAAGTTATAGTTACTCTTATTCGAATTAACAGAAGGAGTTTCCGCTTTTAAGTTATGAATATCTGAAGCCATGGATATTTCACTATTATCAGTGTTTCCATCAACGCCACGCGAACGAGCCCATACGTGTTCTCTATTCCAGGTTGTTCCACCATCCCAATTAGCATTTGCAGTGTTTTCTTCATAGAAGCACCAAACACTATTTTCTAAGGGATTTTTATCGGCCTCTTCTAATACATACCTCGCTTCACCATATGTTTTACCAACAAATTCATTAGAAATTATATAAGCGATAGCCGTTTTTAAAGCATCACCACTTTTTCCGTTTGCCGCTTTATAATAATTAGCTAAATCATAGGCTTTAGAAGCATCTATATCATAAGCCACAGATACAACATGTTTAGTTGCAGTATCGGTATACATAGGAGGTGTACCAAGTACAGCAATTCTTCCATCACTACCTACTTGAGGAACGATATAGTTATATACGGTAGGATCCTCTCCAATTGGGTCTTCATCAGTTGGATCTTCCGGATCAACATAGTCCGGGGGTAATCCTCCATCTTTCATTTCGTCTTCGTCGCATGCCACACATGTTATGGCAAAAACAAAAACTATATATCTAAGTAATCTTAAATAATCAAATTTCATCATTATTATAATTCGATGTAATCAAACGTAAAATCATCAATACAGAAACTCGTTGTTTGCCCTTTCTCAGCTACGTATTCAAACCCAATATATACAGTACCTGAATAATCTGATAAGTCTAACATCCCAGATGAAATAAATTCGTAATTATTGTTCTCTTCAGTTGCAAACACAGCATCAACTAATTCTTCTTTAAGTGTAGCTTTAGCAGGATCTGCATCATTCATCACATAAGCCTTAATAACTGCTCCATTTGGATATGCTATGGCATTTTCAAATTTTAAGTTAGGAGCAACAAAAACTTTATCAAGATTTAATGCAGGAGAAACCATCCAAATTTTATAGCCGCCTTCACTTTTACCTTTATATGCTGTAACGTATGCGTAGGAATTTCCACCAAATGACTTATATATATATGTCATGTCCTTTGCTGATCCTAAATTATATTGTGTCCAGCCATTTTTATCAACGTCTTCACCAGATGTTCCATCATTAAAGTCGTACATATATCCAGGTTCTGGAAAAACCATCCACGAATACAAAGAAAACTTAAAGAAACCAGTTGTAGAATCTACAATAGCCTCTTCTACTGTCTCTCTGAATTTATAGGATACTTTATTTAATGATTTAGGTGCATAACCATACATACTTTCCATATTTCCTAACATTTCAGGAATATATGTTGATGCTAAATCTGCGGTTAATGCAGTATCTCCTTCTAAAACAGATTCTGCAATTTCTAACTCTTCGGCCGTAGTTGCATCAGCTGCAGCAGATTCGCTAATAGATTTATAATCAGAAGCTGTTAGTTCGTATTTTATTTCTTTGTTTAAAGGACCATGGTAATTATCATCCAATTCATCCTTTATATCTTCTAATGGTTCGCAAGCGAATGCAAATAAAGCCATTAGAGCAAATAATATATATTGTAATTTTTTCATCTTTAGCATTATTAGAAGTTAACTTTTAAACCTACAGAATATGTTCTACCAAAACCATAATAAACAGGAGATGTTTTCCAGTCGTGGTTTTTACCATCATCTGCATCAGTAATATATTCCGTATTCAATAAATTATTTATTTTACATGAAATACGGGACTTTACACTTGCAATAGTAAAGTTATAACCAGCATCTAAGTCAAATAAATAAGCATCTGGAACTTGCCAAGAGTTTATTCCAGCAGCATTGCTTCCAGTTCTGGTTGATGGATCAAAGTCAGCAAAGTTATTACCGAAATAATTACCGTCAAAACCAATGTTAAAGCTGTTAAGGAAACGATAGTTAATACCTAATGCAGCAGTTGTTTGTGCCGAGTTACCCACACTTACATCTTTTATATATGCATTAAACTCACCTATTAAATTACCTTCGTCATCAACTTGTTGAAAACGCACATCATCCATATATTTCCAATCTCCTACTGAAGCCATGGCTCTAATAGTAAGATTTTTGGTTGGTTTGTAAGTAGCTTCCAACTCAAGACCCATATGTCGTGAATTAAGACCTAATAAGTTGTATGTTTGATCACCTACTGATCTTGATAAGCCTTGGTCTCTCCACTCAGTATAATAGTAACCCAGTTTAGCATTAAATACTCTCGACCTGTATCCATAGCCTCCTTCAAAAGTCATTACTTTTTCGTATTTGGCATCATCCAGAATATCATTTGTGTAACCATCAAATACAAATTTTACAAATGGTGAGCGTGTAAAGTAACCTGCATTTACAAATACATTGTGGTTATCATTAATATTATAATTTGCTCCACCTTTTACACTCCAATCTGCAAAATCAACCCAATCAGACTTATAATTATCGGCCGCATATTGAAAATAGTCAATACGACGTACATTTTGATAAGATGCCGTTGCAGATATAAATGCTGTAAAATCACTTAACGAAATCTCAGCTTGACCAAATAACCCGTTTCTTACCACTTGCATATCGTTATGGTAGTTTATTTTGTCTCCTTCACGTAAAGCCTGCTGTGTAGGTCTGTTTATGTTATTATCATCAATATAAAACTGAGAACCTAATAGGTCATCAATTTCTTCGTAGTGACTACCTACATAATATCGAGAATCTAAACCGAAAGTAAGGCTTATATTATCTACGGCAGTATTGAAGGTTGATAATAATCCGTACCATTCGTGACTATTGATAGAATTACTTGCTACAAAGTCGCCTTTGCCGTTAATGTCATTGTTATGTTCTGTTACTTGATCCCAATCAATTAAGCCATCACCATTACGCCATTTCATAAAAGACTGACTAAATTCGTGGTTATTTCTATCGTAATCTAATTCAGCAGCTTTGTCTCCTCGTATACGGCGTCCTCCACCTGACGAAATAGAAGCATATACCGAAGTACTTAAGCTTGTAGTTGAGTTTATATCCCAATAGTGATTAATTGAAGCCTGTGGTTTGTGGTAGAAGTTATATCCATAGCTACCACCATAAATTTCACCATTTCTTATACCATATTCGGTATTTAATTTAGCTCCTGAGTTATTTGAAAATGGTAATTGCTCGTTTTTATTTTCATAGGTAGAAATTAAATGCTTATTACCACGTTGTCCGTGCCACTGCGGTGCTCCAAAAATTTGGAATGACAGACGATGATCATCATTAATAACCTTGGTTATATTTGCAAAATAGTTATATCCTTGAAAGTTAGTTCCGTTTATATATCCATCTCCCCTAACAGTTCCTCCTAATAAGGTTATGGCCCAACCATTTTCCATTAAACCTGTAGAAACATTAAAGTTAAATTTCTTATATCCATCATTACCCATGCCTGCATAAAACGAACCACCTTGTTCTGCATCTGCACTTTTTGTAAGAATATTCATTGTACCGCCAACTGAAGAAATAGCTAATTTAGATGCCCCTAAACCACGCTGAACTTGCATTACCGAAGTAACATCACTTAAACCAGCCCAGTTTGAGAAATAAACTTTACCATTTTCCATATCGTTAACAGGAACTCCGTTTACCAGAACACCAATATTACTCGTGTTAAATCCACGAATGTTAACACGAGAATCACCAAAACCTCCAGATCCTTTAGTTGCATAAACCGAAGGTGTTGATTTTAAAATTTCTGGAAATTCCTGATTACCCAATTTCTCAACAATTACTGAGGCAGGAATATTAGAAATGGCCACAGGCGTTTTTCTGTCGGTTGCAAAAGAAGCTACAACAGATACTTCTGTAAGGCCTACTGTCGAAGGTTCAAGCTTAATAGCTTCTAAGTCTAAATCACCTTCTAGGGTGATCATTTTGTTCTGATCTATGTATCCTAAGTAAGTAAATACTAATTCATACTTTCCGCTTTCAAGAATTAACTCAAAAGTACCATCTAAAGAAGTAACTGTACCTACTCCTTTGTCCGACTTTAGGTAAACTGCGGCACCAATTAAAGGTTCGTTAGAACTGGCATCAACCAATTTTCCGGATACTTTACCTTGAGCAACTATCGCTAAAGGAAGGGCCAGTAATAAACCAACCACATAAAGCTTCGTGATAAAATGTTTCATTATTGAATAATTGAATTTAGGTTGTTATGTAACTTTTATAAAGCAATGCAAAGATATAAATTTTTACAGCGCAAATATCACTAAAACCGACCGACAAGTCGGTTTAATTATCTTTAAGTATGTGTTAAGCTAATGTTATTAAGGGTTGTGGTATTGACGTAATCTTTTAATTAATTATTGCACAGAGGATTGGTGAGTGTTAAATGATTTTAGTGAATAAATATTAAATTATTTAAAAATGTAGGGGTGTGTATAAAAATGCATATAAAAACATGCTATTTGTCGGTTGCAAAGGGGGTATGATTGTAAAAGTTTAGGATTATGCGAGCAATGTGTCCTATCTGGAGGCGCCATTCCAATATAAATCAAAAGCTTCATCAAATTCCGTTCGGAATAAACTCATAGGATTAGCTTGAGATAAGAAGTAGTTGGCTGTTGACCTGGTAAATGCAAAGTCGAAAAAGGTAATTAACTGTGTGTTATAGTTTTTCATTACACCCATATTCACCTTTTGCATAATGTTTTTCTGCGGTCCGCTTAAGGTATCTCTTACGGATAAGGCATGTACTTTAATATATGGACTAGCTTCGAAGCTATTGATATAGTGAAATTTACTTGGGTATTTGATAAACCAGCTGACAATTTTTCCAAATACATCCTTGGTGTAAGCAAACGGATCTTCTTCTTCCGACATTTCCGAAACGCATTCTTTTTCAATTTCGAACATCAAGGTTTTGTAAATATCTACAATAAGTTGGTCTTTGCTTTTAAAGTGATGATATAGTGTTCCTTTGGCGATGCCAATTCTGCTAATTAGTTCGTTGGTAGAGGCCGAAAATCCTTTTGCAACAAATAATTCAATGGCACCATTTAGTATTACTTCCTTTTTTTTCATCACTACTATATTTATGATTCGGTTTTCTTATTAACAAAATATTATCTTATGAAGACGCTGCAAAAATAGTAATATTTTACTTTGAAAAGTTTGAATAAAATGATTTAACGGAAAGATAACACTGGTATTATTAAAAGTGGAGTATTTAATAAATAGGGTAGGAGCGTCAATTATAACAAACAAAAAAGGTTACCCTTGTTCAGAGTAACCTTTTAGTATAATTTAGAAATAAAGATTTATTCCACAGGAATATCTTTATTTACGTTTTTCCATCCAACAAGGGCATACCATAATAGATAAGCAAGTGCAGCTACAATTACCCAGTATGATGCCATGTAACTAAAAGTTATATCAGCTACACCACCTTGAATTAGTGGTAAAATTCCACCACCACAAACCATTACCATAAATATACCTGCTCCCATTTCAGTATACTTACCAATTCCTTCAACAGCAAGGTTAAAAATACCGCCCCACATAATAGAGGTACATAATCCACAAAGAGCAAATAACATAACAGAAAGAGGTACCGTTTGTAAACCAAAGCTAATATCAGCTAAAAATACAGGCATCCCAATAGTTACTGTTTTAGGCAATAAAATACCTACGCCAACAAGAAGTAATCCTAAACTAGAAACAAATAATAACTGTTCTTTAGCGGAGAATTTTGCGCCTAAAGCGCCTCCTAATAAACGACCTATTAACATTAAAAACCAGTATGTTCCAACAACAGTACCTGCGGCAGCAGGATCAATTCCCATACCAGCAGCTTCTCCAGCAGCTGGATTAACAGGGGCAGTAAGGAAAAGATTCATGAAGTTTGGAATACCAACCTCAATACCTACATATAAGAATATAGCAATGGTACCGTATACAAAATGACGGAATGACATTGGGCTGTGTTCATCTTTTACTTTTGAAGCACTTGCTTTTGCTAAACCTGGTTCTGGAATTTTTACAGCAGCTAACACCCCAAATGCAACTAAGAAAATAGCTAATGCAATTTGTAAGGCAGGAATAGCATCTCGCAATGAAGTTTCTCTCGTTATTGTACCGATTAATGCACCTCCTAAAATAGGAACAATAGTAGCAGCCATTGAGTTTAATGATCCTCCAAACTGAATTAATTGATTTCCAGTTTTACCACCACCACCAAGTGTATTTAACATTGGATTAACTACTGTGTTTAACATACACATAGAAAAACCAGATACAAAAGCACCTAGCAAATACACCATGAATATTGGAATAAAGTTATCGCCAGCTTGGTATGGCATATAACCTGAAATCATTTGAATAGCAACACCTATAATACCAACACCAATAGCCGTAAGCGCAGTAAACTTATATCCCTTGTTTTTTAAGATTATCCCAGCAGGTAGTCCCATTACAGCATAGGCAATAAAATTACCAAAATTACCTAATTGTGACATCCAGTTTGGGATACCTTCTTGAGCTTTACAAATTACTCCAATAGGATTAGATAGGCCAGTGACAAAGGAAATCATTGCAAAGAGGAAAAACATCATTACAATGGGTAATACATTACTTTTTTTAGTAGTCATTTTTTTGTTTTAAAGTAGTTTTAAATATTTTTTGGTGAAATTAAGCTTGTGGTAATCTTAATTTCGTTTTAGAGTAGCACAAAAAAGTAGAAAAATATTTACAAATACAAACAATAAGGTGGTTTTCAGATTGATTTTAAATGGTTTTGACGATTTATAATTATCATTCTAAAATAACTATAGGGCAAAAAAAAACCACCCTGAATTCAGGATGGTTTCTATATCGTAAAGTATCTATATTAGATAAACTTATATACGCATGTATGTTTGTATGTTTCTCCTGGTTGAAGAACTGCATTAGGGAAGTTCTCTTTGTTTGGAGAATCTGGGAAAATTTGCGTTTCTAAAGCAACTCCTGCCCATTTTTCGATAGGAGCTCCAAGTTTTCCAGTTTCAGAACTATCAAAATGACTTCCTGTATAAATCTGCACACCCGGTTGGTCTGTATAAACTTCCATTTCACGACCGCTTTCAGGATCAGTTAATCGTGCAGCAATTCTTAAATTACCATCGAAACCACTAATTACAAAGTTATGGTCAATTCCGTCTACTAACTTAACTTGAGCGTCATCGCTATTGCAAGCTTCTCCAATTTTCTTTGTATCAATAAAGTCCATTGCAGTGCCTTTTACATCAGCAATTTCACCAGTTACAGTTCCTAGCTCAGCAGAGATAGGCGTGTATTTGCTAGCGTTTAGTTCAAGCTCATGGTTTTCAACTGTACCTGTACCTGCTCCTTTTAGGTTAAAGTAAGCATGGCTAGTTAAGTTAATAATAGTTGCCTTAGTTGTTTCGGCAGTGTAGTCAATTACAAACTCGTTTTCTTCAGTTAAACCATAGATTACAGAAATAGTAAGTTCGCCAGGGTAATTTTGGTCGCCATCAGGACTTACTAGAGATAACTTATAAGCTTGTGCATATTTAGCGTCAGCATATGGCTCAACATCCCAAGTGCGGCTATTAAAACCTTCGTTACCTCCATGAAGGTGGTTTGGTCCGTTGTTAATATCTAATTGATATTTAGTTCCATCCAGTTCAAATTTTCCATCTACAATACGGTTAGCAAATCTACCGCATAGAGCGCCAAAATAGCCGTCGCCAGCTAATGCTGCATCTACTGTTTCGTAGCCAATAACTACATCAGCAATATTTCCTTTGGCGTCAGGTACATTAATACCTGTAACTTGTCCACCTCTTCCAATAAAGGTAACCTCAACGTTGTTTCCGTTTTTTAGCGTAAAAACATCTGAAGCTTTTGTCATATCTATATTTTATTTTAATTGAACACTTACCAACAAAGGTAAGTGCTCTTTAGGTAGATAACTAGTTATTTTCTAATTTTTGCTCCTTTTAATGCAAAGAAGATAATATATGCATAAAAGAAGAAGAAGAATGCATAGGCAATACCATAATCAGGAGTTGATGAATCGATAGAGCCGTCAGCAAGAACAGTTCCTGTTGAATCAACAACTTTACCCATGATATACATCCACATACCGGTAAATACTACACCTGTACAAATAATACCCGAAGCTAGTTTTGATACACTTGCAGGAATATCCTTCATAGATAAATCAAATAATACCGACCACATAATTGAAAGGAATAATCCTTGAGCAATTAATGGCCAAATAGAAAAGGCAGTACCTTTAGTAATGAAGAAAGTAGCTAATAGAGCAACACATATTAGCGAGTTTACTAATAAAACTTTAGTAGCTACATATTTCTTTAGAATACCAACGCCTAATAAACGACCTACTACAAAACATATAGGGTAAAATGAGAATATTTTTGCTGCAACATCAGCATCTATTCCTACATTTTTACTTGCATAACTTACAAAGTAATTTCCAACACCAACTTCAAGTCCCATATACATACCAATCGCAACAAAACCCATTATTAGGTGAGGGTAGCTCCATGCACTTCTAGAAGGCGTTTCAGAAGCTTCTTCTTCGTCATCTTTAATTACAGGTAAATCAATAAAGAACAATAAAATACCTGATAATATTGAAATACCAGCAAGTACAATAAACATTAGTTTTGCCATGAATGGATCAACTGTAATGTCTGCACCTTTACCACTGATAATGAACGATCCAACAAATGGAGCTAAGGCGGCTGCTACTGAGTTTATTGCCATAGCTAAAGTTAATCGAGAAGCAGATGTTTCAGGTGTGCCTAATGCTATTACATATGGGTTTGCAACAACCTGTAAAATAACAACACCAATTGCTGTTACGAAAAGTCCCCCCAATACCATGCCGTAACTAATGCTTAATGCAGGAATAAATATGGCACAACCAATACCTGTAATAAAAGACCCTATTATTACACTTTTTTTGTATCCCAATTTTTTAACGACTCCACCTACAGGTATTGAAATAATATATGCTCCAAAAAAGGCGGCACTTACTAATTGAGCTTGACTCTCAGAAATTGAGAATTGAGCCTTCATAAAAGGCACAAGGATATTGTTTATCCAGGTTACAAATCCTAAAAGGAAAAGTAAAAATGACATTGTCGCCAATGGCACACCATAGTTCTTATTTGAACTCCCCATAATGTATTATTTTTTTATAGTTAAACGTGTATATAAAAAAACAGTCAGGCATAATTATATACCTGACTGATTATTTTGTTTTTTATTAAAGCGCTAATGCTACAGCTCCTTTAGAACGGATAAATAACTTGTGACAGTTACCTTCGCCAAATACAGACTCTAAAGTTGAGATGTATGTATCAAGCGTATCGTTAGGAACAAAAGCTTGGATAGTACCAGCAAATCCACCACCGTGAACACGCCAAGCTCCTTTACCTTTAAGAACAAGATCACTTAATGCTAATGCAAGTGCTACATTTTGCTCTTTGGTTTTTCCTCCTACAAAAATATTTTGGTTGTAAGTATATGAACTTAATCCAGACTCAATTACTAACTCCAAGAATTTGTCAAATTTGTTTCCTTCTAACGCTTCAACTTGGTCAACTACACGAGCGTTGTCTGCTTGGAAGTGGATAGAACGTAATAAAGCACGGTCACCTACTTTTTCGCGGATAGCAGGAATTCCTTTAACTACATCATCCATTGAAAGAGGACGTAAAACTTCTTGTCCTAACTCTTTTGCAACAGCTTTCATTTCACCAGGAAGTGCATTGTACTCTTCGTCTAATCCACCGTGGCTACCACCTGTGTTAGTAATAACTAATGAATAACCTGTTGTAGCAAAATCAAAATCTAAAGCCTTAACAATTGGGTTAGCTTTATCTTCAAAGTCGATAGTAATAAATCCACCAACAGCACAAGCAGTCTGATCCATTAAACCGCAGAATTTTTTACATGCGTGCTCAGCTTTCTGACCGATTTTAGCATTGTCAACAGGATCTAATTTTCCATCGTTAAATAAGTTACTAAAGATAGCACCAATCAATACCTCAAACGAAGCAGAAGAACTTAATCCAGAACCTTCAGGTACACAACCGTGAATAACTGCATCGAAACCTGCAATTTCTAAACCTAAACCTTTAATCTCTTTGGCAATTGTTCTCACAATGTTTCCAGGAGTAAGCTTAAATTCAGTAACCTCTAACTCGCTTAAATCAACTTCAAAAGGATCGAAACCTACAGAAGTAATTTTAACCTTGTTAGTTCCGTTAGGTGCAGCAACAGCAATGTTATCAAGGTTTACAGCACCAGCAAGAACTCTACCTAATTGGTGATCGGTATGGTTACCCCCAACCTCAGTTCTACCTGGAGAACTTAAAAGAGTTACATCATCATTTCCATAAATGCTTTTAAACTCATCCATGTATTTTGCGTAACGATCAGCTTGTTCTTTAAGTACAGCTGCATCAGTACCATATAATTCCTTAAAAAATGGGTTATCCCCACCGTTCATTTTTTCGATTAACGAACTTATCTGTGCCATAATAATATTGTATTAGAATAATTAATAGTTTTCCAAACTTCATGTTATAGACTTTAATCTATAGCGAAGCATTTGTTAATTTTTATTTATTTATTGCAATTATAGTAAAAAAAACGAATAAAATACCTACCAGTCCCTACTAGTTTAGTTTTTTAACACTTTACATATTTATATTGTCTAGTAATGAGAGTTATAATAAAACAATGCGGCTGTTTTAATAATTTAATTAATCTTAATTGATAAATGCTTTTATATAATTTATGTATTAGAAACAGTTGTTTGTCAACGCTTAGTACCAAAATAGCAAGTATTCTCGTTAAAGAATGTGGTAGAACCAAAACAACAAGATTATGAAAAAGGTATTAATTGTGGATGATGCGAGTGATTGCAGATTAATGATAAAAGGTATGCTTAATAATCAAGGGTTCGGTATTATTGAAGCAGATAACGGTTTTGATGGTTGGAAAAAGATATTAGTCGAAAGGCCTGACCTTATATTCCTTGATTTGCATATGCCTAATAAAAATGGTTTTGAAATACTGAAGGATCTAGAAGAGGAGTGGATGGGTATACCTGTGGTGGTGGTTTCTGGAGATTCTACGCAAAATGCTATAGATTCATGTTTTATGTATGGTGCTAGTGCATATCTGCATAAACCTATTAACAAACAGGCATTTGTGGATGCTTTAAAAGTGTTGGATTAGGTATCATTCTAAAGTAAGTGACTGTTCAATATTTGTAATGTTGTCAACTACTTTAAATATAGATTGTTAAATCTTAGATATGTAATTCTTATTGTGAAAATATCTTAAAATTAAGTTAGAGATACACTTCATGTTATTGCTTGTAATGTGCATTGTATTAGATGAATGAGTGGAGGATATGTGTTTAGTTAGATTAGGTAAATGGATACTTTAATTATTAAAAAGTATTAAAATCGTAACTAAATATGTTGGAAGCCGTTACAGGTGATATATTTGGAAAACTTAATTTATATGATGAAGAAGTTAGTTGTTGTGTTATTCCTTGCTTTAATTGTTGGGAGCGCAAGTGCTCAGGTACAGATTCAAAAAGTGGAGGCCTCTTTTATTGCGAATTTTATGCGTTATATAAAATGGCCAGAGCAAGAATCAATGAAAACATTTACCATTGGAGTGTATGGTAAAAATCATGCCATGTTTAAAGAGTTAACCTCTAGTATTAATGGACGTAATGTAGGAGTGGCTACTATAAACGTAATTGAAGTAGAAAGTGTAGAAGCTGCCAAAGGTTGTCAAATGCTTTTTATACCTAACGGAAAATCGGCTAGAGCAAAAAAGATGGTTGAAGAGTTAGCTGCATCTGCCGTTATGCCAATTACAGAGGAACAGGATTTTATGCCGAAGTTTGCAATGATTAATTTTAAGGTTAAAAATAGTAAGCTTACATTTCAGTTAAATCCAGAATTAGCTAAGGCAAAGCAAATTCAAGTAAGTTCTAAACTTGCTCAAATGGCTTCAAATTAAAGAATATCAAATTTATAATTATATAAAAAGCGATACATTTATTATGTGTCGCTTTTTTTGTGACAAAAAACTAAATTGTAAGTCAATCTTAAATTATATATATCATGAAGATTTTATTAATTAATTACATGATTGAGTCAATTGAAAGCTTGTTTTGTTAAAAAGATTATATTTGTTGCTTGTTTTAAGAATATTCAAAAAATAACTAGAGTTTAATGGCACAATTAGTAATAAAAAGTTTTGATGAATTAGAGGCTTTAAAAGGAAGTGAACTTGGGAAGTCGGACTATCATACAATAACTCAGGATCAGATTAATAAGTTTGCTGAAGCAACTATCGATCATCAATGGATTCATACTGATCCAGAAAGAGCCAAAAAAGAATCTCCATTTGGAAATACAATAGCTCATGGTTATTTAACTGTTTCACTATTGGCCTACTTATGGGAACAGGTTGTGGAAGTTCAAAATATTAAGCTTCAAGTAAATTATGGAATTGATAGCCTAAAGTTTAGTCAACCTGTATTAGTGGATTCCAAAGTGCGATTAGTTGCTACCGTGGTTGATGTTAAAAACCTAAGAGGCGTAGCAAAAGCTAATATTGGAGTTAAGATGGAAATTGAAGGTAGCAAGAAGCCTGCTTTTGAAGGAGAAATTATCTTTTTATACCACTTTAAGTAGTATTTACAGATTTAAGGAATATTAGTAGGGTACCAATAGGGTACCCTTTTTTATTAAAACCAATTTAACCAATGAGTAGAAATCAACTAGTATTAGGACTAACGGTGCTTTTGTTAAGCGTTTTAGGATGTCAGAAAGATGACATAGATCCTCAAGTATTAAAAGTTAACAGGTTTGTTAAGGATAATATGGAACTGTATTATCTATGGGAGGATAAACTACCAGCTATTAATAGCAGTAAGGAGAAAGATTCGAAGAAATACTTCGATAAACTACTTTATAAGAGAATTGATAAGTGGTCATTTATTACGGATGATGTTGATGCCCTAAATAATTATTTTGCTGGCGTTAGAAAAGAATTTGGATATTCAGTGCGAGGTTATTATTTCGAGGAAGGAAGTGAAAGGATTGTTGCTTTTGTTGAATACATTGAACCTGGTGGTCCTGCGGATAGAGCTGGGTTAAAAAGAGGTGACTTAATTGTGAAAATAAATGGCTCTGATATTACTCAAGATAATTATGGACAGTTATTTAGTGCGGAAGCGGTAAGCATTGGATTAGGTACTGTAACTGATAATTCTATAATTGAATTATCATCTTCTGTAAATATGGTATCGGAGGAACTACAGATCAACCCTATTCTTAAAACGGAAATATTTGATGTGGGTGGGATTAAAATTGCTTATTTAGCATACACATCTTTTATTCATGAATATAATGATCAACTGGAAGCTGTTTTTGCAGAATTTAAATCATCGGGTATATCTGAACTTATTTTAGATTTACGTTATAATAGCGGTGGGTCAATTTCCACAGCTCGTTTAATGGCTAGCTTGATTGGTCCTACGTCAAACGCAGGAAAACTGTTTTTGAGAACAGCTTATAATGAGGGTTTAGAAGAAGCAATTAAAAATGAAAACCCGAGTTCATATACGGAGTGGTTTGAAGACTATTTTGAGACAAACCCCAATAACCTGGGTATAGAAAATCTTTATGTTTTAACCACGAATGGAACTGCATCAGCTAGCGAAATGGTAATTTATAGTTTATCTCCTTATATAAATGTAGTTCAGATAGGGGAGCAGACACATGGTAAATATTATGGCTCTATTACTATTGATGATAAAAAAGAGCATAATTGGGCTATTCAACCAATTATAATGAGAGCTGAAAATGTAGACAATTCAATTGATTATAGTCAAGGCTTAATTCCAGACGTAGAAATGAATGATAATTATATGTATGAATTAGGTACAAAAGAGGATGTGTTAACAGCTAAGGCTATAAGTCAGATTACTGGAGTTACTTCTAAAAGTTTAGAGGGACTAAAGTCTGCGTCTAAAAGTTTAGGTGAGCCATTATTGCGTACAGAAGGAGTTAAGCATCCTTTAAAGTATGAAATGTATATTCATAAATAGATAGAGGTAATTGTAATAATTAATATACCTATAAATTAGCTGCATGATTTGTGTTTTTTAGTTGTGTGTAGCATTATAACTAATAGTTATGCTCACCCTCTTCATACCTGGACATACTATACGAATGTATTTTATCACCGTCTAACTTTGTCTTTAAAGCTCTTGGGTGAATATCCAAATGCTTTTATAAAGCTCTTCTGAAACTGAGCATAACTACCAAATCCGGCAGAAAAAGCTGCCTCGGAAATAGTAAGGTGAGGCGAGGAGGAATAAATCTGTTGAAAGTATTCCAAGCGTTTTTGGTTTCTATACAGAATTAATGTAGTACCAATTTGAGCATGAAACAATCGGCTTAATCGTACTGGGCTTAAATGGCACTCTTGTGCTAGGTCGTCAAGATTGTACTCTAAAATAGCAGGGTAATTTTCTTGATTGTTTAATTTTAAATAAGCAGTTTCAACCGAAGGATGTAATTGTATTTACTCGTAAAAGGTGAGTATCTCAAAACAATAACAAAGAGCCCAACTTCCAAATTTATGCTTATAGCCCATGCTCTTTATTTATTATTGTACATAGTTTTTTATCTCATTAATTTTATTCTCTATTCTTCTAAATTCAATTATTTCATCCTGAATCTCTATTTTTATGGTTGTTTTCTTCCAGTACGGAGATAACCATGTCATTGCGGTTCCTATATTATAAACATCATTGTCCACTAATAATAGTTCAACGCGATGTTTAAAAGAGAAACTATCTTTATAGAATTTGGTAATTTTCTTTTTTGCAAGTCAACAAGTTAAAGAACAAATCAACAGTTTCATTTAGGTCATTATATTCCGGATTACAATGAACGTGTGTCATCCCATAACCAACAGTCAATTCTCTTGTGTCTGACATAATCCCAATTCCCGTGTCAGCTATTGAAATATGGTTCTCTTCTTTGTTTTCTAATAAGTCATTAGGGAAAATATGAATCAATAACTCCTTAATTTTCTCAAAAACTGTTTCATGTCTTTCCATTCTATTCCCATATTTCCTTTAAATCTGCTTTCTTGTAAAGCTTCTTTATTTCTTTATCTATTTTTCTATTCGCTTGCTGATAATCACGTTTAGACCATTCTGCACCAAGACAATTTACAGATTTATCAACCATTATTAGTTTTAATAATCTATAGTTAGTTATTATGATTGTTTCATCTGTCAAACCAATATATGAGAACTTTAAAGTATCACCTATTTCAGCGTTTATTTTAAAAGATCCATTTTTATCAGTCCGACAACTTTCTTTTGTGTTTATATTGACAATGTTGACCGCAAGTAGGCTGTTGAGTTTTTTATCTTTTATTTTTCCTTTAATCATAGTTGATTGACCTAGAATGGGAAAAGTTATCAGAATTAGAACTAGGAATATTTTTTGTTTTTTCATTCCGTTTTTATTTTGCATGTCATTCTTCTATATTATCACGATTGCCAATTGCGTTATACTAGTTTTTTTGTAAGCCGTATTTATTTACTCATGAATCATTATCTACAATAATTCTTGCCACTAGTTAAGCTTATACTTTTTGATATTACGAAACCAAAATTGAGAGAGTTTTAGTCCAATTGCCAAAACAACCCAATGTGATATAGCAATAATTGCAATAATAATTGGCGCCATTACTATTGAAATTAATAGTCCTTTTATCCCTGTATATTGAGTTTCGTTTAAGGTGGCAGGTACAATTCCACCTAAAGCTAAAAGCCCAAAAATTATAGCTATTGGAATATAGAATGCAGTGCTAACAGTAATGATAAACTTAAATAAATCACTTGCTGTCAATGTTAAAATCAATTCTTTCGCTTTCATATTTTTTATATTTTCTGTGATTCATGAATTTCTTAAAGCCATAATCAAGAGAATTGTGATTAATGTCAAATTCTACAATTTCGCTATTGCGTGTATGTTAGCTGAAACTAGATTCTAGATTTGCTGTTGTCTGTGGGGGCATGGCTCACAGTTTTTTTAATAAGTGGTTAACCTTTCATATTAATGCCAAATCTAAGGTTTGGCGGTGCTCACCATACTCCACATCCAAAATATCACTGAATCCGCATGGATTTATTCCTGATTGTTGTGATGTCGTGATTCTTTAAAAAAGTTCATTTATTTCAATTTCAAAGTAATTGGCAAATTCCATATTAGGTGTACCGTTTGCATCGAAATCAAGAATTATATTATTATCTATAATTGTAACAGTGTCATGTATGAAGCTATTCCAATATGGTCTATTTATAAAAATTAGTTTATTACCTTCTATTTCATAAGTTCCATTGAAAGACTCTTTACCAAATATATTATTGGTTTGTAATTCAAACTCTTTGTTTTCCCTTAACACAAGGGTCATTCCAGACAAATCATCTATTAGCCGTGCTTGAAGAACTTTCTTGCTTTTGAATACTTCCCAAGTCTGGCTATCAATGATAACAAGAGAGAGTAAGATTCCAAGTCCAAATAAAATTGATTTTTTGTTCCATTTGATAATTGAAAATCCAAGAACAATAGCAAACACAACTCCCAATAGAGCAATAAGTATTTCCCCTAAAATCCATAACTCTTTTACCAAGTCATTCTTGAAAATGTAACTTAAGATTAAAAGGAGCCCTGTTACTATAATTGCCTTACTTTGTTTCATCTAGATATATCTTTCTCTACGGATTGGGGGAATGCAGCACAACGTTCCGGCTATGAAGCGCAGAAACGGTTTGGTTGGTTAGGCCTATGCTTTATAGCCATTATTAGGCACTTTATTTATTTCGTATCCAACTTGAACAGGTTTTAATAATTCTTCCGATTCAAGCTTGACAAGCAATTGTTTTAATTTGTTCATTCTGGTTTTTTGATCATTCATCCAGTTCTTATCCGAAATGGGAGCACCAATTAAACCTAAAATACTTTCTGGTGTTAAAATTGTTTGCTCATTTCTGTGGTACAGCTCTATTACCAGATCTTTGATATTATTATCTGTAAGAGTTTCGGGGTCTACCTTTCCAATTGCTGAATGCTTAATCCAAAGCGGTTCAAACGTTTCATCATTGGTCTTCTGTTTTCCAAAGGATTTTAAACCTTCAAGTATTTTGTCATCTTCAATGTGAAAAGTGGTTGGGTGAGGATCAGATGGTCTTGCTGCAACAGTCACTAATTGACCTAAACGAAAGTCTGGGTTGTCTCTCCAAACTCTTTCAAGTTCCTTAAGTATCTCTGGTATTCTGTTTATATCTCTCACTTATTTATAGATTATTCTGAATCATCAATTATCTCCGTCAAATTAAGGTCTAAGTCTTTCATTACTTGATCAACATCATATTCGAAATCTTTTGGAATGTTGACAGTAGCTATTCCACCAAAGTCAACTTGCCAAAACCCACCTCTTTTCCCCAATTCATCACCTAACATCCTATATTCAGATTCTTTGTATTTAGGATTCAGGAAAAAACGTCTTGTTATGAAATCAGAGTGCTTAGTAATTCTGATAATTACATGCTTTCCTTCAGCGTTAATTCTAGTTACAAATTCTGTTCCTAGGGTCAAGCGGCAATTCCAAATGTCATTATCAGTCATTCTGAATTTATTTTCAGCTAGTTGTTCAACATACATGGTTGCAGTTGACCTTTCTCTTTTGTCATAGAGTTCTATTTTGACTTCTTTGCTATCCATATATTATTCTGACTAACGTCAAATTTTCTGTTTTGTATTTTCTTGATAATTTGCACGTTAGCAAAAGAAATAAATAAACCTAAAAAGGTATTGATTAACTTGCTTCAAAAAATCAATACTTCAGGTTTATAGGGCGAATTGTGCCCAACGTTTACTGGATGAAGCGTGCGGAGATTTAATGAATCAAACCATCCAAACTGCTCCAGAGCCAAAGCTTTTATTTGTTTTTATCATTTCATTATTAAAGCCAAATCAAAGATTTGGCGGTATTCAAACTCCCCAAACAACCTCCAAAACAACACTGAATCCTAAGGGCTTTATTCCAGATTGTTAGCGGTTGTTATTTCATTTCAATTGTTTCAACTGTCCTTTTATACTTGTCCAAATAGTTATTTAGGTCTTTATATGCACTTCCTAGAAAAAGAATACATTTTTGGTTCCCAATTATTATAGCTTGATACATAATTCCATTTTTATTTTGAAACTTTATTTTCGTCTCAAGTACAAAAGCTGTATAATCTCCAATTTTTGTTTCAAGCATTTCTTTGTTATTAAGCTGAATCCCACTTCGTTCATATCTCCATGGCAAATCCTTTGCAAATGTTTTGGCTTTTTCTTCAGTCATTTGAGGCATAATGCCAATATTCATAGAATTCGAGGTTGGGTTTTGTGCATCACTTTTACCATTCTCCGCAAACATAAACATGTTAGAAGCAGTCATAGCATATTTAAAACCAGTAATTGATTTATCAAATTCAAAATCGGCAAGTTCCAGTGGGTTTAAGGCAAGCGCTTTTTCATAATAAATTGTTTCAAAAATATCTCGTAATTCTTTTTTGCCGTTAATGTCACTGTCTTTACATACACCTGCAATCATTACAACAAAATTTCCATCGCCAAAGAATAATCCAAGTTTTGTTTCGCCAGCATACTTTGAAGGGCCTTCAGTATAAATACATCCAAATTCGTTCAATTCGATTTCTTTAAAAATATCAACTTTAGCCCCTTTTGATTCCATTACTTCTTTTGACAAATTAGGTTTCGCGTCATAAAAAGATGATGCATTTGATTCTATAACCTGGATGTAAAGTTTTTCATTCTTTTGATACCTTCCCAATTCTTTAATGTATTTATATTCTTCAGGTATTTTAACAAATACTTTAGTGCCCTTAACCCTTTCGTGTTTGTCAGTTTTTGTAGTCTTGATATTGCCTGGGAAATTAGACTGCTTTCCTTGAGCGCATGAACTTAAAAATGTCAATACTAGCAATAATCCTATTATTTTAGTCATAATCTTATTTTTTGAATTGTGTGTGTGTTTAATAACCACCAACGGCTAGGCTATGAAGCTGTACTTTTTTGTGTTGCGCCTGCGGCAAAAAAGTATGCTTTATGAGCCATTGTTGTAAACTGTGCTTTATTCTATTAATTTCTCATTAACTAAGTAGCAATTCCCACGAGTTCTTGAAAGAGCTACATATAATTTATTCTTTGTTCTGTTGGCTAGCATATGTAATGTACCTTTTTTGTAGAGCTTATATGTTGTTGCATTCAATATTATACAAGTATCAATAAAATCGTCTTCTCCTTTACATTCTCCCCAATTTTTTGCTTTAAAATTTCTTTTACTTGCATTGGCATAGACCAATTTTATGATTTCATCATTTTTCAGCACTTCACTTAAAACTTCTTTGTCTTCTATTAAATTTATTTCTGTTTCGTCATCTCTGTGAGAACCTATTTGAATTCCTAAATTCTCTGTTATGTAGCTACAAATTGTTGGACTACATCTCCAGCTCTTATTTAAAGTTTCTAAATCTATGCTAATATTGGATTCTTCATACCTATTTAAGAATTTTGGATAGTCTTTGTATAAATTTCCATTCACATTTCTATCAAAACTAGTAACATAAGTATGCTGATAGAAATCGCCAACAAATAAAAAATTAAGATTTGATTTTGACAGCTCCATTATAAAATTAAAATCGTGACTACCTAAATCCTGAACTTCATCATAATAGAAGTGGTCACAGAACTTCTCTAATCTCAATTTAACATCTTCAACTAAATTCTCATATTCGATTAACTTGGCTAGTCTATTATGGTATGCATAACCAGCATTACTAATGTATTTTTTTATATCTGAATTTTTAAAATAATTAGTATAATCAGGTGAGTTTTCAAGATATATACCCTTGAGGTTGTATTTATAGAATAAAAAAGGCTTTACGCAAAAGCTAAACATGAAATTGAAATAGGTAAATACCTTTATGTTATTTGGCAAATAACCGAACCTCTTTATAGTCCTTTGACGGATTAAATTAGCGTTTGTAACCGTATATGTAACCAAATAAAACCGTTCAGTTAAATTGAGTTTTTTTATTAAGTTGGTTGTTTTGCCAGAGCCAGCAACAGCTAAAATTAATTCTTTATCAACCATTCTATTGCTTCTTTTATATAAGCAGGAACCTTTATATCCGCACTTTTTTTGTCTAATATCTCAAATGCACATTCTGCTTTTTCATCAAGCATAAATTGCTGAACACTTCTTGTTTTCCTAGCAGGTAGAAATAAGTCGTTACAAATATCTGTATTGGTATTAAACATTGAGATTTCAAATGTAGAAACTAAATTGTCTGTTTCAGAGAATACTTGAATATTGGGTGCTTTATAATTAGAATATCTGTCTAAGCAGTTTCTTTGATAGTTTGAATCGTTATCTCTAATCACTGCAGTTTTGATGCTTAGGAGTTTTGATATTTCTAAATATCTTTTAAAACTTGTGCCGTCAACAGAAATTATATGAGAATCAAGTTCATTTGGCTTTTTGCCTGTTACTATCTCAAAAAATCTTTCTAAGAGAATAAATTCAGCATCCCCTTCAACTAGAATAACTTTCTTAGATAAGATAAATTCTAAAATATTGTTGTCTGGGGCTTTCATAAAAAAGCTAGAAGTAGAATCTTCCAAATTAGTTAAGTCGATAGAAATAGAACTATTACTGTTGAGTAAAATTGTATTTCTTAAATCTAACCTTGAACTGATTAAATTACTATGAGTAGCAATGAATATTTGTTTGTTTTTAGAATCATTTATTCTATCTATCAAATTTTTCGTATTCAAATGACTAAGATGATTTTCAGGCTCTTCCAATAAGACAAAATCTAATTCATTTTGATTCTTTTGTAATGCAAATTCTGTTTTTATAAAGCATTGACGTCCTTTCCCTTTATTTTGAATATCAATATTTTCTTCTGTAATTGTTAAGTCGGTAACAAGATTAGATTTTTTATCATTTTTAATGCCAAATTGATAGTCTCCTGTCTTTTTATTTACCTCAGATAGGATGTTCTCCCTATATTCGCTTTTAGCCTTTCTATATTCATTTAAATGTTTATTCCTTTCAGATGGTGTTACATGGCTATCATACAAGGTTTTTATGTATTGATTTGTAGCGTATTCATTATTGATTAGAGTGTTATCTAATAGAATATGCTTAAAATCCTTTCTAAAACTCAAATATGGTTGTCCAGAAAATTTGTGAAATTCAATTGAATAATATTCGAAAGGGAAATTTTGATTTCCTTGTGCTAAGATTTCTGTAATATCTTTGCTTAACTCATCTCGTGGTTCACATATGAGAGAAAGTCCAAAATGGTCAATTCCTAATGAATTATTCCTTCCAAAATAATCATCTTTATCTCCTAGGTTGTCAAAATATAGTTCGACCTTTAATTTAGGTAAGGTTTCGTACGTATTAGTATTAAAAAAACCTTTTACACTATTAGAATTAAAAAGCAAATCTAAACCTTCGGTTTCTATTCGATTTCTACTTCCTCGTAAAGCTAAGTCAATAGCTAATAAAATCGAACTTTTTCCAGATTCGTTGTCTCCAATTAAAACGTTCAAATTTTCCTTAAAATCTATTTCTAAGAACTCAAATTTTTTAAAGTTGAAAAGTCTAAGTTTTATAATTTTCATATTAAGCTGAATCTTTCTTTTTGCATTGTTTACAACGTTTTAGCTATGCGTAGTGCGGAGCTTCGAAGAAACTTCCTTTCCAAACCTGCACATAGCCAAATTTACGTTTTGAAATTTTACCTTAAACTTAACAAATTTTCGGGACGAAAATTTGGCGCCCCCAGAAAGCCTATAAACTCTCAAAAATATAACCGACTCCGCATTACGTATTAGCTTTTGTTAGCCACTGTTATTGATTATAGAATGAAGAAACGTTTAATTCTTTCTTCAATCTTTGAATCTCATCAAAAGAATGGTCAGACTTAAATAATATTGTCTTTAGTTCAGAATGTCCCATATATTCTTTTGTCCGTATTCCCATTTTATACCAAACCCTGAGTACCAGCTTCAAATCATTTAGTTGTTTTCCATTTTCAATTAGGATTTTGACTGATTCCTTATTACCGTTCTTAAAATTTATCTCAAGTCTGGCTAGTCCATTGTGCTTAATATCTTTTGAACTAAATCTTTGTCCCTTAATGTAATTGTGATAAAAAGTAATTTCTGAAAATTCTTTAAATTCTAATTCAAACTTTACTTTCTTACCAACTCTTGTCAGTCTGTCCTCTGTAAAAATTACATTTCCAATAATGTCATCTTCCTTTATCCAGTCAGGAAATAAGGTTCTTCCGTAATTAATATCTACAAAAATCAATATTCCTAATAAAGCGATTAGAATTGTTGAATGTATTCCTAAAAATCCTAATGGGATAATAACTAACGCATAAATAAAAATTGGTAGTATCACTAGGTAGAACGAATTGATTTCCTTTGTTCGTTTTGACTTTTTAATATATGGTAATTCTGCTAGTATCATGAGGTAATAGTGGCTAACTACCCAGGAAAAATACCAAGTAGCTTTATTTCGCTTTTATATTTCCTAAAGGTGTAGTTTCCATGCCTTATAGGTATGGCAACTACACCTCAATATGTTTAACAACTTAATTTTAGGTAATTTTTAAGCATATATTCCTAAAACAAAGCATCCCCATTGTGAGCAATTAAAGCCACGCTAATTTAGTATTTTATCCTAGTAATCATATATTCCATACATAAGTATCATAAAACATAACATGATTATATATACTTTAAAGGGTTTTCTCTTTAAATAATGCACAATCATACTTACGAGGACATTAATTAACTTGTATTAAAGCTCTCGTAAGTCTGCGAGGGCATTAATCAATTTGTATTAAAGCTCTCGTAAATCTGCAAGAGTGTTTTTACTTTGGAATAATGCCCAAACACATTTACGAGAGGGTTTTTCCAACAGAATAATGCCGAAACACACTTACGAGAGGGTTTTTCCCTGCGGAATAAAGCCCAAGCAGACTTACGAGGAGGTTTTTCCAACGGAATAAGTCCCAAGTAAACTTGCGAGAGGTTTTTTCTCTAGGAATAATGCCCAAGTAGAGTTACGAGAAGGTTTTTCCCGACCATGTTCAATAAACTGTGCCATCAAACCGCCATGTACTTATAACAAATAGGGAGAAATAAAATCAATTATTTCTCCCTATAAAACATGGTTAAAACCCAGAAGTATTACTTCTTAATTTCAATTCTTATACCCTCGGAATGCGCACTAAACTCAGGAGCATACATACATTGCATGCTTGTAATACCGTTTGAAAAACTACCCGCATGCACGGCTCGTAAGCTATACTCAAATACATAAACGCCTTTACGCATATAACTAATAAAGAAGTTTTCCGAAGCATCTTTAACACTTTCGTAATAACCCAATCCATCACGATACTTATATTCAGATAGTGTACTTACGGGTTCAAAACCTGAGGCACGCATATCTTTTAAATGCACGTATTCATAATCACGATCTGCATTAATTTCTACTCTAACCACAACTTCATCACCAACTTGAATAGGCGCATCCGCTTTTATCTCTTGTAGTACAGCCCCTGCTTCGGTAAACTCTTTTACATAGAGTTTCTTTACAATTTTAAGCTCTGTTTCGGCAGAAGTAATTTTATCCAGTTGCTCAAAATATTGCCAGTATGCCGCACCCCAGGCAACACCGTTATTGGGGTTATGCACTTTTAGCTCGCCCATTTCTGGTTTTATCTCGTTACCTGTAAAAGTAGTTTTTACATAACCCGTGCCTGCTTCGGCATGTATGGTTTTTAGTGATTCAAGCGATTCTCCTCCAACATTTACTTGTAGCAATTCCGTTTCTGCTATCTGGTTGGTACCTCTTAATAATAAAGCATAACATGCAGCTACTGTAGCCTTGGTGGTTTTCCAGTCGTATGTTTGCTTGTTGCGCAACAACCATATTTTCATTTCCTCTACTGCAGCAGTATTGTTACTTACTTCATCAAAAGCCTCAATGAGCATGGCTTGCGTTTCAATAGGAGCCTGATACCAATAATACCCATAACTATTACTTTTCCAATACATACCCAACTCCTTAGATCGGATGGTTCTATTATCCAATGATTTTATCAATTGCTTGGCAACAGCATCATCCTGACTTCTGTTTAATACAATAGACAGCATGGCTTGCGAATAGATATCCTTAGTTAAGCCGTAGGTTTTGGCCTGGTTATAGAAATAATTATAGGCTTCACTTAGGGTTTTATTCGGTATAATTGGAGCAAAAAAGCTTTTGGTATATAAGTAATGAATCTGCATGCGCGAAAGATGATCTTCTTCCATTTTAAGTAGACCTTTTTTCTCTTGCTCTTGCAGTTTTTTGTAATCCTCAACAATACGCGCATCTAAATAATGAAGCGCTTTTTGTATCATCCTATTTACATTTGCCTGGTTATTGGTTTGAATAGCCTTTAAATGCTGCAGTTGCGCCAGACCCATGGTAACATGTTGGGTAATATATCTGTTATCGGGCATGCCTTCGAACCAAGCAAATCCACCATTAGGGGTTTGTTTATGCTGCAGTTTATTAAACGCCGATTGCAAATTATTACTCATATGGTTTAAATCGAAAAGCAAACCCAAGCGTTTCTTACGTTCCGTTTCACTCTGAGCATTTCGCAGCCAAGGTGTTTCTTGAATAAGCAATTCTTTTAGCTCTTGATTTTTTTCCAGATTAGAAACCAAAGCATCCGCTTGAAGCGTTTTCCAGGTATTGAATACTTCACGTATTTTTGGCGAACTATTGACCATTTTAGAAGATAATGAATTGGCAAAGAAACGCGAAAATACTTGCTCGGCACACTCATATGGATACTCCATTAGGTAGGGCATAGCTTGTATGGCATACCATGCTGGGTTAGAGGTGTACTCAATGGTGTACGATTCATTTCTCAGTGTACTGGATGATTGATCTACCATTTTATCGAAGCGATATTCGGCCGTTTCTTGCGGTCGCAGCATAAAAGGCATACTTTCGGTCACCAACTTACTATTGACCAATACGGGTAGTATGTTTTCTTCGCCATCGGTATGTTTACCCGCTTTAGCCATCACCTTGTAATGTACCGCTTGAATACCCGCTGGCACAACCAATTTCCAACGCAATCCTTCGCTTTGTCCCTTGTCAATAGAAAAAGGTATTTTGGTGTCCGACTGTAATAAAAGCGGATTGATAGGCTGATTATTGATAGCATTAAAAAGCTGAATGTAAGCATGGCCTTTAATAGCAGCATCACTGATGTTATTTACCTTGGCGGCAAAATATATGGTGTCGTTCTCCCTCAGGAATCGAGGTGTATTCACCATAATGGACACATCTTTTTGCGTGATTAAGGTATTACTTACACTACCCGTTTTAAAATCTTTGGTATGTGCAAATCCCATCATTTTCCAGCGTGTGAGCGCCTCCGGAATGGTAAAGTCAATAGTTATTTCTCCATTTTCATCCGTTTGCAAATGCGGATAAAAGAAAGCCGTTTCATTAAAGTTCTTTCGGGTTTTAATTTGAGGTATAGCTTCGGTTCTTTTCTTAGTTTTTATTCCTGGGATATGGCCAGCTAGGCCTTTCGCAGGTGCTATATCTTCTTCAAGTTCTAACTCTTCACTTATTTCCATGTCGTTATCAACCATATTCACAGCACCTGCAGGAGCCATCGCTATAGATCCTGTTACCATACTCTTTTTTTGTGTACCATAGCCAACGACAACTACATCGTCTAATTCATGAGTTTCCTCCTCCATAACAACGGATATGGTGTTGCTTAATACTTGGTGATACGATGGTTTATAGCCAATAAAACTAAATTCTAACCATATACCTTTGGGTACATTCTTTAATGAAAAGTTACCCTCAAAATCGCTTACAGTTCCTGTTTGCGAATTGTATATTTTAATATTAACACCAGGGATAGGTTCTTTGTCGTTATATGACCTAACAACTCCGCTAAGCTTACCAATTAGTTTAGCCTTGTTTTGTTTTGCTAAGCTTAATAATGAGTCGTTTGTTGCACTTATCTTTTTTAGCGTAGTATTATGTCTTTCTAATATCCTTTTTCTTCTTTCTTCGGCTTCTTTCTTTTGTCTGATTAGGTTTTGTAATTCGCGGTAATGTGGGTTATAATGACCAAAATAGTTATAGCTTAAATGCAGTGTTTCGTACGACTTATTCCACCAACTTAGGTAATGATTTACTCTAGAAAGTTGATGAGTCCTAGATAATGGATCCACCAAATTACCATTCCATTTATGCCATGTATGATTTTTATGATGGATAAAGTTGCTTGGCCATTTTAAAGGCGCAAATGCATCCAAAGAAGCATCATAAAGCGTAGCCATCATTTCGGCGGTTTCTTTTTCGCCACCTTTGTTTTTAATGCTGAGTTTCCACTGCTCTTTTGATCCGGGCAATAGTTTGTTTCTAAACGAGGTAAAAGTAATATCCAGCTTTTTATTGGTATAAGGAACTTTTATCTCGTTTAGCGAAATAAAGGACTGTCCTTGTACTACCTGAACAAATTGCACAGCAAAACCACCTCTATATTTTTCAAGGATGGGAACTTCTATTTTGCGTATTTTTTTACCGGGCTTAATAATCTTTGTTTCCAGTACCTGGTCACCATGTAATAATTCGTAACGGATAGGAGTTTGAGGGCTTAAGGCAGCTACCCAAAACTCTGCTACTTCACCTGGTTCACCGCTTGTTTTAACCGGAGTAATCCAATCTTTAGTACGGATAGGCATTTCTGGTTCTGTTTGAATTATTCGAACCACTTTTTGCCATTTTACCTTCTGTTTACTGCTGTCGATTGCGTTAATATTAATCAAGTAATAACCACGCTTTAAGCCAGAGAAGGATTCGTTAAAGGTGTTGTCATTTAGGTTACTTTGATAAGTGTATTTAAAGACGGTTTTGCCTTTTTTCCAGTTTTCAGGGTCGCTTTCCTTTTTGTAAACTCGATGGGGGAACATGGTTTTAAATGTTGCTTCGTCGTATAAAAACTGATCGGGAGCTTCCCATGCGCGATCAAACAAAAGTTGTTTAGGTGCTACAAGTTGAGTTGTGGAAATTTGTACATCTGTAATTACTTGGCCGCTATTAATATTATTGGTTTCTATTTTAATATTCGGAACATTATGGGTAAAAATAACATCCGGAATTTCTGTTTTAATCATTAATGGCGATTGACTCACACGAAGGGTATGGGTGTCAGATCTGGTTTCTCCATTAGCATCGGTAATATCAGCGGTTAAGGTATAGGCGTAAATCTGATTTTTATCCTTTATGTCTCGGTCATCCGTAAAGTAGGATATACTAAAGTTTCCATCCTTATCTGATACGGCATTACCCACAGCAACTTGTTTTTCACCCTCATTAAAGTGGCCCCAATACCATCCCCATCTTGCTTCTGCCTTACGATTAATGCGATAAATAATTGTTGCATTATCAATAGGGTATCCGGCATAGGCTTGTGCTGTACCATCAATTTTAACTGAATCATTAAAACTAAATGATTTTGTAACGGGTTTATATTTAATTTCAAAAGTAGGACGTTTATATTCTTCTACCCGTAAAGTTTGGTAGGCATAGTTACATCGTAAAGAGAATCTACCATTTAACAAGCCCGTAGGAATAGTAAACGTTCCGCTGAAAGTACCATATTCATTGGTACATACATTGAGCGAAGAAAGCTCTTGACCATTGGCATCATGCAAGTGTATCTTGTTGCGTTTGTTGCTTACAATGCTGCATGTGTCTCCATGTCTATCGAGCATTAAACCTTTAAAATGAATGGTTTGCCCAGGACGATAAATTGCTCTGTCTGTATATAGAATGGTACTTCTATTGCCTGCGCTTATATGTGGTTTCCTATATCTATATTGATCAGATATCGATATAGAATCTTCTTTGTATGAAACAATGATAGTATTTCGCCTGTAGTACGAATCGTCCTCTGTGTATTCAATGTTTCCCTTACTATCCGAAAAAAAATCGTGCTTTAGTGTGTAGTTGTGCTTACGTGTTTCGTAATTATATTCAGATTCAAACACTTGAAATTTGGCATTTTCAATAGGGATTCCCGTATCTCTATTATAAATAGTGTATAATGATTTATGGTTATCGATCGTTTTACTCAGAAGCATCATGTTGGTTGAAGTATTAATGCTTACAGTAGCGTTATTAGCTCCACTCAATTCTTTATTGTCGGATACAACAATATTATAAAAACCTTTTTCAAGTGCCTTTAAAGGTACTTCAATATGATGTTCGCGATAATCATTCACCTTTGGTAAAACTTGTTGCCATTCCAGGATTGCTTCTTTATTAATGTACTCATTTTTGTTAGTTCTTCTGAATAGATCGTAGTTTCTTATCTGCTCTAAATTTGTTTGATATACCTTAAAATAAACGGTATCCAGATTCTTGTAATCCAGTTTAACCAAATTGGGTGTATTAGGATTGAGTAATTGTTCTGATTGAAGATGTAATGAAGGTTCTTCTATTTTTTTTAGCAATTGAGAAAAATAGTACTTGTGCGAATAATTGGGGTAGGTGCTTAGCGCTTTTTTGCAAATTTGGCTAGCCTCTATATAATAGTTTCTATCGCCACCAGATTCAAGTGTATATAAAAAATGAGCCAGTTGATATTTTAGTTCAAGTTTCGCATCTGTGTTTGGGGCTTGAGCTTCAAGCTGATTTAGTGCAGCCATATAAAGACTGTCCTTTTGCTGGTGAGCACTTTGGGTATGGATATATTTCAAACGGTTTAACTCCAAATCAAATAAAGCTTCCTTATTGGCATTTTTTACATGATAGTGCGTTAGTTGTTGAAATAATTGAACTGATCTGTAGGTCAGGTTAAGTGAATCGTTGGTCGGAATTTTATACCTGCTAAAATCAGCGCCCAGATTAAAATATTTTGGATGATGCACGGTAAAAGTGTTTACTGGCGAGCTTAAACCCGTTTCATCATTTCTGTATAAATTTATAACACGGTGCGTCAATAAATCGAGTAGGCTTGGTCGGAAAATGCGGTTGGTAGAATCACCTACTAGGAGGTAATCAAACATATCAACAGGTATTTTATATAGTTGATCAGGATTTTCCAGTGAAAGATTCATCTCCTTGATGACCTCGCTCATTATTCTTTTTAAATCCCATGTTTCTATATTATCGCCAGCGTTTTCTTGTATAGTAGTACGCTGATGAATGCGCCATCTATTTTGCTGATAGTATTGCCAGTACAGATTGCCTAAAATAGAATGGCCCACCTGATTAATGGGAAATTCTAATTTGTCCATGTCTCCCTTTAGCTGATCAATGACTTTTACCAGTCCCTTTTCTTCGTAATAGCAGAGATTAACCATTCGGTCGTTAACCGCCCTCAGTTGAACAAGATAGTTTTTCTCCTGTATGGCTCGTTCAAAAATGTTATCATATATAGGTGTTGCATCACGCGGAAGTCCTTCCATTAAAAGTGAGTCGATTACCTCAAACTGTTTATCGTACCACGTATTATTTGCGTGGTGTGATGACTGCGGCTTGCTACTTTGCAAAGAAAGTAAGATGATTAAGGCCAGATATAAGATTTGTTTATGCATAGTGTTTATGGAATTATAAATACATTTTTAATACTTTATGGTAAGGATGCAAAGTGTTGCAGGATTCCATAAAAATTATTTAAAAATGTGGTTTAGCTTGTTTAAAGTTATTTAAATTTCAGAGATGTAATTACTCAAACTATCCTCTCGGGATAAGTTTAACTTTTTACGAATTCTGGAACGAGACATATGTATGGTATTATGTGCTACCCCCAATATTTGAGCCATTTCCTTACTGTCAAAGTTTAGTTTAATCAGCGCACAATGCTTTAATTCGGTAGGAGTAAAGCTTGGTTCAAGTGCCAATAAATTCTTATAAAACTTATCGTTGATTTGCGTAAAACGCGAATGAAAATCATCCCATAAGCTTTTGCTATTTTGCTTGTATTTAAAGTTGAGCTTTTTGTGCTTTTTTGTATCACTTGCCTTAATGGCTTCAAGTAATTCGTTTATGGTATTTTCCTTCTCAATAAATTGTAATGCATTTACAGCAAGCTCTTTGTTTTTAATTTCTAGTATATCTTTGTTCTTCTCTTTATTTAATTGTTGCGCATAAAGTATATGCTTCATTTTAAAACGCTGTCTTATATAAATAAATAGAATTCCTGCAGATAAAAGAAGTATGCTAATCAACCACTGCATCCTATTGCTAGCCTTATCTTTTAGTTCAATAATACGTTCCTGATCGTGAATCTTTTTGTCTTTCTGCTGAAGATCTTCATTGTATTTATTTTTTAATTCGAATAAGGATTTATTCGTGATACTTCTAATATTAAACATACTATCCGAAGCTTGCTTTGCTTCTTTCATATAGATATAGGCATCCTTTTTTGCTCCTGTAGAATGCGATAACATGGCCAGTTTTTCCAACACCTGTGGTTTAAGCATCGGGTGAACACCAAAAGAGTCAATAATGCTTAGCGAAGTGTTATAATGTTGTTTAGCCTTTTGGGGCTGTTTTAAGCCAAGATGTAGTTCTCCCAAATAAAAATAATTGGTTACCTGAAAATTCTTATTGGTTTTAGATAAGTTTTTTTCGAGTTGAGAATAATACTTTTGTGCTTTATTAAACTCTCCTTTATTAATATAAACCTTCCCGTAAAGGCTATTGATGTAGTTTGCATTTCGCGATGAAGGCAAAACGGTAATGCATGAATCCAGATATAATAGGGCTTGATCGTATGGTGCTATATCTGCGTATAATGATGCCAAACTCAGGTAAGATGTTAATAATGAAGATGAATCCTTTTTAAAGTATTTTTTTGCAATAAATAGCCCTTTTTGCATTTGAATATTAGCCAAACTATCCTGCCCAAACTTACCATACAAAATGCCTAATTGGCGATGAATTTTCAATATTGCCGAAGTATCTGATTTTTCGGTGGCGATAGGTAAGGCACTTCTCAAAGTATCAAAGGACTGATTAAACCTTCCTTCTCTTAAATCAAGGTCAGATAATTCTATGATTTTATGCAAATGGGTATGTGTACTGTCATTGGCTTGTTGTATAGTGCTATTTGAGGAAAGTACTATATATATTATAAGCAAAATAACACTTCTTGATTTATTTAAGATGTTGTAAATTAATATTCTATCCATAATATTGATTGAAACCCAAATCTAATACATTATAGTGACTATATAGTAATATTATAGTAAAAATCATTTCTTATATAGTTATATTATAGCTTCAATTGAATAATGATAAACAGTGCTAAGCTACATTTGTGGTAAAGTATTTCTAAACTAAAAATAGCACATTAAAAGTCTTATTGTTATGAAAAAAAATCTGAGTTACGCTGTAGCATTTTCACTCATGTTACTTTCTCATATGGCAATAGCTCAATTGCCTGAAGAAATTGATTTAAATGGAAAATGGAGTTTATCATGGGAAGATGAATTCGACTATCCCGATAGTCAGCTGGACGATAATTGGATTTCGCAGAATGGCGCTTCTGGAGGAGTAGTATTATGTAGCAGATGGAGAGAGAATGCCGTTGTTAATAATGGTATCGTTGAATTGCAGGCAAAGAAAGAAACGCGTGGAGGACAAGATTGGACCGCTGCCAGTATTTGGACCAAGGAGAAATTTCATTACGGATATTATGAGTGCCGATACAAGTATGCAGGAGCCACAGGCACCAATAATTCGTTTTGGATGTGGACGGGTTATGATATAGAAGAAGGACAAAAAGCGGTTGAGCTTGATCCAAACGAAGGGCATTATCCCAACGAAATAAATACAAATATTCATAACTGGACAGATAAATATGAGGATGGAAGTCATGATGACTGGCCAGAACACTTTGATATGGGAGGTATTGAAAAACATCCATCTTATACGCATGTGCTAGATGCCACCATTACAACTAACAAAATTAGGTTTTCATCTACGCATGGGGCGCATTTTCATATTGGTGAGTTTAGAATTTATGCTCCCAATGCAAACGGGTATCCACAAGATGCAGTATCCAATTCAGCGGATTCGGAAGTAGCTGGTCTGGTTAATTATACACGTGATGCAGCAACAACCATCACGGCAAGTGGAAGTTATGTAATTGATGGAAGAAATACGGATCCTGAAAATGTAGCTAATGGGTTAAATACTGGAATAAATGCGAGTTGGATTTCTCAGAAGGATGGTGAAAAATGGTTAGAAATAACTTTAAGTGAAGAAAAGGAGATAGGTTGTATTCAGTTTACTAATGGATGGTTAAGTGGAACAGGTTGGAATGCCTTGATTGATAATTATAAGATTGAATATTACGATGGAGCAAATTGGATAGAGTTGGCCAAATTTGATATAGCAGATGGGGCGGATTTTTCGGAGGAGTATCATGTTGTTGGTATGTTATGGGACGAAACTACGATTAAATATTACTTTGATGGGGAGTTGATTCGTACTTTTCCACACGACTTTATACATGCGCCAACTAGAGTTTATTTGAGTCTTGCTATTTTAGATATGGGCATTGCAGGAGCGGTTACGGATGCCATTGATGGAACAAGTATGAAGGTGGATTATGTACGGTATTATACAAAATCAAAAGATACATCAATTAATAATGTAATGAAAAATAAGCTGAAGTCTTTTCCAAACCCAGTTAATGATCTATTATTCGTTGAAAACGATAATAAGCTTGAGCAAGTAAGTATTTATGACTTACAAGGAAAAATGGTGTTGCAGTCTAATTTAGATAGTCAAAATAGCATCAATGTATCTAGTTTATCACCAGGTGTATACTGTCTTGTAGTAAATGGTGTAAATATGGTTGAAACGGGAAAGTTTATTAAAAACTAACATAGTATTTTTATAAAAACATCATTTAATGAAACAAATTAATCTACTGAATTTATTACTCTTATGTTTAACTTTAGTTATTGCAGTGTCTTGTACAGAAACTAAAAAACAAGAAGGAACTGCCGAATACCAGGTATTTCCGCATAAAATGCCGATAGAAAAACCAGATTTTCCGTTGAGTGCTGCCGCTGAACGAATGTTTGATTATCCAGCTCCAAGGGCACAGGATAATGAATTGTTCACACAGTTTAAGTATACTCGCCTAGAAGGTTTGGATTATAATGGTGGTGACGGAACCATCACGCGACGCGATCCTTCTCGACCAATTTTAGTGGATGGGAAATATTATATGTGGTACACCAAACGACATACAAAAGTACCTCCGGTGGGAGCTAGAAATGCTGGTGAAGCTACCGATGAAATTCCGTCCACTGACTGGGATTTATGCGACTTATGGTATGCTACAAGTACGGATGGGTTTAAATGGGAAGAACAAGGTATTGCGGTGGCTCGCCCGCCTAAACCAGCGTTAGGATGGCGTTCTGTAGCTACACCTGATATTTTGGTGTGGAAAGGAAAGTATTATTTGTATTTCCAAGCATTTAACGAACCAAGTGGTACCAAAGGAGATTGGTGTCCTATCTCTATGGCTTATGCTGATTCGCCCAATGGCCCTTGGACACATGTAGGTAAGCCTGTTGTTCCATTTGGAAAAAAAGGAGAATGGGACCAGGATCAAACCCAAGATCCACACCCAATCATCTACAAAGGAAAAATATACTTGTATTATAAAGCTGCCTATAATAAATGGCCTGATTTACGCGATAAATATGCTGTAGCTCATGGATTAGCTATTGCCGAAGATCCGTTTGGACCCTTTGAAAAATGTCCTTTGAATCCAGTATTAAATTCAGGTCATGAAACAACTTATTTCCCGTTTAAAGAAGGAATAGCAGCACTCGCTATTAAAGATGGCAATGAAGCCCAAACGATGCAATATGCAGAGGATGGTGTGAATTTTAAAATTGCTGCCACAGTAGAGTTAACGCCTACAGCTGCAGGAGCTTATACGCCTGATGCCTTTACAGGAACAGATTATGGTAGAGGTGTTACTTGGGGGATGTGTCATTTTATTAATGCAGCATCAACAAGAGATAGAAAGCATTCCATCATTGCTCGTTTCGATTGTGATTTGAGTTTGGATTGTGATGAAAAGTGGTTGAAAAGCACAGGCGTATGGCACAGGCCAGATGTATATTTTAAGCAAGGTTTAGGTGGTTTAAGAAAGAAACGAGAAGGAATTAAATAAATACGATGATTATGAAAAATACAAAATGGCTTTGGGTGTTAGTAATGACGTTAATCTTTGTCAATTGCTCAGCCCCTAAAGAAAAAGAGCAAACAGAGGAAAAAGATAACACGTCTCAGGTATTTCCGTTTACCATGCCTAACGAAAAGCCGAACATACCATTAAGTGCTTCTTCGGAGCGCATGTTTAAGTATGCCGAACCAAGGGCACAGGATAACGAGTTTTTTACACAATTTAAATATACTCGTTTAAAAGGTTTTGATTACAGTAACGGTGATGGAACTATTTCCAGAAGAGATCCTTCTAGGCCTATATTAGTGGATGGGAAGTATTATTTATGGTATACAAAGCGACATACCCAGGTGCCACCTATTGGTTGGAATAGAGCCAAAGAAGCAACAGATATTATTCCTTCTACCGATTGGGATTTAGCCGAAATTTGGTACGCTACTTCCGAAGATGGAATTACATGGGCTGAGCAAGGAGTAGCAGTTACGCGTCCAGAGAAGCCTAAATCGGGATGGCGTTCGGTAGCTACACCTGATATTTTGGTTTGGAAAGGAAAGTATTACCTGTACTATCAGGCTTTTGATGAGCCAAGTGGTTTGCGTGGCGATCTTTGCCCAGTATCCGTTTCTTATGCCGACTCGCCCGAAGGTCCTTGGACACATGGAGGAGATGCAGTTATTCCGTTTGGTAAAGAAGGCGAATGGGATCAGAACGCAACGCACGATCCACATCCCATTATTTATAATGGTAAAATTCATATTTATTACAAAGCAGCTTATAATAAATGGCCTCATAAAAGAGATAAATATGCTGTAGGTCATGGGTTGGTTATTGCTGAGCATCCGCTGGGACCATTTACCAAACATCCATTAAACCCGGTGATGCAATCAGGACACGAAACTACTTATTGGCCGTATAAGGACGGGGTAGCTACTATAGCTATAAAGGATGGAAATGAACGTGAAACCATTCAGTATGCAAAAGATGGAGCTAATTTTGAAGTCGCTGCACACCTTTCATTAACGCCAACTGCAGCCGCTCCATATATTCCTAACCTTTTTAAAGAAGGACAGGATAATCGTGGTTTTCGATGGGGGTTATGTCATTTTGTTAATGCAGGAACCGCTAACAAAGGTTACTCAATTATGGCTCGTTTCGATTGCGATTTAAGTTTAGATTATGATGAACCTGCTTTTAAAAAGACAGGTGTTTGGCATAAGCCAGAAGTCTACTTTCAGCAAGGCATGGGCAGTTTAAGTCAACACCCCGAAGGTAGATATAAGAAGAAAGACTAAGAAAGGTTTTTGCTAACTGGGCAAATATTGATAATAGATTAAACAACAAAGGCTAGTCAACTCGACTAGCCTTTGTTGTTTTTATGACTATACTAAAGAGTTACTCCCAGTACTCATCAATTATTTTTTGAATTTCTGGATACTTGGTATCTTCTTCATTAATAGATGTTCTTAAATCTTTTAATTGAACCTTGAGGTCTTTGATGATAGCATCATACTTAGCATCTCCATATAAATTATTCATTTCATGTGGATCATTTTCTAAGTCATAAAACTCCCAAGCTGGTATTGTTTCAAAATCCGACATTGAAGCAGGGTTATGTGCCCATTTTTGTGCTGCAGTATTACGTTGTTTGAAATCTCTACCATAAAAGAATATAAGCTTATGTTTTTTCGTTCTTATACCAAAATGCGCAGGGTTATTATGTTTGTGTGCCATGTGCATCCAATAACGATAATAGGTGGCTTGTTGCCATTCTTCAGGTTCTTGTCCTGTTTCTAGTATGCTTTTAAAGCTATTGCCTTGCATATAGTCGGGAGTTGAACCTCCGGCCAAGTCAATTATAGTTGGAGCAAAGTCTGTATTATTGATTATGGCATCAGATTGGCTCCCAGCTTTAATTAGTTTAGGATAACGAACTAGAAATGGCATACGCATCGATTCTTCGTACATCCATCTTTTGTCAATATAATCGTGCTCACCAAGCATAAAGCCTTGGTCGCCTGTATATATAATGATGGTATTATCCATAAGTTCCTCAGCTTCTAGATAATCGAATAACCTTTTTACATTATCATCTACACCTTTAACGCAGCGTAAGTAACGTTTAAGGTACTCTTGATAGGCCAAACGTTTATATTCAGGGTCAGGAATATTTGGGTCAATTTCCATGTGCATGCCCATGTTTCTAATTACATTTCTATGACCGATGGAAGAGCCGATCGTATCCATCCAGCAATCGTTAATACCTTTTGTAGCAACTGAACCGTTGTTTTTATTATCCCATAAACTGGCTGGTTCCGGAATATCCACATTTTCTAAATACTCATTGTATCTATCGGCATACTCAAAAAAGTCATGAGGCGCTTTAAAATGATGCATCACAAAAAAGGGTTTTGACTTATCTCTTTTGTTTTTGAACCAGTCTAGTGAGATGTCCGTAATTACATCTGACGAATGACCTTGATAGGTAGTAGCATAAACTTCACGTTCAATACCTTCTTCAAATTTAAATAGAGTTAAAGAATCACCTTCGCGAGTATATAAAGTTGGGTTATGGTAATCGCCTTGTCCAGGCAATACATTGTAATAATCGAATGCCTCAGGCGCTTCTTTTAAATGCCATTTTCCAAACATGGCTGTTTGATAACCCAGCTTCTTCATTTCGGTAGGTAGGTGTTGTTGCGCTTTACCAATCTTACCACTTAAATCCATCACGCCATTGGTCTGACTGTATTGCCCTGTTAAGATTGCTGCACGTGAAGGAGTACAAATAGAGTTGGTGCAAAATACATTTTCGAACAGTATTCCTTCTTTGGCAATTCTATCAATGGTTGGTGTAGGGTTTAATTCTGCTAGTCTCATTTTATAAGCACCAATGGCTTGGGCACAGTGGTCATCAGACATGATGTAAATGATATTAGGCTTTTTATTTTCACTCTTAGGAGTAGAGCAAGAAAACAAAGTAATGAGAACGAAGAGTAATCCAAGATTTAAGATTTTCATCATTATAGATTTTAATTTTTGAGGTTTAAAAAATGTAGCGTGAAATTAGTATTTAAAGTATTTAATTAAGGTTATAAAATGAAAAAAGAGAGGGGAGTGAATTATATAAACTCACTCCCCTCAATTATTTGCTTAGTATTTTATATATACTACTTCTTTACAAATCTAGCTTTACGTTCATCAATTTGTATTATGTATATTCCAGCTCTTAATTGACTAACCGATATGGCTTGGTTCGTGTAAACATTACTATCTACAATTCGTCCTTGCATATCAAAAATGGTATATCTAAGTCCTGGTTGAACGCCATTTATAAATAGCTCTGAAGTGGTTGGCGAAGGATATACTTGAAGTATTTCAGCATTAGGGTTTTTTACAGAAACATTGGTTAATGTAACCGATTCTGTATGTATAATATCACTTTCAGTACCGTCTACGGTTCTTATATCTGTATATAAAGAAAACGCCGCTTTATTTAATACCGAATCAATTTGTAATTCAACTACTGCATTGGCATAGCCCGCATATCCATTTAAAATGGTATCAGCTACAACTACATCATCCATATTTTTAAGTTTCAAGTGAATTTCTCGGTCTTCGTTGGCTTGAAATTGTAGTGGGACAGAAATAATCTGGCGATCCCAATCCTGAGAGAAATTAGAACTTAAATGGACAGATTCATCATATATCTCTATCGGATCTGGCTTAACAGGAGGCACTGGATTATCTTCAGTGACGATTACATCATCAATATATCCACTTTCTCCTGCCTGAGCAAAGTAATAGAGTTTTAGAGAGGAATTTATGCCTGAATTAAACTGCAAGGTATATTCTTGATAAGCGTCGCCAGAAACTTCTATACTTTTAATGCTTACACCACTTGTGTTTTCTTTAATTCCCAAGCTGAGTGAGCCACTAGTGGCTTTAGCATTACATTTTAAGGTGTAATCAGTATTAGGTTTTAAATCCATATTATATTCAGGGGCGCCACCTCCAACAATATAACAAGCGTATGATCCGTTGGCTACATGAGTAGCATCATCAGTAATAGCGGCGCCAGGACTACCCCAACCAACCCAATTACTCAGGTCGCCCGTTTCAAAATCACCATTTTCAACAATAGGGGCTTCCTCTTCAGTTTCCAATGGTTCAAAAGCATCTACTAAGGTATAAGCCCGTACCCAGTCATAATAGGAAGTATTTTTTTCAGGATCAGCTAACTCTTCATCGTTGGGAAGCTCTATCCATGGGAAAGGGTATGTTTCTACCACTAAGTTCATGCCCATAGGTTGAGAAAAAGGTGTTGAGCTTATTTCGTTGTAGAATGTTTGATTTTTAGGATCTTGATTATTGTAATAATAAGTGGCTGTTTTTGAATCTCTCCACCAACCTCCATAAATATCAAAATCCTCGCTAGACAGTTTGTCGTCTTCATACCTTACCTCTGTGGCTCTGTAATCATGTCTTTCTCCATCACAATCGTTGTACCAATAATGGGCATTACAGTGCATACCTTTGGCAAACCAACTTCCTTGAAAGTCTCCGCCACGACCAATACATTCTTGAATATCCCACTCTTGTGAATACTTATCATCACATTCTTCAGGACCATCAAAATTAGCACGAGTAGAGAACCAAAAAGTGGTGGATAAAGTGGTTTTGTTGGCTTTGAATTTGCACTCGTAATAACCGTAATGGGCAGTTCTCTTGCGAGATATTACCGCTCCACATTTTATATTAAATATAGAGCCATTAACTACTGTATCCTTCGCCATTTTTTCGCCATGAATGGCTAAATAACCATTTTCTACTTTAATTTGTGATGGCATAAATAAGCCAGGCTCTCTTCCTTTCCAAGTAGGATGATAATCGTACCATTTAGCTAAATCTAGCTCAGTACCATTAAATTCATCCGAGTAATCAAGATTAAGAACCCATCTTTTTCCGATAGGAGGCTTAGGTGGATTGGCATAACTGTTAAATGCCAATATTAACATAAGTAATAAGAGTAGTTGTTTTTTCATGTTGTACTTTGTTTTGTTATTCCCCTTAATTGTTACAAGTAAAACTAAAATTTGTTACATAGATTGTTTCAAACAAATTATTTAAATAAAAGGGGGGATATCATGTTAAAGGGATTGCCTGCAATTGGAAGCTAAGTGATATGTATTTATGATAATGCTGTCATTGTTAGGTGGGTTTAAATAGTTGTAAGATAGAATTGTATCCGTTTAATGTTTGAATTATGGATGAATGACAAGGTAAGGATATATGATTTGAAATGGAGTTTTGTCTAGTAAAAATTGAGTTGGCAAAACTGAACTAAGATGGTAGTTTAAGAACTGAATTGTTTGAAATATAGATGTGAAATAGGATAGTATGCTTATGGTAGCGAAAACTAATTTATTCGAATGATGTTTATCTGTTATAAAAAACAACCATGAAGATAAAATTACTTTTAATAGCTATTCTTAGCCTAACAATCAATTGGCAAACTCATGCGCAAGAAGCAGGTGTAGCTGAACTAATTCCTAATTACAACAACTGGAAATGGGACAATGTATATGTTCTGAAAAACAAGTATATATCCGTAGCAACAGTGCCAGATGCTGGAGGTAGGATACTAGAGCATAACTTGGGTGATTATAAATCCTTATGGGCTAATCCTGATTATTTTGGGAAATCTTTTCCTGATAATGATGAAGTGACCGCTGCGGAATGGCGTAATTTTGGAGGTTATAGAATTGTGCCGGTGCCCCGCACTAATTGGGCAATTGATAAGGAAGGAAAGAAAACCAAAAGATGGCCTCCTCCAGTAACATGGGGAGATGCTCCTTATCAAGCTCGCATTATTAAAAAAGATGGCGTGCAATATGTAGAGACCAGTTCTGGAGTTCAATCCTTGCCTATTCCTTCTTATCACGCTAAGTCAAAAAGTTTTATTAAGCCCAATAAAATAGAGGAGGAGTTTCAGTATAAAAGAAGTATTCATATTCAGGAAGGATCGAGTTTATTGGTGTTGAAACATACAGTGATTAATAGGGGAGATTCCATCATTAAAAGAGGTTTTATGACATCGAGTCAGCATATCTCTCGAAGTAAACCTGAATTGACCGATGGCGAAAACTATAGAGCCTATATTCCTTTTAGTCCTGAGTTAAAAATGCCCGATGGAGAACAATTTCATTTAAGTGCAAACCCTGAGCAGCGATGGCGTTTTGTAAATAGGCAGCGCATGCCTTTGGATAAGAATAATCCTGAACATGTGAAGCGATTTTATAATAGTGGAACAAATTATTTGGGAGAAACCGCTCCTGGTGTATTTGAAATGCATTACGATTATTATTTAATGGCAGGTTTAGATATGATTGCCAGTGAATCGTGGGTGTGTTATGTGGACAAGATTAATAATACCGCTTTTGCTAAAATATTGGAACCATTTAATCCTGCTTTGGATTATCCGGATGGAACCAATCTGTCGGTTTTTAATAGTGGGGTAGCGGTTGGTTATCTAGAAACGGAAGTCAGGTCGCCCATTTATACACTTAAACCTGAAGAAAGCTTTGATTATATTGAGATGATTGGTTCTGCTAAGATTAATAATACGCCTATTTTATCCGTTAATAAAACAGGTATAATTACTGAGAGACTTCATTTTAAGGAAGGTAGTTTAAAAGGACAATATGGTGTTTTTGTGGAAGGTAAAGCCATATTACAATTGAAAGATGTCAAAGGAAAGCTATTAAAGGAAATTTCGCTTGAAGAAGTAAATCCTCTAAAAGCATTTGCATTGAATATTTCTTTAAAGAAGGTAAAGGGTTTAGGTAAGATTGTTTTACTTATTGAATCGGGTAAGTCAGATCGTTTTGTTTTAGATTCCTTAAAGTTATAAATGGATAAGCTTCAGGCAGTGGCTTGCGTCGTTGACGCAAGTTGCCTGAAAGCGTGGAAAAGTATTTGCATCAGCGACGTAAAAGGGGATTATTGCATTTGCGCCAAATATTCAGCTATACCTGATTTTAATAAAATACTAGTTGCAGGAATTTTATAGTTAGGCTCAACACTATCCATGTTTACTCGGATTAATTCCGTATTTGTAAATTGATGGGCCATTTGCTCAAAGGGCCAACGAATAATTGAAGGTGTATTAAATCCGATTCCAAGCTCCAGCAGAACCATCTTTTTGTCCTTGGCATTCCTAACAAATTGAGTATATCTATCATTGGCGAGGTGCCAGTCTTCATTTTCTACAAAAAACTGATCTATTCTCAAGTGAGGTACTAAATCTTCGCCACATACAGGGCAAATAGGGAGTAATTCAGTCGGTATTCGGAAATTGTTGAATTGTTTTACCATCTGCATGACCATCTTCTCGTTATGGTATAAGGTATTGTGACAACCTTTAGCACATTGAAACTGTTGGTAATCGCCTTGGGTAGCAAATATTTGGTCTGTGTTAAAACCTGCTTTTTTGAATAATCCATCACCGTTTGTGGTAATCACAAAATAGCTTTTTCCTTTAACTAGATTCAGTAAATCATTATAAACCTGACCAGGCTCTGCATCGTAACCATTCAGCTTTATATGGCGCGAAAGATAAGCCCATTTTTCTTCTTTACTTTTAAACGGATAAAACACCGAAGAGTACATATCTGTTAGTTGATATTCATCTATATAATCAGAAAAGTTATCAGAAAAACGTTTTCCACTATAGTGCAGTCCTGCTGCCGTAGAAAGGCCAGCTCCTGCACCAATTAGTACAACATCAGCATCTTCTATGAGCTGTTTGCTTTGTTGAATTATTTGAGTATCAATCATGGTATTAAATTAAAGATTCGTAAATCATTTTATCCTTATCTGCAAATACGTTAAAAACTACAGTTTCTAAACAATCAGGGTTATCCATTAACCATTGTTTTACAGTAGCTAGTGCAACTTGCGCAGCGTTTTCGGCAGGGTAGCCAAATACACCCGTTGATATTCCACAAAAGGCAATGCTTCGGATGGAATCAATCTCTTTACAAATCTCCAAACAAGAAATATAAGCGCTTGCTAAATCACTTTTACTTTGTTCAGTTACATTTCCTTGCACAATTGGCCCAACGGTATGCAATACAAATTTTGAAGGCAGATTATAGGCTCTGGTAATTTTAGCCACTCCGGTTGGTTCTGCAAAACCTTGTTTTTCCATAATGGTATTGCAATCATCGCGCAATTGAACGCCCGCTGCACTATGGATAGCATTATCAATACAGGCGTGCAAAGGCTGAAAGCATCCTAACATTTGATTGTTGGCCGCATTAACAATAGCATCCACTTTTAGCGTGGTTATATCGCCTTGCCAAATCAGCACTTTTGTATTGCCTATGTTCTGGCTTTTTGAGGTATTATATAAGTTGATATCAGTAATCTCTTTCTCGTTTAGCTCTAGTTGTAATAGTTGGTTTAACGCTTCTATGGCCTCCTTGCTTAGGGTGTTTGGGGCTAACATATTTAACCTTGCATGTAACGATCGTCTCTTTTCTAGGTAAGAAGTACCATTGACTTCATTTAATTCAGTCAATATAAAATCTACGTATTGTTCTTTATCTGTTGATGATGCACTGGTATTTAATTGATAAGGTTCAAATAGATTTATCTCATCGGCGTATTCTGTATGATGTAATGGTATATGTATCATGTCTGTAAATATTATAGCTGAGTTGTTTTGCTTAACCAATTTTTAGAGAGGTCATGCTTAAGCTACCAGCTTGTAATTTGTCATTAAATAGCTTTATCTCTTCATTAACCCCTGCTAATCCTAAGGTATATATTAAAGGTAAATAATGGTCGGGCGTCGGAACTGCTAGTTGCATCGCTTTGCCCTGTTTTTGGTATTCGTATAATGATTTAAAGTTGCGGTTTTCAATATTTTTATTCACCCATTCGCGTGCTTCAATCGCCCAATCAAAACCATGGTTATCCTTATTAAAGTTTGGCCAATCAACCAATCTTAAATTATGAATAATATTTCCACTTCCGATAATTAAAACGCCCTTATTACGCAATGATTGGAGTTTTTGCGCCAATTTAAAATGATATTCGGCTCCCTTTGTAGCATCAATACTTAATTGAAAAACGGGTACATCGGCATTGGGATAAAGATGTTTTAATACCGACCAAGAGCCATGGTCTAGACCCCAATCGAGGTCTTTACCTACTTGGGTAGGTAACAATAATTCTCTTGTTTCATTGGCCAATTCAGGATGTCCACTAGCGGGATATTGTTGTTTATACAATTCTTGCGAAAAGCCATGAAAATCGTGTATGGTTTTGGGCTGTTGCATAGCCGTAACTTTGGTTCCCTTAATATACCAATGCGCTGAAATACACAAAATGGCCTTAGGTAAACTGAGCGTATGGGCTACCTGCTTCATACCTTGTGTAAATTCGTTGTCTTCAATAGCGTTCATCGGGCTGCCATGTCCAATAAATAGCAATGGCATCTTTTCTGACAATGGCATGTCATCTACTAATTTTTCCAATCCTTTTAATTCCGTCATATTTCCAATCATTGTTGTTAGTACACTTGCTGTCTTTAAAAACTTTCGTCTTTTCATGTAATCCAAGTTAGCTATAAACTTTACGATGATGATTTGTTGAGTATTAAGATAAAACGATAGATTAGCGTTTATAAAAACAAACTGCCCCTCGTGAAAAACAAGGGGCAGCAAATCAGTTATATTATGGTGCAATGTATTACTTGCATCTTATATATTAAATTTACCATTCGTGTTTTTAGCTTCTGATTCAGGAACCAACTTTTCAATAGTATCCCAGTGTTCTACCACTTTACCATCTTCAATTCTAAAGATATCGTAAAAAGCTACTTTTTCTTTCATAAAGATGCCTTCAGAAACAGATAAAACAAAGTTACCTTCTCCTAGTATCTTATGGTTTTTTTCGTATATCATAGCCATGCCTGCCTCAGCTAACGATTTTAAGGCTTCACCCAAACCAGCTAAACCATCTTTAACAGCTGGATTATGTTGGTCGTATTGCTCTGTTGAAATATACTCAGTAATTTTATCTGGATTTGCACCAAAGAAAACATCCTTTAATAAATTGTCTACTAAAGTTTTGTTCGCTTCTGTTTTGTCCAAATCTTTAATTTCTGTAGGTCCATCAATTTGTGTACGTCCAGAAGCCGTTTCTGTAACTTTCTCCTGTAGGTTATCCCAATGTTCAACGATTAATCCGTTTTCGAAACGGAAAATATCAATGCCTATTTTAGGCCCAAAGAAATTATAATCGGTATGAGCAATAACAAAATCACCATCTTCAAAAACACGAACGGTATTTACTTTTGGCGTTAATGCTGGATTTTTTGCAGCTACCTCTGCAAGTTGTCCCAATGCAGCACCAAAACCAGCTAATCCATCTGCTACTGCTTGGTTGTGCTGAGTATAGTTGTCTGCGTTAATATATCCAACAGGTGCTTGTGCTCCCGTTTCAATTGCTTTTAATAACTCTTCTACTTTTTGCTTGTTCGATACTTCCATTTTTTCTATGTTTTTAGATTCTATTTGACTTTTTTTGTTCTGTGCACATGCTGTTAAAGCAATAGCAAACGTGAGGATAAGCGTTAGTTTTTTCATCTTGATATTGTTTAAAGTTTACACTACAAAGTTGTTACAATTGAATGCATGGGTAAAGGTAAGTTTACGCCCTAGTAGGGTAGATTTACGCCCTTTGCTTAAAAATTAAATTTACCGTTGCTGTTTAATGCTTCTGAAGAAGGAGTAAGTTTTTCAACAGTATCCCAGTGTTCTACTACTTTACCATCTTCCACTCTAAATAGGTCGTAAAAAGAAACATCCTCATTCATAATCACACCTTCTGAAACTGATAAAACAAAGTTACCTTCTGCAAAAACTTCATGAACCTTGGTATATACCATAGGCATTCCAGCTTGTGCTAATGCTGTTAAAGCTTCGTTTAGTCCTGCTAAGCCATCTTTTACACCAGGGTTATGTTGGTGATATTGTTCTGTAGAAATGTAGTCTGTAATTTTATCCGGTGCTTCACCCAAGAACACGTCTTGTAATAGGTCTTCAACCAATGATCTGTTTGTTTCTGTTTTATCCAGGTCTTTTATCACCGTTGGACCATCAAACATGCTACGACCAGAGGCGGTTTCTGTAACAATAGTTTGTAAGTTATCCCAATGTTCAACGATTAAGCCATTCTCAAAACGGAAAATATCAAAACCTGCTTTGGGACCAAAAAAGTTATACTCTGTATGGGCAATTACATAGTTTCCATCTTCGAATACGCGTTTTACATCAACCTTTGGTGTTAAAGATGCATCAGCTGCTGCCGCATCGGATAAGGCACTAAGAGCAGCCCCAAAACCCGCTAAACCGTCAGCTACACCTTGGTTGTGTTGAGTATAATTGTTAGGATTAATATACGAAACGGGTTCCTTTGCGCCTGTTTCAATACTCTTTAAAAGTTCTGTTACTTTTTGTGTGTTTGAAATTTCTTTTGGATTATTATCGTCTTCGCAAGAAAATAATGTCACTGCCATCAATAATACTAATGCTAAATTTTTCATCTGAATTGTATGTTTGTTATTGTTTAAATTTATGATGCAAATATGAGACAGTATGCATCGGCAGAAAAGGTAAGTTTACGCCCTTGTAGGGTACATTTACTCCATGTGCATTTTTAATAACAAAACACTCTTTTAAAAATATATACTATTAGCTACATATAAGTAGATGATCAATAAAACGAAAGGTATGATAAGGTAATAAGAATGATATAGAGGAAGGAATTTAAGGCCAGCAAATACATAAGGTCATAAAAGGGCTAAGCAATTAAATACAATTTACTACCAACAGAATGCTGAAAACGGAGTGCTTTTTACTGAGGACTGCCTACTGATTATTGCCTTAATACTGCTCTCTAAACTCGGAAGGTGTTTTGTCTGTATGTTTTCGAAAGTACTTGATAAAATTGGTTGGTTCGTCGTAGCCTAGTTCGTAGGCAATTTCTTTAATGGATTGATTACTGTGTACCAACAAACGTTTTCCCTCTAATAATATACGTTCATCAATAATTTGTTTTGGCGTTTTATCAAGCAAAGTTTTGGTGGCTTTTTGAAGTTGCTTTTCACTTATGCTCAGTTCAGCAGCATATTTACTCACTGTTTTTTCCTCTCGAAAGTTCTTTTCCAACAAGTCTTTAAACAAAACAAGGTAATCCAGATTGGCGCTTGGTTTTAATTCTTTAAACCCTTGCTTTCGCATTTCACGTTCAGCTTGTAACAGGAATATGTGCAGCATATTATGTAGTATGCTATATTGCGAAACGTCGTGTGTTCGTATAAACTCTGTTTGCATGGCATTTATAGTAACACGAAGGTCTGAAAGCTGAGGGCTTACCTTCAACAGAGCAGTATCATATAAATCACTATATAACATGCTCGAATGAAGGAACTGCATATCTTCATTGTTTTTAGCAAAAAAACTATCCGTAAATACAATGCATTGGCCTTCATATTTCCCTGCGATATCGTACAAATTAACGCTGTTTTGAGGCACAAAAATGATAGTGTTATTTTTAATGGAGATAGGTTTGAAATCAACATAATGCGTCCCTTTTCCTTTTTCTATCCATATAATATGATAAAACTGAGCCCTATGTGGAACGGTCATAATATCTCCTTTCAATTGAAGGATTGTTTGTAAATCAATAATTTCAAACTCTAACTTAAGACCATCTTTAAAGGCGTACTTTTTTATTGTTTCTTGCATAATTTATGTCATTGGTGTCCAGTATAAAAATACAGACCTTTCTGTAAAGGGTAGTTTGTGAGGTAATTTTTTGTTTTAGTGCCATAAAGGGCTAACTATTCCGCCTTCATGTAAAAGCGTAAAGAAAATCGGTAAACGTAGCGATAAGAAAGAAAAGCTGTTTGAACGTAGTGAGTTCTTTTCTTTCCGCGAAGAATACTGATTTTTAGCTTTTTCATGGCAGCGGCGGCACTTTTTGTTTCGTTTTTGTTGCTGTAGGCAAAAATGAAAAGCCCGTCGGCTAGAGACAAAAGGGTAGTTTTTTTAGCCATTACAATTTTGTATCAGACAATAGTGAATTTATATGGGAAACTGACCAAGCCATTATCGGTATTATTTCTCTAACTCAATAAATTCACCTTTTTCGTAGGCAGCAGTAATACCCCATTCTATTATTAGTTGTAGAAGAGGAATAACAGTTTTTCCAAAAGGAGTTAATGAATACACCACCTTTAAGGGAGGTTTTTTAGTGTATACCTTTCTTGAAATTAAACTATCCACCTCCAATTGTTTTAGTTGTAAACTTAAGGTGCGCTCAGTAATTGTTGGTATATCTTTTCTTAACTCATTATATCGTTTTTCACCATCAATCAAATGCGTTAATATTACACTCTTCCATTTACCTCCAATTAATTCCATGGCCGCACTTGTTGGACAAGGAAATAACTTGTCATGAATTTTTATCATGGGTTTTTTCTCAAACAGCTCTTTTCTATCCATTGTAATATTATGTGTGAATTTATTCTTATGTGTCTACAAAGATAAGATACTTAATTAAGTTATGCAACTATAAAAAATATAGTAAAAATTTAAATCGCTAACAAGCACATATGTAGCGAGATGTAAATTTAGTTTGTAAATAATAGATACTATCCTTTATGACCGTTATTGTGAGTAAATTAAACTATACATACATTTGTCACTATAAAAATGATAGTAACTAAAAATATAAATCATGAAAGCAATAGTATTAGAAAAAGCAGGTGGTGTAGAAAACTTAAAAATTAAAGATATTGAGAAGCCATCATTAAAAAGTAATGAGGTTTTGGTAGAGACCAAAGCAATAGGTATAAACCCTGCAGATTGGAAAGTAAGAAGCGAAGAGCAAGCATTAAAAATGCTAATAGGAGCTACTGAAAATGTAATATTAGGTTGGGATGTTGCTGGGGTAATAGCTGAAGTAGGTAATGAGGTTACTGGTTTTAAAGTTGGTGATAAAGTATTTGGCATGATTAACTTTCCAGGTTCTGGAAAGGCTTATGCCGAATATGTTGCCGCTCCTGCGGATCAACTGGCTGTGCTTCCTGAAGGAACGTCATTTGAAGAAGCTGCGGCATCTACATTGGCTGCTTTAACCGCCTTGCAAGCTATAACAGATAGAGTAAAAAAAGATGATCGTGTTCTTATTCATGCAGGTTCGGGCGGTGTTGGTCATTTTGCAATACAAATAGGCAAAAGTAAAGGAGCCTATGTGTTGGCCACAAGTTCAGCTAAGAATAAAGATTTTGTGCTGTCTTTAGGAGCTGATGAGCATATTGATTATAGAACGCAGAAATTTGAAGAGGTGGCTGCTGATGTTGATTTTGTATTGGATCCAATGGGTGGAGAAGTATTGTTGAATTCAGTTAAAGTGATGAAAGAAGGAGGAGCGATTGTTTCATTGGCCATTTTTGAGGTGCCTGCGGATGTGAAAGAATTAGCGGATAAGGTAGGTGTTACAGTTACGCCATTATTGGTGAAATCAAATGGCGATGATATGAAAACAATTGCCGACTTACTAGAGGCTGGTACCGTGAAAGCACATGTTTCAAAAACGTTCTCTTTTGAAAATATGGGTGATGTCCATAACGAAGTTCAATCTGGAAGAACTGTAGGTAAGGTGGTCGTTAGCTTGTAAGAAGTAGAAACAAAGAGGAAGTTAAACCAATGATCATTACAATAAATGGATGATCATTGGTTTCCATTCTTTCCTTGAATGGAACACATGCCCTATCCATACTCATATTATATAGTCAATAACACTCAAGATAAAACTAGAAATGATTAATCTAATAGCGAAATTCACAGTAAAACCTGCTTATGTTGATACGTTTAAAGCAGCATTAAAATTAAATAAAAAAGGTGCTTTAAAGGAAGCTGGCTGTTTACAAATGGATTTATTTGTAGATGTTAAAGAAGGGAATACTTTTTTTGTATATGAACGATGGGCGGATGAAGCTGCCCTAGACTTTCATAAAAAGCAAACATATACGCAAGCGTTAGTGGAAATAGCAGAAAGTGCATTGCAAGTTGTTCCTGAATTTTTAAAGCTGGGCACTACTATGCCATTACCTATCCCTGCAAAATCACCCAATGCAGAAGATGAATTATGTATTATCTTTTTCATATTTAAAATAAATGAAGCATACCGCGAGCGTTTATTAAAGCAGTTTGAAAATCATATTGAGAATACTCGTAAAGAGGAAGCTAATTTGCTCTTTGATTTATATACGGTTGAAGGAGCCAATGATACCTTGGCTGTATATGAACACTGGAGAAACGAAGCTGCAATCTGGGATATTCACTTCAAACAACCATACTCAGAAGTGACTGGAACTTTACTAAAAGAAGCACTAATAGGGGACATGGAGCAATACATGAACTTTGTGACTGAGATTACAGTCTAATTATTCTTTTCTGTTTAAACATAATCAGCGTAGCAACATTCAGATAGCTTGTTAGATAGAATGTTTGGATTTGTTATGCCTTACCTAAAAAAAAAATGAAAAACGTATTATTAGCAATGCTCAGCTTACTATTACTAGCAAGTTGTTCAAAGGAAAATAAAATGCTTACTCAACTAGTGAAATTCAACATTAAACCTGAATTCAGAGAAGAATTTGAGAAAGCATCTATTAATAGCCTAACTCAATCACTTAAAGAGCCAGGTAATATTGAAATGAAATTGTTTGCGGATGACAACGATCCTAGCGTGATGTATGTATATTCTCGTTGGAAAAACAAGGAAGCACACACTGCACATGGTGAGTATAGTTATTCTCATAACTTGAAAAAACTAGCTCAAAAGTCTTTGCAAAGTCCACCACAAATTATGTTGCTGAACGAAACTAAACCAGCAGTTAATCATCCTATCAAGCAAGTCAACCCTGAAGACAAGGAAGAGACTTTATTTTTCATCTTCAAAGTTAAAGATGGCTATCGTGAGCAAGTGCTTAAACAGTTCGAAAAACACATAACGAATACGCATAACGAAGTAGGTAATATCTTATTTGATTTATACACCCTTGAAGGCGATGAAAATACTTTTGTAGTGTATGAGAATTGGCGAAGTAAATCAGCTTTGTGGGATGTACATATGAAACAAGCCTATTCTCAAGAAACGGGAGCCTTGTTAAAACAAGCTGTTGAAGGTGACTTAAGTAAGTATATGAGCTTTGTTACGGAAGTACATGATAATAGCAAGACGATCTATGCAATTAAAAAGCAATGGGAAGTATCGGGATTCTCGATGCCCGAATCTGTTTTTGCATCGTCAAACCATCCATGGTTATATGTTTCAAATGTAAATATGAAAGGTAAAGGCGGATACATTAGTAAGTTGAGTAAGGATGGAAAAATTGTTGAGGAGAAATGGATTGATGGACTAGCTGGACCAACAGGTTCTGATATGTATAATGATAATTTGTATGTTGCTGATCAAAAATATCTTCGAATAATTGATGTTAAAAAGGGAGAACTTGTTCAGAGTATAAAGTCTGAAAGTGCCATCTCATTAAATGATGTTAGTATTTCAAAAAGCGGACAAATATTTATATCCGATGTTCCAGGCGGGAAAATTTATACGCTAAAGGATGATCAACTTGTTGTATGGCTAAAAACACCTAAAATCCATCACCCCAATGGCATTCTTGTTGATGGTGACCAATTGATGGTTGTAGTTTTTGGTTCGGAAATGAATCCACAATCACCAACTGATGTTCCGGGATCAGTTTATCAAGTTAATATTTCAGATAAGTCAGTAAAAGCAATTTCTACTGGTGATAAATTAGGATTTTTAGATGGGCTTGTATCTCATAATAAGGGATTTTTTGTTAGTGCTCCATTCGCCAAAGAAGTTTATTACGTGAATGATAATGATCGCGTTTTAGTGGAGACATTGCCTTACGGACCAGCTGATATCAATACTGATGATGATAATTTATATCTGCCATATATTTTTGGTGATAAAGTGGCCGCTTACAAAATCGTGAAAGAAACTTGGAAACGAGTGACTACAAAGGAGGAATATCTTGAGTTATGTGCAGATAACTATTACGGTGATGCTGGAGGTTCATCAGTAGCAAGCAAAGACGGCAAGATATCAGGAAGCTTTGGTGGTAAAGAATTGAAAGGAACATGGGAATGGAAAGGGGAGTTTTTCTCGCGCACAAGTACCCTAGGAGATATGGATTTGGGCTATGATGAATTGCTTATTGAGGTAACAGATACCAAAATGAGACTTACGCTTGATAAAGGTAACGGCATTTCCATCGTTTATAATAGCCGTGAGACGGCAGCGAATAATGATTTACAAGATTAATATTCTATGAAAAAGATAGTTTTAGCACTAATATGTGCTGTGTTTATATGGTCAGGATTGACGAGTGTTTCTGCTCAAAAAAGTAAAAAATCAAAAGAAATGTTCAGAGAAGAGAGCATGCGTAAGTTTACGGTAAGTAACACTACAGTGCAACTTGAAAAAGGAACTATGTGGGTATATGATTATGGCGAGACCAAGGTACATGCCTATGAAACCAAAGATTTCTTTGGAACATATGTTTTTATTCTTGAAAAAAACGGTGAAGCAGTATTGCTTGAAACACCTCCTGTTAAAGATAACTACGAAGAGTTGATTGACTACATTGTTGGTTTAGGGCATGCAAGTATCGATCTCATCTTGTCTTATCATCCTATTGGTGCGGAATTTATTAAAACGGACAAATTGAAGTTTACTAATATTTATTCTATGCAGCATGCCGTGGATAATTATGTTTCAGGTCCGGGAGCTCCATCGTTAATAGGGCTTAAAGAGCGTTTTGGAGAGGCAATGGATGTGAGCATATATGAGCCAACTCTTATGTTAGAGGAAGGCGAAATAGAGATTGTAGGCATGAAATTCATCCTGAAGAATATTGACTTTGCCTTTTCTGTAGAAATACCGGAGATTAACGCTGTTCATCTTCACATGTTGGGAGCTGATAGACATACGATGGTGTTTAATTATGAATTTGCAGATAGCTTGATCAATTTACTTAAGGGTTTCCAGAAAGCAGGGTACGATATGTATTTTAGTTCTCACGCAGAGCCGGAAACGACAGGAGCAGTCACTCAAAAGATTAAGTATCTCGAAGACTTAAACGAATTGCTTTAGCATCTTCAAATAAACAAGAATTTTTGGATACGATGAACGAAGAATATCCTTATTTGGGATGGCCATTCTACCTTCAAGGAACTGCTAACTTTCTATTCAAAGAGTAGGTGTAGCTTACTCATTATAAACAAACAAAAACACACAGACATGAAAAACATTATCACTTACCTATTTATAGTAGCTGCAATTACTTTGGGCGCATGCAATAGCAAAACGAATGCTGAAAAAAAGAAACAGGCAAAAGCTCAAACAGAAGTCACTAAATCAACAATTCAGTTATCAAAAGGAAATGTTGAGGTATTCGATTATGGAACAGTAAAAATGCACGCTTATTTTACTAAAGATATGATGAATGACTTGGTAATCGTATTGGAGAAAAATGGTAAAGCAGCCCTTATCGAATCTCCAGCATTTTGGGATAATTACGATGAATTCAGAAATTATTTGAGTACAAACAATATTATCGTAGAAGCTATTCTACCATCATACCATCCTCTTGGAGGCAACTTTATTGAAACAGAAGCCTTGAAAGATATTGATGTTTATTTCACTCAGAATGTACTGGATTATTGGGAGACGGGTTTTGGATCAGTCATGAAAGCAGGTATTCCTAAAGCTTTTGGAGATAAGGTAGACGCTCAGTTTTATATACCAACTAAAATGATTGAGGAAGGTGAAATTGAGATTGCTGGCATCAAAATTCAAATTACCAATACTTATGATGGTTATGACATAGAGATACCAGAAATAAATACGGTTTATGTTCATATTCTAGGTCACGATGTTCATTCAGAAATTTTAGGTCATGAACATTTAGATTTGAGTATTAAACATTTTAAGGGGTATTTATCAAAAGGTTATACGCGGTTTTTAAGTTCACATTATGGTCCCGAAAATAAAGTGGATATGGAGACAAAGGTGGCTTACCTTGAAAATATGGAAAAAATAATTGCAAAATCTAAGACATCGGATGAATTTGTTAAGAACATGAAAACTGCCTATCCTGATTACAAAGAAGGATACTTAATGGCTAGTGCTCGTTCCTTTTATTCAAACCAAGCACAAGGGCATCAGCATTAATATTCCGTGGTTAGCAAGATATAAATAATGGAAACTAAAGATTACTTACAGATACTAGTAGAAGAAATTCATTCTGTGGTTGTTGCCACGGTTGATGACAATGGGCTTCCAGCAACGCGTGTGATTGATATAATGTTACACGATGATGAATCCGTATACTTTTTAACGGCTAAAGGGAAAGCATTTTATAAACAACTTACGGATAAAGGATATATCTCCTTAAGTGGGATAACGGCGGGTAAAGATTCGATGGCAAAGAAGTCTATTTCAATTGCAGGCTCAGTTAGAAATATTGGTTCAGAAACCTTGGATAAGATATTTGAAGTTAACCCATACATGGCAACTATTTATCCAACGGTGGAGAGTAGAACGGCATTAGAGGTTTTTTGCCTATACAAAGGGCAAGGAGAGTATTTCGATTTAACAACAAAACCGATTACTCGTGCTAGTTTTGCTCTGGGAGAAAGCAATCTGCAAAAGTTTGGTTATTTGATAACTGATGATTGCACAGCTTGTGGTAAATGTGTAGAAAATTGTCCAACGAATTGCATTGAAGAAAGTAAGCCATATGTTATCCATCAGGAAAACTGCCTGCACTGTGGCAACTGTAAAGAAGTTTGTCAGGAGGAGGCAGTGATTAAGATATAGATAAATGTAGAATGAATTAACAATATAATCATGCAAGCAAAAAAAGAAGAAATACTAAAAGCACACGCATATCGTCGTGCTATTAAGGAATTTGAACCGGAACAAAAGATATCTGATGCAGATTTTGAGTTTATTCTGGAAGTAGGACGACGTTCTCCAAGTTCTTTTGGTTGGGAACCATGGAAATTTGTTGTGGTCCAAAATACTAACTTACGTGAGAAGTTGGCAATACCTAGTTGGGGAGCACAAAAACAATTGGCATCAGCAAGTCACTTTGTTGTGTTGTTAGCGCGCAAAGGCGACGAAATGAGAGTAGGTTCAGAATACCTAAAGCATAAATCGCAAGTAATAGATAAGCTCCCAGCGGAAGTGGAAGAAATGAAATTAAAGTTCTTCAAAGGTTTTATGGAAAACGAGTTTGATTTAACGGATGAACGTAAGATCTTTGATTGGGCCTGTAAGCAGGTTTATTTACCATTTGCGAATATGATGACAGCAGCAGCTCAAATAGGAATTGATTCTTGCCCTATTGAAGGTTTTGACAGAGCTAAGGTTGAAGAGATTTTATCGAAAGAAGGAGTCGTTGATACAAACAAATTAGGTGTAGCCGCTATGGTTGCCTTTGGATATAAAAAGGAAGATTCACCTTTTCCTCAAGTTCGTCATACCTTGGAGCAAATCGTTGATTGGGTAGAATAATTGTTGTTTAGAGTTAGGTTGGTTTATGGCATGGGTTTTTAGCTCATGCCTTTTTTTATACAAATGTCCCATCCTAAAATAAGTTGACTCAAAATCAACTTATTATGAATAAATCAATAGAACTACAGCCTAAGCGTACTCAGTACGATTATAATATGGGCTTTAAATTGGCCCTTATATCTATGTTAGAGGAAGGTCACATAACCTATAAATAAGAACAAAGTACTGTGTTGAATTGGTTACGTAAACATAGTAACTTAGATTGTTTGGGATTAGGAGACAAGGTATTTACCAATCCAAAGCAAGGTGTATAA